>NZ_CP022286.1:245108-1930004 GCF_002216165.1 Halomonas sp. N3-2A | reverse complement strand
TAGGGTGGCCACTCCACCATCATCTAGCCCCTAAAATGATAATAACGAGTAATAATAACCCAGGGCATATTGCTACCATGACAACCACGCCTGCTACCTTGATGGTCGTTGATGACGACTCGGAAATCCGCGAACTGTTGGCAGACTATTTAGGGCGTCACGGCTATCACGTGTTGACCGCCGACGGGGCAGATTCGCTGTATCAGCAACTGGTTGATCAATCGCCAGACTTATTGGTCGTTGACGTCATGATGCCGGGGGATGACGGTTTTACTATCTGCCGGGAGCTGCGCAAAACCAGCGATACGCCGATTATTATGCTCACCGCCAGTGCCGATGATACCGACCGCATTTTGGGGCTTGAGTTAGGCGCTGATGACTATATCGCTAAGCCCTTCAATCCTCGTGAGTTGCTGGCGCGGATTAAAGCGGTGTTGCGTCGAGCCCGCCCGGCAGCAACTGGCGCGCCGACCCAAGAGGCTCGCTGGGTTCGCTTTGGCGACTGGCAACTGGATCGTATGACCCGCGAACTGATTGACCAGGAAGGTATTCGCACCGCACTTTCCGGTGCAGACTTCCAACTACTGCAGGTGTTTCTGGAGCGGCCTGCCACCGTCATTACTCGCGATGATCTCTACACATTGACCCGCGGCCGTGAAGCACCACCGCTAGACCGCTCGATTGACGTACATGTGTGCCGCTTGCGCCAGCGGTTGGGGGAAGATGCACAGCACTCACAACTGATTCGCACCGTGCGTGGGGCTGGTTATGTGTTGACCGCCAGGGTAGAAGCCGCTTCGTGAAAGGCATTAAGCGCATCCTCGCGAGCTGGTTGCCAAGCAGTCTACGTGGGCGCTTTGTGGTCATTATGATTACGGGCGTGCTGGTTGCTCAAGCGGCTAGCTATGCGCTATGGACTTCCCAGGTGCGGGCCAGCCAGCTTGAACAGTTAGATGAGCTTTCCAGCAACATGGCCTTCAGTATTGCCTCGACCATGCGGTTTTTCCGTTCGCTGCCGGTAGATTATCGACACATTGTGTTGGATCAGCTGCGTAGCATGGGTGGCACGCGTTTTTTTGTCAGCGTGAATGAGCGACGCATTCATGTCGAAGATATTGGCAGCGGCCCGGAAAAAGAGGTCGTGGTAGACAACGTGCGCTCTATTTTGACCCAGCAGCTCTCCATTGACGATGTGGTAGTGGAATTTTCCCGCCCGGAAAGCTTGCGTGTCTTCAATAACGAAGTGCTGCTTTACGATTTACCACCCCGTTGGGGGCAGCACAGTCTGTTAATGGAGCCGCTTTCGCCCCCTATCTTAGTGGTGCAGTTGGAGTTGGCTCCGGATACCTGGCTTTACGTGGCCACACTACTGGGCGTCCCGGATATTTTTAGCGGCTACCGTTGGCTGTCTGAAGAGCGTTTATTGGTCGGCGTGTTGGTGCTGCTAAGCGTGCTGGCGCTTTCGTTACTAGGTATTACCAGTGTAACTCGGCCGTTGGCACGGCTTTCCCGAGCAGCACGTCAGTTGGGTGATGATTTGGCTAGCCCGCCACTTAAAGAGAGCGGCCCTAAAGAAGTGGCCGCTACCGCAGCGGCCTTTAATCGTATGCAGCGGCGCATTCAAGAACAGGTTGATGAGCGCGAGCGGCTGTTTTCGGCGATTTCTCATGATCTTAAGACTCCCATTACACGCATGCGGCTGCGTGCCGAAATGCTCGATGATGCGGCTCAGCGTGAACGTTTTTGCGCCTCGCTTGACGAGTTGAGTGAGCTGGTCAAAGGCGCACTGGCCTCGGTCAAAGGGTTGGATCTGCATGAAGAACCCCAGCCTACAGATCTTAACGCGCTGTTGTTGGAGATTGCCGAAGGGTTACGCCTGTACGGCGGTGAGGTATCACTCCATGGCGCTGTGTTACCGCTAACCGTTAAGCCTCTGGCGCTAAAACGCTGCTTAGCAAACCTGCTTGAAAACGCGGTGTTTTACGGCCAGAAAGCAACCGTAACGCTGGCAGAGCAGGCGGGCATCGTAACATTGCGCATTCATGATGATGGGCCAGGTATTCCTGATGCGCAGCTTTCCCGAGTATTTTCACCTTTTGTGCGTCTGGAAGCCTCTCGAAGCCGTTATACCGGTGGCAGTGGCCTGGGACTTGGCATTGCCAGACATATTGCCCGTGCTCATGGAGGTGATATCGTCTTATCGAATCACTCGGCAGGCGGGTTAGTGGCCACGTTAACGCTACCGCGCCAAACGAGTGTTACTGACTTGTAATAAAACCCTAACACTATTAATAAATTGCCAAGACTATGCAGGACTCGGTAACTCCCGTTGTGTGCCAGGGTGGCGTACTCTGCTGTGAGTCGTTCAGTCGAGCATCATCAGCAACGACATCTCATAAGCACAAAAACAACAGCACAATAACAACAGCAGGAGCTATTCATGCCGAGTATCAATATGCCCGTATTTAACGTGCCTACGTTTAAAAAGTCCGTATTCGCATTAGCCGTGGCGGCTGGCACCAGCATGGCGGCCAGCACCAGCCAAGCCAACGAAGTGGAAGTGCTGCACTGGTGGACCTCAGGCGGTGAAGCCCGCGCAGCAAACGTCCTCAAAGAGTTAATGGAAGCCGAAGGCTATGGCTGGCAGGATTTCGCTGTGGCCGGGGGTGGTGGTGAAACCGCCATGACGGTACTTAAGTCTCGTGCAATGTCTGGTAACCCGCCTTCCGCTGCGCTCATTAATGGCCCCGAAATTCAAGAGTGGGGCAAGCTCGGCCTTCTGGGTAATTTAGACGAGGTCGCTGCCGCTGAAGGCTGGAATGACCTACTACCTGAAATAGTTGCCGATATTATGCGCTACGACGGCCACTATGTTGCCGTCCCCGCGAACGTTCACCGTGTTAATTGGCTATGGGCGAACCCTGACGTTCTTGAAGCGGCAGGCGTTGAAATGCCCACCACGCTGGATGAGCTTTTTACCGCTGGTGAAGCCATTCGTGAGGCGGGTTTTGTACCGCTAGCCCATGGTGGCCAAGCGTGGCAAGACGCAACGGTGTTTGAAAGTGTCGTGCTGGGTAGCCAGGGAGCCGAGTTTTATCAGCAGGCGCTGGTGGAGCTAGACCCAGAGGCGCTTGGTGGGGAGCAGATGATCGCTGCGCTAGAAGACTTTAAGCGTCTACGTGAGCTGATGGATGAGGGCATGTCTGGCCGCGATTGGAACATTGCCACTGCCATGGTCATTGAAGGCACTGCAGGCTTCCAGATAATGGGTGACTGGGCCAAAGGGGAGTTCACCGCCGCAGGCCTTACTGCCGGTGAAGACTATCTGTGCGCGGCGGCGCCCGGTACTGAAGACGCCTTTACGTTGAATATCGATAGCCTAACGATGTTTCGAATGAGCGACGACGCCGGGCGTGAGGCTCAGCAGACCCTGGCACGCTTAGTCTTAGAGCCGACTTTCCAGGAAGCTTTTAACCTTGCCAAAGGCTCCATTCCTGCGCGAGCCGACCTAGATATAAGTGAGTTTGATAGCTGTGCTCAGCAGTCACTTGCTGACTTCCAACGCACCGCTGATGAAGGCGGTTTAGTCCCCAGCTTGGCTCACGGGATGGCGGTGCGCGCGGATGTCCAGGGAGCGATCTTTGATGTTGTGACCAATTACTTCAATGACACCAATATGCCTGCCGAAGAAGCTGCTGAACGGTTGGTAAGTGCGGCTGAAACCGCCTCTTTCTAAGCCACTGCGTACTTTTAATAAGTGACGTAACTAGCGCCGCCGCAACGGCGGTGCTAGCGGCTGACTGGCGAGGGATATTCTCATGAGTGAACCCACGACGCGCACTGCAGTGCGGCCGACGGCGTCTGGCTGGCTTCAAGCCTGGCTACCCCGTTTGGTACTTGCCCCTTCTGTTGCGGTGTCTCTGTTTTTTGTTTACGGCTTTATGTTGTGGACTTTTGTGTTGTCGCTAACCAGCTCGCGTATGTTGCCTAGCTACGATTTTGTTGGTTTTGGCCAATATACGCGGCTAATGGCCAACGAGCGTTGGTGGATAGCCTCTACCAATCTGATGCTGTTTGGCGTGCTGTTTATTGTGATTTGTTTGGTGATTGGCGCGCTGTTGGCAATTCTACTGGATCAGAAAATTCGCCAAGAGGGCGCGCTGCGCACGATTTATCTCTACCCCATGGCACTGTCGTTTATTGTTACGGGCGTGGTATGGAAGTGGCTGCTGAATCCCCAGCTGGGCATTCAGGCGATGGTGCAAAGCTGGGGGTTTGAGTCGTTTCGCTTCGACTGGATCGTTGATCCTGATATGGCGATTTATACCCTGGTGATTGCAGCGGTTTGGCAGGCATCCGGCTTTGTGATGGCGCTCTTTTTGGCAGGGCTGCGGGGCATTGATGACAGCATCGTCAAAGCTGCTCAGTTAGACGGTGCTAGCCTGCCGCGTATTTACTGGCGGGTGGTGATGCCGTGCCTGCGCCCGGTGGTGTTCAGCGCGGTGATGATTCTGGCCCATATTGCGATTAAGAGCTTTGATTTAGTGGTAGCACTAACCGGCGGCGGGCCTGGCTACGCCACCGATCTGCCGGCCACCTTTATGTACACCCACGCCTTTAATCGTGCTCAGATCGGACTCGGCTCTGCTAGCGCTATGTTAATGCTCGGTGGTGTTCTGGCGATTTTGATTCCTTACCTCTATTCCGAACTAAGGAGCCGTAAACATGGCTAACGTGATTCGTCGGCAAACGCCTGCCGCACGGCTGTTACGTGCTGTGCTTTATGGCGTACTTGTTGTGGCGGGGCTGTTTTATATCCTGCCGATGGTGGTCATGCTGATGACCTCTATTAAACCGTTGAGCGAAATAAGTGCGGGAACGCTGCTATCGCTGCCGCAAAACCCAACCCTTGAACCCTGGACGAAAGCCTGGGGAGAAGCGTGTACCGGTATGCGCTGTGAAGGTGTCGGCGGTTACTTTTGGAACTCCTTTGCAATGGTGATTCCTGCCGTGCTGATCTCCACCACGGTTGGGGCGCTAAACGGCTATGCGCTGACCAAATGGCGCTTTAAAGGCTCTGAATTGGTCTTTGCATTGATGCTATTTGGTTGCTTTATCCCGTTTCAGGTGGTGTTGTTACCAATGGCACAAACCTTGGGTTGGTTAGGGCTTTCCAGCTCACGTGCGGGGCTGATTCTGGTGCATGTGGTTTTTGGCATTGCCTTTACCACGCTGTTTTTTCGCAACTTCTATGTCGGAATTCCTAACGAGCTGGTCTCTGCGGCGAAGCTGGATGGCGCGGGATTCTTCCGTATTTTCTGGCGCATTTTATTACCGGTTTCCGCGCCGATTATTGTCGTGTCAGTTATCTGGCAATTTACCCAGATTTGGAATGACTTTTTGTTCGGCGTGGCGTTCTCGGCCCACAACACCCAGCCGGTGACGGTGGCGCTCAACAATTTGGTCAATACGTCCACTGGTGTGCGTGAGTACAACGTCGATATGGCCGCCGCGATGATTGCAGCACTGCCAACGCTGGTGGTGTATGTGCTGGCCGGAAAGTATTTCGTGCGCGGGCTGACGGCAGGCTCCGTGAAAGGCTAATAACAATCAGATTGGTGACAACTTTCTAAAGGTTTCTTTAGCAAGGTCAGAATCAACCCGTAGCGGGGGTCTTTCGCCATGGATGGCGAAAGTAGCGTCCAGGGAAGGATTTACAGCGCCCCCGCCAAGGGTTGTTCAGACCGGAATAACAACTTTGTCAGCAGTCTTACAATGGGGTTTTCATTATGGCAGCGTTAGAAATTCACAACGTGCGCAAAGAGTTCGGCAGCGAGCGGGTGCTGAAAGATGTCAGTATTTCGATTGACTCCGGTGAGTTCCTGATTTTGGTGGGGCCATCTGGCTGTGGTAAATCCACGCTGATGAACGCCATCGCCGGGCTGGAGCCAGTGACTAGCGGCAATATCTATATCGACGGCGAAGACGTCACTTGGCGCACGCCCGCTGAGCGGGATATTGCCATGGTGTTTCAGTCCTACGCGCTCTATCCCAGCATGACCGTACGGCAAAACATCAGCTTTGGGCTGGAAATGCGCAAGGTACCCAAAGCCGAGCGTGTCGGTGCCGTAGAGCGCGTGGCCGACCTGTTGCAAATCTCCCACTTGCTTGAACGTAAGCCTGCCCAGCTTTCGGGTGGCCAGCGTCAGCGGGTGGCCATGGGGCGGGCGCTGGCCCGTGAACCCAAGGTGTATCTATTTGACGAGCCGCTATCAAATCTGGACGCAAAGCTGCGGGTGGATATGCGTACCGAGATTAAAAAGCTCCACCAGCGCTTAGGCACCACAATTGTTTACGTCACCCATGACCAAGTTGAAGCAATGACCCTGGCCGACTGCATTGCGGTGATGCGTGATGGCAATATCCTGCAGCTTGGTAGCCCCGATGAGGTGTATAACAACCCGGTCGATATGTTCGTCGCAGGCTTTATGGGGTCACCATCGATGAACTTTATTCGCGCGACGCTAGAGGCGGCGGGCGATGGCTATGCACTACGTATTGCCACCCCTGATGAAGATGATCTCTTGCTGCCATGGCCCTCTGGACGCAATGCAGCGGGGCTTGTGGAACAGCTGAATAAGCCAATTATTCTTGGGCTGCGACCAGAACACTTCAGCGAGGAGGATGTTCGGCTGAGCGAGCAGGCGGAAGGGACATTAATGGAGGCCAAGGTAAGCGTCGTTGAGCCGACCGGTGCCGATATTCTGCTACGCCTGCCGCTGGGAGAGCAGGAAATCACCGCTAGGGTAGGGCCTAAATGTGCAATTGCCCCCGGCGAACGCTTGTCGCTACGCGTCGATATGGCCCGCGCCGTGCTGTTTGATGCCGAGACTGAACAGCGCTTGGCTTGAAGCGTAGTGTCATGTCGTACTGATAAGTAAAGAGCCTCTGCTGATGTTAGCAGAGGCTCTTTACTATCGTCCTAATGTCCTCGTTAGCGGCGCATATGCTTTAACTCGCCATTCAGCGCTTTAATGATCGAGTAGCACATCAACAGCATAACAATTGAGAATGGAATGGCCGTTGCTGTCACGCCTGCCTGAAGCGCTGATAAGCCGCCACCAATCAGCAGTACGATAGCGATAAGCCCCTCAACAATTGCCCAAAACATGCGCTGTGGGCGGGGAGCGTCAATTTTTCCGCCGGCCGTGATAGTGTCGATCACCAAAGACCCCGAGTCTGACGAGGTAACAAAGAATATCAGTGCCAACACGATACCTAAGGTGGACATAATACCTGTCAGAGGCAGCTCATTAAGCATGCCAAATAGCGATAATTCAGGTCTGTAGTTGTCGATAACATACTCTTTAACCAAGCTGCTGGCGGGGTTTTCGTAGAGCTGATCTAACGCCGTAGCGCCAAAGACGCCCATCCAAATAAAGATGAACAAGCTGGGAACAAGCAGCACACAGAGCACGAACTCTCGCACTGTACGGCCTCGTGACACGCGGGCGATAAACATGCCGACGAAAGGTGCCCAACTGATCCACCACGCCCAGTAGAAAATAGTCCAGGATTGACGGTAGGCATCATCGTCACGGCCGAAAGGGGCAGATAGAGGCAGAAAGTCAGCAACATAGGTGACAAGCCCGGACATGAAACCGCTTAGCGCAATCAACGTTGGGCCGGCAAACAATACAAAGAAGAAAAACAATACAGCCAGGATCATATTGAATTCAGACAGCTTCTTTAAGCCACCCTCTAGTCCGCGCCATACTGACACTAGCGCGACTGCCGTTACCAGCACGATGACGATCACCTGGGTGGTGGTGTTTACCTCCATGCCAAAGACGAAGTTCATCCCCGCATTCGCTTGTTGTGCGCCAAGCCCAAGGGATGTGGCCAGTCCGAAGAGAGTGGCAAACACTGCCAGAATGTCGATGGCATGACCCCACCAGCCCCAGACACGTTCGCCCAGAATTGGAAAAAATGCTGAACGTATCGAAAATGGCAGGCCTTTGTTATAGGTAAAAATGCCCAGTGCGAGAGCCATCACAACATACACCGCCCAGCCATGCAGCCCCCAGTGAAGATAGGTGCCCGCAAGCCCCATGGCACTAGCATCCGCAATAGCGTCTGGGTTCAGTGTTCCATCACTTCCGAAGGGCGACGTAATACCTAAAGGCAGCGAAACATTGGCGTGGTAAACCGGCTCTAGAACGCCAAAAAACAGTAAGCCGATGCCAATGCCTGCAGTGAACAGCATTGCAAACCAAGAGAGATAGCTATGATCCGGGCGAGCGTCAGGCCCCCCTAGCCTGACTGATCCATAAGGCAAGACCACGAGTGCCAAGCAAAACAGAATAAAGAAATCCACCAGGATCATGAAATACCAGTCCAGGGTTCCCGTGGAAAAAGCGACGATCGACTGAAAAATGCTCCCTGCGCGTTCAGGAAATAGCAGCGTAAGGATAATAAACACGACCGAAGAAAGGGCGGATACAGCAAAAACGCGATTATGGATATCAAATCCGATGGGGCCAAAGCTCCCCTCGATATTATCCTGCCCGACCACGTAGTCGGTTTGCATATCACTAGCCATAGGCGGCGACTCAGGGTCGCTTTTAGTGCTCATAATAGAATTTCCCTTATTATTAATAATGGGCGCATCCGCCGTCTTATCATCTTTATTTTAGGGTGGTAGTGGTTAAATGATGAATCAACGGTTGTTTGTTACGGAGGCGGCGGCTGATAAACGTGCTCGACGCTCTAGGTCGTCCAAGTCTATGTTGTTACGCATATACTGGGTACTGGCATCGAAAGTGGGCTGATAATCCCATGGCGTCACTTTGCCTTGCTTAAGGGCCCGCGAAACCAGTTTGCGGCGCCGTTGACTGGCAATCACTTCATTATGCATTTGCTCATAGTTCCAGCGACTGGCGACCTCATTGCGAAACTCCTTACATAATTCCTGATAAGCAGGGCTTTCGGCGAGATTGTTGAGCTCTAGCGGATCAGCTTCGAGATCGAATAACTGATCTGGGTCTGGTGCAGTGTGGACGAATTTGTAACGACCGCGACGAATCATTAGTAGCGGTGCAATAGCCCCTTCGCCAAGATACTCGCCGATTACCTCGTCGTGACCACCGTTACCCGTCAGGTGCGGCAAGAGGCTGCGACCATCAATCGGCACGGCATACTCCGGTGCACTTCCACCGTGGGCTAGTTCGGCAAACGTTGGCAGCAGATCCATGGTCGACACCGATTCACGCACCCTGCCTGGAGTAAAGCGTTGTGGCGCATGGATAATCATCGGCACGCGTGCCGAGCCCTCGAACCAGCTCATCTTGTACCACAGGCCGCGCTCGCCGAGCATATCACCGTGATCACCTGAGAAAACAATGATGGTGTTTTCAGCGAGGCCAGTCTCCTTCAACGCTTTAAGCACGTCACCGATTTGATCGTCGACATAGCTTAGCGCCCCATAATAAGCATGGCGCGCGTTGCGGATCTGCTCATCGTTGATGGTGCCCTCATCGCACTGGTAAACATGACGCAGCCGCTTGGAGTGTGGATCCATCAGCTCTCTTGAATAGGGCACCCGTGGCATGTCGATGGCGTCGTGCTGGTAGCGGTCCCAGTACTCCTGAGGGATGGTGTAAGGGTCGTGTGGGTGCGTCATTGAAACGGTCAGGCAGAAGGGACGCTGCTCGCCATTGCGGGCATAATCGTAAAGAAAGCGCTTTGCTCGGAAAGCGACTTCATCGTCGAAGTCGAGCTGGTTGGAGCGCACGCATGGCCCCGCCTGAATCACCGACGACATATTGTGGTAGTAACTAGGCCGTTCATGAAAGTTTTCCCAGTCGACAAACCAGCCATAGTCGGCCGGGTAGATGTCGGTGGTCAGCCGTTCCTCGAAACCATGCAACTGGTCAGGGCCGCAGAAATGCATCTTGCCGGTGAGGGCAGTGTAGTAACCAGCATCGCGTAGATAATGGGCGAAAGTGGGAGTGTCCGCTGGAAAATCAGCGGCATTGTCATAACCTCCAATACGTGACGGCAATTGACCTGCCATCAGCGTAAAACGAGATGGCGCGCACAGCGGGGTGTTGCAGTAGGCTGAGTCGAACACTACCCCTTCATCTGCCAATCGTGAGAGGTGGGGAGTCTTTACGATGGGGTGGCCGTGGAAGGGCATCGCCGAGGCTGCTATCTGGTCGGCCATCAGAAAGAGAATGTTAGGTTGTCGAGCAGTCATGTGCAGAAACTCCAGGTCGTGGCGCGTATCAATTCTTAACCAGTCTCTCTGCTAATCCGTTATGCTGTAAACTGGCTATTTTTTAATGTTTCCCATTAGGTGAGCTAATGTCAGTGGCGGGTAAAAGGGTGTCGCAGAATGGATTGAGAGTCTTTGAGGCAGCAGCCAGACATCTGAGCTTTACTGCAGCAGCTCATGAACTGCGTTCGACCCAGTCGGCGGTCAGCCAGCAGGTTCGGGCGTTGGAAGAAGAGCTTGGCTTGCGGCTTTTTGACCGGGTATACCGTGGCGTGCGACTGACCGAATCTGGTCATGCGCTGTTTGCCAGTGTTCAGGAGGGGTTTTCGATCATCGAGGAGACGATCGAACGGCTGCAGCATCGCCAGCATAATCCGCACGTCAATATTTTGACCGATTTTTCGTTGGCTGCTTACTGGCTGATGCCGCGGCTGCCGATATTTCGGCAGCAGCACCCTAATATCGACGTGCGCATTTTAACTAGCCAGGAAGTCTTTGATTGGAGAGGGCAAGAGGTCGATGTGGCCATTATGTTCTGTGATGAACGGGGGATGAAAAACGCTTCTCCATTGTTTCAGGAAGAGGTTTTTCCCGTCTGTAGTGCTGGTTTTTTGAAGCAGTACGGCCCTTTGGAACAGCTCTCATCGCTTGCTGAAGTCCCCATGCTGACCCTTACCGCTGATCAACGGCAGCACTGGCTGGATTGGCCGACATACTTCAAGCAAATGGGCGGGACGCCTTATGGGCAATCTTCCGAATTGGATTTCAATAACTATACGCTGTTGATTCAAGCGGCGATTGCAGGACAAGGCGTAGCGCTGGGTTGGAGAGGGCTAGTCGAAGACATGCTTGAGCGTGGCATGCTGGTCGGACTGAAGCATCTCAGTCTGGCGACGCCTAATGGTTACGGCATCATTGATGCCAACCCAAATGACAATGGGGCTGGCAAACGCACGTTTCTCGATTGGATCGCCTCGAACCATCCCATTTAACGATCTTGTGCAACGGGCTCTTTATCGAGCCGTTTGATTTGCCTCCACAGGTCTTGGCGTAGATCGGCCAACTTGGGTTGCTCTTCATCCGTAAAGGCCACCGGGCGACATAGACGCTGGGCGCGTAGCCCTAAACGGGCGCTCAGCAGGCCCGTGGCCAAGCCTTGGCCCGCACGGGCGGAAAGCCTGCCTGCTAAATCAAGCGAAAGCATATCCATGCTGGCGTCAGTGGCCAGTTCACTGGCCCCCGCAAAGGCCATGTTATGCAGCACATTACGGAAAAGCCGTAGACGGCTGGCATAGCCTAGTTCCAATCCATAAAGTCGGCAGAGTCTGTCGACCATGGCAAGGCTGCGCCAGGCCACCAGTGCCATATCCACCAATGTAAGTGGGCTGATAGCCACCGTAATGGCCGTTTCGCCGGACATACGGGTAATCAGCCGCTGGGCTTCGCGGTCGCGGGGTGCCAGTAGGTGGTAGCGCAGCAGTGTTTGTATCTCTTCACCGCTATGGTGGGGCTGGCAGGCGCGTTGAAACGCCTGCCAATGAGGATCATCGTCGCTCAGTTTTAGCTGGCGCTTGAGCTGCTCTGCCATGGATTGGGCTTGCTTGGTAGAGCGCTGTGGCAGCTCGGCGAGGTCATGACGTAATCGATCATGGCGCTTTAAACGGCGCAGACGGCCAAGCTCTTTCAACAACGACAAGCCGCCTAAACCGATCAAGCTAATGCCAAACAGCTGCCAGGCCATGGTCATCCACTGTGACTGGGAAAAGGCGTCTGGAATGCCGGTGGCCAGTTCTACGCTGCCCAACGTAGCACCGCCGACCAGGGCAAACATCAACCCCCAACGGCGCTTTCGGGGTGTGCTCAGGCTCGCTTCCGGAAGTGCTTTGATGTCTGCCTGGGGAGTCAGCGGCTGATGCGATTCAGTCGCGGCAAAGCTTTCACGCTGCCGCAACTGTTCGGGGCTGAGGGCGGGTGCTTCTTGTGTTTGAAAATCCCGGCGCGGCTGAGGATTACTCATATCAATTTATCTCCAATCAGCCAGTCGATAGCGGCGTCCATGCGGATGTGTGAAAGCGCTTCGCTGTCAACAGACATTGGGCGAAAGCTGGGAAAGTCGAAGCCTTGCTGCTGCCAAAAGTCGGGTTTCGGAAGGCGGTTTGGCACGTCACCCGGGTAGACCAGTACGTCTTCACCTTCAAGGGTAGTGCCTTTTAGCGCGGGGGTGCGTTTGCCTTCGTGGAGCACTTCACGGGCTTCAGTGGCGCGTATGGCTGCCAGTGACAATGCCTTCACCGGAATGTCGGCAAAGCGCAGGTCTTTAAGTGGCTCAGCGAGTAACGCCTCCAGCAGTTGCACAACATTGCCGTGCTGGTCGGGCGTCACGTGATCAGCTTTAGTTGCAGCAATGGCCAGACGGTCTATTTTCGGCGCAAATAGGCGCGTCAACAGGCTGCGCTTGCCGTAATCGAAGCTTTGCATCAGTTGGCGCAGCGCATGGGAAAGGTCTTCAAAGCGTTCCGGCCCGGCATTAAGCGCACCAAGCACATCGACCAGCACAATCTGACGGTCGAAACGACGGAAATGGTCACGATAAAAGGGCCGTACCACTTGCTGCTGATAGTAGCGAAAGCGCGCGGCCAAGGTGGCGTAAATACTAGTATCAGGTAGTGCTTCCAGGGTTTCTTTTGGTGCATTTAATTCAGGTAGCGGAAAAAATTGTAGGACTGGCGCGCCATCTAGCTCGCCAGGGAGCAAAAAACGTCCTGGCTGAAGATCGGAAAATCCTGCTTGTTTGGCCCGGCGAAGACCTTGGGCATAGGCATCTGCGAGCGCTGCCAGTTTAGCTTCATCAGCCTCGGCGGCAGGGTCTAGTTGTTCAGCCTCCGCTAGCCATTCGCTGAATAACACCTTCCGGTGTGGTCCTTCATGCAGTGACTGCGCCTGGCACCAGCTGTAAAAATCGTGCTGTAACAGGGGTAAATCCAGCAGCCACTCGCCTGGGTAGTCGAACAAGTCGAGGGTTAAGTGGGCAATGTCTGGGGTGAACCAGCCTTGTTGGGCAGGGCGGTAGCGTAGCTGTAAGCGCAGTTCACTGATGCCACGGGTGGGTTCGGGCCAGCGCGGCGGCGTCGCACGTAGCGCCGCCATGCCAGGATCATAGGGGAAACGCGGCACGCCAAGGTCAGGCTGGTTCAACCGCTGCGCACCGAGCAAACGCCCTTCACGGGCGGCGGGTAACAAGTCCAGTTGAGCCTCTACCCCAGCGTGGCGCAGTTGGTTAACCAGTGACGTTAGAAACGCGGTTTTCCCTGCCTGAGACAGCCCCGTTACCGCCAGCCTTAATTGCCGGTCACGGCCTCGCTCTAATAAATTGCTCAGTTCGCGACTTAACGGCTGGCGCATCCTATCAATTCCTTATTAGTACAACCTGGGAAAGCATGGGTAGGGTGGCGATGATAAACCCAACCACAGCGACGCTATACCCTGGCCAGCGGCGCTGCATTTTTTGCGCAAGTGTTAAGCCAACTAAGCATACCACCATGCCGATCAGGTTAAAGGCAAAGGTGGCAGCCTCCAGCCATTGCTGTGGATCCATTATGTTTCCCTTAAAAACATTAATTGCTTTGATGATAACAAAGCCTTGATGAACCGAGGATTAACCGCGGCTTAATGTCGTACCTAATAGGTGTTGTGCGCCGGGGACTAGCCATACTGGATCTAGGCGGGTGTTAGCAGCTTCAACGCAAAAAAAGTGACGTGCCGCGTCGGCTGGCGTATCGCTGGGCAAATCACTGTCTGGGTGCCACACCACGGTGGAGTCGCTGGATTGTTTGGCAATACGCAGCGTACGCTGCCCATCGTTCAACAGTACGGCTTCATTGGTGTGATAAATACGGTCGACGGCGCCGCGAATAGCCAGCGTACCCTGTTGTTGGTCTTCGCCAAAACCGCGCAGTTTGTCTAAATAACGTGCGCCGGCCAACCCTTCCAGGCGGCACTGGTGCACATCACTAACCGCCAAATAGGTATGTAGCGCACCGCTGATCTTGACCGGTACTTCGCCAATATTTTCGCTAATTAATTCGACGTTCAAGCGTTGGGCATTCGCTTGAATGACGACGCGAGCGGTTAGCTGACTATGTAGACGCTCGATAGGAGAGAGATGCACTTCAATACCTTCAGCATGGTCATCAATCGCGTCTAAACGCCACTGAGCGTGACGAGCAAGCCCGTGAAAAGGGCCGTTACGGTCAGGGCTTTCATCGGCATAGCGTTCGTCGCCAAACCAGGGCCAGCATAGGGGAATACCACCACGGATCGCACCTGGAAGCGCCTGGGGTGTGGGGGTAACCCAAAGCCAGCCGGTGTCGTCAGCGGGTGCAAAATGCAGCACTTGTGCGCCCTGTAGGCTAATTGCTATTTCTCCCCAAGCCATCTTGAACAGCGCTATGTCGCGCCCTTGCCAGGTTACCTGCTGGTGGCCGTCTACATCGGACAGTAATTGCTTGAGAGAATCGGGAATCATAGGGTTTCCTTGTAAGGAAGGGGATCAAATGGGCAGGACAGTAGCGCCGTGTGCTATGGTAGGACAAGCAACAGTTATACGTAAAACACTGCGGATAAAACGTTGCAGTTAAGATGTTATAGGTAAAACCCTGACGAAAGTGAACATCAAGGAGGCACTATGGGCTTTATTGCGTGGTTGATTATTGGTGGTTTGGCTGGCTGGATCGCTGGCAACATCATGCGTGGCGGTGGTTTTGGTATTTTGGGCAATATTGGTGTCGGTGTTGTTGGCGCAGTGCTTGGCGGGTTTTTATTTAGCCTGTTAGGTCTGCAAGCGGGCGGTTTTATCGGTTCGTTGGTGACCGCAACCGTCGGTGCAGTCGTGTTGTTATGGATAATCAGTAAAGTTAAAAGCGCTTAGCATAGCCAACCTAGTGCATTATTTGCTGCCCGGCCCTGCGCCGGGCAGTGCTGTTTTAGGCGCTCGTTTTTTGCCGCGTTTTAACGTTTCATCGCTATCGGCCTGCGCGCCACTTTCCGTTACACTATGCCCTCTTAGCAATGCCATTTTGACGATGTCGTTACAACGGCGTCTCTTTTTATTTTAAGCGGCCTTATTGTGTAGGCTGCTCACTCTTTTTTATTTTCATTAATAGCTTCCTGTTTCTTAGAGGTGTCTTTTGGCCGATGCACTGAATGCCTGGTGGGCTCAACAGCTTGTGCTGTGTGATTGGGCCTTTACGCCGCATCCGCTGACGGTGGATGCGGGAGCGGCCGAACAACGTCTGCTACAGCTGGGTATTGCACACCGTGGCGAGTTGGCTGATCAGCTCTTTTTTGCGCTGGATGCCCCAGCCGGTGAAGCTGATCGACTATTGGGGGCGCTAGAGTGGGCAGCGCTAGCAGGCGCGGCAGGCTGGCTGACACAATCTCAGGCGCAAACGTGGGCGCATCATATTACCCTTCGTATTACGTCTGACTACAGCGATCTGCGCGCTTGGCTTTCCGACCTGCGCCGAGCGCTTGGCGTGAAAGGGTGGGAAACCGGCGCGGATGATCGCTTTATTGACGCTTGTCAGGCGCTAGCGGATTTAGAAAGTGAAGGCGAAGGCATCACTTGGCAAGTTCTTGATGCCGCACTGGCACGATTATGTGAACCCCAGGCGCTATGGCCAGAGAGCCAATCAGCACAGCCGTGGCGTCTATGTGCGCTTTTTCGCTCTGTGCTCAGTTACCCGGCAAGTGCTGCTGACTGGCCAGACGCCCCCGAATGGCTAGCACGTATCTGGCAGGTTCATGATCGCGATCAGTTGCTTGAAGTGATGCTGTGGTTAAGCGCCCAGGGGGAGCGGCAGAGCTGGGATATCGAAGCCCGTGAACTGCTCACTATGGACCATGCTCAGCGCCAAGAGTGGCAGCGGGGTGCTGTTGCGGATGCCCCTTATGCACCGGTGTTGACTACATTCGTCAGCCAAGGTGAGCCACTGGAGTGGGCCGCTTGGGACTGGTTACGCCTGGTTGAATTGGCGTGGGCGGGCGCTTGCTGCGGCTGGTTAAGCCAAGCGGAGGCTGATGATTTGGCAGCGCATGCGGCTGACTTAATAAGCCGTCGTTACCATGATTGGTACGCGGTGCTGAAAGCCTATATGCGAGGCCAAAGCTTGTTTGAAGGGGTCGATCGGCGTGGTATGACGCCGAGTACACGGCATAAGCTCCTGACGCAGGCGCCTCATAGTCCGTGGAAATGTCCACTAAGCTCGCTGCTGGATGAGCCAACGCTGAGTGCATCTCGTGAACGCATTAAACAGTGGAGGAATACTTCCCATCATTGGTTACTGGCCCTGGCCAGCGTGCGAGAACCTGATGTAATGCTGCGTCAGTTGAATCCATCAGCGCCTATTTCAGAGCAGCGCCGAGCCGAGGCGGCGGTCTACCTTCAGGATTCGTTAGACCTGCATGCTGATGAGGGACACCAAGCGTTGGTGCGCTATTGGCTACCGGCCCAGGCGCACCATCTTAATCAGCTTGCCGCAGACGCCGTTCATGGCGTTATACCGCCATCGCAGACGCCGTTTGGTCAGCCTACGCCTGACGAGCTAAAGCAGCGTAATGCAGTAAAAGGGGTTAGCCGTCATGCTGCCACTATTCATATGGCAGAGAAGTTCGCGTTTTACTTACATATGGCGCTGGATAGCAGCCTATTTGAGCGTGAACCACTGATGACGCATGCCAGCGCTTTGCGTAGTTGCCTGTGTCGCTTTTATGCCACACCAAAGCGTTTGCTTGAAGCATGGTTTGCTTGGGAAAGCTGCTTACCAGAGCCGGAGCACGATTCATTAATTAATGAAATTGCCTGGCACTTAGAGGATCCCGGCAGTCTTTTCCATTGGTTGAATTGGCATCCTGATGCGTGGTGTGAACCTGGTGAACGGCCAACGCTAAGTCATTTTACGGCCATGTCGCTGGTTGGGCCGCTTAATAGCGCTGTGTGGAGTGAGCCTCAAGTGGAAAGCCCTAGAGAGTGCGCTGATATCCGTGAATGGGTGGAAAGCCATTATCATCTGACCAGTGCTGATGACATGCAGGAATTCTTGACCTTCATGCTCGAGTCTGGGGATCGTCAGGAGTACCAGATTAACTATGCGCCCTACACACTTAATCCTGATCGCTTAGATGCCGAAATCGCTATTTTAGAGTCGGGTGATTGTGCCGAGGAGGAGCGCCATCATCTGCTCCGCCTGCGTCGGGTGCAAAGTAATGAAGATGGTTGTAACGATGTAGATATGGCTGCCTGGGACATTGCTCAATTAGTCGACCTCGCCATTGCGGCGCGCCAGCTTGGTTGGTTAGACCGGCAAGCGTTTGCCGACGTGTTGGATCGTGCTTATAAGCTGGCGGCTAATCACTATTCTGGCTGGCAAGAGTACTCCGCGGGAATGTACGCCGGTTTTTCGTTTTTTATGGGCGAAACACCTGAGCGAGAAAGCTTTCTGGCTGGGTTTCGGCAGGCGTTAGTCGCATGGTTGTGTGGCGCCCCTATACTGGCTGGTCCCTGGGCGAGCCTTGATTTTCCTGGTAATAAACCGCGCCACTTTGCGCCGCTACATATCGATACGTTACCGGGCGATCAGCGAATTTTGCATTGAAGCTCGCCAAGCACAGGGTAATTAGCTTATAGTCCAGGGTTTGAAAAAAATGAGTTTTTTCATACCTCATTCCCATTAAATATTTTTATTGTTACGAGGTTAATCGCATGGTTGCGTCACCACACCCCGCTGTGACCGCTGTCCGTGTTGTAAGTGTTTGTGCTGTTGTCGCTGTTTTAACTGGTTGTGCGGGCTCCGCCTCACGCCAGGGCATGGAGCCACCCGAGAATTATTTCTCAATGGCGCTGCCGGGATTGGCAGAAGGTGAAAACCTCGCAATGTCCCCGGTCAGTAACGCCACTGGCCAACTGCGTAGCCTTCAGACGCCGCCACCTACGATCATTCGGCAAGCACTTTTAGAGCAGCATCAGCGATGGGCGGGGACGCCGTACCGAATTGGCGGCACCTCGAAACAAGGCATTGATTGCTCTGCTCTGGTAAGAAATGTGTTTCGTGACACATTTAATTTAGAGCTGCCACGCTCTACCTATGATCAAGTACATGAGGGACGCCCGATCGACCGCCAAGAGCTGCAGGCGGGCGATCTGGTCTTCTTCCGCCCCCCAGGTCGATACAACCATGTGGGCATTTATGTAGGGGATGGCCGTTTTTTACACGCGTCCTCTTCCAAGGGAGTCATGATCTCTCGTTTGGATAACAGCTACTGGCAGCGCTACTATTGGCAGTCCCGGCGCGCGCTAGAGCCGACCAATTTAGCCCAGCTTAGTAACCGCTATATGCCGTAAATGTCTGCTATCAGTTTTGCTTAGTGTGGACATCATATGATCGAGGCTAGAACGCGCGCCTGGTGGCGCGCGACTGCGGCTCTTTGCCTAGGGTCGTTCCTTGTTTTTATCAACTTATATGTCCCGCAACCGCTGCTCCCCGGGCTGAAGGACACCTATGGGGTATCTACCTTAGGTGTTAGTTTTTTGATGTCCGCCTCCACGCTTTCCCTTGCTTTCGCGCTACTCGTATTTGGCCCCCTGTCTGATGCGATTGGCCGTGAGGCTATTATGCGCATCACGTTGCTCTTAGCAGGCGGTCTCTCCCTCGCATTGGCGTTTGCACCTACGTTCGAAAGCTTATTATTGCTGCGTTTACTGCAGGGTTTTGTGCTGGGCGGGTTGCCAGCCGTTGCGATTGCATGGATGGGGGATGAGTTTGAAAAGCCCGCTTTGCTCAGTGCGGTTGGTCTGTATATTGGGGCCAATTCGCTGGGCGGTATTAGCGGCCGAATTGTAGGCGGTGGGGCAGCGACCTTAGGTGGCTCCTCGGCGGCATTTTTAGCGGTAGGAATCATGACGGTAATCGGGTGCGCAGTTTTTTGGCGACTGCTACCCAATAGTCGAGCCTTTAAAGCCAAGCGTTTTAAATTTCGCCAAGCGGCCGGTGATCTGCTTGGGCATTTGCGCACGCCGGTGCTGTTGGCGGCTTATTGCCTGGGCGGAATTAACTTTCTTATTTTTATCAATCAGTACAGCTATATCACGTTCCGTTTGGCTGGTGAGCCTTATCAATTAGCGGCTAGCAGCTTGGGGCTGATTTTTCTGACCTATCTGGGGGGGACGCTTGGCTCTACGCTATCAGGCCGATTAGCCGGACGTTTTTCACCCGCGAGCTGCATGAGCGTGGGCATCTTAATTTTGATGCTAGGTACGGCGGTAACGCTGGCCAATTCTCTGCCGCTGATTATTGTTGGTCTCACCATTAACGCGTTTGGTTTTTTCTTAGCACACTCTCTGGCCTCTAGCTGGGTGGGTCGCTATGCACAAGGTGCTAGGGGCAGTGCCTCAGCGCTGTACTTGGTATTTTACTATCTCGGGGCAAGTATTGGTGGATTCTGGCTAGAGCCATTTTGGCGTTGGGCGCAGTGGCAGGGCGTAGCGGTGGGGTCTTGGCTGCTGCTTTGCGTCACGCTAATCATTAGCATTGGTTTATGGCGCTTCGAGCGTCGTGAACTGCGCTAAGCGTACCTTGGGCTAAATGGAGGCGTCGAGTACACAATCGCGCTAGCAGTGCTGCGTCATGGCTGATCACTAACACGCCAAGTTGGTGGCGGTCGGCAACTTTTCTTATTGCCTGCCATAGCTCCACTTGGGTGATGGGATCGAGCATGGTTGAGATTTCATCAGCGATCAGATAGCGCACACCCGGGGCTAACGCCCGCAATACGCATACCCGCTGTAATTCTCCGCCAGATAAGGTAGTTGGAAAACGCGATAGCCAATCAGGTTGGATGCCAAAGTCCTGCATTAATGATTCGGAAGGGCACCATGCCTCGCAGAGTACTTTCTTTACTCGCCAACGTGGGTTGACGGCAAGCTCCGGTGATTGCGGCAGCCACTGTACCGGCCGCAGTCCACGAGATAGTAATGGCTTATCGTCGCTATAAATCGCCCCCTGTTGTTGCCGCAGTAAGCCAGCCAAGAGTTTTCCCAGCGTAGATTTGCCTGCCCCTGAATCACCGCTTAGCCCCAGCCATTCTCCCCGTTCAAGTGATAGCGAAAGTTGCGTTAATAGAGGTGCTTGAGAACGGAAGCCAAAGGTGATTTTTTGCGCATCAAGCAATGGTTGGCTCCTTAGGCGGGTCGATGGCATCAGCATGGGTGGCGCTTTCGTTAGCACGCACCTGAGTACTAAAGGTGTTGTCGGGCAGAGCATTCCATAGTGCGCAGGCATAGGTGCTTTTAAGCTGTTCCCCATTGCCTTGAAAGGCAATGGCAGGGGTGGCTTCAATGCACTTTCCCTGGCGCAGTATCGTTACATGGTTGGCTATGGGTAACGCATGGCGCAAATCGTGGGTAATTAGCATGATGGCCTTCCCCTCAAGCGCGAGCGCCTTTAGAGAGGCCAATACACGATCGCGCTGTTGAGGGTCCAAACCTACGCTTGGTTCGTCGGCAATAATTAGGCTGGCGTTGCCGATTTGGGCCATGGCGGCTAAAACACGCCGCGCCATGCCGCCTGAAAGCTGGTGGGGGTATGCCCGCTGGGCGTGATGGTTGAGCTGATAATGATTGAGTGTGCGCTCTGCGCTGCGCCAAGCGACGGTTTTGCTTTGCCCTGCCCGGCGAGCCGCCCAACTGACTTGGCGTTGACTACTCGCGAGGGGGTCTAGGGCATTGAGCGATTGCGGAATGAGGGCCAGCTGGCGGCCTCTTAGCTGGCGCTGGCGCTCAGTGGTCAATGGCGTGTCTTTAAAAAATAGCTGGCCACTGGTTTTTGCCGCTTCCGGCAGTAACCCCATAATCGTATAGGCTAGCAGGCTTTTTCCGGCGCCGGATGCGCCAATGACGGCATGTACTTCACCGGGTTGTATGCTTAACGACAGGTTATCAACGCAGGTGGTCCACTCTCGTCGCCACCAGTGCTTGTAGTAGGGCAATTGCAGCGTCAGGTTTTCTATATTCAGCATGCTAGCTTCCTCCCGTTATAGAGCGCGACGCAATTGAACCGCTAAACGATCAATCGATAGCACCATCAGCAGTAGCCCTAGGCCTGGGAATACCCCTAACCACCAAAAGCCCCCGGTTAAGTAGCGCATGGCATCGGCGAGTAATACCCCGATAGCGGGTTGGGTTGGGTCTAAACCTACGCCCAGAAAAGTCAGTGCGGCTTCATGCAGAATGGCGTGAGGAAACAACAACAGTGCGCCAACAATGCACTGGGGAATTAAATGGGGGAGTAAGTGGTGTACTAAAATAAAACAGCGGCTTTTTCCTAGTGCCTGGGAAATAGCGACATAGGGGGCATGGCGTAGCGAAAAGAGCTCCGCTCGCAGTATCCTGGCTAAACTTGGCCAATGGGTAAGCGCCACGGCAATAATCACTGCCTGTGTACCACCACCTAAAGCAAAGGCTAACAGTAGTAGTAATATCAGATGCGGTACGCTTAGCAGCGTGTCAATCAGCAGGCTAACGAGCGCATCTAACGTGGTTGAAAGTGTCGCCAGCGTCGCAAGCGTTAACGCAATGAGTGTGCCGAGTAGCGCAGCGCTTAGTCCTACCCAAAAGCTGAGCCTTAACCCAGCCAGTGTTCGCGACCATAGCTCGCGTCCCAAAGCGTCGGTGCCTAGCCAATGGCTGGTGCTCGGTGGCATAAGGCGCGCATCAAACTGCATTTGTGCCGCGCTATGACCTGCCCACCATGGGCTACTAATCAGCAAAACTAACACTATGAGTAGAAGGCCAATATAGCCAGCGGCGGCTAAGCGTGGTTGGATCATTCTCATGGCTGTTCCTGTGCCATGCGTGGATCGATAAGTGGATACAGGCTATCTGCGATCAGATTGCCGACACTGACAAACAGCGCGGTAAACAGCGCTATCCCAAGCAGTAGGGGGACGTCACTACGTAGTCCTGCTTCAACAGTGGCTTGCCCAAGGCCGGGGTAGGCAAATACTTGCTCAATTAGTATTGAGCCGCCAAACAACTCTCCCAGCGAAGCAAAAGCGAGCGTTAGTGCCGGGAGGCTGGCATGACGTAGGCCATGACGCCAGGCGATATCTGATCGGCTGGCTCCCTGGGCAAAAGCGTGAAGGGCGATGTCGGAGTTCATCAGCGCTATCATGCGTGCGCGGGTGTGAAGGGTGATGGTGGCGATGCCTAGCAGGGCCAGTGTCATCATTGGGAGTACTAAGTGGTGCAATCGAGTCAGCATGCTAACGTCTTGGTTGAGTACGCCCACCGGCCCGGCGCAGCAGGTCGGGGTCCAGCCGAGATAAACGGAGAATAGCAGCACTGCCAGCATGCCAAGCCAAAAAGCAGGCGTTGAGGCGGTGACATAGGCGTAGCCACTAATCAGCCGGTCGAGTGGTGAGCCTTCTTTCGCACCGGCGATGACGCCCAGCGCAAAGCCAACAAGCAACGACATTAGCCAAGCGCTACCCAGCAAGATAAAAGAGCGTTGGAAACGCTGATTGATAACTTCGCTAACCGGTTGATTGTAGATATGACTCCAGCCTAACTCGCCACTTAGCAATTGGCTTAGCCAATGACCAAACTGAACGGCAGGCGAGGCATCAAAGCCCCACCTTTCTGCGATCAGGGCGCGCTGTTCGGGGCTTACCTGTGCCATTTGGGGGCCAAGATAGGCATCCACAGGGTCAATAGGCGAAAGCATGACTAACCCAAACGTCACCATCGCGACGCACAGCAATACCAATGCTAGCCGTACTAAACGGCTTGCCAATATCTTAATCAATCGCACGTCCAGCGCCATTCAAGCAGGTTGGCGGTAATCGGCCAGCCGTGGCCGTGAGGCGCAATGCCTAATTCCCCAAGGTCCAGGCAGGAATTGGCTGCATATACATGGGCTAGGTTAACCATCCATGCCCAGCTAGTATCGCCCCTAAAGCCATAGCCCGTATTGCCATCCCACTGGGCGGCTTGCCAGTGGCGGTTAGCTTCTTCTGCCCCTGCGGCCGCTTGAGCAGCTTCTAGGTGGCCATCCACCGTCGCGTTTGAGTAGTAGCCACTGTTATAGAAGCCAAACCCCGCGTGCTGGCTATGAAACAGGTAGTACACCTCTTGTGGGCTGTGGCTGCCAAAGCCGAAGACGATGGCGTCTTGGTGCAGTGCTTCACGCTGTATTTCGTCCCAGTGGCGGCCTGTCGGCTGCATCTCAATGCCCAGCGGGCGTACCATCTCGGCGCTTACCTGGGCGAGCAGTTGGCGAGTGGTGTCGCTGGCAGGGTAGGTCAAGCGAAAACGGGCGGGCTGGCCGTTTTTATAGCGTAGCCCGTCGGCATGGCGCTCCCAGCCTGCTGCATCGAGTAGCGCATTGGCACGGTCACTGTCGGGCGCTGCAAAGGCTTCGTCATCCAGGCTCCAGGGTAGCCCATCGGCTGGGCCAAAGGCGGGGCGTCCAAAACCATTAAGAGCGACGTCAACGAGGGTGTTTCGATCAAGGGCAAGATTAACCGCCCGGCGTATCGCACTATCGGCAGTAACATCGTTACCGATAGGCGCACCAGACGCGGCCTGCTCGCCTGCGGCAGGCTGCATAGGAAACAAAATACCTCGATTATCGACGCTTTCCATGACGATGCGCTGCATATGACTTGGCAGATTGGTGGCTAGTGCTGGTGGCACAGCGGCAAGGTCGAGCTGCCCAGCATGGGCCGCGCTTAACGTGGACTCTTCGCCAGTAAATACAAACACCAGTCGTTCAAAGGCCGGTATGGGGCCATGGAAATAGGGATTCCGCTCTACAATTAGTTGCTCACCCTCTTGCCATTCGACTAGCCGATAAGGGCCTGAGCCCAGCGGTTGTCTACCGTACCCTTCGCGATAACCGTTTTCTCTGTTAGCGTCAGGAACGATACCAAGCGTCATTAACTGATCGATGAAGGTAATCCGCGGCGCGTTTAAAGACAGTTCCACGGTCGTATTATCGATGGCGCTGGCGTTGTTCAGTGCGCTTAAATCGGCTCGGCCACCGGCTTGTTTTGCGGCATTAAAGGTGTAGGCAACATCCTTGGCAGTCAACGGTGTGCCGTCACTAAAGCGGGCATCATCGCGCAGAGTGAGTATCCAGGTGAGTCGGTCTTCTGACAGTGTCCACGCGGTAGCCAAACCGGCTTCGGGTGTAAGGTCACGTCCGCGGGTTAGCAACGTCGATTGAAAAAGCGGACTACCGTACTGGCCCCAGCCAAGCAGTGGGTCGAATCCCTGCTCGGGCTCTCCGCCGATTGCCAACACCAATTGCTCTTTGCTGATGGCGGGGGAGCTAAACGCGACGCACGTAGCCGCCAGACCCAGTAAGATAGTACGACGCATGAGGCACCCCAGAAACCAACCGTATGATGTTTTTACAATAACATCATACTATAAGGGCTGGAAGTCACGGCAGCACCGCGCTTGCGGCGTTAGTTTAGGAGAGAATATGCAACGGGTAACGGTAACGCTGGATGAGGAACTGCTGAGCGAGGTCGATGCATTGATGCATGCGCGCGGCTACCAAAACCGCTCAGAAGCGATACGCGATTTAACACGCAGTGGGTTAAAGCAGGCCAAAGAGGAGGTTGCGCCCGAAGCGCCGTGTATGGGCGCGCTTGTCTATGTGTACGATCATGCGGCGCGAGACTTATCGAAACGCTTAACCCGACACTCTCATGATCATCATGATCTAACGCTATCGACGCTTCATGTGCATATTAATCATGATAGCTGTCTGGAAGTGGCGTTATTAAAGGGGCAGGGTAGCGCGTTGAAGCAGTTTTCTGATGAAGTGACATCATCACGTAGCGTGCGCTATGGGCAGTTAGTGATTATCCCTGAGGAGTAAAGTGGGGGGGCGCTCATTAAAAAGGGCGGCCCAAGGCCGCCCCTATAAGCACGCGTTAAGCAACTTAGTGCTCTACGCCGCCTTCGCCGTGCACATGACCGTGCTCGACTTCTTCCTGGCTTGCTTCACGAACGGTTGCAATCTCAACGTCGAAGTTAAGATGTTGGCCAGCCAGCGGGTGGTTGCCATCAACTACAACTGTGTCGCCTTCAACTTTCTTGACGGTAACCATCAGCGGGCCGCCTTGAGTCTGGGCTTGGAACTGCATGCCCGGCTCAATGCTTTCAACGCCTTGGAACGCATCGCGAGGTACTTCTTGCATCAGCTGTTCTTGAACTTCACCGTAGCCCTCTTCTGGGGTTACTTTTACGTTCAGCTTATCGCCTTCGGCACGGCCTTCGAGCTCTTTTTCCAGACCCGGAATAATGTTGCCAGCGCCGTGTAGATACGTCAGCGGCTCACGGCCTTCGGAACTGTCTAGCACTTCACCTGCATCATTGGTCAGGGTGTAGTGGAACGCGACAACCGAGTTTTGCGCAATTTGCATTTAATAACCTTTCGGTGAGTGCATGTCCCAACATGGTAACGCGTGAGAGCTTGCTTGTCAGGGGGTAAACAGGCTTTTTCCTCCTCCCACTCCTTTGGCGCTATTGCGCCACGGGGTAACCGGGGATACCCTACGACAACTTCTTTTCCCCCTTTAGACAACATTCACTGGAGCTGGTTATGACGATCTTCTTGATTTGGGTTATCGCCTTTGTGCTAATTGCCTACTTTGCGAACAAACGCTGGGATAGCAGTATCAGTCAGGGGCTGGATAAAATGCTGCCTGAGGTATTAAAAACACATGGCGACAACCGCTATTTATGGGTGGCAGCATTAGCCGTGTTGGGTGCTACAACGTTGATTCGTCCAGTCGATATTCTTCTGGTCGTTATCCTGTTGACCATTATTGGTTTGGTAATCGCAAAGCTGGCAAGCTGGGCGAGCAATAAAGTAGCTCACTAACTTATGCCTTGTTAGCCATTAACGAAGGCGACAAAAATGCCCGACCAAGTAGGCTTGGTCGGGCATTTTTCTATTACGGCGCTACCTGTGTTACTGGCTAGGAAGCGTTTGGTAATACGAGCTTAGTAAGGAGCTACGCTTAAGTTAGCGCCGCTACCGATCAGGCGAACACGCTGGCCTGCTTGATATTGACGGTCTGCGCTTTGAACCACGATCACATCTGTGCCGTCGTCGCGACGAATTTCCATTTCCAACGCATTAATGCGGTTAGCGCGGTCTTCTGCTGCGGTACCGGCAATTGCGCCACCTAATGCGCCTGCAACGGTTGCTAGTTGACGACCAGAGCCACCACCAACTTGACTACCCAGCAGGCCGCCGATGACAGCACCGCCACCGCCGCCCAACAGGTTGCCTGTACGGCTGTCTGCCTGGATTTGTACAGGACGGACCGCCACGATGGTGCCATAGGTCACGCTTTGGCCTGTTTGCGCTTGATTGCCACGGTATACATCACCTGAATAAGGCGCAGTGTTGGCACAACCTGCCAGCGTGAGAATGCTCAATGCTGCAATAGGTAGTAAACGTTTCATTCAAACCTCCAGTGTGTCTTGACCCGCATGGCTGCTAAGCCGCAACGGGGGTAATACGTAAGCTAGTTATAGAACAGCGTTCGCCAAAGATAACCTAAGCGACTAGTTTTGACTAGCCATCAACAGGAAAGATCATGGATTAAAGTGTAGACAAGTATTAAGAAAGCAATGTGTAAAAGTGACTACGATGCTTGATCAGGAGAGGGATGTTGTAAGGCTAGCTTATAAAAAAAACAGGGAGCCTAAGCCCCCTGTTGTGTCGTGCTAATTAAATGATTAGCCGAACTGGTTCATGGTGTTGTCTTTACCACCGGCTTTAAGTGCCGCGTCGCCGTGGAAAAACTCTTTATGGTCGTCGCCAATATTAGAGCCAGCCATGTCCTGGTGTCTTACGGTAGCGATGCCTTGACGAATCTCCTGACGCTGTACCCCTGCGACGTAGGCCAGCATGCCTTCATCACCGAAGTAGCCTTTAGCCAGGTTGTCAGTCGATAGTGCCGCTGTGTGGTAAGTTGGCAGCGTGATCAGGTGATGGAAAATACCGGCTTCACGAGCGCCATCGCGTTGGAAGTTACGTGTCCACTCATCCGCTAGCTGACCAAGCTCAGTGTTGTCGTATTCAACACCCATTAGCTTGTCACGCTGGTAAGCGGAAACATCTTTGCCTTCTTTTTCCCAGGCATCAAATACTTGCTGGCGGAAGTTCAGCGTCCAGTTAAATGACGGTGAGTTGTTGTAAACCAGCTTGGCGTCGGGCACGACGGCGCGGATGCGGTTAACCATGCTGGCAATTTGGCCGACGTGGGGCTTCTCGGTCTCAATCCACAGCAGGTCAGCACCGTTTTGCAGGCTGGTGATACAGTCAAGCACAACGCGGTCTTCACCAGTGCCCGGTTTGAACTGGTAGAGGCCTGACGCTAAACGCTTCGGTTTAACCAGCTTACCGTTTTGTTTGATAACCACGTCACCATTATTGATGTCGCCAGCATTTTCGATGACATCGCCATCTAAGAAGCTGTTGTACTGGTCGCCTAGATCGCCAGGCTCGTTAGTCACTGCGATTTTCTGGGTTAAGCCTGCGCCTAGCGAGTCGGTACGCGCCACGATAACGCCATCTTCGATGCCGAGCTCAAGGAAGGCATAACGCACTGCATTGATTTTTGCCAGGAAGTCTTCGTGGGGAACGGTGACTTTACCATCCTGGTGGCCACACTGCTTCTCATCGGAAACTTGGTTTTCAAGCTGGATACAGCAAGCGCCCGCTTGGATGAATTTCTTGGCCAGCAGGTAAGTCGCTTCAGCGTTACCAAAACCTGCATCGATATCAGCAATGATCGGTACGATATGCGTCTCGTAGTTATCGATCTTGCTGATTAGCTCTTGCTCTTGAGCACTGTCGCCTGCTTCTTTGGCCTCATCCAGGGCGCGGAACAGGTGGTTAAGCTCCCAAGCATCTGCCTGCTTCAGGAAGGTGTACAGCTCTTCGATCAGATCAGCGACGGATGTTTTTTCATGCATGGACTGATCGGGCAGTGGGCCGAACTCGGAGCGTAAGGCGGCTACCATCCAGCCTGACAGGTAGAGGTAACTGCGCTTAGTCGTGCCAAAGTGCTTTTTAATGGAAATCAGTTTTTGTTGACCAATAAAACCGTGCCAGCACCCCAGAGACTGCGTGTACTTAGACGTGTCGGCGTCGTAGGCCGCCATATCGTCACGCATAATTTTTGCAGTGTAGCGTGCAATATCCAAACCGGTATGAAAACGGTTCTGAGCACGCATGCGTGCAGCGTATTCAGGTTTGATCGCTTCCCATTTGCCGCCTTGAGCTTCGCGCAGTTGGGCCATTGCTTTGATATCGTCGAGCAGTCCTGACATAAGCTGTTTCCTCCGGGGTCATGATAGCTATTTCGCAAGTTAGCTTATTCTTATGCTGCACCTGCGAAGATGTGTTCAGCATTATCGAAATTTAACGCGCTGTCTCTACGCCAATTGTCTCTGAGCAAAACGTCTCTTAGTCAAACGTCGCATCGGAGAGTGATCATTGTGGAGACGCTTATTTAAACGTCGGTTACAGCGTTTCCTGTTTGGCTAACTTCGATGTTGCGCCATAACGCTGCGGTGCAATAACTATCAACGAGAACGGCAGGTTCAACAATTGTCACTTGGGGGCAGAAGGGGTTGTAGTTCAACTACAGGAGCGTGCTGAAACGCTCTGTTTGTGTAGTCGTTTTTCGTCAGGTGGGCTGAAAATGGAGCAAAAAAAAGCGCCACATAGCAGTGGCGCTCTCATTGATTGATCACAATCGTAGTCAAAAAAAAGCAACTACAGCGTTAGCAGCATGTCCCGGTGAGGTATTCCGGCATCCATAAAAGTGCCACCATGCGCCACAAATCCCAAGCGCTGGTAAAAGGCGAGGGCGTGCAATTGAGCGCTCAGCGCTACATGGGTATGGCCTGCTTCTCGAGCAGCCTGAATGGCAGCTTCCATGAGTTGATAGCCAATGCCAGCGCCACGCGCGCTATCGAGTACCGCAACGCGCCCAATATGGCCGTCGGGCAGCAGTCGCGCAGTCCCCACTGGCTGATCCTCAAGATAGGCAATGAAGTGGCTGCACTCCTCGTCACGGCCATCCCACTCCTCCTCTTGAGGCACGCACTGCTCTTCGATAAACACCACGCGGCGGATTTTGGAAGCTATATCCTTTAGCGTACTCCAATCACCGTTAATAATGGTTGTCGTCGACACCGCTAGCTACTCCTCATCATCCTCTTCGCCCATAAAGCCTAGGCTTCCGGTGTTTACTAACTGTGTTATCAGCGCTGCTGCCCCATCAATGGCAAGTACGTCTTCATACATAGGCGATGGGTCGGCAAGCCGCTTGGCTAACTCAGTTGAACAGGAGTGTCCGTCGCCGTCGACAAAGAGCGTGGTGCCGTTGGCATCGCTTCGCCAAGCAACGCGGGAACCCGGCATATGAAACAGTGGTTCACCGTGTTGTAGTTGCGCAACAAGGTCAGCTTCCGTCATTGGCACTTCAAGGGGCGCTACTTGGTCAATGTATTTTGGTTGGGTCATGACGCGACCAAACCACTGGGCTATTTGCTCAGGATTGTCCAAGGTGGAGAGTACGAACTGGCGCATACGTTCAACGGCCGCATCATCTAGTTCACCCACTTGGCTTGCAGGAGACATGCCGGCATCGCTATAGCGGTGGGAGTCAGAGAGCTGCTCTCCTAGATAGTCAGCGTAGGATGTGATGGCTTCATCCGCTGAGGGTGCCCTAAACCCTACCGAAACAGTCATGCAGTCGTCGGTTTGACTAACGCCGTGGTGCGCCCAGCCAGGGGGGAGATACAGCATATCGCCCGGTGATAGCGTCCAGTCAGAGTCAGCTTCAATCTCAAAGGTTTCAAGAATACGTAGATCGATACCTTGGATAATGGGCGCGTTGTCTGGCTGCTTACCGCCTAGTTGCCAACGCCGGTGGCCGCTAGCCTGTAACAGGAAAACATCGTATTGGTCGATATGTGGGCCGACGCTACCACCGGGCGGCGCATAGCTGACCATGATGTCGTCCAACCGCCAACGGGGAAGGAAATCAAATTCATCCATTAGTGCGGCGATAGAGGGTATGTAGTGATCGACGGCTTGAACCAGGAGGCTCCAGTTGCCTTCCGGCAAGCGCTCAAAGGTTGCGTCGTCAAACGGGCCGTGGGAAACCTGCCAGGGACCATCAGGCCCGTTTTCTTCCACAAGGCGCGCTTCTACACCGGGTTCGCAGGCAAGCCCGGCTAGCTCATCGGGGTCGATGGGGCTAATAAAGTCGGGGATAGCGCCACGAATCAGCAGCGGCTTCTGCTGCCAGTAATTGGCCAAGAAGTCTTCGGGCGTTAAATCGCCCAGCAATGTGAGTGGCTTATCGTGTTGGCTCATGGCGTTATCCTAGTTCAAATGAGCGCTGCGCCTTACTAAGGGCGCAGTGCGTCGTTTAGAGTGCAGCAAGCCGCTGGTTAAGTGCTTCGGCTTGAGCCTTCGCATTACCAATATAGCTGGCAGGAGAGAGGGCTTTCAGCTCATTTTTAACCGACTCGGGTAGTTCAAGCGTATCTATAAAAGCAGCAAAGCCTGCTTGGTCAATACGTTTGCCGCGGGTTAATTCTTTAAGCTTTTCGTAGGGCTTTTCGATGCCATAGCGACGCATGACCGTTTGAATTGGCTCAGCCAGTACTTCCCAGCTGTTATCCAGGTCTTCAGCTAGGCGCTCAGGATTTGCTTCAAGCTTGCTGATACCCTTGAGGCTAGCGTGATAGCCAATCAGGCCGTAAGCCAGGCCAACGCCTAGGTTGCGCAACACAGTGGAATCCGTCAGGTCGCGCTGCCAGCGTGAAATCGGTAGTTTCTGGGCCAAGTGATTAAGCACGGCATTGGCCAGCCCAAGGTTGCCTTCGGAGTTTTCAAAGTCAATTGGGTTAACTTTATGCGGCATGGTCGATGAGCCAATTTCGCCTTCGACAGTGCGCTGCTTAAAGTAGCCCAGCGAAATATAGCCCCATACGTCGCGATCAAAGTCGATCAAAATAGTATTGAAGCGGCAAACTGCATCGAAAAGCTCGGCAATGTAGTCGTGGGGCTCAATCTGTGTGGTGTAGGGGTTAAAGCTTAGTCCTAAGCCCTCCACAAAGGTGCGTGCGTTGGCTTCCCAGTCAATGTCTGGGTAGGTCGTCAGGTGGGCATTGTAGTTACCTACAGCACCGTTAATTTTACCCAGAATCTCAACGCGTTCGATTTGCTTGAGCTGGCGCTTAAGCCGGTAGGCCACGTTGGCCATTTCTTTGCCTAACGTTGTGGGGCTGGCGGTTTGCCCATGAGTGCGCGAAAGCATCGGTTGAGCTGCATGGGCAATGGCCAGTTTGGCAATCTCATCAGCGACTTCATGCAAGGTAGGTAGAGTGGCTTTTAGCCCATCTGCCAGCATAACGCCGTAGGAAAGGTTGTTGATGTCTTCGCTGGTGCAAGCGAAGTGAATAAATTCAGTGACCGCGTTGAGCTCGGATTGCCCCGCAATCTTCTCTTTTAAGAAGTACTCAACCGCTTTGACATCGTGGTTGGTGGTGCGCTCTATTTCTTTAATGCGTTCGGCATCTTCGACAGAAAAGTCACGAATCAGCTGCTCAAGAAAAGCCGTCGCTTCAGCTGATAGCGGCGGTACTTCGACAATTTGGCTGTGGTCAGCAAGGCGCTGCAGCCAGCGCACTTCCACAATCACGCGCGCACGGATAAGACCGAATTCGCTGAAGTGCTCCCGTAGTGCGGCGGCTTTTGCGCCGTAGCGTCCGTCAACGGGGGAGAGGGCGGTCAAAGCAGAGAGTTGCATGGCTTGGTTTCCAAGGTGGTCTGAAGTCAATGGTTCGAACAGCAAAATGTCGAAAAGAAATCGCTCGAAGTGCCTAGATGATCTTTGGGCGCGTTAGCCAAGGCTATCAAGCGCGCGCCTCAACGCTTTACGCTGGAAGACAAGCTTCCAGCGACGGCCGCCTTGTTGGTGCCATAGCAGCGCAAAACGTATGCCCGCCATCAAACAGGCGCGCACCCGCTCGGGCATCATGCGAGTCTGCAGTAAAGAGGGGTCGCCCTGAACCACGATGCGGGTTTTAAACGTCGAAATGGTTTCTTGGTAGGCATCGCCCAGGCTTGCAATCACATTTTCATGAGTGCTGCCGAAGTGCTCTGCCTGCCCCTGTACGTGGGACAGCTTTTGACCCAGTAAATCCATCATATGGCGGTCAGTGCGCAGTTTATTCATTAACAGCAGCAGCGAAAAACCGTAGCGGAGAACCACAGGGTTGGCTTGTTTGCGGCCAACAAGGGCTTCGAGTGTTTCTAATCCGCGGCGTAAATTATTGGGGTGCCCGCCATAAATAGCTTCAAAGCTTGCCGGGTTGGTGTCCACGGTTGCATTGATGAGCGTTTCCCAAGCGCGTGGATCTACTTGTCCAGTACGCGCGAGTTCGTCTACCAAGCTAGCGGATTGAAAAACGCCAGCCAGCGCCAGTGCTTGGCGAGCGGCTTGAGACTCCGGCGCGCGATGAATAGGGGTAGCGCTCATGCAGCGGTCTCCGTGGTATTCCAAGTGGCGCGAATAACGCCGCCGCCTAAGCAAATTTCACCATCATAAAGTACCAATGACTGGCCCGGTGTGACCGCCCACTGAGGATCATCAAACACCACCTCAACAGTGCCGTCGGGCAGTGTATGGATTTCGCATGGGCAATCACTTTGACGATAGCGGGTTTTGGCGGTGTAACGGCCCTGTGCGGCAGGTGGTTCACCTGCTACCCAGTCCATGGCTTCAGTGGCCAAAGCATTGGTGAACAGCAGTGGGTGATGCTTGCCTTGGACGACAATCAATACATTACGCTCAAGGTCTTTGGCCACTACGTACCATGGGTCTTCCGAATAGTTGGCGAGACCACCAATGCCTAACCCTTGGCGCTGCCCCAGGGTGTAGTACATCAGTCCCATATGCTTGCCAATGACATCGCCTTCGGGCGTTTCAATATTGCCGGGTTGTGCGGGCAGGTATTGCTGCAAAAAGTCGCGGAAGCGGCGCTCGCCGATAAAGCAAATACCAGTAGAGTCTTTTTTCTTGGCGGTAATAAGATCGTGCTGTTCAGCCAAGGCTCTAACGACAGGTTTTTCAAGCTCACCAACCGGAAACAGGGTGCGCGCAATCGCTGCTTCAGGCACCGCGTGCAAGAAGTAGCTTTGATCTTTATTGCTATCCACACCTTTTAGCAGGCGCGGGCGTCCTCCGCGAACCCCTTGTCGAACATAATGCCCGGTTGCGATTTTATCGGCGCCTAGCATTTCAGCGTAGTCTAGAAAGACCTTAAACTTGATCTCTCGGTTGCACAGGATATCGGGATTGGGCGTTCTGCCCGCTTTATATTCGGCTAAAAAATGCTCGAAGACGTTATCCCAATACTCGGATGCGAAATTGGCCGTATGCAATTTGATGCCCAGCTTCTCACACACAGCCTCTGCATCGGCAAGATCTTCTTTTGCCGTGCAGTATTCGGTGCCGTCGTCTTCATCCCAATTCTTCATAAACAGGCCCTCAACCTCATACCCTTGTTGGAGTAGAAGGAGAGCAGAAACCGATGAATCAACGCCGCCCGACATGCCAACAATTACTTTTTGGGTCTCGGGCGCTTCAGGAATAGACGTGCCATGGGTGGATGTCATTGGCATCCTCAGTTGAAGTGGTGTGCAATTGGATGCTGATTATACACGATGGAGGCTTGGTGCTTCGAGTGCTTCACTCATGAATCACGGTCAGGGGATAACATTGGCCGTTAATGGCGTTTTCGATCCGTTTAAGCACCAGGGGGCTGCGCAGCCGATCGGCATTGCCGAGGGCTTTGATGTCATTCAATGTGAGCCAGTGAGTGGCAGTGATGTCGCTATCAATGGGGGACGAGAGCATGACGTCTGGTGTGGCTATAAAACCATGGCTATGAAAGGTAAGGCCTTCTGGCGTGTGGAAGATATAAAGACCTAAGTAGTCGGTTAGCGTCACCTGCCAAGCAGTTTCTTCTTGCACTTCACGCAAGATGGCTGCCATTGGGCCTTCGCCTGGCTCTACATGTCCTGCCGGTTGGTTGAACACGGTTTGCCTACCGCCGCGGGCTTCTTCCACCATCAAAAAGTGGTCATTGCGCTGAATCACGCAGGCAACGGTACTTCTGATGATGGCATTTTTTATCATCTCACTGCTCATTTGGAGTGCCTGTGCTGAGGTGCGCCGCTGCGCTTTGGCGCTTTAGTGGGGCGTGGAGCGTGTAGTGTTTGTTTGCGCCACTCGCCTGGGGCCAAGTCGCCAAGTTGCCATGTGCCAATCGCCGCGCGTATCAATCTCAACGTAGGAAACCCTACATGGGCGGTCATGCGCCGTACTTGGCGGTTGCGGCCTTCGCTGATTGTTAACTCTAACCAGCTGGTGGTGGGGTGGCGCTTAGGGTCAATCCTTGGGTCGCGTAGTGCAATGGCAGGTGGCTCAATGCGCCGGGCTTTTGCTGGCTGGGTTGGGCCATCTTTCAAGATGACACCGTTTTTCAGGGCGTTAATCGCCTCATCATTAATCTGCCCTTCGAGCTGCACCCAGTAAGTTTTGGGCTGCTTGTGACGTGGGTGGGCGATGCGGTGAATGAGGCTGCCGTCATCACTTAATAACAGTAGACCCTCAGAGTCATAATCAAGCCGCCCTGCGGCGTAGACGCCAGGCACATCTATAACATCGGCTAATGTGGCGCGGCCTTGTTTGTCGGTAAACTGAGAGAGCATACGATAGGGTTTATGCAGTAAATATAAAGTGCTCATAATCTCTTTAGAAGGGTGCCCTTGATTTGTCGACAATCTCTCATGCGATTAAAATGCAGCGCTGGTATACTTTGAGGCTAATCTGTCAAAGGCAGTTCTTGAAAAGCCGCCTTTGAATCGCGTTTATGTCGTGCTGGAGTTGTCGTAATTTCCACTGAAATAACCACCGTAAAAACCACCGATTGATAACCGGGAAAGCCAAATAAAATGGCCCCGCCTGCTTCGCGGCATGGTCTCTCGTTGAAGAAGTCGCGTCGCTCAGGATCTCTATAATCACAGCGATAGAAAAAAGAGGTTAACGCAAAATGTCTAAAACGCCGAAGATCATTTACACGCTCACCGACGAAGCGCCTGCGCTCGCGACATACTCTTTGCTACCGATTATTGACGCTTTCACCGACGCTGCGGGTATCGAGGTGGAAACCCGGGATATTTCCCTGGCGGCTCGCGTTCTCTCTTTATTTCCCGACTACTTGACCGAAGAGCAGCGTATCGAAGACCACCTGGCCGAACTAGGTGCGCTGGCTAAGGTTCCCGAAGCCAATATCATCAAATTACCGAATATCAGCGCCTCTATGCCGCAGCTGCGTGCTGTGATCAAAGAGCTGCAAGAACAAGGTTACAAGCTGCCCGAGTATCCGGACGACCCAAGCAGCGATGAAGAGAAAGATATCAAAGCGCGCTATGACAAAGTGAAAGGCAGCGCAGTTAACCCCGTATTGCGTGAAGGTAACTCTGATCGTCGCGCACCGAAGGCCGTGAAAGAGTACGCCCGCAAGTACCCGCATTCTATGGGGGAGTGGAGTCAGGCGTCGCGTACCCATGTTTCGCACATGCATAGTGGCGACTTCTACCACGGCGAGAAGTCGATGACCCTGGATCGCGCCCGCAACGTCAAGATGGAGCTGATCACCGCCAGCGGTGAAACCAAGGTGCTCAAGCCTCGGGTCGAGCTGCTGGAAGGCGAAATCATCGACAGCATGTTTATGAGCAAGAAAGCGCTGCTGGAGTTTTACGAGCGTGAAATCGAGGATGCGCGTAAGACCGGAGTGATGTTCTCATTGCACGTAAAAGCGACGATGATGAAAGTCTCGCACCCCATCGTGTTCGGGCACTGCGTCAAAATTTTCTACAAGGACGCCTTTGAGAAGCACGGTGAGCTCTTCAAAGAGTTGGGTGTCGATGTTAACAACGGCATCGCTAACCTCTACGATAAAATTGCGACCTTGCCAGAATCTCAGCGTGATGAAGTCATTAGTGACCTGCATGCGTGCCATGACAAGCGCCCAGAGCTGGCAATGGTTGATTCGGCTCGCGGCATCACCAACTTCCACTCACCCAGCGATGTGATTGTCGATGCTTCGATGCCGGCGATGATTCGCGCTGGCGGTAAGATGTACGGTGCTGATGGTCGTCTCAAGGACGTCAAAGCTGTCATGCCTGAGTCGACGTTCGCGCGTATTTATCAGGAAATGATCAACTTCTGCAAATGGCACGGTGCGTTTGATCCGGCCACAATGGGCACCGTTCCCAATGTTGGTTTGATGGCGCAAAAAGCCGAAGAGTATGGCTCTCACGATAAGACCTTCGAGGTGTCGGCAGATGGTGTTGCCAACATCACCGATCTGGACACGGGTGAAGTACTGCTGTCACAGACTGTGGAGCAGGGCGATATCTGGCGTATGTGTCAGGTTAAAGATGCGCCGATTCGCGACTGGGTGAAGTTGGCGGTTGAGCGCTGCCGTGATTCTGGTATGCCGACGGTGTTCTGGCTTGATCCTTACCGTCCGCACGAGAATGAGCTGATCAAAAAGGTCAAAACGTACCTCAAAGATCACGATACTGATGGCCTCGAAATTCATATCATGTCTCAGGTTCGGGCGATGCGTTACACCCTTGAGCGCGTGATTCGTGGTCTCGATACGATCTCGGTGACGGGCAATATTCTCCGCGATTACCTGACAGACCTATTCCCGATTCTTGAGTTGGGCACTAGTGCCAAAATGCTTTCTATCGTGCCGTTGATGGATGGCGGCGGCCTGTTTGAAACGGGTGCCGGTGGTTCCGCGCCTAAGCACGTTCAGCAGCTGCTTGAAGAGAACCACCTACGCTGGGACAGCCTTGGCGAGTTCCTGGCACTGGTTGCTTCTTTGGAACACCTTGCCAAACGTTTTGGTAATGACCGTGCTAAGTTGCTGGCGAAAGCGTTGGATGAAGCTAACGGCAAGTTCCTTGAGAGCAATAAATCACCTTCGCGCAAAGTGGGTGAGCTTGATAACCGAGGAAGCCACTTCTATCTAGCGCTCTATTGGGCAGAAGCATTGGCAGCTCAGGATCAAGACGCTGAACTAAAAACGCGCTTTGCCCGTTTGGTAGAAACGCTGAAAGCCAATGAAGCTACGATCATTGACGAACTGAATGGCGTGCAAGGCCAGCCTGTTGACCTTAAAGGCTATTACCACCCGAATGGGGAAGTAGCTAGTCAAGTCATGCGCCCGAGTAAGACGCTCAACGAAGCCCTTGCTATGGTCGCAAACGGTTAAGGCTTAGATCACCAGCAGTCTGCGCTGCCGCTGGGCAATACGCATGAAAACGCTGTGATATCCCTCGCCCGCTTTGGTGGGCGAGGGTTTTTTGTCTTATTTAGTATGCTAATTTTTGTATTTTCCATGAACCCTTGCTGGTAACGGGCGTCTTACTTTGGAGAGCAAAATCAGAGTGATCAAATCTAGCGCAGTTAATGTTAGTGCATTTCAAGCTAGGATGGATGATTCAAGCGCCGTAAGACACCACTTGCCAGCTAAGAGACGATAACCCTTGCTGCTTATGCCTACTACAGACAGCCTATGCGTCATGGCTATCCTGCACGCAGGAATGACTCGGCCAGATGCGCCTGAATATGATGATGACCTAGCCGTTCAGCCGGCTGAGCCAGAGCTTGCTCGGCCGCCGTTGTACAAAGTGATACTTCACAATGATGATTTCACACCGATGGAGTTCGTTGTTGAGGTATTACAGGAATTTTTTAATATGGATAGTGAGCAAGCGGTCCAGGTCATGCTTGCGGTGCATACCCAAGGTAAAGCGACGTGCGGTATCTTTACGCGGGATATTGCAGAAACGAAAAGTTACCAAGTCAATGAATATGCCCGCGAATGCGAGCATCCTTTAATGTGTGATATCGAAGCTGCTGACTGAAAGCGTTGAAAAAAATTAGCGATGGGCCTTGCAAGTGCGCCATTTGTACCCGATGTTGAAAGTGCCGGTCGATTAAACTGATCCGACGCAAGCCCTAGGTGGCGACACGCCCTAGGTAGTAGCGAAAAGGGGACTGCCATGCTGAGCAAAGAACTTGAACTTACCCTGAACACGGCCTTCACCGTGGCTCGCTCAAAGCGCCACGAGTTTATGACCGTTGAGCACCTGCTCCTGGCGTTGTTGGATAATGCGTCAGCAGTTGACGTGCTAAAGGCGTGTGGGGCGAATCTCGATAAGCTGCGGTCCGATCTGCAGGATTTTATTAATTCGACCACGCCATTGATTCCTGAGAGTCAGGCGGATCGCGAAACCCAGCCTACCCTTGGGTTTCAGCGCGTACTGCAACGTGCTGTATTTCATGTGCAGTCATCTGGAAAGAGTGAAGTGACTGGCGCTAATGTGCTGGTCGCTATTTTCTCTGAGCAGGAAAGCCAAGCCGTTTACTTCCTCAAGCAACAAAGCGTTGCGCGCGTAGACGCTGTTAACTATATCGCTCACGGTATTTCGAAGGTGGCTGGCCATGGGCCTGCTCCATCGCCGTCTTCTCAAGAGAGTGAAGATGCTGAAGAGGGTAGTTCTGAAGGAGCTGCGCATCCGTTAACCGGTTACGCTACCAACCTGAATGAGCAGGCGCGCCAAGGCAAAATAGATCCATTGATTGGGCGCGACCATGAACTTGAGCGCGTGGTGCAAATCCTTGCCCGCCGGCGCAAGAATAACCCGTTACTGGTTGGCGAGGCTGGCGTTGGTAAAACCGCTATCGCAGAAGGCTTAGCAAAGCGCATTGTTGAAGAAGACGTACCGGATGTGATTGCCGATGCAGTGGTTTACTCGCTTGATATGGGAGCGTTGTTAGCGGGTACTAAATACCGCGGTGATTTCGAGAAGCGCCTAAAAAGCTTGCTTAGTGAATTACGCAAGCAGCCTAACGCCGTGCTCTTTATTGACGAGATTCATACCGTCATCGGGGCGGGTGCTGCCTCGGGTGGCGTAATGGATGCGTCTAACTTGCTGAAGCCCTTGCTTTCTTCCGGTGAGTTGCGGTGTATCGGTTCGACAACGTTCCAAGAGTTCCGCGGTATTTTTGAGAAAGATCGTGCCCTGGCTCGCCGGTTCCAAAAAGTGGATGTGCTAGCACCTTCTGTGGATGACACCATCAAGATCCTCAAGGGGTTACGTTCGCGCTTTGAAGAGCACCATGAAATTAAGTACACCGATGGCGCGCTAGAGAGCGCTGCTCGTTTGGCTGATCGCTATATCAATGACCGTTACCTACCCGATAAAGCCATCGATGTGATTGATGAGGCAGGCGCGCATCAGCGTATGCTGCCGCCGGAAGTGCGGACTGATACCATTGATGTTGAGCAGGTAGAAGCGGTAGTGGCGTCTATTGCGCGCATTCCGCCAAAGAGTGTGTCAAGTTCTGATCGTAAGTTGCTAGAGAAGCTCGACCGCGACTTGAAAATGTTGGTGTTCGGTCAAGATGAGGCCATCGATACTCTCTCTGCTGCCATTAAGCTTTCCCGTGCCGGTTTGAAATCGCCAGATAAGCCAGTAGGTAGTTTCTTATTTGCTGGCCCAACCGGCGTTGGTAAGACCGAAGTGGCTAAGCAGTTGGCGCATATCATGGGTATCGAACTAGTACGCTTTGACATGTCGGAGTACATGGAGCGTCATACTGTTTCACGCTTGATTGGTGCCCCACCAGGCTATGTCGGCTATGACCAAGGGGGGCTGTTAACTGAGGCCGTCACCAAGCAGCCGCATTGTGTATTGCTGCTAGATGAAATTGAGAAGGCGCACCCTGAAGTGTTTAACCTGCTGCTGCAGGTTATGGATCACGGTCGTTTGACAGACAACAATGGCCGCGAGGCGGATTTCCGTCACGTTATCCTGATCATGACCTCTAACGCAGGGGCAGAGCAGGCATCGCGGCGCTCTATCGGCTTCCAAAGCCAAGACCACTCTACCGACGCGATGGAAGTGATTCGCCGCACCTTCTCGCCTGAGTTCCGCAACCGCTTGGATGGCATTATCCAGTTCCATGCGCTGCAGACGTCTGTTGTGCGAAACGTTGTCGATAAGTTCCTAATCGAGCTACAAGCGCAGTTGGACGAAAAGCGTGTACAGCTTGAAGTGGATGATACCGCGAGAGACTGGTTGGCAGAGAAGGGCTACGATCCCGATATGGGGGCACGCCCAATGGCTCGCTTGATCCAGGAGAAACTGAAGAAACCGTTGGCTGAGATGATTCTATTTGGCGAGCTGGCTGATCAAGGCGGCATTGTGCACGTTAGCCTTGAAGAAGGTGAGCTGCATTTGTCGACGGAGTCGGAGATGGCGGATGCGCCCTGAAAAGGGCGCTAAGTCTACATTAAGCCCTTATCTCATGCCTCACTAAAGCACAGCGCCCTGTCATCCGACGGGGCGTTGTCGTTTGCAGAGAGCGGCGCCGTACTTACGCTATATTTTCAGTCAGGATGCGTGCATGCGCGGGCAGTATTTGCTTGTAGGCGTTACCAAGGCTTAGCGCGAGCGATAAACAATACGGCCTTTTGACAGATCGTAGGGCGTCAGCTCTACTTTTACCTTGTCACCTGTCAGGATACGGATGTAGTTTTTGCGCATCTTGCCTGAAATATGAGCGGTAACGACGTGGCCGTTTTCCAGCTCAACACGGAACATGGTGTTGGGAAGGGTATCAACAATAACGCCTTCCATTTCAATATGATCTTCGCGTGCCATATAGGCAGATCCTCACTTATTTAACGTAATGGTTTGGTCTAATTAGTCACTTCAATGGGCGTCGTCAGGTGACGGTTACCCAGCAAGCAGCGCTATATTGTGCCGTAAGCCTGCCATCAAGGCAAAAAAGCTGGCAAGTTTAGCAAATTAAAGGCCGCCAATGTCGCCCGTCGAGCACCTCTATTGGGGTGAACGCGCGCTTATAACGCATCTTACGGCACTCCTCAATCCAATACCCGAGATACAAGTGGGGGAGAGACTTTTCACCACACAGCTCAATAAGTTTGAGAATAGCAAACGTTCCCAGTGATCGCTTTTCCAAGGCCTTGTCGACACTGAAAAACGTGTAAATAGCCGATAGCCCATGCTCAAGTTGATCAAATGCCGCGACCGCGACGAGCTTCCCATCCAGGTGCATTTCTAAAAGGTGTGCATAGGGTTCTTCAAGCGTTAAAAAGGTACGATACTGCTCTCGGCTTGGCGGATACATGTCACCATCGGCGTGGCGTAAGCGGATATAGTCTGCATAAAGTGCATAATGCTCAGCCTCATAGCGCGCAGGCACTACACGTGTAGCAATATCGGCATTAAGACGCCGGAGTTTGCGTTGGGTGCGATTAGCGCTAAAGTCGCTGATAGGAATGCGTACTGAGCGACAGGCATTGCAACCCTCACAGTGAGGGCGGTATAGATGGCGACCGCTGCGACGAAAGCCGAGTAACGAAAGTGAGTCATAAACGCCGGGAACGGGAGATTCCTGGGGATCCAGAAACAGGGTGGTTGCTTCCTTGCCAGGAAGATAGCTGCAGGCATGGGGAACGGTTAGGAAGAAGCGCAAATCCCGCACCGGGCGGCGAGGAGCGTTACTACTCACGGCTTGCCTCCTTGCTTAGTTTGAACATGGACTAGCTTGAATATGGACTAGTTTGAATACGCTTACCATTCTGAACAGTGGCCTGAGGCAATGGCACCAAGCCACGGTGATCCAGGTATAGTAGGCGCTTCATTGGTCATATTCGTTAAGTTAAATGCCTCGTTAGGCAACCACTTTTCAAGATAGTTGATGAACGTCTTACGAGCGACTGTTGTCGCACCAAGGCTCGCCAAGTGAGGTGTGTGCATCTGGCAGTCGATCAGTTTACCCTCATGGTGCTGCATAGCATGGGCTAAGTGGGCGAGGGCGATTTTAGAGGCATCGGGCACTTTCGAGAACATTGATTCACCAAAGAAAATTGGCCCCATTGCTAATCCATAAAGCCCGCCAACCAGTTGGCCATCAAGATGCACTTCAATGCTATGCGCGATGCCTAGCTCATGTAGACGTTGGTAAGCGTGACGCATATCTTGATTGATCCAGGTGCCTGGTTCCCCAGAGCGTGGCGCAGCGCATGCTTTAACAATGTTTTCAAACTGTTGATCCAGAGTGACGATAAAGCCACCATGACGCAATCGCTTAACAAGGCTACGACGTCGTTTAAACTGTGCTGGTTGCAATACCATACGTGGGTTGGGGCTCCACCACAAAATAGGTTCATCATCGCTATACCATGGAAAAATACCTTTTCGGTAAGCGTGGATTAACCAGTGGGGGGAGAGCTCTCCGCCTGCGGCAAGAAGGCCGTTCGGTGACTCGAGGGCAAGGTCGGTAGACGGAAAGATAGGCTGTGGCGATGAAAGCCAAGGTAGCATTGTTTGCTCCTGTTACTGAACACTTCGATAGAAGCGCTGTGACGGCGAAAGGATGCTCGGTATGATGCAAACTCGCAAGTGGATTAAAGACACCATTGAGGTGTAAAGGGAGAATCGCTTGAAAGTAAATAAGGCGGTAGACAAGCGAACGCAACGTAACTCGCGTCAACCATCATCAACGGCCTCAACTGGGCGAGTTAAAGCCGCAAAGGATAAAGCTCGTCGATTTGGTCTGCGCTTGCAGGGCTCGGCGCGCGAAGGCGTGGTCGTGGTGCTGCTTGCGCTGTGCGTATTTTTGTTATTGGCACTGTTTAGTTATGACCCTGCCGACCCAGGTTGGTCTTATCAAGGGCCGGAAACGGATGTTCATAACTGGATGGGGCCTGTTGGTGCTTGGCTTGCGGACGTGCTTTATTCGCTGCTGGGAGCAAGTGCCTTGTGGTGGCCGGGAATGTTTGGTTATGCAGCCTGGTGGCTAATGAGGTCACGCCAAGTGCGGTTTGATATCGATCCGGTAGCGATTGCTGTCCATACCGGAGGATTAGTGCTGCTTATCTTCGGCACGACGATGTTGGGTGCACTGCATTTTTATCATCCTGACAGCATTTTGCCTTACGCCTCTGGCGGTATATTGGGCGAAGGGTTAGTGAGCACGCTAAAGCCACTTGTCAGCAGTGGTGGCGTTGGGCTTATTTCTGCTGCGCTAATCTTGATCGGTTTTCCACTGTTTAGCGGCATGTCGTGGTTACAGCTGGCTGATGAGCTTGGTCGTCGTCTGTGTAAAGTAGGCGGCTGGTTCAGCGCTCGGCGCGCTAAAGGGCGTGAGAGGCGCTCCCAGCGTGCTGCTGTGCGTGCTGCCGCGAAAGCGGCGTCTCAGAAAGTAAAAGAGAAACCACTAGCTGAATTTAAAGCGGCTAAGCCAGAGAGTGACTCGCAACGCCCAAGTCCAAAAGAGAGTAGTCACCAGCAAGCACCCGCCCAAGAAAGCAGCCGCGTACGTCGTGAGCCTAGTTTTTCAACGACGACAGATACCTCAATTCCATGGGCAGCTGCTGCATTTTCAGGGGCGTTGCCTGAGGAAGAGATGCCCAAACGTGCATCCTCAACTGCGCCTGAGCAGCCTGCTCCTGAGATGGACGTCCCTCATGATGCTCCGTCGGTTGAGCCTAATGACCAGCCGCTTGAAACCGCGGCTGAAGAGCAGCGTGAAGCTAAAGCAGAAGTTAAAACAGAGCCTAAAATAGAGCCTGTTGTGAACAACGATGTGGAAAAGGTTGCGGAAGACGCTGTAGAAGATGTCGAGGAAAAATTGCCCAGCGCGCCTCGCGAGGATGCTTTTGCGGTGCGCATCAAGGATGAAAGCAGCGAGCCGACACCTTCAGTACCGCTCTCCGCGCGAGAGGCAGAGCCAACGTTCGATCGGCCATCGCGTGATGAGCTAGCCGGTGAAAAAGCGGCTTCTCATCCTGCGCCTAGTTTCCAGCCAGCAGAAACGCAGCCATTTAATTCATCGACAGACGGCGATGAAACAGAGCATCAAGCTACGTCTCAGGCGATGTCTTATGCAGCGCATGAAATAAAACAGCATGATGCAGCTAAGCAAGGCGACGACGTTGAACGTGAGATGGCCTCTGTTTCGACGAGCATGCCTGAACCCGAGCATACGCCCGCAATCACGCCGCGAGATGAATCTTACTCTCGCCCTGTACATGCGACGACCCCTGAACCGCGTTCCGAACGGGTACCTGAAGTCGTGCCAGAGCCAGTATGGGATGATGAGGAAGATGACCTTCCTGTCGCACGACCAGCCGTTACTGGCGTGCGCCAAGAGCCAACGCTACATGATTCTGATGTATCCAGGACTGAGGTATCCAGGGCGGAGGCACCTAGGGTTGAGGTTCCCCGAGGTGAGTCTTCTGAGACGGTGGATTCAAATGACATGTCTGCCGACGTGGCGTCTTCTGAGGAGAAAGAAGCCGACAATGGGCCTACTCTGTGGACGGTTGAGCATCTGCAGAGCCAGCGTCCGGCGTTTGAAACTTTCGATGAGCCAGAAGGGGATGTGCCCAGTCTCCAATTACTGACGCCTCCAGAACCGCATGAGCCAAATTACACGGACGAGCAGCTTGCTGATATGGCGGAGCTCTTGGAAGTGCGGCTGCGTGAGTATGGTGTTAAGGCGGAAGTCGTTGATACATGGCCTGGCCCTGTTATCACCCGGTTTGAAATTAAGCCAGCGGCTGGGGTGAAGGTTTCCAAAATCAGTAACCTTGCTAAAGACCTGGCACGTTCGTTAATGGTCAAGAGTGTACGTGTGGTTGAGGTCATTCCTGGGCGTCCAACGGTCGGCATTGAAATACCCAACCCCCATCGAGCGATGATTCGTCTGCGCGAAGTCATTGACTCTGACCGCTATCAACAGGAAAGCTCGCCACTGACCATGGCGTTGGGTCAGGACATTGGCGGTGGGCCCGTTGTCGCTAATCTAGGTAAGATGCCCCATCTTCTAGTTGCAGGTACGACGGGGTCTGGTAAGTCAGTGGGTGTTAATGCCATGCTGATTTCCATGCTGCTAAAAGCGACCCCAGATGAGCTCAAGCTGATCATGGTTGACCCAAAAATGCTGGAGCTGTCAGTTTACGATGGTATTCCGCACCTTTTGGCCCCCGTGGTCACGGATATGAAGGAAGCTGCAAACAGTCTGCGCTGGTGTGTTGCGGAGATGGAGCGCCGCTACAAATTAATGGCGGCAATGGGGGTGCGTAACATTGCAGGCTTTAATGGCCGTTTAGATGAGGCTGAGAGTGCCGGCGCACAAGTTGCCGACCCGCTTTGGGAGCCGCAGCCTTGGGAAATGCATCAAACGCCGCCGATCCTTGAAAAACTGCCCTACATTGTGGTGGTGATCGACGAATTCGCCGACATGTTTATGATCGTCGGCAAGAAAGTTGAAGAACTCATTGCTCGTTTGGCACAAAAGGCGCGTGCCGCGGGTATCCACCTGATTTTGGCTACTCAGCGCCCCTCTGTTGATGTGGTGACGGGGCTGATTAAGGCGAATATTCCGTCGCGAATGGCCTTCCAGGTATCGTCGCGGATTGATTCGCGTACCATTCTGGATCAGGGGGGCGCCGAAAGCCTGCTTGGCCATGGTGATATGCTTTACCTACCCGCTGGTTCAGGGCCGCCTAACCGGATTCATGGTGCTTTTGTAGACGATGACGAAGTGCACCGGGTCGTGGATGATTGGAAACGACGTGGCGCGCCTGAGTACATTGAAGAGATTTTGTCAGGCGGCGTGACTGCCGATGCACTGACGGGTCTTGAGGCTGAGGGCGTAGATGGCGATGATGCTGAGCAGGATGCGCTTTACGATGAGGCGGTTCAGTTCGTTACCGAAACACGCAAAGCTTCTATCTCTGCCGTTCAGCGTCGCTTCAAAATCGGCTATAACCGCGCTGCGCGCTTGGTGGAAGCAATGGAAGGTGCCGGTGTGGTTACCTCTATGGGGTCTAACGGTGCCCGTGAAGTGTTAGCACCGCCACCGATAGGCCACTGACTTATCTGTTAATGAGTGCCCGGCGCTTGGTTCAATAATGCAATAAGCGTGAAAGTCGCGCCGTAGGTGAAACCCTGCGGCGCGTTTTGCGTCTGAGAGGCTACACGGATCGTCTTAACGCTCCTTGCCTTGTCCGCTATCCGGCAATGACTGCCTAGGGAGAAAATAATGCGCGATACACATACTCGACGCTCATCAGCGTTAGCGTTAGCAGCCAGTGCGCTAGGGTTAGCCTTTGCATCGCCTATTGCGTGGGCAAACGAGGCTGCAGAGCGCCTTACTGAGCGGCTTGACCCGCTTGAGAACTATCAAGCGACGTTTGAACAGCAAATTTTGGACGGTGGTGGTGAGCGTTTACAAAGCGCGCGTGGAGAAATGTGGCTCTCGCGCCCTGGCATGCTACGTTGGGAAGTCGATGCGCCTTATACGCAAGTCGTCGTCTCGGATGGTGATGATGTTTATCTCTATGACCCTGATCTTGAGCAAGTCACCATTCAGGCAATGGATGACCGGGTCACTCATACCCCCGCGCTGTTGCTTTCAGGCAGTGCAAGCGATTTAACTGCTAGCTATGACGTATTTCATGAGCAGCAGGACGGTGATGACGTATTTACGCTGATTCCTATCTCAGCGGATACGTTATTTGAAGAGCTGAGCATGATCTTTGACGATCAAACCCTAACGGAGCTGTGGATGATGGACAGTACTGGTCAGCGCACCGCGATTACGTTTAGCGACATTACTCGTAACGGTAGTATTGACCGCAGCTTATTCAATTTTGATATTCCTGAAGGTACGGATGTTATCCGCGAAGAGCTGTAAAAAATGGTGTGAGAAGAGCAATACACGCTCGCAATAATGTCGCACGATGACTAGATCAGGCACCTTAAGGTGCCTGATCTGCTTCTAGGTCCTGCTGTTCCCGCCACGCCATTATCTCACCAAAGCGTTTCTCCTGACCAAAGGCGCTCGGTTCATAAAATCGTGTTTTAGGTACGTCATCTGGCCAACAGTCATGAGCGCTGCCAGCAGGGTAGCCATAGGTTTCGTTATGCGCGTAGCGATAACCTTGGCCATGTCCTAACTGCTCCATCAATTTGGTGGGAGCGTTACGAAGATAGCTGGGAACTTCCAGCTGTGGTTGCTGCTGCACAAACTGCTGTGCAGCTTTCCAGGCACGATCAATACGATTACTTTTTGGAGCAACCGCTAAATGAATAGCGGCGTGGGCAATCGCCCGCTGGCCCTCATAATCGCCTAAACGTAAGTAGGCATCCCAGGCAGCAATGACCAGGGGCAGTGCTCGAGGGTCAGCATTGCCGACATCTTCTGAGGCAATCGCCGTTAAGCGGCGCACAATATCAAGCGGGTCGCCGCCCCCCTGTAAAAAGCGTGCCATATACAGCAGGGCTGAATCAGGGCGTGATGAGCGAATTGATTTATGAACGGCTGATAATAAATCGTAATAAGCGTCACCCTGCTTATCAAAGGCGCTTGATTGATGACCTACCACATCGGCTAACACCGCTTTGTGTAGCACCTCTTTATCACCATGCTGTTCAGTAAAGTCGCAGGCCGTTTCTAGTAGTCCCAGCGCGCGACGTGCGTCGCCTGCACTGGCATGAGCAAGAGCCTCTAATACTCCCTCTTCCATCTCGATGCGGCGCTTCCCCAGGCCATGCTCCGCATCGTTTAATGCTTGAGATAACACCTGGAGAAGTTCGTCATGGCTCAGCGGTTTAAGTACATACACCCGAGCACGGGAAAGTAGCGCCGAGTTGACCTCAAATGAGGGGTTTTCTGTTGTTGCGCCGATCAGTGTTAGCAGGCCGGACTCTACATGGGGCAGCAGCGCGTCCTGTTGACTCTTGTTCAAACGGTGGATTTCATCTAAGAATAGAAGTGTGGGCGATGTGCGTTGCTGTGCTCGCTCTACTGCTGAACGGATTTCTTTCACACCGGCCATAACGGCACTTAAATGCTCAAGATGAGCGCCAGAAGCGCGGGCTAGTAACTCTGCTAGCGTGGTTTTGCCCACGCCAGGCGGCCCCCATAAAATCATTGAACGCACGACCCCAGACTCCGCCATTCGGCGTAGCGGTTTTTCAGGCCCCACTAATGCTTGCTGGCCGACATAATCGTTAAGGGTTAGAGGGCGCATACGGTAGGCAAGGGGCACGTCTTCACTCGTGGTAACGGACGCGCGGTCAAAAAGATCCATATAAACGTTCCCTATAAATTTCCAGCGTAAATCTTGCCGTTGAACAATCAACGATTAACACGTGTCTGTGGTAAATAATGTAACGTCGGGCTACCTTTGGGCATAACCGACGGATAAGCGCCTGCTTGCCTAGGTAATGCCAAAGGCGCATGGTAACGATTAACACCAGTGTAGTTGAACCCAGCTCATGCCATGCGCCTAAGCGTTAGCAGACAATGGGCGAAAGGTAAGGCACTTACAAAGGAGACGGCAAGATGTTAAACCAACTGCGTCTAGATCATGCCAACATGGCGCGAATGCTCCATGTGTTGCAACTGAAACAAAAAACACTCGCGAGCGGTGAACGGCCCGACTTCCAGTTGATGCGTGAGGTGGTGGACTACATTTTGTCTTATATGGATGGTTTTGCTTCTCCGCTGGAAAAAATCTGCGTGGAACGTCTGCAGAAGCAGGCCCCTGAGCACCTTCCATTGATGGAGCAGATGGCCAGTGACTATCGTAAATTAAAGCCACGTCTGTCTCGTTTATCCAATGATATCGACATGATTCTAATGGATAACGTGCTGCCCATGGATATTTTTGCAGAGGCGTTGAAAGCGTACCTTGATGCCCACCGTGCCTATCTCCGTCATGAGAGAGAGGGCCTGTTCCCATTGATAGATGAGCATTTCAGCGAAGAGGATATGGAGGAGCTTCGTCAAGCGCTACCTGAAGGGGCTGAACAAGAACTAGAGCGCCTACAGCAAGCGTACCCCGAACTTTACGCTGAATTGCGTGGTGCCGAAGTGCCACCAATGTAGCGCGTAAGCTGATCACTCAAGGTGTAACGGGGCGTGTTAGACTAACGCCCCGTTTTTTATTGGCGGCTTGAGGAGGGTGGTATGTACAACGCGTATTGGATGGTTAAGCAGTGATGTCAGGGCCTGTACTACTGTTTGATTCAGGTGTGGGTGGCCTTTCTGTTGCCCATGCGCTTCGCCAGCATTACCCGCATCTGGCAATGTGTTATGCCTGTGATAATGCGTGGCTACCCTATGGTCTACGTGATGATGTGACGCTCTCCCAGCGTATTGTCTCGGTATGCAAAGCGGCCGTAGATGCCTGTCAGGCGAGTGTCTTGGTCGTTGCCTGTAATACCGCTAGCACTCTAGCGTTAGAGGGATTGCGTGCAGCGTTAGATATTCCGGTTGTTGGAACGGTGCCTGCTATCAAGCCTGCTGCGTTGAGTAGTCAGACACGTCACATTGGCTTGCTCGCCACAGCGGCGACCGTCAATAGGCCGTATACGCAGACGTTAATTAATAGTTTCGCGAGTGACTGTGTGATCACCAGGGTGGCAGCAGGTGAGCTTGTTACAGAGGCAGAAGCGTGGCTATCCGGCATACCGATTAACCAGCAGCGCATAAACCTAGCGCTAACACCTTTATGGCAGGCTACCCAGACCAACCCAGCACTCGATACCGTTGTGCTGGGCTGTACCCATTTTCCACTGTTGAAAACTGAGCTAATCCGGCTGTCGCCGGTACCCTTGGCGTGGGTGGATTCTGGCGATGCAATTGCCCGCCGGGTAGGGCAAGTGGCACCGACCATAGCCAATAGCGCCCAAGATGGGCGTTGCTTCACGACAGCATCAGCGTCGCAACTTACTAACGGGTTGGCACGCTTTGGTTTTCACGCGCCACAACGATTAACGATTCCTAACGCGGTGTAGTCCCTCTGTTAGGCTGTTTGTTTTTATTGATGTTATTTACTTAAATGAGGAACTACCTTGGCGATCCCCACTGTAGAACCAGAACGCTACGCCGAACAGCTCGCTGAAAAGCAAGCCTACGTGGAGAAAACCTTTGCAGCGTTCACCACGCCCACGCTTGAAGTCTATCCCTCACCGCCAAGCCACTATCGGCAACGCTGCGAATTTCGTATTTGGCATGAAGATGATGACCTCTTCTACGCCATGTTTGAGGTCGATTCGGATAATCCCAAAAACAAGCGTGTCGTGCGTTTGGATCAGTTCCCCGTCGCCAGTGAGCATATCAATGCGCTGATGCCGCGTCTGCGAGAAGCGTTCCTTGCCAGCGATGAACTTCGTCGGCGCTTATTTCAAGTTGAGTTTTTAACCACGTTGTCTGGTGAAGCCTTGGTGACGCTGATCTACCACCGCCCGTTAGGCGAGGCCTGGGAAGCCGAAGCGCGCGCACTGGAAGAGGCGCTTGGCATCATGATTATTGGCCGTTCGCGCAAGCAGCGCTTGGTGCTAACCCGAGATCATGTGTGGGAGCGCTTAACAGTTGATGGTCGTGAGCTGGTTTATCAGCAGGTCGAAAACAGCTTTACTCAGCCAAATGCGCATATCTGCCAGACCATGCTTAGCTGGGCCAGGGAGGCCACCGCTGGAAGGCAGGATGAAGACTTGGTGGAGCTTTACTGTGGTAACGGTAACTTTACCATTGCGTTAGCGGATAACTTCCGCCGCGTTTTGGCGACGGAAATTTCGCGCACCTCGGTTGCCAGCGCTAACGTCAATCTGGACGCTAACGGTGTAACCAATGCTCAGGTCGCAAGAATGTCCGCTGAAGAGTTCGCCTTGGCGCTAAAGGGCGAGAAAACAGGTCGCCGAGTGACGGAGATGGCGTTGGATGCGTATGAGTTTTCCACCGTGCTAGTCGATCCACCAAGAGCGGGTCTGGACGCCGAAAGTTGTCATCAAATCAGCGAATACGCTCAAATCGTCTATATTTCATGCAATCCGGCAACGCTAGCTGAAAACTTAACCATACTGACTCAAACACACCATATTGAACGGTTCGCGCTTTTTGATCAGTTTCCGTTTACCGAGCATTGTGAATGCGGTGTATTACTCACACGAAAGAGCGCTGGGTAATTGAGAAATTGCCGATAATGCTTAAGAGCTCTTGTCAATAGTGCTTATGATGCATAAGCGGCATACACCATGAATAACCTGTCAGATGGTTAGGGGGATAAGCAACGGTAGCGTAAGCTAGTGGATAGTGTGGCCTAAAGGCCTATTGTCCTTCGTTTTTTGGCCTAAATTGTGGCCCCAGGCAGTCGAGGTGATGGATGCATTACGTTGCGATTGAAGAGAGTCGGCGGGATCTTTTGAAGCAGCTACAAGAGCGATTGGATGCGCGACTGGAGCCGGAGCGAGCGGCAGATGTCGAAGCCTTTGCTCGCCACTTCTACGCCACGGTACCCGTTGAAGACTTGGTTGACCGGCGTTTAGACGACTTGTATGGGGCCACACTGTCGATTTGGCAGTTTTTACAGCATCACGATCCCAAAAATCCCAAGGTGCGCATCTTCAATCCCGACTTTGAAGAGCATGGCTGGCAGTCAACCCACACCTTCGTTGCCGTTTTGCACGAAGATATGCCATTTTTGGTTGACTCGGTACGGATAGAGCTTAATCGTCGCGGACTGACGGTTCACGCTATTCAGAACGCTGTGCTTGCCGTGGCGCGTGATAGTCAGCATCAGCTCAAAGCACTCGCCTCGCCAAGAGATGAAGATGCGCCTGAGGCGCGTGAGTCGCTGATGGTCATTGAAGTGGATCGCCACTCGGATCCTGAATCGCTGACCAAAATTGAGAATAAGTTACATGAAGTGCTACGTGATGTTAGAACCGCCGTCAGCGATTTTGACGAGATGTGCGGTCAAATCACGTCGGCTATTCAAGAGTTAGAGAAAAACTGCCCCCCGCAAATTGATCCTGACGATCATGAAGAGGCCATCGCGTTTTTAGAGTGGCTGCTCAAAGACAACTTTACCTTCCTGGGTTACGACGAGTATCTGCTGGAAGGCAAAGAGCTGCAGCGCGATCCTAATAGTGTTCTGGGGGTTTTCCGCCTTGATCAGCCCCGTTACCGCGAGCGTATCCGCACTGAAGAGGGGGTTGATGAGAATGGCGACTACGTGCTGGTACCCCAGCTACTGTCGTTTGCTAAAAGTGCGCATCACTCCCGGGTGCATCGCCCCACATACCCAGACTATATTACCGTTGATCGCTACGACGACGATGGCAATGTGATCGGCGAGCGGCGCTTCTTTGGCTTGTTCACATCTACGGTTTATAACGAATCGCCACGCAATATCCCGCTGCTGCGTCGCAAGTTGAAAGCGGTGATGGATATTGCCGGGTTTAACCCCCAGGGGCATAACGGCAAACAGCTGTTGCAAGTGTTGGAAGTGTATCCGCGTGATGACTTATTCCAGATCAGCACCGAATCCCTGGCCAGCACCGCACTCGGTATTCTTAATATCCGCGAACGCCGCCAAGTGCGCTTGTTTATTCGCGCGGACGTCAGCGGTAAGTTCTACTCTTGCTTAGTCTTTGTTCCAAGAGATGTGTTCTCTACCGACCTGCGCCAGCGCATACAAACGATGCTATGCGATGAGCTAGACGCTCATTTTGGCGACTTTAACACCTATTTGTCAGAGTCGGTTTTAGCCCGTATTCAGCTTATTCTGCGCTTTAATGGTGAAGGACCAAGTCAATACGATCTTAAGCGCTTAGAAAGCAAAGTGGCACGTTTGGCACGTAGCTGGCGTGATGAGCTTCAAGAAGCAATGATCGAAGGGTTTGGTGAAGAGCGTGCCAACCACGAAATGGATCACTTCCATGATGCATTCTCGGCCAGCTACCGAGAAGATTTCAACGCGCGCACAGCGGTGTTTGATGTTCAGCATCTACTGACCCTGGATAGCGGTGACGATCTCTCGTTGTCACTGTATCGCCCCCTGGAAGAGCAAGCGGGCGGTATGAACTTAAAGCTTTTCCATCGTGAAACGCAGATCCCGCTGTCTGATGTGCTACCGATGATGGAAAACTTGGGATTGCGCGTTATCGGCGAGCGTCCTTATGACATTAATGCCCCGCAGCAGCGTTACTGGATTCATGACTTCGAACTGGAACATAGTCGCGAAGGCGTCAATTTAAGTGAAATGCGTGACACCTTCAGCGAAGCGTTTAAGCGTATATGGGCCGGAGAGGCGGATAACGACGCTTTTAACCGTCTGATAATTGGTGCTGGCCTTGATTGGCGTGAAGTCGCCATGCTGCGCGGTTATGCCCGTTACCTTAAGCAGATTCGCTTTGGTATGTCGCAGGACTACATCGCGGCTACTCTAGCTAATTACCCGGTAATCACCCAGGCGCTCGTTGAGCTATTCCGGTTGCGCTTTGATCCCAAGCATCAGCCAAGCAGCTTAGATGACTGTATTGCTCGTTTAAATGAGAACCTGGAAAGTGTCGCCAGCCTTAATGATGACCAGTTGCTGCGTCGCTTTATGGAGCTTATTCAAGCAACTCTGCGCACTAACTACTACCAAAAAGCGGATGATGGCCGTTTTAAAGATTACATCTCCTATAAACTGGAGCCCTCGAAAGTCACGGGCATGCCCAAGCCCCGTCCGGCGTTTGAGATTTTTGTTTGTTCACCTCGCGTAGAAGGCGTTCACCTGCGTGGCGGTAAAGTCGCTCGTGGTGGCTTGCGCTGGTCAGATCGCCACGAAGATTTCCGTACGGAAGTGTTGGGTCTGGTAAAAGCCCAGCAGGTAAAAAATGCGGTTATCGTGCCCGTGGGAGCTAAAGGCGGTTTCGTATGCAAACGCATGCCAGAAAATGCTGGTCGTGAAACCCAGCAGAAAGAAGGTATCGCCTGCTACAAAATTTTTATTCGCGCACTGCTGGATGTCACTGACAACCTAGTGGGTGGTGAGGTTGTGCCACCGCAAAATGTGGTTCGCCATGATGGCGACGACACCTACCTTGTCGTTGCAGCCGATAAAGGGACCGCAACTTTCTCGGATATCGCAAATGAGATATCCATAGAGTATGGCCACTGGCTCGGGGATGCCTTTGCTTCTGGCGGTGCTAACGGTTACGACCATAAGAAAATGGCGATTACCGCGCGAGGTGCCTGGGAATCCGTCAAGCGTCACTTCAAAAACCTTGACGTGAATACCCAACAAGATTTGTTCACGGTAGTGGGCGTTGGCGATATGGCTGGCGATGTTTTCGGCAACGGCATGCTGCTGTCGGATAAAATCCAGCTGGTAGGCGCATTTAACCACCTGCATATTTTTGTCGATCCAAACCCCGACGCGGAAGCTGCTTTCGCCGAGCGTAAGCGCATGTTCAATCTGCCGCGCTCCAGTTGGGAAGACTACAATGCTGAGCTGATTTCACAGGGGGGCGGTGTCTTTAGCCGCAGCGCGAAATCGATCCCGATTAGCCCGGAAATGCAGCAGGTGTTTGGTATCGAAGAAACGCGCCTTTCACCCAATGATCTGATCCGTGCCATGCTGAAGGCCAAGATTGATCTGTTGTGGAACGGTGGTATCGGTACCTATGTGAAGAGTTCCGATGAAACTGACGCTGACGTGGGCGACAAAGCCAACGACGCGTTGCGTATTAACGGCGCTGAGTTGAATTGCCGCGTTGTTGGTGAGGGCGGAAACTTGGGCTTGACCCAGCGTGGCCGGATGGAAGCGGCCGCTAAAGGTGTGCGCGTTTATACAGACTTCATCGATAATGCCGGGGGTGTTAACTGCTCTGACCATGAGGTCAATATCAAGATATTGATTGATGAAGTGGTTAAGCGTGGTGACATGACCGACAAGCAGCGTAACCAGCTGCTATCCGATATGACCGAGGAAGTTGCTAACCTAGTTATTCTCGATAACTATCGTCAAACCCAAGCGCTGGATCTGTCCGGAATTCTGTCTCTCCAAGGCATGGGGCCATACCGTCGCTTTATCAGTGAACTTGAGTCAGCTGGTCAAATTGATCGTGAATTAGAGTTCTTGCCTGCCGATGATGTGCTTAAAGAGCGCGCCAGCCATGACCAGGGCATGCGGTTACCTGAGCTGTCGGTGCTGATTTCTTACGCTAAGAGCACTCTGAAAGGCGATTTGATCAACTCTGATGTGCCGGATGATCCCTACATTCATCGTCATTTAGAGCGCTTGTTCCCTGAGGTGTTGACGGAACGCTACCAGACCGAGATGTATGACCACCGTCTGAAGCGTGAAATTGTTGCCACCCAAGTGGCCAACGATCTAGTTGACCACATGGGCATCGTCTTCGTTCGTCGTCTAATGGACTCTACCGGCGCGGGTCGAGCTGATATTGCTCGTGCTTACGTGGTCGCTCGAGACGCGTTTAACCTGACGACACTGTGGGAACAGATTGAGGCGCTGGACAACCAAGTGCCGAACCGTGTGCAGTACTCAATGATGCTCGACCTGATGCGCATGATTCGCCGCGCGACGCGCTGGTTCCTGCGTCAGCATTTGGGATTGTCGACCCAAGATACAATTGAGTACTTCGGACCTCGCCTTGCTCAACTGCAAGAAGGGATTGGTGAACTGCTTAGCGGAGAAGAGAAGGCTACATGGCGTAAGCGTTGCGACGAGCTGCTAGAAGCAGGTGTGCCAGAAGCGCTAGCCTCTACGGTGGCTGCATCGCCTAGTCTCTATGCAGGTTTGGGCATTATTCACGCAGCGCGGGTCACCAATGAGAAGCCTCAGCGTGTGGCCGAAGTGTTCTACGAAATTGGCAGCCGTCTAGAGCTACCCTGGATTATACAGCAGGTGACCCAGCTGGAAGTGCGTGATGCGTGGCAAGCGCAAGCGCGAGAAACCTTCCGCGACGATATTGATCGCCAGCAACTGGCACTAACGACCAGTGTTCTGAAGCTGGAAGCGGGTAGTCGTGACACCCAAGAGCGTGTGGCTCAGTGGCTTGAGCAGCACGCCGAGCTACACCGCCGCTGGTGCCATCTGATTGACGAAGTGCGCGGTGGCAGTGAAGGTGGCTTTGCACTGTTTGCCGTCGCCGTACGTGAACTGGTCGACCTTGCTGAAAGTGATAGCGAAGCGTAAGTCACAAGCTAGCTATCGACTTGCTCGATAAGTAACACCACCTAACCGCGTCCTGAATCAGGGCGCGGTTTTTTTATGACGGTTCTTGAGACCGTTCTTGTGAGCGCTTTTTCACGGCATCGCCTTTCTCGCCGCTCAGCGCTGCGAAGATAACTTGATTTACGCTATACTCTGCGCGCCGCGCGCTATGTCGTTTATTTGCCCACATGTAGCGTGTCCGTTCGTCTGCTTTATGCCCACTGCTCTGGAGAGCCTCGCTGATGTATAACTTCGCCCGTTCGCTGTTGTTTCGACTCGACCCAGAAGCATCTCATGGGTTGGCGCTGGGTGCGTTAGATACTCTGCATCGGGTGGGTGGTGTGCAGCGGGTATATGGTGAGCCTGTGAGCGACCCTGTCGAACTGATGGGGCTGCGTTTTAGTAATCGGGTAGGGCTTGCCGCAGGGCTGGATAAAAATGCCGATCACTTGGATGCGCTGGGCGCGTTGGGCTTTGGGTTTGTAGAAGTAGGCACCGTGACGCCCAAAGCGCAGCCAGGCAACCCGAAGCCACGCCTGTTTCGGCTTGCAGGCCACGAGGCGATCATTAACCGCTTTGGATTTAATAACAAAGGGGTTGAGCACCTTGTCGCCCAGGTGAAAAAGCGTCACTACAGAGGCGTTGTGGGCATCAATATTGGTAAAAACTTAACCACCTCTGTGGAAAACGCGCTCGATGATTACCTGCTTTGTTTAGAGGCGGTGCACAGCGCGGCTGATTATATTGCGGTCAATATTTCCTCGCCTAACACGCCTGGGCTGCGGACATTACAGTTCGGCGAGCAGCTGGATGCACTGCTTGGGCCTATTCGTTCGCGTAGCCAAGCACTGGACAACGCGTTAGGCCGCAAGGTACCGCTACTGGTTAAAATCGCCCCAGATATGAGTGAAGAAGAGGTCGCTCTGGTGGCTGGCAGTATTGCTCGTAATGCGCTGGATGGTGTTATTGCGACAAATACTACGATAGCTCGCGATGCCGTTAAGAGTGACCCTCAGTCAGAAGAGGCGGGTGGGCTTTCTGGAAAACCCGTTTTTGAAGCATCGAATAGGGTAATTCGCCTGTTACGCGCGCAACTGCCAACGCTGCCTATTATAGGTGTAGGCGGGATTGATAGCGGTGAGGCCGCTGCGGCTAAAATTGCCGCTGGCGCAGACTTGGTGCAGCTCTATTCAGGGTTGATTTACCAAGGGCCTGGGTTAGTGAAAGCGTGCGCCGAGGCATTGAAACAGCCATAATTGAGCAATAAAAAAGCCCGCTTGTCAGCGGGCTCCGTACTCCAAATGTCATGTTTGAAAAGGTAAAAAAACTAGGTCATCACCATGGGATTTTTATGGATACCGGAGACGCCTGTCATCCCGTCCCACTGATCACCGCGACCTTCACGCCAACCACTCATCCAATATTCGCGTAAATTGACATCTTGACTGGGGCAGTCATCTCGGGAGCGACCCGTAATGCCCGCTTTATAGCCGTGAACATAAGCCCGTTGGAAGCGATCACGTTTTTGTCGTTTCATTGGCTAACCTCTTTTCACGAAAGCCTTTGATAAGAAAAGCACGCTGGGCAAAAATGCTATATTTGCATCAGTGCTATTTCGATAGATAACTTTGGCAAGCCGCCACTCAACGCTAGTGCCTAGCACTCACGTGCTGAACGGGCAAAGCGGCAGACTCGACAAATTAGGGTCTTGAAAGCAAGTTGCTAATAGAACCCTGACAAACAACGCATGCGTTTTTCAGTAGCTACACTCTTATTGTTAGCTCATTATGGGGTCACTTGTCGACCATCAAATTGTCATAAGACGTAAACTCATTTGCCATATATAGGAATATCGCGCTCTTACGCGCGGCGATAAACATGACCGAGTCGAGCCAAACTGCCCCTCTAAACCTCCTTGCTACCTGCCCCAAAGGCATTGAAGGCCTTTTAGCTGATGAGCTTTCAGCGCTAGGAGCCGAGCCAGGTAAAACGACCGTGGCGGGCGTTTATTTTTCCGCCAATCTAGCAACCGCCTATCGCATATGCCTATGGTCACGGCTAGCTAACCGCATTATTTTGCTGTTAGCTCGGGAGCCGATGATTGATACCGCTGAGCAAGTGCGTGACGTGGTCGCCCGGCTTCCCTGGACACAGCATTTAACGCCAGGCAAAACGCTGGCGGTAGATTTTCATGGCCGCAGCGACCACATTCGCCATACTCGGTTTGGTGCCCAGACGGTGAAAGATGGCGTTGTTGATTCTCTGCAGCTAGCAGGTCAGGAGCGTCCAAATGTTGATACCAAAACACCTGATCTGCGCATCTACGCCCATCTACACCGCGCTAACTTAAGTCTGGGAATTGATCTTTCAGGCGAAAGTTTGCACCGCCGTGGCTACCGCCGTGATGTTGGACATGCACCGCTGAAAGAGAACTTGGCAGCCGCATTGCTAGTGCGTGCTGGCTGGCCTGAACGAGCAAAAGCCGGTGAGCCGCTGTTAGATCCGCTATGCGGTGCAGGCACGTTGCTGATTGAAGCGGCGCTAATGGCTGCCGACCAAGCGCCCAATCTCAATCGGGAGCGCTTTGGCTTTCAGGGCTGGGCAGGCCACGACGAGCCGCTGTGGAAAGAGTTAAAGCGCGAAGCTGAGGCACGGGCGTCGATAGGCCGTAAACGCTGTAAAACGGCGCTGGTGGGCTTTGATCAGAGTCCGGCGGCATTGACAGCAGCGAAAGCTAACGCCATGCGTGCGGGCATTCCTGCGCTAATTACCTTGCATGGGCAGAGCCTAAGTCAGCTAACCAGGCCAGAGACTATTACTGCCGAACGTGGGCTATTGATAACTAACCCGCCTTATGGCGAGCGCTTAGGCGAATTACCTGAATTGGTGCGTTTGTATGCCCAGCTGGGAGAGAAGGCGAAAGCGCTGTTTCCTGGTTGGACACTGGCACTGTTTACCGGTAACCCCGATTTGGGGCATCGCCTTGGGCTACGTGCTCACAAGCAGTATGCACTGAAGAACGGTGCGCTGGATGCGAAGTTGCTGCTGATGGAAATTGCCACTCACACGGCCAGCACGCCAGACAGTGACAGCGTCTCTTCTGTCTCAGAAAATGGTGGAGAGGCGCAGCAAACAGGCACCAGTGCCAAGCCTGCTGTGTCCGAAAATGCCCAAATGTTTGCCAATCGACTGGCGAAAAACCAAAAACGTCTGAAAAAGTGGCTCAAGAAAAGCGCTGAGACTTGCTACCGTGTTTACGATGCTGATATGCCGGAGTATGCGCTGGCAGTCGATCGTTACGGTGACCGAGTGCACGTTCAAGAGTACGCCGCACCCAGCTCAATCAACCCCGCTCAGGCTCAAAAGCGCTTGTTTGATGCCTTGGAAGTGCTGCCAGATGCCCTCGGCGTCGACCCAGGCAAGGTGTATATAAAGCGTCGTGAGCGGCAAACGGGTAGTGCCCAGTACCAGAAGCGGGATGCCAGCGGTGAACGCTTTGAAGTGCAGGAAGGTGACGCTCGGTTGTGGGTTAACCTGCGTGACTACTTGGATACCGGCTTGTTTTTGGATCATCGGCCAGTGCGCCGCCTGCTTAACGAGATGGCTAGCGGGAAGCGCTTCTTAAACCTGTTTTGCTACACTGCCACGGCAACCGTGCAAGCAGCCTTGGGCGGTGCAAGCGACAGCGTCAGTGTCGATATGTCGAATACCTACCTTGAGTGGGCGAGAGACAACTTTGCGCTGAACAAGCTGGACCCAAGGCTACATCGTGTGGTGCGGGATGACTGTTTCCGCTGGCTTGAAACCGCAAACGCCGAGTTTGACCTGATCTTTATGGATCCGCCGACATTTTCTAACTCCAAGAAAATGCGCGATACCCTTGATGTTCAGCGTGACCATCCGCGGCTAGTGGAACTGGCCATGGCGCGTCTTGCGCCCGGCGGTACCCTGGTGTTCTCGAACAATCAGCGACGCTTCAAGCTAGACGAGGCGCTCAGCGAGCGCTACGCAGTAGAAGATATTACATCGCGTACGTTTGATCCGGATTTTCAACGCCGAACCAACCTGCATCATGTGTTTTTGCTACGGCATAAAGCGTAAGGGCACAAAGAGATCGGATATGATTCAGCTATCGATTTATACAACGTTAGGCTGCCACTTGTGCGCTCAGTTAGAGGCGCTAGTGGTAACGTTGGCGAACCAAGAGGTATCGCTGCATCACATTGAAATCAGCGACGACGATACGTTAGCGGCGCGTTATGGTGTGCGCATTCCGGTTTTGATGGATGCTAATGGGGAAGAACTGGATCGAGGCTTTGATCTTGATAAGCTGAGCGCTTGGTTACAAGCGCGCGGCTGGTTGGATGAGGCTGCGCTTACAGCACTTACCACACCGCCCGAAAATGCGCCGCCAATTGGCGCGCATCAGCGCAATGGACGGCGCTACTTGGGTTGAGAAAGTCCTTGAGACAGTCCTTGAAACCGCTCTTGAAAAAGCCTTTAGGGTTTGAATTATTGTCGCTAACATGGAGTTTGATGCACCTAAAGTGCATCAAGTAGCGACAACTGCCGCATGGCTTCCTGTCCTTCGGGCGTATGATCGGCTGCTTCCAGTACCTTGCGAAACCCTCGCGAGGCCTGGATGGTGGCCTCATCTTCCATCCACATTTGTGCTTGCTCCAGGGTGTCTGCCAACTGATGCTTTAGCCCGCCAAACTGGGTGCCGATTTGCCCCCAGGCGCGGCTGAAAATCCAGTCGCCAAACATATCCTGGTGAATATGCACCAACACATAGTCATGGTCGGTTTCCCAGCGTACGATCACACCCATCTCCTTAACTGCTTCTTGATCATGCCTGCACAGCAAGCCGTTGCGGGCGTATTGTAAAGCCCGGATACGAAAACGCCTATGAAACTTGTTATCGACGCGAATATCCCCGCTGCAGACCTCTGTTTTGAGTCGTTTGGCACGCTGCATCGCTTGCCAGGGCGTGAGATTCGTCCTGCCGATGTGGCTGATGCCGACGCACTGATAGTGCGCTCGATTACTCAGGTCAACCACGCGCTATTGGCACAAAGCCCTGTCCGTTTTGTGGGTACCTGCACCATTGGCACTGACCATATTGATCGTGCGTTATTAAGCGATCGCGGCATTGGCTTTGCTAGTGCGCCTGGCTGTAATGCCGACGCCGTGGTGGACTACGTGCTTAGTAGCTTGCTGCTGATAAGTGAGCGACAAGGTTGGTCGTTGCTGACACGTAGGGTGGGTATCGTGGGGGCTGGCAACGTTGGCAGCCGTTTGCAGCAGCGTTTGCAAGCACTGGGTGTGGAAACCATGGTGTGTGATCCGCCTCGCGCAGAAAAAGAACACCCTGGAAAAGGGCCCGTAGCAGTAAAGGAGGCGGGCCTGTTTTGCTCGCTGGATAGCGTCATCGAACACTGCGACGTAGTGTGCCTGCATACTCCGCTGGTGAAAGAGGGCCTCCATGCCACGTATCAACTGCTTAATGCTGAGCGTATTAATGACCTAACCCCTGGGACTGTGTTGCTAAACGCCGGGCGGGGCGACTGTATTGATGGTCTGGCGCTACGTAGTCGTTTAGCGGGTAAAGGCGATATCACGGCGATTCTCGATGTTTGGGAAGATGAGCCGGAGATCGATGCCGGGTTGCGTGATTTGGTAGCGCTGGCGACACCACATATTGCCGGGCATAGCCTTGATGGTAAGTTGCGTGGTACGTGGATGATTCAGCAGGCGCTGGCTCAGCATATCGAGCGGCCAAGTGGCGTTACGTTTAGCGAACTCTGCCCACGACCTGCGCTGTCGGCATTAACGCTGCAGCAAGCGATGCCGATAGAAGAAGCACTCCGGCTATGCACGCGCGCGGTTTACGATGTGCGCCGCGACCACGATGCGTTGCAGCGACACGTGTTTCACCAGGGAATCAAAAAGGGTTTTGATGACTACCGATCAAACTACCCACTGCGTCGAGAGTTTGCCACGCTGCGCGTGTTGTTAGAGAACGACGCAACGGTGTTGGAAGCGCCATTGCTGGCGGCTGGTTTTCAAGTGCGCTGCGTATAGTTGTGTGGTGACGGTGTGTTGATTGTGAGGTGGTTTAGAAAGCACAAGGCCCGCATTTGCGGGCCTTGTGTGTTATGCAGCTAGCGAATATGCGTTTACTGACGGTAAGCCGCTTCTTTTAAGGCGCGAATGCGATCGTCCAGCGGCGGGTGGCTGGCGAACAGCTGCTCTAGCAAAGAGCGGGTTTGGCCTTTAGTAATAGCCATCGCGCGCAGGGTATCAGGCATCTGGTCAGGCATTTCAGTTTCCGCTTTCAGACGTGCCAGCGCATTCACCATCGCGCCAGTGCCCGCTAGGCGTGCGCCTGCCTCATCAGCACGGTATTCACGATAGCGTGAGAACCAGGCAACGATTGCAGAGGCGACAAGGCCAAAGACGATTTCTGCCACGATCACCACGGCAAAATAGCCGATAAAACCAAGGCCACCTTCGCCGTCGCTACGACTTCTTAAGAAGTTGTCGACTAACTGAGCCACGACCCGAGCAAAGAACATAACAAAGGTATTCACGACGCCTTGAATCAGCGCCAGCGTTACCATGTCGCCGTTGGCCACATGGCCGATTTCGTGGGCCAGCACCGCGCGCACTTCTTCAGGGCGCATACGGTTTAATAGGCCCGCTGAAACGGCGACTAATGCATCGTTCTTATTCCAGCCGGTGGCAAACGCGTTGGACTGCTGAGCAGGAAAAATGCCCACTTCTGGCGTTTTAATACCCGCTTCGCGGGAAAGCTCAGCCACCGTATCCAACAGCCACTGCTCTGTTGAATTAGAGGGTGCTTCGATAATTACGGTGCCAGTCGAACGCTTTGCCATCCACTTGGAAATAAACAGCGATATCAGCGAGCCGACCATGCCGAAGATAAAGCAGAAAATCAGCAGGCTAGTAAAGTTGATGCCCTGACTGCTTAGGTAGCTTTCCACCCCAAACAGTCGCAGCGTTAAGCTGGCAACCAGCAACACCGCTAAGTTGGTGGCTAAAAACAGCACAATTCGCATCATGATGCGGGTTCTCCCTCAAAGGTCATTAAAAAGCGTTAGTGGAATGACAGTTTAGATACGTGCTGTTAACGTCAGTTTCAAGTCACCGTTTTTATTGACCGCCGTTTTTATTGGCGATAGCGAGACAAGAAATTAGCAAAGCGATCAAGCGCATCACCCAGCTGATCGGCCCATGGCAGAGTAACAATGCGCACGTGATCCGGTTCTGGCCAGTTGAACGCAGTGCCTTGCACCAGCAGAATTTTTTCCTGGAGCAGTAAGTCCAGCACCAGCTGTTGATCATCCTGAATGTTAAACACCTTGGGATCTAAGCGGGGAAAGGCATACAGCGCACCTTTAGGCGTCACACAAGAGACCCCTGGGATGGCGTTAAGTTTTTCTATCGTGATATCTCGCTGAGCCAATAGTCGGCCGCCCGGCAGAATCAAATCATTGATTGACTGGTAGCCACCTAGTGCGGTTTGGATAGCGTGCTGGGCTGGTACGTTAGCGCACAGGCGCATTGAGGCCAGCATGGTCAGGCCCTGAATGAAATCACTGGCACGCTGTTTGGCTAACGTGCCGGAAATGGTCATCCAGCCGGAACGAAAGCCCGCGCAGCGGTAGCTTTTCGATAGCCCATTCATGGTAATGACCAGTTGGTCATCATCCGCCAATGCACCCGTGGCAGTGTGCTCTACGCCGTCATAAAGAATCTTGTCGTAGATCTCATCGGAGAACACCACCAAATTGTGCTCTTGGGCAATATCCAGCACTTCCCGTACCACTTCGGGCGGGTAAACCGCGCCGGTAGGGTTGTTCGGGTTGATAATGACAATGGCTCGGGTGCGGCTGGTAACTTTGGCGCGAATGTCTGCTATGTCCGGTGCCCAATCGGCTTGTTCATCGCATAAGTAGTGCACGCCGTGACCGCCAGATAAATTCGCTGCGGCGGTCCATAGCGGGTAGTCGGGGGCGGGGATCAGTACTTCATCACCGTCGTTTAACAGCGCCTGCATCGACATCACGATCAGCTCAGAAACGCCGTTGCCGATGTAGATATCTTCAATGCCAACCCCAGGAATCCGTTTACGTTGGCACTCTTGCATAATTGCCTTACGCGCCGAGTAAAGGCCTTTAGAATCACAGTAGCCCTGGGCAGTGGGCAGGTTGCGCATCACGTCTTGAAGAATCTCTTCCGGTGCCTCAAAGCCAAATGGCGCCGGGTTGCCAATGTTAAGCTTTAAAACTCGCTGGCCTTCTTCTTCCAGGCGCTTGGCATGGTCGAGCACTGGGCCGCGAATGTCGTAACAGACGTTATGCAGTTTGTGCGATTTTTTCAGCGTGTGTGATTCTGTAGGCTGCGGGGTGTCCATGGGGTTTATTATCCAAAATGTCCTGTGGCCGTGGGTGTTACTGATGATCAGCTCATTATGCGTCGGATTGTAGGTGGCTGTCTTCGTCGTTTTGTATCGGTGGCGGTGGAATATCACCTGGGGTTTCTAAAGTAAGCCTACCGAGCTTGCCATCGCGTAGCTCGTGAAGCAGTACTTCGGCACCGCGGTGTATGTCGACCTCGCCACCGGGGCGTAAGCCGCCGCGCTTACTCGCAATTTCTTTCAAAATGGCGTGGCCGTCAAAACCGGCAAGGGCTAAGAAGTCCGGCTTTTGCGGGCCATCAGCATCCACCTCTTGTGCTACGGGCGCTTCATAAGTTGGCAGCGCCTTTAACTTATAGCGGGCGGTCAACTCTGCAGGATAGCGCTTGGCAAGCTCGGCGCTGGTGATGATGGCTACATCGGTATACTCAATCGCGGTATCACGAATTGCACCGCTAGCAGCCAAACGATAGGCGCTAGCCTGGTCTTCGATTTTTGGCCATAGCACCCCCGGGGTGTCGATCAGCGCGACGCGGCCGTCGATACGCACCTTTTGTTGGCGCTTGGTGACCGCGGGCTCATTGCCAGTTTTAGCAATTTTACGACCGGCGAGCCCATTGATCAGCGTCGACTTCCCGACGTTGGGAATGCCCATTACCATCACGCGGACATCTCTATCAGCGCGTACCGCGCCTGCCAGCTCGTGGCATAGCTTAGGGATTTTTTTAAGCTCGCGAATATTGGTAGTGGTAATTGCCAGGGCGCGGGTATCTTCTTGGGCATCGAAAAAAGCCACCCACTCCGCAGTACGCTCAGGGTCGGCAAGATCCGCCCGCGACAAAATCTTCAATACCGGCTTATGGCGAGTCAGCTCGGCCAGCATCGGGTTGGCGCTGGAGTAGGGCAGGCGCGCATCAAGTACTTCAATTACGACATCAATTTCGGGCAGCGCGTCCTTAATCTGGCGGCGGGCCTTGTTCATATGTCCGGGGAACCAGCCGAGCATGAGTTTCTCCTAATTAGCGCAAAGCAAATACAAGCACGAAAAACGGGCACAAAAAAAGCGGGCTGCCATTCTAGCAGATGGCGCCCGCCTTTCTGACGTTGAACGAGGATTTAGTGACGATTACTCGTCAGGATGAAACTCTAGTGACACCGAATTGATGCAGTAGCGCAACCCAGTCGTGTCTGGCGGACCATCGGGAAATACGTGACCCAGATGGGCATCGCAGTGGGAGCAAACGACTTCAGTGCGCCGCATGCCGTGGGAGGTGTCGTTATGCTCTTCAATGCAGCGTGTTCCCAGTGGGCGATCAAAGCTTGGCCAGCCGCAACCCGCATCAAACTTATGTTCGTTTTCAAACAGCGGCGCATGGCAGCACACACAGTGGTAAATACCTTGAGCATCACTGACCTGATAATCTCCGGTGAAGGGGCGTTCAGTGCCTTTCTCACGTGCCACATGGTACTGTTCCGGGGTGAGTTGCTTGCGCCATTCATCAGGGGATTTTTCTATTTTCGCCATGGGGATCTCCTCTCCCTCTGGTTACCGTTAAACAGAGGCTTACTAAGCAGGCTAGCGTATCACTACGCAGAGTGACAGTAGATAGCCTGTCCAGGTTCAGCATGTGTGAAAGGTAAGAAAACCGCCAGTGTGGCGTTTACACGCAAGCGACATTACCGTGACGGTATAGTAAGTGTATGAGAAATAAGTAGGTGCGCTTATATAGTAGGTGCGCTTATATAAAGTGCTGGGGGTGATCAAAGCGCCCCATTTTGAAGGCGCGACTCGTGGCAGGATAAAACGTTTCGATTTCAGAGTGCTTGACAGCACATTAAGGGCTGAGTAATATACGCGCCACCTCGACGAGGCAATGAAACGTCCCATTCGTCTAGTGGTCTAGGACACCGCCCTTTCACGGCGGTAACAGGGGTTCGAACCCCCTATGGGACGCCACTTACTCTTATAGAGTTAGTGGTATAGAGTAAGAGGTCGTCAAGGTATCGGATGTGCGGGAATAGCTCAGTGGTAGAGCATCGCCTTGCCAAGGCGAGGGTCGAGAGTTCGAATCTCTTTTCCCGCTCCAAAACGTCCCATTCGTCTAGTGGTCTAGGACACCGCCCTTTCACGGCGGTAACAGGGGTTCGAACCCCCTATGGGACGCCAATCCGATTTGCGAGTAATACAGGTTAAGCGGGAATAGCTCAGTGGTAGAGCATCGCCTTGCCAAGGCGAGGGTCGAGAGTTCGAATCTCTTTTCCCGCTCCAAGCATTTTATATGCTTACAGTGTCCCATTCGTCTAGTGGTCTAGGACACCGCCCTTTCACGGCGGTAACAGGGGTTCGAACCCCCTATGGGACGCCATCTCGCATTTTTTGTAGCACTGTTTGTTGTACGCGGGAATAGCTCAGTGGTAGAGCATCGCCTTGCCAAGGCGAGGGTCGAGAGTTCGAATCTCTTTTCCCGCTCCATACAACGGTTTTACATCGGTGCCAAGGGTCGAGAGCTGGAGCGCCAGCCCGGTCGAATCTCTTTTCCCGCTCCATACAAACACTCCCTTTCTCCTCCTTTATTGCTTGTTTTCCTGTGTTTTTTGAACACTGTATCGCACATCAATTGGCGATTTTTTCGCGTGGCCGTCTTTCGAGCGACTTGAAAAAACATACGGATGCCCCGATATCCTCTCGTCTAACTTGTTTTTCTTGTGCTCCCCATTTGCTGACAGGACATATTCATGGCCGAACCGGCATTGTCTATCCGTAGCCTCACAAAAGTGTATGGCAACGGCTTTCAAGCGTTAAAAGGTATTGATTTAGACGTCCAGCAGGGCGATTTTTTTGCTTTGTTAGGACCTAACGGCGCGGGTAAGTCGACCACCCTGGGGGTGGTCTGCTCGCTGGTGCAGAAATCCGCCGGTAAGGTGTCGATTTTTGGCATCGACATCGATAAAGACTTCGCGAAAGCCAAATACCAACTTGGCGTGGTGCCCCAGGAATTCAATTTTAATCAGTTTGAAAAGGTCATTGATATCATTTTGGCCCAGGCGGGTTATTACGGAATGACCCGTAATGAGGCGTTGCCCCGTGCTAAGCAACTGCTCACTGACCTTGGGTTATGGGACAAGCGTAACGGCAGTGCGCGTATGCTTTCGGGCGGTATGAAGCGTCGTTTGATGATTGCCCGTGCGTTGATGCATCGCCCAAAGCTACTGATTCTTGATGAGCCAACAGCGGGTGTCGACATTGAGCTGCGCCGCAGTATGTGGGAATACATGCGGCGTATTAACCGCGATGAGGGCACTACCATTATTCTCACGACACACTATCTCGAAGAGGCCGAGAGCCTGTGCCGCAATATCGCCATTATCAATCAAGGCGAAATCGTGCGTAACACCAGTGTGCGTGAACTACTGACCGAGCTGAACACTGAAACCTTCCTGCTCGACTTGTCCGCCCCGGTTGAGCAAGCGCCCGTCGTTGAAGGGTTTGAAATTCAGCAGATCGAGCCTTCCCAACTGGCGTTAGTGATTCATCGTGGTCAGCAGCTTAACGATGTGTTCAGTGCCTTAAGCGAACAGGGGCTAAACGTGGTTTCCATGCGCAACCGCGCCAACCGCTTAGAGGAGATGTTTGTTTCCATGGTGGAAAGTAGCCAGCAAGCGATTGATCAACGCAAGCAGCAGGAGGCGCGGGTATGAATGCAACGCAGACCTTCATTGCGCTGTGGACCTTAGTGCTTAAAGAGATCAAACGCTTTACCCGGATTTGGCCGCAAACCTTGCTGCCGCCATCAATCACCATGGCGATGTACTTCATCATCTTCGGTAACTTGATTGGTTCGCGCATTGGCGATATGGACGGCTTCAGCTACATGGACTTCATTGTGCCAGGGCTGATTATGATGTCGGTGATCACCAACAGCTACTCCAACGTGGCCTCTAGCTTTTTTTCCAATAAGTTTCAGCGCTCTATTGAAGAGATGATGGTCTCTCCCATGCCCAATTGGGTGATCTTATCCGGCTTTATTTTGGGTGGTATGGCCCGCGGCTTGGGGGTGGGGTTAATTGTCACGCTGGTGTCGCTGTTCTTTACCCGTTTAACTGTCGAGCATCCACTGCTCACGGTGCTGGTCGTTGTGCTGACCTCGGCGCTGTTTTCCATCGGCGGTTTTATTAATGCGCTGTTGGCTAATAAGTTCGATGATATCTCCATCGTGCCGACGTTTATTTTGACCCCGCTGACGTATTTAGGCGGCGTGTTTTACTCGATTTCGATGCTGCCCGATTTCTGGCAGGGCGTCTCCATGCTCAACCCAATACTGTATATGGTGAACGTTTTCCGCTACGGCTTTTTAGGCGTTTCTGACATTCCGGTCGTCTGGGCGCTGGCCGCTATCTTTGCCTTTATCGTTGTGCTGTTTATGGTGGCGCTCACCATGCTAGAGCGCGGCAAAGGCATTCGCAGTTAAACGTGTAATAACGCCCAGTAGAAAGCACGCTACTTATCAAGAGAGCAACCCGTCATGGCACACCGCCCCGATACCTTAGAACACGCGCCCTTAGGGCGCGATTCCGCCTACCCAGAGCATTATGACGCTGGGCTGTTGTATCCTATTCCCCGTGCTGCTAACCGTGCCCCATTGGGCATTGAAGACAATAAGCTGCCGTTTGTTGGGGAAGATGAGTGGCACGCGTTTGAAGTTTCCTGGTTGAATAACCGGGGTAAACCCATCGTGGCGGTTGCCCGTTTTCGCCTGCCTGCGGATTCACCGAACCTGATCGAGTCTAAATCCTGGAAGCTCTATCTTAATAGCCTAAACCAAACGCGCTTTGAAAGCCGAGAAGCGGTGCAACACGTGCTTGTTCGCGACCTGGCCGCGGCGGCGGGTGCTGCCGTTAGCGTAGAGCTATTAGCGGTAGACGACGCTGAGCTTGCCCCCCAGCGCTTGCCGGGCGAATGCTTGGATGACCTGGATATCGACATCAGCGATTACACGCCCAGTGCGGCGCATTTGGCAGTCAGCGAAGAGATCGTTGAAGAGACGCTGCACTCCCATCTACTTAAATCTAACTGCCCTGTGACTGGTCAGCCTGATTGGGGCAGTGTATTAATTCGCTACAAAGGCCCTAAAATCGACCGTGAAGGGCTGCTACGCTACCTAATCGGTTATCGTCAGCATCAGGACTTTCACGAGCACTGTGTCGAGCATATTTTTACCGACCTGATGCAACTGGCTAAGCCTGATGAGCTACTGGTGTTGGCCCGCTATGTTCGCCGTGGCGGGCTTGATATCAGCCCATGGCGAGCAACGCTGGGGTTAACGCCGCCCACCCCATTGCGCCTAGCAAGGCAGTAACAACGGCGCTAATCTAGCGCTCAACGATCAATAAAAGGGGAGTCATCATGGACGCACTCACGCTGCTTCACGAACGTAGCTCTATGGGGAAACTCACCGAGCCTGCGCCCAGTGCCGACCAGCTCAGCGCCATCTACCAAGCTGCGCTGCGCGCCCCAGACCATAAAGAGCTGCGCCCCTGGCGGTTTATCGAATTTATCGGCGAAGGGCGCGAGCGCCTGGGTGAGTTGTTTGCAGAAGCGGAATTTCAAGAAGACCCTAGTGCCAGCGATGACACGCTAAATTCCGCACGTAAAAAACCGCTGCGTGCACCGATGATCATTGCCGTGATTGCCAAGGTCACCCCGGATATTCCTGGTGTGCCGAAAATGGAGCAGGTGATATCCGCCGGATGCGCCGCCCACGGCATTCTGCTGGCCGCCCACGCGCTAGGCTTAGGTGCCATGTGGCGCAGCGGTAAGTACGCTTTTGACCCCGTGGTGCGTAAAGGTCTATCGCTAGACGAAAATGACGAAGTGGTCGCGTTTATCTATCTGGGTAGCCTGGCAGGTCGCCATAAACCGCTACCTCAGCACAATGTGGAAGACTTTGTAGAGCGTTGGGATTAACGGTCATGAGCCAGCCACGTCAACCAGGAGTGCCTTACCCGCGTTTGCCACTCCCTGAAACCCAGGAAGACCTTGCCGCCTTTCAGCGGTGGCTAGGGGAAGCAATTCCCATGGTAGGCGCGCTGGGAATTCAAGGCATGACCCAAAGCGCCGCCCAAGAGGGCGGGGCGTTGATGTGGCAGCTAGCGCTTAGCCCCAACCTAAACGACAAAGGCACAGGCTTCGGTGGTGCGCTAACGGCGCAAACCACGCTGCAGGGCTGGTGTTGGGTAACGCTATGGCTGCGTGCCCAAGGGCGGGCGCAAGATGTGGTAGTGGCCGAAGCCAGCCAGCGCTTTCTTGCGCCAGTCACTAGCGACTACCGCATCATTTGCACTCCCAGCGACTCCCAAGGCCCTGAGCAGCTAGCGGAAAAGCTTAACGCGCGGGGCAGGGGCAGCATTGCGCTCACTCAGCAGCTCTACTGTGGCGACACGCTCTGCCTGGAAGCCAGCGGGCGCTACGCTGTGCTGCCTGTTGCTTAAATCTTTAAAAGGCTTGCTATTTTAGGTCTTAGACCATAGAATATGCGCCGTTCTGTTGGGAAAGGCAACGCCTTAACAACCGAGCAAAAAAGTGGAGAGGTGTCCGAGTGGTCGAAGGAGCACGCCTGGAAAGTGTGTAAGTCGAAAGGCTTCGAGGGTTCGAATCCCTCCCTCTCCGCCACAGAATATAGAAAAAGCCCGCTGAGCAATCAGCGGGCTTTTTCGTGCCTGCCATTTAAGTTATCCACATGCAGTTTGCGCTACGCTAGTCCTGTTTTTGCCCATGAAAGGTGACAAAGTTTCGCATAAGTATAAATAAAACAATGGTTTATGAGTAGTGTGTTTGTTTTTATACGCAATTTTCAAAGGCTGACGATAATGTTAACGCGCATGCACACTAATAAACTGTTATAGCGCCTTGAAGTACAGCAAGATTCGGGTCGGCAGTAGTCGTTCGGCCTCCTAATATGGCATCTGTTCGGGCATATGCCCTTTTATAGTAAGCAGATCCTAGAGGAATAACGATGACTATACTTTCCAATAAAGTAGCTATTGTTACCGGTGCCAGCACCGGAATTGGTTACGCAGCCGCGAAGCTTTTTGCGAAAGAAGGAGCTGCCGTCGTGGTGGCCGCAAGGCGACAAAAGGAGCTTGATGACCTTGCAGACGCAATCAACGCGGAAGGCGGGCAGGTACTGGCACTAGCGGGCGACGTTGGCGAGGAAGCTTTTGCCAAAGCGTTGGTAGATAAGGCGGTAAGTCACTTTGGCGGATTGGATATCGCTTTCAACAATGCGGCTATCCTGGGTGCTATGGGCCCTGTCCCGGAGATGTCGCATACGGACTGGAATCAGGTTATTGCGACCAACTTAACCAGCGCATTTTTGGGCGCAAAGTACCAACTGCCCGCCATGGCTGCCCGAAAAGGAGGTTCATTAATTTTCACCTCTACCTTCGTTGGTTACACCGCAGGTATGCCTGGCATGGCTGCCTACGCAGCCAGTAAAGCGGGCCTTATTGGGTTGACTCAAGTGCTGGCGTCAGAGCATGGGCCTCAGAATATCCGGGTCAATGCCCTTCTGCCCGGTGGTACTGATACACCAGCGGGACGTGAATTTGCCAATACGCCGGAAGCATTGGCGTTTGTGCATAACCTGCATGCTCTCAAGCGTATGGCGACACCAGATGAAATTGCTCAATCCGCCTTGTACTTAGCATCCGATGCCTCCAGTTTCACAACGGGTTCTGCGATGCTGGTAGATGGCGGTGTATCCATAAATCGTGTCTGAGAGGCTGCGCCATTTCAGGCTATGACCGAATCATTTGACTGATCGGGCAATTGATCAGCTCAGGCTTGAAGAGATAGCCGCCCACGTGAATTTGAGTTCGTATCACTTTCAAAGATTGTTTTGTCGGTGGGTAGGTGCTACCTCTCAGTCACTCGCACTCGGCGATGAGGTGGCCAGGGTGAGGCTGGTATCAGTTCCCCTTAAAAGGGAAATATGCCGCTGAAACCTATCCCTGCGACGGCGACGATTACAACAACGATAACCACAATGGTTGTAGTAGAGGGCATTTTTCTCTTCCTTTGAGAAATGAGTGTCATTGAAGCGTAGTCGTCATTGGCGTGTTTTGCCTATCCCGCGTTTTATGAACGGCTCTCTTTGCTGAGTGCTTTTCCCAAACTGGCAAAATAGGCGCTGAACAGCGCGTTGATGCGTTCGCGCTGTTCGCCTTGTGGGTATAGGCCGCGTTCTGCCTCAGGAGAGGTTTTGGTGCCTTTCACCAGGAAGTGGTTTTTGATGCTGGCGTCTTGCACGAAGCCTTCAAAGGCTCGGGCGCATAGCTCCTCTGGTTTGCTGTAATAGAGCTGGCCGTGAGCTTTGTCCATGGCGACGGAGTGGTTGAAAAGCGCGCTGGGCTGCTGGCCGTCGGGGTGAAGCAGAATGGCGTGGAAGCAAGCGAGTAGGCGCTGGTTGAGCGGGTGGTTAATCGGGGCTGCATCCGCTAGCCATGCCGCCGAGGCGAAGGCGCTAGCGGGCATGTTGTTAAAACACTTCTGGGCAATGTAGTGATCGAAGGCGTGAAACCATTCATGGGCAATGCTGCCAGGCCCCGCATTCTTGGCGAGAGAAAAGCTGCGCTGGCTGGGGTCGTAATGGGCAGAAACGCCGGGCCTACCACCGCTGCCGTACTGTAGGGCTAACGAGCCACGCAGCGAAATCAGTGCTTCATTGCCGTGCAGTATCAGCATTAAATCGCACAGCGCATCGTGAAAAAGCTCGGCGGCGCGGTCGCGCTCTGCAGTGGTCACCCAGCGGCCTATTTCAATTGAGCGAAAATCGAACTGGCGACGGATCAGCGCAAAGCTGCTGGCACGCTCTGGGCGGTGCATTGGCCCTTGGCGATAAAACTCTCGCGCTTCAATGCTCACGGCGTGCTCGCTAACCTAAAAAAGAAGTTCACCGCGTTATCTTATCGAAGGTAACGAGTAAGCGCCAAAGGCTGTTCGGCAAGCTTGCCTAATGTGGCTACCCTTATACCTAGGCAGCGAATGATGGGCTGCACTTTGTTGCACAACAGGGAGGGAGTATGGCAACGGCACATGTTTATCGCATGAAAACGGATGCGCACCAGTGCCCCTTTGGTTTGAAAACCGTTTCATTGCTGCAGCGTAAGGGCTACGAGGTGCATGACCACCCGTTAACATCCCGCGACGAAACCGATGCATTTAAAGCGAAAGAACAGGTCGATACGACGCCGCAAACCTATATTGATGATAAGCGCATCGGTGGCTATGAAGAGGTGCGCGAGTATTTGGGCTTAAACGTGCCGGGTGCTCAGGAAACATCCTATCGGCCAGTGATCGCTATTTTTGCTACGGCGCTGTTGATTGGTTTGGCGATTAGTTGGCTGGCCCATGGGGCGCTATTGACGGCGCGATTACCTGAATATGCAGTGGCTAGCGCTATGGTGTTGCTTGGGTTACAAAAGCTTCAAGACGTGGAAAGTTTCAGCACCATGTTTCTGAATTACGATTTGCTGGCTAAGCGCTATGTGCCCTATGGATATGTTTACCCTTATGCGGAAACCTTGGCGGGTGTCTTGATGCTGGCGGGGGCATTGATATGGCTGGCAGCACCGCTGGCACTGTTCATTGGTACGGTGGGTGCTGTGTCGGTGATTAAGGCGGTGTATATCGATAAGCGAGAACTGAAATGTGCCTGTGCGGGCGGTAATAGCAATGTGCCGCTGGGCTTTATTTCATTGACGGAAAACCTTGTCATGATCGCCATGGGGCTTTGGATGCCGCTGAAGAGTCTGCTGTAACGCAAGTGAGTAGAAAAGGTTATGCGCCTTGCAACCCAGAAAACACGCCCCAAGGTAGAGTAAGTGACGCAAGACGCTATCGCACGCTTCACACTTAGGAGTCATTAGATGAGCAAGCGTATTTTGGTGGTGCTGACATCACATGATCAGTTAGGAGACACCGGCGAAAAAACTGGCTTTTGGTTAGAAGAGCTAGCAGCGCCGTACTATGTCTTTAAAGATGCAGGTGCAGACGTAACGCTGGCCTCGCCAAACGGAGGGCAGCCGCCACTTGACCCGAAAAGTGATGCAGACGATAGCCAAACCGATGAAACTCGGCGCTTTAAGCAAGATGATGAAGCGAATGCGGCGCTAGCGGCAACGCATCGCCTAAGCGATATGTACGCGGGTGACTTCGATGCAGTGTTTTATCCCGGCGGTCATGGCCCGCTGTGGGACCTAGTGGACGATCAAGATTCTATCAAGCTGATCGAAAATTTTATTGCCCAGGGCAAACCAGTGGCGTCGGTATGCCATGCGCCTATCGTGTTGATTAATGCAAAAAATAGTCTTGGTGAACCACTGGTAAAAGGGCGCCAAGTCACAGGCTTTACTAATGGTGAAGAAGATGCGGTTGGCCTGACGGATATCGTCCCGCACTTGGTAGAAGATGCGTTGCAACAGTGCGGTGGCATCTACAGCAAAGCAGACGACTTTACGCCGTATGTGCGTGAAGACGGCCAGCTAATTACTGGCCAAAATCCGCCTTCTTCTGCGGCTACCGCCGAAGCACTAATGGCATGGCTGGCGGCCCGTTAAGCAGTACGTTTTTTAGCGTTAGAAAGCATGACGGCGGGCAGTGTGCCCGCCGTTTTCATGTGCGACTATGAACCGACAGTGCAGTTCATCCTGATTATGGCCATCGTGATGTGCCTACCATTCGTAATCGTGATTTCGGGATAACTCATCTAAAGCGGTGGCACTAGGGTTATCTATTTTTTGGCTTTAAAAGGTAGCCCTAGCCATCCAAGCGTTTGCAGCAGTCAGGCAGCACTCGAAACTGTAAGGTAACCCCGTTGTCGATTAGCCCTGACAAAGTGCACGAATTTGAGCGTAATAAACAGGCTGCTTAAGAGCAGCCATTTGGACAGTTGGTTTGAAAATCACCGTATATCGCTATTCCTATCTTCTATTGATTAAGATTATCCAACATACTTTGAAGTCGCTGCTGAGCTGTCTTATTTAAAGGAAGAAGCGGTTTTCTTGGGTTGCCCGCTTCTTTTCCTTGAAGTGTAAGCCCTGATTTAATTGCTGCTGCTAGGCCGAATGAAACGATAAATTCAAGAAACTCGTATTGCTGGTAAAACAGTGCCTTAGCCTTCTCATTGTCACCGCTCTTGACCGCGTCGAACAGTTGTTTCGGTTTATCGCCTATCAGGCAAGGAGCTGCTGTACACCAACCGCTGGCACCTGCATTGAGAGCCTCTAACGCCATATGGTTACAGCCATTAAAAAAGGGCACTTTGCCATCCGATAGTGTGTAGATCTTGTGCATGCGTTGTATGTCGCCAGTACTTTCCTTGATCATGCTTGCATTCTGTATGCTGTCGACCATTTTAAGCATGAATTCGGGACTCATATCCACGCCACAGGTGGCTGGGTTGTTATAAACCATAATGGGCAGCGGACTTGCGCTTGAGACTGCTTCGTAGTGCTGGAAGATTTCAGCCTCGCTCAACTTATAATACGAAAATGGAGAGAGCATAATTACATCGGCTCCGATGTGATGAGCATGCTGCGCGTATTTAACGGCTTGCTCGGTGGTAAGCTCTGCGATACCAATGACCACAGGTACCCTACCTGCAACATACTTCACAGTGTATTCAGCGACCTGCTTCCACTCCTCTTCACTCAAATAGGCGGCCTCACCGGCACTGCCTAATGCAGCAATAGCATCTACTTTGGCTTCAAGTAGCACATCTATTACGCTACCGAGTTTGTTGAGATCCACCTGTTTATTATTTTGGCTAAAGGGAGTTACCGGATAGCCAATGATGCCTGATAAGTTCATGATTTACCCCTTAAATGCAGTTTTGGTGATTTTTTAGAGCCTGTCTTGCGTAGTAGGAAAAATTCACTTTGTTTCGTTTATCGGACGATACCCAGTCATGTGCTTCCTGGGCCAGATCATGAGGTAGGGGCTTAATTTGACCAGCAGACATTGCTAGAAGCTGCAGTTTTGCCGCTCGCTCGATCAGGATGGCCAAGTTACAGGCCTCTTCAATCGTTTTGCCGGTTACAAGTTGTCCATGGTGGGCAAGAAATACAGCTCGGTTATTACCCAGCGCCTTTGAAATTAATACGCCCTCTTCATTTCCAACAGGGACGCCTGGCCATTCAGCAACGAACGAGCAATCGTTGTACAAAGCGGCAGTGTCCATTTGGGAAATGATCAGTGGTACTTCTAGCATCGACAATGCGGCCACATGGGTAGGGTGGGTATGAATGATGCAATTAACTTCTGGATGCTCTTTATAGATCCAAGTATGGAAACGGTTGGCTGGATTAGGCATACCTTTGCCAGCCAATAGCTCCAGGTCATGATCCACGATTAACAAGTTTTCGGCTGTGATTTCATCAAACCCCAAACCCAATCGTTGAGTTAGAAAAGTATTGGGCTGCTCACTACGGCAGGTAATCTGGCCTGCCAAGCCTGAATCGTGACCTTTATCGAACAGGATTCGGCATGTCAGCGCGAGTTTTTCACGAACAGTCAGCTCTATGTCTTGTATACGCTCTTGCATATTGCTTTCTGCGATCTGCATTAGTTCCTGTTTTGCTTTAGTGGCGGTCTTCATGCTTTTTTCCTCAGGTGGCTTTGATAATGGTTGTACAATATCGCCGTTCTGGACCCTTAATAAGGGCCAGTTTTTTTAATTTAAGTGGTCCAGAAGAGAGGGTGACATGTTAAGGCCTTGGCAAACTCAGCTGTGGCTGGAAGACAGCTCTGGTAAAACCTTGCATTCAAAACTGTTGAACACGTTAACGGCGGATATTAAGGAAGGGCGGCTGATGCCCGGCAGCATGTTGCCGGGGTCCCGCGCTTTAGCCGAGCAATTAGGCGTTAATCGGAAAACCGTACAGCAGGTATATGAAGAGCTGGAAGCTCAGGGGTGGCTGGTGACACGCTCGAGGTCGGGTACGTTTGTTTCTAAAATCCTTCCCGAGCAAGGACTGTCCTCGTCAGACCACTATTTGGTCAACAGTACCGACAGGACAAAATCGGCCTCGGAGCTGGTTGAAATACTCTACCAGGGGGCACGCGGCTCTTATAACGACATATCGATAATGAATGATGGTACTCCGGACTCTCGTCTTATCCCTTATGAGCTGCTCGCGCGAACCTATCGACGGGTGTGTATAGACCTTAGCCGTCAATCAAAGCTGGGTTATGGCGACCCTAAAGGGAGCATTGAATTACGGAAATCGATCGCGAAAATGCTATCCGGTGACCGTTTTATGAACTGCTCTGCAGAGCAGGTATGTGTTGTCAGGGGGAGTCAAATGGGGATTTATCTCGCTTCTCGAATTTTGGATCCGGGAAAAGGTGCCATCGTCATGGAGGACCTTTGTTATTTGCCCGCTAGAGCTGCGTTTGAGTCAAATGGCTTTAAAGTCTTGAAATGCAGGCTTGATGATAAAGGGTTAGATATAGAACACTTGAGAGAGATACTGGCTGAACATTCAGTCGCAGCCATTTATGTCACCCCCCACCATCAATATCCAACAACTGTCTGTATGCACATGAGCAGGCGGCTGGTACTTCTGGAACTCTCCAAAACATACAAGTTTGCGGTTCTGGAAGATGACTATGATCATGAGTTTCACTATGAAACAAACCCAATTCCTCCGCTCGCAAGCCTGCCGAATTCTGAGAATGTTGTGCATATAGGTTCGATGTCGAAGGTCTTTGCTCCTGGTCTAAGACTTGGATATATGGCGGCCAATGCTCAGTTTATTGAGCGTGCCGCACAGGAAATCGTATTGATTGACAGGCAGGGTAATGCGGTATCTGAACTTGTGCTTTCAAATCTGATGGAATCAGGTGAAGTCAGGCGTCATATCAGAAAAACGCGAAAGGAGTATGAGGCAAGGCGTAATTTCGCTGCAGAAGAATTCATCCGTTTTTTTGGTGATAAGGTTTCTTTTAAGTTGCCTACAGGCGGAATGGCTATATGGGTAAATATTTCGAAGCTTGTTAATGGGAGGGCGTTGGAACAGCTTCCCGGCAAAGACTCAACTTTAAGCACCGTTTACAACGATGATCAGATTATACCGACCCACCTAAGGTTTGGGTTCGGAGCATTGAGTAAATCTGAGATTACGCAGTCAGTAGAACAGCTTTCAAAGGCCCTGCTTGTATCAGAATGAATAGGAGTCGACAGGCGATAGGCAGGGCTAGCGCATGAGTGTTTAGTTTCTTCTCTGTTATGTCGACACACCACAGGGCAGAGGAGCTCGGCTACGGGGGGGATTCTGTCAACCATCTGAGGGCGGTATCAGGTTGATAGGGCTAAAGTGCCCCATCAACCATTAAATCCGTACGCCCCAAAAGCTAGCCTTATTAAGGCATGGCCAACTGCCTATGTTAAAAACGACCGATTTTAAAAACGATAGCTTAACGATACTCCGGTGAGGGCTTGCCAATCGCTACCTAGCTCATCAACGATTGGGCTGTCGGCCGCGCTGCCAGTCAGGTGAGTTGCGCCGACGAAACCGGTAGCAGTCCATTCAGGGGTTAGGAAATAGCTAAGGCTGGCATTCACCCCCATGCGCCAGTAACCGCTATCTGGGTTATAAGCAGCCACGCCGCTACGTACGCTGTCTTGCATTGATACGCCAAACAGCGACTCGGTCCACTTCTCGTTTGAATAGGTAACGCTGGGCGATAGCGTGAAGAATGTCCGTTCGCTAACCGGCATACGCATAACAGCATTGGCTGAAAATTTCGCGCCTTCAACGTCGCCGCTTACCGGCGTGCTGCCTGCAACGCTATAGCGCCAGAACCCTTGCTGATAGCTAATCCGCAAGCCTAACGTGGCTCCGTCATCGACTTTTTCAAACCGGCTGATATCGCCCTTATTGTCTCGCCCAAAGGTGTAGCCAATGAACGGAGAGGCGGTCCAGTTTCCGCTACGGATAGCGTGCCACTCAATACCGTCGCGCACATTGATTGAGAGCTGGTCGCCGTACGTCAGGTTAAGGACAGGCCACGCTTGTGTTTCATAGTCGTCGCTGCCCAGGTAGTCAGGTGAGTAGGTTACGCCTGCGCCTATACTGCCTTCCCAGCTGTCCCCCAATGCGGGGGCAGCGAATGCGATGCTAATGAAAGCCGCTGCTAACCAGGGGGTGAAGTACTTATAGTTAGAAGTGCTTTGGGTCGCGCGAGAAACGAGAGTCGTCACGGGGTGTCCTTTAAATTGTTCAAACCTGCGTGATTGTATGTTTTTGTTTCAAACTACTGCAAGCGCTCTAGAGACCTGCGTGGTTCATGAATTGGAACTATTTTCTGTTTCATAGCTTAGGTTAGATAACTCAACGGCTATAGGGCGCACTGTGCACACATAGCGCAGGGATAGCGCTACAAGGAAGTGCAAGCAGGGAGTGCTTGTGGTGCACAAGGACGCATGAACAGGAGGTTCGTGAAGAAAAATCAAGGAGGACCTGATAAAACCCCGGCCAGTGCGATGGTCGGGGTTTTTTTATGGGCAAACGGCACTGCTGACTAACAAGCGTGATGATAAAACAGTGCGCTGAGTTTGCTCATTGGTGTGGATACCGCCGTTTGGCAATTCATGCAGCGTAGTGTAGCGCTGTCTTTGCCGGTGCCCTCAAGGCGAAATCGTTTTAGGTACGCCGTTTTCGAGGATTCCGCGTTGCCGCAATGACGGCAAATAATATCCACACCGTAGACTGTCGGGCTAATCATGATATGTCTCACGCTGACCTCCTAACGTAAGGGAGTTAATGGGTTCAGTCGTGGTAACGTTCCGTGTAGAGGTGCATCCGTGACGATGCTTAAAAAGTATAAACAGCAAACGGCTAGTTCGCCATTTATATAAGCAGCTATCTGTTTATAAACGGGTAGTATAAAAATTTAAAAAAACTTATGTTTTGATATCCCAGGTTAATGTTTTTGACATATATGAGGTTCAAGGTAGGTAAACACAGGGAAAGGTGTTAGGGACGACCAAGCAGGAAGGCTTGTTAAACCAAGGATGCACGAACAGGACGTTCGTGAAGAAGGATTACGGAGGAAATACTACTACCCCGGCCAGGAATGGCCGGGGTTTTTTTACGCTAGTCCTTGGCTACACTCGTTCTTTACTACCTCTTCGCTACTTCTTCGCTTTTTTGGGCTTTGAGGCTTTTTTGTCTTCATCAGTATCAGGCTTGTCGCTGCCCTGATGGCTAAGCGGGCTGGCCTGGTCAAGCCGTGGGTGGTTGTCCAGGAATTCCCGCTGCAGGTCGGGTAGGGCATCCAGTGCTTTTAAGGTGTGGGTCAGCGCGTGAACTGCCGCGAGCACATCCTGGGTGTTGCCGGTTTCGGAAATAGTGTGCATGTTGCGGATCGGGAAGCCGATTGAGGTAGCTGCGCTATCAATAGAGGCCAGCACGCCTGCCATGCCGTCAGTGCCTGTATCCACGCCAACGATGTCCCGCTGCAGGGGAATATCCTGCTCTTTTGCGGCGCTGGCGATAATGCGGTTGAGCTGTTCGCTGGCAATGGAGCCTACGGACATCGTGAAGCCTTTGCCCATTTCTAGCGGCTGCATGCGCTTGTCGCCAATACCGGGGGCGGCTACGTAGTCGTGGTTAACGTCTACGCCAATCAGTGCGTCTGGCTTTAGTTCGCCAGCCAATACGCGGCTGCCGAAACGGCCAATTTCTTCGTAGCTGGCAATGGCAAACAGCACGCGTACGTTTTCAGTGCCGCCGGCTTCTGCGATTAACTTCGCTACTTCTGCGGTAACAAAGCAGCCCAAGCCATTATCCAGGTAAGCGCCGTAGAAGGTGTTCGGGCTAAAACCAGGGCGAATAGGGCGGTCGAAAATAATGGAGTCACCCGGGCGAACGCCTAAATTCAGCACTTGCTGCTTTTTATTTTCGCCATGGATTTGCAGGTCCAGGTAGATCTGCTCTTTTTTGATACCTTTGCTGCCATCGCGTTGTGCAGGATCAGAAAAGTGAATCGCGCCCAGGGCTTCTACTGTACCGCCTTGGATGCAGCGATAGCTGCCGAGGGCGTCAGGATCTTCGCTGAATAGCTTCACTTCATGGCCGATAAGTACGCTAGGCAAGAAGGAGTCAGTGTTGATCCAGATCTTGCCGTCTTCGCCAATCGAGCGAACCTGCATGCGGATTTTGTCTGCATGGCCGATGATCATCACTTTGAACATGTCATCGCGGCCAGGGTGGGTGTCCAGCACTACGCCAGCATTGCCTTTAAACTGATGCAGATGCCAGCCGCTGGGCGCGAAGCTTTCAAAGTAGGGCTTCAGTACGCCGTAGGTCATGGCGCCTTCCAGGCCTACCGGGCTGGGGGCAGCAAGAATGTCGCGCATGATGTTGAACTGCGCGTCGGGCATGGGTTGCGTCCAGGGTTTGGCGCTGTCGCTCATGTTAAGCACTCTCCGTTGGGTGGTGTTCATCGCTAACTAGTCTGCCAGATTCTTGCTTCAGATGCGCATGGCTGGTTCGCCTAGAGAGACAAGAATTTTGGGCTTTGGTTATAAAATCCTCTAGGATAGGCGCTTTTTTCTGACAAGGTGGAAGGTCATGGCGTCTTCTGGGCAACCTCGCACTCAGTGGCTGGGCCGCTGGGGCTTTATGCTGGCAGCCACCGGTTCGGCGGTGGGGCTGGGCAATATTTGGAAATTCCCCTATATCACCGGGGAGTATGGTGGTGGGGCCTTTGTGCTGGTGTATCTGGCGTGCATTTTAGCCGTTGGCGTTCCAGTGATGATGACCGAAATTGCCTTTGGTCGGCGTGGGCGCGGCAGCCCGATTGATGCGATACGGCGTGTCGTCAATGAGTCTGGCCGCTCTTCTGCCTGGTCGCTGATTGGTTGGATGGCGATGCTTTGCGGCTTTATGATTCTGTCGTTTTATGTCGTGGTCGCAGGTTGGTCGTTCTCCTATTTATGGAAAATGCTCACCGGTGGCCTCGCAGGCAGTAGCGTTGATGACATGGCGGCGGTCTTTGGAGCCAATAATGCCAACCCGTTCATTCTGGGCGGTTGGAGCACCCTGGTGGCAGTGCTGACCATGGTGATTGTGGGCAAAGGCGTTCAGGAAGGTATCGAGAAAAATGTCAGTTGGATGATGCCTGGGCTGGTGCTCATGCTCATTCTACTGATCATCTTCGGGGTGTTTTCCGGTGGGTTTGGCGAGGCAGTGAGCTTCTTGTTCTCGTTCAACGCAGGCAGCCTCTCTAGTGAAGGCATGCTGGCGGCGTTGGGCCACGCCTTTTTCACGTTGTCGTTGGCATCCGGTGCGATTCTTACCTACGGTAGCTACTTGCCCAAAGGAGCTTCGATTGGGCGTACCACGGTAAGCGTGGCCATTGCCGATACCGTGGTTGCGTTAATGGCGGGGTTGGCGATCTTCCCGGTCATTTTTGCTAACGGTATGAATCCTGGTGAAGGGCCGGGGCTTATCTTTATGAGCTTGCCGCTGGCCTTCCAGGCGATGCCAATGGGCACGCTATTTGGCATTCTGTTTTTCTTGATGCTCTCGATGGCGGCGCTGACCTCGTCTATTTCGATGGTGGAAGCCACGGTGTCGTGGTTATGCGATAACAAAGGCATGACCCGCAAATCGGCCTCTTGGGCGACGGGCATTGTGCTATGGCTGATCAGCACGCTGGCGATGCTGTCGTTTAACCTGGGCGCTGATTGGACACTGGCGGGTAAAACCTTTTTCGACTGGCTTGATTACCTGACCTCGCGCTGGATGATGCCGCTAGGGGGATTGGGTACGGTCGTGCTGGCAGGTTTTGTGCTGAAAAGCGAAACCTTCCGCGACGAACTGGGCCTTGCGCCGTTGCCTTATGCGCTATGGCTGACCATGGTGCGCTACGTTAGTCCGTTGGGTATTTTGGTTATCTTTGCTGATGCCTTGGGGCTTTACCAAGTTTCGTTCGCGGTGCATTGGCCGTGGCTGCTAGCGGTTTTGCTGGTCATGGTCGCAGTGGGGGAGACCCTAAGCCCGCGGCTGCGCCAAACGCTGAGCTCGCGCTAGCCGCTGTTGTTCACGCTTCACCCTGGCAGCTGCAATGGCGCCAGGGTGAGTGCCTGCCTCCATGAGTTCGTCCCAGCAGGTGGTGTAACGGTTAGAGCGGTGCGCACAGCGCAACTGCCACGGTGCTTCCGCCTCTGTCATTCCAAAGCGAATCGTGCCTTGCCCCATGCGCTGATTAATGGCGTCAACGGCGTTCATCAAGTGCGGGTGCGCTTTATGTGAAGGCTGCAACAGCGAAAGCTGATACTGCTGTGCATCGACTAAGTCCAATAGCATGACACCGGCTTTCATAAACTGAAAACCCGGCCGATACATCTGTTCCAACCCTTCGCGCACGGCTTCTAAAATGATGCGGGTATCGTCGCTTGGCGATGCCAGGGGAATCATCGCGCTAGGTGAAAGCTGAGGCTGGTCTTTACGATGGCGGTTGGTATTTAGAAATAGCAATACGGCGCGGGTAAGGCTTTTCTGCTGGCGCAGTTTTTCGGCACTGCGCTGAGCATGGCGGCGCAGCGCTGCGTGCAATTCCGCTTTTACGCCGGTTGCGTGGCCAAAAGAGCGTGACGTCATAATACGCTGACGCGGCTCTTCTAATGCGTTCATTGCCAAGCAGGAGGTGCCACGTAGCTCTAGCGCTGTACGCGCAAGCACCACTGAAAATCGTTTGCGAAGTTGCTTTGGGTCGCACTCCCGCAACTGCCACGCCGTGCGAATACCACTCACCGCAAGCCGTTCTGCTAGGCGTCTGCCGACGCCCCATACGTCATTCACCGGCAGCTGTTTAAGCAGCGCCGTAGTGGTCGGGCTGTTGGCAGTGAGTAGGCAGACGCCTTGGTAGTGAGACTGCTGTTTGGCAACGTGATTAGCGAGCTTGGCTAGCGTATGGGTAGGTGCCAGCCCTACGCATACAGGTAGCCCTAAATAGCGGCGAACACGGCGGCGCACAGCTTCCCCGAGCGCTTGGCATTGAGTGTCGCTGAAGCCATCCAGGTAGATAAACATTTCGTCAATAGAGTAAGGCGCGACGTCTGGGCAGGCATCCCGCAGTAGCTGGGCGAGTCGTGCGGACATGTCGCCATACAGCTCGTAGTTTGATGACAGTAAGTGAATCTCTCCCCGTCGGCGCAAACCTTCCAGTTGGAAAGCGGGAGTGCCCATGGGGATTTCCAAGGCTTTCATTTCGGCCGAGCGGGCGATCACACAGCCATCGTTATTCGACATCACGCCCACGGGTTTGCCTTCAAGCGCGGGCTTAAAAACACGCTCGCAGGAAACATAAAAATTATTGGCATCAACAAGGCCAATCATGGCAAATACTCATGCACCACGGCGCGCACCACCCCCCATAGCTGGCAGTTTGTCTCTGCTAACGGCAGCGGTGGATAGTGGGGATGTGCCGAGCAGAGGTGTGGTGTGCCTTGATAGAGCGCATAACGCTTTATCAGTACTTCCTCTTCAAACATGGCGACCAGGATATGCCCTAAGCGGGGCGGTATGCTGCGATCTACCACCAGCAAATCACCTTCGAATATCCCCCAGCCTTCCATGCTGTCGCCCGCGGCGGTGAGGTAAAACGTGTGGTTGGGATGTTTAATCAGTCGCTCATTGAGATCTAACGTGCGTGGTTCGTAATCTTGAGCAGGTGAAGGGAAGCCGCTAAACCCAGCGCGGCCGTATAACGTTGGAAATGGCAATGGCTGAGAGGTTAACGGCAGGGCTGTCGCGACCATCGTTGTTGGAAATGTACTCGTTGTAAACGTACTTGTTGCCAACGTGGCTGTTTTTAAAGCGGCGGGTTGGGACGGCATCGTCGGCATCCTCATGAATAAATAGTGTGTTTATATACAGTATTTATAAACAGTATTTATTCATGAAGGAGAAATTGCAAGCGACGCTCAACGCTGGGGGGCTGGGAGCTACTGGCTTAGTGGGTGCAATTGGCTTAGCGAGCAAGCCACAGACCAACCACCAACGCACTTATCACGGTAATCAAGAACACAAGGTTGCGAGCACGGGTGTCACGACGTGGTTTCATAGTCATTTTCCTGTTGGTCATCATCGTTAAGAGCATTTCGCAGTAGTTGCAGCACGCAAGCGTTATCCGCATAAAAGCGGCAGATGCGCTGCGCTTAGCATGGTAACGTTTACGCCTTAGAGCGTCATCTGACGTATATGACATTGCTTGGTTATCCGGCTTTTAAGAGATCCTGCTTATGAATGAATCGACCCACGTCGGTACCGCTGCGCAGCCGCTTTCCCTGGCGAATGGTCGGCTGGCGGCGCTTAGCTGGGGGCGTAGCACTGCGCCTACTTGGGTGGCGCTGCATGGTTGGCTAGACAACGCGGCGAGCTTCAGTCGGCTGGCGCCGCTATTGGTGAAAGCACTGGATATTCGCATTGTGGCGATCGACTTCCGTGGTCACGGGCACTCAGCTCATGCGCCTGCAGGAAGCGACTATGCACTATGGGACTATACCCAGGACGTGCTGGATACCATGGAATCATTGGAGATTGAAAAAGCGACGCTACTTGCTCACTCGATGGGGGCAGCCGTGGCTTGCCTAGTCTCGGCAGCGCTGCCTGAGCGGGTAGATAAGCTAATTCTGTTAGATGGCTTAGGAGCGCTAAACACACCTGCCGAAGAGACTGCCAGCCAACTACGCAAAGGGCTAGTGGCCTATAGGCGGCCGCTTTCCCGTCCTCCTCGTTATCCCGATGTTGAGAGTGCAGTTGCAGCGCGGGTAGCCGGAGGTGTCACGCCGCTGGACAGCATCACCGCCACGCCACTTGTCGAGCGCAACACCCAGGCCACTGCCGATGGGCATGTGCAAATGCGTACCGATAGCCGTTTATTAAAGCCTTCCTTGGTGCGCTTTACGCCCCAGCAAGTGCTGGCACTACTGGCGGAGATTCAAGCCCCGGTACTATTGATAGAAGGGGAACGAGGTATTTTAGGCGAGCGGGACTGGGCAGAAAAAGCGCGCCAAGCAGTACCACAGTTAACGCGCCATGTACTAGCGGGTGGCCATCATCTGCATCTTGAGCCCCAGGCGGTTCATCGCGTGGCCAGTACAATCAGTCAGCAAGCGTAGCGGGTACCTGATTGCTCGCGTTAGGAAGATGACGATGAAGAAAAAAGTAGCGCATGTTGTTAAAACACCTGTGGCAAGTAGCTGCTTGAATGGCGGTAATAAGGTTGCGCTGGTATTAGGGAGTGGAGGGGCCAGGGGCTATGCCCATATCGGTGTTATCGAAGCATTAGAAGCGCGCGGCTTCGAGATAATTTCGATTGCGGGTTGCTCTATGGGCGCGCTAATTGCTGGTATTTATGCCGCTGGCAAGCTGCCTGAATACCGGGATTGGGTGTGTAACCTGGACTATTTAGACGTGCTCAAGCTGGTCGATGTGACCTGGAGTCCAATGGGCGCCATGCGAGCGAATAAGGTCATGAGCAAACTTGAAGAGCTGGTCGGCGATATGCTGATCGAAGACCTGCCTATTCCGGTGACGACCGTCGCGACGGATCTGGTTCGTCAACGTGAGGTGTGGTTTCAAAATGGCCCGTTACTCCAGGCAATCCGTGCCTCTATTGCCGTGCCGGGTGTCATTACCCCAGTACATGTGGGTGGCCAAGTACTCGTTGATGGCGGCTTGCTGAACCCACTGCCGATAATGCCGATATTAGCCACCCACGAAGCGGATTTTGTGGTGGCGGTTAACGTGACGGCGCACAGCCCACAACCGATCACCTTAGAGGAGTTGTTACCCAGCGAAGATGCAAGCGACAGCCGCACCGCGTTAGAGCGCGACCGTGATGCTAATATTGGCGGTTGGATGGACGATGTGCGTGCCACCACGCGCCGTCTGTGGGATGGGCTGGGGGGCAGCAATGGTGAAGAGAGCGACGTTGATGAAACCGTTGACCTGCGTGGTCGGCGTGAATGGGGCAAGCTCGATATGATTCTAGAGTCGTTTGATATCACCCAAGCGGCGCTCGCGAAGTATAAAATCGCAGGCTATCCGCCGGATGTATTGATCGAAATTCCCAAAACTGTTTGCAGCACTTACGAGTTTCACCGCGCCAACGAATTAATTCGGCTGGGTCGGCATCTTGCTGATGAAGCGTTAGAGCGCCGCATGCCTAGCATTGCTTCGGATGCGACCGAGTGACATAGCCGCCTACTGCCCGCGCTTGCGCAGCAGAATATACACCGCGCCTGTTCCGCCATCGATATCGGTGGCGGAACAGAACGCCAAGACGCCGGGCCACTCTCTTAACCACGCATTGGTATGGCTTTTAAGCACCGGAAAGTCAGAGGTGGTGCCCCAGGCCTTACCATGCACGACTAGAACACAGCGCATGCCTTGTGCAGCGGCGTCGCGCAAAAAACTTTCAAGCTCAATCCTCGCTTCTTCTAGGGTATAACCGTGTAAATCCAACCCCGCTTGCCACGCGGTTTGGCCACGTTTTAACTGGCTTAAGGTGCGCCAGGGCAGGTCGGGCACGCTGAATTCCAGATACTCTGAGGGGCGTACCGCCTCTACTCGACCGTCGGTCGTGCGACCGCTGGTTTGCAGCGTGTTGCTCTCTACCGCCGCTTGTCGACGTGCTTGCTGGGCAGCTTCGTCGTTGCGCTTAGGCTTGCCGGGATCAGCTTGGTTACTGGCAATACGGCGCACGCCTGCTGCCTGCAGCGCTTGGCGAAAGACACTGATATCGTCGTCGTTGGGCAGGTGTCGCGTCATGGTCGGCTCAAATAGAGAAATGAAGTGTTAACAAATAAGCATAATTGAGAAGCGCACAGTATAGCGAGCTTGTCGTTGCTGTGAACCGTTCACCGTGAACCACGCGCTGTGAACCAGACGGCGTCAAAGGTACAATCCTTCCATGAACTTTTTACACGCCAGGAGCCGCTGTGACTACGCATCTCAATGATGAGACCTCCCACTCAATGCTTTCGTTGCCGGAATCGGCATTGGTGAGCGAGCTTTTTACACTGCGCGATTACTTACGCTGGGTGTCCAGCGAGTTTTATCTGGCGGGGCTGCACTATGGGCATGGCACGGAATCGCCCTGGGACGAAGCCGTTGCGCTTTGCTTAGGCGCACTGCATCTGCCATGGAACGTCGACCCAGCTGTGCTGGATGCCCGCTTGTTGCCAATAGAGCGCGAGCGCATTATCCGGTTAGCGCGAGAGCGGGTGACGACTCGCCGCCCGCTGCCTTACTTACTGGGCGAAGCTTTTTTTGCAGGATTCCCGTTCAGCGTTGACGAACGCGTGTTAATTCCGCGCTCGCCCATTGCCGAGCTGATTGAAGACGGCTTTGCTGCATGGTTCCCGGAAGAGCCGCCTGCCCGAGTATTGGACTTATGTACCGGTTCTGGCTGTATCGGTATTGCCACTGCATTGGTGTTGCCTACCTGCGAGGTGGCGTTGGCGGATATTAGCCAGGATGCCTTAGCAGTTGCTCGTCAAAACATTACGCGTCACGACGTTGGTGATCGCGTGCGGGCTGTCGAATCCGATGTGTTTGACGGCCTGGAAGGCCAGCGTTTTGACCTGATCGTATCTAACCCACCTTATGTTGATGCGCGTGATCTGGCCACTATGCCTGCCGAGTTCCGCCATGAGCCTGCTCTGGCGTTAGGCGCTGGTAACGACGGGTTGGATATCGTGCGACGCATTCTGCGTGAAGCACACCAGCACTTAACCGACGAGGGCTGGCTGATTGTTGAAGTTGGCAATTCCGACCGCCATGTGGAGGCTGCTTTCCCTGAAGTGCCCTTTATCTGGCTTGAATTCGAGCGTGGCGGCCAGGGTGTTTTTGCCTTGAGCGCCGCTGAACTCGACGCCCATGCGGCGTCTTTTGCGTGAGGAACTAACGCCCATGTCTGGCAATACCTTTGGCAAGCTATTTACCGTTACCACGTTTGGTGAGAGCCACGGCCCTGCTTTAGGCGCTATTGTTGACGGTTGCCCGCCTGGCATACCGATCAGTGAAGCAGACTTGCAGCTTGATCTAGATCGCCGCCGTCCAGGTAGCTCTCGACACACCACTCAGCGTAAAGAGCCGGATCAGGTGCGGATTCTTTCTGGCGTGTTTGAAGGCAAAACCACGGGGACGTCGATTGGTTTATTGATCGAGAACACCGACCAGCGCTCCAAAGACTACTCTAAAATCAAAGACCAATTCCGTCCCGCCCACGCTGACTACACTTACCATCATAAGTATGGCCATCGCGATTATCGGGGCGGCGGTCGTTCTAGCGCGCGAGAAACAGCCATGCGTGTTGCTGCTGGCGCTATTGCCAAGCAGGTACTGGCCGCGCAAGGAATTCAGATTCGCGGTTATATGAGCCAGTTGGGGCCCATTAAAATCGAATTCAAAACCTGGGACGCGGTAGCCGAAAATGCCTTTTTCTGCCCTGACCCGGACAAAGTGGCCGAACTTGAAGCCTATATGGATCAGCTGCGTCGGGATCAAGATTCCGTAGGCGCTGAAATTACCGTGATTGCCGACGGTGTGCCGGTCGGGTTAGGCGAGCCGGTCTTCGACCGTTTAGATGCTGATCTGGCGCATGGTTTGATGAGCATCAATGCGGTAAAAGGGATAGAAATCGGCGCTGGATTTGGTTGCATTGCCCAGCGTGGCAGCGAGCACCGTGACGAGATGACGCCTGAAGGGTTTCTTTCTAATCACGCGGGCGGGGTGTTGGGCGGAATCTCCAGTGGCCAACCGATTGTCGCTCGATTAGCGTTGAAGCCAACGTCAAGTATTACCACGCCTGGGCGATCAATTGATATACATGGTCAGCCAGTTGAGGTAATAACGAAAGGCCGCCATGACCCTTGTGTCGGTATCCGTGCGACGCCTATCGCTGAGGCGATGATGGCAATCACACTGCTAGATCATTGGCTACGTCATCGTGGACAAAATGGAGATGTTAGCGTTGACACGCCACGTTTAGAACAACAATAACAGCACGGTGCGCTTGGCGTAACGCTGCTACACTCTAGGAAGATGGTTAAGGAGTCGCCTATGAAGATCAACGTTGAATTTGACCTGACACCGGATGAGTTTCGCCAATCACTAGGGCTGCCGGATGTTGAGGCGTTTCAGCAAAGCCTGCTGGAAAATATTCAGCGGCAAATGGAGTCAGGGGAGGATGGTTATGACCCTATGAATCTAATGCGTCCTTTCCTGCAGCAGCCGATGATGCAACAAGGTCTCTCCCAAGGGTTAGCTAACTTTGGCACTTATCAACAGATGATGTTGGACATGTTACGCAAAGCGGGTTCCTCCGGCAGCGGTGCCGAACAGGATGACGGCACAGATCAAGGCGAGTCTCAAGAGGCTGCTAAGCCAGCAGCGTCAGGTAGAAGCGCATCAAGTGCGAGAAGCTCCAAAGCGAAAGCGACGGCTTCTTCGCGTTCTCGCACTAAAGGGTAGAACTGTCATGTGAAATGTGTAGCGTGGTTGAGCGAGCTGCTAAGAATGTTGCAAAGCAGCATTGCAGCGTTTACTCTTTTTGCAGTGCAGCAATTTTGCCATGTGATGAGCCACTCCAGGCTCATGCCAAGGAACGAGAGACAGGAGCAGACACTATGCAAGATAAAATGATGGACGCCTTTAGTACCCAAACCCGCCAAATGTTTGAGCCAATGCGTAAGATGAACTCGCTGATGCTCAACAACATGGAAAAAATGACCCAGTATCAGCTGGAAGCAATGAAACGCTACAGCCAGATGGGCACCGAGCGCATTCGTAGCGCGACGGAAATTGACGATGCAGAGAGCCTGCGTGATTTTGGCACCAAACAAGCCGAAATGATGAACGAGCTTTCTCAGCAAATGCAGGAAGATGCCCGTGTCATGGGTGAGATGAGCTTGCAATTCAAATCCGAAATGGAAAAGCTGTTCAGCGAAGCTGGGCAGAAAATGAGCGAGCAAGCCACCTCTGCCACGAAAAGTGAACAGCCTGCGAAAGCGACTAGCCAGTCTTCACGTAAAAGCTAAACGCAACTATGTTCGCGGCGCCTTCAAGGCGCCGCGTTCTTTTGGATGATGTGCCTGGGCAGAAAATGCCAAGCAGGTGAGGGGAGAGTGAGTATGCTGTCAGGGTGGAAAATGCCGTCTCAAGGTGTTTCTCAAGAAGAGCTTGAAGCATGGAAAGTGCAGCTAAGCGATGTCGGTGAACAGTACAAAGGACTGCTTGAGGATTTACTGTCACGGATAGCCCCCAGCGAAGCTGCTGACTCCGTCTACAGTGATATGCGCGAAAGCTTTGAAGCCGCCGCACAATCGCTCATGAGTAACCCTAACCTATTGTGGCAAACCCAATCGCGCCTTATGCAAGATCAGTGGCTGCTTTGGCAACAGGGTGTGCGCGCTATGTCTGGTGAGCAGGTGACGCCATTGATCACACCTGCTAAAGGCGATCGCCGCTTTAAAGATGAAGCCTGGACGCAAGAGCCTTACTACTTGGCGATTATGCAGCAGTATCTGCTGTTTTCGCAGATGGTAGAAGAACTCATAGAAGACCTGGATGGCCTAGACCCGACGCAAAAGCGCAATCTGGCGTTTTATGCTCGGCAGTTGGTAAACGCCATGTCGCCGACTAACTTCGTATCGACTAATCCGGAAGTGATGCGCTGTACGTTGGAAACTCGCGGGCAGAATTTGGTGGATGGTTTGACGCGTCTGCGAGAAGACCTGGCGAACTCAGCCGAAGGTATCAATGTACGCATGACCGATCGAAGTGCCTTTGGTATTGGCGATAACATTGCGGTTACCCCGGGTGCCGTGGTGTATGAAAATGAGCTGATTCAGCTGATTCAATACACCCCCACTACGGAAAAAACCTTTAAAACGCCACTGTTGATCGTGCCCCCATGGATCAATAAGTATTACATTCTCGACCTGCGAGAAGACAATTCGCTGGTCAAGTGGATGGTGGATCAAGGGCATACGGTATTTCTGATTTCCTGGCGTAACCCAGGCCCAGAGCAGCGTGACATCACCTGGGCTGATTACATGCAAATGGGCCCCATTAGCGCGATGGAGGCCATTGAGCAAGCCTGTGGCGAGAAGTCAGTCAACCTGTTGAGCTACTGTGTGGGCGGCACACTAACCGCCTCTACAGTCGCTTATCTGACAAGCACGCGGCGTGGTCGCAAGGTGAAGTCCGTTACCTACATGGCGACGCTGCAAGATTTCCGCGATCCCGGTGATATTGGCGTATTCCTTAACGAGCGCGTGGTTGAGGGAATCGAAAACACGCTAGAAATGAAGGGGTATTTAGATGGCCGTTCAATGGCCTATACCTTTAATTTATTGCGTGAGAATGATCTCTTCTGGTCGTTCTACATCAATAATTATCTGAAAGGCGAAACGCCCGCAGCGTTTGACCTGTTGTATTGGAATACCGATGGCACAAACCTGGCAGCAGGTACGCATGCGTGGTATCTGCGCCATATGTACTTGGAAAATCGCTTGGTCGAGCCGGGTGGCATTGAGTTAGACGAGGTGAAGATTGACCTTCGTAAAATATCGGCCCCCTGCTATTTCGTATCGACGAAAGAAGATCACATCGCGAAGTGGAACAGTACGTATTATGGTGCGCTGTTGCCCAAAGGGCCGGTGACGTTTGTGTTGGGTGGTTCTGGCCATATTGCGGGCATTGTGAACCCCCCTCATAAGAATAAATACGGCTACTGGACCAACGATGCGCTGCCCAAAACGCATGATGAGTGGCAAGAAGGCTCGACCTTTAATGAAGGCTCCTGGTGGCCGCATTGGCAGGCCTGGGTAACGGAGAACGGCTATGCAGATCCTGATCCGGAAAAAATGGTGCCCGCGCGTCAGCCTGGAGAAGGTGGGCTAAGTATTATTGAAAGCGCGCCTGGTCGCTATGTGAAAATGACGATTCCTGAGGTGCTGGGCGAACTCCCTGCCGCAGAATAATTTGCCACCATGGCATGATGGACTGACGAAAAACCGTTACGTTTATCTTTACGGTAACGTTTAGAGTGGTAGAAAATGGCGGTGTGTCTCGTTGGCGTTGACCGATCGAGACGTCACCGCCATTTGCGTCTCCGCTATTAATACCTCTTCTGTTAGTAGCCCTTTATTCGTCCCTTTCAGCAATGTCACTGCAATGAGCTTGTCGTGGGCTTGGCTGGCGTTGCTGCCAAGCGAGCCACCAAAGCCATCCGCCATACAGAACGCATAATCCAACCAGTACGCTAATTTCTCGCCCGATACTGAGCAGTGGAGCCCCCATTTGGTTAATCGCCAAAAAACCTTGTATGCCAGGTTTTACCGGAATCAGCAGGCTTAGGGTATCTAGCCACTTGGGCAAGCTCTCTGCAGGCCAAGCAAACCCAGCGGTGAAGACGATCGGTAGGGACGAGAGGAGCACCAGGACAGTGGGAAGCTCCGGTCGCGGAAGCAAGTAGCCCAGCCAAATGGCGAACAGCGTGGCACTCATGAAAAATAGCACGCTGAAGACGAGTAATTCGCTAGGTGCAGCAACATGGGGGACACCATAAAGCTGAAAGAAAAAGCCAAAATAGAGCATGGCAAATAACAGGTAGATAAGCATAAAGGTGACAAGTCGAAGCGGCAGTGCTAATGCAAGCGATGGCGCGGTTTGCCCCAGGCGCCTGCGTGCACGATCTTTGATGGTTACACTGCCCGCGGCAATTAGCAGCGTCTGGTGCAGAATTAATACGAAGACAGCGGGCACAATGTAATTGATGTAGCCAGACGTGGGGTTGAACGCGGGCTTAGTAGTGATTCGCATAGGCATGATCTGACCGGGAATCTGAGCAGGGTTTTCCCCTTTCATTAAGCTACCAACAATTTGGGTTTGTACACTGAGCGTCGTCGCTGCCGTCAGCAAGCCCTCGACAACATTGCCGTAAATTAGAAAGTAACTGGCGTCTCCTGCGAAAGACAGGCTGGTAGGGCGGCCTAAATAAACATCCCGCTCGAAGCCAGACGGAATAATCAGGAGTCCATGAACATCATCATTGGCCAGTAAGGCTTCTGCTTCCGCCATGCTGGAAGGCTGGGCGGCGACTCGAATTTGAGGAGCCGCATCTGCCATGCGGATAAGTTGCCGCGCTAGATGAGTGTGGTCATGATTCACCACCGCCACCGCTTGCTCTCCCGGCACACTCTTATGATAGGGAAGAGGGTAAAGAACGGCATAAAACAGTAAGCCGCCAACAATAACGAGCAGCACGGCCCGATCAGCAAATATATTCGCAATCTCTACCTGCCACGCTTGCCAACACCGTTGCCAGGTACTCATTAGGACACCTGCTCGGCAGGGTTGATGTTTAATTGTTTTGGCAAGGCATGAATGGCTAAGGGGAGTGGCAGCAGAAACAGCAGCAATATCAACAAGGGGGGTAGCAGAGTAGCCAGCGGTGCTCCGTGGTCAGCCACTGCTACCTGAAGTTCAATATAGTGTGTGGATGGCATTAAGTTACCCCAGACCCGTGCCAGCATATTCATATCGCCTCTTGGGAAGGTAATTCCCATAAAGGCAAAGGCTGGCGCTAGATAGGCGGCGCAAAGGCTTAGTGCGCGTACTTTGTTGGCAACCGCGGAGAGAATCAGCGTAGCCATACTTTGCACGGCCAGTACCATCAGTGCCATTCCGGCCACTAACCAAGCAAGGCTGTCCTCTGGTGACCAGCCGAGAAAGTAACTATACAGGCCCAGTATTAATACTCCCTGAAGCCAAAGCAGCAACGAAATAGGCGTCAGTAGTTGCCAAAGTGCGATACTTCTAGCGGAGAAAGTGGCTGGTAAAGGGGCTTTTTCGAGCCGCCAGCAAAGTGTAAGCAGCGTGGCGACAACAATCACAATTTGCCAAAGTGCGGGTGTGATCGTGGTGACTAAAAAGCGGGCATAGCTCATCCCAGAGTTATAAAGGGAGGTGATTTGTGGGCGCACAGGAGCCGCTGCGGCTACGGCTTGTGGTAACGCATAACCTTGACCAAGCCGCAATGCGACACCTGCTTCGGCGGCGAAGGTCATACCTGATTGAGTTAACGCGGAGGATATGAATTTTCCGGCCAGCAGGTATTGGCTATTGTAGAAAGCGACGACTTCAGGGCTGAGAGAGAGGCGCAAGTCGCGGCCAAAGTCACGTGGAATGATCAATAGTGCTAAGACGTCACCACGCTGTAGCGCTTCGGCCCCTTCGCTTGCCGAAGGGTAGGGGTTAAGCATATCTAACGCTGGGCTGGCATCTAAATAACGCTGTAGCGAACGGGATTCAGCGGTATGGTCTAAATCGACTACGCCCACGGGCAGCGATTGTGGGGTGCCCGTTTCAAATACGGCAATAAATAACAGCGTCATTAATGGGGGGAGCCATCCTGCCAGGGCTAGCAGCCAAGGCTGGCTGCGCAGCGCCTGCCAGCCATTCAGCCTAGTCGGTTCCATGTTGGCTACCTGACCGCGCATCCTCAGAAGGTAAATCAAGCAATACACTCATGCCTGCCCTTAGGCCAGGTACTGGCTCGACCGGGTGCATTTCCACTTCAAACGTGCGCATGTCAAAGCCGCGCCCGGGCACCGTGGCACGCCAAGTAGCAAAGTCGCCCAACGCTGCGATGTGGCTGACTCGGAAGCGCGCCTGTTGGCCAAGAGAGGGAATCTCTAGATCGAACTCGGTTCCTTGCGAAAAATGCTGTAGCAGGTCTTCACGCACATTAAAGAGTGCCCATGCCTCATCTAAATCAGTAATCATGACCACTGGGAAACCCTGGGGCACCAGTTCACCCGTATTTAGTAGGACATTGCTGATGATGCCTTGATGGTGGGCAAACGCCATTGAGTCTTCAAGCAGCTCGTTGATCTCGTCGCGCAAGCTGGTGGTCATCTCTTCGCCAGCGCGGCTAGCGGTGCGTGCTTCTTCGCGAGGGCCAGCCTCTGCTAATCTAAGTACTTCCGCTGCGGTTACCCGCGTCTGTTCCGCAACCCGTAGCAGTGTAAAGGCCTCGTCTAGTCGTTGGCGTGCCACAACGCCTTGCTCTGTTAGTACGCGAGTACGTTCATAGGTTGTGCGTGCCATGGTTTCTGCTGCTTGGGCTTTCTGAAACTCACTGCGTGCAGCAGCAATTTTTTCTTCCCGAGTACCGCCTTCCACTGCTTGTGCCAGCGAACGGCTGATTGTATCGAGAGCATCGACCTGAGTGAGTTTTGCCTCAAGCTCAGGACTATCAATACGGAATACCCGGTCACCGACATTGACGCTATCTCCACGTCGTACGTCAATCTCTGCAAGCCGACCAGGTACTTTCGAAGACACCATATATTGTCGAGCTTCTATCTGACCCTGTAAGCGAAGAGGCGGTGTGCTATAGGTATGCCAAAAAGCAACGGAGACTGCGATGGCGATCCCTGCCAATATGGCCAGGATAAGAAATCTGCGCGTGGTCACGGAATTGGATCCCCCTCGCTAAGGTAAGCAAACAGTGATTCTTGTTGACCTGTAATACTGAGTAACTGGGTAAGTGACATGACGAACCGGAAGGCGGCAGCATCCCGGCGCGTGTGGGTCGTGGATAGAAAGGTTTGGGCATCAATCACATCGAGTGCTCGACCAACCCCTTCTGAGAAAGCCAGTTTTTGCAGGCGCAGGCTCTCTTCTGCCAACGCCACTGTACTTGCGAGGTCGTTATACTCTTCAAGCGCTTGATTCGCTTCACGGTAGTGTTGGTCAAGCAGCAATTCCAGCTTGCGGGAAGCGGCCTGCTGGCTATAGCGTAATTCCGAAACAGTGCTCACCGCTGCCTGTACTTTGCCACTCCGTCCGCTACGGTCTACCAGTGGCATGCTGACTCCAACGCCAACTAGCCAGTCTGGCGTGAGATCGCTTGCTAAAGAGTCGTCTTCATAAAGGTTGTAGCTGCCAAACATGAAAATATTGGGATGATAAAGTCCACGGCTTGCCTCAACCACGCTTTCAGCCTGTGCCTGGGTATTAGCTAATAGCCTGAGAGCAGGGTGGTCGGCTAGCCCTGGTTGAAAATGCCCAATTGGCGGCAGCGACGCAAGCGTAAACAGGGGAGACGTAGGCGTTGGGCCCGGTGAGTGACCTCCTAAGCTAGATTCAGAAGGTGCATAGTGCACCAACGACGCTAATGCTTGCTGGGCGCTATCACGCTGTTCGCGAATAGCACGGGTAGTGATGCGTGAACGGTCATAGGCTGCTTCGGCGGCTAAGCGTTCTACCCGGGCAATTTGATACTGCTCTTCAAGTGCACGAGCAGAGCGGTAATGCTGAGCAAGGGTGTCTTCAGCTTGCTGTTGAGTCGTCAGCGCACGCTCTGCCATGACTAGTCCGTAATAAGCGGTTACTAAATCCATGAATCGGACGCGGTAGACCTCTTCAAGTAGTAGGGAGGCTTCCCGCTCTTCCAGTGTTAATAGTTCCCGCGCAGAGCTGATTTTGCCCCCCGTATAGAGCGGCCAAAACATCGCTAACGAGCTTCTGGCAACATTGCGGTTAGTAACCGGTGTACGAAATGCATTGGGACCACCAATAAGGTCAACTAACAGTTGGCCAGGCAAAGAGTCAGCGACGCTGCTAAGCGGATTAAGAGCAAGTGCGTCTACTTCAATTGGGCTATCGAGATGAGTATAAGAGCCTAACAGGTCTATTTGCGGCAGCAGTAAATTATTGCGGGTGGAAAGCAGTGCAGCGGCGCGTTGTTGGGCAGCTTGGCCTGCGGCAACGTCATCGTCTTGGCTGCGCAGTTGTTGCCAAGCGTCTTCTAGTGCGAGTGGTTGTGCTTGAGCAGATTGGCTGGGTGACGCTGTGGCTATCACAAGTAGTGATGCCCATAAAAAAATGCCCGAGCTTTTCACAACTCATCACCTCATTGGTTGTTTATTAAAAATGTTAAACCACAATGTAGGTGTTAAGTGCAATAAATGAAAAAAGTTTATCGGCAATTCGTTGGTTTTTCGTTGACCGTCACTTAAAGCTTTAGTGAGCTATGTTAGCTCGCTAGCATTCATCGCAAGTTTTCGATAAAGCGACTGTTATGAAATTGCCTGTTGGGAAATTTGAGATATATTAAATAGCATTAAGCGATGAAATGCTGACTTAGTCTTCTGGGTTTAAGTCTTGAAAAGTTGCTTGTACTTCTTACCGCTAAGCGAGGCTCTAGCCATGCCCCCGACTGCCCGTTCTTTATTTTCGCCAGTGTTAACAGATGTCCACGCTCATCATAGCCACGGGGCATGCTGTTGTGGGTCGCCGATATTGCAACGCTTTCATGAACGGGTGATGGCAGAGATAACCCGTCGCCAAATGATTGGGGGAACAGCGGCGGTGATGGCGCTCTTCGCAGGTTTGCATGTGCCGTTTGCCGTTGGGCAGCAACCAAAGGCCCATGATGGACCTCTGCTGTTAACCAATTTTAAGCTGTTTGATGGCAACGGTGGCCCGCTGCGTGACGGCGTATCAATCAGGGTAGAAGATGGCCGTATCGACGCTATTCTAGACGGTAGTGGAGAGGTAGAAGGTATTGATGTCGTTGATTGCGGCGGTCGTGTATTGATGCCCGGTTTGATTGATGCCCATTGGCACACCACCTTAGCGGCCATCTCCCAGATGGAAGCCATGACTGCTGATATTGGCTATGTGCATTTGGTGGCAGCCAGAGAAGCAGAACGAACTTTAATGCGTGGTGTGACTTCAGTTAGGGATGTAGGGGGGCCATCGTTTGCGTTAAAGCGTGCTATTGATGAAGGTATTGTGAATGGCCCTAGGATATTTCCCGCAGGGGCGATGATTTCTCAAACATCGGGCCACGGTGATTTTAGAATGCGCCATGACGTACCTCGTGGCAGCACAACACCGCTAAGTGAAGCAGAGCGTCAGGGTGTTGCAATGATTGCGGATGGTGAGGCTGAAGTGCTCAAGCGCACACGTGAGCAGCTAATGCTAGGTGCCTCGCAGATCAAATTGATGGCTGGCGGCGGGGTCGCGTCGCTTTATGACCCTTTAGACAGTACCCAGTTTACGGAACGAGAGCTACGCGCAGCGGTTGAGGCTGCCGATGATTGGGGCACCTATGTGATGGTGCATGTGTATACGTCACGTGGTATCCAGCGCGCTCTGCGGGCCGGCGTTAAGTCGATTGAGCATGGTCAATTGGCCGATGAAGAATCGGTAAGAATGATGGCTGGAGAAGGTGCGTGGTGGAGCCTTCAGCCTTTCCTGCAGGATGAAGATGCCAACGTTTACCCTGATGCCGCGCGCCGAGAGTCTCAGCGCCAAGTGGCTGAAGGCACCGTTCGCGCTTATGAGATGGCACAGCGGTTTAATGTGAAAACTGCCTGGGGGACAGACATTCTCTTTAGCCCTAAAAACACCCCGAATCAACTGCGGCATTTGGCAAAATTGACGCGCTTTTATGATCCGTTAACAGTGTTGGCAATGGCAACAGGGCATAACGGTGATTTATTGTCACTCTCAGGTCCACGCAACCCCTATCCTGGTGTACTTGGGCGTATTGAACCGGGTGCCCTAGCCGATCTCTTAGTCGTCGATGGCGACCCAAGTCGCGATCTTGATTTTCTAACAGATCCAGAGCGTAACTTGCGCATGATTATGAAGGGCGGTCAGGTTTATAAGGATGAGTTATAAATAAAAAATTGAGCAGCTGTTAAGGATATTTTATTAAAGCGGCGGTTTGATTATTGATAATGACGTTTTATTTTTTATTAAGTCTCATGGGGCGTGTTTTTGGGGGAGTTGTTTAACTAAAAGTCGAAAAGGAGTCGAGGGAAAGAGAGACTGGCCGCTGCGCTGGCTTTTTTCTGATAGGTTGGTAAAACTTAAAGTGCCATATTTTATATTCAAGCAAACTGATCGGTAATCCCCCCACCTCCCATTAGTAAACCAGTGTTTTCTTTTGGGAGGTGGGAGTGGACACCTTGCTAAGCGACACGCAGCGTTAGCTGGGTTTTTTTTAGTTAGCGTTTGCGTATCAAGCCCGGTAACAGTAGCAGGCCAGCGAATAGCCATGCAGGCCAACTACCCGTGCGGGTAAACGGTGTTGCCCCTTCCATGGCGTAAAATTCGCCAATAAGGTAGGTGGTTTCAAATTGCGCTGCGCTATCTACCAGCTCGCCACGAGGATTAATAATCGCGGTAATGCCGTTGCTGGTAGCACGCACGACATAACGACCATTCTCTAGCGCGCGCAGGCGGGCCATTTGCAAGTGTTGGTGGGGGCCAATGGAAGCGCCAAACCAAGTGTCATTGGATACCGTCACAATCACGTCGCTGTCTGCTGCACGGCGTGCCACCAACTGTGGGTAGATAATCTCATAACAAATAGCGTTGCCAATTGTCACGCCAGCGGCCTGCATGGGCGTTTGTTCAGAGGCGCCTTTAGAAAAACTCGACATCGGTAGATCAAAGAAATCGATAGCACCCCGTAACACACTTTCAAGCGGCAAGTATTCGCCAAACGGCACGAGGTGCTCTTTTTGGTAATTGCCCTCTACGTTGCCAACACCAATCACGCTATTGAAATAACGGTTGTCCTCGTCGAGTTGGACAATGCCGGTTAATAGCGCGGTGCTTGGCGGTAAGTTGGCTTGTACGCGCTCTAACACCGGGCGAGCTTGATTATCGATCATTGGCAGGGCGGTCTCGGGCCACAGGATGAGATCGGCATCATCCGCGACACTGCGGGTTAAATCGCTATAGGTATTTGCCGCTACGCGCTGGCCTTCGGGGGTCCACTTTAATAGCTGGGGCAGATTACCCTGGAGTAGCGCAACGCGCGTGGGCTCGCTTGCTGGTGTCGTCCAGAGTGTGGGCAGTGCCAACGGAACGAGCCAAATAGCGGCTAATGGCAGCGCTGCCCACCATTGGCGTCGCAGCAGTTCAGCGCCTAAGGTGCCCGTGAGCACTACCAGTAAGGAAAGCAAGTAAACGCCGCCTACGGGTGCCCAGTTGGCCAGCGGTGAATCTACATAGCTGGAGCCAACCAGTAGCCACGGAAAGCCGGTAAACAGATAAGTGCGCAGTACTTCCCCCAGTACCCATGCCCCTGCAAAGCTAGCCAATGCCCAGCGCGGGCTGCAAAAACGTCGATAAAGCCAAAACGTGCCTGCAAAAAAGAGTGCTAATACGGACACAAACAGAGCGGTCAAAAATACCGCCAGGGGAACGCCGGTATAGCCGTAGTCGTGAATGGATACATATACCCAAGAAGTGCCGCTGGCGAAGAGCGCTACGCCGTATAGCCAGCCTTTTAGTGCTGCTTGAGCAGGGCTTAATGTATGCAGGCCAACATAAAGCAGGCCGATGGCGATAGGCCCTAGCCACCATAATTCAAACGGTGAAGCGGTAAGCGTCGTGAAACCACCGGCCACGAGGGCAGCCAGCAGTTGAAGTGCAAAGGTGGGCGTCAACCCCATGGTGATATCCTATCGGCAGGTTGAGGTGGGCGGTTGACTAGCCGTCGCTGTCGTCGCCATCGGTAGCATTTTCACTGGCGTCGTCGCGATAAGCTTCCAGCAACCGAATGCGTCGATTATCGGCATTAAGGATGACGAACCGCCAGCCGCCCAGGCTAGTATGTTCGCCACGGCCTGGTAAGTGGCCAAATTGTTGCATCACAAGGCCGCCCACGGTATCGAATTCGTCATCAGAAAATTCGCTGCCAAAGCGTTCGTTGAAGTCTTCAATCGGTGTGAGAGCACGAATGGCGAAGTGGCCATTGTCCAGCGTGCGGATATCATCCTCTTCATCGGTATCATGCTCATCTTCGATATCCCCAACGATCTGCTCCAGAATATCTTCGATAGTAATAATACCCGCCGTGCCGCCGTACTCATCCACCACAATGGCCATGTGGTTGTGGGTATCACGAAATTCCTTCAGCAAACTGTTTAAGCGTTTGGACTCGGGAATAAACATTGCCGGGCGCAGCACGTCTTCCAGCTTGAAGGCATCACGGCTTTCTTGCGTTTGAGAGAGCAGGGGGAGCAAATCTTTAACTAGTAAGATGCCTTTTACATCGTCAAGATTCTCGCCAATGACCGGATAGCGGGAGTGCCCTGTTTCTTGAATTAATGGCAAATAGCCATCGCTGGTTTGATCAAGGGTAATGGCCGACACTTGAGAGCGTGGAATCAATATTTCACGTACTTGCTGATCGCTGATTTCAAGAGCGCCTTCAATAATCATAATAGCGTCTTGATCTAGTTTCAGTTTCCCTGCGGTGTGGCGTAAAAACGTCATTAGCTCATCGCGCGAGCTAGGTTCGTCATTGTCTCCGGAAAGGGCGCCAAAGAGTTTCTCGAGCCAGGATTTTTGATTTGAGTTGCTCGATCGGTCTTCGCTCATTGCGTCTAATCTCTCTATTACGTGCAAATAGTGACTTGCAAATAGTTGTGTGCAAACAGTACGTCAAAGCACTACTAAAAAACAGCTATGAAACCTCTGATTAACTACGCTTGGCCATACTGCGTTAAAAATCGCCTCGTGCGTGAGTCCGGTCAAAATGCTCATTTACAACCCGTAAACTCGAACGCGAGTCCGATCCTTTTTTCGTTAATTTTTGCCTTGTCTGGCCTGCGCTCATCACATTAATCAGAGGTTCCCTATGTGAAGATGGCTACGGGTAAACAGTCTGTCGTTTTATCACTGAGTCGGGGGATACACCACCCTAAAAGTAATTATCGATCAGGTTAACAGCTTACTCGTGATACGGGTCAGGAATATTGAGAGTGGCAAGCAGCTCGCGCTCTAATTGTTCCATTTCTTCCGCTTCTTGCTCTTCAATGTGGTCATAGCCCATTAAGTGCAGCGTGCCATGCACCACCATGTGCGCGTAATGATGCTCAAGAGGCTTCTGCTGTTCACGGGCCTCATGGGCAACGACGGCATGGCAAATAATCAGGTCGCCAAGTAACGGTAAACAGACGCCGGGAGGATTCTCAAAAGGAAACGAGAGCACGTTGGTTGATTTATCGTTACCCCGATAATCTCGATTGAGTGCTTGGCTTTCTGCTTCATCCACAAAGCGAATCGTCAGCTCTAAGCGCTCATCATCGGGGTGGCGTGAGAAGACACAGCTCACCCATTGGGTGAGCTGCTCAAGGGCGGGAAGCAACGGCTCATCGATGGCCGCCTGGCGGTCAATCACGATGTTACTCATCGAGGTGCCTCTCCTGTGCGCTCAAGTGCTTGCATGCGGGCTTCGCGCTCCTGTTGGCGAGCTTCACGACGCGCGCGCTCTTGCACTTCCTGCTGCGACTCAAACTCGTCATAGGCTTCGATGATCCGCTGAACCAGCGGGTGACGCACAACGTCTTTCGCAGCAAAGTGGGTCACGCCGATGCCGGGAGTTTCCTTCAGAACATCCAGCACCTGTGAAAGACCAGAGCGCTGTCCGCGAGGAAGGTCTACCTGGGTAATATCGCCGGTAATCACCGCCGTTGAGCCAAAACCAATCCGTGTCAGGAACATCTTCATCTGTTCCGGCGTGGTGTTCTGGCTTTCGTCCAGGATGATGTAGGAGTTATTCAGCGTACGCCCACGCATGTAGGCCAGCGGAGCAATCTCGATCACTTGACGCTCAATAAGCTTAGCGACCTGTTCGAAGCCGATCATCTCGTACAGTGCATCGTAGAGCGGGCGGAGGTAAGGATCGATTTTCTGGGCAAGGTCGCCAGGAAGAAAGCCTAGCTTTTCGCCTGCTTCTACCGCTGGGCGAACTAACAGAATGCGCCGCACTTCCTGCTGGTTTAGTGCTTCTACCGCCGCGGCAACCGCCAAGTACGTTTTTCCCGTACCGGCAGGCCCAATACCGAAATTGATATCGTGCTCGCGAATGCTTTGTACGTAACGCTGCTGATTAAGGCCGCGAGGCTTAATCATGGTGCGCGGTGTACGCATAATCACGTCATCGCTGTTGATGTCGCTATCATCCTCTTCTTCTAGCGCTTCTAAGCCAGATTCCTGAAGGAAGAGGTGAACTGTGTCCGCTGCAAGTTCTTCTGCCGCAGTTTCACGGTAAAGGTGCTCAAGCACGTTAGCAGCGGCTTTGATCCGGTTAGCGGCGCCGGCCAGCTGAAACACGTTGCCACGGTTGCGCAACGTCACGTCCAGGCGGCTCTCAATCAGCTTTAGATGCTCGTCCTGTTGGCCGCAGAGGCTAGCGAGACGCTGCGGGTCATTGGGTTCAAGGCTTAGGGTGATAATGCGATTGGCCTGAGGTGATGGCTGGCTCAAGAGTAAGAAACCCATTAGTTGATGTATGTGAGACTCAGCTTACTGCCCCGGCGATGCCGGGGCAATTACCTAGGATAAGTGAGCAGTTAATAACGCTCTGGAGAGGCGAGATCGCCGCGCAACGAGTTGGGCAGCGCTTCGGTAATCTCCACGTCTACAAAGTAGCCGATCAGTTCTGTTGGGTTGGCTGCCCGGAAGTTAACCACGCGGTTATTTTCGGTGCGCCCAGAGAGTTGGCCCGGGTCTCGCGGTGAGAAACCGGATACCAGCACCCGCTGGGTAGTGCCTACCATGCGTCGGCTGATCTGCGCTGCCTGCTGCAGAATTCGCTCCTGCAAAATGGCGAGACGCTGTTTTTTGACACTTTCCGGTGTTTCGTCCGGCAGGCCGGAGGCGGGTGTGCCCGGGCGTGCCGAGTAAACGAAGCTGAACGAGTGATCAAAGCCGATGCGATGAATCAGGTTCATCGTGTCTTCGAAATCCTCTTTGGTTTCGCCAGGGAAGCCGATGATAAAGTCGGAAGAGAAGCTAATATCCGGGCGGTTGGCGCGGATCCGCTCCATCTTCTCGATGTACTCTTCTGCGGTATGGCCGCGCTTCATCGCGCTTAAAATACGGTCAGAACCTGACTGCACCGGTAAATGTAGGTGGCTCACCAGTTCCGGGATATCGGCAAACGCATCTACCAGGCTATCCGTAAATTCCACCGGATGAGAGGTCGTAAAACGCACGCGATCAATGCCATCCACTGCAGCAACGCAGGCGATTAGCTCGGCAAGGTCGATTTCATCGCCTTCGTCATTTTCACCGCGATAAGCATTCACGTTCTGGCCAAGCAGGTTAATTTCGCGTACCCCTTGGTCGGCTAAGTGAATGACTTCATCAATAACCGATTCAAAAGGGCGCGAGACTTCTTCACCGCGGGTATAAGGCACGACACAGAATGTGCAGTATTTCGAGCAGCCTTCCATGACAGAAACAAAAGCGGTTGCGCCATCAGATTTTGGCTGCGGCAGGTGATCAAACTTTTCGATTTCTGGAAAAGTGACATCGACCGCAGCAATCTGATTGTTATTGCGCGCATCCAGCATTTTGGGCACGCGGTGAAGCGTTTGTGGGCCAAAGATCATATCGACAAAAGGCGCGCGCTTACGCAGCGCTTCACCTTCTTGGCTTGCCACACAGCCGCCAACACCAATCACGAGGTCCGGGTTGGCGTCTTTTAGCTTTTTCCAGCGACCCAGTTGATGAAACACCTTGTCCTGCGCTTTTTCGCGAATAGAGCAGGTGTTCAACAAGATAACGTCAGCTTCTTTTTCGTTATCGGTCAATTCCAGCTGGTGAGATTCGCCGAGCAGATCTGCCATCCGCGAGGAGTCGTACTCGTTCATTTGGCAGCCGTGCGTTTTGATAAAGAGCTTCTTCGCCATCGGTACCTGTCATCTATGAGTCGTCGGGGGACGAGGGATGAATGAAAACATGACTGCAATCGTAATGGGCAGTGTAACGTACAGCCATTGAATGGCGGCATTATACGGACACAAGAAACCCGGGGCTAGCCGTTAACCTATAATCGATACTTGACCCGAGCGTTTCTATCAGTATACTACGCACCGTGTTTGAGCAGTTCCTCGATAGCTCAGTTGGTAGAGCAAATGACTGTTAATCATTGGGTCGCAGGTTCGAGTCCTGCTCGAGGAGCCAACATACTGAAGTAAGTTATATAAATGCTTTCAGTGGCTTCGCTCAAAACACAGCAGCAAAATGTAATGTTCCTCGATAGCTCAGTTGGTAGAGCAAATGACTGTTAATCATTGGGTCGCAGGTTCGAGTCCTGCTCGAGGAGCCAAATTGCTGTTCTGCTTTAATTACCGCCTACGGTAAATGTTCCCCGATAGCTCAGTTGGTAGAGCAAATGACTGTTAATCATTGGGTCGCAGGTTCGAGTCCTGCTCGGGGAGCCAACGGCCGTTCTTCAGACTTCCTGAGAAAGCCAAAAATCATGTGTAACACTCTGAAATACATGGTTTTTCACTCCTAGTTGTTCCTTAGTATTCCTTCCAAAGCCAGATGCTAAGTGGTATACAGAACGGTATATGCCTCTGTTCGATGATGCTCGGTATACCACCATGACGCTTACTATACGGCAAATAAACGCAACCAAGCCCAGTACGAAGATTGTTAGCCTTTCTGATGGCCAGGGACTAGAGCTTAGAGTCTCGCCTAACGGAAGCCGTGGTTGGCGTTTGCGATACACACGCCCAAACGGCAAACGCAATATGACCAGCCTTGGCAGCTATCCAGAAGTGAGCCTTGCAGAAGCGCGCGAGAAGCGAACTGAGATAAGGCGGCAGTTAGCGCAAGGCATTGACCCCGTCGAGCAAAAGCAGAGTGTTAAACGCCAGCAGAAACATGCCGCGCAGAATACCTTTAAAGCGCTGGCGATAGAGTGGCACGCCTCTATGGTGCCACGCTGGAAAGAAACTTCTAAGCGCGCCAAAGATAGTATGCGTGTGTTGGAAATCTACGTTTTTCCCAAAGTGGGTAATCGTGCCATTGAAAGTATTCTGCCCCTGGAGTGGCTGGAAATACTACGTGGGCTAGAGGATGCAGAGAAGTTCGAGCAGAGGCGCCGACTACATGCTTTTTGCCGTGACATTTATCGCTTCGCCATCATTACGGGAAGGGCTAGCTATAACCCCCTGGCCGATCTAAATACAGCGCTTAAACCCTACAAGAAAGGCAGTTTTCATCACGTCTCTCAACAAGAGCTACCGGCGCTTGTGCGTGATATTGAAGCGTATGATAAAAGCCCCATGGTGCGGGTTGGCTTAAAACTGTTGTTACTGACTGCTGTGCGCCCTGGTGAACTGCGCCTGGCGGAGTGGGCAGAGTTCGACCTGAAAGCTGCTATATGGAAGATTCCCGCCGAGCGTATGAAGATGGGGAGGGCGCACCAAGTGCCGCTACCTACCCAGGCAGTTGAAGAACTGCGTTACCTGCATAAGCTAACCGGCCCATTCAAACTGCTTTTCCCTGGCCGCAATAACCCACGCAAGCCGCTATCTGATGCGGCCTTTAACATGGCCTTAAAACGTATGGGTTATGAGGGGCGACACGTACCCCATGGCACCCGCCATGTAGTGGCCACTGGCCTTAAAGAGATGGGCTACCCTAGAGAATGGATAGAGGCTCAGCTATCGCACAAACTGCCAGGAATTGAGGGGATTTATACCCGCGCTGAACACATGGCATCGGATCAGCGACCCGCCATGATGCAATTTTGGGCGGACTATTTGGATAAAATCAGCACCGAGGTTTGAATGCGGATCAAGTTACCTGTCAAGTGCCCTGACTGCGGGTCGGAAACCCGTATTAGATCCAGCCGAAAAATGACAGAGGGTTTTCATACCCTCTATAGGGACTGTAAAAACGACGAGTGCGGCGCCAAGTTTAAAGCTGAAGAGATAATAAGAGACACTACAACAGACGATGTGGCCGAGCGTTTCGGTTTAATGGACTTAAATCCCGATGCATGTGCGTTAATGATCATCGATCAGCAGCAAGCGGATATGTATTATCCCTATTTTAGAAAGCGCAATAACGAGCGCGCAGAGTACAACATGCATCGGCTGCTGAGTGCATGGCGTGAAAACTCGCTGCCTATCATCCATGTTCGTCATCTCTCTGGTGATCCAGAATCTCCCTATTCCCCCGGCCATCCTGGGGTCCGTTTTAAACTTGGTTTAGAGCCTCTCGCTAACGAAGAGATTTTCGATAAAAGCATCACGGATGCTTTTTTACGCTCCAACATTGAGGATTGGCTGCTTAAGCGATCCATTCGCCAACTCGTAGTGGTGGGATCGACCAGTGAAGGGGCGGTAGAGGCGACGGTAAGAAGCGCCTCTAACTTAGGGTTCACCGTATGGGTTCCCGATGACGCTTGCTACACCTTCGAGAAGTTCAGTTACGACGCCGTGGATATTCTTCCCGAAACTATCCATACCCTTGCCATGACGAACCTGCACCAGGGTAATTCTACGGTAGTGGATACCACGCTAGTGCTTCACGCAATCGAGCATGCCGTTGCTACCAAGGAGGGGTAGAGCAATGGCCAGCGCCGTAGCTGAGTGACGATTTAGGCAACTGCGTGTTGTAAATTTTCCTTTTTCTACAACAGGTAAATACTGACTGGATTTTTTATAACCTATTGAATTTAAAATACAAAATAAACTTTCCCGACGGGTGACGCTTTATCAACGTGTTATAAATAGGTCATTAAACACTTTCTGTTGTATATCCACATAGTTCTTACAACAGCGCTTTCTGGTAGTCCTCCTCGTTCCTCGTCAAGCTAGTGGTGTCTCAAGCGTAAGGCTTGCAACGTCACCACTAGCTGAAGGAACCCACCTTATGGCTCATCAACAACCAATGTCCTCTCTGTCATCCAAAGCCGCTTTGGATACGCGGCTAGCTGCCCAGAATCATTCGCGTGCCATCCCGTTGTGCGGGAATCGTGGCACAACGCGCATCGATGGCGCGTCATTTCGATAACCGTCAAGCTTCATAGGGCCACTAGGGCACTTGCCCGGAATGACACCGCGAGGACACAAATTAATGCCTGAACTCACCACTCACACACCGTCTTTCAGAACGGTGAACAAGATCCAGCTAGGTAATCGCCTGCTGCGTCGCAAGGAGGTCGAGCAGAAAACCGGTAAAAGCCGTTCGGCCATTTATGACGGTATTCGCCAGGGCACTTTCCCGGCCCCAGTGCCGATTGGCGGCAAAAGCGTTGCTTGGCTTGAAGAAGAGGTGGATAGCTGGATTGCTAACTGCCTGGAGGAACGCAAACGCCAAACCTTAGGAAGCCGCCCAGCACCGTTACGCATGACCACACACCAACCGGAGCGCCACGCATGAGCCAGTTTGAATTCACTATTAACGGAACAACGCTAAAGCTCACCGCTGACGATGTGGTCAAGCTTGAAGCCGCCATGGTCGACGCCACCAAATCACCCAGTCGAAAGGCATTCCGTAAAGGGTCGACCGGTGATATCAGCGCTAAATGGTTAGATGGCCAGCGTGATGGCCTGGAACGCTTCAGCCGCCACCAGCCCTCCACAGAAATATTGACCGACTGCTAACCCCCTAACCCCATTCCGCAAGCGGTAACGCTGCTGGGCCAAGCCCAGCGGGTATGGGGAAGTTTTGTCCAGAGATCGTAAAAAAGCCCCAGCGTGTGGAGCGCTGGGGCAAAGGGAACAAATAAACAAAGAGGGATGAATGAATAACTTTAGCAGAGTGTGTGCCGTTTTCGACCTGAAAGACTTGCGAGGAACGTTCGGGAATGCTTATCATGGTCTTGCTGTAGCAAAATCTACAGCCGGGCGTAGGAACCCGTACTCACAAAGGCGCAATAGCGCCCCCATTGACGGCGCTTTTTTTGTGCCCGTCAGTTATGGCGGCCGTGCGTGGGCACGCTTCGGCGTGGCCGGTTTTCTTTGTGGCCGGTTTCCTACCCCGCGTACGGTCGCCACCCAATCCTGTAGGAAGGATCGTGGCGACTCCAAACACAAAGGAGTCTTACCCATGGCCAACCACAGCCAAGGTGCGTCTACGCACGCCCACGTTTCCCCCTCGCATGTTGCTATCGCGCTAATTGGTGCAAAACTGATTGCCTACCGTGTTAACCGTAAGCCTGCACAGCTTCACCAGCTGTTGGGTATGGCACGTATGGCCACCGCGCTAAATCTCCTCTCTTACCAAGAACATGACCAACTTCTCGTCGAGCTTGAGCGCTTGTGTGTCGAGGAGGTGGCTCATGACTAAGTTCACGAATTCCCCACGCCTTGAAGATGCGGTTTGCCTAACAGAAGCCGAATGCTTGTTAGTCGATCCTCGCGCCAACTTTGAAGACCTGTTTGAACAGTGTGAAACTCGCTTGGAAGCGGTGAGTAACCTGATGATGACGCTTAGCATGTTGGATGCCCCAGGCGCATGTGCAGATGCACGCGATTTAGCCCACGTCGCTATTTCATGCCGACTGTTGTTAGCCGATTCATTGGATTTACTGTTTGCCGCCCGTCAAGCGTCTAAACGCCAACAACCGCCTGCTAGCAAAGGGGGCGACCATGGCTAAGACGACGGTTCAAAAGATCCAGCAAGTGGCCATCGCCGCATTAAACGACGCTGAAACATTACTGGCCGAATGGCTACCCGATGGGGCACGCCAGGGCAGCGAATGGGTCGCACGCAACACGGCCCGCGATGATCAAGGCAAAGGCTCGTTTGGTGTCTCGCTCACCAGCGGCAAGTGGAACGACTTTGCTGACTCAGACGCCCATGGTGGCGATTTGGTGTCGCTACTTAGTTACCTGCGCGGCTGTCGGCAGGTAGACGCCGCCATGATGATTGATCAGCGCTTAGGGCTGGGTATTTTTCATCGCAACGGTGAGGCGCAAGCCTCACCCCCTATCACGTATTCCCCCACTAAAAGCCAGCTACGCCAGCAAGCGGAAGCGCAACGCCTGTTGGCCCTGCAAAAGGCCGCAGAGTTAGCCAAAACGCTGTGGCTGAGTGGCCAGCCCGCTTGCCCTGGCCATGCGTATTTGGTGCGTAAGGGGATTAACACTTACCGCCTACGCCAAACCCCCAAAGGGCAGCTAATGGTGCCCCTTTACGCCAACGGTGAATTAGTCAATGTGCAGTTGATCGATGCTCAAGGGAATAAGCGCTTTTTAAAAGGTGGGCAGGTGCAGGGGGCTTACTCACCCCTTGGCCATGTACTGCCTGGAAAAACGCTTTACGTCTGCGAGGGCTGGGCCACCGGTGCCACTATCCACGCCCACACCCGCGAACCCGTAGCGTGTGCCATGCACGCGGGCAACCTTGAGCCGGTGGCGCGTGCGTTATGTGAACGCTATGGCCACCTAGAAATGGTGATCGCGGGCGACGATGACCGTGCTACCCCTGGAAACCCTGGGCGTCATGCCGCCAATGCCGCCGCGCTGGCGGTGGGGGCACTGGTGCTGTTCCCGGCTTGGCCGACAGAAGCCCCGCATAGCCTGACCGACTTTAACGACTTGGCGTGCTGGTATCGCCAACAAGGGGGCCGCCATGAGTGAGGTAAAACGCGAGCAGCAAAGCCACCTTGCGCTTGTTGGCCAACCGACTGCGCCGGAGATCGACGCTTTAGAGCGCCCAAGCTATGCCGTGTACGAAGGGCAAACCCTGGTGGATGGCAAGCTGTTTCGAGCGGGCACATGGTTTCACGGCATCAAACAAGGCCAGGGTGATGATATTGGTCAACCGTTTGATCTATGGATTTGTGGCCCACTGCATGTGGATGCTGAAACGCTCAACAGTGATGACGGCAGCGTCGGCCGCTTACTGCGCTTTAAGCACCGGGGCAAGGTCATTGAATACGTCATGCCCATGGAAGCACTGGCCGGGAAGGGCGAGGAGATCCTAAAGGCCCTTTTCCGCCAGGGCTTAAAAGTGGAGTACCACCAGCGCCGCTATGTGCCTGCCTATATCGCCAGTCACCACGACTTAAAGCGCGTGCTGGCCACTACCACCAAACCGGGCTGGCACGATGCAAGCGGGGCGTTTGTACTGCCCAGCAAAATTTTAGGCGGTAAGGACGTACGCTTTCAGGACAGCGGCAAGGGTGCCCACCTATTTTCCGAGCGGGGCACGCTGGAAAGCTGGCAAAGCGAGCTAGCCCACTACTGCCAAGGCAACCCGGTGCTGATTCTATCGGTTTGCTGCGCACTCGCTGGGCCGCTGCTTTCAAAGGTAGGTGTAAACGGCGGTGGCGTGCATTTGGTGGGTGACTCATCGAGCGGTAAGTCACTGGCTCAGGCTATCGCCGCCTCAGTATGGGGCGACCCCAGCCGTTTTGCCGCTTCGTGGGATATGTCGCGGGGCGGTATCGAGATTGAGGCATCGTCCCGTAATGACACGGTGCTGATTCTGGACGAGATCAAGCGCGCCGATCCCAAGCGGGTCCAAGAAATGGCCTACGCCATCGCTAACGGCACCGGTAAAGGCACCATGACCCGCGAACGGGAAGGGCGGCCCAAGCTGTATTGGCGCGTTTTGGCGCTTTCCAGTGGGGAGCGGTCACTGTCTGAACATGCGGCTATTTCTGGTAATGCCGCCCACGCCGGGGCAGAGCTGCGCATGGTGGATGTGAACGCAGGCACACGCACCTACCGCGCCTTTGATGACGTTCATGGCATGAGCGGGGCTACCTTCCATAGAAAGCTAACCACGGCCACCGCGCACCATTACGGCATGGTGGGGCCTGCGTTTGTGGAGCGCTTGATTAAAGAGACCGATCCCGACGTTTTCTATCATCGCTTTGCACAAGTGCGGGACGGCTTCGAAGCCGAAGGGCCACAAGCGGGCAGGGTCGCGGATCGTTTCGCCATTATCGGATTTGCCGGGGAGCTGGCCATCACCTATGGGCTTTTACCCTGGAAGGCCGACACCGCCGCCAGTGCCTGCCGCCAACTGTTTGACGAGTGGTTACTTACCGTTGGTGATGGGAACGCCGAGGATAGGCAAATACTTAGCGCGCTATCGGATTTTATCGCCATGCACGGTGATAGCCGCTTTTCTGACATCGCCGCCAGCTTGCCTAACCCCAACGTTAAGCACCGTGCCGGTTACTACGAGATCGAGGGCTTAAAGCGCCTTTACCTGTTCAACCGCGCTTCATTGAGTGAGGCCGCCTCAGGCTATGGCCGAGAGCGAGTGATACGCACCCTGGAAACCTACGGCGTGTTGGCCAAGGTGGATAGCGGACGCAACCAGAAAAACTACCGCCTGCCAGGAGGAGGGAGCACGCGCTTTTTCGTCATTGATCCCGACAAACTGGAGACAGAGCGGAGGAACCCATGAAAAACCAAGCGTTCTGGGCGAATTCTGGCGTTCTCTCCCTAGCCGTTGCCGCCTTTTTCGAGTGTCAGAGAGAGGAATTATATAGAGGGGAAAAACACGCCTGCCAGGAAAGAGGAGTTTCGTCTCATAAGCTCAAGAACCTAGTTACGCGTGAACCTAGTTTCTATGGCAACAGTGGCAACAAGGCAACGGCCAGTAACCACGCGGGTTTCAGCGTTGCCTTAGTAATAAGAGAGGTGGCAACAATGGCAACACATCTCTTTATATACCTATGTGATTGTGTGTCTGTTGCCATTTCAAAAAACCGTGGCAACAGTGTTGCCACTAAAAACCCTATTAAAATCAGTGGAATAGCCCCTGTTGCCTTGTTGCCACGATTTTTGCGACCTAGAGGGTGGAAACACACAGGTGACAGGATTCTGTTCGTACTGCGAACAACTTCAAGCGATCTAGTGACACCGACCCCTTTCCCTTCCTGGCAGGCGTTTTTCACCCAGCTAAACATTTCTCGTTGGTGGGGCTTTGGCTCCACTGCATCACCCTGCACCCCAACCGCCCAATGGAGGGCCTGATGAACCAACCAGCCACAACCACTCAGCAAGCCGACAGTAATAGCCACGAGGGCCAAGCCATGGAAACCACCCAACCGGGGGGACAAGCATCCGTCAAAGGGGGAAAAGTCCCCGGACGCAAATTCAACTACTTTTCGCCGCCAGATATTGCTGGCTATACCACAGAAGAAAAACTGACTTTAGCTTTCGAAAAAGAGCTCAAGAGCTACCATACGCGCCGCCAAAAATTAACGGAGGCATGCCGTGAGCTTGACCGGCTCAAAAAGACGCTAAGTGCCTTGGAGCAGCAGGAAAAAGCGGCAGATGGAGAGTGGAAGCTTAGCTTCGTCAAAGGGTTCGGTAAGCAGAGCAAATCGGTACGTGAAAAAATCAAGCAGAAAACCCAAACGAAGCTTGAGGCAGAGCAAATTCGAGAAATGATCCTACTGCTTGAGCCTCAAATACAGTGGCTCAAAATGCATACTTACCAGACGCGTAAATCGTTGGTGGCGTACCAAGGCCGCTTGCTGGAATTATCGGCGCACAACCGGCTTATCTCAGCCATCGATGAGCTGTCCCAAAACACGGACTGCATGGCCAAGCTGGCGGAGGTGGTGCCTAGTCTATTGGACCGCATCGCCACTGATACCTGTAACGATCACGGCCTTATGGCTACCCTGGGGATAGATGCCAGTATGCAGAAGGGGAAAGGGTACTTAGCAGTACTGTCTAGAGATGACACGGTGCAGTTGAGTCGTGAAATAAACAAGCGGCAGATGTCAGCGCTTGGTGAGCTTTTCCTAAGCCGTATACCAATCAATAAGAAAAGAATGACCATTCCAGGTATAGAGTTGCCTGAACGCCTAACGTATGAAGACTATGACGATGGTGGCTATTACTCACCTATCCGCTTCCCCCAGGAGCTAAAGGCGCTCGAAGCCCAAATGGGTTACGTGCCAAGCATGGAAGAGCTGGATAGCGACGATACCGCCGCCTAGCTCGATCACGCTTCTACAGTCAAAGCCCCGCCTTTTGTGCGGGGCTTTCTCGTTGCAAGCATGAATGGGGTCTACTGTGGCACACAGCGGCCTTCAACAGTGGTTGCCAGGGGCTATGCCCCGCAGCCCGCCGCGACCCACGGCGCGCTCTCGACACCCCGCCCCGCCCGCGCGCTAAATGTAGTGGTTTTTATGCACCCCTGCACCCGCCGTCAAGCCGCGCCACTGCTGGGCTGGCTGGTCGAAAATGAGCGCATGAAAATCATGCGTTTTCATGCGGAGTTATGCAGTTTTAACGAATAGGATGGGGAGCAACAACCTAAAGCTGGGCTATCGGCTGGCCGATAGCTAAATAGGACATTCCTTACAAAGCTAGGTGGTGCCGATGACTTCCAAAAAGACACGGTGCGGGATGGCCTAAAGTCGCAGTTGTACGGGTTGCACAGGCGTAAAGGAATAGGCAATACTGCTAAAAATAATTAAAGTTGAAATCGGGACTTATGAGTAACAAATTATTTGCGGTTGAGGAGTTGTCAACCGCTAGCCAGCAGCTATAGACCCTGAGCGGACGTTCTCTGAAACCGTAATTTGCGAGAGCTTTTAGCTGACAGTGCGCGTTTTTCTTGTAGTGATTGTAATATGAGTGCGCATGTTCCTGGGAAGGTATGCTGTAAATTATGGTAAAACAATGGCTTATAAAAGGCATTGTATTTTTATGCACCGTTTATGACTAAATGATCATAAAGTTAACGCGCATGTGCATGAACAAAGTTGTTAAGCGTAATAATTTTCACGACTTGGAGGTAACGGTAGGTATTGAAGCAAGAGCGGAGATCTCGTTTGGATTGGAAGTGAATATTGAAGTGAAAGCGAAAGCCCTAATGGAGGTAATCATGAATAATCTGAACGTATTTATTACATGTGTTTGGTGCGGGGTGGCGTTTCTGCGGGCCTGGTGGGACATTTCCAATCCGAGCGAGAGATCAGTAATTGTGAATAATCTACCAGATCCAGGAGAAACGAGAGGAGGTTCGATTCCTCCTCCCCGCACCAAATTATTAGTCGCCGTATAGCTTCGTCGCTTAGCCAGGAACGGCGAAGGCTTTTTCGTTGCAGCTTCGCCTTCACTATAAAGCCTTGCGTACTGGCGGCGTTAGTTGCCAATCATTCCCACAGTGCTATCTGGTAGTAATCTATTCAGAGTCTTCATTTTACGATTAACACTAGGTTTTAAATTAATGAAAAGTGTCAATATAATCTCTCTTGTTCAAGCCTATAGAAGCCTGGAGCCTACTGAATATAGTGCCTACAAGAACCACTATGGCGTAGATATTGATAATAATGAAATTGAAGATCTGAAAGTCCTCGCGTCAAAAATGTACGAAGTATTACCGTGTGTGAATATATTTGATGTTTTTTATGTGGGCTATAAAATTCAGCACATTAGCAAAGAGTTCGATTTGTTAAGGTTTGGTAGTAACTATATTATAAATGTTGAACTTAAAAATATTAGCACAGAAGATAGGGTTGAAAAGCAATTAAAAAGAAATAAATACTACCTTAGTCATATAAATAAAATTGTGCATAATTTTTCTTTCGTTGTTCAAACTGAGATGCTTTATAAACTCAATGGTAGGGAAGAGCTTGAAATAGTTGACTTCAGTTTGTTAACACAAGTTTTAACGAATCAAGACTTATTAAAAGTAGACAATCCTGACGTGTTATTCAATCCCTCAGACTATTTGGTTTCGCCTTTTAATTCGACAGATAAATTTACTAACAATAAATATTTTTTGACTGGTCAGCAAGAGCTCATAAAGGACAGTGTCTTAAATATAATTGATAAAAACATAGGGGCTTTCATTTCGATTGCTGGTGGGCCAGGAACTGGAAAAACCTTGTTAATATATGATGTTGTTAAATTTATTAAAACTCAGAAGAGAGCTTTAATTGTGCATTGCGGTCAATTAAATGAAGGGCATGCTAGGTTAATTAAGTTAAATTGGAACATTATCCCCGTTAAAGAGATTAGTGATTGTGACTTGAATAATTTTGATTTGCTTGTTGTTGATGAAGCGCAAAGGATATACATAGGTCAATTTAATAAATTAGTTTCTGACGCTGCAGCGAGTAACACAGTTTGCGTTTTTTCATATGATAAGCAGCAGACTTTATCTTCAAAAGAAATGCGCGCGGATATTGAAAGTAAAATCAATGCTATTGACGGTTTATTTAAGTTTAAATTGTCAGACAAGATTAGAACCAATAAGGAAATTGCTAATTTTATTAAGTTGTTATTTAATAATAAGCGAAATGATGTGGTTTTATCTAATTGCGGAAATGTTGATTTTCATTATTTTACCGATATAACAATAGTTAAGAATTATATTAGATTAGTGAGTGATGATGGGTGGGAGGTGCTTAAATTGACTCCATCATTACATAAAACTGAATATCACGAGTCGTATTCAGATGTTTTTAGTAAAAGTTCACATACAGTAATTGGGCAGGAATTCGACAATGTTGCAGTTGTTATCGATGAGTATTTTTCTTATGACAATAATGGTTCATTAACTTATCAATCAGACACATATTACGATTCAGTCAAAATGCTATTTCAGAACATCACGAGAACTAGAAAGCGATTGAAGTTAATAATAATAAAAAATAAGCAGGTGTTAAATAGATGTTTGTCTATTTTGGAATAATTGTATAAAGGTAACTGGCAAGCTAATAAAGTGGGAGAAATAATAGTTGATTTTTCTCCTTGGTCACTTGTTTTAGTTTGCTTTTTTCTTTTATTGGGGGCTGTTTTTCAGGGTGATTTAGGAGTTGTTTTTAAATGAATGTTCACTTAAAGTTGGTTCAGCTTCGAAAGAAAATAAGGGGAAATAAGAAGAAAGTTACTAGTGCGATTATTGCAAATCATTCAGCAGAAATGTGCATAATTTGTGGCTCCCAAGAGCAACTGACTAGGGAGCACGTGATTCCTCAATGGGTCTATAATCGTTGTGCTAAACGAACTTTCGAGACAACAACTAATGGTATCTATCAGACGTACAATAAAACTACACTACCTGCATGCAAAGACTGCAACTCGAATCTCCTTGGTTACTTAGAAAGACATTTGAAACATGAATTTGAAAGAGTTGATGTTAGTCACGAGGAGTTCTCGCAAGATACCTTAGAGCTAATCGTCCTATGGTTAGAAATCTTAGAGTACAAATTTCAAGTGCTTGACCTTCGCAGAAGCCTAAATAAGGTAAATGGTGCTGATTACATTCCTTTTATTGGCAAAATGCCTATTGCAATGTTCCAAGGCCCTGTGGACACGAGTCCAGCAAAGGTTTTTTCAAATCTTCGTTCGGCATTGCATGTATTGAGTGTGAAATCAAAGGTGGATAGGCTGAACTCCCTATGTATTATCCATACTAAAAATAAAAATTTTCATTTCTTCCACTCAACAAATAACTTCATATTCATAGAGTTAGCTGAGTTCGGCGTCGCATTTTTCTACTTCTATAAGCAAACGTTCGAAGACTATAGTCTCACTACAAAATCTGCTATGGAAATAGTCCAAGATCACTATGCATGAACAGGCACATTACAAACGGCTCAAGAGGAACTTGGACTGTCAACGCGTGGCGTTTCCAGTCCCAATGAGCCGCTGTGGCTACGGTTGTTGTGTTCGAACTTAGTGGTAATGCGTTGCCCGCCCCTTGGCCGGGTGCAGTACTTCAAGCTATTGCTGATAACGGAGCGGAAGTTGACGACATCAAAATGCCGAATACTTCAAGAAGTTCGAATGGCGGCTTTCATAGGTTGCCGACTCGCGCATCAACCTTGTTGAATATATAGTTAAGCAAGCATTTGAGATTGGGAAAAATTTATGAGGTTAGAAAAATTTTGTGTCTCGAACTATCGGAACATCATTGATTCTGGATGGGTCAAGACAACAAACGTCACGGCGGTCGTCGGACAGAACGAAGCGGGTAAAAGTAACCTTTTTGAGGCTCTGTATTGTTTGCATTCCTTCGTTGAGACCCAGTACAACCCAGACGAGGACTGGCCGGTTGACGACTGGAAGGGGAAAAAGAATGCGAATGGCAAGCCGGTATCCCAAGCCTACTTTGAGTTTGATGATGGTGAAACCGAAGCCTTGTTTGAGTTTGCGTCGGAAGAAATAACCGATGAGGGTGGCAGTGAGCTAGAGGCTAATATCGCCACGCCACCAGTTGATATTCGTCTATTTGCTTGTCGTTGTTATGGTTACGTTACCAGCTTCTACTTGCATGATAGAGAGGGCAACACGATTGCATCTGAAGATTTGGGCCTTTCCAAAGTCAAAGTGTCGGAATGGGCCAGTGAGCATGTTCCGCGTTTTGTGCTCATTCAGGACTATGAATTCTCCGGGGCGCAGGTTGAGCTCAACGAGCTAAAGAGCCGTTTAGATAAGGCGGGCGGCAAGCGCCATGAACTTTCAACCGACGACCAGACGATCCTGATCGTACTCGACCTTGCTGAGATCGATCTCGATGACTTTGTTGAGAAGGGTAGCAGCGCTGAGGGTCGAACACTACGACAGTTTGATAAGCGTGCGGCGTCTGCCTACCTGACTCAACAGTTTCAGAAATTGTGGAAGCAGAAGAAAGTCAAATTCGATATCGATGTAGATGGCCCAACACTCAACATCTTCGCTGAGGATGAGGCAATCGGCTTTCCGGTTCGCCTGTATCGGCGCTCAACAGGGTTCCGTTGGTACGTCTCTTTCGCGTGGAAGTTCACTCATGCCTCCGAGGGTGACTTTGAGAATTGCACACTCTTATTGGAAGAGCCAGGCATCCATCTTCACTATAGCGGGCAACGCGACCTATTGGGTGTGTTTGAAGACCTATCAGAAACCAACACGGTGATGTATACCACTCACCTGTCATCAATGGTCGACCAAGCGAATCCAGAGCGGGTGCGCATCATCGAAACCGACAGCGACCACCATCTGCGGGTTACGCATGGCGTAGTGAGCAGTCAGTCGGCTCCAATGGCGGTTATCGAAAGTTCTCTCGGTCTAACCCCAGACCTTTCCGGAATGCTTGGTAACCGTAAGGTGCTGATTGTCGAGGGAGGAACTGATGCATTGATCTTGAGCAAACTTTCGGGTTTGCTGACTAAAAGCGACAAAGTTGGCATGTCAGATCATATATATATATGGCCCGCGCAGACCTCAACTAAAGCGCCGATGTATGCAGCGTTCGCGATCGGTCAACTGTGGGATGCCGGAGTGTTGCTCGACACCGATGAAGCTGGCTATCTAGCACACGAGAAGATCAAAGATATGAATCTGAAAGGCTACGCTGATCAGACTGGCCACGAGTTTAGGGTGTTAATGCTTGATAAAGCCGCCGGTGTGAAGAAAACCGACGTCGCAATCGAAGACCTGTTTCCGGACGAATGGTTTCTCGAGTGCGTGAACCGTGCTTACGGCCTAGCGCTAAGGCTAGAAGACCTTCCCGAAGATGGCTCGACCCTAATTGCCAAGCGCGTCGAGATTGCCATGAAGCAGCGCCAAGGAAAAGAACTCAAGAAGAAGAATGTGCTTGTGGAGATGCTGAAGGAATTCGACAGCTGGTCGACAATCAGTGACCTACCACCAGGCGCCGCTGAAAATGCCGAACGCTTGTTCAAGAATATCAATGCTGCATTTGGACTGAAGAGCTAAATTATCTTTCGAATTGCAATGTAAGTAACAAAGCAGCCATTTATGTATGCCTCATGGAAGACAGCTTTTTGGCCGTAAGCAGTCCATATATGGCACGAAAAGAATTAACAGTGATTGATGCTATCGCATGACAATTTGGACGCGGGTTGCAATCGAGGATTGTGGTATACATAGTGGTATATTGTATTCTTTATTTTTATATTTAGTTTTTAAAAATCAGAGTCTTGTGTTGTTTATTTTGATCTTGCTCGGGGAGCCATTCTGTTTTTTCTTGCCTTTCAGTCTCACCTTTTTAGTAAGCATTCTCTCGCAGTCGCTAGCCTAAAACGACCATTTCGCATCCCTACGACCTGTTTATAATAATACTCAATGTCCTTGCTCAATATTCTAAGGCATTCTGGGTAGTTTTTTGTATCTACCGGTTAGGGGCGTATAAACTGTTTTGGCTAATCATTTTTTTGGAAGGTGTCCGTGGGAAATGCTGCCAGTCTGAATGCACTGCAGGTGTTCAAGTGCCTAAGTGACGAGACACGGTTAATGCTGGTGCTCTTGATCGCCAACGAGCAATCGCTGTGCGTGTGTGAACTGACCTATGCGCTAGAGGAGTCGCAGCCTAAAGTGTCGCGTCATTTGGCCCAGTTGCGTCAGTGTGGATTGTTAATCGATCAGCGAGAGGGGCAGTGGGTTTATTATCGTTTGTCGCCTCAACTACCTGGATGGGCGCAAGATGTTATTCGTGCAGGCGCTGAGGGCAGTGCAGTGCGGTTGAGCACGCTTACTCAGCGATTAGTTAAGATGGGTGATCGGCCGACGCGGCGGGCAGCGCTATGCTGACTTGTCAATGCTCTCTCTTTGTGTAGGGCTTTGAGAAATAACGCCGTGCCTCTCAAGTATGCTTTCCAGCCAGAGTAAAAAAACTCGCACTTTGGGGGATAGGTTGCGTCGTTTGGTGAACAAAAATGAGAGTGGAATTGATGGTGGCGGTGTGTCCGGCAGTATCTCCTTGAGTTCACCTCTTTCAAGAAGATGGCGTACATCATAGGCGGGCACTTGAATTAAGCCCAGCCCAGACAGGGCTGCCGCGACATAGGCCTCGGCTCCGTCGACGGTAATGGCGCTGCGCATTTTGATTTCTATCAAGTGCTCGCCCTGCTGGAATTCCAGCGTCGCGGTTGAGGTCGGAAGCCGGGGAGAGTAGTTGATCAGTAAATGAGAGCTCAGGTCCTCAAGCTTCTTTGGTAGCCCGTGGCGAGCCAAATAGGCGGGGCTGGCACAGGTCACGAAATCCACTTCGCCAAGAGGGCGGCAAACAAGGTCTGAATCTAGCAGTACCCCGAGCCGCAACACGCAGTCGACGCCGTCAGCGACCAGGTCTACTATCCTATCGCTTGCGCTTATGTCAATCGTTAGGTAAGGGTGCTGGGCGATAAAGTCTGATAATGCAGGGAAGACGAGCCTGCGAGCGATACGGCTAGGAATGTCGACGCGAAGTCGACCGCTTAGACACAGGTTGCCAGGTAGGAACATCTGCTCGGAGGTAGCTACGGCATCGACGATGTTCTGTGCCGTTTCTAGAAACCGCCTACCATCCTGGGTTGGAACGACCTTGCGAGTGCTGCGAAACAAAAGCTGCGTTTGCAGCCGGTCTTCCAATACTTGGATTTCCGTTGAGACAGTAGAGCGAGGTATAGCCAGTGCCTCAGCTGCCCGCGTGAAATTTCCACTCTCCATCACTTGGATGAAGATTTGCATTTGCCTGATGCGATCCATTGCTATTGTTCGTATATTCCGACAGGTCTTGTCGATATTCGCATGTTTATCATGATCACACAACGCGTCATCTTATCCGTAAGCCGTTCTGCTGAACGGTGATGATACTTAACGTGAGGGATGAGCGATGTCTAATAATAGCATTGAAGGTAAAGTAGTTCTGATCGCTGGTGGTGCGAAGAACTTAGGTGGCTTGCTCGCGCAAGAATTTGCAAAAGCGGGGGCCAAGGCTGTGGCGATTCACTACAACAGTGATTCTGCTAAGCAGGCTGCTGAGCAAACTGTGGCATCGATTCGGGCGGCAGGAGCCGAAGCGGTCGCATTTCAGGCTGATCTGACGAGTGCGGCAGCCATGGAAAAACTCTTTCAGGATACCGTTGCTGCAGTGGGTAGGCCCGATATTGCCATCAATACCGTTGGTATGGTGGTTAAGCGGCCAATGGCAGAAGTGACCGAAGAGGCTTTTGATCAGTCATGCGCAGTCAATGTTAAGGCGGCGTTCTTTTTCCTGAAGGAGGCAGGTAACTACGTTAACGATCATGGCAAGGTTTGTACCCTTGTAACATCACTCCTAGGGGCTTACACGCCATTTTATGCGGCTTATGAGGGGTTAAAAGCGCCCGTCGAGCACTTTACTCGGGCGGCATCAAAAGAGCTTGGGGAGCGGGGCATTTCTGTTACTGCGATTGGGCCAGGACCGATGGATACGCCTTTCTTTTACCCTGCTGAAGGAGAGGATGCGGTTGCCTACCATAAGACAGCTGCGGCACTTTCGCCTTTCTCTAAAACCGGTCTGACTGATATTGAAGACATCGCCCCTTGGATACTTTTCATGGTATCTGATGGCTGGTGGATGACGGGTCAGACGATTCTTGTCAACGGCGGCTATACCACCAAATAAATTAGCTGGTTGACGAATATCACCGCCGGCTACCTATTTAGATTCAAAGGAGACGTTTCATGCATACGGTTATGGTCATCCTCGCTGGATTGGTATTGCTGGCGGTTTTTGTCGTCTTTGCTCGTATTGCTTCAATACGGTTCGCGCGACTTTTGCCTGTTTATCTCGTGGTCTGGTTAATTTGTACTGCGATCAATATGTGGATTGGTGTTAGTCAGGCTGGCTACAGCGTAATGCAGGAGCTGCCGTTCATGTTGATCGTTTTTACTGTACCTGCGCTTGTTGCTATTTTGTGGTCGCGGAGAAACTGAGGGAGGAGCGCCGCGGATTGCTGCTATTGATCATAGAAGGAATGTTTCATGAAAGCAACAATTTTTCACAATCTTGCTCCAAAGGCTGCGTTGCGCAATATTGGTCCGGGCGAAACTCCGCGTGTGACCAATGTTGAGCTGTTTTTCGACTTGGTCTATGTCTTTGCAATTATTCAGCTTTCGCATTTCCTATTAGCCCACGACAACTGGGTAGGTGCGCTTGAGGCCGTTACGCTTTTTGCGGCGGCTTGGTGGGCGTGGAATTACACGTCATGGGCAACCAACTGGCTTGACCCAGATCATGCCAGTGGGCGCGTTCTGATGATTGTACTCATGGCTTGCGCACTGCTGATGGCGATTGCGATCCCGCATGCTTTCTCATCTCGTGCAGGCCTTTTCGTGGGTGCTTATGTTGCCATGGCGCTGATACGCGCGGGCTATATGTCCATCGTTTTTCGTGGCGAACAGATGGGGCGAAACTATGCACAGCTTTGTGCATGGAGTGCGATCTCGGGCGTGTTCTGGATTGCAGGCGTTGTGTTTCCAAGCGCTAGGTTAGAGTTGTGGATCATCGCTGTAGTAATCGACTATTCCGCGCCCTATGTTGGTTTTTGGTTGCCTGGTCAAGGAGCCACGCCAATGGATAGCTGGCCTTTGCGCGGCCTGCATCTTTTGGAACGTAACCAGCAAGTCTTCATTATTGCGCTTGGTGAATCCATCTTGCTTATGGGCGGTTTACTCGTTAGTCAATCTTTGGGGGCGGGTGTCATCGCTGCTGCGGCTATCGGCTTTTTGTTGATTATTACACTTTGGTGGATCTATTTCGTGCATCTTGCTGAGGCAGGTGAGCACAGTTTCGAACATGCGGCTGATCATACGCGGCTGGCTCGGGCGGGCCTGGCCTATGCCCACGGAGTAATGGTCTGCGGTGCTATTGTGGTGGCTGTCGCTATCGAGCTGATTGTTGCCCATCCGCATGATGCCATTCATGCCCCAACGGCGTTGTTCGCTTTCGCTGGTCCAACGATCTTTTTGGTGGGGTCGGCAATGTTTCATCGCACCATGGCCTCGAAACTGCCCGTTTGCTATCTGCTTGCCGGGGTGGCTCTTGCGGCTTGGGCCTGGCTGGCATTAACAATGCATCTTAATGGCCTGTGGTTAGGAGGCGGGATGTTGGTCGTGATGATCACCCTGGCAGCAACCGCTCATCGCGAAGGGGCGGCAGTATGACTAGTGCTCCCTCTCGGCTTGGCGGTTTGCGGGTAACAATTGGCCTTTTAGTGGCGATTTTGTTGCACAATTTGACCTATCCATTATCGGGTGCGGAGGGTGTCTGGCCTGCGCTGTTTTATCTTTTTTATGGCTCTATCTTCGTCGTAGCGACCTTCTTGCTGTTGGCTGACCGCCGCTTGCGCGCGCTGGCGGTTGTCAGTGGAGCGGCTGTGATCGTGGCTGGACTGGCGAACTCCTATACTCCAGGTGCTTATACCACTCTGGCGGTTTATCTCACCTCCATCGCCTACCATCTTGTCATTGGCGTGGTGCTGGCACTTTATATCTTCCGCGCGACCGAGATGATGTCTGATGTGCTAGTGGCTGCCGCTTCGATATATCTGGTGATTGGATCGGGCTTTACTGCAGTCTTTTCGCTAATTGAGTGGATCGCGCCAGGCTCTTTTGTAGTGTCGTCAGGGGTGCCGATCAACTGGCAGCAACTGTTTTATTATAGTTATGTCACGCTAACAACCGTGGGCTACGGTGATATTACCCCGCAAGGGTTCTATGCCCAGTCGTTTGCGATCTTCGAGGCAATGATTGGCGTGCTATATACGGTGATCCTGCTGTCGCGCCTAGTAGGCCTTCAGACGAGTACACAGCCAAAATAGCTAACAGTCAGTGTTTCGACAAAGAGGGTTTTAAAGAGAGTTTTGGCAAAAAGGGTAGCGTAATATCTACTCAGAAGCCGTCTCAAGAAGCTTTATGAAAGGTATATGTGAATGTACCAGTCCAGAAAATGGACTGGTACATTCATTGGTGGGGTCTCAGTATTTCGCCATGCGCTGTGCGCCCTGAAGATGGGCGTAGTCGAGTAAGATTTCGGCGGCTTCTAGTACATGGGCGCGATCAACCGGCATGTCTTCATCCTTATCCTCCTCGTTGTCAGCGTCCGCGTCACTACCTTCGGGCTGCGAGTTATCACTGCGCGCATCCATCCACTCATCCAGCTCTGGCAGGTTTAAAGCGCGACGGCGTTGGTTTTCAAGTGAAAGCTGTTCAGCCTCTTGAGCCTCTAGCTCTCGTTGACGCTGTTCGCGGTTCAGGCTAACGCTGGTGTGCTGTTCGCGTAGCTGGCGAGCCAAAGTGGACTGGCGCTCTAGATAGCGGAAGTTAGGATTCTCCTTGGCACGTTCTTGGTGTTGAGAAGTCAGGGCAGCGAGGGTGTTCTCCGGGGCGCCATAGCGGCGGTATTGAACGTTCTGCACGGTATCCCAAGCAAGAGCATTATCTAGGCTGCTTTCACCAATGCGTTCTGGGTCAATCAGGCTGGGGAATATAATGTCGGGCTCAACACCGCGGTTTTGGGTGCTATCACCTGAAATGCGGTAAAACTTGGCACGGGTAAGCTTGATTTGACCATGACTAAGATCATTGAGCGTTTGCACAGTGCCTTTGCCAAAGGTGGGCGCGCCTACCACTATGCCACGGCCATAATCTTGAATAGCGCCAGCAAAAATCTCCGATGCTGAAGCGGAAAGACGGTTAACCAGTACGGTTAGTGGCCCGTCGTAAGTCGTGCCTGCGTCGGTGTCGCCGTAGAGCTGAATGCGGCCTTGGGCATCACGAACCTGTACCGTGGGGCCTCGGTCAATAAACAGGCCTATCAAGGAGTTGGCTTCTTGAAGTGCGCCACCGCCATTATTGCGAAGATCTAGGACAATACCTTCAATGCCTTCTTTCTTGAGACTTTCAATTTCTCGAGCGACGTCGCGGGTGGTGCTGCGATACTCATCTTCACCGGCTTGCCAGGCATCGAAGTCGACGTAGAACGTCGGAACGTCAATTACGCCAATGCGATGAGGTTGGCCGTCTCGCTCAATGTTTATCACTTCGCTATGCGCTGCCTGATCTTCCAGGCTGACGGTGTCGCGAGTAATTTCAACAATTTGAGAGCGGGTCATGTCCACTGCTTGGGCAGGCACCACGTCCAGGCGTACAATGGAGCCTTTAGGGCCGCGAATCAGGTCGACGACGTTGTCCAGGCGCATGCCTACCACATTGACCATGTCGCCTTCTTCTTGGCCCACGGCGATAATTCGGTCAGCGGGCTCAAGCACGCCCGCTCGATCGGCAGGGCCACCGGGAACCAGGCTGGCGACCTTGACGTATTCGCTATCGGCTTGAAGCAGTGCGCCGATACCTTCAAGTGAAAGGCTCATTTGAATATCAAACGATTCGCTTTGGCGAGGGGAGAGGTAGCTGGTGTGAGGATCGATAGTGCTGGAGGCTGCCGCCATGATTAACCCAAAGACGTCTTCAGACTCTGACTGACGCAAGCGGGATAGCTGTCCTTCATAGCGCTGGCGCAGATTGCTTTCTATCTGCTCGTCATCTTGGTCGGTTAGAGCAAGCGTTAGCGCATCGTTTTTGAGTCGTTTACGCCAGAGTTCGTCTAATTCACTTTCGCGGGTTGCCCATGGGGCATCTTCGCGATCGACTTCTAAGCGCTCGTCGCTATCGAATTCGAATGAAAGCCCTTCATCAAGGCGTTCTAGCAACCACTCTAGGCGGGCGGTGTGGCGTTCGCTGAGACGATTATAGAGTGCAAATGCATCGTCAAGATCACCATCGAAAAGTGCTTCAGCCATGTCGCGCTCTAAGTGGCGGTAAGGCTCTATGTCGCGGCTCAATAGGTAAGAGCGCTGGCCGTCTAGAATGTCTAGATAGCGTTGGAAAGCTTCCGCTGACCACTGCTCGTCGAAGTTAATATCGGCATAATGCCCATAGCGAAGTGAATCCGCTATTTCCTCTGCCGCTTGGCGTTGTTCGTCGGTCGGCTCAAGTTGCGCCAGCGCTGCTGGACTGGCAATGGCCAGCATCACAGCAAGGGCGACCGAGCGCGAAAACGTTGCAAACAAGCTCATCAGTCAAGCTCTCCCGGATTTGTGTACACTTATTCTTCCCTAGACCCGCAGATAGCCTATGAGTTGCGTAGGCCGAGGGAGCATTGTAGCAGGTCATTTACCCTGTGATACTCAATCATTACTGTTATGAGGATTTCTATGTCCGAAGCTTTCAACGCGGACCGTGTGACGCGGCTATGTGATTTTCTGCACCAGTCGCCTACGCCCTGGCATGCGACTCGCTGTATGGCGGAGCGTTTGGAGCAGGCGGGCTTTGTGCGTCTTGAGGAGACGGCTAACTGGCAGCTTGAGCTGGGCAAGCGCTATTACGTGACGCGCAATGATTCGTCAGTGATTGCATTTCAACTGCCTGCTGAGAGGTTGGCCAGCCTGCGCATGTTAGGTGCGCATACTGACAGCCCGGGGCTGCGTTTAAAGCCCAATGCTACCCAGTATGCCGCGGGATGGTTGCAGTTAGGGGTTCAAATATATGGTGGTGTGTTGTTAGCCCCGTGGTTTGATCGCGACTTGGGGTTGGCAGGGCGTGTGCATGTACGTCACGCTGATGGTCATTTAGAAAGTGTGCTGCTAAATGTGGACCGGCCGATTGCCATGGTGCCTAGTTTGGCGATTCATTTAGACCGCGATGTTAACGCTGGGCGTGTTATTAACCCACAAACGCAAATGTCGCCTGTTGTCATGCAGAGTGATAGCGCGCAGCTTAGCGACTTATTGGCTGATTGGTTGGAAGAGCAGCATGGCCTGCGTGCTGTGGAAGTCGTTGACTTTGAGTTGGGGTTTTATGACGTACAACCGCCATCGCTGGTAGGGTTGCGTCAGGAGTTGGTCGCCAGTGCGCGGCTAGACAACTTATTGTCGTGTTTTGTGGGGCTCGAGGCGATGCTAGCGTGTGATGCTAGTCAAGGGGCCTTGTTGGTAGCCAATGACCATGAAGAGGTGGGTAGTGCCAGTGCCTGCGGTGCTCAGGGGCCTTTCTTGGGTGATGTGCTGAAGCGTTTAAATGCCCAGGTAGGTGGTGCTACTGAAGAGTCGCTGATTCAGCTGATTCAGTCATCGCTTATGATTTCATGCGATAACGCTCACGCTTTACACCCAAATTTCCAAGATAAACACGATGAACGTCATGGCCCTGCTATTAATGGTGGTCCAGTTATTAAGGTAAATGCTAATCAGCGTTATGCCACTAATAGTGTAACGGGGGCGCTGTTTCGGGATGTGTGCCGTGAGGCAGATGTGCCCGTGCAGTCGTTTGTTACTCGTTCAGATATGGGTTGTGGTAGCACTATTGGGCCGATTACGGCTACTGAGGTGGGTGTGCCGACGATTGATGTAGGGCTTCCTCAGTGGGCAATGCATTCAGTACGTGAAACAGCAGGTACCCGAGATGTTGATTATTTGACCCAGGCGTTGACGGTGTTTTTGAATCGTTCTGAGTTGTGCTGAGTACATTACTGATCAATAACGAAAAAAGCCCGCTGACTCAGTCAGCGGGCTTTCAATATTCGTGTGGTGGCTACGCCCTGATTTGAACAGGGGACCCCATCATTATGAGTGATGTGCTCTAACCAGCTGAGCTACGTAGCCATTCAACGGGGGCGAATATTACTCAGTAGCCCGTTGTTCGTCAAGTGTTTCTTTTTTTGTTTATTACGCGGCGACTGGTCAGCAGTTAAATCAGGTAGAAATATATTTTTGTCTACATCTTTAGCGCTGGTCCCTCTGCTCGTAAAATCATTTCGAGTGCTTGGAGGGATATTGTAGAGAGCAAGTGTTTTCAATAACGGAAACGCGTGCAATGCCTTAAGAATCGAACGAGGTTAATTACTATCTCTAGGCGATCAGCCGTCGCGTCGAGCGATTTAATCTGACTAGAAATTTTGATGCTCTCACCACAGCCGTGATCAAAGTGTTTGACATCTAGCTCGACGACTAGCTTTAGGGATTGAGAAAGGCGCCTGGCATCAGAAGCGGCTTTTCTCAAAGATCACAGTCTTGGTTGGATGTCTGAGGACTGAGGCTCAATGAGTGTTTCCCTCCCCGGCTGTCTAAGGCTTCAAACAAAGCGGTGCGCTGATTTTTTCTGCATGCTGTTGCAATTCATAGGCTTGTAGTCAGGCCTGGCACCCCTAAGAACGCCAGATCCAGGTCGTAGCGCAGTTGCCAAGACTTCTCGTTCGGCCCGTTATAGTCCGAGTACAACGAGTTGGCCATGTAATTGCCCGTGGACTCCCAAACATAGTCGAAGTACTCGTCGCCATACACCTGCTGCCAGGCGAGCGTCAGGCTGTGGGCCAGATGTGATGCGGTAAAGGCCAGGCTGAAGGCGTCGTTGTCGATATAGCCCAGGCGTTGCTCGCCTTGGTCCTCGGTATGGTAGTAATTCAGTGCGGTCTTGAGCGCTATCTGACGTTGATCCCCGATCAATTGGGTCAATGCCAGATAGGTCTGCTGCCACATGTCCTCGAAGCGTGAAGCGTAGAGGCTGACGTCCAGGCCGTAAGAGGTCTTGGTCATCCCGCCGAGATAGGAAATACGCGACCCCGAATACGCCCTGTTGCCGAAGGTGGTGGTGAGTTTCTCACTGCCGGTACCGGAGCGTGGAATCGCCCGGTCGAAGCTGCCAGCCTGCAATGACAACCAATCGGCTTCATTAATGAACAGTCCCACGCCCTGAAAGCTCGAGGGCAGGGCGCGATTATCCTTGTAGCGCAGAATAGGGTTGTCGGTGAGCAAGCGCCCGGCCTTTATTTCAGTACTGGAAAAACGCAACCGCAGATCACCGACCCCCAATCGGCTCCAGGTCGGCACCGCATCGCCGTCGCTATCAACCAGCACTCGATCGCCGCCATTGGCGACACGCCCATGTCCTCGCTCCAGATTGACAGCACTGAACAATGAGGCGTCCAGCCCGAAGCCGATCGGCCCCTGGGTATATCCGGAGCTGTAGTTGAGCATCGCGGTTTGCACCCAGGTTTCACGGATGCGGGTCTGCTCCAGGCCATCGGCTTTCTTGATCCTTAGATAGGTAGAGCGTCGGGTGTGCTGGTTGGCATAGTAATGGCGCAAGTTCTGCCTCAAATGGCTGCCGTCGATAAATCCCGGAGCCTCATCTTGCTTGGTCACCGCTTCGCCCGCGATGGCAAGCAAAGGGCTGCCGACGGCTACGCCGGCCATCAGAAGTACACGAAAATCCATTTCGATAAATCTCTAGAGGAAAAAAAGCAGCCGCACGCTCCCGCAGGACAACAAAACGTTTTCAGTGAGACGGCGGTTTGGGCCAGTGTCGAATCGTGCCGCGCCAGTTTTCATAGGCTTTACCGAGCTGAAGCAACCACTGATCAGCGAAGCGTGAGACGATCATCTGCAGGCCGATCGGCATGCCTTGGTCGGTAAAGCCGCAGTTGATCGATAGCGCCAGTTGCTCACCCATGTTCCAGGGCACGGTAAAGACGATGTGCGCGAACGGCAGGCGTGGGTCATTGGTAGGTGAAGCCTATTCTGCCGAAAAGGAGCTGACCTGGTTCGTCGAAGGCAACACCAGATCGACATCATGAAAGATTTCGGCTGCTCGGCGTCGGATTTCGAACGTCTGGTTGAACCCCTCGACTGCCTGCACGGCGGTCAGGCTCTCGGCCGCCGCCGCCCAGTCGCGTATGTAGGGCAAGGCTTGGTCGAGCCGCTCGGGGCTCAGGGCCTGCAACACACCCAGGGCATAGCCACGATGCCCGACTGGGGCATGCTCGGCCACGAACACCCAGGCGCTCGGCACTTCGCCACCCACCGGGGCTCCTTGCAGCACCCGCAATAGCAGCAGGATCAAGGGAGCCCAATAACCGATCTATTCATAGGTCGACATGATCCCGATCAGCAGGCAGGGCAAGGCCATCATCAGAATGCTCAGACTGAACACGCCGCTTGCGTCCCACTCGATCAGCGAAGTGCGCCATCAGGATGCCGCCCAGCGGGCGTGCCAGATAGCCGGTGACGAAAATCCCGAAGCTTTGCAGCAAACGCAGCCACTCAGGCATCTCTGGCGGAAAGAACAACTGGCTGAGAGTCAGGGCGAAGAACACAAAGATGATGAAGTCGTAGATTTCCAGTGCACCACCCAGCGCCGCCAGACCCAGGGTCTTGTGGTCAGACCGGGAAAAGCGACCAGGTTGTGGATAAATATGGGCCGTCATAAGGGGACTCTAAACAGGTACTCATGAAAATTCGCGACTGAAACAGCATTCGAGATCAAACCCTTAAACAGGCCATGTCGTTCGAATAATGCCATCAGGTATCTAGCCGGCAATGGTCCATCCAATTACCGGACGGGACAACCAGACAATGCATCTGGGTTGCTTTTTAGTGCAAATCTGTACATTGAGTTTTCTTGCGTTTAACCAATAATCGGACACTTCCTCACCAGGACCATGAGGCCTGACGTGAACGGGAGAAAGACTGGTTGTAATGACAGACGCCCCATCCCGTGGGGTTTTCAATCATCACAGGAAGACACTTATGAGCACTCATACTCGTACTAAACGATTGACGGTTCCGCAACTGGTCGCGATGAAGGGCCAACAGAAAATCGTATCCCTGACGGCGTACTCCAGCTCTATTGCCAAGCTGATCGACCCTATCGTCGACTTCATCCTGGTCGGTGACTCTACTGCAATGGTCGGTTATGGTCGGGCCTCGACGCTGAGCATGCAGCTCGAAGAAATCATCGGCCATACCCGGGCCGTAGTCGACAGCACACGCCTGTCTTGTGTCATCGCCGACATGCCGTTCGGCAGCTATCAGGAATCTAGCGAGCAGGCCTTTCGCAATTGCGCCCAGGTCCTGGCGCGCACCGGTTGCGATGCCGTCAAGCTGGAAACCAATAAGGCTCTGGCGGGTACCATCGAGTTTTTGGTGGCACGTGGTATTCCGGTCATGGCCCACGTCGGGCTGATGCCGCAGTTCGTCAATGTCATGGGGGGATTCAAGGCCCAGGGCCTGACCACCGAAACCGGCGCGGTAATTGCCGAAGATGCCCGGGCCAACCTCGAAGCTGGAGCTTTCAGTCTGTTGCTCGAGGGTGTGGCCGAAGGTGTCGCTCGGCAAATTACCCTGGATTCGAAAATACCCACCATCGGCATCGGCGCCTCACCGGCTTGCGACGGCCAGGTGTTGGTGACCGAAGACGTGCTGGGTTTGGGCGGTGAGCAGGTACCGCGCTTCGTCAAACAGTACGCCGATGTCGGCGCGGTTATTCGCGACGCTTGTGAGCGTTTTGCTGAAGAAGTGCGCGATGGCCGATTCCCTGAATCGCGGCATTGCTATGGGCTCTAGGCATGTCTAGTACTCTTCGCTGATAGCCTGGGCCAGTTTCTTCAGGGCCTGGGGGATATCCTTGCTCCAGTCGAGAGTGTAGCTCAAGCGCACGTGATGCCGCCAGGCCCCCTGCTGGCTGAAGATTTCCCCGGGGGCGATAACGATGCGCTGGGCCAACAAGCGCTCGAACACCCGTCGCATGTCCACCGAGCGCAGGGCTTCGAGCCAGAAGGTCGCGCCGCCTTGCGGGGCGACAATCCGTAACTGGCCATCACCATGTTCCTCCAGCAGAGCCTCCATCCGTTTCATGCGGTCCAGCAGCATGGCCCGCAGCACCATCAAATGCTGATCGATGCGCTTGGAACTGAAGAGTTTGGCGATTGCTTTCTGACGGATCGGCGACAGACGAAATGCCCGTTCCAGGAACAGACGATGCAACTGAGGCCGGTGTCGGCGACACAGCACATAACCATAAGGCGCTTCCGAGCCAATGATTTTGTCGAAGGTCGAAAACACCAGCAGCTTTTCCGGGTCGGCAAAGTCGCGATAGCGAGCGGGATTGGGGGAAAAATAGAACTCGCCGTAGCTGTCATTTTCGAACAGCCAGACATCCCGCTCCGCCAACCATCGACAGATCTGCTGCTTATCCTGCGCCGGCATCAGGTTGCCTTGGGGAATGTTCACGGTGGACGACAGCACCGCCAGCCGGATGGGCTCACGCCTGAGCAAATCATTGAGTGCGGGCAAGTTGAAACGTCCATCCTCGCCGAGGGGCACTTCGATCACGCGAATCTTTGCTGCTTGCAACTGGCGTAGGATCGCCCATGAACACGGCGATTCCACCAACGCCACAGTGCCACCCAGATTCAGGGCACTGAGGGATAACTCCAGCACACTGTGCAGGTCCGAGCCAATATATACATGCTCGGCCTGCCAGTAGCAGTGCGTGGAACTGGTGTAGCGGTCGGCCAGAGCACCGCGTAACTCGGGCTCCCCGAACGGCTGATAGAGTGGTGCATGGGATCGGGGGTATTGCCGGGCCAGTTCGCGCTCCATCATCAACAATGGGTTTTCCAGCGACAACAGCATCGCTGGCGCGTCGCTACTAAGGGCTAGCATCCCCGGCTGGCGTGCATTGGAGAATACGTTGTCCAGCAGATTGGGCGAGCCCTCGCTCAATAAGGGGGCCGGCCTCGCCTTGGTGAAATAACCGAATTTGGGTTTGGCATAGATCCGCCCCTCGTCCTCGAGAAGGGAATAGGCGTACTTGGTCGTCGACACCGACACGTTCAGGCGCTGGGCCAGTTGCCGCAAGGACGGCAATTTCTGTTCATGTTCCGAATTGGCGGTCTCGATCAACTCGACGAGATAGCGGTACACAGCCTGATAGGCGAAGAAAGCATCTTTGGTTGTATCCAGGCTCACTTGCTGAAAATCCTGTGTGCCCACTTCACGTCAACGCTGGAGACCTGGCGTGACATGCCTGAGGTTTTTCTTTCCTGATGTTCAAGTCCAGCGATGATTCTGGACCTCATGGCCATGACATCAAGCAAAACCAGACGACGTTTGAGAGGAAATGGCATGCTCTTCAATCCCTGTAGTGATTGCCAATACAATCATTCTTGCATAACTCGGCGGCGTGCCCCAGCTTGCCGGACAGGCTGCTGAGGAGTCCCACCCCATCAACATTCCGGATCACAATGGAGGAGGGGGGCGAGCCCAATAAACAAAATCCCCGTATCAGCAAGTGATTACGGGGATTTTGAGTTTACTGAGGTCCGTGTGAATCCACGGTCATCGTTACACTTATCACGAGCATTAGCCAGCGAGGTGTCTGGATAATCGCCTAGGGCGAACCACGAAGCCTTGCCGCTCAATTTGAATCGATATCGCCATGCTCGCACCCCGTTAGGCTTGACCTCAAGGTAGAGGCCCCGGGCATCGTTGATGCGGTACAGCTTGTCTCTGGGTTTTGCAGCCCAGCAGTGAGCGTCGGTGAGCATGGAATGACTCGATTTCTCAGGATCCTTTCATCGTATACACCTAAAATCGCGCTGTCCAAGAATCATATACACCGGTGTAGTCGCTTTTTCTCTGTATGATCATGCAATTTTATGCAAGGTGTATAAACGCGAAAGCCCCCATATATGGGGGCTTTCGGGGTGATTAAAGGACTGTCTCGCAACTCTAAGCAATCACCTGCAATGCCAGCTACAACTTAGACGTTAAAACGGAAATGAATAACATCGCCATCTTTAACGATGTAGTCCTTACCTTCTAAGCGCCATTTGCCAGCATCTTTAGCCCCTTGCTCGCCATTGAGTGCGACAAAGTCTTCGTAAGCAACCACTTCCGCGCGGATAAAACCTTTCTGGAAATCGGTGTGAATCACGCCAGCGGCTTCTGGGGCGCTGGCGCCTTCTTTCACTGTCCAGGCGCGGACTTCTTTAACGCCAGCGGTGAAATATGTTTGTAGGCCAAGCAGGGCATAGCCTGCGCGAATGACGCGATCAAGCCCTGGCTCTTCCATGCCCATTTCTGATAGGAACATGCTGCGTTCTTCGTCATCCAGCTCGGCAATCTCAGCTTCTAGCTGGTTGCATACCGGCACCACTGCAGCGCCTTCTTCTGCTGCAATCTCATTAACGATATCCAGGTAGGGATTGTTCTCGAAGCCATCCTCGTTAACGTTGGCAATGTACATGGTGGGCTTGAGCGTTAAGAAACCGAAGCTCTTAATCTGGCGCTTCTCATCTTCATCAAGACCAAAACTACGCAGCGGCATACCTTCAGCGAGGTGTGGCTGAATGCGGTCGAGAATGGCCTTGGTGGCAGTGGCATCTTTGTCGCCGCCTTTTACTGCACGAACGAGGCGTTGGCTGGCTTTTTCGACGGTATCCAGGTCGGCAAGTGCCAGTTCCAGGTTGATGGTTTCAATATCTGCCCGTGGATCCACTTGGTTGGCAACGTGGATTACGTTGTCGTTATCAAAGCAGCGTACGACATGGGCGATCGCCTGGGTTTCGCGAATATTGGCCAAGAACTTGTTGCCCAAGCCTTCGCCTTTGGATGCCCCTGCGACTAAGCCTGCGATATCGACAAATTCCATTGTTGTCGGTAGCACTTTTTGTGGCTTGACGATCTCCGCAAGCTTATCAAGTCGCGGGTCAGGCATTGGTACGATGCCTACGTTCGGCTCAATGGTGCAGAATGGGAAGTTTTCTGCATCAATACCTGATTTGGTCAGCGCATTAAAAAGCGTGGATTTGCCTACATTAGGTAGGCCGACGATACCGCAGTTAAAGCCCATAAATTACTTCCTGGCCGCTAGGGCAGCGCAACAAGGGAAGCGTCTGCCAATATTGAAAAAAAGGGCGTGCTAGAACGCCTGATTCTAAGGGTGCTTATAAAGTGTGCTGCTATTTTACGCTATGAAGGCGGTTCATGGCTTTAGCCCAGTCGCCAGAGAGTGCAAGTGGTAGCGTAGCCAGGCACTCATCCAAAGCGCTTTCAATGGCTTCCCGTTCGGCTTTGCCGGGTCGGCCTAGCACATAGTTAACGACCTGACGTGCTTCTCCTGGGTGGCCAATGCCAATTCTTACCCGATGAAACTGCTTCTGGTTGCCTAAGGCGCTAATGATGTCTCGCAGGCCGTTATGACCGCCATGACCACCGCCGGTCTTATAGCGTGCCTGTCCTGGCGGAAGGTCTAGCTCATCATGAGCAACCAGTAAATTGTCAGGCGTTAGTTTGAAAAACTGTGCAAGCGCTGCGACGGCAGCGCCGCTACGATTCATAAAAGTAGTGGGGTTGAGAAGGTGCAGTTCATGGTCGCCAACACGTGCTTTGGCGTACAGGCCCAAAAATTTCTTTTCCGGGCGAAGCTCTGTGTGCGCACTGCGTGCAATGGCGTCTACCAGCCAAAAGCCCGCATTATGGCGAGTTGCATCGTATTCTGCACCGGGGTTTCCCAGGCCAATAATGGCCGTTACCTGGCTCATTGTCCCACCTCATAAAAATTTCTAGACGAAATTTTCGACGTCATGTCAGGCCGCAAAAAAAAATCAAGCGCCGAAGCGCTTGATTTTATCATTCCTGGGTCATGCAGGCATGACCCAGGTGGCACTGAAAAGCATCAGCTGGCAGCGCCGAGAGCTAGCGCTTTACTCAGCGCTGGACTCTTCTTCGCCTTCACCTTCGCTCTCTTCGTCATCACCGCCGCGTACTTTTACTTTGGTGATGCTTAGAACTGCGTTGTCGTGATCTTCGCCGTGGGCCAGATCAACCGACGTGACGCCAGCAGGCAGGTTCAGGTCAGACAAGTGCAGCGTAGTGCCTAGCTCAATGGCGCTGATGTCTACTTCCAGGAAGTCCGGAAGATCTTTCGGCAAGCAGCTAATGGCTACTTCATTGGCCAGGACGTGCAGTTCGCCGCCTTGATCTTTGATGCCGACACACTTCTCTTCGCCAACGACGTGCAGCGGCACGTTCATGGTGATTTCGTGAGTAGCGTCAACACGCAGGAAGTCAGCGTGGGTTAACAGCGGCTTGAAGGGGTGACGCTGTAGGTCACGAACAACCACTTGCTCTTCAGTACCGTCGATGACCAGTTTGATCACCGAAGAGAAGAAGGACTCGTCTTCAATCGCTTTGTAGAAAGCAGTTTTTTCTACAGAGATAGACTGAGCGCCTTTTTCACCGCCATAAACAACGGCCGGTACTTGTTGGTTCGCACGACGCAGGCGGCGGCTCGCACCTTTCCCCAGGTCGTTACGAACGCTGGCTTTCAGGATAAAATCAGACATTTAATTTGCCTCTTGGTTTAAGTAAGGAAACGCCGCCGACCGCGACCAGACGACGACGCTTCCAGGGCCCCAGTAGGGGGCTGCTACGTCAGGCGATTAATGGAACATCGCGCTAACGGATTCTTCGTTGCTGACTCGACGGATGGCTTCCGCGATGAGTCCGGCAACGCTCAGCTGGCGAATTTTTCCGCTGCGACGGGCAGTGTCGGAAAGCGGAATAGTGTCGGTCACGACAACCTCGTCCAGCACCGAGTTGGTGATGTTGTCGACCGCAGGGCCGGACAAAATCGGGTGTGTTGCATAAGCGACAACGCGTGCTGCGCCGTGATCTTTTAGCGCTTCGCCAGCTTTGCAGAGCGTGCCAGCGGTATCAATCATGTCATCGACAACCACACAGGTGCGGCCTTCGATTTCACCGATGATGTGCATTACCTGGGCCTGATTGGCCTGGGGGCGACGCTTATCAATAATGGCAAGATCAGCGTTCAGCTGTTTGGCGATAGCGCGAGCGCGCACAACGCCGCCGACATCGGGAGAAACCACAACGAGGTCGTCGTAGTTCTGGCGCTCGATGTCGTCCAGCAAAATAGGTGAGCCGTAAACGTTGTCAACCGGTACGTCGAAGAAACCTTGAATTTGGTCAGCGTGCAGATCCATCGTCATGACGCGATCAACGCCAGCTTTCACCATCATATCAGCAACAACTTTCGCTGAGATGGGAACGCGGGCTGAACGGACGCGACGATCCTGGCGTGCATAGCCAAAATAGGGAACGACTGCCGTAATACGGGTAGCTGAGGCGCGACGCAGGGCGTCCACCATCAGAATCAGTTCCATCAGGTTATCGTTCGTGGGGGCACAGGTGGATTGCAGGATGAACACATCCTTACCACGCACGTTCTCATTGATCTCGACCGCGATTTCGCCGTCGCTAAATTGACCGACCGTAGCATTACCCATACGGCTGTCTAAGCTCTCGGCAATCTTTTGAGCGAGTTCGGGATTGGCATTCCCGGTGAAAACCATCAATTTTGACACGCGCAGCCACCTTTGCAGTGTTGGGGATCAGGGGAGAAAACGCAGATCATAATTAGGTTGGCTGGGGTACCAGGATTCGAACCTGGGAATGCCGATACCAAAAACCGGTGCCTTACCACTTGGCGATACCCCAGCAATAAACCTAATGCGATGACCGGGCGCTTTCAGCGGCCCAGAGCATCTTGTAGGGGAGAGGTGTTGAGTCCGCGCGCTACCCATGAATGCCAATGTTGACCTGCCATATATGCGACGGCTTGTGCGGCTTGCTGTGAATCGAAAGCCGCAAACAAGCAGGCGCCGGTACCGGTCAACCGACTAGGTGCATGCTGCGTGAGCCAGTCCAATGCTTCCGCAATTGGCGGATAGCGTTTTTTGACGATAGCTTCGCAGTCGTTACGCCACTCCGGCGCTCCCCCCTGCAGTGCGCGCGCCATAGTAATGGGGAGGCTGTCGCGTGTCAATTCCGGGTCTTGGAAGATTGCTGGTGTTGAGACGCTAACGCCTGGATGGATGACCACGAGCCAGGGCGTATCTAGCGTGACAGACGTAAGCTTTTCGCCAACGCCTTCCGCCCAGGCGCTGTGACCGTGAACGAATACCGGGACATCGGCACCTAGCGTCAGCCCTAGTTTTGCAAGCGCTTCGCTACTTAGTCCTAGTTGCCACAGGTGATTCAACCCGACCAGGGTGGTCGCTGCATTAGAGCTTCCACCGCCAAGACCGCCTCCCATCGGCAGATTTTTTTCGATGGCGACTGAGACGCCTTGCTGAATGCCGCTTGCCTGTTGCAATAAGTGTGCTGCACGGACAATTAAATTGTCGTTATGGGCAACGCCACTAAGCGTGTTGGAAAGTGTAATGGCGCTGTCAGTGCGTGGCGTGAAGGTAAGGTAATCACACAAATCGATAAACTGAAAAAGCGTTTGCAGCTCGTGATAGCCGTCTTGACGACGGCCTACGATATGCAACATGCGGTTTAGCTTAGCGGGAGCAGGCAGTGTCAACGCCGAGGGTGTTGCAGGCATGTGATCTCTCTACTGATCTAAGAGTCCGAGTTAGTGGATTGCCACTGATTGACCACCAAGGTGATGCGCAGGTCGCCATAGTTCATTACTAGTCGACGAGGTAGCCACATGCCCTCTACTTGCTCCCAGTCACGGTAGTCGATCTCCCAACCATCTTGCTGTAAGTGGTTAGGGAAGCCGAGCTCGTCTGATTCCAACTGGTAGCTGGCGTGCTCGCCCGGCAGGCCGCGCACCCAGTCAGGCATGGCGCGAACCGGCAATGACCAACCAAGTTGCTCTTCCATTAATGCTTCCGGCGTTTCGGCTTCAAAGCGACCATCGCTAGTGGTTAGCGAAAAGCGCCCTTCGCGACCTTCTAGCACACTACGCCCGCCGCCAAAGGGGCCACTGATCAGCATGCGGAAATAGTGGGGATGTTGATTCCAGTCTAGATTGGCGCTGGTATTTTCCTGGGGAGTGCGAAGTCCTGCTTTGCCCACGAGAGTCCAGGTGTCGAAGGCTTCAACGTCGGCTTGCTGGCGTTCCCATTGCCCAGCCTGGCGTCCGCCATCGTCTACAGGCGTTTGGGTGGCGCACCCGGCCAGCGTTAACAGGGCAATGCCGGCCAGTAACAAGCGAGTTGAGCGACTGCAGATTGATAAACGGCTCGCGGGCAGGGAATTGGTCAACATAAACTGGCTCCATGTCAGTACTGCGTAAACTGTCTTTTATAAGGGCGTGCTTTTATAAGGGCATGCTTTTATAAGGGCATGTCATGTTAGGGCGCGCTTAACGGTGTTAGTTCAGGGTGGCGCTCAAGTAAGTCATCAATTTGCGGGTGATAGCTTGCTCGCTGAAGAATGCGCTCAATAAGCTGGCGTGCTTCTTCGCTGCGCCCTAGGGCATGAAGAACTTCGGCTAAATGAGCGGCAATTTCTTGATCAGGCACTTGTGCGTAGGCGCTCTCTAGCCACGCAAGTGCATTGTCAGGCTGGCCGAGCCGGAAATAGACCCAGCCCATGCTGTCGAGTATTGCAGGGTTGCTGGGATCAGCTTCATAGGCACGCTCAATCAAATCGCGTGCTTCTTCAAGGCGCCCCTGGAGGTTCAGGTCGGCAAGCGTGTAGCCTAATGCGTTTAATGCATCTGCATTATTAGGTTCGGTATGTAGTATTTGGCGCAGGTCGCGCTCCATCGCTTCAAGATCGCCCATTTCCCACGCGCGCATTGCCCTTAAATAAAGCAGGCTGGTGTCATCTGGCGTACGAGCCAGCTCTCTATCAAGTAGTGCCATGGCATCTTCTTGCAGATTAAATTCATCCAGTAGCTGTATTTCTAGCATTACCAGCTCACCGAAGTAGTCGTCATGGCGCATTCGCTCGACACGCAGCATAGCGCGAGCATCTAGCAGGCGATCATTTTCAATCAGCATGCGTGCAGCGGCGGCTCGGGCTGGAAGAAATTCGTTGCCGTCTTGTACTTGCCGATAATAAAGCAGCGCGTTATCGACTTCTCCTTGAGACTGGGCAATGGCCCCCAGTAAGAAGTAGGCCGTGTTAGGTACGCGGTCCTGACCAATCAGAGGTTGCAGTAATCGATACGCTGGCTCGCTATGGCCTTCTTCCAAATAGAGTTGGGCGAGAGCAATGCGTAATTCTTCGTTACCACCATGTGTTTCTAGCAATGTAGTGGTGTGTGCTTCCGCAGCGGTAATGTTGTTCAGGCGAATTTCAGCTTGGGCTAACATTAATATAAAACGGACATCGTCGGGCGCTAAATCTAGCCCCCTTTGCGCGGCGTTCTGAGCACCACGATGATCGCCAATCTCTAATGCTAGGCGCGCCTTAGCAAGCCACAAAGCGGCAGATTCAGGTGACAGCTGCGTTACTTGATCCAGATGCTGTTGCGCTTGACGTGTTTGCCCTAGTGCTGACTCGATCAGTGCGGCGCCAAGTAAAACATCGCTGTGGAATTCATTTTGCTGAGCGCCAGGCTGGGCAAGATAGTCGCGCAATGGCTCGATTAATAGGTTCAGTGACGCCTCTTCGGCCACCGCCGCCTCAGAAAAAGCCGCTATTTCGCCATTGCCTCCTGCTTCAGCGATCGCCAGACGCTGCTCTAAGCTGTCCAGCCAGTCTCCGCGTTGTAATGAGAGGGTGGCCAGCAACCTGTTCGGCATTTCTGCTTGCGGGGCTAATTCGCGCCAGCGTATCGCGGAGGCTTCCATTAAGGCGACATCATTGCCAAAGCGCGCTGCAAAAGTGGCGCGCTCGGCTAACGCGGGGTTGCGATAGCGCCGGGACGCTTCCAGATAGCCTTGGCTGGCATAGCGATAATCGCCCCGTTGGCCAGCAAGTTCTGCTGCCAGCAACGAGCGAAGACCCTCGGCATCCAGCCCGCGAGTAATCGGCGGCGCTGACTGCATGGGATCATAAGCATCATTTTGAACCCCGCTCTCAAAGGAAGACGGGGAAAGCTGGCAGCCGCCCAGTAGTAGCGTTGTGGCCAAGGGCAGTAAGGGTAAACCCGGTAACGATAGGGGGTGACCCAGTAGTGTCGCGCGAAGGGGCATGCGTCTCTCGATCAGGTGGCCGAGTGCTCAGCATAGCGGCTTGGTTGCCTGCGGCAAAGTGGTGTGCGCCAGAACATGCTGTGCTGTGATAGAATATTACACCTTGAAAACGGGGTGGGGTGGTGCAATCCATGGTATCTACTCATAGTATCTACTTATAGTTCATCGTATCTACCCACTCTTTTTAGACTTGCTATAGCAAGCTCCAGACATTCAGATCGACAAGTGACGTGACGACCGATCCACTAGCGAAGACGCATAACGCATGACGCTTCTTGCCCTGGGAATAAATCATCGTACCGCCAGCGTGGCCGTACGTGAGCAGGTTGCATTTACGCCAACGCAGCTGGAAAGCGCGTTGACGGAGCTGCGTAACCTGCCGCAAATCAGCGAAGCGGCTGTGCTTTCGACGTGTAACCGTACCGAGCTTTATTGCGTGACGGATGCCGCCGGTGAGCATGCCGTGCTGGATTGGCTTGGGCGCTTTCATAATTTGCGCATCGAAGACCTTTCCCGCTGTGCCTATCATTATCTTGACAACGATGCTGCGCGTCATCTGATGCGTGTCGCCGTTGGCCTGGACTCTATGGTGCTGGGCGAACCACAAATACTCGGTCAGTTAAAAGATGCTTATCAGCAGGCCCGCCAAGCCAATGGGTTGGGTGGTGAATTGGAGCGGTTATTCCAACACACCTTCGCGGTAGCCAAACAGGTGCGCACGGAAACGGGCATTGGCAAAAATCCAGTGTCGGTGGCGTATGCTGCGGTCAGTATGGCTAGCCGTATTTTTGATGATTTTAGCCGTGCCAGAGCGCTTTTGATCGGGGCGGGAGAAACCATTGAACTGGTAGCGCGTCATCTTCATGAAGCCGGCGTGCGGCATCTAACGGTAGCCAATCGTACCCGGGAACGCGCTGAGCTAGTGTCTGCTCCTCTGGGTGGTTCTGCTATTACACTGCCAGAAATACCGGAAGCGTTAGAGCAGGCTGATATCGTCATATCCTCTACGGCTTCTCCGCTGCCGATCCTAGGGAAGGGGATGGTAGAGCGTGCGCTGAAAAAGCGTCGCCATCGACCGGTGTTTATGGTGGATATCGCGGTGCCGCGTGATATCGAGCCAGAAGTAGGTGAGCTTGCGGATGTCTTCCTTTATACCGTTGATGATTTGCAAGAGGTCATTGAAGAGAATCGTCGTCATCGTCAAGTTGCCGCTGATCAGGCTGAATCACTCATCGAACACGGGGTGGGTAGTTGGCAGCATGAGCGTCGAATCCGCAATGGCGGCGAAATTATTCGCGACTATCGACGTCACGGAGAGGCCATTCGAGACCATTCTCGTGAGCAAGCGCTTGAGCGATTAGCAAAGGGTGAAGATCCTGCCAAGGTGATTGAACGTCTAGCTCACCAATTGGCGAATCGGTTAATGCATCAGCCCACGCTTGCCTTGCGCGACGCTGCATCCCAAGAAAATAACGAGTTGCTGAATGCCGCGCCCAATATACTACTGCCTGCTAAGCCTGCCTTTGAGCAACCAGTGGCCGCGGTAAAATGCCAGAAGGATGATACACCCGCATGAAAGAGACTTTGCGCCAACGTCTAGATAGCTTTTCCGACCGTTTTGAAGAGCTGGCAATGCTGCTGTCTGACCCTGAAGTGATTAATAATCAGCAGCGTTTTCGCGACTACTCCCGTGAGTACGCGGAATTAGAAGAGCTGGTCGCCGCCTGGCAGCGCTACGGCGAGGTAGAAAAAAGCATCGAAGAAGCCGTGCAGTTAAGTCGCGACAGCGACCCCGATATGCGCGAGCTGGCGGAACTGGAAATCAGTGAGGGGCGTGAGAAACTCGAAGCCCTGGATAGTGAGCTGAAACGCCTGCTGGTGCCTAAAGACCCCGATGATGGCCGCGGTGTGTTCTTGGAAGTGCGTGCTGGTACGGGCGGGGATGAAGCCGCTATTTTTGCGGGTGATCTGTTTCGCATGTACTCACGTTATGCGGAAAAACGTGGCTGGCGCGTTGAAGTTGTCAGTGCAAGTCACGGCGAACAGGGCGGTTACAAAGAAGTTATTTCTCGCGTGAAAGGCGATGGTGTCTATGCGCGCTTGAAATTTGAGTCTGGCGCGCACCGCGTACAGCGCGTGCCCGCGACGGAATCGCAAGGCCGGATACATACGTCCGCCTGCACGGTGGCGGTCATGCCTGAAGTGGACGACGTGGGCGATATCGATATTAATCCCTCTGATTTGCGCGTTGATACCTATCGCTCCAGTGGCGCGGGTGGTCAGCACGTCAACACCACAGATTCCGCTATTCGTATTACTCACTTGCCCACAGGCGTGGTGGTGGAGTGCCAGGAAGAGCGCAGTCAGCATAAGAACCGTGCAAAGGCGATGTCGTTGCTGGCAGCCAAACTCAAACGCAATGCGGTTGACTCGCAGCGCCAAGAGCAAGCAGACGCTCGCCGCTCATTGGTCGGTTCAGGGGATCGTAGTGAACGCATTCGTACTTACAATTTCCCCCAGGGTCGAATTACCGACCACCGTATTAACCTGACACTCTACAAGCTAACGGAAGTCATTACGGGCGAGCAGCTCGATGATGTCATTGAACCGCTCATTCACGAATATCAAGCAGAGCAGCTTTCGGCCCTTCAGGATGCCTAATGAGCTTTGATGTTGTGACGTTCGATGCGCTTTTGCGACGAGCGGCGGCTCGGCTGCAAGTGGTAGGGTCGCCTTCCCCTAGAATTGATGCCGAGGTGCTGCTCAGTCACGCAACAGGGCATGACCGTACTTGGCTGTATACCTGGGGAGATCGTCAGTGCCCCCTCTGGGAGCAAGCACGATTTGATGCGTTGGTGGCTGCGCGTGCCCAGGGGGCGCCAATTGCCTATCTGACTGGTGAACGAGAGTTTTGGGGTCTGCGGCTGGCGACATCGCCAGAAACGCTGATTCCACGTCCTGATACCGAAACTCTGGTTGAGGCTGTCCTGATGCGTGCCAAGGCGAGGGCAGGAAGATTGCTGGATCTTGGTGCCGGCACTGGCGCTATTGCACTTGCGTTTGCCAGCGAGAAACCTAACTGGCAAGTAATAGGGGCGGATATTCGCCCAGAAGCAGTGGCGCTCGCAACGCGCAATGCACAAGCGCTGAAGATCGACAATGCTCAGTTCGTAATTAGCGATTGGTTTAGCACCTTCGCTCAGCCCCCTCAAGCGGTTGCATTCGATATTATTGTTAGTAACCCGCCCTATATCGCTGCCGACGACCCACATTTGCGCCTGGGTGATGTGCGTTTTGAGCCGTTATCGGCACTAGTGGCTGATGCTGACGGAATGGCGGATTTGCTGCATTTGATTTGTACCGCTCGTGGCTATCTTTCCGATGGCGGCTGGCTTGCCTTAGAGCATGGTTATACGCAAGCGGCCAACGTACGCACGGCATTAGTGCGCGCTGGCTTCCAAAACGTTGAAAGTGTACTAGACGTTGGAGGTCATGAACGGGTTACCCTGGGCCACCTTTAATAACTGCCTGATTCATCAGTATTGGATCCTGCCATGAAACCAAAAAATAGAACGCTGGACCGGATCGATCTTAAAATTTTGCGCTGTCTGCAGGAAAATGCGCGAATTTCCTATGTCGACCTTGCCGCTGAAGTCGGCTTATCCACAACCCCTTGTTTAGAGCGTGTTAAGCGTCTTGAGCGTGCGGGCATCATTCGCGGCTATCAAGCCATTCTTGATCCGCAGGCACTGAAAGCGAATTTGTTGGTCTTTGTGGAGATTAGCCTGGAAACTCAGTCCCCTGCTGTGTTTGATGAGTTTCGTCGGGCGGTCGAGAAACTACCGCAAATCCAAGAGTGTCACTTGGTGTCTGGCCAGTTTGATTATATTTTAAAATGCCGCATTCCTGAGATGTCCGCTTACCGGCAACTGCTAGGCGATGTCGTACTGACGCTGCCTGGGGTAAAAGAGTCCAAAAGCTATGTGGTAATGGAAGAAGTGAAAGAGAGCTTCAACTTACACATACCCGATTTCGAGGAATTTGAGGATAAGTAACCCCATGATGGATGATCAGGCGCTGCTGCGCTATAGCCGTCAAATTATGCTACCCGAGGTTGATATTGAGGGGCAGGAGCGCCTGAGAAATGCTCATGCTCTGATTGTCGGCGCAGGTGGGTTGGGGTCTCCCGTGGCGCTTTACTTAGCGGCCGCTGGCGTGGGCAAAATCACGATTGCCGACGCTGATACGGTAGAGTTGTCAAATCTGCAGCGTCAGATTGCTCATCAGCTGGAAAGTATCGGCATCAATAAGGCGCGTTCAGCCAAAGCGAGCATGCAGGCACTTAACCCTGAGTGCCATGTAATCGCTTTGGAGCAACATGCGGATGGCAAGGCGCTTGAGGCACTGGTAGCGTCGGCAGATGTGGTGCTGGATTGCACCGATCGTTTTTCAAGCCGTTATGCGATTAACGCTGCTGCTCAGCAGGCCGGTGTACCGCTGGTCTCTGGAGCGGCAATTCGTTTTTCTGGGCAGTTAGCCGTCTTTGATCCTCGTGATCCAGCATGCCCCTGTTATGCGTGCCTGTATCCTCCTGGCGATAGCGAAGATGAAGCCTTGAGTTGTGCAGAAAGCGGTGTCATGGCGCCACTGGTTGGGTTGATTGGCTGTTTTCAAGCGATAGAAGCTTTTAAGCTGTTGAGCGGTGCAGGAAAACCGCATCAAGGACTCGCCACTTTTGAGGGCTTGAGCGGGCAGTGGCGTCATTTTCAGGTGCCGCGTGATCCTGCTTGCTCAGTGTGCGGTCGCGCTGATTAACCCTGCGAACAAAAAAACGCCCGCAGGGCAGCGGGCGTGACGTCACGGTCTTTACGTCAAAGGAAACAGCCTAAAGGGTGGCAGGGGATCCGCCCAGCAGGCTAGCTAATGTCGAATCAGATTAGTGGCGAATCAAATAGTCAAACGCACCCAGTGATGCTTTTGCACCCTCACCCATGGCGATAATAATTTGCTTGTATGGCACGGTAGTCACGTCGCCTGCTGCAAATACGCCTGGAACTGACGTCATGCCATGGGCATCGACAATGATTTCGCCGCGTGGCGTCATTTCAATCGGTGAGCCTTTCAGCCACTCGGTATTAGGCACTAAGCCAATTTGAACAAAGATACCTTCTAGTGCGATGGTTTTAAGCTCATCGGTATTGCGGTCTTTGTAGGCTAAGCCGTTAACTCGGCTGCCGTCGCCTGTCACTTCCGTGGTTTCAGCGTTTAAAACAATGTCGACGTTAGGCAGGCTCTTAAGCTTTTTCTGTAGCACGGCGTCTGCACGCATCTCACCCATAAACTCGACTAGGGTGACGTGGCCTACAATACCGGCCAGATCGATAGCGGCCTCAACGCCAGAGTTGCCGCCGCCAATCACTGCTACGCGTTTGCCTTTAAATAGCGGGCCATCGCAGTGGGGGCAGTAAGCAACACCTTTGTTGCGGTACTGTTGTTCGCCAGGCACATTCATCTCGCGCCAACGCGCACCGGTTGCCAGGACGAGCGTTTTACTCTTCAGTTTGGCACCCGACTCGAAGGTTATTTCGTGTAAATCACCTTCGTTTTCAGCGGCTTTAAACGACGTGGCGCGCTGAAGGTTCATAACGTCAACATCGTACTCTTTAACATGTTCTTCTAAAGCGCTAACTAGTTTAGGGCCTTCGGTATGGCTGACGGAGATAAAGTTTTCAATGCCCATGGTGTCTGCCACCTGTCCACCGAAACGCTCAGCAGCAACGCCTGTGTTGATCCCTTTACGGGCAGAGTAGATTGCTGCTGAGGCACCCGCAGGGCCACCACCAATTACCAGCGTGTCAAAGGCGGCTTTTTCGCTAAGTTTTTTCGCTTCTCGTTCAGCAGCACCCGTATCAACCTTGGCTAGAATCTGCTCTAAGGTCATACGTCCCTGGTCAAACGGTTTGCCATTTAAATAGATGCTGGGAACCGACATGATTTCCCTAGCTTCGACTTCATCCTGGAACAGGGCACCATCGATGGCCACGTGGCGAATATTGGGGTTGAAAATCGCCATCAAGTTGAGCGCTTGAACAACATCTGGGCAGTTCTGGCAGGAGAGCGAGTAGTACGTCTCGAACAGCAGTTCGCCGTCGAGCGCCTTGATTTGATTTAGCAGTTCTTCGGACGTCTTTGGGGGATGCCCACCCACTTGTAGCAGTGCCAGCACCAGCGAGGTGAACTCGTGCCCCATCGGAATGCCCGCAAATACCACGCCGGTTTCTTCGCCGGGGCGGTTAATGGCAAATGACGGCGTGCGATTATCTTGACCGTCAGTTTGCAGTGTAATCTTGTCGCATAGACCGCTGATGTCTTCGAGCAAACCTAGCAATTCACGTGACTTGGCACCGTCATCGAGGGACGCAACGATCTCGAACGGTTGAGTCACTTTTTCTAAATAAGCTTTCAACTGATTTTTTAAATTGGCGTCCAGCATGACAGTGGCTTCCTCGCAGTCAGCAGTAATGAGTTCTCAACCTAACACGCTCGCTGCTGTTGAAAGACCGCAGCATGAGTAAGAGCGATAGGGAAAACGATGGTTGCGTTAACACGGGTACTCAAAAACGGGTACTCAAAAACAGGACACCCGGGGTATGCCCGGGTGTCGTGCTGCCTTAAGGGGCAATCCTGAACGGCAGCGGTAGGCCGTTTAGATTTTGCCTACGAGGTCCAGAGACGGAGCAAGCGTCTCTTCGCCTTCTTTCCATTTAGCCGGGCATACTTCGTTTGGGTTCTCGCGAACGTACTGGGCAGCCTTCACTTTGCGCAGTAGCTCTTCAGCGTTACGGCCGATGTTGCCAGCGTTGATTTCGACGATCTGAATTTTGCCATCAGGGTCAACAACGAAGGTACCACGCTCTGCAAGACCAGCTTCTTCAATCAATACCTCGAAGTTGCGAGAGATCTGTAAGGTCGGATCAGCAATCATCGGGTACTGCAGCTTGCCGATGGTTTCAGAGCTGTCGTGCCAAGCTTTGTGAGTAAAGTGGGTGTCAGTAGACACGCTGTAGATTTCAACACCTAGCTTTTTAAATTCAGCGTAGTTGTCAGCCAAGTCACCCAGCTCAGTCGGGCAGACAAAGGTGAAATCAGCAGGGTAAAAGAAGAAAATAGACCACTTACCTTGCAAGTCTGCTTCAGTGACGTCGATAAATTCGCCGTTCAGGTAGGCAGTCGCTTTAAACGGTTTTACTTCAGTGTTGATCAGGGACATTCAGAACGTCTCCAAAATAAGTGAGTGGCAGTGGAAAAAGTTATTGCTCATGGTAACCAACTACGACCAATAGCTAAAATTGTAAAAATGCATCTAAGCAATAGTATTAGACTATCAATGTGTGTTTTTCTGAGTTGGCTACCCTACAAGTGGGGTCGCATGGAGCAGAATACAAGAATTTTCCCCATGGGCTTGCGATAGATGTCGCTGCACCGCAAAATTCGCTTATCTGGCATAGTAGCCACAGCTGTTTTTAATGTTTTAGCGTAAGCTTGACGTTTGAATGACTTGGCAGTTAACGAAACATTCTTAGCGATATCGGTTTTAAATAAGGAGTAGTGAGATGGGCAATATTCACAAACTTTCAGTGGCCGTTACGGCCCTATCTTTTGCCGTAGCGGCTGCTAATGCACAAGCGAATGAAGTGCGAGTTTACAACTGGTCCGACTATATCGCCCCTGAAACGCTAGAAAAGTTTACCGAGCGCACCGGTATTGAAGTGACCTATGATGTTTATGACAGCAATGAAATATTAGACGCTGCGCTTTTGTCTGGCCGTTCTGGCTACGATGTTGTGGTTCCTTCTACTTATTATTTTACCCGCCAGGTAAAGGCCGGTGTTTTTCAGCCGCTCAATCATGAGTTGCTGCCTAATTTAGATAACCTCAATCCTGAATTGATGGCTAGCCTGGAAGAGATCGATTCGGGTAGCGAATACTCGGTGCCCTATATGTGGGGTACCAACGGCATTGGTTATAATGTTGACCGTGTGACAGACATTTTAGGCGATGACGCGCCACTGAATAGCTGGGTGCTGCTCTTTGATCCTGAAATTACCGGCGCGTTGAGCGAGGCCGGTTGTGGGCTGTCGATGCTGGATTCTGCTGATGAAATGCTGTCTCCCGCCATGGCATATCTAGGGTTTGATCCGCGCAGTGAAAATATCGAAGACCTGGAAGCCGCTGGTGAACTCATTGCCAGTGTTCGTGACGATATGACCTATTTCCACTCTTCTCGTTACGTTTCCGACTTGGCGAATGGTGATGTTTGTGTGGCCGCAGGCTATTCCGGCGATGTTTTCCAGGCGGCTGATCGTGCCGAAGAAGCCGGCCGTGACTTCACTATTGGCTACAGCATTCCCAAAGAGGGGGCTGCGCTGTGGTTTGATATGATGGCAGTGCCTGCTGATGCGCCGAATTCTGAAAATGCCCACGCCTTCATTAACTTTATTCTTGATCCGGAAATCGCCGCTGAAATTACCGAGTACGTGCGTTATGCCAATCCTAATGCGGCGGCTAATGAATATCTCTCCGATGAAATTATCAATGACCCGGCTATTTACCCTGAAGCCGAGGTGATGGAAAACCTCTATTTGCAGGCTGAAAAACCTCAAGACGTTCTGCGCGCACGTACGCGTATCTGGAATCGCGTCAAATCAGGTCGTTAATTTAGTCATCGCCTAACAGCGAGCCAAGCCAATGCTGGGCTCGCTGTTACTTTTTTAACGCCCGGTTTCCGGGCCTTTTGATGGGAGTGGCGAATGGTCACTACGCCCCTGTCGAACGAGTCGTCATCCTCTCCTGCGGTAACTCCTCCCGCCGCTCAGCGCGCTCAGGGAAAAACGCCAAGGTTTGCAGAAGATAGTGTGCTTGAGGTAAAGCGCTTAAGTAAGCGCTTCGACGATGCGCTTGCGGTCGATGATGTTAATTTACAGGTAAAGCGCGGCGAAATTTTCGCCTTGCTAGGTGGGTCAGGATCAGGCAAGTCGACGTTGTTGCGTATGTTGGCGGGGTTTGAAACGCCCAGCGAAGGGCGGATTCTGCTAGGCGGCGAAGATATTACCTCTATGCCGCCACACAAGCGTCAAATCAATATGATGTTTCAATCCTACGCGTTATTTCCCCACATGACGGTAGCGCAAAACATCGCTTTTGGGCTCAAGCAGGACAAGCTAGCTAAGGCAGATGTCGATGCCCGTGTCGCACAGATGCTCAAACTAGTGCATATGGAACGTTTTGCTAAGCGTAAACCGCATCAGCTTTCCGGCGGACAGCGCCAGCGGGTAGCGCTTGCACGTTCGCTGGCCAAGCGTCCCAAGCTGCTGTTGTTGGATGAGCCGATGGGGGCGTTAGATAAAAAGCTGCGCACTGAAATGCAGCTCGAGGTTGTTGAAATCATTGAGCAGGTGGGGGTTACCTGCATCATGGTTACCCACGACCAAGAAGAAGCCATGACCATGGCGGACCGCGTTGCGATTATGGCCGATGGCTGGATAGAGCAGGTGGGTTCACCGGTCGATATTTATGAAAGCCCGGCCAGCCGAATGGTGGCGGAATTTGTCGGTACGGTGAATCTGTTCGAAGGTGAAATCGTCGAAGACGCTGCGGACCACTGTCGCATTGCATCACCCGCCTTATCTCGGCCGATCTATATTGATCATGGCATTACGACTCAGGCGGTAGATCGCCGCGTGTGGGCTGCGCTGCGCCCTGAAAAAATCTGGCTAACCCGTGAGCAGCCATCCGCTGAGTACAACTGGGAAGCAGGTAAGGTTGATGATATCGCTTACTTGGGGGGCTACTCGCTTTACTACGTGCGTACTGCCTCTGGGCAAATGATCAAAGTGAGTATGGCCAATACTGAGCGGCGTGGTGATCGCCCAACCTGGGAGGATAGTGTTTATGTCTATTGGGAAGACCATAGCGCTATCGTGCTGAACCGCTAATGCCTCAGTGGCTGACAGGAGATCGCCTATCATGATGCCATCTCGCATTGCAGGCTTCGTAAAGCGGTTGCAATTAGGTCGTCGCGCAGTTATCGCGCTTCCGCTTTTGTGGCTTACGCTATTCTTTTTGTTGCCGTTTGCGCTGGTCCTAAAGATTAGCCTTTCGGAAGCAGCAATTGCTATCCCACCCTATGGGCCGCTGGTTGAGTATGCTGATCAAACGCTCAATATCTTTTTGAATCTGGGCAACTATTTGTTTTTGTTGTCAGATTCTCTCTATGTGGCGGCCTACTGGGGCTCGATAAAAACCGCGTTTGTAGCGACAGCAGTATGCCTGTTGATTGGCTATCCGATGGCGTATGCGATGGCGCGTGCTCCGGGGCGCTGGCAGCTTATTTTGCTGCTGTTGGTGATGTTGCCGTCGTGGACGTCGTTTTTGATTCGCGTCTATGCATGGATGGGTATTTTAAGTAATAGCGGGTTAATCAATAACGTATTGCTGGGAATGGGGCTGATCGACTCACCGCTACGCATGATGAACACTCAGTTTGCTGTCATTATCGGCATTGTTTATGCCTATCTGCCGTTTATGGTGCTACCGCTTTATGCCCATCTAACGCGGTTGGATAACTCGCTGCTAGAAGCGGCGTCTGATCTGGGTTCACGCAAGCTTAATACCTTTATCAAAGTCACGCTGCCACTCTCTATGGGCGGAATCATCGCGGGCTCTATGCTGGTATTTATTCCCGCCGTCGGTGAGTTCGTGATCCCTGAGCTACTCGGGGGGCCGGATACGCTGATGATTGGTAAAGTGTTGTGGGAAGAGTTCTTCTTAAACCGCGACTGGCCTGTGGCTTCGGCGTTAGCCATGGTAATGCTATTGCTGCTGTTAATTCCCATTGTGTGGTTCCATCGCTACCAGTCACGGGAGCTTGAATAATGATGAGACTGCGTAGACGCCCACGCTTTACCTCCGTGATGTTGGTGTTGGGTCTGTTGTTTCTTTATTTGCCCATGGTGGTATTGGTGGTCTATTCCTTCAATGCCTCACGGCTGGTGACAGTGTGGGCAGGGTTCTCGACACAATGGTATGGCGAATTATTTCGTGATCAACAGATCCTGTCTGCGGTTTGGACAAGTCTGAAAATTGCCTTTTTTGCCGCCAGCATGGCGGTATGCTTGGGTACAGTGGCTGCTTTCGTTATGACGCGCTATGGCCATTTTCGCGGCAAGACGGCACTGTCGAGTATGGTTACCGCGCCGCTTGTAATGCCGGAAGTTATTACGGGGCTGTCGCTATTACTGCTATTCGTGCAGATGGCTCAACTGATTGGCTGGCCGGCTGATCGTGGCATGGCGACTATCTGGATTGCTCACACAACGTTTTGCAGTGCGTATGTTGCGGTGGTTGTAGCAGCCCGCTTACGCGAAATTGATCGCTCTATTGAAGAGGCTGCCATGGATTTAGGCTCGCCACCGGTGAAGACCTTCTTCTTTATTACGCTGCCTGTTATTTCGCCTGCCTTAGCAGCGGGGTGGTTGCTGGCATTCACGCTGTCACTAGATGATTTGGTTATTGCCAGCTTTGTCTCTGGCCCTGGTGCCAACACGCTGCCAATGGTGGTGTTTTCGTCGGTGCGGATGGGGGTGTCGCCTAAGATCAATGCGCTGGCTACGCTGATTATTCTGGCGGTATCGCTCACGACGCTATTGGCGTGGTTCTTCATGCGCCGGGGTGAAGCAAAACGAAAAGCACTACTGCGACAAACCGAGAGTGCTTAGCGACGGGCGCTAAAGCACATCGTCGTCTCGCCCGGTGAGCACTGCTTCTAGCTCACCGGTTATTAGCGAGACAATGATGTGTAATTGAATCGGCGCACAGCACTGGTGGCAATCCTCCCAGGTATCGTGGCTACCTTGAGAGGTGTCGATAAGAAACGTAAGTGGTGTATCGCAGTAGGGGCAGTAAAAATCATAATTTACTAGCGCGTCATCCTGCATGGCTATTTCCCCTTAATGTGATCGCTAGCGCCCTTTTATCGAAAAGCCCTGAAAATGAGTAACTCTGAAGATAATAGTGTAGCAGTGACCTTGTCCGGTAGGACATGTAAGTAATGAATCAGGTAGGATAATAACGTATTCCTTAAAGCCACCTAGAGATGAGTGCGATGATGATACGACACATGGCAGTAGCGGCCTTTTTGGCCTTCCCGATGGTCGCCCAGGCAGAAACCCCTAACGTCACGCCTGGCGAGTGGGAGTTTGTCAGCGTGACCAGCATGAGTGGTGACATGCAAATCCCCGATCAAACGGAAACCGAACGTCAGTGCATCACTCAAGAAGAGCTGGATAGCGCTGAGTTTGGCTTCATTGAAGAAGAAGAGGGTTGCGAGCTGCTCAGCCAGGATATGAATGCCGATGGCCTTTCCTACAGCATGATTTGCCGTGCCGATGGCGGTGAAGCGACTATCGATGGCGAAATGCGTTTTATGGGTGAGCAGATCGAAGGCAACGTGGATATATTCACTCAATCGCCGATGGGTGAGCTGACCATGAATACAGTGATTGAAGGCGAGCGTATTGGTAACTGCGAATAAGACGGCAGTTAGCATCTTCATGACCTAAAACAAAAGGCGCCTGTGTGGCGCCTTTTGCTTAGTGCGAAGGCCGCTATATGACCTTCCGCAATGGCTCATGTTAGCGCTCGGGGGTATTAAGCGGCGTATGATGAGCGATAGGAGCGCTGGCTATCTCTTCTTCTAATTGGCGTTTAACGGCCCCAGGCGAGCCTGAGTATCGTGCAAGCAGATCGTAGGCTACCGGGACGACAAACAGCGTAAATACGGTCGCAGAGCCAACACCCGCCATAATGACAGTGCCAATAACCAGCCGTGATTCCGCACCCGGGCCGCTTGATAGTATCAGCGGTATCGCACCCGCCATCGTAGTGACCGCAGTCATTAGAATCGGTCTCAGGCGTGTTACCGACGCTTCAATCAAGGCAGAGCGAAACGCTTGGCCCTCATCGCGTAGCTGGTTGGCAAACTCAACAATCAGAATGCCATTTTTAGCGGCAAGGCCAATCAACAGTACTAAGCCTACTTGGCTATAGATATTGAGTGATTGTCCGCTAAGCAGCAGAGCAAGCAGGGCGCCAATCATGGCTAGCGGGACGGTCAGCATGATAACAAACGGGTGAATTAAGCTTTCAAATTGGGCCGCAAGTACTAAGTAAACCACCACGGCACCGAGCACTAATAAGAACATGGTAGCGCCACTGGCCTGTTGAAAATTGCGAGAAGGCCCGGCAAGGTTCGTTTGTACCTCTTCAGGCAATACATTGTCGGCGGCTTGTTGTAAGTATTCCAATGCTTCACCAAGGGGATAACCATCGGCTAGATTGGCTTCAATCGTAATGGCGCGAACGCGATCAAAGCGGTTCAACGTGCTAGCACCCGCGAAGTCAGAGAGCGTTACCAGGCTGGCTAGCGGAATCAGCTCGCCTGAACGTGCTGAACGCACTTGAATATTGTTTAGCGCAGCAGGACTATTTTGACCGCTGCGGTCACCTTCAAGGATGACATCGTACTCTTCCCCGTCATCTACATAGCGCGTGACGTTACGCCCGCCGAGTAGCACTTCCAGCGTTCGACCTATCTCTGACACCGTGACGCCTAACGCTGCAGCGCGCTCATAATTGATATCCACGCGTAACTGGGGCTGGGTCTCATCATAATTACTTTCGATAGCGGTAATACGTGGGTTGTTTTCACGAACATGAGTAATCAACCTATCCTGCCAACGCGCTAAATCCTCGTAAGTGCCGCCCCCGAGTACGAATTGCACAGGCTTTTGAGTGCGCTGTCCAAAACCTTGTCTCATCACTGGAAAGGCCTGAACACCCGGCAGTGTTCGTAGCTGCTGGCGAATCTCGGCCATGATTTCCCAAGCGCTACGACGGCTTCCCCAGTCAGCCATGTTGACGATAATAAAACCGCTGTTGAAATTTTCGATATTACCAAAGCCACGTGGTGCACGAACCACAATTCGTTCAAGCTCACCATTGTCCACAAAAGGCGTCAATCTAGCCTCTATCTCATCCATATAGTCCATCATATAGTCAAACGTTGCGCCTTCTGGGCCGTTGACAAGGATAATGAAATTGCCACGATCTTCTTGCGGGGTGTATTCATTGGGCAGCTCGGTTGCCAGCCAGGCGGTAGCGGCTATCAACAAGAAAAACAGGGCAACGACCAGCCACTTTAATGTGAGTACGATTTCTAATGCGCGCTGGTAACGACGCTGGGTGCCCGTTAGCAGCCACTGAACGGCTTGGCTAAGCCGGCTATCATGCATGCCCGGCTTGAGAATCTTAGAAGCCATCATTGGGGTGAGGGTAAGGGCTAGTAGGGTTGAGACAACAACCGCTGCCGCCATGGTAAGTGCGAACTCTGAAAATAGCCGACCAATATCCCCCTGCAGCATGCTGAGGGGAACGAAGACTGCCACTAGCACCAGCGTGGTAGCAATCACCGCAAAAGCGATTTGCCGTGTGCCTCGAAATGCTGCGACCAGAGGTGTTTCTGCGTAGTCGTGCATACGCCGATTGATATTTTCAAGCACTACAATCGCGTCATCAACAATCAACCCAATCGCCAGTACCAGCGCCAATAGCGTGAGTAGATTAATCGAAAAGTTCATGGCGGCTAGGGCGGTAAATGCTCCAATGACAGCAATCGGTACCGTCACTGCAGGCACTAGTGTGGTGCGCAGATTGCCTAAAAACATAAACATCACCACGACGACTAGCCCCATGGCGATAAACAGCGTCATCACTACTTGTTCGATAGCGCCTGAAACGAATACTGACGCATCATAGTTAAGGCTGAGTGACATCCCCTCCGGCAAGGTGCCTTGAAGCCGGTCAAGTTCTTGTCGAACGGCTTCCGATAGCTCCACTACGTTAGCCGTTGATTGCATGATCATGCCTAGTCCCACCATCGGGACGCCATTGGCACGAAACACAGATCGGTCCTCTACTGAGCCTATCTCGACACGCGCTACATCGCCCAGACGTACTAGATAACCGTTACTGCCTTCAATTAAAGCAATCTGCTTAAAATCATCAGCGGTCGCGAAGCTGCGCGGCAAACGAACAATAAATTGGCGATCTTCGGACTCAATTGAGCCCGCTGGCAACTCAACATTTTCAGCACGTAGCGCATCCTCAATATCACCAACAGTTAGCCCCCGTGCGGCGAGTGCATTGCGGTCCAGCCAAACTCGCATCGCGTAATCACGTCCACCACCCACGCGCACCCTTGCCACGCCGGGTTGTACCGAAAGGCTGTCTACCAGAAAGCGATTGGCATAATCGGTCAGTTCGGTGATCGAGTAATCCGCACCAGAGAGACTTAGCCACACGACAATCGTCTCGCTACTGTCGGCTTTAGTGACCTCAGGATTATCGGCATCATCTGGAAGGTTGCGCAGTGCTCCTGAAATACGATCGCGGATATCGTTGGCGGCAGCATTGATATCCATGGTGATGGCGAACTCGATTTCCACTCGCGAACGACCATCCTCACTTTGCGAGGTAATTAACTCAATGCCTTCCACTCCGGCGATACGGTCTTCGAGCACTTGGGTAATACGTGTCTCTACAACGCTTGCAGATGCGCCAGGGTAGCGGGTATCAATACTAACAATAGGAGGATCAACCGTTGGGTATTCTTGCAGGGGCAGCCGGTTGAGTGCCAGTAAACCAAACGCGATAATCAGCGTGGCAATCACCATCGCCAGCACGGGCCGCTGAACTGAAATGTCGGATAAACGCATTAGCGATCAGCCTCCAGTAGCGTGCGAATATCCGTCTCTTCATCAGCGATACCTAGCAGCCTGACTTGCTGGCCATCTCGCGCGAGTTGTAATCCGTGAATCACGATTAGGTCGCCCGCACTGATACCCTCCAGCACCTCTACTTCACCGCTTCGTCGTTCGCCAATGATGACTTCTCGCCGCTCTAATCGAGAGGTGTCGTCCTGCTGGTTGATCAGCATCACAAAGTGGCGGTTGCCACTGGGTTCGATCGCTGCTTCAGGAAGTACCAGGGTGTTGCGGACTCGTTGCTGAACCACGACCTCCATTAACATCCCAGGCCGCAGACGCAGCCCAGGGTTTACCATTTCAGCGCGAACGTTAACACTGCGGGTGATAGGGTCTATGCGGGTGCCAATGCTAGAGATTTCACCGCTGAAGAGCTCGTCAGGGAATGCCGCTGTAGTAGCACTCAGCTTTAGGCCGTTGGATAAACGCCCTAAAAATACTTCAGGTACGGTAAAGTCGAGCTTCATGACATCTAGCTTATCAAGCGTGACAAGCTCCATGCCGGGCGTTACTAATGCACCGATACTGACGTTACGCAAGCCAACTCGCCCGCTAAAAGGGGCATGTAAGCGATAATTTGACAGCCTAGCTTCTAACGCTTGTGCGTCAGCCTGTGATTGGCGTAAACGAGCCTGGGTGTCTTCTACATCAGCCCGCGGGGCGAGGTTGCGTTGTTGCAACTGGGTGGCTCGGCCTAGCGCATTGCGACGTTCATCATTGAGGGCTTGCGCAGCCCTTAGCTGAGCCTGTTCTTCAGCATCTTCTAAACGAATTAACAGCCTTCCGCGCTCTACTTGTTCGCCATCTTCAAAATTGATCTCGGCAATCGTATCGGTCACCGTGGCAGAAAGTGTCACGCTTTCATCTGCACTCAGTGTCCCTAATGCTTCAAGCGGATCAGACCAAGTCGTTATGGCGGCGTAGTGCCCAATAACCGGAGGGGGAGACTGTGCCAACAGCGGACTAGCCCATATCAGGGTAAACAACCAGAAGAGAAAGATACGTTTACAAACAAGCATGAGCGTCTCAGTGTTATCAAAATGCCTAGTAATACCACTTAGGGGATCACCGTGTTAGAGGGTGAAGTGTCTACAGTGATATTTTGTTAAATAGATGTACGTTTTTTGTACATGTAATTTTTAATGTACAGTAATTTTGAGCTATTTACCTGTTAAAATGCCTCTCATTTTTTCACCCTGGGAGCCTAATTTTATGGTCTACGACGTCGTCGTCATTGGTGCAGGAGCCGCTGGTTTAATGTGTGCGGCTCAAGCGGGTTACGCGGGGCGTCGTGTACTGTTAGTGGACCATGCCAAAAAAGCGGGCAAGAAAATATTGATGTCGGGAGGAGGGCGCTGCAATTTTACCAATCTTGCGACTACGCCTCAGAATTTTTACTCGGAAAATCCGTATTTTTGTATTTCTGCGTTAAAGCGTTACCGTCCTGAGCATTTTGTGTCGTTGATAGAGCGGCATGGTGTTGACTATGTGGAGAAAGCCCCAGGCCAGCTTTTTTGTGCGAGCTCCGCTAAAGACATTGTTAGCGTCTTACTCACCGAGTGTGAATGGGCCGGCGTCGAGGTGTCGCTCAGCACGTCAATTTCTAGGCTGGAGCGAATGGGGGATAGCATGCGCTTAGCCACGTCGTTGGGAAGCATCGACGCGGGTACGGTAGTGATTGCGACGGGAGGACTTTCGATACCCACGATGGGGGCGACAGGGTTTGGTTATGATATTGCCCGTCAGTTTGGCTTAGATGTTCTGCCTACTCGCCCAGGTTTGGTGCCGTTTACCTTAAGCGATAGCTGGAAAGAGCGTACAGCAGCACTTTCTGGGGTCAGTGTGCCATGCGAAGTTAGCTGCAATGGGAAACGCTATATAGAGCCAATGCTATTTACTCATCGTGGCCTATCAGGCCCATCGATGCTGCAAATTTCCAGCGTTTGGCAACCTGGCGACGCGATCACTATTAATTTACTGCCAACTGAAGATGCCGCTGACGTATTACGCTATGCACGGCATGCGAGCCCTAAGCGTCTGCTGTCCACTTGGCTGGGAGAGCGTTTTCCAAAGCGCTTTGCCCAAGCGTTGCTAGAGTGGTACCCAGACGCCAATCTTACCAGCCCTATGGCTGAGTACAGCAATGATGCGCTTGATCACTGGGCGCAGCGGCTAAACCAGTGGCAGTTAAAACCGTCAGGTACAGAAGGGTGGCGAACAGCTGAGGTAACCATGGGCGGGGTAAGTACGGAAGCGATTTCATCAAAAACATTTGCAGTGAAAGACCTACCGCAGCTTAGGCTTATCGGTGAAGTGCTAGATGTGACGGGGGAATTGGGGGGGTACAACTTCCAGTGGGCTTGGGCAAGTGGTGTTGCTTGCGGGCAGGCATGCTGATGAGTCTAAAGAACTGGGCCGTAAACACGTAGAGCATTCAAAATTAGCGTTTATAAAAACGGCCCAGCGACGTTCTCAGAAAATATCGCTAGTGACTTACTAACTAGCCACTTTTGCTAGCAGCTTCAGTTTTCGTATCAGCATGTAGCTAGCCAGTGCTTTTCTGCCAACTGCCATTGCGCCACCTGGATGGCGCAAAATACGCAAGGCGGCGACGCCACCAATCACATACAAAGGTATTTTAAGGCTGCGCCAGTTCTTGTCTAGCGGTGAGGCTGCCTTGGTAAGCGTATCGCTATCAACTAATATATCGATACGCTGTTGCTCTAGTTCCGCTAACAAGGCGGCTTTGCGTTCTGCTCGGCTGGGAGGCTTATTGACGGTGTTGGGTTGAGTCATCCTCATTCACCTCCAACAAGGCTCGGTCAGCGGAGAGTTGCTTAAGCGTTTCTTTTAACAGCGTATGTTGCTTGGCTTGCCGAATAGCAATAACCGCTAGTAAAAAACTTAAGGCAATAAGAACGCCTGCACTCACGCCAATCGCAGTCAGCCGATAAGTGTCCCAAAACAGTACGACTACCAGCGCGGTAAGTGTCGCGACGCCTAACAACAGCAACAAAAGGCTGGCTCCTGCCAACAAAAGCAGGGTCAATAAACGAGCGCGCTCCTCTTCTAACTCTAAAACCGCCAAACGAAGCCGAGTCTCACCATTAGCGACTAATGATCTCAGCAGACGTTTGGCGGCAGAGAATACGCGTTGTGTTGGCCCTAAAGCCATTAGCGACGACCGAGAAGCATACCCACCACTAGACCAGCTGCGGCACCAATACCAATACTAGCCCAAGGGTTTTCGTGCACGTAACGATCGCAGCAATCAACTTGCTGAGACAGCGTTTCACGCGTGTCTTCGTAAAGTCGTTCACCGCGAGCTTCTAAGCGCGCTCGGGTGTCTTTCAGTCGTTTTTCTGCGCGCTCACGAAGGTCACGCATCTCGCCACTTGCATCTTTTGACGTGGCATTCATCAACTCTTCTACGGTTTCACTCAGGTGGCGGAGATCTTCCTTCAACTGGTCAGCACGAGCAGAGGTATCAGTATTACGTTTAGCCATGATGTCATCCTTTGACGAGTGAATATGAATAAGTGTCAACTCCAGCATAGCAGCCGTTAATCATAAGACAACCTTAGGTGCTATCGGTTCAGCCCTGACGTACTGAACAGGGGGTTTAAGCTAAAGCCGATGCTGAGACGATGCACGCGATTGTTGTAGTCAATCATGCTCTCTCCGTAGCCGTAGTAGTACTGTAGATGGGCACGCACATTGTTAAATGCAGGCCAGCTGTAGTCTATTTGAGTGCCATAGTTACCCGCGCTTGGGTTGCCACGCAGTTGCCCTGCGACCTCGTGGTTACCATTGAGTCGTTTTGCCAGGCGGATATCGCCATAACCGACATAGCGTTCTATGTCTGGGTTGTCATCGTCGCCGCTGGACTCAGGTACGCGCCAATGAGGAGCGAGTGATAGTGCCCAGTCACCACGTTGGAACGTGCTTTCCAGATAAACTCTGTTCCAACTGCGTGAAAGCGGGTCTGAACGGCCGTTAGACTGATGAATGAAGGAGAGACGATTGCGCGTATTTACCCAGCCTAATGCGCTCCAGGCGTTATCAAAATCAATAAAAATTTCAGGTTCATAGTTAGTTTCCCTGAAGGGGGAAGAAGCATCGGTATTATAGGCCTGCCACCAGCTACGCTGGGTGTAGGCAAAATAGACATCGCCAATGTCGCCAAACACATCCTCTGCGAGGTTGAATTTAGCGCTAAACTGAAATTTCACTTCGACGTCGTTAGGTGGAGAGTCTGCGGAAATGCTACGAAAGTTTTCGCTGTTCTGGTTGGTGCTATAGCTAATAGGGAAAAGATAATTAGTTCGGTGAGTCGTAATCGCAAACGGATTACGTGACGACTCCTGCTCAAATTGGCGGCGTTCACTGAGATCCTCAAGCGCCATCTCTTCTGGAAGCAACTGCGGAGCGGGCGTGGATTCGCTTCCTGCCGGATCTTCAACCTGTTGCAGCTGCTGACGCAACTGATAAAGTTCGCTGTTGAGTGCGCGTATACGAGCCTCAATTTCCTCGCGGGTCTCTGCAATGGCACTTTCAGTGCCTAGCAAAACAATTAAACTAGTTAACAGCAGTTTTCGAATGACCATCAAAATGGCTCGCAAATAAATAAAAGGCAGTTATCAGAGACTCTTCTATACACGCCCATCGCGTAAGTCAACTCCTCCCGTTCGTCAAACGCGTTAGATTGCGTAAGAAGCCAGAACGCCTGACAATGGCGATCTTCCTGATTGGAGTAGTATCCATGTCGATGAGGCATATCTAACGTGGTCAAAAATGCACTGAAGGCACTCCTCAAGCTCTGCTTTATTTATCTATTGTTTACGGCTGCTGGTGCCGTATACGCGCAGGCTGCGTTGCTTGATCAGGTCCCCTCTGAGGAGCAGCTATCTGAGCGATTAGCCGAGCTTGAGTCGCAAGAAAGCGAGCTAACCACCGAGCAAACTCAGGTCAAAGAAGCGTTGACGGCTGCGCTACAAGGCTATGAGCGCCTGCACGCGGTTGAAGAGCGCATTGAGGCGTTAGAGCAACGGGTTGTCCAAGCGCCCGAAATATTGCTTCGTCTAGAGCGTGAGCTGAACGAAGCGGAGGAACAAAGCCGACAGTTCTCAGTGGATAACCTTAGTGATATGCCACTGAATCAGCTGGAAGCGCAGCAAGCAGAGGCCGTCGTGGAGCTTCAGCGGCTTCAAAGCCAGTTAGCCGAAGTTAACTCTCAGCTATTGGCCGCGCAAACACTGCCTGAGCGCGCTCAGCAAGCAATTTCAGATGCGTTACAGCGCACTGAAAGTTTACGCCGTCAGTCTGATGAGCGAGAAGCCTTGCTGGGTGATCGGCAACTATCGGCACGCCACGATGCACAGTTAATTCAGTGGCGCATTGAGCGAGCCCTTGCAGAGCAGGAAGTAAACCTTAACCAGCGTGAACTAAGTGCCAACAGTCGGCTGCGAGAGTTGGCCCAGGAGCGCCGGGAACTCATTGAGCTGCAAATAGACCAGCAGGAGCAGCAGCTTAATTTATTGCAAGGCGTCATTGATCGTCAGCGGCGGCTACAATCTGAGCAGGCAATTGCTGACGCCGCAAAGAATGATCCACTGATCGCTGAAGGGCACCCTGTGGTGCTCAATGCTCAGCAAACGAACCAAGCACTGAGCCTTGAACTGTTGCGAACGACGGATAGAGCGAATGGCATTATACGTGAGAATATTGAAGCCCAGCGTCAGTTAGATCATGTACGGCAGCTTCAACGTAGCCTGAACGAACAAATTGATGCTATTCGTGGTAGCCAATTGTTGTCGCGTATTCTTCGAGAACAGCGCCAGTCGTTACCTTTAGTCGCGCCAAGGCGTGATTTACAAGATGAAATTGCTGATTTGCGTCTCAAACAGTTTGATTTGATTCGGCAGCGTGATCAGTTGCGCCAAAGCGATCGCTTAGCGACCCAGCGCTTGCAGGAAGCAGGGGTTGACGTCACGCCTGGCTTGGTGGACTCCCTAACACGCCTTTATCAGTCGCGCCGTGAATTGGTAGAGCAGCTTGAACAATCTTACGGTAGCCTGCTGAGCGCCGCTATTGAACTTCAACTTAATCAACAACAGCTATTAGAGACGACGCGCGATTTACGGGCGACCATTGATGAACAGCTATTCTGGGTAGCTAATAGCCGTCCTCTAGATTTCAATTGGTTACGACAAATTCCCCACAACCTTCAACTGGAGTGGCGAGAAGGCGAGTGGCGGGCGGTTTTGCCCTCTCAGTGGAAAGGTTTTTCTTGGAAAATGCTGATTGGCGCGCCGTTTATTTTGCTTGGCGTGGTTCTGGTTGGGCTGCGTCGGCGGATTAAAGCACGGCTTGCGCTCATTCACTCACAAATTGGTCGACTGAAAAGCGATACTCAGCTGCATACCACCAAGGCGGTGCTGCTAAACGCTCTGCTTGCGTTGCCAGGGCCGTTGGGGTTAGCAGGTATTGGCATAGGCCTAAGTGAGGCTGAAGGTGCCTTGGCAAGCAGTGTTTCGCCAGCGCTGCTGCAGCTGGCGCTTAGTTGGGCTGTCGTGGCTTGGGGCCGTCGGCTACTCGTTCATGACGGGGTTGCTGAGCGCCATTTCACCTGGGCTCCTGCTTATACAGCGAGGTTGCGTAAGCTGCTGGGTGGTTTCGGACTGGCGTTAGCGCCCGTGGTTGTTATTGCCGCGCTCTCTGGACAAATGGAAACACCGCTGGCGTTGCGCCCAGTGGCGATAGGGCTGTTTGCCGCGGGCCTGGTGGCAATGAGCTGGTGGTTGGCACTATTAATCCTGGCCCATGTGCCATTTTTCGGAGTGCGACTCTTCCGGTTGGTGTTAGGTCTAGCGATGGCTTCAGTGCCGCTAGTACTCCTTGGACTTGTGGTGTGGGGATATGAGTATACGGCGTTGCGGCTAGTTGCTCGCTTTGCAATCACCCTTTACCTGTTGGGCTTGTGGGTCGTCGTTGAGGCCACGGTCGTACGTAGTTTAGCCGTTGCAGCACGGCGGCTAGCTTACCGGCGTGCGCTCGCTAGACGTCGTGCTCAAGTACAAGAGGGCGCAGAAGGTGGGCTGGAGGTCGTTGAAGAGCCACCTTTGGATATGGAGAAAATTAACTCTCAGTCGTTACGCCTATCAAAGTTGATTTTGTTGATTGGCTTCAGTGCCCTGCTGTATCTGGTGTGGTCAGACCTGCTGGCGGTACTGAGTTATTTAGACCAAGTGTCAATATGGGATGCGGAAGAGGGGGATTTGGTCGGAGACGCACTATCGATTTCCGATGTGTTTACCTCGCTACTTGTGATTGCCATCACGTTCATTATGGCGCGTAACTTGCCTGGCTTGTTGGAAGTAATGGTGCTTTCACGCTTGTCCTTAAAGCAGGGTAGTGCTTATGCCATTAGCTCGCTGCTTTCTTATACCATTGTTGGTACTGGCGTAGTGATGGCATTGGCCACGCTGGGCGTTTCTTGGAATAAATTGCAGTGGCTGGTGGCGGCGCTGAGCGTGGGCTTAGGCTTTGGTCTTCAGGAAATATTTGCCAACTTTATTTCTGGTTTGATCATTCTGTTTGAGCGCCCAATTCGCATTGGTGACACCATCACGCTGGGTAATCTACATGGCACGGTCAGTCGGATTCGCATCCGGGCGACTACCGTGACCGACTTTGACCGAAAAGAAATTATCATTCCGAACAAAACGTTTGTGACGGACCAGCTCATTAACTGGTCACTTTCGGATAACGTGACCCGCGTGGTGCTGACTTACGGTGTTGCTCATGGGTCTGATCTGCCTTTAGTGCATACATTGCTGCGCCAGGCTGCCGACGAAAATGAACGAGTGTTAGAAGACCCAGAACCTCAGGTTTTCTGCCTGAACTACGGGCCGCACAGCCTGAATTTTGAGCTGCGCATTTTCGTTAACGATTTGCTTGACCGCTTGTTTGCTGCTGACGAAGTTAACTGCCGGATCGACGAGCTGTTCCGTGAAGCGGGCGTTAGGGTGGCCTTCGAGCAGATGGACGTGTGGCTGCACCGCGACCGAGGCGAGTCAGTTAAAGTGCAGTCAGCTAACCGGCTGCCTCCTGATAACCTAAGCTAATGACTAGGTTAGCATCGAGGGGCTTGTGTTTAAGTACTGGTTTTTAAACGCTTGGTTCTTCATGTTTGGTGGCGAACAGTAAAAACTCCCGATTACCGTCACCACCGGTAATCGGACTTTCCTGCCAGTGGCTAATGACTAGGCCGCACTCTGTGCAAGCATCGCGTATCTTTTGTTCTACCTCTGCATAGCGGCTAGCGTTACGCACGATGCCACGCTTATCCAGTGCGCCTGGTGCTAACTCAAACTGTGGCTTTACTAATGAGAGTAGTTGCCCCCCAGTGGGAAGAAGGGCGGCGATCTCAGGCAAAATCAGGGTTTGCGAGATGAACGAAACGTCCATCACGGCTATATCGATAGGGTGTTTAGCCACGGCGTGTTGAAGGGCTGTCGATGATGCCATGTGACGAGCATTTAAGCCTTCAAGACACGTGACTCTCGGGTCATCACGTAAGCACTCGGCTAGCTGGGTATGCCCGACTTCAACACCGATAACATGTCGGGCGCCAAATTGAAGTGAGCAATCGGTAAAACCTCCCGTTGATTGGCCAACGTCTAACACGATGCACCCTTCCAGGCGCATGTCTAGAGCGTTAAGAACGCCCTCTAATTTTAATCCTGCCCGGGAAACGTAACGTTCCTCAGGGTCTTCATCAATATGAAGTGGAGTATCCAGCGGCCATTTTTCGGATGGTTTTACGAGTGGCGTGCCATCTTGAAGAAACACGCGACCGTTGCGAATTAATCGCTGCGCGCGTGTACGTGAACTGGCCAGCCCTTGGCTGACCAATAATTGGTCTAATCGTGTTAGTTGAGTCATTGTCGTCAATATGGCGGTTATTAAACGCTGCTAGCGAGTCTCGCTACGGAGTATGTGGCCCTTTGTCTGCCTGCAGTTCGGTAGGGGGTAAGCGGCTAGCTCCCCAGCTGCGATGCAGATAGCCTTTTACAGATTCAAGTTCTTCTTCCGTTACTGTGGCTAACTCGCCACGCTCCAACGGATCAAAGTGGTAAATATATAATCGAGACGTGAACTGTTCGAAGGGGAGTGAGGCTTCGCCAAAGCGTTCTCCGTTACCTGAGGTGCTAACTTTAACGCCGTCTCCCCAATCTTGGCCGCTGTCGTTATTGGGGTTGTAAAAATAGATCCTCATCACATCGTTGGGATCTAGTGAGGCGCGCAAAATGGTAATTGCATGCCAACCAATAAACCGGGCAGCACTGTCAGTGACGGCAATGCCAGCAGGCTGAGGATGAATTAGCGGTTGGTTGCCATTGTAGTAAGGGTGATAGCTGGCGTAGAAGTGACGAATAAAACTATCTACGCCGCTAAGTTGGCCGGAGGCAACATCAACGTTGATGCTAAAGCCCCGACCTGACCACCATCCGTGAAATTCTGGGTTAACCCAGCGGTGGGGATCGCCTTCGCGGCCAATGCAGCGCCTGCCCATCTCAGCGTAAATACGGTCAAGATGGGGGACAACGATCAACGAGGCTGGGTCGAGGTCCATCGGAAGCTCGGAGGCAACGCCTGAGGCGCTCTCCATTGAAGAGATTGGCTGACCCTCGAAATGCATAATGATTTCATCATCACGCGCAGCCCAAGCCACCATTTGCAGTAGATAGTCAGGGTCGTTATAAGCCCACATAGAAAGCGCTCTCGCTGACTGGCAGGTAGGGTTGTTGCCCTGTCCTACACCCAGCGGCAGTCCTAGCATGCAAAGCACACCTTCAATTAAACGTGCGCGGGGTGATGCATCTTCACCATAAGCAAGATTCAAGCGTGCTTCTGACCACTCTGAAAGCTTTAGATTTAGCTGCCGCCACATCGCTGGGGCAACCGGGGGTTGATAGAGAATGCCCCGCTCCAGTAACAGTGCCAAGCCATACACCGCTTGGGCTGTGGCGGGATAAACACCACCGCGAATCAGTGCATGCACTAGCTCGCGATAGCAGAGTAGGCAGTCACGCCCCGTCGACGAGAGACCCAGTGCCTCTGATAGAAGGTGGTCGCCCTCTTCGAGTAAATAGCGCATCAGTATCGTGTGATAGGGCGACACCAGCCCTGTGTCATGCATCGCACGGGCGAAGCCTGTGGATTCCGCTTGCAAAGCCGCGTTATCCATACGCTCCAGGCGTTCACGGTATAGCTCAACGCCGGGGTCTTCACGACAAGCTTGGGTCGGCCCGAAAAGTGAACTAACCAGCCTGTCAGCCCCTTGACCACTTGCTCCCAAATCAATTGCTGGATTAACTTGGCACAGCGCAATTTGGGTGATCATCTGTTTTATGGCATCAACCTGTATAGGGCGCTGTTTTAAAATGCGCCATATTTCATCAATTAGCTGATCAATAACGTGTTCGTAGCCAATTCGGTCGGCTAGGTGTTGAAACAGTTGCCGGGGAATCGTCGCTAATCGACCCTGGGTTTCCCGTTCGGCTTCGCTAGGTGCGTTAAATAACAGCCACAGATTGATGGCCATTACTTGGGTTAAATAGTGGTGTGCATGCTCTTGGGATACCAGAGCATGTAAGTAATCACCTTTGGCGACTGCTAAAAGTCGCAGCTCACTCAGCGCCTCAATAACGACCACATTGGCGTCAGGGCTTTTCAGAGAGAACGTAGTGAGAGTAGGTACTAGGAACTGTGGGGTTTCCCAGTCTGAACCTGCAAACACGCCGGCGGATTCAAAATCCGCCGCGCGTGCTTCGAGGGCAGCGCAGCCACCCTCCTGCATCAAGATTCGGCGCGCAGTATCCATTACGCGGGGCAGTTTCGCCGGTTTAGAAAAAGCAGGCGCCTGCGAAAGCAGGCGCACCGCATCATCAAATTTGCTCAGCAATCCATTGAGCTTGCCATCTTCAGTTGAAGATGCCTCTTGATTGATCGTCACATTGACTCCTTATCCCAGCCGAGGCAGGGATTATACATAGAAGTCGAGGTCTTCTTGGCGTTTAAGCAGATCACGCAGTGTATGTGCGTCTTCGCCTTTAAAGTAGACCAAGCCCCAGTGGGTACCAAACGCCGTACGTTTAGTGACGGTTTCTTCAACCGGTGATGTCAGCTCGTGGGATTCAAAATAGGGGTGATCCTCTGTTTCTTCAGGAATCTCCAGGCGGCTAACAACCCGGCGGCGGGGATAAACGCCAAAGCAGCCCGCGAACCCATCTGCGTCCACCACTTCTTTGGGAAAGAAAGCAGCGACCTCTTCTTTTGTACTTTTAGGATCGAATACCAGCATTGATGCCTGATAGGCGTTAAATCCATAAACCCGCTCAAGAAGTTCGAAGACTTTAAAGCCAGGTGGGCGGTAAGCGACTTCACCAAAGTACATTTCCCCGTCGCTGGTGACAAAGTACTCGGGATGAATGAGGCCGAATTCAATATCAAACGCTTTGATCAGCTTTTCGATTTGTGCCGTAATCTGCTCGCGGTATTTTTCAAGCTCTGGAGACGCGGGCACAAATACTGAGTAGCCAAGTGTGACGTACTCTGAAATATTCAGGAAAGCGATCTTGCCATCGTGAATCCACGCTTCAACGGCGAATTCCCAGCCGTCTAAGTGAGACTCCATCAGCACAGGGAACTCTTCGTCGGGGATAGTATCGACTTCATCCGGTGTGCGAATAACGCGGTGGCCAAGACAGCCAGCCTTATCGAACGCCTTCAGGTGAATAGGGTCGTTGGGGTCGCCATCCAGCTTGAGTAGCGTCTGATTAACGCGTTTAAGGAAGCGTACTACGTCATCTTTATCGTGGGCTTCTTCGAAAATACCCACACGGATGCCGCCAAGCTGGGCGCGACGCTTCATCAATGCTTTGTCGCGCAGCAACAGCGATTGCCCGTAAATACGTGGATTGTCGAGTAGCACAGAATTAATAGCGCCAGCCCACTCAACGGTTTCCTCATAAAGCGGAATAGCGACGTCGACGCCTTTTTCTTTCAGCGTTTCAGCAATTTCGATGGAGCGATCATTGAGACGCTCAAAATTCCATGGAACGTAGGGAATATCATGTTTCTGGCAGTACTCCTCGGCCCAGTCGGGTGCAACCACGATGTAGCGGCGGTCAAAATTCTCAGCCGCTTCGATCGCATTGAGGCTCCAACCTAGTAGGGCGATATAGCCCTTATTGGTATCCTTTTGCATGACGGTGACTCCTGTGGGTGAGTGAATAAAGTTGCCATACCACTTACTTCACCATACACGATAGGGCCTTCCGTCGGCTAATTAGCAGCCACTGAAGGTGAAAGTAGCCAAAAATAAGCGCTTTTGAGGGTGGCATACTAAAGAGCAAACCCCTGAGTATGTTAGGCTAGGCTCCTTAACATTATGTTCAAGTGGCAAGAGGAATAGGCCAAGATGGCGGCCAAGCCGATCTACCGTGTGGTGGTTCACCAGCAGGGTGAAATATGGGATTTATACGTCAGAGAAATCTTTCAAAGCGAACTCTGGGGCTTTATTGAAGTCGAGGAGTTTGTCTTTGACGATGCGTCGCGGGTTGTTGTTGATCCAGGGGCGGAAAAGCTACAGCGTACCTTTGACGGTGTTAAGCGCAGTTATCTGCCGCTTAACGCCATTGTGCGTATTGACGAAGTAGAACGTGAAGGCCCTTTGAAAGCAGTTAAAAGCGATGCCCGCGTCGCAGAGTTTCCTCGTCCCTTTCCATTGCCGCCTCGTGGAGAAGGGTAAGCGCCTAGACAAGCGCACCGCTTTGAGCGATACGCGCGACGGCTTCGTCTGCCTCGCGCGTTTTTACAATCAGGACATGACGTCATGCAAGTAAATAAACTTCGTAGTAGTTGTTACGCCACTGCCGTTGGCGTGTTGTTGAGTATTGGAGGAGCTCCTGCATTTGCTCAGTCTGATAACCAAGCTTGGGTAAGCGATGAGTTAAGCACGTATGTGCGTAGTGGCCCCACCGATGGTTATCGTATTGTGGGAACGTTAAATGCAGGTGAGCAGGTCGAGGCGCTTGAAACAAGCGGTGATTATACTCGCGTACGTAGTAGTAGCGGCGATACGGTGTGGGTGCTCAGTAGCGAACTACAGCAAGACCCGAGTGCCCGTCAACAGTTACCCGTACTACAAGCCCAAGTCGATGAGCTTACCCAAGAATTGGATGGCATTAACGATACTTGGGAGCAGCGCATTTCTTCTATGACGGAAACACTTGATATCCGTGAAAAGCGGATCGTCGAGTTAGAAGCGCGTAACCACGAGCTTGATAGTGAAGCAGAGCAGTCTCGCCAGCAGGTGCGTGCCTTGCAGGCGCGCCTAGAAACGCAGGAAGAAGATCTGCTGATGCGCTATTTCATGTACGGTGGTGGGGTTGCCGGTGCTGGGTTATTAGTGGGTCTGATTGTTCCCCATTTGCCGCGTCGTCGTAAAAAGAGAGACCGCTGGTTTTAAAGCGACGTTAAAAAATAAGCGTTTCGGATAAATTTCGAGTACGAGGTGGCCGCAATGGAAAACCCCTGGCGCCAACGTTGGCAAGAGGGACGTATTGGCTTTCATTTGTCTGATACGCACCCGGCGCTTGTCCAGTACTGGCCTACGCTTAATGTGACGCCTGGGGCCAAAGTACTTGTGCCGTTATGCGGAAAAAGCCTGGATATGCGTTGGCTAGCAGATGCAGGGCACCCCGTGCTGGGCATTGAGTTGGCTCCTGAAGCAATCGAGCAGTTTCTGGCCCAGCGCAATGCGAGTGTATCGCGCTATACCCAGGCAGGTTTTAATGTCTCACGCCAGGGTAGCGTTGAAGTGTGGTGCGGTGACTTTTTCCACTTGCACATCAAGCAGGCAGCGGAAGTGGGCGCATTTTATGACCGCGCTTCATTAATTGCACTGCCTCCGGCTACTCGAGAGCGCTATGCCTTCCACCTTGCCCAGTTAGTGCCGCCTGGTGCTAAAGGGTTATTAGTGGGGTTAACCCACGATGAAGACAATGCAGGCCCACCTTACAGTGTGCCCAACGGCGAAATTGAGCATTTGTTTATGCCCAACTTCCGCGTTGAATTGGTTGAGAATAGAGAGGCTGATGAACGGGGCCGCAGCGAAAGTATTTGGGTGCTGGAGCGTCGTGGCCCGCACGTATAAATCTGCCCGCAAAGCGGGCAGATGTTCTCAGAATAAGCTATCAGGATAAAACGGTTTAGCGAGCGAGTAAGCGGCCCAACTCTGGGTCACTAAACGCACGATTTAAACCATCACTTAACAAATCGTTTAGCATGCGTGCATTGGCATCTTCGCTGGGCTTGATGGCATAGCCTTGGGTGCGTCGCGAGGTGTAAGTGCCGGTATACGTCGTGCCTTTGTTCTGGGCAATCGCTCGGAAAACTCCCTCAATACGCGCTTCGTCGATCAGCGGTTGGCCGCTTTCACCTTTGGCATAGTTAAGGCCAGCGAGTTCAAGAGTAATGCTCGGGCGGCCTTGGGCAGCATCGCGAGTAGGAGTGAACCCCATATCGCGCACAGCGCGTTCTGCTTCGGCTTGCAGCTGCGGAATGAGCTCATGACTGCTCACGGTAATCTGCGCGGTCGACATACTGCCACCTGAGCGTGTTCCAATCACTTCACTTTCCCTGGCATCAGCAGTTATCACGGTGACTTGTTGGCCAGAGCCTGTCTGCGGCACGCTGGCGCTGCGCTCTGGGCTTAGCTGTAGGTACTGAGGGCTAGCGCAGGCCGCTAGCAAAACGCTGGTAAGCAGCGCACCAGAGAGGTGTAAAAAATGGCGCCGACGCATGGTCTTCCTCCGCTATGGCTAAAACGTCAGTATAACGCGGGTAGTGTGCTGGCGGTATGTTCTGGTGGCGTGGGTTGTGCCGTCGCTTTCAACGCCGTGTCGTGAGAAGCGCCGTCAGCGATATCGATCAAATGCGTTAGGCTGTTTTTTGGGAATCGGGACCAAGGATTAACCAGACGGACAATAAAATGACGGCAGACCCTGATAGGAATCCGCTGGAAATCGTTTCATCAAGCACTAAAAAGCCCCATAGCACAGCGAAGGGTGGTACTAAGAAGGTGACAGTGAGCGACCGTAAAGGCCCGATGTCGGCGATCAATCTAAAATAGAGGATATAAGCGAGAGAGGTGCATAAAAATCCGACGGCTAACAGACTGATCCACACATCACCTTGAAGCCAATCAATGCTAGGGCCATATGAAATATTCCAGATCAAAAAGGGGCTGAGAAAAGCGGTCGCGCCTATTTGACTGCCAAACGCTACCAGCGTTGAATCCAGGCCGCCCTGTTGGGTTATCCACTTTCGGGTGAGAAACCCCGCAAAGCCGTAACCAACAGTGGCTATGATACAAGTCGCCACGCCAATGTATATATTGCCGACGATATTTGAATCACCCACCGTAGTAATGACCGTAATACCGATAATACCTAATGTGACACCTATCCATTTTCTTAACGATAAACGCTCGCCAAAGATAAATAAGCCAATCATTGCACCCGTTAAAGGCGTTGTGGCATTTAAAATAGCGGAGTATCCAGCAGGTAATAATGTTGCTGCTATGCTGTACATAAGAAAAGGAATGCCTGAGTTGATAGCGCCCAATATCAAAACCTTGCCTAGTTTACCTCTGAATTCCAGGCTTTTGCGTATGATTAAGATGATAAAAGCTAAACCCAGTAGGCCAAAAAAGACTCTAAAAAATGCTGTGTTGATTGGCCCTATCGCTGGGGAGGCGATGCGCATGAAAAGAAAGCTCGCTCCCCAGATAGCGGCTAATGATAGGAGTCGTATATAGTCGATTGCTTTCATTTTATTCCCCATTTTAAGGTTTTCTATTAGTCAACAAGCCCTAGGGTTATCCTCGTGTGGCTCAGTATTGCCGCCTTTGGAACATGGGAGAAACCCGTTTCTTGCTGTCTTTGTAGTCGGTACAAAATAGGCATCGCTATGACGTTTACAGATCTGTTTGAAAACGACGATATGAAGTTGATTAACCTGCTTCCAGAAGATGGGGCGGTCTATTACCACGGCAAACTTCTAGAGACGGCCATTGCCGATATGTATCTAGCTAAATGTCGGGACGAACTAAGTTGGGAGCATGATCGAGCGTTTATTTACGGAAAAGAGATCGTTACCAAGAGGAAAATAGCCTGGTATGCAGATGCGCCGGTCTCTTATACCTACTCTGGATATACCAAGATGGCGTCAGTGTGGCCTGGTTTTTTACAAGAGATTAAGCAGGTAGTGGAGAGTAACTGCGGTGACGTATTTAATTCGTGCTTGTGTAACTTCTATAGTTCAGGCGCGGAAGGTATGAGTTGGCACAGTGATGCTGAAAAAGACCTGGTTGAGAATGGTGTGATTGGTGCGTTGAGCCTAGGTGGCGAAAGGAGATTTTCGTTTAAACATAAACAAACAGGGGAGAGTCTATCGCTTAATCTAGAGCACGGTAGTCTGTTGGTGATGAAAGGTGCCACGCAGCAAAACTGGCTACATAGCCTGCCTAAAACCAAGAAAGATTGTGAGCCGCGGGTGAGCCTCACGTTTAGGCAAATGCGCTAACCAACTGTTGATACAGGCTGATAGCTTATCTGTCGCGAGTGAAAGAAAGGTAGGAGGTGGCAGCTCTAAATCGGTCGCGAACTAAAGCTGCCCTCTGCTTGTGCCGTTGTTGGCATGCCCTAAGCGGCGCGGCTTTGCTCCGTCACTTTTGACTCTGTTGCGGGGAAGCGGTGCCATTGCCGTGGATGGACGAAGAGGCGTTGTCCACGGCGCATCTCAAGCTGCTCAAAATCAGCATGACGCACCGTTGCAAGCCATGGCTTAGCCAGCCAGTCGGCTTCCAGCTCAACACGCACTTCAGCACCTACCGGTGAAATGGCCGTCACTGTCACCGGCAGATGACTCTCTGCACTAGGCTGCTGGGCAAGGCGCACTTCATGAGGACGTAGCAATAGCTCTTCGTTACCGTCAGGCAAGTCAACATTGAGATGGGCGTCACCGCAGGTGAGCACACCTTGGTGTACCTTGCCTTCCAAGTGGTTAACGTCGCCAAGGAATTCAAATACAAAACGATTTTTGGGCGAACGATAGAGCGTTTCAGGCGTATCAATTTGCTCGATACGTCCGTTGCTCATCACCACCACACGGTCAGAAAGTTCCAGCGCTTCTTCTTGATCGTGGGTAACAAACACGCTGGTAAAGTTAAGCTCTTCATGCAGGCGGCGTAACCAGCGTCGTAGATCCTGGCGCACCTTGGCATCCAGCGCGCCAAATGGCTCATCCAAAAGCAATACGTCAGGCTCAACGGCCAAGGCGCGGGCGAGAGAAACACGTTGCTGCTGGCCGCCAGAGAGCTGGGCAGGCAAACGGTTAGCTAAATGCTGCAGCTGAACCATTTCCAACAGCCTAAAGACGCGGGCGCGAATCTCGCCGTTGGATGGGCGGCGCTTTTTGGGCATCACGGTTAGCCCAAAAGCGACATTGTCGTACACGCTCATATGGCGAAACAGGGCGTAGTGCTGGAAAACAAATCCAATGCGGCGATCGCGAACGTGAACGTTGGTTACATCGCGGTCGCCGAACAGTATTTTACCGGGTTGAGGAGAGCGATCAGCGCTCTCCAAGCCGGCAATAATACGCAGCAGTGTGGTTTTTCCTGAGCCAGATGGGCCAAGCAGGCCGACTAGTTCGCCTTCATGGATGTCCAGATTGATCGGCTCAAGCGCCTGGGTGTTGGCGAAGTGCTTGGCGATGTTCTGTAGGCGAATACTCATAAAAATGCCTCCTGGCGCGCTGCGCGCCATTCCAGGCCTGCCTTGGCCGCAAGGGTTAACAGGGCAATAAGGGCCAGCAGCGCGGCGCTAGAAAACGCGCCCACCGCGTTGTAATCCTGATAAAGCTGCTCTAGATGCAGCGGTAAGGTGTTGGTCTTTCCGCGAATAGCTCCGGCGACCACCGAAACGGCACCAAATTCACCCACGGCACGCGCGTTAGTGAGGATGATCCCGTAGAGCAGTGCCCAGCGAATGTTGGGTAACGTGACACGCCGAAAGGTGGTCCAGCCGCCAGCGCCGAGGGTCACGGCGGCTTCTTCTTCCCGGGAACCTTGGGCCTGCATGAGCGGAATAAGTTCACGTGCCACAAACGGGCAGGTCACGAAAATAGTTACCATCAAAATGCCGGGCCAAGCGAACATCAGTTGAATATCATGGGTGTCTAGCCAACTGCCAATCCAGCCATTACGGCCATATAGCAACAGATAGATAAGCCCAGCCACAACGGGGGAAACGGCAAATGGAATATCGATCAGCGTTTGTAAAATACGCCGGCCTGGGAAACTGAAGCGGGTAACCAGCCACGCCAAGGCGACACCGAATACTAGGCAAATCGGTATGGTTAATAACGCAATGACGAGCGTCAGGCCAATCGCGTGCAGGGTGAACGTATCGCTAACGTTGGCCCAAAAGACCATCACGCCCTGGGAGAAGGCCTGGGCAAAAATTGCCACCAAAGGTAGCAGCAAAAATAGCGCTGACAGCAACAGAGCGGCACCAATCAGTAAACGCCGCACAGCGGGTGCATCACCTATCCGGCGCATTAGCCTGTTCCTCCATGCAAGCGGCGCACAAAGCGGCCTTGCCAAATATTGATCGCCAGCAGTAGGGTCAGTGACACAAAGAGCACGACGGAGGCAATTGCGGAGGCACCCGCGTAGTCATACTCCTGCAGTTTGACGAAAATCATCAGCGCAGTGATTTCGGTTTCGTAGGGCATATTACCCGCGATAAAAATAATCGCCCCGAATTCACCTAACGAGCGCACAAAGGCTAGCCCGGTGCCAGTAACGAGAGCTGGCCACAGATGCGGCATAATCACACGCCGAAACGCCACGCCATCGGTTGCGCCAAGAGACATCGCTGCTTCATCAACTTCTGCGGGTAAATCCTCTAGCACCGGCTGTACGGTGCGCACCACAAACGGAATGCTGGTAAACGCCATGGCCAGTGCAATGCCTACCCAGGTGTAAGCTACCTGGAACCCTAGCGGCTCTAATAAGCTGCCCATCCAGCCGTTACTCGCATACAGCGTAGCGAGGGTGATACCGGCTACCGCTGTGGGAAGCGCAAAGGGCAGGTCCATTAAGGCATCTAGCAGGCGCTTGCCGGGAAATTCATAGCGAACCAGTACCCAGGCAAGTAGTAAGCCAAATACGGCATTAACCAGCGCCGCGACAGCCGCCGCTCCTATGGTGACCATGTAACTGGCTACCACACGGCCTTCGGTAATAATGGCCCAGTATTCGGCAAGGCTAAGCCCTGCCAACTGGCCAAACAGCCCGGTGATCGGGAGAAGGAGAACCAGCGAAATAAACAGCACGCTGATCCCCATAGATAGGCCAAAGCCCGGCAGCACGCGTGCGCTGCCGGACCGCCATAATGCTAGCTGGCTCATGGGGTTCCGTTAACGACGTTGCAGTTGATCAAGTAGGGCGCCGCCTTCAAAGTGGTTTTCCATTGCTTCTTCCCAGCTACCAAACACATCTTCAACTTCAAGAAGTTCGGTATCGGGGAATTGATCGGCAAATTCGGCCACAACCGTTTCATCGTGAACGCGATAGTTAAAGCCTGCCAGCAAGCGCTGGGTGTCTTCACGGTAGAGATACTCAAGGTAACTCTGGGCAAGGTCGCTGTTGCCATTGCGCTCAGCATTTTCACCCACCACCGCAACGGGGAACTCTGCCAGAATGCTGACCGGCGGCACGATGACCTCGTAGTCGTCGCTGCCGTATTCGCCACGGATGTTGTTTACTTCTGATTCAAAGCTGATCAATACGTCGCCAATGCCGCGTTCGATAAAGCTCGTGGTGGCACCTCGGCCGCCGGTATCAAACACCGCAACATTGCGCAGGAAGGTGCGCATGAAGTCTTGAATCTTTTCTTCATCACCGTCGAATTCATTTTCCGCAAAGCCCCAAGCCGCTAGATAGGTATAGCGGCCGTTGCCGGATGTTTTAGGATTGGGAAAAACGATTTGTACGCCTTCCTTCGCGAGATCATCCCAGCTTTCGATGCCTTTCGGGTTGTCTTTACGCACCAAAAACGCCGTAGTGGAGTAGTAAGGGGAGGCGTTATTGTCAAATGCATCTTGCCAGTCTTCGGCCACTAGGCCTGCATCTGCAAGTACTTGAACATCAGTCACCTGGTTAAAGGTAACGACATCCGCACGCAAGCCTTGCATGATCGCGCGCGCTTGTGCTGATGAGCCGCCGTGAGACTGACTAATAGCAATCTCTTCACCGTGCTCTTCTTGCCACCATGCTTGGAATTCCGGGTTGATAGCCGAAAACAGTTCACGGGCAATATCGTAAGAAGAGTTCAGTAACTCGCGCTCTTGAGCCATCGCTGTGTTTGAAACAGCGGTGACAGCCACAGTCGCGCCAACAGCGGTGGCTATCAGGCTGCGGCGCAGGCCAGTGCGGAAAAAAGTAGATCGCGTCATTACAGGCTCCTTGTATCTTGGGGCGATTTAATCGCAATGAGGATAAGGTTAAACCTGTGATTGTGGAATTACAATTATGTTTTATATTCTATTTGGAAATATGTATTTAAAGATATGCATTCATTGTCGGCTGAGCTTTAACGGCAGGGAGATGGGGCTTCTTAGGTGGCTCTGGTAAGATAGGGGCCTTCCTTTCCCCTGTTAACCTAGGAATGCACTATGAGCGCTGAGCAGGACTTCCTGATTGCCCCTTCGATTCTTTCCGCTAATTTCGCGCGTCTTGGTGAAGAGGTCGACAATGTGTTGGCCGCTGGAGCCGATATTGTCCATTTCGATGTCATGGATAATCACTATGTGCCGAACCTGACGATTGGGCCGATGGTCTGCAAAGCCCTGCGCCAGCACGGCGTGACGGCGCCCATAGACGTCCACTTAATGGTTAAGCCCGTAGATCGTATGATTGGCGATTTTAGTGAGGCTGGGGCGAGTTACATTACGTTTCACCCGGAAGCTTCTGAGCATGTTGATCGCTCGTTACAGCTAATACGCGATAGTGGCTGTAAAGCAGGACTGGTATTTAATCCGGCAACACCGCTTTCGTATCTCGATTATGTCATGGACAAAGTTGATATGGTGCTGTTGATGAGCGTTAACCCGGGCTTTGGCGGTCAGTCATTCATTCCCGGTACGCTGGATAAATTGCGTGAGGCCCGGGCACGTATCGATGCTTCAGGTCGCCCGATCCGCTTAGAAATCGACGGTGGGGTTAAGGTAGATAACATTGCTGATATCGCCGCTGCGGGTGCCGACACCTTCGTCGCTGGTTCAGCTATTTTTAACGCTCACCAGTCAAGCGACCCGCACGGTTACGATAGCGTTATCCAGCAAATGCGCGCCGAGTTGGCAAAGAATAACGGCTAAGCGAACAGCTTAATGCAATTTCATGCGGGGCTTTAAGTAGCGGTTTAACTTATCAACCAGCCATGCGAGTCCCGTTTTGGGTGCGCCATGAATAGACAGCTGATGCATTCGATAAAGTGAAGCGTAGGCTTGGCGCGCTAACCAACCCTCTAAAAATAGCCCACGAGACGCTGAGCTGCGCATCAACTTTCCTACCGCATCGTAGCGGGCGAGCGACACCAGCGAACCATGGTCACGATAAGTAAAGCTTTGCAGTGGTTTGCTATCCAGGCAGTGCATCAGGTTTTTGGCGAGTAACGTTGCCTGTTGATGAGCAGCCTGCGCTCGTGGTGGCACGGAGATGCCTTCGCCCTGAGGGCAGTCGGCGCAGTCACCTATGGCAAAAATATAAGGGTCATCGACGCTCTGCAGCGTTTGGTGGACGTTAATTTGATTTTTCTTATTAGTGGTCAGGTCTAATTCAGCCAAAAATGGCGGTGCTTTAATGCCTGCTGCCCACACGTTTAGGTCCGTTTTGATAACTTCGCCGTCGCCTGTTACTAATTGATATTGCTGAGCTTCTTTAATAGCGGTACCGACGTGAACGGTGACCCCCATATTTTCCAGCTCTTGCTGCACTGTTTCGCTAATACGCTCTGACAAACCGGGCAGCAGGCGAGGGGCAGCTTCGATGAGGTGTACGCTAATCGTTTGGTGGTCAACAGCGGTTACGCCGTAGGCGTTAAGCAAGCGCGAAGCATCTAGAAGCTCGGCAGAAAGCTCTACGCCCGTTGCGCCGCCGCCTACAATGCCAATGGTCAGTTCAGCGTTTTGGCGTAGCGTTGGATCGGTATAACGCAAAAAGGTATTGATCATATCGCGCTGAAACGCTTTGGCCTGCTGAGGCGAATCAATAAAGTGGCAGTGTTCCGCAACGCCCGTCGTGCCAAAATCATTTGAAATACTGCCGAGCGCTATTACTAAATAATCGTAGGTTAGTTTTCGAGAGGGAAGGATTTCAACGCCGTCTTCATCTTTGATGGGTGCTAGGTGAATGACTTTTTGTTCGCGGTCAAGGCCATTTAAAGAGCCGCGCTGGTAGCGGTAATGGTGTGTGGAAGAGTGGCCACGGTAATCCACTTCATCCATGCTGGAGTTCAATACTCCGGTCGCGAGTTCGTGTAAAAGTGGTTTCCATACATGGGTGGCATTGCGGTCTAGCAGGACAATCTCGGCGCGCTTTTTTTTGCCCAGCGTGCGTCCTAAGCGTGTTGCTAGAGCAAGTCCGCCAGCGCCGCCGCCGACGATCACAATTCGGGGGATGGTCATTACTTTCTCCTCGGATAAGATGATCACAGCATAGAGCTTTCGGGCGTGGTTGGCGACGTGCTAAGTCGGTAGGATAAAAGAATTAACGGCGATTACGTTTACTAACGGCCATTTTTTGAAAAATATTTTTACCTAGCCTAGGGAGAGAGAGCGTGCATGCCATTTTGCAGGGTAAACGGTTAATTGCATTTGATTTAGATGGCACTTTGATTGATTCGGTCCCGGATCTAGCGATAGCGGTTCAGCGCGCGCTCAGCGATGTTGGGCTGCCTGTGCCCAGTGAAGAGCATGTGCGTAACTGGGTGGGTAATGGTGCGCAGGTACTTGTCGAAAGAGCACTAACCTGGGCGTTATCAGAGGCGCCGGGGCAGGTATTACAAACCACCGCCTATGACGCTTTTATGCGCCATTACGGTGCTGCCCCCAATGCGCTAACCAGGCTCTACCCAGGCGTGCGAACAGCACTGCACGATTTGCACAAGGCGGGCTATCCGCTGGTGTTGATTACCAACAAGCCTGAGCGCTTTATTGCGCCAATTTTGAGCCATTTTGAGCTATTGGCGCTATTTGCGCACTGTGTTGGCGGTGACACGCTTGCCGAGAAAAAACCCAGCCCGTTGCCGCTACTCCATGTAGCCCAACAGCTGGATATCCCACCTTCGGCAAGTGTCATGGTAGGCGATTCACGCCACGATATCGCCGCGGGCAAAGCTGCTGGCTTTACTACCGTGGCGTTACCTTACGGCTATAACCACGGCGAGCCGATTGAGCATAGCCAGCCTGACGTGATCATTAGCTCATTGCTGGCGCTGACGGAGTAAAACAGTCGGTGATGGGGCTGTTTTTTCTAGGGCTGCTTTTCTGCCCGTGCGCCGCCTAGGTATTCATGCAGTAATTCAGCGTTATGGCGCAACATAGCAGGGTAGTTATAGGCGGGGCCGTCAGTATCACTCAAGGTATCTACGTATAAAGGCCCTGCCAGCGAAAGCTCCGTTGCTCGGGCATGTGCATCCATGTGGATATAGGGTGAGGTACTTTCATAGAACAGTGCAGGCGGGCGTTTTTGTGAAAGGTGCATGCTCATTGCTTCCATCGCCTGCGCACTGCCAATTGTCTCACTGCCAATCCCCCAAATGGCGGCGTACTCAAAACCGTAGGCACGGGCAAAGTAAGCCATGGAGGCTTCGCTGGTAGTGAGCATGCGATTCGTTTGCGGAATGCCTTCCAAGCGCTCCCTAAGTTGATGATCTAACAGCACCAGTGCTTCACGAGTTTCAGCGGCGCGCGTGGCAAACGCCTCAGCCTGCTCGGGATAGCGTTCGATAAGCGTTTCTTCTATCACATCAACATAAGCGGCTGCCCCTTTTGGGTCCATCCACATATGCGGATCAGCGCTGTCTCTATATTGGCCTACCGGAATCGCTAGCGGCTCATAGTCGGCACTTTCTGCAAGTGCTGTCAGCGTTAGTGAATCGTCTGCCATGGCTTCAATATGCCGTATCCATGGCTCTAGCCCATACCCGTTGTAGAAAACAATGTCAGCTTCCTCGACAGCCAGGGCATTTGGCGGTTGAAGCTCCCAGCGGTGCACATCTTCACCTGTGGGCACAATGGTTGTAATGCCGATGCTGTCGCCTGCGACACGCTTCACTAAATCTTTAATGACTGAAAACGAAGCGATGACGTTAAACGAGGTGTCTCCCAGCGCGTGAGGGCTGCTGACAGTCGTCATCAATACGAGCGTTATTATCCAGGGTGCTCGATTGTCCATGTCACGCTCCTAACGCATTAAAAAGTCGGCAGATGATAAAGACAGTCATGGCCTGTTGCCAGTTTCGTCATGCTGCCAAGTTGTTTAAACCTAGCAGGAAGGGCTAACCAGTCGCTTTAAGGATTTTTGATTACCTTGAAAAGCTCTTCATAATTTACTGATAAACTCAGTGTTTGTTCCTCACTGAAAATTACCAGAGTATTAGAAGTGCGAATGTTTTAGCCGACCCTTGGCCCTGCAAGTGGTGCTTGGGTTGGGGTATCATCCCTACCAAGGGGTTTGATTAATGTGATGGAGTAGCTGCGGCGATGGCGCAAGTGCAGGTAGTGCAACGTGTATTGATGATTGATAACTACGACAGCTTCACATTCAATATCGTCCAGTACCTGGGTGAGCTGGGTGCCGAGGTCATGACCTATCGCAACGATGAGCTTACCCTTGAGCAGATTGACGCCTTAGCGCCTACTCATCTAGTCATTTCACCGGGGCCGTGTACCCCTAATGAGGCGGGCATATCGTTGGCGGCGATTGACCACTTTGCGGGTAAACTGCCTATTTTGGGGGTTTGTCTTGGGCATCAGGCGATTGGACAAGTCTACGGTGGTAAAGTGGTGCGAGCGCCCCAGGTGATGCATGGTAAAACATCTGCCGTTGTACATAGTGGGCAGGGTGTTTTTAGCGGGCTTGAAAACCCGTTAGAAGTGACCCGTTATCATTCACTCGTGGTAGACAAAACAAGCTTACCGGAGTGTTTTGAAATCACTGCTTGGACCGCAGACGATGACGTTACGCCAGGGCTGATAATGGGCTTTCGTCATCGCAGCCTGGATGTTGAAGGGGTACAGTTTCACCCTGAGTCAATACTCACGCGCCAAGGCCATGCGTTATTGGCTAACTTTTTAAAACGCGGCTGATTGCCAAATTTATACGCTTTAGGGGCTTTTCTGTTCATGCAAATGCGAGATGCAATTAACGCGGTGATGCGCCGCGAAGACCTCTCTTTCAATGCGATGCACGCGCTAATGCGCCAGATCATGACCGGCGAAGCCTCCGATGCGCAAATTGGTGGCCTGCTAGTGGGGCTTGCCATGAAAGGCGAGAGCGCCGAGGAAATTAGCGCGGCGGCACAGGTGATGCGCGAACTCATGAAGCGCGTTGAACTGCACACCGATAACGTAGTGGATATTGTCGGCACCGGCGGTGATGGTGCGAACCTGTTTAATGTTTCTACGGCGGCTAGCTTTGTGGCGGCTGCAGGGGGCGCTCATGTCGCCAAGCATGGTAACCGCAGCGTCTCTTCTTCGTCGGGCAGTGCAGACCTTTTTGATATCGCCGGCATTTACCTTGATCTTAAGCCTGAACAGGTAGCGCGCTGTATCGAACAGGTTGGCGTGGGCTTTATGTTTGCCCCCAATCATCACCCGGCTATGCGCTACGCTATCGGGCCGCGCCGGGAGATGGGCGTGCGCACGCTGTTTAACATCCTTGGCCCGTTGACTAACCCTGCAAGTGCGCTTAACCAGGTGCTGGGGGTTTACTCGCTGGAGTTAGTGCCGTTGATGGCTGAAGTGCTGCGCAAGCTTGGCAGTCGCCACGTGTTAGTGGTGTGCTCTGAAGATGGCTTGGATGAAATTTCCTTGGCGGCACCGACGCGCGTGGCTGAACTAAAAGATGGCGAAATTACTGAGTACACCATCACTCCAGAAGAGTTGGGTATTGAGCGACAAAGCTTAGCTACGCTTAAAGCAGCCAGCGCTGAAGACAGCTTACGACTGGTAAAAGCCGCATTGAGTGGCGAGGGTGCGGCGGCAGATATAGTGGCCCTTAATGCGGGTGCTGCACTTTACTGCTCTGGTGTGGCCGACAGCTTAAAAGAAGGGGTGATGGTGGCCCAGGATGCGCAGGCCTCAAAGTTACCGCTAGAGAAGCTTCGAGAGCTTTCACACTTCACTAGCGTCTTTAAAAGGTAAAAAATCTAATGACTGACCAGGCAACGCCAACAATTTTAACGCGTATTTTGGCTCGTAAAGACGAAGAAGTAGCCGAGCGCCGACAAGCGGTTTCTGAAGCAGAACTGCTGGCGTTGGCTGACAAGCAAAGCGCCCCCCGTGGCTTTATTGCTGCACTGAATGCGCGTATTGCCGCTGGTGACGCAGCGGTTATCGCTGAGGTGAAAAAAGCTTCGCCTTCCAAAGGCGTGATACGTGAGGATTTTCATCCTGATGATATCGCTAAGCGTTATGCTGAGGGCGGCGCAGCCTGCTTGTCAGTATTAACGGATGCCGATTTCTTCCAGGGGCATGAAGACTTTCTGATCGCTGCCCGCGATGCCTGTGACCTTCCCGTTATTCGTAAAGATTTTATTACCCATCGCTATCAGGTGACCGAGGCGCGTGCCATCGGTGCAGACTGCATCCTGCTGATTGTTGCTGCCCTAGACGACACCCAGCTGCGCGATCTGCATCAGCAAGCCAATGCGTTAGGCATGGATGTACTGGTAGAAGTGCATGACGCTGTTGAGTTAGAGCGTGCCCTAGCGCTGGATCTAAAGCTGGTGGGCATCAACAACCGTAATTTGCATACCTTCGAGACCAGTCTGAACACCACATTAGACCTGCTGCCGCGCATTCCTGAAGGCGTCACGGTCATCACTGAATCCGGAATCCATACCCGCGATGACGTGGAGCTAATGCGCGACCATGAGGTGAACGGTTTCTTGGTTGGTGAAGCCTTTATGCGTGAAGAGGACCCTGGCCAAGCCCTCAAGCAGCTGTTTTTTTAATCAATGGTGTTAAACGCTTATTAACTTTCCCGCTTGAGGCATGTAAGTAGTGCCTGAAGCGGGTGGTGCAACGTTTGTGCTGAGTAGCGTTTCACCTGGCTACGGCAGGAGTAGCCGGTGGCGAGCAGCTTGCCCATGTTTTCGTCGGCTTCCACCTGGGGCTGCCAGGATTGAGCATAAATGGTTTTGGAGGTTGCGACATTACGCGTTTCATGCCCGTAAGTGCCCGACATGCCGCAACACCCTGTGGTGGCTAACTCCAGCTCTAAACCAAATGCCGCAAACACCTGCTGCCAGGCCTTTGGGCTGCCCGGGGCGTTGGTCTTTTCGGTGCAGTGAGACAGCAGCTTAAAGCCAGGGTCGGTTAGGTTCAGTGGGCGAGGCACTAGCGTGTTCATACGCGTGGCTAGCCACTCTTGCAGCATCAGCACGTTGGGCACTTGCTCAGCCCCCAGGGCTTTGACGTACTCTTGGCGGTAGGTCAGCGTCATGGCGGGGTCGATCCCCAACATGGGTACGTCGAACTCTGCCAGTGCCCGCAGGCGCTTGGCCTGTTTTTCCGCCGTGCGCTCAAAGGCGCCTAAAAAGCCCTGTACCTGCAGCGGTTTGCCGTTGGCAGAAAACGGCATCACAAACACGCGCAGATTCAACCGCGACAGCAGTTCCACCACGTCTATCACCAGCTTGGCTTCAAAGTGGCTGGTGAAGGCGTCCTGGACAATGATCACGCTGTTGGCACGCTGCTGTTCAGTCAGCAGTGCAAGCGAGGTAGGCGTAGCTTCGGCCACGCCCCAGGCGCGCAGCTGCTTTTTCACGCTGGCGCGGGAAAGCTGCGGGGAGTCGCTCATTCCCAGCCCTTTACGCATTAGGCTATCGACCCAGCGCTGGTTGAGTAGGGCGTTATACAGCGGCGCCACCTTGGCAAGCGTAGGCAGCATGAACTCAGTGCCACCGATGATGTAATCACGCAGCGGGCGTAAATAGCGGCCGTGGTAGACCTCTAAAAACTGCGAACGGAACTGCGGCACGTTGACCTTAATCGGGCACTGGCCGGCACAGGATTTACATGCCAAGCAGCCCGCCATGGCGTCGTAAACTTGGTGAGAATAGTCGCGGTGTTGTTTGCGGCTGAGCGTATTGGCGACGCGGAGCGGAAAGCTTTTGATAAAGCCCCAGCCGTTTTCGGCTTTCTTTTTGCGCGACTCTTCCACGACATCGATCCCAGCCTGGGACTGCAGACGCAACCACTCACGCATTAAGCTGGCACGGCCTTTGGGCGAATGCATGCGGTCACGGGTAGCCTTCCAGGAAGGGCACATGGGGTCATCAACATCGTAGTTGTAGCAGGCACCATTGCCATTGCAGTACACAGCTGCGTCGTAGGCCTGCCACGCCCGCTCATCAATGGTGCGATCCAACTGGCCGCGCAGGGTGACGCCATCAATCGTTAATAGTTCAGGGTCACTGTCTTTGGCGATTAGTTCGCTGCCTTCAGCGGGCGACGCAATCTTGCCGGGGTTTAGCTGGTTATGCGGGTCAAACGCGGCTTTAACGCGCTGTAGGCTGGGATACAGCTCGCCAAAGAATTTGGGGCCGTACTCCGAGCGCACGCCCTTGCCATGTTCGCCCCATAACAGCCCGCCGTACTTCTGGGTCAGGTCAGCCACTTGATCAGAAATCTCACGAATCAGTTTTTCCTGTTCGGGATCTTTCATATCCAGCGCCGGGCGAACGTGCAGCACCCCCGCATCGACATGGCCAAACATACCATAGGAGAGCTTGCGGGCATCCAGTGCGGCGCGAAACTCAGTAATAAAGTCAGCCAAGTGCTGCGGTGGTACGGCGGTATCTTCGACAAACGCAATTGGGCGTTTTTCGCCCTGCACATTGCCTAGCAAGCCCACCGAACGTTTGCGCATGGCGTAAACTTTTTGAATCTGCGGGCGGCCTTCGGCCAAGGTGTAGCCTAAACGTTCGACCGTGGGATCTTGGCTTAAGTGGTCTGTGAACGCCTGCACCCGTTCGGCCAAGCGTTCAGGATCATCGTCATTAAATTCGATCAGATTAATGCCACGAATCGGCGTGCTGCCGGTGGCGGGGAAAAACGCCGCCACGCTGTCCCAGACAAAGTCCTCCATGGCCAGCTGCAGCACGGTGTCGTCGATGGTTTCAATCGAGGTGGGGCGCGCGCTGGTCGTCATCAATGCCTTGGCATCGCGTAGCGCGTCCATAAAGCTGACGTAACGCACATTGACCAAAGTGGCGTGCTTGGGAATCGGCAGCACATTGAGTACCGCTTCATTCAAAAAGCCCAGCGTGCCTTCCGAGCCACACAGCAGGCTGTTCAGGTTCAGTTGGCCTTCTGCTTCCCGCAGATGCGCCAGATCGTAGCCGGTTAAGCAGCGGTTGAGCGGCGGAAATTTCGCCTCAATCAGCCCGCGCTGTTGATCGATAATCTCAGCCGCGGTGGTATGCACCTGGCCGAGCATGCCGGATTGGGCAACGGCCTGCTGCTCTTCGTCAGCGCTAAGCGCACGGCTATGCAGGTGCTGGCCTCCCAGCAGAACCGTATCCAGCTCCAACACATGATCACGGGTTTTGCCGTATTCGCAGCTGCCCTGGCCGCTGGCATCGGTGGAGATCATCCCGCCGATGGTGGCGCGGTTAGAGGTGGATAGCTCTGGGGCAAAAAACAGCCCATGGGGCTTCAGCGCCGCGTTGAGTTGATCTTTTACCACGCCCGCCTGAACACGTACCCGACGTGCCTCAACATCGATCTCGAGGATCTGGTTCATATGACGGGAAACGTCCACCACGATACCATCGGTCAACGACTGGCCGTTGGTACCGGTACCGCCGCCACGAGGCGTGAGTACGACATCGCGGTGGGGCAGCTCAGCAGCCAGCTTAGCAAGGCGCTCAAGGTCTTCCGCGTGCTTAGGAAACACCGCCGCCTGGGGCAGGCGCTGGTAAATCGAGTTATCCGTTGCCAGCACCGTGCGGTTGGCATAGTCAGGGGCTATTTCGCCTTCGAAGCCACGGGCGCGCAAGGCGTCGAGGAAACGCACGTAATGAGTGCTCAGGCGTTTAAACGGGGCCGTACGAGAATCCAAAGATGCAATCATAGTTGATCAAGCCGTCACTGCTGGGAGCGGATAGGGGATACGCTACTTTACCGCAGCTACCGCGGCTCTGCATCTTGATGGCGCGTCTTATGCGCTGCCAAGCGCCTCTTTCACCAGCGCTGCGCTGGTCGCGTTCATGGGTAGTGCCAGAGCAAGTGCATGTGCTTGGGGGGACATCTTGCCCCAGGTTTTTTGCACAATACGCACCATATGGTCGTGCTCGACCTTGCGGGAGAAATCCGCGAAGTAATTTTCCAAGAACACCAGGCAGGCGCAATCTTCCAGCGCTTGCACATCGGCATCGCGGCCAAGACCTTTCTTGCGGATAAGCGTTGCGGTTCGTTCGGCGTCTGCAGCGCTATAGCCAGCGTCACGCATCAGTTGGGCAGTGGTATCGCCCGCGCGCTCACCCTGATCGCGACGCCAGGTTAAATAGCCTATGCGTCCTTCAGGGTAATCGCTGCGCGGCACAAGCCAGCGCTGGAGATGCTGGGCGCGTACCGCCAAACGCAGCAGTTCGGCAGGGGCAGATTGCAACTGCGCTAACCAATGGCTCATACGCTGGGCGTAGGCAAGCTCCTGGGGCAGGGGTGTACCATCGGTAAGGGTGGTTTGGCGCGGATCTTGGGCGTGAAGCGCATCAATGGCCGTTAGAGTTTGTTCAAACGCAGAGGGCATAAGAGCTCGCATGATTAGGGAAGATTAACGACATGCTAGCAGGTTAGCGCCAGGCCATAAAAAAAGCGCCCGCTGCACAAAGGCAGCAAGCGCTAAAGTAACATTCATAAAGAAGTCTATGCGCGGTTGTTGTTATAAACCTCTTCGTTTAGCTCGCCTTCGCTTTTCCCCACCAGGGTCGTGACCATCAAATCACCCGCCACGTTTACGCTGGTGCGGGCCATATCCAGAATACGGTCGATACCGGCAACCACCGCAATCGCTTCCAGAGGAAGGCCAATTTGTGCCATTACAATCGACAGCATTATAAGACCCGCGCCGGGAACGCCCGCGGTGCCAATTGAGGCCAGCGTGCCGGTGGCCACAATCATGCCGTAATCCATCATGGTTAGATCGGTGCCGGTCATTTGGGCAATAAACAGCACGACTACGCCTTGGTAAAGCGCTGTGCCATCCATGTTAATCGTCGCGCCCACGGGTAGCACAAAGCCAGAAACGCCCTCTGAAACCCCTAGGTTTTTTTGCGCGCAGCGAATCGACACCGGTAGCGTGCCAGCAGACGAGGCAGAGGAGAACGCCACCACAATGGCATCCAAGCTGCCTTTCAGGTAGCGCACAGGGTTCAAGCGGCCAAGTAGTGAAATAAACCCAGAGTAAATTACCAACACATGCAGAATGCAGGCGAGATATACCACGCCAATCAGCTTGGCCAGCGGCAGCAGGATTTCTAAGCCGTACTGGCCCGAAACGTGAGCGATTAAGCCAAATACACCAAAGGGCGCAAAGGCCATCACAATGCCGGTGAGCTTGTACATAGCTTCAGCAAAGCTATCGAAAACCTTCATAACCGGCTCGCCTTTTTCGCCAATCAGCGTTAGCGAAATACCTAAGCCAATGGCAAATACAATAATCTGCATAATGTTGCCATTAGCCAGGGCATCGAGAGGGTTGCGCGGCACCAAGTTAACCAGAATAGAAATCAGAGAGGGGGCTTCGTTTGCAGTCACTTCTGTATCGAAGCTTAAATCGACGCCTACCCCTGGCTGTAACAAGGTGGACAGCAGTAGACCGATGCTGATCGCAAAGGCCGTCGTCACCAAATACAAGGTAATAGTACGCGCACCAATGCGACCCATTTTTTGCGGGTCACGCATTGAGGTAATACCGACTACTAGCGTCGAAAACACTAGCGGTACAATCAGCATCATTATGGCATTAATGAAAATATCGCCGAGCGGCTTAAAGACACTGGCGGTTTCACCTAGTAACGCACCGGCTAAGATCCCCAGTGCCAACCCCGCCAAAATTTTTTTCCACAGCGCGATTCTACTCCACCAAGAAAACTTTCCCTTTTTTGCTGTTTCCTGCACTACGCTTCTCTTGTTTAACATCCATTATTAGTGATTCGCGCTGCAAATCGGCGGGCACTCTATCACTTTGGGCTAGTGAGCCAAGGTTTTTATGCCGATTGGTAATAGCGTATGCAGGGGAGCGGGAGTTTTGTGCAGTAAACGTTCGGAAGGAATCTTTCTTGGAGATGTGAACCCCTAATTCTCGTTTTCCAACCTGCTTTTCATAACTTGCTGTATTAGGTAATAACTCGCTGGCGCTCCCCCATAGCTCCCCGCCGTGCTTTTGCCTACAATAGGCCTCTTTCATCACGGGCGATGTACGCCGTGTTCCACTGATTTCAGGCCAAGGGATAACTCATGCTCGATCCGAAACTGCTGCGCGGTGATCTTGATGCGGCTGCGCAACAACTGGCCCGGCGGGGCTTCGAACTTGATAAAGCGGCACTGCAAGCGCTGGAATCGCGCCGTCGTGAGTTGCAAACCCAGACCGAGCAGCTGCAAAACGAGCGCAATATGCGTTCAAAAGCGATTGGTAAGGCGAAGGCTAGCGGTGAAGATATTCAGCCGTTGCTGGATGAAGTGAGCGATTTAGGCGAGCGCCTGGATAAAGCCAAGAAAGAACTGGCTGAGGTGCAGGAAGAGTGGGATGACGCTATCAGTGGTATTCCCAATCTTCCTCATGAAAGCGTGCCTGAAGGCAAAAGCGAAGACGATAATGTTGAGCTTCACCGCTGGGGTACGCCGCGTGAGTTTGATTTTGAGGTGCTGGATCACGTGGATCTTGGTAAGAAATCGGGCTATCTCGATTTTGAACTGGCAGCTAAGCTGACCGGCGCTCGCTTTGCGGTAATGCGTGGGCCGATTGCGCGTCTGCATCGGGCGCTAGCGCAATTTATGTTGGATACGCAAACTCAGCAGCACGGTTATGAAGAGTGCTATGTGCCGTACATGGTGAATCGCGATTCGCTGATGGGCACCGGCCAGCTGCCAAAATTTGGCGAAGATCTGTTTAAGCTTAATGACGAACGGGAATACCATTTAATTCCGACGTCGGAAGTGCCACTAACGAACTTTGTGCGCGATGAAATTGTCGATCAGGCGGCATTGCCAATGAAATTGACGGCTCATACGCCTTGTTTCCGCAGCGAAGCAGGATCTCATGGGCGCGATACCCGCGGTATGATTCGTCAGCATCAGTTCGATAAAGTTGAAATGGTGCAGATTGTTGAGCCAGAAAAGAGTTATGAAGCACTGGAAGAGATGCGTGGCCATGCTGAAGCAATTCTGCAGGCGTTGGAGTTGCCTTACCGCGTAGTCACGTTATGTACCGGTGATATGGGCTTTGGTGCGGCGAAGACCTACGACTTGGAAGTTTGGTTACCTAGCCAAGAAACGTATCGGGAGATTTCTTCAGTCTCTAACTGTGAGGATTTCCAGGCGCGGCGCATGCAAGCTCGCTTCCGCCACCCAGACGCTAAAAAGCCGCAGTTGTTACATACATTGAATGGTTCAGGTTTGGCAGTGGGGCGTTGCCTGCTGGCGGTGCTTGAAAACCACCAGCAGGCGGATGGCTCTATTGCTATTCCTGAGCCTCTCCAGCATTACTTGGGCGGTCTTGAGCGTCTTGCCCTCTAATTGCCCACACGACGTTGACCTCGGCATCGATACGAATGGTGCCGGGGCGATAGTCGCTAGCGGAACCACTGCCCATGGAATCGCTCTCAGCGCGCATGGCCATCATGCGGGGCTGGAAGACGGGAGCTTGGGCTTCTTCAATGCGCTGTACTTGACCAAGGCTTACGCCTAGGGTGCTGGCCATTAGGTCCGCTTTATGGCGGGCTTTCTCTAGTGCTTTGGTCAGCGCTTCATCGGTAGCGGCGTTGCGGTCTTGAAGATCAAACTGAACGCCGTCTAGCGTGTTCACGCCAGCACTTATCATGGCGTCAAGCACCTCGCCCAACTGATCTATATCGGTAAGCTCAATACTGAAAGGGCGCTCTAAGCGGGTGCGCATTAACGTTTCACGCTCACCATCATCGTTGCGCGGGCCGGCGACGTGCTCAGGATAAACATTGAGTGACCCTGCATTGATGGCGCGCTGCTCAATGCCAATGTCTTCCATGGCCTTAATTAGCTCACTGGCACGATTTTCCAGTCGTTCGCGTGCGTCGCTCAGTTCGCCGCTGTCGGTATCTTCCAGCGTGGAAACCGCGGGAGTATTTTCCCACAGCCGTGCGGACAGAGTGGCTTTATCGGGCTCTACTTCCACCCATGATTGGGCTTGGACCTGTAAGCTAGGCGGGGTAGTGGGAGCAGCATGAGCCGTAGACGTTGCCAGAAGGGCGAGCAGTGCGCTGCCAAGCACGCCGTAGCGCAAGCGTTTTAGCTGTGGTGTTACTAGGTTCATAAGTCACTTCCTTACTGATCGAGCCAATGTTTAATGTTAACTAACTTATACTGTGACGCTGCTTGGAAGGGCAAAGCGCAATAAAGTTCACTGGCTAAGAGTCGATGCAAAGCAATTGCTTAATGTTGTCATGGTTTGTGCAATATTGTGCGAGCGGCCATGATATCTGGATAACACGCTAAGGAAAGGGCAATGTCGAAATTATCGGATGAGGATTATCGTAGCATCCCCTTAAATGCGACCCTGGCGCTTGCTGCACTAGTCGTTATTGTGGCGGGTATGAAGGCCGGGGCGGATCTTTTGGTTCCTCTGCTACTGTCAGTATTTATTGCTGTTGTATGTACGTCGCCTGTGCAGTGGCTGCATCGTTGTGGCCTCAGTAGGGGAGCTTCTGCTTTTTTAACGCTGATGGTGCTATTGGGCTTTATTTCCTTAATTGGTTTGCTGGTGGTCAACAGCTTTAGCACCTTTGTTCAGGTGCTGCCAGATATCGAGTCGCGCTTGTATGAGCACTATTGGGCTTTGCTCAACGCGCTCTCCAGCCGTGGGCTAGCCATTAATCCTGATCAGCTTAGCAATATGCTTGCTATGGAGGACGATGGGTCGTGGGTGGCAACGTTGTTAGGCGAGCTCGGCAATCTCTTTATGCAAGGCAGTATTATTGGGCTGTTAGTTATTTTCATGCTGTTTGAGACGCTTAATTTCCGAGATAAAGTGTCCCGCGCTCTTGAGAACCCAGCGCCAAGCCTAAAGCGGTTTAGCGAGTTTAGTTTAACGCTGAAACGCTATCTAGCAGTGAAGACCGTTATTAGTTTGGCCACCGGGGTACTCGTATGGCTCTCTTGCTTGATAGTGGGAGTGGAGTTTCCGTTGCTGTGGGGGGTATTGGCTTTTGCGCTTAACTTTATCCCTAATATCGGCTCGGCTTTGGCGGCGATTCCTCCCGTACTGCTATTGTTAGTATCTCAAGATGGCGGAGTATTACAGGCGCTGTTACTCGCATCCGCCTATTTGGTGATTAATTTTGTTTTGGGTAACTTGATTGAGCCGCGAGTGATGGGGCAAGCGCTGGGGCTATCTACCTTCGTGGCGTTTCTTTCGTTGGTTGTGTGGGGGTGGATCTTTGGCGCTACGGGGATGTTGTTGTCGGTCGTATTGACGATGACATTAAAAATCGCCTTGGATAGCCATCCTCAGACTCGCTGGATTGCTCATTTGCTGGGGCCGGGAGGGCAGCGTCGAACGCGTCTTGGTGATGCACGTCGTCCGCCTTGGAAGCGTCGAGAATAAAGGGAGCGTTTAGGATGGGAAGTGCAGAGAGTTACCGCTGGCAGTGCCAGCGGTAGCGTTCGCGCGCGTTAGGCGTTTTGATCGATAAATTGGGTCAGCTGGGATTTAGACTGTGCACCTACCAGCGATGCCACTTTCGTGCCCGACTTAAATAACATCACTGTCGGAACGCCGCGCACACCTTGTTCTGCAGCAATTTCAGGCGCATCGTCAACGTTCACGCTAACCACTTTCAGGTTATCACCACGTTCGGCGGCAACTTCATCAACCACAGGTGCCATTACTTTACAGGGACCGCACCAGGGGGCCCAAAACTTCAGTAGGACTGGCTGTTCGGCGTTGAGGACTTCTTGCTCAAAATTGGCGTTGGTGACATCAACATTGTTAGCCATCTGTTTCTCCCGTTTGCGTTGCTCTTGCTGTTTCGTTGCCTCAAATGGAGCAACGGTCATTACGCGTTTTACTAGCGCACTTCACCGCGCCAAGTTGGCAGATGTTAGCGGGCGAAGAAGGTGCTGGCAAATTTCCTATGACGTTTAGACAACCATTATGAAAAATTTTGAGGTGTTCGTAACGGCTATTTTTTATACTATAAGTGAATTATAAGAGAATTTTTTATTCAAAATTGTATGTATGAGGCGTGTCGCCCCCCGCGTACTGCACCTTTTGGTGCTTCGCGGGTGGTGCAAGTTAGCAGCGGCGCGAGGATGCGCTTCAACGTGCTTCCTGCATAGATAATAAGGTGAGGATATGAAGCTACAGCAACTTCGCTATATCTGGGAAGTCAATCGACACAACCTGAATGTGTCAGCCACCGCGCAGAGTTTGTTTACCTCGCAGCCGGGTATTTCCAAGCAGATACGCTTGCTTGAAGATGAGCTAGGTGTGGAGATTTTTGCACGTAGCGGAAAGCACCTTACCCGCGTAACGCCTGCAGGGTTGTCTATCATTGAGCTGGCAGGTCAGGTGTTGAAGCTGACCGAAAACATCAAACAAGTCGCCCAAGAGCACAGTGACGAGCGCCGGGGGAGTTTGTCGATTGCTACTACTCATACTCAGGCGCGCTATGCACTACCTCCTATCATCAGCGAGTTTACCCTCAAGTATCCTGATGTTGCCCTACATATGCAGCAGGGCACACCCAAGCAAATCGCTCAGATGGTTAGCGAAGGTCAGGCCGATTTTGCAATTGCCACTGAATCGCTAGAGCTATTCACCGACTTGGTGTTGTTACCTTGCTACCGCTGGAATCGCTGCGCTTTAGTACCTAAAGACCACCCACTGGCATCGATAGACAAGCCGCTGACGCTTCAAGCGTTGGCCGAACATCCTCTCGTTACTTATGTGTTTGGGTTTACCGGCCGCTCGCAGTTAGATGATGCGTTTAAAGCACAGGGACTTACGCCCAATGTGGTGTTAACGGCCGCTGATGCTGATGTGATTAAAACCTATGTGCGACTGGGCATGGGGGTTGGTATTGTCGCCCAAATGGCGGTTGATCCGGTGCTAGATGAAGACTTGGTCGCATTGGACGCCAGCCATCTCTTCGCGAGTTCTACGACTAAGATTGGGATTCGTCGTGGCACTTTTATGCGTGGCTACATGTACGATTTCCTCGTACGCTTTGCACCTCATCTTACCCGGGACCTGGTAGACGAAGCCTTGTTGGCTGGCCCACGTTTTGAGCATGAGTTGTTTGAGGGAGTAGAGCTTCCTGAGCATTAGGAGCGTAGTGGGTGAATAGCGCTTGACGTGGGTGTCTGGGCGCTATTCACCGTTCTCTGCCTAATCAGTGCTGTAAGTGCAGGCCACACTCACGTTTGTCTTCTACCTTGGTGGGGTCGAAGTAGTCGAAGTTGTTGGGCAGGTCGTGTGCCTCAAGATAGTAGTACATATCTTTTGCTGTCCACTGCAGCAGCGGGGCAATTTTTAATAAGCCATCGCTGTTACGGCTGGCAGGCTGCATTTTAGCCCGCTCTGGGGTGTCCTCTGCCCGCAGGGCTGTGAACCATACATCCGGCTGCATTTCCCGCAGGGCACGCTCAAACGGCTCAATCTTTACTTCTTGAGTGAAGGCTGTGTGACGTGGGTCGTCAATGCTGGGCATTGCCCCCTCTAGCGCTTCGCGGTGAGCACGGGTTCGCTGCGGAATAAAGCTGACCATGTTTAGGTTCAGCCGCTGGATTAAGGCATCGGCGAATTGGTAAGTGGCCTCAGTGTTATAGCCACTATCCATCCATACGATGGGTATGTCTGGGCGTGCCTGAGTGACCATATGCAGAATCACCGCCTCAAACGGCCGGAAATTGGTTGTGCAAATAGGCCGCTCGCCTTGGCTAAGCGCCCACTTGATAAGCTCTTGGGGATTATTGGCAAAATCACGGTTAATGCTGTCAAGCGCTGAAGACATGCTGCCTCCTGTCATAAGGTCGAGTATGACACTAGGCTATCAAAGAGAAGGGGCTTAGCCCCAATACCGTTTGGTTTGGCTTTTATATTCCTTTTTGATGTAAGAATTTTGTTATTTATTCCAAAGCGCCGATTAGATGACGGATTTTATCCAGTGTTTCTGTGTACTCCTCGTCTGCTCTAGAGTCGGCGACTAATCCTCCGCCGCCCCAAACATGTAGCTTGCCTGCATCTGCCACCATGGTGCGTATCGCAATTGATGTGTCCATGCTGCCCCGTTTATCAATGTACCCCAGGCTTCCGCAATAGACACTGCGTTGGCAAGGCTCCAACTCGTCGATAATTTGCATGGCGCGTATTTTAGGCGCGCCAGTAATAGAGCCGCCAGGAAACGCTGCTGTCAGCAGAGATAGCGGTGAGCGATGTTTGGCGAGCTGACCTTGAACCACGCTTACCAGGTGATGCACGTTGGGGTAGCTCTCTAACTGACATAGCTGCGGTACACGAATAGACCCAGGAGCGCATACGCGTCCCAAGTCATTGCGCAGCAAGTCAACAATCATGACATTTTCCGCGCGGTCTTTCGTGCTGCTTAATAGCTGTTCCGCTAGGGTGATATCCTCCTCCGGCGACTTACCACGTGGTCGCGTGCCTTTGATTGGGCGCGTTTCCACTCGCCCGTCTTTACACTGGATAAAGCGTTCGGGGGAAAGCGAGAGTACCGCCTGGTTTTTCCATGCCATAAAGCCTGAGAAGGGCGTTGGCGTTGCCTTGCGAAGGCGTAGGTAAGCCTGCCATTCATCGCCTTCATAGCTCGCTGTAAACCGCTGAGCAAGGTTAATTTGATAGCAGTCGCCGGCGCGAATGTAGTGCTGAACAGTGTTAAAACGTTCGGTGTAATCCGCTTGGCTTAGCTCGCCATGAAAGGGGCTGGTTAAGTGAAAGTCTTTAGCAACACTGGCAGGTGGCTGAGCTAGCCATTTCATGACCTGCTGTTGGCGAGTTGCTGTTGCAATGAGCCATGTTGCCTGCTTTTCGTGATCAAAGGTAATGCACCAGTCGTAAAGCCCCAAACGTGCCAATGGCAGATTAGTAACATTGGGGTGGCGGCTGGAAATCGCGAGGTTATTACGTCCTAGGTCATAACTCCAATAACCCATCAGGCCGCCTAAAAAAGGCAGCTCGCTGGGGAAATCTGTGCTGGGTAGCTGTTCAAGCATCCATTGCTGCTGGGCGGTCATATCTCCAGCGAGTGCCGAGGGAAGGTCCAGCTGCGTTGAAGTGAAGTTAGTTTGTCCATCAGGCATGACTTCTAGTGTAGCTAACGGATCACTGCTGATAATGTCGTAGCGCCCGTTTGCTGATGGGCGGCCGCTATCAAGTAATACCGCACCATGACGCTTTCGCAGGTGAGCAAAGATCTCCAGGGGAGTAGGAGAGTAGGGCAGGGCTTTAATGGTCAACGCCGATGTCATGGAGCAAACGCCAGGCCGATGGAAGGCATCGCATTCTAGAGGTCGTTAATAGATGACACCAGTGTTAACCACTGACGCCTTTCTCACGGTAGGTTAAACACGGTTAACGGAAAGAGCATGATTGTTGACATTAGCCCAAGAATAAATGGCTGGGTTACACGAAAGGTGAATAAAATCGACCATTTTGACTAGTTGACGGCACAAATGTGGCGGGCTAAAGTTCTCCTACCTCATAATTGTCGACAATTAGCCATGACCTCACTTGCTACTCTTTCTCGTTCTAAAGCTGATTCGCCCAGTGATCAGACCTCACCAGAAGTCCGAACGCTGGCTGAGCGGGTCTTTCACCAGCTTCAAGACGCTATCGTACGTGGAGAGCTGGCGCCGGGCAGCAAAATTACCGAGCCGGGGCTTTCTAAAACGTACGGTATCTCTCGCGGTCCGTTGCGCGAAGCCATGCGGCGTTTAGAAGCGCACCGTCTAATTGAGCGTGTTCCTCACGTTGGCGCTCGCGTTGTCAAACTCTCTATGAAAGAGCTGCTTGAGTTGTTTGATGTGCGCGAAGCGCTTGAGAGCATGGCAGCCCGCTTGGCTGCTGAGCATATGTCTGCCGAGGAGATTAAAGGGCTGCGTGAGGTGTTGGCCCTTCACGAAGGCCAGGCAGATCTCAAGCGTGGCGAAGCTTACTATCAGCGCGAAGGCGATCTCGACTTCCACTATCGCATTGTTCAAGGCAGCCATAACAAAATGCTGATGAACCTGCTTTGCGATGATCTCTACTACTTAGTGCGTCTTTACCGTACCCAGTTCAGCGCCAGCGGTAAGCGGCCCCAGCTCGCCTTTGTCGAGCACCATCGTATTGTAGATGCCATTGAAGCCGGAGATGCCGAGCTAGCGGAGTTGCTGATGCGCCGCCACGTTAGCGCTTCCCGAGCCAACGTCGCCGACCGTTACGCTGCTGTTCTTGAACAACAATCAACGTCATCAGCGGATTAGTTCGTTACGCCTATCCGCCAAGCCTTTTAAAGGAGCAATGCCAATGTCCACTTCATCTACTCTCACGCCAGGTGCTCGCTTTCGTGCTGCGCTAGACGCGAACCGCCCTCTACCGATTCTAGGCACGATTAACGCGTATACCGCGATGATGGCCGAGCGAGTAGGCCACCAAGCGATTTATCTGTCGGGCGGCGGCGTGGCTAACGCGTCTTTTGGCTTGCCGGACTTGGGTATGACCAGCATGAACGACGTGGTGGAAGATGCACATCGTATCTGCGGCGCGACCGATCTTCCGCTGCTGGTAGATATCGATACGGGCTGGGGCGGTGCTTTTAATATTTCGCGTACCGTTAAAGAGATGCAGCGCGCAGGCGTTGCTGCGGTTCACCTGGAAGACCAAGTGGCTCAAAAGCGCTGCGGCCACCGCCCGAATAAAGCCATTGTGTCCCAGCAGGAAATGGTTGACCGCATCAAAGCCGCGGCAGATGCCAAGCTTGATCCCGATTTCTATCTGATTGCGCGTACCGATGCGTTCCAGAAAGAGGGCTTAGACGCCGCTATCGAGCGTGCTAATGCCTGTGTGGAGGCGGGTGCGGATGCAATCTTCGCCGAAGCCGTGCACACCCTGGATGATTATCGTGCGTTCTGTTCGCGCGTGAATGCGCCAATACTGGCCAACATCACTGAGTTTGGCGCAACGCCGCTGTTCTCTCAGCAGGAGCTGGGCCAGGTGGGGTGTCGTATGGTGCTCTATCCGCTATCGGCCTTCCGCGCTATGAATGCTGCCGCATTGAAGGTGTACCAGAGCATTTTAGATAACGGTCATCAAAAAGAGGTGGTCGATACCATGCAGACTCGCGATGAGCTGTACGACTTTTTAAATTATCACGATTTCGAGCAAAAGCTCGACGCGCTATTTGCTGAGCAGAAAGACGCTTAATAGCCGTTAACATTATCAATACTAAAACATATAAAAAGAGCTAACAGGAGACACGACATGGCTGACAAACCGCAAAACAGCGCAGGACTCCGTGGTCAAAGCGCCGGTACTACAGCGCTGTGTACGGTGGGTAAAACGGGTTCCGGATTAACCTACCGTGGTTTTGATATCAAAGAGCTGGCCGAGAAGGCGAAGTTTGAAGAAGTCGCGTATTTATTACTGAAAGGCAAGCTGCCCAATCAAGCCGAGCTTGATAGCTACATTACCAAGCTGAAGGGGCTGCGTGGCTTACCCGATGCTTTGAAAACCGTACTGGAGCAAATTCCCAAAGATGCGCACCCGATGGATGTTATGCGCACCGGTACCTCCATGCTGGGTAACCTGGAGACAGAAGAGAGCTTTGACCAGCAGCAGGATGTTTCTGATCGACTGCTAGCGGTACTGCCCTCAATTATTTGCTACTGGTACCGTTTTAGCCACGACGGCGTTCGTATTGATACTGAAACCGACGATGCCTCGGTAGGTGGTCACTTCTTGCATATGCTGCGCGGCGAGCCCGCTTCTGAGCTGCATGCGCGGGTTATGAACGTATCGCTGATTCTATACGCCGAGCATGAGTTCAATGCGTCAACGTTCACGGCGCGGGTTTGCGCCTCGACGCTTTCCGATATGCACTCCTGTGTTACCGGCGCAATTGGCTCGTTGCGTGGCCCGCTACATGGCGGTGCTAACGAAGCGGCCATGGCGATGATCGAGAACTGGGCTTCGCCGGAAGAAGCTGAGCGTGAAATGCTTGGTATGCTTGAGCACAAAGAGAAAATCATGGGCTTTGGTCATGCCATTTATCGCGAGTCTGACCCGCGTAATGAAATTATCAAAGAGTGGTCGAAGAAACTTTCTGAAGACGTTGGCGACAGCGTGCTTTATCCCGTTTCTGTGCGCTGCGAAGAAGTCATGTGGCGCGAGAAGAAGCTTTTCTGCAATGCGGACTTCTTCCATGCCAGTGCTTACCACTTCATGGATATTCCGACCAAACTGTTCACGCCAATCTTCGTCATGTCCCGTTTAACGGGATGGGCAGCGCATGTGTTTGAGCAGCGCGCCAATAACCGCATTATTCGCCCCAGCGCCGACTACACTGGTCCTGAGAAGAGCGAGTGGGTGCCCATCGAAGCGCGTGACTAACCCTTAACGGGCCGTGATTAAGTGAGAGGCATTATGAACACGAATTATCGTAAGCCGCTGCCAGGCGTGACGGCAGAGGGTGCTCCGGTAGATTACTTCGACGCGCATCAAGCCGTTGAAGATATCAAGCCCGGCGCCTACGCGACGCTGCCCTACACGTCCAGAGTGTTGGCTGAGCAGTTGGTACGCCGCTGCGATCCAGCGCTGTTAACCGATGCACTGAAACAGCTCATCGAGCGCAAGCAAGATTTGGATTTTCCTTGGTACCCGGCACGCGTTGTATGCCATGACATCCTGGGGCAGACCGCGCTAGTCGATCTTGCTGGCCTAAGGGATGCCATCGCTGAGAAGGGCGGTGATCCGGCTAAAGTGAATCCTGTGGTACCTACACAGCTGATTGTTGATCACTCATTGGCCGTTGAGCACGCTGGGTTTGAGAAAGACGCGTTCGAAAAAAACCGCCAGGTGGAAGATCGCCGTAACGATGACCGCTTCCATTTCATTAACTGGACCAAAGTGGCATTTGAGAACGTTGATGTTATTCCTCCGGGTAACGGCATTATGCACCAGATCAATCTGGAAAAAATGTCGCCGGTGGTGCAGTGCCGCCCTGATGAGCAAGGCGTGCGTATTGCTTATCCAGATACCTGTGTGGGCACCGATAGCCACACGCCGATGGTTGATGCGCTGGGTGTTATTTCCGTTGGTGTGGGTGGTCTTGAAGCCGAAAGTGTGATGCTGGGCCGTGCTTCGATGATGCGTCTGCCGGATATCGTAGGTGTAGAACTCTCTGGCAAACTGCAGCCAGGCATTACCAGCACCGATATGGTGTTGGCGATTACCGAGTTTCTACGTAAAGAGCGCGTCGTCGGTGCCTACCTGGAGTTTTACGGAGAAGGTGCCGACGCGTTAACCGTAGGCGACCGGGCGACCATTTCCAACATGACGCCAGAGTACGGCGCCACGGCGGCGATGTTCTACATCGACAACCAAACCATTGATTACCTCAAGCTCACGGGGCGTGAGGATGAGCAGGTTGCTCTGGTTGAAGCCTATGCCAAGCACACAGGGCTATGGGCCGATAGTCTAAAAACTGCTGAGTATGAGCGGATACTGCGCTTTGATCTTTCAAGCGTTAATCGCACCTTGGCAGGGCCTTCCAACCCTCATGCTCATTTGCCCACCTCGGAGCTGGCCCAGCGCGGTATCGCGATCGACTTGGATAAAGCAAGGGCCGACGAGCAAGCAGGTAGAATGCCAGATGGTGCGGTGATTATCGCCGCGATTACCAGCTGCACGAATACCTCTAACCCGCGCAACATGGTGGCAGCTGGCTTAATTGCTCGTAATGCTAACCGCTTAGGGTTAACCCGCAAACCGTGGGTGAAATCGTCGCTGGCGCCGGGATCGAAAACCGTCAAGATGTATCTGGAAGAAGCCAAGCTGATGGATGAGCTGGAAACACTTGGCTTTGGTGTCGTGGCGTACGCCTGTACGACCTGTAACGGCATGTCCGGGGCGTTAGATCCGGTCATCCAGAAAGAAATTATCGACCGTGATCTATACGCCACAGCGGTACTTTCCGGTAACCGTAACTTTGACGGGCGCATTCACCCCTATGCGAAGCAGGCATTTCTGGCATCACCGCCCTTAGTGGTTGCCTATGCAATTGCTGGCACGATTCGCTTTGATATTGAGAAAGACGTACTGGGCACCGACCAAAACGGAAACCCCGTCACGCTAAAAGATATCTGGCCCGACGATAGCGAAATCGATGCGATTGTGAAGGCTTCCGTGAAGCCAGAGCAGTTCCGTCAAACCTATATCCCGATGTTCGACCTCGACAAGAGCGCGCGCGTTCAGGTCAGCCCGCTTTATGAGTGGCGGCCTCAGAGCACTTATATTCGTCGGCCTCCCTACTGGGAAGGCAATATGGCTGCCGAACGTGGTTTGAAAGGTATGCGTCCGTTGGCGATTTTGCCGGACAATATCACCACCGACCATTTGTCGCCTTCTAACGCGATTATGCTGGACAGCGCAGCAGGTGAGTATCTACACAAGATGGGCTTGCCTGAGGAGGACTTTAACTCCTACGCGACCCACCGTGGCGATCATTTAACTGCCCAGCGGGCGACGTTGGCGAACCCCAAGCTGTTCAATGAAATGGTCCACGACGAGCAGGGCAATGTGCTGCAGGGGTCGTTGGCACGGGTTGAGCCAGAGGGCACCGTGACGCGGATGTGGGAAGCCATTGAGACGTATATGGCGCGTAAACAGCCGCTGATTATTATTGCCGGTGCGGATTATGGCCAGGGCTCCTCACGTGACTGGGCGGCGAAAGGTGTTGCGCTAGCGGGTGTTGAAGCCATTGTGGCCGAGGGCTTTGAGCGTATTCACCGTACCAATTTAATTGGTATGGGCGTGATGCCGCTGCAGTTTGAAGAGGGCACCACACGTAAAACCTTGGCGCTGGACGGTACGGAAGTCTTCGACGTAGAGGGCACTCCTCAGCCGCGCACCAAGCTAACGCTGGTTATTCATCGTCAAAATGGTACCACTGAACGTGTGCCGGTGATCTGCCGTATTGATACCGCCGAAGAGGTCACGATTTACTCTGCCGGTGGGGTCTTGCAGCGTTTTGCCCAAGACTTTCTTGAGTCCACCACGGCTTAGCCAAATTGGCGTGTAACGTAGCGCCAAGGCGATTAATGAAAGAGCCCGTCGCTAAGCGCCGGGCTCTTTTTTCGGCATGCGATTAGTGAACATGGTCATTGATAATCGACATTGAGAATGTTCAGGCATCGTCATTGAAAATGGTTAGGGAGCGTTATTTATGTCTCATGTTGGACAAATTAGTATTCCTGCGACGTATATGCGCGGTGGCACCAGTAAGGGGGTGTTTTTCACCTTGGACAACTTGCCCGAGGCGGCAAGAGTGCCGGGCGAGGCGCGAGATAAACTGCTGATGAGGGTGATTGGTAGCCCAGACCCCTATGAAAAGCAGATCGATGGGATGGGAGGAGCAACCTCAAGCACCAGTAAAACGGTGATTCTTTCCAAGAGTGAGTCGTCAGATCACGATGTGGACTACCTGTTTGGCCAGGTTTCAATTGATAAGCCGTTTGTGGATTGGAGCGGCAACTGCGGCAACTTATCGGCAGCAGTAGGTCCTTATGCGATTGCTAATGGGTTAGTTGACCCCGCCAAAATACCGCAAAATGGTGTCGCTGAAGTACGTATTTGGCAGGTCAATATCAGTAAAACCATTGTCTCTAAAGTGCCTATTGTTAATGGACAGGTGCAGGAGACCGGCGATTTTGAGCTAGATGGTGTGACCTTTCCTGCCGCTGAGATTCCTGTGGCCTTTATGGATCCTGCGGATGGTGAGGGGGCAATTTTCCCAACCGGGAACTTGGTAGATGACTTGGAAGTGCCCGGGGTTGGTGTTTTAAAAGCGACGCTGATTAATGCGGGTATTCCCACCGTGTTTGTTAACGCCCAGGACATAGGCTATACCGGTTGCGAACTGCAGGAAGCAATTAACAGCGATGCCAAAGCACTCGCCATGTTCGAGACCATTCGTGCCCATGCTGCGGTGCGGATGGGGTTGATTAAGCATGTTGATGAAGCGGCCAGCCGGCAGCACACGCCGAAGGTGGCTTTCGTTGCCCCGCCAGCCAGCTATACGGCGTCCAGTGGCAAAGCAGTGAGTGCGGAAAACATCGATCTTGTGGTAAGGGCGCTTTCCATGGGTAAGCTGCACCACGCAATGATGGGTACCGCAGCGGTTGCCATCGGCGCGGCAGCAGCCATTCAAGGCACGTTAGTAAATTTAGCCGCAGGTGGTGAGGAGCGTGAAGCGGTGACCTTTGGGCATCCTTCTGGCTCGTTGCGTGTAGGTGCAAAAGCAAGCCTGACTGATGGGCGCTGGCAGATTGATCAAGCTGTCATGAGCCGCAGCGCGCGGGTGTTAATGGAAGGCTCTGTACGCATACCCGGTGATAGCTTTTAAAGAGTATTCGCGCGTGAATGCTAGGTGACGCCTTGCCGCCGTTTTGGGAATGCCCTAAACGGCGGCTTCAGCCTAGAGAGATGTAAGTTTTATACTTATCTTTGCTTTAGCAGTTTACTCTTCAATCGCTACTTGCTCGCGCATACGATCAACAGTGGCGGGGCCAATGCCGCTAACGCGGGTGAGATCATCTACATTAGCAAATGCGCCATTATTTTCGCGCTCTTCTATAATAGCGGCCGCACGGCTGGGTCCGATACCAGGTAACTCAGCAAGCAGCTCAGCATCCGCTGTATTCACATTAATAGGCGCGATGTCTTGTGCCAATGCAAGGCCCGAAACCCCTAAGCTTAGGCTCAATAGCAGTGCAGCCAATAGTCCTTTTAGCGTTATTTTCATTGTTAATATCCTCATAGATTTCCCTAAAGCCGCCTTTCCCATCGGTTGTTGTACTTGGAGTGATAGGCTTTGGCGGTTTGCGTATGCAAAAAGGTTGACTGTTCCTTCAATACCTTTTGCCTTAATTAAACTAATACGTTTATAGGAGGTAGGCTGTAAGATATTAACGATGGTGTTTGTAAGATTTTTGCTCTCTGATAATGGTTAATCACTTACACAGCGGGGTCGGGATGGCTGTTATAATGCTGTCAAATGAAAAATGGAGTTAAGCACAGTGTCTACTGATACCCCGTTGATTATCGCGTTGGATTATTCCTCTCTTGATGCGGCTTTATGCATGGCAGATCAGCTTGACCCTAAGCGCTGTCGGGTAAAGGTGGGTAAAGAGTTGTTTACGCGCAGTGGCCCTGCGGTACTGGAAGCCTTGCATGGGCGTGGTTTTGAAATTTTTCTAGACTTAAAATTTCATGACATTCCCAATACGGTGGCAGGCGCGGTGCAGGCGGCAGCTGAGCAAGGCGTATGGATGGTTAACGTGCATGCTTCTGGCGGGCGCAAGATGATGGAAGCGGCCGCTAAGCGCTTAGATGATCATGGGCTAAGTACACATCTAATTGCCGTTACGGTGCTAACCAGCATGCAAGCTGAGGATCTGCATGAGGTAGGCATAGCTGCTACGCCGGAAGAGCATGTATTGCGTTTAGCCGCATTAACTCAGCAGAGTGGATTAGGCGGTGTTGTCTGTTCAGCCCAAGAGGCGGCGCAAATCAAGGCGCTGTGTGGCGATGACTTTTTGAAGGTAACTCCTGGAATACGCCCTAGCTTTGCTGCGGCTAATGACCAACAGCGTATTATGACACCCAGTGATGCAATGCGTGTTGGCAGTACGCACTTAGTGATTGGGCGACCGGTAACACAGGCGGCAGAGCCAATGATGGCGCTAGCAGCCATAGAAGCTGAGCTGGCTGACTGACGGTAATCATCGCTTACTCGCCATCAACCCCGGTAATGGGCTTAATGGTGCCCCAGCGGCGGCAGCTAGGACATTGCCACGCCAAGCTGTCGCTGGCAAAGCCGCAGCGACGGCAGCGATGGCGGGCTTTGCCCTCTAAAAGGGCATTGGTGTGGTGCTTAAGTAACAGCAAGCGCGTGTCAGGCGGGGTTTTACCGCTTAAGCGTTGGCTTTCATGATAAAGGTCGATTAGGTAATCGAGTCCCCCCAGGCTGGGTGCCTCCCTTAGCCACTCGCCCGTTTGCTCAATAGCACTATCTACGCCATCTCTTTGATGAACGAGCTCTCCGAGGGCGATAATAATGCTGGTGTACGGTGCTTGTCCCAGCAGTCGATAAAGATGCGTTTCAAACCCTTGAATGTCGTTATTACGCTCATAGGCATGCTGGAGGGTGGGCAGCATGGTGGGGATGTGGGCAATATCCTGCTGGGGAATATGGTTTAGGCGCTCAATGGCACGTGTGTAATGCCCATTATCCATCTCCAGCTCAGCAAGTAGTAACGTCGCGCGGACGCATCGCTCATCCAATTGAAGCGCTTTTTTTAAGTGCTTACGGGCGATCGCGCGACTTGCTTGCTGTATCTCCTGCTGGGCGAGTTCACATAGCCAGTGAGCAGCAGGTCGTTGCATGCCGGGCTGTTGCTTGAACAGTGATTGAGCCACGTCGAGTGCTTCTTGCCAGTCTTTTTCGCGCTCAAGCAAATCAATCAGTAGCCGCTTGGCTTCCTGACGGTAGGTGTCATTGTCTGATTTATCCAGCAGCGCTCTCAGCATTCGCTGAGCTCGGTCGTGAACGCCTAACGCCATAAAGTCACGTGCTAGCTCAAGCTGCACATGTTCGTTAGTGCTGGTGGAAAGGGCAGGGCGAGCAAGTAGGTTTTGATGAATGCTAACGGCTTTGTCTGCTTCACCGCGTGCGCGAAACAGCTTACCTAGCGCTATGTGGGTTTCCACAGTATCGCTGTTAACATCCAGTGCATTGACAAACGTATTGATAGCTTCGTCGGGCTGCTCATTGAGCAGGTAATTCAGCCCGACAAAGTACTCTCTCGATAAACCAGATGGGCGAGAGTCGTGAGTGCGCTGGCGGCGGCGGGAAGCGTGACGAACACCCAGGCCAAAGCCGATGGCAATGGCTGCCAGTAGAACGCCTAGCAGCACGACATCATACATTTAAGCCAGTTCCTTAAGCTCCTGAGTGCGTAAGCGGTCTAGCTCTTTGCGCTGTTGCTTATTGTGTCGTTCACTTCGTGCTAGCTGCGCTTTAAGGCGCACGTAAACACCTAGCATGGCAAGCATGCCTAAGATAACGCCGAAAGTTAACGTAGCAAGCAGCCAGACAGAGAGTGACACAGGCGGCAGTTCTGCCCAAATTAGGTTTAAGGCAATGGTTTGTTGGTTGTTGACGGCAAATAAAATGCCCACCAGTAGAACAACCAGCAATATGACGGCCAGAATCAGCCCTTTGATCCAACGCATGAGAGTTTCCTAGTCAGTGACGTTCATAATGGCTCTATTGTGTATGAGTCGTGGCGCGGCGTCATCCCACATAAAGTCGGATAACAAGATCAAAAGAGCCTTGCTATTGGCAACGCCGAGGTTGTGTAGCCTCGGTTAGCTCATTAATAGCCAAGTGCGCGGCTTGCATCTACCTGTTCGCGCAACTCTTTGCCCGGTTTGAAGTGCGGCACATACTTGCCGTCCAAGTCGACCGGGTCTCCTGTTTTAGGGTTGCGCCCGACACGAGGCTCTCGGTAGTGTAGCGAAAAGCTGCCGAACCCCCGGATCTCAACCCGTCCCCCGCTAGCAAGAGCATCGGTCATATCGTCTAAAATAATACGCACCGCCGTTTCTACTTCTTTGGCGGATAGCTCCGGTTGACGCATCGCAATTTGTTCGATTAGTTCAGATTTGGTCATCGGTTGGCTCCCTGCGAACTTTAATGGCCGTGACGCGCTTGCGACCTCGATAACAACAGAGTCAGCATACTGCGCATAACAGGATAAAACAATTCAGATAAAACAAGGTACTAGAATGAATATCAGCATAGGCGAAGTGAGGCGCTGGCGCGACCCTGTGGCTTAGGTATACTGGCGACTCATTTTGTAACTGGAGAGGCTGACGTTGAACGACGATACTTCCCCTGCAGCCATATTGCGTAAACGGCTTTATTGGCACTCTCGCCGTGGCATGTGGGAGCTTGACCTGCTGCTGATACCGTTTCTTGAACACCGCTTTGATGAACTGAGTGAAGATGAGCAGTTGGCCTATCAGCGCTTAATTGAGGAAGAGGATCAAGATCTCTTTGGATGGTTGATGCGTCGTGAATGGCCCGAGGAGCCATCATTAAAGCGCATCGTGCAGATGATCGTAGAACATGCAGAAAATACCGATAACTCTGCTTATCGCACGCTCTAAAATCCAGTGCGCTTTTCACGCATTCTTGGCATTCGGGTTGTGTGCGGTGACAGCATGGCTTATTAGTCCATGGGTAGCGTTGCTTGCGGCAGTAATCGCGATACTGTTGCTGAGCCGTGAGTATCGCTATCAACCCATGGGAGAGTTAAGAGTTTCAAAAAGCGGCCATCACTTAAGTGCGCAGTGGTTATCGGAAGAGGGTGAGCTTGAAAACGAACAGCCTGTTAACGCTGATTACGTGGGCCCTTGGTTAATCGGGCTCCGTGTCGGGCCGCAGCGGCTTTGGTTGTGGCCAGATAGTTTGCCTGCACACAGTCAACGTTCGCTGCGGCGCTTATGCCATCGTCCCGGGCGCTAGCTGATCAAGTGACATCTCCGAAGCCGCTGTATTCTCCTGGTGCTTAGGCCAGTCGATAGAGTAATGCAGTCCCCGTGATTCATGTCTCTGAAGTGCCGCCAATACCGTCAACTTTGCAAGCCACAGTGCTTGCTGTAAACGCACGCTTTCAGGGTGGCTGCGCTTGCCTGCGGTGTCTTCAAAAGCGTTGTTAGAGCCACTCTTAGAGCTGTCAGCAACACCGTCAAGGCTGTCGTTTAGAATGTCGTTAAGCTGCGTCTCAAGTTCGTTCAGCTTATGGTGAGCGATAGTTAGCCCCTGATTGCTGCGAACAATCGAAACGTGCTGACTCATTGTTGCCCGCAGTTCGCTACGTATAGCCGCCAGGGCTTCCAAGGAAGTGGATGACCACTGCTGGCCTAGCAGCGGCATTGTATCGGGGGTATCGCTAAGAGTCTCTTTAGGTGCAACTGGCCGTGTTTGTGCGCGTTTTTCCTGCGTGAGTAAGTGCTTTGCGCAGCTTCTGGCGTATACCAGGCACTCCAATAGTGAGTTGCTAGCCATGCGATTTGCGCCATGTAGGCCTGTGTAGGCAAGCTCACCAACCGCATAGAGATTGGTGACGTGAGTTGCGCCACGCTGGTCTGTGGCAACACCGCCACAGCTGTAATGAGCGGCAGGCACTACTGGGATGGGTTGGCGGGTTATATCAATTCCCCGAGAGGCGCAGTGTGCCAAAATAGTAGGGAAGTGGTGGCGAATAGCGGCTGCTCCAAGGTGGCTGATATCTAGCCATACATGCCCTTGGCTGCTTTGTTGGATTTGCGAATCGATTGCTCGAGCAACGACGTCTCTGGGCGCCAGCTCAGCGCGAGAATCAATATCGGGCATAAACCGATGACCGGCCTCATTTAGCAGGTGCCCGCCTTCTCCTCGTACGGCTTCGCTAATTAAAAAAGCAGGTCCTTCTGGGTCAAACAGACAGGTAGGATGAAACTGCTGAAACTCAAGATTCATCAGTTTTGCGCCCAGTTCAGCGGCCATCACCATGCCTTCCCCGCTGCTGGGCGATGGGGTGGTGGTGTGTCGATAAAGGCCACTTGCACCGCCTGTTGCTAGTACGATGTGCTTGGCAAGCAGTGTTTGTCGATGCTGCTGTTGATCTACGCCTTCCGCGCCAATACAGCGACCTGTGGCATCGCTGATTAAGTGCAGGATGGTTAAGTCGCTGCGCTGAATAATATTGGGGTGAGAAGTGACTTTTTCGTACAGCGTATCGACTACCGCGCGTCCAGTTGCATCGTCAGCATGAATAATGCGACGTGCGTTGTGACCGCCTTCCCGTGTTAAATGATAAGGGTAGCGGGCGCTCGGGTCTGGATCCGGTGTAAAGGGGACGCCGTTGTCGATTAGCCACTGAATGGCATCTGGGCCGTGTGTCACGGTAAATCGAACAGCCTCTTCATCACATAGGCCATCACCAGCAATGAGCGTATCTCGCACATGGGCGTCCAGATCGTCGTCTGGCGAGAGTACGGCGGCTATTCCACCCTGCGCCCAGCGGCTGGCTCCTTGGTCATCCAGAGCGGGCCTAACCAGGGTTACCGAAAGGTGGTCAGCAACTTCAAGGGCTAAAGTTAGGCCGGCGACGCCGCCGCCGATGACAAGTACGTCGGATGTTGGCGAGCTCATGGGGCCGGATCCTCTTTTACATTCAAACGCAGTAGGTGCTAAATGCTTCGCGTGCTGTAGACAGCAGAGGAAGGCATCATAGCGTGACTGTTGTCACTTGGCGATGAGGGTCTGTGAAAAATTGCTTTCAGCGCATATAGATAGCGGCTAAACGCTCTAGTGCGATATTTAAGAGGGGGCAAGCTATTTGACGATCGGATACAACAGGATGGGTAAAAAAGAGGGGTAATCAAAAAATTGAAGAGCCTTGTAAGAAGCACAAAAAAGCTTCTCTAGTGCTCTTAAAACAAGATGGGAAACGTTTGCTGCTGAAAGAAGGGGAGGTGCTAATTAAATATGGTGCCCGGAGCCGGACTTGAACCGGCACGGAGTTGCCTCCGAGAGATTTTAAGTCTCTTGCGTCTACCAATTTCGCCATCCGGGCAGTGCATCGCAGGAATATTGCTATTCATCGCCACACTTAAATGGAGGCTGGAGTCGGAATCGAACCGGCGTACACGGAGTTGCAGTCCGCTGCATAACCACTCTGCCATCCAGCCTAACAAGTCGTTGGAGCGAGAAAGTAGATTCGACCGGACTGGCGTTCCAGCTCACGACCTTCTCTTGCTTTACTACGCTATCCAAGTTGGAGCGGGAAAGGAGATTCGAACTCCCGACCCTCGCCTTGGCAAGGCGATGCTCTACCACTGAGCTATTCCCGCTCGACTCGAGGGCGAATTATACGCATCGCTACGCGCTTGTCAATTAATGAATTTGTCTGAAGGTTCAGTCGTCTAGAGAGTCGATCACATGGAACGACTCAAGTGAGGCCAGGCCGCTTTAAGGTACTGCGCCATGGACCACAGCGTAAGAATGGCTGCAGCGTAAAGAACAACCACACCCATTAGCGCAAACTCATGTCCTGGAGGGAAGGCCAGAAGTATGAGCAAGGCAACCATCTGCAGTGTTGTTTTAAGCTTACCGATCCAGGACACCGCAACCATACCTCGCTTGCCCATTTCGGCCATCCACTCACGAAGTGCCGAAATGACGATTTCGCGGCCGATAATGACCAATGCGGGCAGTGTTAATACCAGTGTGTCAAAGCGCTCAATGAGTAGCGCCAGTGCAACAGCGACCATCAATTTATCAGCTACAGGATCGAGAAACGCGCCAAACGGCGTTGATTGATTCCAGCGGCGGGCTAAGTAGCCATCTAGCCAATCGGTGATGGATGCTAGTGCAAATAAGCCTGCAGCGACTGGCATACTCCAACTGAAAGGTAGGTAAAAAAGCACTACTAACAGTGGAATAAAAACGATTCTTGCCAGAGTAAGTATGTTGGGTATATTCATCGCGGGGCGCGATCCTTGCCGGAGAGTCATGGAAGACGGAGTGTAGTGGGGGATATTCTATCCCCCTTGGTGCTTGGCATCCATGTTAACAGTAGGTTTATCCATTTAGGGATTGGTAAATTGTCTCAGCGAGCGAGGCATTAATGCCGGGTACGCGCGCCAGCTCATCGCGGCTAGCTTTCTGAACGCCCTGCAAGCCGCCGAAGAAGCGTAATAGTTCGCGCCGTCTTTTAGGGCCTATGCCGGGAATGTCTTGAAGCGTAGAGGTGCGGCGTGCTTTGTCTCGTTGGGCGCGGTGGCCGGCAATGGCAAAACGGTGAGATTCATCGCGTATATGCTGAATTAAATGTAATGCTGGCGACGCGGGGTCAAGGGGTAAGGGATTGTCAGTGGTTTCTAGAAAGAGCGTTTCCAGGCCTGCTTTACGAGTGGTGCCTTTAGCAACACCGAGCAAAATGATATCGGTAACCGCTAGCTCGGTTAGCACACCGCGAGCCATGTTCAACTGACCTTTACCGCCATCGACGATCAAAATGTCAGGCGCCACTGCCTCGCCACTTTTTACCCGTTTAAGGCGGCGTGTTAGTGCTTGTTGCATGGCTGCATAATCATCGCCTGCGGCGACGCCTTCGATGCGGAAGTGGCGGTAATCGCTCTTGCGTGGGCCCTGATGGTCAAATACTACACAGGAAGCAACGGTTGCTTCCCCATGGCTGTGGCTAATGTCAAAGCACTCAAGGCGCTGGGGTATTTTGTCCAATGCGAGTGCTTTCTGAAGGGCTTCAAATCGCTGAGTAAGCTGGGTTTTGTTAGCCAACTGCGAAGCAAGCTGTTGCTCGGCATTGGTCATAGCCAGATGCTGCCACTGGGCGCGATGCCCCCGAACTTGGCTGGTGACGCGAACGCGTTTACCCGCTTGCTGTGAAAGTGCGTCGGCAATCAGTGGGCTATCTTCCAGTGGGTGGCTGGTAATTACTTCACTGGGTACGTTGTGGGGTTGACCAAAGTAGTACTGGCTAACGACTTCCGTCAGCAGCATGTCCGGTGGCAGGTCGAGGTCGTTTTTAGGCGTGTGATGGCGAGCGCCCAGTAAGCGGCCATCGCGAACGCTAAGTATTGATATGCCTAACGCCCCTGGGCGTTGGGCTAGCGCAAAGACGTCGGCATCGCCACTTTCATTATCGACAAACTGGCGTTGCTGTAATTGGCGTAGCTGCTGTATTTGGTCACGCAACCTTGCTGCTTCTTCAAAATTCAAAGCGCGGCTGGCCGTTTCCATCTCCTCGCTAAGAAGCTGGGTGACGTGTTCGCTTTTACCTTCAAGGCACATCACTGCATGCTCAACGTCGCGTCGATAATCTGCTTCCGAAATGAAGTCAACGCAAGGCGCGCTACAGCGCTGAATTTGATATTGCAGGCATGGTCGAGAGCGGTGGGCAAACACGCTATCTTCACAATTACGGATGCGAAAAATTTTCTGCATCAGCGCTAGGCTTTCTTTCACCGCTCCGCTACTTGGATAAGGACCTAAATAGCGGCCATCTCCTCGACGCTGTCGCGCGCGTTTATATTCAAGCGCAGGGTAAGCGTGCCGATCGGTCACAAATACGAAAGGGTAGGACTTGTCGTCTCTTAGCAGAATGTTATAGGGCGGACGCAGCTCTTTTATCAGCGTCTGCTCTAGCAGCAGGGCCTCTGTTTCGCTACGGGTGACGGTAATTTGGATATCTGCAATTCGTGCCACCATCGCCTGGGTTTTGGCATTAAGCTGGCCACGGAAATAGCTAGCAAGTCGAGCTTTCAGGCGCTTGGCTTTGCCGACATAGAGAGTGTTGCTGTGCTCGTCCAGCATCCTATAAACACCGGGCGAGGCACTGACAGAGCTTAAAAATTGCTTGGCATCAAAAGTCATGGCTGGAAATCGGCGCTTCTAGGCAACGGAAGCTGCGATGGTAGGTCTATCCCAGCATGGCGTCAAAGCCCTCAACTAAACCGTGGCGTAGTGCCAGGTGGGTAAGCTCTACATCGGTAGCGACCTCTAGTTTGTCAAATAGCCGATAGCGATAGGTGTTCACTGTTTTGGGGCTAAGGTGCAAGCGGTCTGAAATATCCTGGACGCGCTGGCAGTTGACAATCATCAGGGCGATTTGTAGCTCACGATGCGATAGGTGTCTAAACGGATTGTCTTCGTCAGTAAAATGGGAAAGCGCCAACCGCTGGGCGATTTCTTGGCTGACATAGCGCTTTCCGTGAAAGACTTGGCGGATAGCGTCGGTCATTTCTGACGTGTCAGCCCCTTTGCTGAGGAAGCCAATCGCACCCGCTTCCAGCATGAGCCGCAGCGCACTATCTTCAATGTGAGCGGTTAATATGAGTACTTTGACGTCTTCCATTGTTCTATGGATGCGGCGAGTAGCTTCGAGTCCGCCGATGCCCGGCATGCGAATATCCATAACGACAATGTCAGGTTTTAAACGACGGCATTGAGCCACTGCGCTTTCGCCATCGTCGACCTCACCTACGACTTTAATATCGCACTCTTCGTTTAGCAGATGAGCAATGCTGGTTCTCACTAGGTGATGATCATCGGCGATTAAAACTTTGATCAAGGTGCAGGCTCCTGCATGAAATCATCGTAGTGGTGGGCCTAAGCCGCGTTGCATGATATAGAGTGCCACAGCTCTAAACAAAGGAGAATTTAGTTGATAGTTGTTCATGATTAGCTTGACGCTAGGCAAATTACTGGCGTAGTATCTCGCCGCTGCTCAATGAGTGGTTTGAAAAAAGCGGCATGTAAAACTATGTGGGGCCTTAGCTCAGCTGGGAGAGCGCAACACTGGCAGTGTTGAGGTCAGCGGTTCGATCCCGCTAGGCTCCACCATCTTACAGACCCCCAGAATCCAAAAAAATGCCTCGTTACCAGTAACGAGGCATTTTTTTATGCTTATCATTTTCAATTGATAGTTTGTGCGAGGGTACATGCGGGAGTACGTGTGAGGGTACGTGATGTTGGGCGCTCACGTGACTGAAAGCCTGTACTAAAAAGCACGTACCCTTAAGCGCTACTCGTTGGCAATTTTGCCAAGCAGTAAAAATTCAATTAGCGCTTTTTGTGCATGCAGGCGATTCCCCGCTTCTTGCCACACGACAGCGCGTGGATCGTCCAATAAGGTAGTGCTGATCTCTTCGCCGCGGTGGGCAGGCAGGCAGTGTAGGAAAAGCACATCAGGTTGTGCGCTATCAAGCATTGCTTCAGTGACCTGGAAGCCTGCAAAGTCTGCTTCGCGCTTAGCCTGTTCTTCTTCCTGCCCCATGGATGCCCACACATCTGTCGTGATCAAGTCGGCGTCTTTGGCAGCCTCGTGGGGGTTGTGATGCAACGTTACGCAGTCCCCGGCGGCTTCCATAATGTCAGCGCGGGGTTCATAGCCTTTAGGGCAACAAACGCGCAGTTTGAAACCAAACTGACGGGCGGCATTAATCCAGGAGTGGCACATGTTATTGCCATCACCTACCCAAACAGCCGTGCGTCCTTCTACACTGCCACGCAGCTCGGTCCAGGTCATCACGTCTGCAAGCAATTGGCAAGGATGGTAATCGTCACTTAACGCGTTAATCACCGGCACGCTGCTGGCGTTGGCATAGGCTTCTAAGCCTGCGTGTGAAAAGGTCCGAATCATTACCGCATCGACCATTTCGGACAGTACGCGGGCGGTGTCTTCAATCGGCTCTCCACGCCCTAGCTGGGTGTCGCGGGGAGAGAGGAAGAGGGCGTGACCGCCGAACTGCGCCATGCCGGTTTCAAACGACACACGGGTGCGAGTCGATGATTTTTCAAAAATCATCGCCAGCGTGCGGTTAGGCAGCGGCGTATAGATGGGGCCATTAGCCTTGAGCTCGGTTTTGATCTTAATCGCACGCTGAATCAGGTACGCCAGCTCATCTGGGGTTAAATCCAGCAAGGTTAAGAAATGGCGTGTCGCCATGATGATATCTCTCCGCGCAAAAACACTATCCTAGCGATGCGGCGGGGGATGCGCAACGCGCTCGGCATGCGTAGAATGACGACCCACATGGTAAGGCCGAGTAGTTTGCTCAAGTATTAGGTTGCACAGCAACAAAAGGTAATCTTCGGCTTTAAGGGTTAAAGCGAGTTAACGAATTGCGTAAACTGGCGAGATAACATCACTTGTTTTAGGAGCACATCATGAGTACGACTGCCGAAAATATTCAGCGCCAAATTAGTGAAAACCCCATTCTTATCTACATGAAAGGTACCCCCCAACTGCCGCAGTGTGGTTTTTCTGCACAAACAGTGCAGGCGCTGATGGGCTGCGGTGAGCGTTTTGCCTTTGTTAACGTGCTGGATAATCCAGATATTCGCGCTGAGCTGCCAAAAATTGCTAACTGGCCGACCTTTCCGCAGCTTTGGGTGGAAGGCGAATTGGTTGGCGGCTGCGATATCGTGATCGAGATGCATCAAAGTGGTGAGCTCGAAAAGCTAATCAAAGAAGCTGCCCAGCGTGCTGGCGCTGCTGAAAGTGACAACAACGCTTAACGTTTATTGCCCAATGCCGCTTGGTCTGGTGGACTGCTAGTCTATTGGGCTGAGCGGTTGGCGGGCTGCAGCGCAGCCGCTAGAATGGTGTCCTTTTCGCATCGACAGTTAGCCCGCCAAAGGAAGTAATGCTCAATGAGCTATCAGGTTCTGGCCCGCAAATGGCGGCCGCGTACATTCCACGAGCTCGTGGGCCAGGCCCATGTTCAGCGCGCCTTGGTCAATGCGCTCGACCAAGGCCGTCTTCACCATGCCTACCTATTTACGGGTACTCGCGGGGTAGGCAAGACCACCCTTGCGCGTATCCTGGCTAAATGCCTTAACTGCACCGCGAATGGCCGTGGTAATGAAGGCATTACCTCGACGCCTTGCGGTCAGTGCGACAGCTGTCGCGCGATTGATGAAGGTCGGTTCGTTGACTTGATCGAGGTCGATGCTGCTTCACGGACAAAGGTTGAAGATACCCGAGAGCTGCTCGATAACGTGCAGTATGCGCCAACGCAAGGGCGCTATAAGGTGTACCTGATTGACGAGGTACACATGCTGTCGACCAGCAGTTTCAATGCGCTGCTTAAAACGCTGGAAGAGCCGCCACCCCACGTGAAGTTTCTGCTGGCCACCACGGATCCGCAAAAACTGCCCGCCACCGTCCTATCCCGCTGTTTACAGTTCACGCTTAAGCATATGCCCCCTGAGCGAGTGGTAGAGCACCTAACCTATGTGCTGGGAGAGGAAGGGGTCGAGTATGATGAGAGCGCTCTGTGGCTGTTAGGTAAGGCCGCGGAAGGTTCTATGCGCGATGCAATGAGCCTGACCGATCAAGCCATTGCCTTTGGCCAGGGGGCGATTCGCCATGCGGATGTCGCTGCCATGCTGGGTACCTTGGATCATCGCCATGTGTTGGCGCTGGTAGAAGCACTGGCTGATGTTGATGTTCAGCGTCTGCTAGCCGAGGTTGCTCAATTATCGGAGCAGGGGCCTGACTTTGCAGCAGTATTGGATGAGTTGAGTGCGGTTCTGCATCGCTTGGCCGTGGCGCAGATGGTGCCTGATGCCGTTGATAATAGCCACGGTGATCGAGCGCTTATTCAACAGCTGGCGAGCCGCTTTACTGCCGAGGATATTCAACTCTATTACCAGATCGGCATTCAAGGGCGCGGCGACATGGTGCATGCACCTGATCTGCGCAGTGCGCTGGAAATGACGCTGTTGCGAATGCTGGCGTTTCGCCCCCAGGGCGTACCAAAGCCTGCTGCCACGCCGCTTCCGCTGCGTCGCGAGCCTTCCAGTGACACTGTTTCCCAAGCCGCGGTGTCGCATGAACCTGTCTCTCATGAACCTGCTGCTCAGGTAGCTGCATCTGAGGATAGCGGCGCACCTGAACCAGTCTCTGCCCATGAGCCAGCGGCAAAAAAGCCTGAGCCTGCGCTGCCGAGCAATCAGGCAACAATGCCTGACTCAGCCGCGGTGCAGGCGAGTGCTGCCTCGGGTGCAACTGACGAGTTAAGCGCGCCTGACGCTGTTTCATCAGAGCAAGCGCCACCCTGGTCGCTTGACGAGGTGGAGAGTGCCGCCATGCTTTCTTCAGAGCCAGAGCCAGAGCCAGAGCCAGAGCCAGAGCCAGAGCCAGAGCCAGAGCCAGAGCCAGAGCCAGAGCCAGAGCCAGAGCCAGAGCCAGAGCCAGAGCCAGAGCCAGAGCCAGAGCCAGACGCTCAAGGGAGAACTGCTACACGCCACCAGTTTCGTGACGATGCGCCAATTACGGAAACATATAAAAGCCTATATTGAGGGCTTTTATAATACCCAACGGCTGCACAGTGGCCTTGGTTACCGGGCTCCGCTAGAGTTCGAAGGAATCAACTGATGGGGGGTGTCCATTTTATTGGGGGAAGTCCAACGCCCTTAGCGGGCCGCCGCTTCGCTCAGCGTTATATCAGATACGACTAAAAGACCGCTTCTGGCCGTGAGCAGCCCATATATGCTAAAACAGAATTAGCAGTGATTGATATTATCCAATGATAAGCTTTTCTTTTAGCGGGTTGCCTCTAGGGGCACTGGTATACGCAACGGTATACTTTTCGAGTTTGCATATAAAATCTTTTAGATTTATATGTTTACTTATAGTTCTAGACTTTCCAGGAGCCCAACCCTACCCCAAAAAACGCTCAAGAAATCCCAAAAACCGATGATCATTGGCATAGGCAATATGCATACGCATAGACGATGCATCCGGCCCATTAGGGCGTAGTGAAAAGATACTGCCAGGCGCGATGAAAATACCTTCGTCCGAGGCTATTTTGGCAAGTTGCATCGCGTCGATATTATTCGGCAGGCGCGCCCATAAGTAATAACCTTCACCAGGCCCCTCTATATTCTCAAGTCCCACTTCTTTCAATGCGGTAATGGTACTGGCACTGGCCTTGGTAATACGTTCGCGAAGCTGTACCAGGTGACGGCGGTAACGCCCGTGGGTAATCATTTCGTGAATCAGGCGCTCGCTGAAGGTGGAGCTGTTAACGACAGTCACCATTTTGATATCGGTAAGTGCATTAACCAGCCCAGGGTTGGCCGCCAAGTAACCCGAGCGAATGCCGGTGGAAAGCGTCTTGGAAAACGTACCGACGTAAATCACGCGACTCAGGTCATCCAGTGCTGCCAAGTGAGCGCTTCCTCGGTGGAGTAGGTCAGCGAAGGCGTCGTCTTCTACTAGTATCAGGTTGTAGCGTTCTGCGAGTGTCAGTAGCCGATACAGCTGGTTAAGTGAAAGGGTAGAGCCCGTAGGGTTATGGGCATTGGGCTGGAGAAAGAAAACATTGGGGCGATATTGAATAATCTTGCGCTCCAGGTCATCTAGGTCCAGCCCATCGTGGCTGCGCGAAACGCCAATCAGCTTGGCCTTGGCCAGGCGCAGCTTGCCAAACAGCGGGTAATAGCCGGGCGTTTCCACCAGGACGCGGTCGCCCGGGGCGATTAGGTGGCGAATAATAAGATCAAAGGCATGATTGGCGCCGAAGGTCAGCAATACCTGTTCATGAGAAGCGTGAATGGAGCGTCCGGCCAGTACCCTGGCAATCGTTTCACGCAGTGGGAGATACCCTTGAGGAGCACCGTACTCGATATCATCATTGCCGATAGACGTTAATCGCTTGGCTTGCCGCGCAAGCGCCGCGCCGCCCATCCAGCTGGCGGGCGCTCGGCCGTCGCCTACCCGTACCTGAAAGTTACCTACCAACTGCTCCCTCAGAAGCGAGACGCTATCGACGGCTTCCTTTAGCTCGTAGGTCTTTTCCCGCGCTTCAAGCGCGGGTGGCTGCGTAACAAAAAAGCCTGCCCCTTGGCGGGCGCGCAACCTGCCCAGCGCAATTAACTGATCATAAGCATCCACAATGGTGTTTTTTGACACTCCATGCTGCCGGGCGGCTTCGCGTATAGAAGCGAGCCTAGCCCCTGGGGCAAGGCGGCCTTCGTTGATAGCCTTGAGAATGGTGTCGGCCACGTGCCTGGATTTCGACATGATCCGTATCTTCCGCAAAACGGGTTAAGCCCGGTGAAATCAGTGTACCTGTCTTTTGATGGGTACAGTACTTCGTACAATCTCGCCAACTGTACCTATCAGTACTCAGCAAGTTTACCCATCATGTGCTCCATTAAAAAAGACACATCCATAATAAATTCAAGGAGACACGCTATGTCTGAAAAGAAGAATCGGTTTCTCAATGTGTGGGATGACTCGGTGAGTGGGAGAGACCTTCTGCTGTCACTGTGTATTTCGACGCCGTTAACACTAGGCGGCTATCTACTTGCTCCAGCGCAGCCTCCGCTTCCTCTTATTCTTGGGTTGAGCGGCGCTATTCTGGGCTTCTTCATCAATGCGCTGCTGTTTCGCCCTAAGCGACAGCTGCAAACCGGTGAGGATAAGTAGTCATGGATCCCGTCTTATTACTTCAAATGTTGGCGGCTGCGATCATTGCCGTCATCGTTTATACCGCGATCGGTGTTGCACCGGGTACCGATGAAACCGCCGTACTGGCTCCGGTAACGCTGGCGCTGGTGGTCGCGGGCATACCGCTTCCCGTGGTGCTGGCTTTCTTTATGGCGGCCATTGTTGCCAAGAAGCTGACCGACTCCATTCCCGTTTCGGTAGCCGGTATACCGGGAGGGGTGATGTCGGCACCTATGGTTGAGCACGCACTGATCTTGAAGCGTGAAGGTCATGCCACCCTGGCGATTCGTAAAATGGCGTCCGGTTCGGTCATCGGTACGCTGGTGGCGATCCCCATTAGTCTGTTTCTGGCTTTTCTATTGACACCCCTAGCCGATGTGCTTGGCCAGTATGCCAGCCAGATCTTCTTTGGTGGGGCCGTATTTCTTGCCCTGATGAGCAAGGAGAAAGTCATCAGCCTGATCAGTATTGTGCTACTGGCAGCATTGATTCAGGGCTTGCGGCACCTGTATTGGGGGATGGGCGTCATTCCGGAAGGGCAGACTGTATTCATCTCGTTCTTCTTGGGCATCACCATTGGCCCGATGATGTTTAATCTGGCACAGCTCACGGTCAACAGTGAGCGCCATAAAATGGCGGAGTCTGAGCCCAAGCAGATCCAGATCTACGGTAACGATGAGAAAGGGCAGCTACCCAATCCGTTTCGCATTCTGACGCGTCAGGAAACCGCCTCGGCCGCAGCTAGCTCTGTCCTGGGTTCGGTCACGTTCTTCATGAGCCCGGTCGGCATCACGATCTTTCTGGGCGAAGTAATGTCGAGCTGGGTGAAAGGTACGGTCAATAAGGCTAGTCGCGCGCTATCTTCAATGGATGCCGTCACCAACGCCTCTTACATCGCGGGCATCTTGATTCCCTTAGCGGCACTAGGCATACCGATGAGCCCGATGGCGATTGGCCCGGGCAACGCTTTCTTCAACGCACCGCCGGTACTGACGCTCGAGCAAAATGCTCACCACTTGATGAGTTTTTCTGAAATTACCATCGCCAGCATTTTGGGTGCCGGTGTCGCTTTGCTGATTACCTACCCGATTGCGGTTCGGTACGCGCGGCGTATCTGCATCTTTGTGTTCAAGCACATTCCTCACGAAGCGTTCCTGGCGATGTTCTTCTCGCTGGTCATGCTGCTTGCCTATATGGATGCCGGAGTAATGGGCATTTTGGGCGTGATGGTGCTGGCACTGATGGCAGGTCTACTCAACCGTTGGGGCGTCAACTATGGCGTGCAGTTCATGACGCTTTATGCCGCACCGTGGCTTTTAGGGTTAATCGCTTAATCCGTTTGGATCCATGCCTGACGCATATGCTGACTCTTGGTAAATCGTACACGTCAGGCACATTTACTTATTCAACCTCAATTGATCAGAGGCATTATTCATGGCACACAGCACATCCCGCATTCCTGGTTTTTATCAGCTTACTCCCAGCGAGCGGCTTGAGAAAGTCATCGAAATAGCTGAGCTCGGCAGCGAGGTTCGCACGCATTTCTCTGATACGGGCAATATCTCGTCGGCCACTGCCGATGCCATGATCGAAAACGTCATTGGTACGCTGAACCTGCCAATCGGCGTTGCCACCAATTTGATTATTGATGACGAGGAACAGCTGGTACCCATGGCGACCGAAGAGTCTTCCGTGGTCGCCGCCGTGTGTAATGCGGCCAGGCAGTGTCGCGCGCTGGGCGGGTTTCATACCGATACGTCAGAACCCATCATGATTGCGCAGGTGCAGTTGCTGGATGTGCCTAACCCCGAGTTTGCACGCCTTCGGCTGCTTTCCGAGTTCGAACAGGTAAAAAGCATTTGTGATGCAACCGATCCAGTACTGCTCCAGCACGGTGGGGGTTTCCGTGACCTGGAAGTGCGCGTTCTCGACAACATGCTGATCGTTCATTTGCTGGTGGATGTGCGTGATGCCATGGGTGCCAATGCTGTCAACTCGATGGCGGAAGCTGTCGCGCCTTCTCTAGCGGAGTGGAGCGGTGGTCGCAGCTGTCTGCGTATTCTGTCCAACCTCGCTGATCGACGCATTGCTCGCGCACGTGCTACCTGGAAACTTGAAGATCTTGGCGGGGAGTCGGTACGTGACGGTATGCTCAACGCGTATCGCTTCGCAGACCAGGACCCTTACCGGGCAGCTACCCACAACAAAGGCATCATGAATGGAGTTAGCGCTGTCGTGCTGTCAACGGGCAACGATACCCGCGCGGTAGAAGCGGGTGCGCATGCCTACGCCGCTCGCACGGGGCGTTACCGTTCCTTGACACATTGGGAAGCCGATAGCGAAGGGAACCTGACCGGCACCTTAGAAATGCCTATGCCGGTAGGCTTGGTAGGCGGCGCTACTCGATCGCACCCTAGTGCTCGGCACTGTCTTGATATTCTGGGCGTTAAAACAGCGGATCGCTTGGCTCGTATTATTGTCGCGGTGGGTTTGGCGCAGAATTTTGCCGCCATTAAGGCGCTGGCGACCACCGGCATTCAGAAGGGCCATATGGCACTGCATGCTAAAAATATTGCGGTAATGGCCGGGGCCGAGAACGATGAAGTTGATCGTATCGCAGCGCTGCTTGTGGATGGCGGCAAGGTGCGTGTGGATATCGCCCAGCAACTGCTTGAACAGCTGCGTAACGGCTAAGGAGACAGCATGGCCTTGCCATCCTCTGTGCGCCTGGTCGAGGTCGGCCCGCGCGACGGTTTGCAAAATGAACAGGCGTTTGTGCCTACTCACCTGAAGCTTGCGTTTATCAAGCGCCTGGTGGAGGCGGGGTGTGCAAATATCGAGGCGGCGAGCTTTGTGTCGCCTCGCTGGGTGCCGCAAATGGCCGACCATCGGGAAATAATACAGGGCGTTGAGCGACGCCCTGGCGTTGTCTATTCAGCCTTGACACCTAACCTGAAAGGCCTTGAGGCAGCGATTGAGTGCGATGTTGACGAAGTCGCCGTATTTGGCGCAGCAAGTGAAGCCTTTTCTCACAAGAACATAAACTGCTCTATCGCCGAGTCGCTCGAGCGTTTTGAGCAAGTGGTAGAGCATGCGCGCCAGGCCGGGCTACGTGTACGGGGATATATTTCCTGCGTGCTTGGCTGCCCTTATGAGGGGGAGATCGCGCCTTTACAGGTGGCGCGAGTTGCCAAGGCGCTATACCAGATGGGCTGCTATGAGGTATCACTGGGCGATACGATCGGCACCGGAACGCCATCAAAAGCCAAACATATGTTGGCGGCTGTTGCCGCTCAGGTGCCAATAAATAACCTGGCCGCCCACTGTCATGATACCTACGGCCAAGCACTTGCGAATCTCTATGCGATGCTGGAAGAGGGCCTAAGCGTTATTGATAGTTCCGTCGCCGGTTTGGGGGGCTGCCCCTATGCCAAAGGAGCTTCTGGCAATGTGGCCAGCGAAGATGTGGTGTATATGCTTGAGGGTTTGGGAATCGAGTCAGGCATTGATTTAAACGCGCTGGCAAGAACGGGGGATTGGATCACAAAAGTGATCAACGTACCCAATCGGTCACGCGCTGGCAGCGCCTTGATGGTGGCAGGGGGATAGCGTATTCAACCTGACTTTCGACATATTAGAAGCAGGTCATCATTTCTGGCTGCCATGCCAAGAAAGTCCGAACGTTGACTATAATGAATGAATATCAGCGGGTTTTGCGCTGCTAATAATCACTGTTCAACGTAACAATGCAAAGGGAGAAGCACATGGCTCGTTATGGCCTGTTGGTTTTGATAGGGATGGCACTGGCGGGATGTTCGACCCTAGGTACTACTGATGGTGCTAACCAGGCGCAGCAGGTTGCCGTCAATTACTGTGAGCAGGAAGGCGGCGAGGTGCGATCGCGCCAGGAAGCGGGCAAGACTCGTCAGTATTGCCACCTGTTGGAAGGACGGGTGGTAGAAGTCAATCTGCTTTATCAGACGGAAGGTTTGCGCGTTCACTAAGTGAGGTGCGGCGTATGCGTTGTCGTACCGGCGCTTGCCTAGTGTTTTAATATTCTTGATTCAGTGCGTTGACAACAGTTGTGTTGGAGACGATGGACAGCAACGGTAGCTGGAAGAGGCACTTGCGCGTGAACTCGAAGCGGCTGGCCACAGTATAGATTGGAACACGGTTATGCGCGTTTGATACGCTATCGACTACGATTGAAGGGCCGCTGCAACGGCCTCGAAATGCACTTTGTAAGGTTCCTTTCTGACAACCTTTAAATTGCGTGTACCGGGACTGGTTTTGCGCTGCCACTACAAACCAGCCCGTAATGCGGGCGTTATAAATCGCCACATCAGTGATACCTAAAAGACCGCTCCTGGCCGATAACGACGGTTTAGGCCAAACCGTTGTTTGACGAACCCATGAGATAGCTCCGAAAACTCGACGAGACTTGAAGGTAGCTCCTATCAGTCCACCCAAAAATCTATGAGCGTGGTTAAGGGAATTCTGGCCCGAAAAACTCAGGCGTTGCCGCCAAAAGTTTTACGCCAGTCGCGTGGGCTGACTTGATGCTGCTGCCTAAAGTGTTGACGGAAAGACGTCGCTGTATGAAAGCCAACTCGTTCTGCAATCGCTTCCACCGACAAGGAGGTGGTTTCCAGTAGATCGCGCCCACGCCGTAGGCGCTCGTTGACAAGCCACTCCACCACCGTCATTCCGGTCGCTTTTTGAAAGTGACGCGTGAAGGTGCGTCTGCTCATGGAGGTGCGAGCGGCTAGCTCATCGATGCGATGCGAACCTGCTAGGTTTTCTCTCAAATAGTCCAATAAGCGATTGATATGGGCGTCTTGAGTGGAGATGGCAACGGGTTGCTCAATGAACTGTGCCTGTCCACCTTCGCGGTGCGGGGGAATCACCATGATGCGGGCAATCTTGTTGGCGATCTTCGCGCCGTAATACTCGCGCACCAAGAACAAGCAGCAATCCAGGCCTGCCGCCGTGCCTGCGGACGTCACTAGACGATCCTCCTCCACATAAAGCGCATTGGTGTCCAACTTGACCTTGGGGAAGCGGTCACTGAAATCCTGCTCGGCGACCCAGTGAGTTGACGCCCGCCTGCCGTCGAGCAGTCCAGCGTACGCCAGCGCATAAGTACCGTAACAAAGCCCCACCACATGAGCGCCCCGTTGATGGCAGCGTACGAGCGCCTCTGCCAGCTCAGGCGGTGGCGGCTCATCCAGGTCATGCCAGCCAGGTACCACGGCTATATCCACGTTATCCAAGAGAGATAAGCCGCCATTGGGCTTTATTGTCATCACCTCATCACTCTCTAGCGAATCTTCCCAAGGCGCGACGATGGTCAGATCGAAGAGTGAGCGATCGGGGAAAGCCATGCCGAACACCGTATAGGGCACCGAGAAATGAAAAGGAGTGATACGGGGATGGAGAATTAAACCTACGCGGGGTAAGGACATGGGTAATTCCTATGCTGTTCTCAACGTAACCGTATCATGATGGCCCAAAACTTTCGAACACTGACTTTTAGGCCAATTTTTTTGTCAGTCGTCTCTCTCTACACTGCTTGCTATCAATCCAATAGCGTATTGAAGGAAGTCGTTAGATGCCTATCAAAACCTTATCCAGTTCTCTTGTCCTCGCCACAGGACTCATTGCCGGTAACGCCTTGGCAGATTCAAACGCTCAGAGGGCGACGCAGCAGGTGCAGCAGATTCGCAATGCAACGGTGAAAATTACCTATGGGGATACCACCTTTTTGGTGGACCCGATGCTGGCCGAGCAGGGTGTTTATCCAGGCTTCGAAAATACCTATCGTAGCGAGTTGCGTAACCCGCTGGTGGGGCTGCCCATGCCCGTTGAGGAGATAACCGACGGCGTCGACGCCATCATCGTTACTCACACACACCTCGACCACTGGGACGATGCTGCCCAGGAACTGCTGCCGAAGGACATGCCCCTGTTTGCACAGAATGCTGCCGATGCCGAGCTTATTCGCTCTCAAGGTTTCAGCGATGTGCGTATTTTGGACGGAGAAGTGGAATTTGGTGGAGTGACACTGCATAAAACGGGCGGTCAGCATGGCTCTGATACTCTCTACGCTGTGCCTGTACTGGCGGAAACCCTTGGTGATGTGATGGGTGTGGTCTTCGAAGCCCCAGGCCAAAAAACCACGTACCTGGTGGGCGACACCATCTGGCGCGACGAGGTTGAGCAGACGCTGGCGCGTTATAATCCCGAGGTGATTGTCGTGAATGCCGGCGCCGCAGAGATCACTGGTTTCACAGGCGACCCAATCATCATGGGTAAGCAAGATACGCTACGTATGCATCAGGCAGCTCCTAATGCGGCGATCATCGCGGTGCATATGGACGCCGTGAACCATATGACGTTAAGCCGTGACGAGCTGTCTGGTTACGTGCAAGAAGTTGGGATCCAGGATCGCGTGTCTATCCCCGCTGATGGCGAAGTCATCTCCTTTTAATGCCATGGGTCGCCTTTGATGGCGGCCTGTTCTGTGTATTAATGTCTTAACGCTGGCTTGCTGCCTTCATTCCCTAAGCACCCACACACTATGCAGCCCATCCCTTAAATGAAAAATTTCAACGTCAAAGTAGTAACCCCAGAAGATTGGGCGCTGTACAAGTCAGTCAGGCTGGAATCGCTCAAGGATTCCCCTGACTCGTTTGGTGCCACTTACGAGCAGGAATCTGCATTGTCGGATGCTGATTGGCAAGCGCGCTTAGATCTTAACGCGCGAGGGCTTGTGGCTTTCCCGTTAGTGGCAGAGCAGGGTGGCCGGCCGGTGGGGCTTGCTTGGGGTGTGATACATGCACCAGAGGTGGAAACCGCGCATATCTACCAAATGTGGGTTTCGCCTGCGGCAAGAGGGAAAGGCATCGCCAAGGCGCTTCTGGGTAAGATTAAAACCTGGGCGATAGATAAAGAGTGTGAGCGTCTCGCGCTTGACGTTACAACCAGTAATGAGGCGGCAGTTGATTTGTATCGGTCGTCTGGATTTATGGCAATGGGGCAGCCGGTGCCGCTTAGGAAGGACTCTTCTCTTATGATGCAGGCAATGCTGATGGCGTTACGCGGCGCTGGTTAAGTAACCGTTTAGGCCTATTTCGGACGCAAACTATGCGCCCGAAATAGGCTTGATACTAAGCAGCTTGGTGGGCTCTTAGCTCACTACGGCGGCGCTATCGCCAACCTGCTGCTTAACTTTCTCTACGATATACGCCCCAATGGGAATGGCAGACGTCGCCGCAGGCGAGGGTGCGTTACACACGTTGACAGTACGCGGCGTGTTGACGAACAGGAAGTCATCGACCAGCTTGCCATCGTTGGACACCGCTTGGGCGCGCACGCCAGCCGGGTAAGGCTCAAGATCAGCCAGCGTTAAGCTTGGGCAGTACTTACGCACTTGCTGTAGGTAGCCTTTTTTATAGATTGAGTTCTTAAACTCGGAAAGCCCTGGACGCAAGTTGTCTTTCAGCACTTGGCGGATGCCGCGGTGGCGCAGCATGGCGAGCGTGTCGGAAAACGAGATGTCGGTCTTTCGATAGCCTTCACGTTTCCAGGCCAGCACCGCATTGGGGCCGACCGTTACGCTGCCGTCAATCATGCGTGTCAGGTGAACGCCAAGAAACGGCATCGAAGGGTCAGGAATCGGGTAGATTAGGTGATTAACGATTTGATTGTGCTGCGCGGGAAGGCGGAAGTACTCGCCGCGGAACGGGCAGATAGTGAAGTCTGGCTCGATACCCAGCATGCGTACCACGCGGTCTGCCATCAGGCCAGAGCAGGACACCATATAGCGGGTAGAGAAATCACCCTGGCTGGTGGATACCACTACCTCATTGGTTCGCTCATTTAAGCCTGTCACTGAAGTGTTGTAGCGGATCTCACCGCCAGCGGCTTCGAATTCGCGGCTCATGGCGGCAGCCACTTCAGCATAATTGACGATACCGCTGGAGGGGACAAAGATACCGCCGACGCCCGTGATGTTAGGCTCACGTTCGTGCAGTTCTTCCGCCGTCAACCAATACCGCTCCAGGCCATTAGCCTCCGTGCGTTCCCACAGTGCTTTCATACGCTGGAGTTCGAGGTCATTCGTGGCGACCAGCAGCTTGCCGCATTCGTCGTAGGCAATGCTATGTTCGTCACAAAACGCCTTGGTGGCGAGGTTTCCCTCTAAACAAAAACGCGCCTTTAAGCTGCCGGGCGTGTAATAAACCCCTGCATGAATCACGCCACTGTTGTGGCCTGTTTGATGGCGGGCAGGGCCATCCTCTTTCTCAACCAGCAGCATCTTCTTGTCAGGGTAGGCGCGGATCAGCTGCATGGCAGTCGACAGCCCAAGAATGCCGCCCCCGATAATAATGTAGTCGTACATAGGCGTCTCGGTAGCCAAGGGAAAATGGCCACCGTCATGGCGGTGGCCAGCTTATTCTAAATGATTATACCTGACGCGGCTGACGTAGTGTTTTGGCATGGGTGAAATAGCCACGCTGACGCATCAACTCACGACGCAGGTCAGGGTGCGGGGTGAAGCGATCGCGACCATGCAGCCAGAAGTGATTGTTAATCAGCAGGAAGCTGCCAGTGGCGACCGGAACCGATAGCTGATGTTGGCTACCTTCCAGCGAATCAGACAGATCAGCTAGCCAATTGCCTTCTTCCAAGTCCTTCGGCTGAACGAACTGGTCAATGTAGGCCATGATCGGGCGACCCTCGGTGTCCACATCGAACACGGGGTGGTAGATATCGCGATCAACATTCTTACTGGGTGGCGCGGTCCAGCGCATGTCACGACGCGCCAGTGGGTGAGAGTAGAAACTGTCTAACCCTTCCCAGTCATCGAGGTGCAACAGTAACGAGTTGCCGCCTTGCATGTTCTGTTCGTCAACTTTCATCATCAGCACGTAGTCGGTGTCCTGCTCCACGAACGTGCCGTCGTTATGCAGCTCCATCACGCGGTGCGGCTGACGTAGGTAGCTGTCTGAGTTATCGACGTTCTTCACCACAAAACGCGCATAGTACTGGCCACTCATGGCGTCGTAATTAGAGCGTCCCATCAGGTGAGACACTGCCGTGGCGAATATCACCATGTCGTCAGCCTGCTCAACCTGATCCAGCCCCTCTGGCGTCACCAGAAACGCTCCCGTATCCCGATCCACCATGGTATCGATCAACACCGGCTGCAAGGTGTTCTTACACAGGTCATCAAGAATCTTGGCCACTCGAAAACGCAGGAAAGACTTATATTCCAGTGCCTGAACCGGCCATTCCGACACGGCGTCAAGAAACGCTTTCACTGTTTCCTTAGGGAAGCTCAGTTGCAGTAAGCGGTCCGACTGCGGTGAGCGGCCAAGGGTGAAACCATGATGCTGCTGTGCGGGGATAGTGGCTGGAGCGTTCATTGGACGCCTCTCTTTAGCAAAAGGGTGAAAAAGAACCGATTGAATAAATAACCTACGCTTAAAAAATATCTACATTTTTATATTTCGTCAACGTTTTATATTTATTTAGTTAAAAATATGGTGCGAGCTCGACCACCAGGGGAGCTCACATCGTCAAAATAGTGGGGATCTCAGAGGGCGTTGCTAATGGGGGACTCCAGCCTACCGAGGCTTATGCTAACTTAGTCATTACTACGTCTAAGGTGCTGTCCTATGTCTATCGAAATTTGGTTTGCCTTTGCGCTTGCATCCGTGGCCTTGCTCGCTATTCCTGGGCCGACGATTTTGACGGTTGTCAGCTACTCCATCGCCCAAGGCCGACGCGCTAATATTTCGCTTGTCGCTGCGGTTGCATTAGGCGATTCCACGGCGCTGATTTTTTCGCTACTTGGCTTGGGTGCTGTTTTGGCCGCTTCGGCGTTTTGGTTCACCGTTATCAAATGGATTGGCGGTTTATACCTGCTCTATATGGGTATAAAGCTATTGCGTGCCGGGATATCGTCGGTTCAGCCGGTAACACCCGCCGTATCAGGGTCGCGCTGGAAGCTGTTCACCAATACCTATTTGGTAACGGCACTGAACCCCAAGGGCATCATCTTCTTCGTCGCCTTTTTGCCGCAATTTGTCAGCCCTGGTGCTAATGCGGGGCAGCAATTGTGGATTTTGGCAGTCACGTTCGTGGCGTTAGCGACACTCAATGCCACGCTTTACGCGGTGTTTGCCTCATCCGTGCGCAAGATGCTTGCCTCACGCCGCGCCCAGCGCCGTTTCAATATTGTGGGCGGAACGCTACTTTCTTCGGCGGGTGTTTGGGCGCTGCTGGCTAAGCGACCTGCATAATAAACGGCCTGCGAAATAGGCGGTTGGTGATTTTAGACTGTCAGGAAACCGACGGAATTAACCATGGCCAGGGAGGCCGGTATTCACAATAAGAGGCGGCATCACGCGCCTATCCATGGTGAAACCAAAGCTAGACGACTAATTTCTAATGACGGCAGCAATTATTATCTGCTAGCTTTTAGGCTAATTATATTTTGATAGTTGCAGGTTGTTGAATAAACGTAAGCGGAGTCGGTTACTGCGATCAGACACCTTGCTGGAAGTCCGTTTTCGACCCTGAGCGGACGTGTCAGCAAACGCAGCGGCACAATGATTGATGTTATACTGTCGAGCAATAATTAATAACATTAATTTTCAATGGGTTAGTAATGCCTTGGCACTATTGTTCCAAACGAAGCGGCATCCGCCATTACTTGGACAAAGCGAGCGAAAGCAGCCTGCGCAACTTTGCTAGCCGTGGAAAGCAGTAGGCCACGACCGAGTTCACCAAAAACAGTCGATTACGGGGTTTTTCTATCAGCCCTCGGCCCCCTTTGGCAGTGGCAGACGTCCCTCTGCCCAACAGGAGACAAAGAAATGAATTGGAACTTCCATCGCTATTATAACGACCCCAGTGACGGGCTTATTGGCAAGTTGAAATTGAGTGAGCAACGCGTTACCGAGCTCAAACAATTACGCGCTAAAATTCGAGATCGTACTAAAGAGGTGTTTGAAGAAGCGAAAGCGCTTGTCCAAACGTCAAATCTGACCAGCTCCTTAGAGAGCTTTAAGGCGCGTATTTCTGATACAAACCTTAAACACCTCAGCGATGAAGATCAGGCTGAAATAGCGATATTGCTATTGAACATGGATGAAGACGCAAGAAATTCCTTCCGGAATCTCAAGCCACGTTTCTGGACACAAGGGAGCTTTCAGTACGATACCCTTAATAATCCCTATGCCACCCCGCCACAGGAGATGGATATAGACGATGGCACTTACCTTCCTATGGAAGTTTTTAAAGGCAAACCTGTCATTGGTCACAGGATTCTCATACTGCTTGTGGACTCCTCATTGAAGTCCTTGGAGAAAGAAAATGCAGGCTGGCAGTTTGATTCGTCAAAGGCCACCTGCGCGCGCTTGAAAATTCCTGCTAAGCATACTCATATTGACGTTCCCATGTATGCGATACCGAAGGATCAATTTCTACTCAAAGAGGAATCTATAGCTGTAGCAAAATCACGCGGACTGGGTATGGAGGCTATGGATTCAATTAGCGGGTCCATCATGCTTAATCGTGAGGATTACAGGCTTGATGAAGATTGCGTGAACCTCGCTTTGCGCGAAGGTGAAAAGAAATGGATAAAGAGTGATCCAAAAACTATAGAAGACTGGTTTGTTGAAAGTTGTGAACGGATCGGCCCTGATTTGCGCAAAGTTTGCCGTTTTATGAAGTCCTGGCGCGATGCGCAATGGCAGGACGGTGGCGGTCCGTCTTCGATTTCACTTATGGCAGCAACCGTTAGCATTTTCGATAAAGTGCCCCTCCAGAAAGGAGATCTTGGAGCGGCTATGATGTCGCTTACCGAGAATCTTCCGGCGGAGTTTTTCAATGGTGTAAAAAGCCCAGATCTCACTGTTGAAAAACCTTTATTTCCAGGCCATCGTGAGCATGGTGAATATGAGAGAGAGGTTATTAAACGACTCAGTGAACTGCAGGAAATTTTAATAGAAGCTCAGAAATCCTCGACCAAAGTGCTTGCTCTCGATTCAATCAACCGGGCATTCGGACAGCGTGTAATTAAGAGCGAACTGATCGTGAGCGAAGTGTCTGCACCTGCGTTTGTAGCTGAACCTTCTCGTGGTGCTCAAGCCACTAGCATCAGTCCCACTATGGCAAGCGGTTAATATTACGTGTCTAGTGAACTTCATCAGATATTGCTGGGTTGTGGGTATCAGTACACCAAGGCTCAGCATATTTCTGAAAGCACACCTCTGCGCGCCCTCAACTCCTCCAAGGGCTTTTACGTTAAAAACTATGGAACAGTGGAAGGCAATTTCAGAATCGCATTAAGCTTACCTGCCGATCCACATATCACTTTACCTACCGCATACATTCTCAAAAAACCTGATCAATTCAAGGGCCTATTATTACCTCATATTAACTTGGGGTGGTATCTCTGCTACGTTCGAGAGATGGAAGCAGACTGGGATGCTAATAACCTGCATGGACTTTATTTGCAGGTAGATGGTCAGATCCAACGAACATTGGATGCATCAGTCGCGTCAGTAATGCACGGCTCTCTGAATGATCAAGAGATGGAAGGAGAGTTCGCCTCCTATTGGTTGTCTGATAAGGAACTCTATCTTATTTCAGATGCTGTAGAGAAGTTAGAAATGCAGTGTCATGTGGCAATTAATGCGATAGGAAATGAGAAATCAGAAAAAGGGTCTGGTGAGGAGTGGGTCGTCTTTGAGAAGGAAGAGGAAAAGGAGTTCTATGAGTGGATGAAGCAAAGGTGCCTAACACGAAGTAGTAGTAAGAGCATTCTCACTTGTTACCTCAAAGTTAATCCGTCGCGTCTAGCTGGGGTGGAGTGGCCGCCACAAAACTTTCGGGAGCTACTCCAATGGCTAAGTGAAGTGGATCTAAGTGCTCTCAGCCGCCTTCTAAAACACTTTGTTGATAATCCTGTTAAACGGCACGTAATCCTGTTCGATGTAAAGCATCAAGATTTGGTGGGTCTCTACGTTGAACTTGATCTTGCTGCGACCGGGCTGAATACTTATCCCAAGAAAAAAAATCGAAAGAAACATACCAGACGCGTAGTAAATACTAAGAAATTGATTGGCTGTCTATCTGCCAACCGTTCGGTTCAAAAATTCACTCGAATGGGGGTGACGAAGGCGGATAAGAAAACAATCCTGGGCCGCAATCGGCGCCGTGTAGCCAGTGAAGAGTTGAGCACTAAGAGTATCGCGCTTATAGGCTGTGGAACCATTGGCGGGTATCTTGGTGGCCTATTGCTTCGCTCCGGGGCGGGATGCGGTCAGTCTAGATTTGACCTCTATGATAACGACTCTTTCGGGCCTCAAAATTTTGGACGGCACCCCTTATCCACCGAGGATTTTGGACATAACAAAGCAATATCGTTAGCAGCTACACTTAAATCATCTACACATCTAAACTGTGATGTTGAGGGAAAACCTTATCAGTTTTCGATTCATCCTGAGCTATTGAACCAATACGACATTGTCATCGACGCTACTGGTCGTCCCCCAGTTGCAAAGCGTCTGGCCCATGTAGTTCGCACCATGGCACCCGATGAGAGACCTAAGCTCATCCATGGGTTTAATGACGGCAATGGCCGAGCATCAAAAGTCTTAATTGACGACGGCATGTGTTGCTATGGTTGTCTACTCACCGCCCCTGCATTTTACAAAAATGGCTTGGATCTACGGTTTGATAATATTGATGTTAGCCAAGAGCGTTTAGTCAGTTGTGGGAGCACTTTCACACCTTATGACGCGGCGGTCAGCGTAATAACGGCGGCAATGGTGCAAGAAGCTGTACTGTCGCTCTTGGAACCCAGCTTGAGTTGGACGTACAGCGAGCATATGCTCGATGGCAGCCGAACTAGGCGACCTCGCCTTTTACCGCGTAATTCCAATTGCCCAATCTGTCATGATTGAGACGGAACTGACATTTACAGATAGCCGGGGCAGTCTACTTGTAATCTTGCCTACAGTCCTGAGTAGACTCCTAAGCTATCGCCAGTATAATTTAAGCAACAACGAAGCAGCTGGTGTACTCATTGGCGAGCGCCGGGGATCGCACTTGGTAGTGCATCAGGTCTCGGAGCCGGGAAAAGGCGATATCAGACGCCGATATTTTGTTGATCGCCGAGGGCCTCATCATCAAGCTGCTGTCGAAGATGCTTTTTCACGTTCGTCCGGCCGTCTTCAGTACCTAGGAGAATGGCACACTCATCCTGAGGATGTTCCCTCTCCGTCTTCAACAGATTTAAATTCATGGAAACGATATCTTATTGCTGACGAGCCTATGGTCTTGCTGATAGTAGGTAAGAATGAAATATGGGCTGCTAAAAAATGTACTTCAACTGTCATTCCGCTTCTCAAGATTTGATGGTACTTATAGGTGCTCAGTTATCAACGTATCTTAGTGGTGATCATCCCACCAACTGCCTTTATTCCAATGTTTAAAGGAATGTTCAGTTGAAACGTTCATGGCATGACCATCCATGGGTAGGGTCAAAAGGATGGCATTCATGCTTGTCATATTCTAAGATTAATTGACGGTTGGGAATCGATCGAGGCTGTGTGAAAACTGTTAAACCGTCCAGAAGTTGACGTCCGTAAGCAAAATCTGGAGAAATTTCGCAATGAAGATGACTCAAATTTAGCGAGAGAGCGCGATTTTTGATAATTTTTTGGCCGGATCGAGACTCTTCGAGCGTTTTTACACAGCCTCGCACCAAAGCGGCCGTGCCGTTGTTCGGGTTTGCTAGTGCGGCAAGCCGCGCAAGTTTGGTGTAGGCTGCTAACAAACAAAGTCAGCCGACGCGTACCGCGCAGCTGCTTCAAGCTTTAGGCTCCAATAAAATAGCAACAGAGGTTTTAGTTGAAATACATTTCAATTGATGGTGATGATGTAGGTAGAAAAATAACCTCATGTTATTTAAGTAATGATCGTGACGGGCTTGTGAAGTTAAGCCAGTCCCTTGAGGTTTCTACTAAGGCAATATCCATTAAGCTTCAGGAGCATGGATTTGACGTTATTTTTTGCGCCGCAGATGGAGTTGTGGGCTCGACAGCATTAGAGGTTGATGTGAGATCGTTATTTTCTGAGATGCGTGAAATTGCTCCAGAAGGAGTGACTTTTTCCGCTGGAGCAGGGGGGAATCTTCGTGAATCATATATCGCGTTAACTTCAGCTAAGTGCAGTGGGAAAAATTGCTTGCATGAGTATTCTGCATTAGATGATGCAAGCAAGGAGAGCGCAATTGTTCAGAATCGTTAGGTTTGATCTTCTTTTAAAATACATTGCTCTAACTACTGTAGTCATCAGCATGGGGATTTATGCCCTTATACAAACATATTGGTTGCCTGGTATATCTTTATTTAAGGTCATTACGATATCGTCAATAGTAAGCACCCTTTTAGTTCTATTATTATTGACCTCCTTTATTTCTCGAAAATTATGGGGTGTTCTAGCTTGGTTTGATAAATCAATGTTTCCTGATTTAAATGGAACATGGGAAGGAAAAATTACTCTTGAAGATGGTAAAGATATTTCCGCCAAGGCTGTGATTCGACAATCGTTGCTCGCAACTCAAATTGATATGCATGGTGAAACGACTAAATCAATTACTTTGGAAACAACTCCAACAATAGAGCAAGGGCAAAAAAAGCTATACTACGTCTATCGTTCAACTCCAAAAACACCAGGATGGCCTGCATATAATGGTTCTACATTATTTGATATCCGTACTATAGGCTCGGAAAAAGGTAAAAAGTATGAGCTTTCTGGGCAATATTATACTGACCGAAAAACAGTAGGTAGAATTCGGCTAACTCAGGTTTGTAAAGACTCTAATAAGGATGTTTCGTTTTACTAAGGAGCCTAATAAGCGCAGACTCAACGATGGCTTAACCGTTGCGGCTTCGCCTCCTCTTAAAGGGTACGGGCGCAGAGAAGTTGCGAATAACTGGTTTTTCTCGTTCAGTGAGAAACCCTCCGAGAATAAAATATTTTAAAGGTTGATAGATATGTGGAAAGTACTTCCGAAACTCGGACTATTAAAGCTATTGCTCGCTATTTTTTCAGCATTATTCCTATCTGCATTGATTCTACTAATTGGACCTGATGGTGGCGATCTTTCCTGGGGCAACTTTGGCGACTCTTTTAAGCTTGCAACGCCAATAACGCTAATATTTGTCGCAATTATTTTTTGCATTGGAAAGTGGGGATGGCTGATTTTTTGGAAACTTCCATTTCTTGGTAGTGTTCTACATAAAGCGGTGTGCCCAAATCTCAACGGAAAGTGGCTAGGCGAGGTCCACTCAAGTTACACCGACGAAAATGGAAAAAAAACCGTAAAGGAAGTGGAGCTAACAATTAAAGCAGATTTATTTGGATTTAATTTGGCATTGAGGTCACTGGATGGCTACCAAGGAAGCAAGGTAATACAAAGCGAACTTTACAGAGATCCTCGCACCGGAACTTTCTATCTGAGTTATATTTTTGAAGCTTTGGTTCCTATTCCTAAAGATACTGATGATAGATTTTTTGAGGGAGCGGCCAAGCTTGAGATCATAATTAATGAAGAAAATACGGTCTTGAAAGGGACATACTGGACAAATAGAGCATGGCAACGTGGGATGAATACTGCGGGACTAATTACAATGGAGCGAAAAAACAAGTAACAAGTAGTTACTAGGGACTGCATTACCCTCCACTCCATGCAGCCCCAGAGCAAGGCATTACATCAGTACCGCCTTAAAGACCGCTCTTGGCCGAGTGCAGAACTTTGAGCTACTTTGATAGTGCATTGGCAGTTGGCACTTAAAGCTGACAATGCTGGTGGAAATGAAAATGTGGCAAGCCATTATTGTATTGGATTTTGTGCGTTAGGGAAGGTGGGCAAGAATAGGTGCTGACCTCCAAAAAAACTTCTGCGCTCAAACGTTCGTCATAGCTTCAGGAAAATTAAAATTAAGGTGTGATAAATTGAAATTACCAATTTATTAGTCAGCTAAGTTATTTCCAGCATGCGGCCTCCACCGGATACACCTATCGAGGCACCGCATGTTTGAGCATAGATCTGAAGAAAACTAAAAGAATAAGGTGATAAATATGCTAAAATTATATCTTTCTTTACCGGTGTATATGTTAATAACTGGGTGCGGTATTTTTGATGGTACTGCAAATAACTTTGAATCGAACAGTGCGGTTGGCTATGTTCCGCCAATAGAAGATACAACAACATATTCTCTCAGAGAAGGTGGCAATGGTATATCTATACAGAATCCAAATATCTCATACCCTAGTGGGGATGAAGTTATTAATAAAGGCGAATGTATCGCGATTGATATGATTGGAGGCTATATAAACCAAACATTTGAACCTATGCATGAAAGAAAACTATTCGGGTCAAGAGCTCGAAGTGAAGTAACCGTGGCAATAGCGACATATGAGAGAAGGGACAGTACAACGATTAACCAAAATCCAGAAGAGATTTTTCCTTCAAATGCTGAATACAACATATTTTCTACATCAGGGCAATTGTCTGAAAGACCATTAGCAGTAGAAAATGTACCTATCTACGGGCCACGCAGGTACGAAGGCGGTGATCTTTTTTTTCACATAAGTATGGTGGAACAAGATAAGGAAGAATTAGAAGCACTTAAATCCGACATTACGACACAAATAATGGAAATATCACAGAGACTACCTGAAGATACCCAGAGTCTTGACGTGCATAGCGCTTTATCCAAAGCGATGGCTGATGCTACATTTACTTTGTCTGGAACAGGAATGGTTGCTGTTGGATTAAATGCGGTAGAACTTTTTATATCTGCCTATAAAGAAATACACAGTGATGATGACCAGATCATACAGCACAGTTTTAGTCTGACATCTGGAAATAGGTCACCAAATATCCATCAGCCAGTTTTGCGTATTGGGTACTATCCGATTGCTAGATTATCAACAAAAGAAGATTATCCTGAAGGTTTTAATGGGGCGAACTTTGATCCAATCGCCCCAAGATTGACTATGGGTGAACCCTTAGATGATCCTATATGGGTAGCTTTCAGAGTAAGCAAATTCGATACTTGTTTGTAGTGGCATAGTGCTAATGTGCGCGGTTACCTGACAATGAAGCATCTCAATCAGATGCTTTGACCATTTCAAAAGGTGGCTGTTGGTGAACGTACTCGCGCTGCATGCTGGCGGCGTAGCCAAAGCGTCATATCAGCACTACCCAAAAGACCGCTCTTGGCCGATTTTAGACCTTCGATCAATCTGGTGAAGTTCATGATGTGCATTAAGCTGAACACGTTACGTTTCTAAGCTAGGTGGGCATGACGTTTTATCATCTTCTGAGGCTGACCAGTCGGCTCTCGTTTTCAAGCTGTTTAGATTGCTAGGGGACAAGTGTGGTCGAATCATTACGCGAGTTGCTAACTGAGTTAGAGCAATTTGGCCAGGAAAACGATGCTGCCATTGCTGATCGTCCGCGCCGTATGTTGAATATCACTCGTGATACGGGGGAGTTTCTTTCGGCACGGATTCAATTCATTGGGACTTTGGCGAGTTGAAGCAGAGATCGTCTCTGACTCGGCAATGTATGGGCGGCTGGTAAGTGACCATCCAGCATCTCATAACCAGGGAATGCACGCGACAAGCGAGTGATTGCGGCGTTATAAGGCATCACCTGACGTATGATTTAGAACGGAAAGATTGATACTTCGGCAATGGGATGACGAAGACCTATATCCCTTTTCACAGATGTGTAGGGATAAGGACGTGATGGAGTTCTTCCTGAAGCCTCTGACGGAGGAAGAAAGCTACAGTATGGGGAGAAGAATCAAGTCTCTCATTGCTGAGCGTGGGTGGGGGCTTTGGGCTGTAGAGGTCCCTGATCAAAGTAAGTTTCGCTCAGGATATTCTGAAATCCGATATTGAAAAGTACCGGAGTGTCGCTGGTGGCGAGCAGGCCACGTTCTTTGATCGTGGGGTGCGGGATGCGCTGTACATGCTTGATGCGGAGAACGCGTTGTCACGGGTGGACATCGCCAACTATGTTCAACTGTTCCCCTATAATCCCGTTGTTTTTCTTCTGACGCCATGGGAGGACATTTACGGTACAGATTCAGAGCGTGATCAAACATTCGAGGAGTCCCGCAGGGTATTCGAGGGGATGAAAAGCTGGTATTCGCAATGGGGTTACAAAACGCTGGATGCCACCTCCATCCACCAAGCGAGCGTTGCCTAAAAACCCACAGCCTAAGGCTGGGGGAATCAGGTCAAGGAAGTGAATATGCCCACGACTGCTGAGTAAGGTCATGAAATATCCAGAGATCGGCCTGCACATACGTACCTACGATGATGAAGTGAAAAGTCATTCCCACGACCATCATCAACTGGTATTGCCCCTGGTCGGCACGCTGTTTCTGTCAGTAGATTCCATGGCGGGGGAGGTGGCACAGCACCGTGCGGCCATCATCCCTTCAGGAAGCGGCCATGGGTTTGCTGCAACAGAAGATAATCGGTTTTTGGTGGCCGATTTGCCTGTAGGGCTGGCTCCTGCGCTAGATAAGCTGCCTTGTTTCGTGGGGCTGGATTCGGCACTGCACCATTATGTCCAGTTCCTTCATGCTCAGGCTATGAGCGGGGCTGGGTCAAACGTTACCCAGCATCACATGCTGCTATTACTGATACAGCTGCTGCAGGAGCGCTATGGAAGTCAATTGAAACTGGATCGCAGGGTTCACACAGCGCAACAGTTTCTGGATGATCATTTCCACCAACCGATTTCCATGGCAGAGGTTGCTAACGTGGCCCATTTGAGTATTCGGCAGTTGAACGATCTTTTTCGCCATCAGGTGGGCGTGACGCCTCATCAATACCTCACAGAAGTGCGAATGAAAGAGGCGTTTCGGCTTCTGGAACAGTCAGGCCTCAGCGTTCAGCGGGTGGCTGATTCGGTAGGCTATTCGTCGTTATCGGCCTTCAGCGACCGCTTTAGACGTCACTTTGGCAAACCGCCTAGCCACTTCCGCCGTCTCTCGACATAATTCCGCCAGGATTCAAAAGATTCCCATCGATGCCATGGATACGCTCTCCCGTCACTGCTAACGCATGAGAATCTCGGGGGAAAGTGACATGGCAACCGTGAATGCCGCTACCTGGATCGGATCCATTTCCGTTCTGCTTTGGGGTACTTTGGCTTTGCTGACCAAGCTATCCGGCGGAGATATTCCAGAGTTCCAGCTGATGGCCATGACTTTCGGCATTGCGTTTCTGTTGATGGGTGGGCGTTGGGTCTTGGCTGGCCATACGGGCGTTCGGTATATACGCCAGTCGCCGTTTGCTTGGTGTATCGGTATCGTCGGGTTATTCGGTTATCACTTTGCATATTTCAAGGCGATGACGCTAGCACCGGCGGTGGAAGTCAGCCTGTTGGCTTACCTCTGGCCACTACTGATCGTTCTGCTGTCTGCCCTGTTACCGGACGAGAGGATGCGAGCTCAGTCTATCGTTGGCGCCTTGGTGGCGCTGGTGGGTTGTTGGTTGTTGATCAGCCGAAATGCAGGCGGATTTGCTTGGGAGAACCTGCCCGGTTATCTGGTAGCACTGGCGTGTGCATTGATTTGGTCTTCTTACTCCGTGCTTAGCAGATTGGTGCGCTCAGTGCCAACCGATGCCGTCGGTTGGTTCTGCGGCGTGACGGCGCTGCTGGCTTTAGGGTGCCATATGCTGTGGGAAGAGACGGTGTGGCCGGATGGCTTGATGCAATGGGTAGGCGTGGTTGGGCTGGGCCTTGGGCCGGTTGGAATCGCATTTTTCACCTGGGACTATGGCGTCAAACACGGGAACATCCAGCTACTTGGCACCCTAGCCTACAGCGCGCCACTCATTTCGGTGGTGCTACTGATCTTGGCGGGATACGGCGAGGCCACGGTGGCCGTATTGAGTGCTAGCGTGCTCATCGTCATTGGTTCTTTGATCGCAAGCCGCGCGAAGCACCGGGGCGCGCAGCGCTAGAAATGATGGCAGACTGATAACGCTCGTTGAGCAAATAGGCGCAGCCATGGAACATTCATCCGCAGTCACGCTGGCGTTGGCAGACGCATCAGCATTTGATGCGTTCAAGCAAGAGTTAAAAGCCTCGTTTAGCGTGAAAAACGGCTTTCGGGAAAAAAGTATCATCGAGCTGGAGCAAATCGGTATTCACCCGGAAGCAGCAGGTAGGGGGCTGGGTAAGCAGCTCATTGTGGAGTCGCTAGCACCGTTCAAGGCTCACGTGCGCCGCCAGGGCTGCGATGTGGGGGCGGTGATGGTGACCACCTCGGAAGGCAACTTCGCAGAGAAGCTGTATCAATCCACGCTAGGAGTCTCCCGCGCGGCCGTGATTAGCGGCTATGGGGCTGGAGATGAGGTGATCTTATATAACGCCAGCGTAGGCCCAGAGCGGGGCGGGTAGCAGGCAGCCTTCGTAAGAACCCTAGCTACGTTGTTGCGTCCGATACTCAGTAGGACTGACACCTGTCTCTGTGCGAAAGCGGTTGCTGAAATGACTGCTGGAGCCAAAACCGCAGCGTAGTGCGATCTCAGTCATATTTAGCGATGTTTCCGCCAACAAGTATTGCGCCCGGATAAGACGACGGTGCAGCACATAGCGATGTGGTGGGTAACCAGTGGCTTGTTTGAACATGCGGGCGAAGTGGTAGTCACTTAAGCCAGTGATACCCGCCATGCATGCCAGCGTAAGGGGTTGGTTCAGGTGATGCTCAATGAACTCCACCACTCGTTTTAATTGCCACGCAGGTAGTCCACCGGTTGGGCGCAGAGTTGGCAGTCGGCGCTGGCTATAGTGGCGTAGGGTGTGTATCAATGCCGTTTGGGTGGCGGAATCCAGCGCTAATTGATCCAGCGGGTCTTGCCAGTTGCTCTGGCCAAGGGTGGTGCAAAACAGCTGAGTGAGCAGGGCATCCTGGGCGAAGTCGATTTCGTCCAGTTGCACGCTTCGGCCATCTTTATCCCATACCTGTTCGATACCGATGAGCGTAAGGCTTTGTCTACACGTGATGGGGTATTTGATGAACATCGTCCACGCAGCGAGTATGAACAGCAGGTGGGCGAGAAAGCTGATCCAGGCATTGGGTTTTGATATGACATCGCTCCAGTGCTGGGCCGTTAATGGCTCGGATTCACACCATCTGCAAAGGCTGCTTGCGCGTTGGCGGAGGATAGGCGGCATCGATCTGGGCCAGGTCATCGTCGTCGAGTCTGACGTTATCAGCATCAAAGTTTTGCTTGAGGTGATCCAGATTCACAGCCTTAGGAATTGCAATCACGCCGGGGTGGCGCAGTGCCCAGGCGAGGGCGACTTGCGCGGTGGTGGCGCTGTGTTTGTCGGCGATGCGTTGCAGGGCGGCATCATGCAGTAACGCGCCGCCTTGCCCGATGGGGCAGTAGGCCATGAGCGGCATGTTGTGTTGTGCTTGCCAGGGCAACAGGTCGTGTTCAATCCCCCTTGCTTCGGGGTTGTAGAGCACCTGGTTGGTGGCGCAAGCTGGCGCGTCGAGCTCAGCTAAGTCGTCAATGTCGAAGTTCGATACACCCCAGCGTAGAATCTTGCCCTGCTCGCGCAGCCGCTCAAAAGCTTCCACTGTTTCGCTCAGCGGGTATTGGCCGCGCCAGTGCAGCAGGTATAGATCAATAGTGTCGGTGCCCAACCGCCGCAGGCTGCGCTCGCAGGCGGCTTGAACACCCTTGGTACTGGCGTTGTGGGGGTAGACCTTGCTGACCAGATACACCTCATCGCGCCGACCGAGGATCGCTTGGCCAACGATCTCTTCAGTACCGCCTTCGGCATACATCTCTGCGGTATCGATCAGCGTCATGCCCAGATCCAAGCCTTCGCGCAGCGCCCTGACCTCAGCCTGCCGCTGACCTGCATTCTCGCCCATATGCCAGGTGCCCTGGCCGATACGGGGTACGCTTTCTCCGCCTAGCTCTATTGTCTGCATATCGCTATCTCCTGCTGTATCTCCTGCTGTGGTACTGCTCTGACTATCCGCCGCCACCGCAGTTCATGAACCAAAACCAGCACCTTGAGCAATCGAAAGCCTCCACCATGTGAAAAGCTCCTCGGTGATCATGCAGGCGCTTATTTACGTCAGATTAATATCCAGCATAGCTTGGTCTAGCAAGTGCTTGAAGAAGAGCGGGTGGTTAAGGTTCTTCGGCTCTGGAGTCACTACGAATAGTGCATAAACTGCCGCTGTTAGTGGGCAACTTGTCGTTAACTGGTGATCATCAGCGGTGATTGCCCCACTTGGGAAGTGATACTATAGTGCCACTATCAGTCTGACTCAGAGTGTGCCCATGAAAGTTGAACTTGTTACCAACCTTAAGCGCCAAGCCACAAAAATCTTGGCAGACCTGCATCTTTCGAAAGAGCCGGTACTGATCACTGAACATGGCAAGCCATCCGCATACCTTGTCGATGTGCAAGATTACGAGTTTATGCAGCGCCGACTAGAGCTGCTTGAGGGGCTTTCGCGGGGAGAGCGCGCTGTACTTGAGGATAGAACGTACAGCCAAAGTGAGGCCAGGGAGAAAATGAGTAAATGGCTGAAGTAATTTGGACAGAGCCTGCCCTTCAAGAACTGGATGCCATCGCTGAGTACATTGCTCTGGATAATCCTGCTGCCGCAAGCCATCTGGTCCAAGACGTTTTCGATAAGACCGAGCGTTTGGAAAATTTCCCCCAATCCGGACGGATTCCTCCTGAGCTCCCCAATTCGGTATACAGGGAGGTAGTGGTTCCACCATGTCGCATTTTTTATCGTGAGGAGGAGAAACAGGTTCTGGTCCTTTATGTTATGCGAGAGGAGCGGCAGCTTCGTGCGTACATGCTTGGGAACAGCTAACCAGGGGCGTTACTAGAATACCGTTGTCTTAGCTGCGTCAACGTCACCGGTGAGCTTTCGATCAATCTGGTGAAGTTTATTATGTGCGTTAAGCTGAAAACGTTAAGTTTCTAAGCTAGGTGGGCATGACGTTTTACTACCTTCTGAGGCCGATTAGTCGGCTCTTGTTTTAAAGCTGTTTAGATTGCTAAGGGGGCAAGTGTGGTCGAATCATTACGCGAGTTGCTAACTGAGCTAGAGCAATTTGGCCAGGAAAACGATGCTGCCATTGCTGATCGTCCACGTCGTATGTTGAATATCACTCGTGGTACGGGGGAGTTTCTTTCGGTACTTACCCAAGCCACGGACGCAAAACGAGTGCTGGAGATTGGTACCTCTAATGGCTATTCCACGTTGTGGTTTGCCCAGGCCGCTCAGAAGATTTCCGGGCACGTCACGACGGTAGAGCTTTCTGAATACAAGTTCGATCTGGCCGCCACGAATTTTGAGCGCTCGGGTCTTTCTGACTACATTACATCGCTGCAATGTGAGGCTGGCAAGTTGCTGGAAAGCGTGGAGGATTCTTCATTCGATCTGCTCTTTCTCGATTCTAACCGTTCTGAGTATGTGCAGTGGTGGCCGAATATTAAGCGAGTCTTGAAAGGTGGTGGGCTTCTTGTGGTGGATAACGCCACCTCCCATGCTGATGAAATGGCTAGTTTTGTAGCGCTGGTGTCGGCAGACCCAGATTTCGCTACGTGCACTGTGCCAGTCGGCAATGGTCAATTTATGGCAACGCGGGCCGCATGATATTTGAACCATTGAGCATAGATAATTGAGTTAATAAATAAACGTTTATGCCATATTGTCGTTAATTTTTTTGGAAAGATTATTGTGAATCCAGCTGTTCAGGCTAAGTTTGAAACCTATCCGAAAAGCGCTCGGCGGCAGCTTGAGAGTGTGCGGCAACTTATTCTGACAATAGCGGCTGAGGATGGGTTGGGTGATGTCGAAGAAGTGCTCAAATGGGGAGAGGCTAGTTACCTTGTTAAAGGAGGCACGACCATTCGCATCGATTGGAAAGCGAAAGACCCAGATGCTATTAAGGTATTTTTTCACTGCCAAACGCGTTTGATTGAAACGTTCAAAGAGATATATCGCAGTGAATTTGAGTATGAAGGCAAGAGAGCTATTGTGATCCCTTTGGGTATGAATATTGAGCAAGTCCCGTTAGGGCATTGCATCGAGTTGGCTCTGAAGTATCACAGGCTTAAGCATTTGCCCCTTCTCGGTGTGTAACTGTTGAGTAAAACGCATTAAATACACTAAGTACGGTCGTCAGGCGCTCGTCTTTCGCGCAGTTTATGGCGGGCGTTGAGGCAAGTACGACGATGATTGAAATTGAACGTCCGCAAGCGTTGGCGCGCTTACGTCGCATTGCCCTGGCTGCGCAAGGGTTGCTGCAAGTTCAGCCGTTCGGGCGCGGTTTGGCTGGAACCCGTGCCGCGATTAATCATCTGGGTTATGTTCAGATCGATACTATTTCAGTTGTCGAGCGAGCCCATCACCATGTGGTTCACTCGCGAGTGCCTGGGTTCAAACCAGACATGATTCATCAGTTGTTGATCAATAGAGACATCTTTGAATATTGGGCCCATGCGGCTGCTTTTTTACCCATCGACGATTTTCGCTTTTCGTTACCCTACAAATACACCATCAAAAGTGGCCAAACGCACTGGTTCAGAAACCCTGACAAAAAGCTGATGAGTGAGCTATTGGCTCGTATAGAATCAGATGGCCCGCTGCGCTCTCGAGACCTGGAAAACACGACGACGAAACGCTCAGGCTGGTGGGACTGGAAACCTGCCAAAAAGGCACTGGAACAGTTGTATATGCAGGGCGACCTGATGGTCAGCGACCGCGAAGGTTTTCAAAAAACCTATGATCTAACCGAGCGGGTACTTCCAGCTCATATCAATACGCAAATGCCCAGCGTGGAAGAGTTTGCGACGCACATGGTCGACCAGCAATTACGCTGTCATGGGTTTGCATCACTCAAAGGCTTTACCTATCTACGGCGTAGCTCTGAGCTGCGCAATGCAGTGAAACATCTGGTAAACGAAAGGTTAGCGCAGGGAACGTTAGAAAGCGTAAAAGTAAGCAGTGGCGAGGTCTTTATAGTGGAAGCGGGGACGCTTGAGAGCCCGTTGCCTAGGTTAAAAAACCGGCTGCTGATTCTTTCCCCGTTCGATAACAGTGTTATTCAGCGCGAACGGCTCAAGGCGCTTTTTCAATATGATTATCAATTGGAATGTTATGTGCCTGAAGCCAAACGTCAGTATGGCTATTTTTGCCTTCCGCTACTTTATCGCGATGCCTTTATTGGGCGTATGGATTGTAAAGCCCATCGAAAAAGCCGTCATTTAGAGATCAAGTTCTTACATTTCGAACCACATACGTTTGATGAGGGGCTCGTCGTAACGGCTTTTGTGGATGCCATCACCCAGTTTTGTCATTTCCAGCAGTGTGATACTGTGTCGTTGACTGATGTCCACCCCGACCATCTAACCCAGCATTTGCGCAGTGCGCTTCAAGCTCTGGGGTAAGGTGAGGATCACGTAGATTACTATGTCTGAACAAACGCTACTGTTACGCTTGGCAGATTTGATTTTAATTCTCCACGTTTTGTTTGTGGCGTTTGTTGTTGTCGGCCTGCTAGCCATCTACGCAGGGTATTTCCTGCAATGGCAGTGGGTGCGACATCGGACATTCCGGATCATTCATCTGTGTGCCATTGGTTATGTGGTCGTGCAGGCGTGGTTTGGGATCGTTTGCCCATTAACCACGTGGGAAATGGCGCTACGGGCCAAGGCTGGGGCGGGTACTTATACGGGCTCTTTTATTCAATACTGGTTGCAGAGCCTGCTCTATTTCACTATGCCTGAATGGGTATTTATCGTGGTTTATACCCTGTTTGGTGGCTTGGTGCTGGCTAGCTGGTTTGTCGTGCGGCCAAATCACACTTCCGTTAGTTTTTTCAGATCCTGATATCTTCGAACCCGGCTAACCAAGCGCAATGCATTGGTGTGGCCTGCTGCGCTAATGGCAGGGAAGCTTGTCGCTCAATGTTCGATAATATATGATTCGTATATGTTTCATATTCATTTCGTATATTTTGAGAGGGCGCTATGGGGATCGTGAAAATTAATGATCAGCTGCACGAAGACGTGCGCAAGGCTAGTTCGGTGATGGTGCGTTCCATCAATGCCCAAGCTGAATATTGGATAAAAGTAGGGATGCTCGCGGAGGCTAATCCGGGCATGACCTTCTCTGAAATTATGCGTGACCAAATGCAGCAAGCCGATGTCGATCTAAGGAAGGTGATTGGTGGCTAAGGTAACGCTGAAAAGTGCAGAGGAACTGCGCGTAATGCGCGAGGCTGGGCGGCTACTCGCATCAGTTTTCAGTTATCTCGATAAACAAATAGTGCCCGGCATCTCCACGATGGATATTAATCATTGGGCCGAAGATTATATCGTTGACCATTTACAGGCTCGCCCTGCCAGCAAGGGGCAGTATGGCTATCAGTATGTGTTGAACGCGTCAGTCAACCATGTGGTTTGTCATGGCATTCCATCTGAAACGCAAAAACTTAGGTCAGGCGATATCGTGAATGTCGATATTACCTTAGAGAAGGGCGGGTTTATCGCAGATTCAAGCAAGATGTACCTTCTTGGAGATGTAACGCCCTATGCCAAGCGGTTGGTCGATAAAACCTACGAGTCCATGTGGCAAGGGATACACGCGGTTAAGCCTGGTGCAACGTTAGGTGATGTAGGTTACGCGATTCAGCAATATGCTGAAAAACAGGGCTACTCTATCGTTCGTGAGTATTGTGGGCATGGAATTGGCCGAGAAATGCACGAAGAGCCCCAGGTGCTGCATTATGGGAAGAAGGGTAAAGGACTGGTTTTACAAGAAGGTATGGTATTTACCATAGAACCGATGGTTAACCAGGGGAAAGCCAAGATAAAAACCAAGAAAGATGGCTGGACAGTGGTTACCAGTGACAAGAAGTTGTCTGCACAGTGGGAGCACACGATTGCGGTCACTTCATCCGGTTTTGAAGTGTTAACACTTCGCGACGACGAAACCATCCCTACAGCCATTAACCATTAACCATTAACCATTAACCATTAACTGTTCACCATTCACCACCGTATTTCATCCTCTTAAATCCCCTCTGGCGAAGCAGATCAGATGCGTTAAGCTGAAAACCTAGGTGCAGTTAGGTCCGCATATCTTGGAGAAACCTCATGACGAGCTTCGCAAAGAACACTATTTGCCTTTGGTACGATGGTCGCGCAGAAGAGGCTGCACGCTTTTACGCTGATACCTTTCCTGATTCGTTCATCAAGGCCGTTCATTATGCACCGGGAGACTTTCCGTCGGGTAAACAAGGGGATGTATTAACCGTCGAGTTTTCCGTGATGGGCATTTCGTGCCTTGGGCTCAACGGTGGACCTGCGATCACACACAATGAGGCGTTCTCTTTTCAAGTCTCAACGAATGATCAAGCCGAAACGGATCACTATTGGCATGCCATTGTTAGCAACGGTGGTGAAGAAAGTGCCTGTGGCTGGTGTAAGGACAAATGGGGCGTATCTTGGCAGATAACACCGGCGGTACTAATGAACGCGATTACCAATCCCGACCCTAACATCGCTAAGCGTGCCTTTGATGCGATGATGCAAATGAGAAAAATCAACATTGCTGAGATTGAGGCGGCGCTTAAGGGGTGATGCGTTTGCAAGGCCGATCGAATGGCTGGCAGCGCGTTTGTAGTGCGGCCAAACGTCCGCTTTCGTTAATACGCGTCTGACGCCCAACTGCTATTATTTTTCCGCTAACATTTTCCACTAGCACTTTCCGCTAACTACAGCTAACGCTAAGGATGGACTCAAATGCTGACACTCATCATTGTTTTGGTAGTCGTCGCCGTTATCGCGTTTTACGTTATCGGAATCTACAACCGTCTTGTTTCGTTGAAAAATCGCTTTGAGAACGCCTTTGCCCAGATTGAAGTACAGCTTAAGCGGCGGCATGACCTAATTCCTAACCTGGTAGAGACCGCCAAAGGCTATCTGACCCATGAGCGGGAAACGCTGCAGTCGGTCATTGAGGCTCGTAACACGGCAGTGGCCGGACTTAAAGCGGCGGCGGCGAACCCTGGTAGCGCCAAAGCAATTGCTGATCTTGGTGGTGCTGAAGGTGCACTAACTCAGGCGATGGGACGGCTCAATGTCGTCATGGAAGCTTACCCAGACCTAAAAGCGTCGCAAAATATGATGCAGTTGTCAGAAGAGCTCACCAGCACGGAAAACAAGGTGGCTTTTGCGCGTCAGTCATTCAACGATGCGGTAATGCACTACAACACTTATCGGCAGAGCTTCCCCCCAGTGGCGGTGGCTGGCATGTTTGGGCATGGCCAAGATGCCTCATTGCTAGAATTCGAAGACAGCGCCCAGATCCAAGTGGCACCCAAAGTATCGTTCTAAGCTACTGCGCAGGAGCTAGGATTAGATGGATTTTTTTACTGCTCAGGAACACGCTCGGCGCAAAACCTGGCATCTGGTTGTCTTGCTGGTACTAGCAGTGCTGGCGTTGGTTGCCGTGACGACATTGGTGGTTGCTATCGCCTTGCAGCTGATGCGCGGCGCAGAACAAAGCAGCCTTTCGGCGCAGGGAGTGTGGTCCGCGCTCTCATTCCAGCTAGTCGCTGGTGTGGCCATCGGGGTGCTGGCTGTTGTGGTGCTAGGCGGTCTATTCAAACAACGTCAGCTCAGTGGTGGTGGCCGGGCAGTCGCAGAAGCGCTCGGCGGGCGCGAGATTAATCTAATGACCCAGAACCCCGATGAACGCCGCATTCTCAATGTCGTTGAAGAAATGGCCATTGCATCGGGCACGCCGGTGCCTTCCGTTTATGTCGTAGAGGAAGAGGGCATCAATGCTTTTGCGGCAGGGTATCAAACCAGCGATGCGGTGATCGGTATTACCCGTGGCACCATCCGCAACCTGACACGGGAAGAGTTGCAGGGGGTCGTCGCGCATGAGTTTAGCCATATTCTGTACGGCGACATGCGGCTAAACATACGCTTGGTCAGCATCCTCCACGGTATTCTGCTGATTGGGCTATTGGGCGGTACTTTGCTACGTAGCATGCGCTATCGTCGTGCCGGAGGCAGTAAACGTAACAACTCCGCGGCGATAATTTTGGGGTTGGGAGCGGCGCTAATGGTGGTCGGCTATGCGGGGACCTTTTTTGGCAATCTGATTAAGTCAGCGGTCAGCCGCCAGCGCGAATATCTGGCGGATGCTTCCGCAGTTCAGTTCACCCGTAACCCCTATGGCATTGGTAATGCGCTGATCAAGATTGGCTCGCATAGCCAGGGTTCCTACCTCAAAGCGCCACAGGCAGCCGAATTCAGCCACCTGTTTTTCGGCCAGGGCATCAAGCTGGGATTTACGCTTATGATGGCGACCCACCCGCCACTAAAAGAGCGTATTCAGCGGGTAATGCCAGACTGGGATGGCCGCTTCGAGGTTCGCTGGCCGCCGCAGCAAACGGATCATGACGCCCCTGGCTCAGTAGATAATGAAGATGATAGTGAAGACCGTTCTGATGCGAAGCTAAGCAGAGGGACGTTGGCTGCTGTATTAACTGCAGCTTCTGCTCAAACGGCCATTAACGCCATCGGCCAGCCCAGTCAACGCCACCTAGCGCAAGCCAGGGCAACGCTAAATGCGCTGCCAGAACGAATCAAAACTGCGGCCCATGAACCCTATACCGCCCGAGCGTTAATTTATGCACTACTACTAAGCGATGAACTATCAGTTCGTGAGCAGCAGTTAGATGCATTACAACAAATTGCCTTGCCAGATACTTATCAAGCGCTGATGGGCATTGGTTCCGAGGTATTGAGGCTGAATATCGAGTTACGTCTACCGCTGGTTGAGTTGGCACTACCAGCCTTAAAGTTGCTTTCCGTTGATCAGGCTCAGCACTTTCGCCTCTGCATGGAGCAATTGATCAACGCGGATGGCCACGTCAGCTTGTTTGAATGGGCGCTGTACCAGCTGCTACTGAACAATCTGGGCGAAAAGAACAGCGGGCTCTCTCATCTTAAACTGGGTGATTTACAGCGAGAGTGCCAGCGCCTACTCAGTGTGCTGGCAGCAGCAGGCCAGGATAACCCTGAAGAGATTAGCGCAGCGCTTAACGCAGCGGAAAGCGAGCTGCCGTTCGCCTTATCTGCCACTGACGAAGTAAGTGATATGCGGGCATTAAGCTTGGCCGTGGAGCGTTTACGGCGCTTGAAGCCTTTGCAGAAGCCCGTTCTTCTGCAAGCCATGGCGCGCTGCATTGAGCATAGCGGGCATATTCGCCCAGCCGAAGCTGAGTTGTTTCGGGTAATAGCAGATATCCTCGACTGTCCGATGCCGCCGCTGCTGATAGATGAGCGATCTGGTGCTGTAAAGTAAAGAGAATATTGCTGGAAAATTGAGGTCTTTAGGAAAGTGATCGCCAATATCAATGACTGAAATTACCTATATCTTATTATTATCATTGCTGGCTGGTGCGGCAATGCCCACGGGGGCATTGCTTGCTCGACTTGATCTTGTGCATCCCTATTTCTTAGGTACTGCATGGCGGCATTTTATTGTTGCTTTTGGCGGGGGAGCGCTTATATCGGCAGTCGCTTTGGTGCTAGTCCCTGAAGGGGCGGGCAAGCTTTCTCCTGTATTCGCGGCGCTGTGTTTTGCTGCGGGAGGAGTGTGTTTCTATCTGTTGGATACTTTTTTAAGTAGGCTGAACAGTTCTGTTGGTCAACTGGTCGCAATGCTTTCTGATTTTGTTCCCGAAGCCATTGCTTTAGGAGCGGCCTTTGCCTCGGGAGGAAGTGCTGGCTTTTTGTTGGCGTTGCTGATGGTTTTGCAAAACTTACCGGAAGGGTTTAATGCCTTTGAGGAGTTAAGTAGTAACTCTCAACTCTCAGCAAATAAAATTGTGCTGGCTTTTAGCGGTTTAGCGTTAGTAGGTCCTGCCTCTGCCGCCACAGGGTATTATTTGCTGTCTCAGTATGAGGAGTTGATGGGCGCTTTAATGCTGTTTGCTAGTGCGGGAATTCTTTACTTAGTTTTCCAGGATATTGCACCAGAATCTAAGCTTGCACATAAAAGCATGCCCGCAGTGGGAGCAGTTACAGGCTTTTTGCTCGGTTTAGTCGGTAATATGATGATTGCCGGTGGCTAATATAGTCAGCTATTACCCATGACCAAGCGCGTGTTGATCACGGGTATGGAAAGCTAACAAATAATAGCCAGCTTCATTGATGTGGGAAGCACAAAACAGCGCTTGGCAGCGTTCTGCTTCACCTGATGTTTAGGCCGGTGAGGCAAGTGGAGTGACCTCCACCGTTTCCTGTAACGCCTCTACCAGAGCTGCAACCTTGCCTAACGCCTCATTCACCGAGGCCGCCAGTAACTCACCACCAACTTCCTGGCCTTCGATAGCGATGTAGTGGATACGGGTAATTCCGATAAAGCCAAGCGCTGTGGCTAGATTTGGTTCCAAATGATTCAGATGAGCCATCTCACCACCTGGGTCAAAGCCTATTCCGCCCCTGGCGGTAAGAACAACAGCATGCCTTTCTCGATCTGCTAGCTTGGGTATATAGGGTTCGATCTGATTCGACTCATCGATATCGACTGTTCGACCGGGCCGCACGACTTGGTCAATCCAAGCTTTCAGGGCCGCAGGCATACCGAAGTTGTAGAGCGGCGTTCCAATCACCACAATATCAGCGGCAACTAATTCATCAATCAGTTGATCGCTCTCTGTTAGTGTCTCCTGCATCCAGTTTTCTCGACGCTCTGCGGGGGTGAAGGCAGACGCAATCCAATCATGGCTAATAATAGACGGCGGGTTTTGACCTATGTCGCGATAGGTGAGCGTGTCTTGCGGTCGGTCAAATTGCCATTGACTGACAAATTGATAGGTCAAATGGCGGCTATGCGAGCCGTGGTTATCTTTTCCTGCAATACCGGGCCGGGCGCTAGCGTCTATGTGCAGTATATGTGCCATGGTAATAGCCTCCTAATCTGAACTGAACTCATCTATGATTAACAACAGGCTCAGCTTAGTCTGGCCCTCTTGGCCTAAACAAACGATCTTTTCTTGCCGCTATAGATGAGGAAAACTCATTCATGAGCCATCGCCGATTACCCTCTCTTTCGTCGCTTCGCGCTTTTGAAGCCGCTGCTCGCCATGAAAGCGCCAAGCAGGCCGCACAAGAGCTGTCGGTCACCGCTACCGCCATTAGCCATCAGGTCCGGGGGCTTGAAGAAGCGCTGGGTGTCCCTCTCTTTCTGCGTAAACCGCGTCAGTTGGAGCTGACCGCTCAGGGCCGTGAGCTTCAGCAAGTGCTGGAAACAGCTTTTGACAGTATCAGTAGTGTGGTCGATCGATTAAGCGCTGTACCTGTTCGCCAAACCATTACGCTGTCTACAACGCCAGCTATAGCGGTGCGCTGGTTGCTACCTTGGGTATGTATGCTGCGTGACGCGCATCCCGATATTGATCTGCGTATCCACGCGACGCATGAGCCGGTCGCTCTGGATGGGGTGACGGCGGACCTTGCTGTTCGTTATGGCGATGGCCGTTGGCCTGGGTTGATAGCAGAGAAACTCTTGGATAACACCTTTATCCCAGCGTGTAGTCCACACCTAGGCTTGCACGATATAACGCAGCTACCTGGGCACTCGCTTATCCATTTCCGCAGCCCAGGGGCGGTGTCTTCGCCACTGGATTGGAGCGTTTGGCAGAAGTTGGCAAAAGTTCCTGGGCTGGACGTGAGTGCCGGGTTGGTATTTTCTGATGAAACCCACGTTATTTCGGCCGCCGTTGGTGCGCAGGGTGTGGCGCTAATGAGTCGTCAGTTGATTCAAGATGAATTGGAGGAGGGGCGCTTGGTGCAGCCCTTTGGCCCGGAATTTGAAGGCAAGCCGTTCTTTTTGGTTTACCCAGAAAGCCGACGTCATGATCCGACGGTTCTGGCTATTCGTGATTGGGTGTTGGCAGTACCGGGTGGGCTGTGCACGTTATCGGACTGAGATAATGGAATAAGTTTTATACCGTTATCTTGCATGTGCTAACTATAAATACCGCTAAGCTGCCTGCTCGCTGTTCAACACAAGTTAAGCGCTACGCACTGATTAAATGCTCATCAGCTCATCTTCTTTCTGGCCCCGGTACTCTTCCTTTTCGAATAACTTTTTCTTGGCTTAGTTGTGCGTTTTGCCGGGCCTCCGGCTTCACCTTGGGCGGTTTGTAGGCTGTGTCTCAGCTTGGCCGCATCGCTGTGGGTGAGTAGGCCACGTAGATCATCCAGGAGTGCTTGCTGAAACGCGCCGGGGTCATCCTGCTGTTCTGAGATCGCTCGAAGCCGCTGTTCCCAAAGGGCGGTGCGTTCTGGCGTGCTTACGGCGCTGGGTAAGGCGGCGATCAGCGCGCAGCCGAGTTTAGTGGCGCGCAGGGCTTTTTGCTGCCGCACCAAGTAGCCACGCTGCACCAGCGTTTCAATAATACCTGCGCGGGTTGCTTCGGTGCCAAGGCCGTCGGTGTCACGCAGCGTGCGACGCACGTTAGGGTCATCCACGTAGCGGCCTATGTTCATCATCGCTTTAATCAAGCTGGCATCAGTGAATGGTTCCGGCGGGCGGGTTTCTTTCTCCTCAACGCCTGCGCCCAGCGCTTGGCAGGCTTCCCCTTGAGTGAGCGGCGGCAGTGGTGGGGTTTCGTCGCGGGTGGTGAAGAGTGGCTTCCAACCATGATCAAGAATGCTCTGGCCACGGGCACGGAAAGCTTCATCTAGCAGGGTGAACTCTGCTTTCACCTCAAAGGTGCGCAGCGGCCGATAAAACTGCGCCATCACATTACGCACAATCAACCGAAATACATGGCCTTCAGTGGCGGAAAGTTGGCTAAAGTCCGCGGGCTTGCCGGTGGGCGCTAGGGCATGGTGCGCGCCTACCTGTTTGTCGTTCCAGGCTTTTGAGCGCAGGGTAAAGTCAGCGCCACCCAGCCACTGACGCAGCGTAGCATCGTTCTGGCAGGCGCTGCTCAAGCTACGCTGGGCCAGCGCTAGATGCTCTTCGGGCAGGTAGCGGCAGTCGGAGCGGGGGTAGGTAATTAACTTGTGCTGTTCATAAAGCCGCTGGCAAATATCCAGCACCATCTGTGCGGAGAGCCCGTGGCGGCGTGCGGCGTCTACTTGTAACGCGGAAAGCGAATAGGGTAGCGGCGGCGCTTGGCGTTTTTCCTGTTGATCGAGGGTGGTTAGGGTGCCCCGTGCGCCGGGAAGCTGTGCTGCTAAGGCATCGGCGGGAGTGCGATCAATCAGCCGTCCTTGCTCATCTAAGGGCTGGTGCTCTTTAGGTGCCCACCAGGCGCGCAGCTGGCCTTGGGCCACTTGTAAATCCACCCATAGCGGGTAGAACGGGTGAGGCTTGAAATTACGAATAGCATTGTCGCGGCGCACGATCAATCCGAGTACTGGTGTTTGCACACGGCCAACGGAAAGCACGCCGTCATGTCCCGCTTGGCGGCCGGTGAGTGTCCAGGCGCGGGTTAAGTTAATGCCATACAGCCAGTCAGCACGCGAGCGCGCCTGGGCCGCTTGAAACAGCGGCTGGTATTCCATATTAGAGCGCAGCTTGGCAAGTGCTCGGCTCACGGCGGGTTTGTTAAGGTCACTGATCAGTAGCCTCTGAACGGGGCCGCGATACTTCATGTACTCAATTACTTCCTGCACCAGTAGCTGACCTTCGCGGTCTGGATCGCCAGCGTGCACCACGCTGGTGGCCTGCTTAATCAGCTTGCGAATCACTGCCAGTTGCCCTCGCGCCTTGGGGCGCGGCATCAGTTTCCACTGCTGCGGCACAATGGGTAGCCGATCTAGCCGCCACTGTTTATCGGCAGGGTCGTAGGCTTCGGGGGGGGCTTGTTCTAGCAAGTGGCCTAGGCACCAAGTGACGGTGGTGTCGCCGCAAATCATAGCGCCATCCTGGCGTTTTGCGCTGCCGGGCAGCGCGTCGGCTATGGCCCGTGCAAGGCTGGGTTTCTCGGCGATAATCAAGCGCATACAGTGTCTAGCCCTGTCAGATAACAACAAGTTGCCATCTTAGCAGAACCCGCAACAGGTTAGCGTCTAGCTTGTGTGTTAGATGGCGAGTGAGTTGTTTTGTAAATGGATGGATTTATTGTTGTGTATAGTTTTTGTATAAAATTAACAAATTGAGTAAGCTGTCAAAAAGCAATTAATGAGGCGATTTCCATGCGCGAGCGCGGCAGAACACGACGTTTATTGGGTCTGGGTGCCCGCACGGGCGGGGCGCTGCTGAAAACTCGTCTAGGTGGTCAAGCGGATTGGCGGGCGCTAGGTGAAGCGCTGTTTGAAGGGCTTTCGGAGTTAAAAGGCCCGGCCATGAAACTGGCGCAGATTATGTCCCAGTGGGATGACCTGCTGCCCCCAGACCTGGCAAATGAGCTTGCTCGCTTGCAGCGTCAAGCAGAGCCAATGCCTTGGCCGCGTATCCGTGAAGCGTTGGTGCTGCAATATGGCGATATTGATCAGTACTTTAGCGATATAGAAGAGCGTCCGTTTGCCAGTGCTTCCATGGGACAGGTGCATAAAGCGGTCACCCATACAGGTGAAACCGTGGTGCTGAAAGTGCAGTACCCTGGGCTTGCGGATGTGTTGGAAAGCGATCTTAAGCAGGTCAAACGGATCATGAGCTTGGGCCGCTGGTTCAAAGTGCCTCAAGCGCGTTTGGATGCGCTATTTGAAGAGTTAGCGGCAGGGCTGCGTGAAGAGCTGGATTATCACGCCGAAGCACGAGCGCTGGCTCGCTATCGCGAGCGGTATCAGGATAATCCTCAGTTGGTCATACCCGAACCACTGTTTGAGTTATCTGGCCAACATGTCCTTGCTATGCGCTTTGTAGACGGTACACCGCTGCGGGATTTAGAAAGCACCGATGATGGCACTCGTCAGAAAGTGGCCGTGGCGTTGGCTGATTGGATTACCGAGGAGCTGTTTACCTACGGTGAGCTGCATGCCGATCCCCACGCCGGTAACTTCGCAGCGGATGCTGAAGGTCGCCTGATCATCTACGATTTTGGTGCAGTGATACCTGTGCCCGAAGCGCGTCTAAAAGCCATGATGCAGTTATTAGATGCCACCTTGGCGCAAGACCCGATGGCAATGGATGATGCGTTAATGAAAATGGGCGGCCGCCAGGGGCAGGGCGCGCCGCTGGCACTTTATCGAGAGTCCGCCGAGTGCGTGTCACCACTATTCTGCCTTGGTGAGCAGGACTTCAGCGATGTGCGGGTACACCGCCGCCTGCGCGAACTAACGCCCAAAGTGTGGGCTGCCATGGATCGACTGCAACCACCTGCGGATACCTTGCTGCTCTCCCGGGCACTGAATGGGCACTACTGGAACTTAGTACGTCTGCAAGCGCGTCTTGATATGCATAGCCGCACCGAGCCACTGCTAGCCTGGGCGCGTAGTCGCTAACTAATTGCCGCTGCGGGAGCGCCGCCTGTCATGCTAGACTATTGCGCTTTTCAATAGCGTTTTGAAGACAGTGGAGACGGCAATGCTGGCGGTATGGGTCGATCAACTGCTGGGATTTGCCTCTGGGGCACTCTCGGCAATTAGGAAACAGGAACACTACCCCGATTTTATGACCTGGGTACGTGACGAAGGCGCAGATTCGTTTAATGGCGATGTGGCAACTGCCCAGGCGCTTGCGCCTATTTTATGGTCGCAAACGCCGCTAGAGCGGCTTAATTTTGCGAACGAACCGTTGGCTACCCCAGGGCGCAACGAACCTTGCTGGTGTGATTCAGGACGTAAATTCAAACAGTGCTGCTACCGCGTTGACTTCCCCACGGATATCCCTGAGCAGATGATGTGGATGCTTTCCCTGCGTGAGTGGAAAGGCGCAACGCTAAAAGCGGCGCTGGAAAGCCAGCAAGCACCTGCCCAGGCGTTATTAGAAGCCGGGCTAATTGCTGCTGAAAGCGGTCAAACCGGTCGTTCAATGCAGATTCTTGAGTCACTGTTCGACGGCAGTGATTGGTCGCGGCTGCCGGAGCAGGCTGAGCCTGCGTTTGAAATTCTGTTAGATATCTATCAAGAGCGCGGTTTTACCCGCAAGCGTGCTGACCTGCTTGATGACGTTATGGAACGCGGCCCACTGTTTTTACGTGGCGTGGCGCTTGAGCGGTTGTGCCTAATGCACCTGGATAACGACGACTTAGACAGCGCCCGCGCTGCGTTCGTGAAAGCCCAGCAGGCGCTACCGGATTCACCGACGCTAGCCTACATTGAAGCCATGTTGCTGCTGCATGAAGGTCATGAGGAAGAGGCCAAAGAGCGAGCTAACTTCTGGTACCGCCGCTTGGTTCGCCAGGGCGACTTGGATGAAGAGCAACTCGAATTCCTGGCAGCTCTAGCTGAAAATCCTGGTGCCACTTTGGCCGACCAGTTGTTGAGCGCCGAAGAAGATATGGCGACGCCGCTGGTATCGCTACAGGCGCTGCTGGCGGCACTTCCTATCGCACCGAAGCTGACCATTGAGCAAGATGCCGATTCCGGTAGGTTGCACTACACCACCACTGCTCGCGAAGAAACCCTGTTTGCGGCTTGGCACGAACAGTTTCAGGTCATGGTCGATGAAGAGGTCGCCTTGGGCTTTCGCGATGACCCCTGGGGCAACGCGATAGAGTGGATGTCTGAGCTATGTGCTCACCCAGAATGGTTGGATGCCCCCCAGGTAGTGCAAGATGTAACGTTAGCACTGACCAGCCGCTTTGGTAGCCTGCCGTGGATGGCACCGAGCTTGCTGGAACCGCTGGCACTGCGCCTTTCTCGCTGGCTTGAGCAGGCCCGTGCAGCCGGTGACGGCAGCCTGTGTTGGGACGATGCCGATAACGCCATGCTACTGCGCACCGGCCTTGCGCTGGTGGTGGGCATGGAGCGCGGCGCGCGCCAGCACTCCCGTGAGTTGGCTGAAGAGCTGCTAGCCATAGACCAGGAAGATAGTCTTGGCTTAAGAGAGTTAGTACTTGATCAATTGCTGCGTGATGACCGCAATGAAGAAGCGCTAGCGCTCACTGATGAGCCCCAAAAAGATGATGGCTCTTTAGAGTTGGGGTTATTAATGGGCCGTACACTGGCGCTGTATCGATTGGAAAAGCACGATGCCGCTGAAGCAGCGCTGGCAGATGTGGTCGCTCATAATCGTCATGCGATAGAGCTGTTATGTGCCGAGAACCCGCGGCCTTCAATGCCTCACGCGGATGGTCAGGTCGATCCCGGCTCCCGTGCGGAAGCGTGGCAGTATCGTACATTGATGCGTGACCAGTGGCGCACCACGCCAGGCGCGCTGGCGTGGTTGGCGGATCACCGCTAGCTTTATTTTGCCTCTGCGATCACTGGGGTAGGCACCAACTGCTTATCCCGGCTGATCCAGATGGCTAGCAGAATGGCGGGTAAACCGAGCAGAGTGGCCACTATGAAGAAAGTGGCGTATCCCTGAGCCGTAACAACCAGCCCGCCAAAACCGCTCAGAAACTTCCCTGGTAACGTCATTAGCGACGAAAACAGTGCGTATTGGGTGGCGGTATAAGCCCGCGACGTTAAGCTGGAAAGAAACGCAATAAAGACAGCGCTGGCTAAGCCATTGGCAAGATTATCGCCAATAATGGTGACGACCAGCATGGGGAGTTGGTTACCTATCAACGCTAACGCGGCAAACAGCAGGTTGGTCACCATGACAAAGCCTGCGCCAATGATCAGCAGTGGCCCAATGCCGTAGCGAGCAACCAGCAAGCCGCCAAGAATGCCCCCCGTTATACTCATGGCAATACCAAAAATATTGGTGACGTTGGCGATGGTGGCCAGTGAAAAGCCTAAATCGATATACAGCGGATTTGCCATAGAGGCCATGGCAAGGTCGCTAATTCGGAACACCGCGATAAACACTAAAATGCCCAACGCCTTCACCCCATAGCGGCGGAAGAAGTCGGTAAAAGGGCACACAATGGCACCAATCACCCAAGCACCTAGACGTCGCAAAGCTTTCGGTTGTCCACGGCTGGCACGAATGAAGGCGCGTACCTTGGGTTCGTGAATGAGCTGAACCGTCAACGATGCGCGCTTTGGTTCAGGTCGAATCAGCACGGTGAGCACGCCAATGCCCACAAGCGCGGCCATGCAGAGGTACGCTGCGTTCCAGGAAATCGCTGAGGCCACATACAGCGCCCCGGCACCTGCCGCTAACAGCCCACCGCGGTAACCGATAATGTAAGTAGAGGCCATCGCTGCTTGTACATCGTCATCCGCGGATTCGATGCGATACGCGTCAATGGCGATATCCTGGGTGGCCGAGCCAAAGGCTATCAACAGCGCAAAGGCTGCTACCCAGCCTAAGTTGCCTACGGGACTGACTCCCGCTAAGCCAATTAGCCCTGCCGCAATCATCCCCTGGGCAAGCAGCATCCAGCCACGCCGCTGGCCAAGCATGCGGGTTAAGATCGGCAGGGCAAGTCGGTCAACGATAGGTGCCCAAAAAAACTTGATTGAGTAGAGCATGCCAATCCAGGCGAAGAAGCCAATGGCGGCCACTTCAACGCCGTCACTGCGTAGCCATGCAGAGAGAGTCGAAAACACCAGCAAAAAAGGTAAGCCTGCTGAAAAACCTAGAAACAGCATGGTGATAACAGGTGCACGACAGTAAATACCTAACGCATCCAGCCAGCTGCGCTGGGGAGTAGGGGTGGGCATGTTGGTTAACACTCCAGGAAAGAAAACGTCTGCATCGAGGCCCGCTAAAAACCGCTCAGTGGTAGACTAGGCCTGATATCCATGACAAAGCCGATAGCTTACCGGAGAGGAGTTTTCAATGTCGATTACAGCCCATCAAGTAGTCACTTTACACTACGTGTTAAGCGATGTGCTTAGCGATGGCAGTACCCGCGTGCTAGATGACTCCAACGCACGTGATAAGCCCTTAGAGTACCTCCATGGACACGATAATATTTTGCCCGGTTTAGAGAGTGCTCTGGAAGATAAAGCCGCTGGAGATGAGCTGCGTGTCACGCTTGCGCCTGCTGATGCCTACGGCATCCGTAATGAAGACTTGGTGCAACAGGTGAGTCGTGGGTCGTTTGGCAGCGCAGCGCTTGAACCCGGTAGCCGTTTCCAAACAGAAGGTGAAGCAGGCCCGCAAATTGTCACGGTGGTTAGTGTTGATGGGGACATGGTAACGGTCGATACAAATCATCCGCTGGCAGGCCATACGCTTCGCTATCAAGTCAACGTGCTGGATGTGCGTGATGCAACCCGTGCAGAGCTGGCGAAAGGCCACCCTCTACCGCCGGGAACCGAACACAGCAAAGTAGAAGATCGAAAAGTGCTTTAGCTGCAAGTTTTAGGGGCTTTAAGTTTTACAGACTTTAAGTTTCATAGGCCTTAAATCTTCGGCGTGCTCAAAATTGACAGTGTATTTTAAAGCTGCAGCGTATTTTGAGTGTTAAAAACTGACCCATATCAAGTTCCTGATGGGCCGCAAATAACCCCGCTGAAAAGCTTGACCCAGGTCAGCTTCCTGCCGCGATTAACGCACTAGGATGGTGTCATACATCACGGCAGGAGGGGATCACCATGTATTGGGATGATGCTGTTATTTTCGGTCTAGTTACTGTCGCGTTAATGATTGCTTTTATGGTTGGTTGGGTAGGTTTTATTGTACGCGACCACCTCCGTAAGGATGAACGTAAAAAGCATTAACGCCGTTGTGGTGACCGTCGTCAGGGGAGGGAGCTTGCTTTTAACAGCGAGCTTCCTGTTGCCGGCCCAGCTGGGTCGGCTTTTTTATTAATTAAAACTATGTTTTCGAGTATTCGCATTAATCGTCTGGTAAAGTACCTAGTTGTACAATAAGGCATTGTACCGCAAGGAAGCCATTTGCCATGAATGCTGCTAATTCAATCGTTGCCATACGCTGTTGCGCTCATCATTATCCCAAAGCTAGTGTTGCCTGTATTCTTCTATTACTTAGCTGGCTATCAGTGCCGGTCTATGCTCAAGCATTAAGCGTCATTAATGGTGAAAAAACCACAGCACTCTCTCTTAATGAGTTGCGCCAACAATCTACGATTACCTCGCCAGTATTTGATCCTTTTCAAGGCCGAGAGCTAGAGATGCATGGGCTTGAATTCCGTCGCTTTCTCATTAATCAGTTTGGCGAAGTTCCTCCCGCATTGCACTTTACGACATGGGATGATTACGAAGTGACGTTAGATGGCTGGGATGATCCTAAGTGGTTAATGGTCACGGCAGAGAGTGGAGAGCCACTTACATTGCGTTCGCGGGGGCCATTGCGGCTGGTTGATCTGGCTTATAATGATCAGCGTGATATCAAGAGCCTGCGTGAGTTCAACGACTGGATATGGATGATTCGAAGTATTGAGGCCCGTTGGTGATCATTGAGCCGCCGCCTTCTCCACCTGCCGTACCACTGCCACCCCCCGTTCCTTTCGCTAGGAAGCGCCGCTATGTAACGTGGTTATCATTGAGCCTCATGAGTTTTATGGCATTGATGGTAGTTATTGTTTATGAGGCGCGCTGGGTATATCCCGAAATACAGGCTTACTTCAGCCAGACAGGCAATTTGACAGGGCAGCAATTGGCTACCAGGTCTCGGGCATATTTACAGCTCGCCCAACAACATTTGTTAAGCGAACAGCCCTTTGACGATGAACAGCGACAAACGGTTAGGCTTAATCTCGATCTTGCCTATGGGCTAATTGATGTCGAGGTATATCGTCAAAGGTACAGCTGTACCCAGCCGAGTTTACAAACCCTCAATTTACTAACAGAGCGCCTTACAGAAACTACCGTGACACCGTTTGATGCTGCAGCTGAACTGTTGGGCCCAATTGATTGTTTAACGAACATTGAGATGAATCAGCTCGACCTGCGTGGTATGGCAATTAATGAGTTTTCCGAAAGCACCCGACGGTATAATCAGATTCTCACCTATTCGAGCATGGTGATTTTTGCACTAGGGCTGCTGTTTTGGGTAATGCATGAGCGTCAGTTACGGCGTACAGAGCGTGCGACTAAGCAAACCATAGCCTGGATGCAGCATGCGATGCGTGATCCGCTGACGGGGATAGGTAACCGCAGTGCGCTGCATCAGGATGTCGCTACCAAAGAAGGGGCTGCGCTTGCTTTGATCTTGGTCGATATCGACTTCTTTAAGCAGTACAACGATTCATTGGGGCATCCTGAGGGGGATCAACTGTTACGGCGCTTAGCCAGTCTGCTGAAATATGTACTGGGAGCAGAGGCAAAACTATACCGATTAGGGGGAGATGAGTTTGCCGCAGTATTGCCTTGTGATGATGATGCGTTATTGATTGGCTACTGTGATCAATTAACGTCTGTTTTAGAGCAGGCTGATTTCAAACACCCCGCGCATCCGCACAATGAAAGGGTCACCTTGAGTATTGGGGCAGTCTGCTTTACCGCAGGGGATGCGACCTTTCCAAGTGCCTATAAAGCTGCTGATAAGGCGCTTTACCGAGTAAAGAGCGCAGGCCGTAATGGTTGGCAAATTACTGCAGCTGCATAATGTTTCCACAAAACGCTGAGTGTAGTTAAAAAAAGTAAACAATGGGAAAGTGACGCTCAGCCAGTGGTTTGCTGTGTGCTTCGAGGCTAGGATTGTTTTTAAAACAGTGTTTCATAACCTTTCTAGCGATTAATCCGGAGTGCTGATATGAGCAATGAAGCCGATTTCCTGCTGAATAAACGGCGTTCACGACGTCAAGTGCTAGCAAGTTTAGGGCTTGGTGCCGCTGCACTTTACGTGGCCCCTACGCTGTTTTCCATGGGGCAAGCTGAAGCGCGTGAACATCACCATTCCCGTTCACGTTACTCGCGGCCCAGCTATTCGAGGCCCCGTTATTCAAGACATAGCTATTCAAGACCCCATTATTCTAAACCCAGGCATTCACGTCCCCATCATTCACGTCCTTACTACGCTCGCCCACAGCGCTCCCGTTGGGATGGAGACGCTGTAATTGAGATTCGCATAAGCCGCTTATTACCTCGCTGGTAAGGGGGGGGCCGTGTCTACCACTTCGATTGCTGTCGATTATGCGTTGGAAAATGTTGGCCCTTGCATACGCTTGATTGATGCAGAGCGGCTACTGCCAGTGATTCATCAAGCCATGCCAGGCTGGCGGCTAACGCCCTGTGAGGCTCAACAGCACGCACCCTCTATTTGTGTTTGGCGTCATCCTAATGGTTACTGGCAGGAAGCGCCGGCCCTGCCGGGAGGCATGTTATTAGATACACCGGCAGGAACCGCATGCAGCGTGATTGCTGATTTAGCGGGTGCTTATCTTCGACATCATCCTGAGTATATTGGGCTTCACTGTGGGGCGGTAGAGGTTAATCAACAGCTAGTAATATTTCCGGATAGTCATCGAGCTGGTAAAAGCACGCTCACGGCGGCGTTCGCCGCGGCGGGTTATAGGGTGTTTGGCGATGATGTGCTGGCACTCACTAGCTGTGGTGAAGGGATAGCGCTGGGCGTTGCACCTAGACTGCGCTTGCCGTTGCCAGAAACCCTTGCGCCGGAGTTTCATCAGTTTGTTGCCAACCACCTAGGGCCTCATGATGATCGCTATGGCTATCTGGCGTTAAATGAGCAGCAGTTGGCATCGCATGGGATGCGTTGTCCGCTAGGCGCCGTACTGCTTATTGAGCGCGATGAATCGCTCAGTGAGCCACAGCTGGTTCGTCTGCAGCCGGGAGATGGGTTATGGCAGTTGTTGCAGCAGAATTTCGCCGAGCATGAGTCGGATCAAACGTTGATTGAGCGCTTTTTGCCACTCTTAAAAGATTTACCGTGTTTTTTAATGCGTTACCGAGATGCTTACGAAGCGGCAACGTGGCTGGCAACTGAGATAGATAGTGATGGGTTTCTTGACGGTGCTGTAGCGACGAGTCCGTGTCGTCGTCAAACTGAGTCGGAGGCGTTCAAACAGCGCCAGGTGCTGGCAGCAAACGACACGCGCAGGTGGCAAATCAGCCCGGTGGCTCACGAGTTTCCATTGGGTGAAGAGCTGTTCGTCATTGCGAAAGAGGGCGGCGAAATCCATCGTTTGAATGTGACGAGTAGAGCCGTGTGGGCACTGCTGCAGCATGAGGCTCTATGCCAAGATGAAATTATTGATACCTTGATGGCTTTTTTTGTTGGCGCTAGCAGGCAAAGTATCAAGCGAGATATCTGCCAGTTATTGGGCCAATTAGTCAGCTTGGGATTAGTGCAGCCTGTCGCCGATTAGCGCTGGCACTGGCGAGGCAACCTAACTGATGATGCCTGCCAGTGTCTCTTTTATTGGCCACGATGCAGTTCTAGTCGTGGCCGTTATAAACGGTTATGCGCTGATCAGTCCTGCTTTTACGCGTAGAAAATCAACAATTGTGTCAGCCGGAACCATGGTCGCTTCGCTGTCTCGGCGGCCTTTGTATTCCAGTTCGCCGTTATCCAAACCACGATCACCAATCACTAAACGGTGAGGCACACCCATAAGCTCCAGGTCTGCAAACTTGACGCCGGGACGCGTGTCGCGGTCATCAAGCAACACGTCTAAGCCAGCCGCTGTTAGCGCTTGATAGAGACGTTCGGACTCTTCGCGCACACGTTGTGATTTGTGGGCATTCATCGGCACCAGCGCTACTTGGAACGGAGCAATAGCGTTTGGCCAGATAATGCCTGAATCATCGTGGTTTTGCTCAATGGCGGCAGCGACCACGCGGGTAACACCGATGCCATAGCAGCCCATCCACGGATGGCTGGTTTTGCCGTTGTCGCCCAGCACCGTCGCGTTCATTGCTTCGGAGTACTTTTGTCCAAGCTGGAAGACGTGGCCTACTTCAATACCACGTTTGATAGACAGCGTGCCTTTGCCGTCCGGCGAAGGGTCACCTTCGACAACGTTACGTAGATCGGCAACTTGGGGCAGCGCCACGTCACGCTCCCAGTTAATGCCGAAGTAGTGCTTGCCATCGATGTTTGCGCCCGCACCAAAGTCACTCATAAGCGCCACGCTGTGATCAATAATGATCGGCATGTTTAGGCCAACGGGGCCAAGTGAGCCTGGGCCAGCGCCAACCACGGCGCGGATTTCTTCTTCGTTCGCCATGGTGAGCGGAGCGGCTACCTGGGGCAGGTTTTCAGCTTTGACTTCATTAAGCTCATGATCACCACGGATTAGCAGGGCAATCAAACCACCTTCAGCGGCATGCACCATCAGTGTCTTGATGGTTTTCTCAATCGGCAGGCCATGCTGCTCTACCAGGGCGGCAATTGTCTTAGCGTTGGGCGTATCGACCAGATGCATCTCTTCGCTGGGGGCTGCACGCTCGGCGTTGCTGCCTAGCGGCGCGGGCAGAGCCTCAGCTTTTTCCATATTAGCGGCGTAATCGGAGGCGTTAGAGAACACAATATCATCTTCGCCTGATTCCGCCAGCACGTGGAATTCATGAGAACCCGTGCCGCCAATCGAGCCGTTATCAGCAATCACAGGACGGAAATCGAGACCCAGGCGAGTGAAGATGCGTGTATAGGCATCATACATCGTCTGGTAAGTCTCTTTGAGGGAGGCTTCGTCCAGGTGGAAGGAGTAAGCATCCTTCATAATGAATTCGCGAGAACGCATCACCCCAAAGCGCGGGCGAATCTCGTCACGGAACTTAGTTTGGATTTGGTAAAAATTAACCGGCAGCTGCTTGTAGCTGGCAATCTCTTTGCGCACCAAATCAGTAATGACTTCCTCATGGGTCGGGCCTACGCAGTAGTCACGCTCGTGGCGATCTTTCAGGCGTAGTAGCTCCGGGCCGTACTGCTCCCAACGGCCAGACTCTTGCCATAGGTCAGCAGGTTGCACGGCGGGCATTAATACTTCCTGAGCGCCGGCACGGTTCATCTCTTCGCGGACAATGGCTTCAACCTTACGCAGCGTGCGCAGGCCAAGCGGCAGCCACGTATAGAGGCCAGAGGTAAGACGACGGATCATACCGGCGCGCAGCATTAACTGGTGGCTGATGACTTCAGCGTCGGCCGGGGTTTCTTTTAATGTCGCAATCAATAATTGGCTGGCGCGCATGGGCGTGAGCATTCCTTGTTGGTAGGGGTGATGCTTAATCGTTTAGTAATGTAGCGCTTAAACTAGCGCTGAATGCGGCATTGTACGGCTAAGCGAGTAAGGCGGCAAAACCCTACGTTAACAGCTTGGCGTGTGCTGGTAAGCAAATGTGTTAAACTTGCCCGGTTTTGTGGCTCGATAGCAGTGGGCAAACAGCCGCATCTTCTCCAGCTATCGGTACGTTAGGACTTTGAGGGAACCTTCATGCAGCAAGCAGTACGCCGTTGGTTAACGGGGGCCATTGTTGGTGTCTCCATTGTAACGTTAAGTGGTTGTGGAACGCTTTTTCATCCTGAGCGTAAAGGGCAAATGAGCGGTAATGTTGACCCAGTGGTGGCGATCGCTAACGGTGTCGGCTTACTGTTTTTTATTGTGCCGGGCGTTATCGCTTATGCCGTGGATTTCTCTAATGGCACTATCTACTTACCAAGTGCGAGCAGTGCGTCGGTAGATATTCACCACTTAGACGACGCTATGGACGTAGCTTCGCTGGAAAAGCTGCTGTCAGATAAAGCGGGACAGCCGGTTAGCTTGGAAAACGAATTGTTGATGATGGAAGAAGTGGCCAGCCTGGATGAAGCGTTAGCCATGGTGCGGATGTCGGGCGTACTGGATGAAGAACGCCTCGCGACGATGTAATGCGTAATGGCCCCATATGTAGAGTCAGATAGCGCTGAACAGAAATAATAAAATGCCCCCAGTAGTGAACGCTCTGGGGGCATTTTTTATCGTATACTTGGAGCCTTTGTCAGCTTTAGTACCACCAAGCCCGCCACAAGCCCCCAGAATGCACCGCCGATACCTAACAACGTGATGCCAGAGCCGGTTAGTAAAAAGGTAACAATGGCGGCATCTCGTTGCCCGCTATTTTCAAATGCATTCGCTAACCCACCGCTTAATGTGCCAAGTAACGCTATACCAGCCAGCGACATAACTAGGACGCTGGGAAGGGCATTGAAAATACCCGTCACCGTGCCGCCAAAGATGCCCATCGCGATATAGAACACGCCCGCTGCAACGCCTGCGGTATAGCGTTTAAGAGGATTCGCATGGGCATCAGGCCCTATGCAGACTGCTGCACTAATGGCCGCCATATTGAATGCATAGCCACCAAAAGGAGCAAGTAACAGCGTTGCTCCCCCTGTCCAACTGATGAGCGGCGAACTGTTTGGCTGATAGCCTGCTGCCCGTAGCACGGCTACGCCAGGTAAATTTTGAGTCGCCATGGTAATCACAAATAGGGGGATGCCGATACTGATCAGCGTTGTCAGCGAAAAGGTAGGCGCAGTGAAAACGGGTACGGTAGGTGCTAACGGAATGCTGTGTACGTTAAGTTGACCCTGCCAAAGGGCAATAGCAATGCCGATTAACAGCACGCCAGGCACTGCGAGCGTTGGCCATAGGCGCCGACCTGCTACCCAAGCGGCCAACATGGCCAGTGGTAGCAGCCATTGGCTTTCCATAACGTTAAACAGCTCTAGGCCAAAGCGCAGCAAAATACCTGCCAGTAGAGCCGAGGCGATTGCGCTGGGAATGTAGCGCATCAAGCGCTCGAATAAACCTGTTACGCCGCAGAGCGTAATGAGCAGCGCGGAGAAGAGGAAGGCACCGATCGCTTCATCAAGTGGAATGCCAGGAAGATTCGTCGCCAAAAACGCCGCGCCTGGCGTTGACCACGCAGTCAATAAAGGCATCCGGTAGCGCAGCGATAGTCCTATCGAGGTAATGCCCATGCCAATGCCCAACGCCCACAGCCAAGAGCTGATTTGCGCAGTGCTGGCGCCCGCCGCGGCTGCCGCCTGGAAAATGATGGCCGCTGAGCTTGTATAACCAATAGTGACCGCAACGAAACCTGCAGTGACGGCCGAGAGGCTAATGTCTCGCCAGAAAGGAGTTCTATGGCTTCCAGCGGGCTGTAGAGTTGGTGGCGCCTCCATAGTGTTACCTCGTTTACGTTGGGTGGCGTGCGCTATAGCGCACAATGCTGCCAGACTATCACTGTGCGTTATAGCGCACAATATTGGCATCGCCGGTGTTCATCGCTGACCGGATAGGTAAACTACGACACTAAATTCTATGGAGAGCCGCATAGTGAGTGATCCTCATACCATTGCCGAGCACATTGCGGGAACCGTTAAAAAGCTACGTAAAGAGCGTGGTTGGAGCCTGGATCGCGCGGCGGGTGAAACGGGTGTGAGTAAAGCCATGTTGGGACAGATAGAGCGTGGTGAGTCTAGCCCTACCATCTCAACGCTTTGGAAGATCGCGAGTGGTTTTCGGGTGTCGTTTTCAACCCTGTTTGATGGTGACAAGCCTGCGTTAGGCGAACTACACAGAGATGGCTGGGAGTCCGTTTGGGGCGATGATAGCGCCGGGATGCAAGCGCGGCTGCTTTTCCCTTACGACCCGCTGCTGGGTTTTGAAATGTTTATGATTGAGCTAGCACCAGGGGCGATCAGTGAGTCGTCTCCCCACGCCAGCGGTGTGGTAGAACACATCGTCGTTGTCGAGGGCGAGATGGAGCTACGCATTGACGAGCGTTGGCAAACGCTACGAGTGGGCGAGGGGCTGCGCTTTTTTGCTGACCGACCCCACGCCATGCGTAACAGCGCTACAACGCGGCTACGTTTTCACGATGTGATTCACTATTTGCCAGGCGCTGCTTCAGGCACTTGAGCACGTAACCAGTTGAGTTCGTCAGCCCAAATGCCGGGTTCGACGGTTTCCAGAATCATCGGTATGTCATGAATGCGTTCGTCTTGCATGATCGTTGTGAACGCGTCCAGGCCGATATTGCCTTTCCCCAGGCTGTGGTGGCGGTCTACACGGCTGGCGAAGGCACTCTTGGCATCGTTTAAATGCATACCGCGTAAATACTCAAAGCCGACCACCTTGCCTAGCTCATCCAACGTTGCTTGGGTGGCCTCGGCGGTACGTAGGTCATACCCAGCGGCGAAGGCATGGCAGGTATCAATACAAACGCCAACACGGGTTTTATCATCGACGTGGGCAATGATTTCCGCTAAATGCTCGAAGCGCCAGCCAAGGTTGGTGCCTTGCCCGGCGGTGTTTTCAATCACTGCCGTAACACCTTGTGAGGCTAGCAATGCTTCGTTGATGGAGTCTGCAATGCGTTTCAGGCAGTCGGCTTCGCTGATTTTGTTCAGGTGACTGCCAGGGTGGAAGTTCAATAACGTGAGACCTAGTTGCTCACAGCGCTGCATTTCGTCTAAAAACGCAGCGCGTGATTTTTCAAGCCCAGCGGTTTCCGGATGGCCTAGGTTAATCAGGTAGCTGTCGTGGGGTAAAATTTGTTCTGGGCCAAACCCGTGGGTTTGGCAGGCTTGTTTAAACGCCGCAATGGCCTCGTCGGTCAGCGGTTTACCTTTCCACTGCCGCTGGTTTTTGGTGAACAGAGCAAAGCCATTTGCGCCAATTTCTACCGCACGGAACACTGCTTGATCCGCGCCACCTGCGGCGCTTACGTGGGCACCAAGATAGTGCATAGTCTTCCTTAGGTAGAGTAGTGAGTATTGACGAATTTAACCGTGTCGACGTCGATTATTCAAATAGCGTTGAAATGCTTCAGGCTCATCAGTAATCGCGCTGGCTACTCCCCAGCCCCAGCGGCTTTCAAAAGCGCTGGGGTCGTTGGCGGTATAGCATAAAATTTCATAGCCATCTCGGCGCATGGCAGCAGCCTGTGTGTGTTTTAAGCGTGGCCAATGAGGGTGAATGCTAAAGGCGTCGATGGCTTGACACTGGTCACGCCAAGTTGGAGGTGTGCTGCCAAACAGTACGCCCAGCGCGAGGGCTTCTTTGGGTGCAAAGTGGCGGCATCGAGCTAACGCTCGGGCATCAAACGAGGACACAATCAGCCGTTCGGCGGGCAGTGTTGCTAATACGATTGGTAATACGGTATCCACCAAGGCGATGGGGTCACGGCCTTTGTTTACCTTGATCTCTAAATTCACCCCCATATTGAGTTCGTTCAATAGCGCCAGCATGGCCTCTAGACTGGCCATCTTTTCACCTGCAAACTCATCGCCAAACCAACTGCCGACGTCAAGCTGTTGCGCACGCTGCCACGTCAGGTTAGCGAGGTTGCCACGGCTATCGGAGCAGCGGCTAATATCGCCATCATGCCAGATGACAGGGGTACCATCGCCCAATAGTTGAACGTCTAATTCCACCCAAGTAATGCCCGCTTGATGAGCGGCACGCACTGCCGTTAGGGTGTTTTCAGGTGCGGCGGCTGAGTATCCGCGATGGGCTATAAGCGTAGGCAAACAGATTGCTGGGTGCGTCATAGTCTGTCCGTTTTAGAGTAATCGATAAGCATTGTTATCAACATTTTTCAGATAGTCTAGCATGGGTGCATGACAGCAATATGTCCTGTATGGCTGGCTAATCGCTTGATTTGAGGCGCACAACGCGGTTGGATAGCCTGCTAATGTGTGTCCAGTAATTAACAATGGGAGTTTGCCCAGATGTCTAAACGTATTCAGTTTTCAAAAACGGGCGATTCAGATGTATTGGAGTGGGTCGACACAGCGCCTAAGGCACCCGGCAGCGGTGAAGTGCGTATTGCTAATAAAGCGGTGGGCCTGAATTTTATTGATATCTACTTTCGTACCGGGCTCTATCCTGCGCCATCTATGCCTTCTGGATTAGGCACCGAAGGTGCAGGGATTGTCGACGCTGTGGGTGAAGGTGTTACCCATCTAAAAGAGGGTGACCGGGTAGCGTATGCACAAGGGCCATTGGGTGCCTATGCAGAGATGCATACCTTGCCAGCGGCCAAGGTGATTAAGCTGCCGGACTTTATTGATTTTGAAACCGCTGCGGCCAGTATGCTGAAAGGGTTAACCGTGCAGTATCTGCTGCGGCAAACTTATGAGCTAAAGGGCGGTGAGACCATTCTTTTTCATGCCGCTGCTGGAGGCGTTGGCTCGATTGCCTGCCAGTGGGCCAAGGCGCTTGGTGTTAAGCTGATTGGGACGGTTAGCTCAAAAGAGAAAGCAGACTTGGCGATGGCCAACGGTGCATGGGCAACGATCAACTACAGCGAAGAGAATGTGGTAGAGCGGGTGCGTGAGCTAACCAATGGCGAAATGTGCGATGTGGTTTATGACTCCGTAGGAAAAGATACCTGGGAAATGTCGTTAGACTGTCTAAAGCCTCGTTCGCTAATGGTCAGCTTTGGTAATGCGTCTGGTCCCGTAGACGGGGTGAATATAGGTATTCTGAACCAAAAAGGCGCGCTCTTTGTAACCCGCCCAAGTTTGAACGGCTATGCTGACACCCGTGAACGCTTTGAAATGATGTGCGATGACTTTTTTGGCATGATCAAAAGCGGCAAACTTCGTATTGACGTAGCAAATCGCTACCCGCTTCAGGACGCAGGAAAGGCTCAAGATGCCCTGCAAAGCCGTCAAACAACTGGCTCGACCGTGCTACTTCCTTAACTCACCTGACTAAACGACCACGCTTTACAGCCACTTTTTGCAACATGGAGTGAGCTGCGTGGCTTAGTCGTTCTTTAATCACTTTTTATGAATGCCTGGCCACGCCAGGCATTTTATTGCTCCAACGTTCTTTTGTTGCTCTGCGCTGCTAGGGCTATACGGCCGTATAGTCATCATCTACTGTGTTGCTAGTGAGTTGGCGCCTCAGCCGAGCGTACCCACACAAGGAGAGGGACACCGCATGACAATGGAAAGCATTGGGCTTGCGCCTAGCACGTTGGTTTTTATCATTTTGGGATTAACGCTTGCCGCTTTTATGTGGGGGCGATTTCGCTATGATCTCGTTGCGCTTGCGGCGTTGCTCGGCTCGGTAATGCTTGGGCTTGTGCCCACCGATGAAGCTTTTAAAGGCTTTGGGCATCCGGCGGTGATTACGGTGGCCGCGGTATTGGTCATTAGCCGAGGGTTTGAGCGCTCGGGTGTTGTCGATATTATCGCCAATCAAGTGCTCAAAGTAGGTGAACGGCTGCTACTGCAGTTGCTGGTATTAGTGGGTACGGTCGTGGTGCTTTCTGGGGTGATGAATAACGTAGGGGCACTGGCGTTACTGTTGCCCGTTGCCATGCGGCTTGCTCGAGAGCACAACACATCCCCGTCGCTGTTATTAATGCCGTTGGCGTTTGGTTCATTGCTGGGAGGCTTAACCACGCTGATTGGCACGCCACCTAACATTATTATTGCCACATACCGGGGTAATATCACCGGTGAAAACTTCGGCATGTTCAGCTTTACCCCGGTGGGGGTTGCTGTTGCGTTAGTCGGCCTGGCGTTTATTGTGCTTGTGGGCTGGCGCTTAACGCCTAAGCGCAGTGGGCAGGCTTCAACCGAAGAAATGTTTGATACTGCTAATTATTTGGTTGAGCTAAAGGTTTCAGAAGAGTCAAAGGCTAATGGTCTGACACTCCAGCAACTACATGATGAGCTAGAGGAGGCTATTCCGGTTCTTGCTGTGGTACGAGAAGATAATCGCCGCGCCGGGTACTCATTTCACGGGGTGCTTCGGGAAGGGGATATTTTGCTGCTGGAAGCAGGGCCTGATGAACTTAAGCTGCTGGAAGACAAAGTAGGGCTGAGCGCGATTGCGGAATCCGAAAAAGATGAGAAAGACAGTGATGAGACTGATAGTGAAAATGCAGATTCACAGCCCTCGGATGAGCGCCAGCCTGTCAATACGGAAGGTCTGCAGCTGATTGAAGCGGTGGTGCGTAACGATTCGATGATGGTCAATCGGAGCGTACGCCAGCTGCGGTTAAACCAGCAGTTCGGGCTGCATTTAGTGGCGGTGGCCCGCGATGGAGGGCGTTTAAAGCAGCGTCTTCGGGACATTCGTTTTCAAACCGGTGATGTACTGCTGTTACAAGGAAGTGAAAACGAAATCGCCGATAGCTTAGCGACCCTTGGGTGTTTGCCGCTGGCTAACCGTGAGCTTCACTTAGGGCAACCGCGAAAGTTGGCGCTGTCGATCGGTATTTTTGCCCTCGCCATTATGGCGATGCTGTTTGATTTGCTTCCTGCGGCTGTTGCTATGAGTAGCGCGGCGTTGATATCACTGCTGATAGGAGTGCTGCCGCTGAGAGAAGGTTATCAAGCCATTGATGGGCCCGTTATTGTTCTCCTGGCGGCCATGCTGCCGGTTGGTGAGGCGCTTGAAACGAGCGGTGGCGCTGAAATTATTGCTGATGCGCTACTACGATTTGGCGTTGAGTGGCCCATCACTGTTTCATTAGCAGGGCTATTTATTCTCTCGATGTTACTTTCCAACGTGGTCAATAACGCCGCAGCCGCGTTGTTGATGGCGCCTATTGCCGCCAGTCTTGCGAGTGGTTTTGATGCATCACTCGATCCCTTTCTAATGGTGGTCGCTGTCAGCGCCTCATGCGCCTTTCTAACCCCGATAGGCCACCAGTCCAATACGCTAGTGTTAGGCCCGGGTGGTTACCAGTTCGGTGATTATTGGAAGCTAGGCCTTCCACTTTCGTTAGTGGTGATGGTGGTCGCTATTCCTGCCATTTTATGGGTCTGGCCGCTCTAATCGAGCAGGTACTTGGCGAAAAATGAGAGCTTAATGTTCGTATTATTAAATTTCGAAAATTTGCTACTCTATAGCTCATAGAGAACAGCTCTTAAACACTAATAAATAACGAATAGGCCGAGCTTATGAACCAACAGTTTCGCCAAGATGCTATCGTCGAGCTAGTACGCCAGCATGGCTATATGAGCATTGAGCAACTGACCGATCACTTTGCAGTGACGCCACAAACCATTCGGCGTGATTTAAATACGCTAGCAAACGAAGGGCGGGTTCGTCGTGTGCATGGCGGTGTAGGAATAGAGTCGAGCACTGTTAACACCGCCTACAGCACGCGTAAAACGCTACATTTAGAAGAGAAAGAGCGGATTGCTCACTGCCTGGCGCAGCAAATTCCTCATCACTCCTCACTGTTTATTAATATCGGTACCAGTAACGAGGTGATCGCCCAGGCGCTGCTTGAACACCAGGGTTTAGAAATCATTACCAATAATCTGAACGTGGCCGCCATTCTTCAGCACAAAGAGGACTTCACGGTGATTATTGCTGGCGGGCAAGTTCGCTCTCGCGATGGCGGTATTATCGGCGAAGCCACTATCGATTTTATCAATCAATTTAAAGTGGATTACGGGATCATCGGGATCAGCGGTATTGATGAGGATGGCTCGCTTCTTGAATTTGATTACCAGGAAGTACGCGTTGCTCAAGCGATTATTGCCAATTCGCGACGCATTTATCTCGCCGCAGATTACTCAAAATTTCATCGTAATCCGGTGGTGCGCCAAGGGAATATTTCCCAGCTCGATGCTCTGTTCACTGATCGGAAGCCTCCTGAGTCGATTCTGCAGCTGTTATCGCAGCACGGTGTTGCGTTGCATATCGCTTAAGCATGATGCGTAAGCTAAGGCGGAGCACGGCCCTCGACGCGTTTAAGAGTGAAGGAGAGTAGTTTCATACTTGAGCATTTGGGGCGGCTAGAGTAGCCTTGGATGATAATAAAGCGAAACAAAACACACAAAACCGAAAGAACCTACAACAAAGTGAACGTGATATGTCCTCCTTTATTCTCGCCATCGATCAAGGTACGACCAGCTCGCGCGCCATTTTATTTGACCGCCAAGGCCAAATAGAGGCGGTTGCCCAACAGGAATTTCCTCAGCACTTCCCTCAAGATGGGTGGATAGAGCATGATCCCGAAAATATATGGGAGACTGTCCTCGCCACCTGTCGTGAGGTATTAGAAAAGGCGAATATTTCGCCAGAGCAGATTGATGGAATTGGCATTACTAACCAACGTGAAACCACGGTGGTGTGGGATAGAGAGACGGGTAAGCCGCTCTATAATGCGATTGTCTGGCAGGATCGGCGTACCTCTGAACTTTGTCAAACACTCCGTGACCAAGGGCATACAGAGGCAGTACAAGCGAAAACAGGCCTCTTAATAGATCCCTATTTCTCTGCCACCAAGCTCGCCTGGATACTCGATAATGTAGCAGGAGCCCGCGAGCGTGCGCAGCGCGGTGAGCTACTCTTTGGCACTATCGATACCTTTTTGATTTGGCGATTAACGAATGGCAAGCAACACGTCACTGATGCCACCAACGCATCGCGAACAGCCATTTTTAATATCCATAATCAAACATGGGACGATGAGCTGTTAGCGTTGTTTGACGTTCCTGCCAACATGCTGCCCGAGGTAAAAGATTCCAGCGATGATTTTGGCACCACTGACGCAGATTGGTTAGGGGCGGCTATCCCTATTGCGGGTGTAGCAGGGGATCAGCAGGCTGCGCTAGTAGGTCAAGCGTGCTTTCAGCCAGGAATGGGTAAAAGCACCTATGGCACCGGGTGTTTTATGATCGTTAACACCGGGGATACACCCTCGGTATCACGAAATCGTCTGCTAACCACCATTGGTTACCGAATTAATGGCAAGCCGACCTATGCGATGGAGGGCAGTATTTTCGTTGCTGGGGCGACTGTGCAGTGGCTACGCGATGGGTTGAACCTGTTTGCGGATGCGTCAGAGACAGAAGCGCTTGCTAAAGAAACCCGCAGCGGACATAGCGTTTACTTGGTGCCGGCCTTTACTGGCTTGGGTGCGCCCCATTGGGACCCTAAAGCGCGAGGGGCAATTTTTGGCCTCACTCGGGATACCGGTATTGCCGAAATCGTTGCGGCGGGGCTCCAGGCGGTGTGTTACCAGACCCGTGATCTTCAGCACTGTATGAACGACGATATGGAAGCCACGCCTGGTAACCTACGTGTCGATGGTGGCATGGTGAAAAACAGCTGGGTGATGCAGTTTTTAGCCGATATGCTCGATGTCCAGGTGGATAGACCGACTATTCTTGAAACGACAGCGCTTGGAGCTGCTTATTTGGCAGGCTTGCGTTTGGGTTGGTATGACACGCTTGAAGAAATTGAGCAACTCTGGCGTTGCGAAAAGAGCTTTACACCTAAAATGCCAGAATCGACTCGGGAGGCGTTGTACCAGGGTTGGCTAGATGCCGTGAATCGCGTGCGTTGTAATTAACAACCGTTATTGGCTACTTCAATAGGCAAAAGCCGCTATCGATGATAGCGGCTTTTTAATGTTGTTGATGGTTAATCAGTGAGTGTTCTGTGGCTCTGCTTGTGCAACGAAAGGCTGTGAGGTGTCACGATTTTCAGCAAAGTAGGTAGCAAAGCGTTCTTCCGCTTGGTCTCCGAAGAGGACACGACAAGCTTCTTTCAGCCCCTTAGAGTGGCGCAGCTGTTCATGGTGAACAACCAGTGACACTTTGGCTCTTCGGCGCAGGAAGTCCTCCAACTGCGTAATCATTTCGTGGTCTCGGGCATGCTCTAGTTCGCAGCGAATATATTCGGTACCTTCAATGAGAATATCGGCTTCCGCAGGATCCTGACGGATTTTCTCTAGCATTTGCATGGCCTGTTCTGCATAACGCCGCCACAGCCGGGAAGAGAGCGGCTCGGTCGACGTTGGTGCAGTCATCGCATCTAGATTCATCCGTTTAGCTTGGTCCATAAACTGCTGTTTGACAGGCTCTGGTGGCTCACCGTACCAGCGATAGTTGATATCGCTGAGATTGACACCTAGGCGGACCACTTCTTCTGCGATTTCATCACCTACATTCAAGCAGTCGGTTAATTTACCCCCAAAAATACTAATGTGGGCGCTATCCGCATTGGTATCGATGACATGTTTACGCGACAGCTGGAGAAAATCGCGATCGCCGTCACCCTGGTCTGCTTTGATAGCCAGGGGCCGAACACCGCAGCGTGTTGAAATAATATCGTCTTGGGTAAGCGGCTTTTCTAACGTTAGGCGCTTATTGATATTTTCCAATACAAACTCAATATCTTCAGCGGTGACATCCACCTCTGGATGTTCCATATGCGTATCAGTCGTGCCGATGCAGGTGCGATTCCCCATGGGAATGACAAAAAACAGTCGTCCATCGTCGGCAAAAAACGCCAGTACCCGTTTCGTTTCCGTCAATTGCGGAACGATCAGATGAATGCCTTTTGAGTAAAGATGTTGATGGGTGGTTTTCTCGCCGGTAAGTGCGTTGTGCTGGTCTACCCAGGGGCCAGCCGCATTAATTAATACTTTGGAACGGATATTGAATGTGCTGCCATCCATGACATTGCGCGCTTTCGTTACCCAGTGCTGGCCTTCACGTTCAGCACCAAGCGACTCAACATAATTGGCTGCAATTGCCCCATAGTTAAGCGAATGGCGAACAAAGTTAAATACAAATCGGGCATCATTATCGTGTAAGTAGGCATCTGAGTATTCAAACCCACCGACTGAGCCTTCGATATCAATAATGGGTTCTTCTTGCTTAATGTTCTTGGGAGACAATAAGCGGGGCAGCTTAGTAAACCCGTTTCCCATTAGCCAGTAGAGCCAGGTGCCTGCCCACAAATACCAGGGTGAATGGCGGAAACCTTTACTGATGGTAGTCAGAAAGCGAATTTCCTGAACGGTAGAAGGGTAACTTTTAATCAAGTGATTACGGCTTTTGCACAGTTTGCGTACTAATGCGAAATCCTTGCTTTCCATATACTTAATGCCTCCCCAAACTAAGTTGGAGGAGTGCATACTGGTGCTTCCCGCAAAATCACCGCGGTCTATTAAGGCGACTTTAGCGCCTTTGCCTGCAAGCGCGGCTGCCGTTGCTGCGCCGTTAATGCCGCCACCGATGATTAGTGCGTCAAAGTCGTCAGTGTGCAATTTCTCGATATTCCGGTTACGCAGTTTCATAGCGGTTCCAATTAACAAAGAAAAAGCCCCGTGTTTAGGTAGCGGTTTCAACATGACAACAAAGCAATAAGCCTATGTAGACCAGCGAGCCCTGCTGTTATTTGCTCGCCGCTGATGAAACCTAGTTTTTGAGCCTTAATAGGGCGGGCCGAAGCCCGCCCCAACTGGATTAGCGGGTACCCGCTTCCATCCAGGCTTCCATCATTTCATCGTAAGGAACGGTCGTTCCTTGCGGCATTTCATCATCAAGCTTTTGCTTAGGAGAGCCTTCTTGATCCAGCCAGTATTGCGGGTCGCGCTCTTCGTTAAGCGCAGGGGCGTAGCTATCGAAGACGTTCGCGCGAGCTAAGCGGTACATGGTGTTATCCATATCTGCCGCCAGCTTATCCAAGCCCTCTTGAGGGGTAACTTCGCCACTCATTACCGGTGCTAGGTTTTGCCACCATAGCGGAGCCATACGCGGATAATCAGGTACGTTGGTGCCCGTAGGCGTCCAGTTGGATTCGTTGGGGCTGCGGTAGAACTCAACCAAACCACCAAGCTTAGGTGCCATTTCGGTCATCTGTTCAGAGAAAATGTCAGATTCACGAATCGGCGTTAGACCAGCTATCAGTTTTTCAAGAGAGGTCGTTTTGGCTACCGTGAACTGGGCAAATAGCCAAGCAGCGGTTCGACGGTCTTCGGGTGTGGAGTCAAAGAACGTCCATGCACCTACATCCTGATAACCCACTTTCATGCCTTCTTCCCAGTAAGGGCCGGTAGGGGAAGGTGCCATGCGCCAAAGTGGGTTGCCTTCATCGTCGGTCACAGCCACGGCAGGATCGGTCATGTCTGCTGTGAAGGCGGTGTACCAGAAAATTTGCTGAGCAATATGACCTTGAGCAGGCACAGGACCCGCTTCACCAAAGGTCATGCCCTGTGCTTCAGGCGGTGCGAAGTCACGTAGCCAATCAACGGCTTTTTGCATGGCAAAGACAGACGCTGGCGAGTTGGTCGCACCGCCACGACTAACGCTGGCACCTACCGGCTGACTATCTTCGTTAACGCGAATGCCCCAGTCATCGACTGGATTACCTGATGGTACGCCCGGGCTACCCATACCGGCCATTGAGAGCCAGGAGTCGTGGAAGCGCCAGCCAAGCGACGGGTCACGACGGCCGTAGTCCATGTGGCCATAGACGGTAGTGCCGTCGATTTCACCAACATGTTTGGTAAAGAACTCGGCAATATCTTGATAAGCCGTCCAGTTGGTGGGCACGCCTAGGTCGTAGCCGTAAATCTCACGGAACTGCTCCTGTAGGTCTTCGCGCTGGAACCAGTCATAACGGAACCAGTAAAGGTTGGCGAACTGCTGAGTGGGTAGTTGGTATAGGCTGCCATCGGGGCCAGTGCCGTACTGCAAGCCAATGAAGTCGTCTAGGTCCAGCGTTGGAAGTGTGTAGTCAGCCCATTCGTTTTCCATCGCCTCGGTGAGGTTGATGGTGGTGCCGTAACGAATGTGCGTGCCGATAGCGTCGGTGTCATTAACAAAACCGTCGTAGATGCTGTTACCTGACTGCATCTGATTTTGCATCGTATCAACGACGTCGCCTTCGCCGATAATATTGTGAGTAAGGTTGATACCGGTTAACTCACTGAATGCTTCTGCCAGCACTTCACTTTCATAGACGTGAGTGGTCAAGCCTTCTGCGACAGTTTGAATATCCATACCGCGGAAAGGCTCAGCTGCTTTTGCAAACCAAAGCAGTTCTTCGATTTGCTCTTCACGACTCAAGGTAGAGTTTTGGAAGTGTTCGTCGACCAAGCGCTCCGCGATTGCCCGCGCGTCGTGATCGTCGGCCATCAGTGTCCCCGATGCGAGCATGAGGCTGGCGGCGAGGGTAGTAAGTTTGAACTTGTTGTTGCGCATGTTGACCTCGTTTTGTTGTGCTCTTCCCTGATCTCTTGAGCGTCCTTGATACTGCCGTACTTAACGCCAGGGTTTTCCTGGAATTGCTGATTGGCTAACCCCAGCGCATTAACACCAGCAGCCATACCGCTGAAAGTGCTAGTGCAATCCAAATTGAAAGCGACGTGAACCCAATGAAGCCCAAGTGAATAAACGCGGCAGACAGCAAGCCGATAAACAGCCGATCACCGCGGGTGGTGCTAATGGGTAAAAATCCCTTTCTTTCAATGCTTGGCGAGCGTAGTTCCCAGATCGTCATGCCAGCGAGCATGGCCGCAATGGAAGAAAAGAAAATAGCCGTCGGTAAAGTCCATACCATCCAGGACATAAGGTTTCCTCCTACTCAGGTGCGGCCCAGGGCAAAGCCCTTGGCGATATGGTTGCGTACGAAGTAAACCACCAGAATGCCGGGAACAATGGTCAACATACCGGCGGCCGCGAGGGTGCCCCAGTCGATACCTGATGCCGTCGAGGTCCTGGTCATGATCATGCCGATTGGCTGAGCGTCTGTAGACGTCAGTGTGCGTGCCAGCAGCAGTTCAACCCACGAAAACATGAATAGGAAGAAAAGCACCACGCCAATGCCAGAACTGATCATGGGAATGAAGATCTTGATGAAGAACTTGGGAAAGCTGTAGCCGTCGATATAGGCGGTTTCGTCGATTTCCTTAGGCACGCTGCTCATAAAGCCTTCCAGAATCCAGATGGCCAGCGGAATATTGAATAGGCAGTGAGCTAGCGCTACGGCGATGTGCGTATCGAATAAGCCGACCGAGTAATAAAGCTGGAAGTAGGGCAGCAAAAATACTGCGGGTGGCGCCATCAAGTTGGTTAATAGCCAGAAGAACAGGTGCTTATCACCGATGAACTTGTAACGGCTGAAGGCATAGGCGGCCGGAAGTGCCACTAACATGGTGATGACCATATTCATCACCACATACATGATGGAGTTGACGTACCCCATGTACCAGCTTGGGTTAGTGAAGATGCCGATGTAGTTGTCAAAGGTCAGATTCTGTGGCCACAGCGTCATCGACCCGAGGATCTCGCTGTTAGTCTGCAGCGACATATTGAGCAGCCAATAAAGGGGCAGTATCAGCAGCACGATATAGGTGCCAAGCAGAAGCCGCTTTCTCAGCCGAGAGCGTGAGTGGCGCTTGCGTCGCTCAGCTGCTGGCACCTTACTGAAAATAGTGTTGTATTTTTCACCCTGCTGGGTGTTTTCAAGTTGGTAAGACATCTTACACGCCTCCCTGTGAATTCTTGTCTTTCTGCAGATGCATGATGGTGGTATAGAACACCCAGCTGACTAGCAGAATGACGAGGAAGTAGATGATCGAGAAGGCGGCAGAAGGCCCCAGATCTTGCTGGCCGATAGCCATGGTGGCAAGCGATTGGGTTAGGAATGTAGTTGAACTGCCAGGTCCTCCGCCGGTTAACACAAAGGGCTCGGCGTAGATCATGAAGGAGTGCATGAAGCGCAGCAGTACGGCGATAACCAGAACGTTAGTTAGCTTCGGTAGCTGAATATAGCGAAACACTGCCCACTTAGAAGCACGGTCAATTCTTGCCGCTTGATAGTAGGCTTCAGGAATAGAGCGCAGCCCGCTATAGCAGAGCATTGCGACAAGCGGTGTCCAGTGCCAAACATCCATTAAAATAATGGTCGCCCAGGCGTCACCGGCATTACGGGTAATATTGTAATTAATACCCAGCTCGCGCAGCCCCCAGCCCATTAACCCAATATCGCCACGGGTAAAGATCTGCCAGATACTGCCAACGACGTTCCAAGGAATTAGCAGGGGCAGGGTAATCAGAATTAGTACGGCGGACGCCTGCCAGCCCTGTTTTGGCATAATCAGCGCTATTCCTATTCCCAGTGGGATCTGAATAGCCAGAATAATCAATGAAAACAGTATCTGCCGACCAAATGCAGCTTGCAGCTCCGAGTCGTTGAGCATAGTGCGAAACCACTCGGTGCCGGTAAAGAAGCTAGCGTTGGGGCCTAGCACGTCCTGTACCGAGTAGTTGACCACTGTCATCAAGGGGATAATGGCGGAAAACGCCACGAGCACTAACATTGGTAGAACTAATAGCCAAGCGCGGTTGTTATAGACTTTATTATTCATGAGGTAACCTCCACCCGGTATTCGTCCACAAACAGCCCTAACTGATCGTGGTCGAAGGTGAGATAAATATCGTCTCCGAATTCAGGGTGACCTTCCGGCAAGCGTGCCTTGAACGCCTGACCACCCAACTCAAAGGTAACAATTGAGTAGGTGCCTAGATCTTGCACCTGCCGTTTACGAGCGGGCAGGGCACCTTCACGTTTGCTGGCATGCACGGTTACAAACTCGGGGCGAATGCCGATTTTTATATTCGAACTTTTGGTATTGGCAATGGCGTCAACAAACGCCTGCGGTAAGGGGAGCGGTATATCAGCAAAGATGACTTCCCCCGCATGGTGGCGTACATCCAGAATGTTCATGCCGGGACTGCCAATGAAATAGCCAACAAAGGTATGCGCGGGGGTTTCAAAGAGCTCTTGAGGAGTGCCGAACTGAACCACCTGACCTTCATACATCACAGCGATTTTGTCGGCAAAAGTTGCCGCTTCCAGCTGGTCATGGGTGACGTAAATCATGGTGATATTGAAGCGCTGGTGAATCTCCTTCAGCTTGCGGCGTAATTTCCACTTGAGCTGTGGGTCGATAACCGTTAACGGCTCATCAAACAGAATTGCCGAGACATCATCGCGCACTAAGCCGCGCCCCATTGAAACCTTCTGCTTCTCGTCGGCGGTCAGCCCTTTGGCTTTACGCTTTAGCAGTGGGGTTAACTCCAGAATCTCGGCGACTTCCTCTACCTTTGGCGTGATGCGATGGCCTGGAATGTTGATGTTACGCAATGGAAAGGCGAGGTTATCAAACACCGTCATGGTGTCGTAGATCACCGGGAACTGAAAAACCTGAGCGATGTTACGTTCCTCAGGCGGCAACTCGTTAACTCGCTGGCCATCAAACAGCACATCCCCTTCAGAAGGTTCGAGCAGTCCGGAAATAATGTTCAGCAGGGTAGATTTGCCACACCCCGATGGCCCCAGCAGGGCATAAGCGCCGCCTTGGTGCCAGATATGTTCCATCTGGCGAATCGCGTAATCTTCAGGTGATTTCGGGTTAGCGCTATAAGTATGCGCGAGAGCCTTTAGTATGATCTCAGCCATGCTGATTCACTCCCCGTGTTTCCGGCGTATGAACAATAGAACCCTGCTGATCGAAGACAAACAGCTTGTGGGTAGGGAAGTAGATCTTTATGCGCTGATTGACTTTAGGGGTATGAATACCAAGCAAATGGAGTACTAAAGAAAATAAGTTGTGCCGCACGTGGAGGAAAGTTTCCGAACCGCTGATTTCAGCCACTTCAACTTCAACTTCAAGCTCTAGATCATCTGCTGCATTCGGCTGTAGGCTGACGTGAGAGGCACGGACTCCAAATCGGTATGCTCCCGCGGGTAGGTTGCGTAGCGCCACATCGCAGGGGAAATGGATATCCTGGTCGAAGGTGATTTCATTGGCAGTAAGATGCCCAGGCACAATATTGATCGGCGGTTCTGAAAACATCTCAGCGCTTAGGATGCCGTTAGGCTCGCGATAAATTTGCTCGGTTGGGCCATATTGCAGCAGCTTGCCTTCATGCAATACGGCAGTGTTACCGCCTAACGCTAGCGCTTCGTTGGGCTCGGTGGTGGCATAAACGGCAATGCAGTTTCGCGCCTTGAATAGCCCGCGAAGTTCATCGCGCAACGCTTCACGCAGTTTGTAGTCAAGATTGACCAGCGGTTCATCAAACAGGATCAGGTCCGCATCCTTAACCAAAGCGCGGCCCATGGCGGTACGCTGCTGTTGCCCACCAGAAAGCTCAAGCGGCAAGCGGTCCAGCAAGTGGTCAATCCCCAGCATGGCGGCAGTTTCGCGCACACGCTTGTCGATTTCCTGCTTGGATGCCTTAGCCAGTTTAAGTGGTGACGCGATATTGTCGTAAACGTTAAGGCTTGGGTAATTGATGAATTGCTGATACACCATGGAGACATTGCGCTTGCGGACGGATACGCCCGTGACATCCTTGCCATCCATGTAGATTCGCCCCCGGGTAGGTTGCTCCAAACCCGCCATTAATCGCATGAGCGTTGTTTTACCTGCCAGGGTTCGCCCTAGCAGCACATTGAAAGAACCCGGCTCCAGCTCGAGGTTCACCCCACTGATATGGGATTCACCACCGACGATGTGGTCGATATTTTGCAGATGTAAGGACATGCCGATCTCGCTAACGTCATTGTTATAGATAAATGTTATTGGTAGAGGTCTTGCGTTGATCGCTATTGATGAAAGTGAAGCAATACACGCTTATTCGAGATGTTAGCCTTGGCTGTTTGCACGTTATTGTCAGCCAACCATCAAGCGGACTTCCATTCACTTTATTTTCAATAACGAAAGGCTAGTTGATCATTTGCGAACTTGCAACGACTTTTGTAGCGGTTTGTATTCGCTTTTAGGCGTATATCGTCGCTTCTCCAGCGGTGGAGAGTACTGCATAACGGTTGCTTTGGTGAGAAATTGGCATAAAAACGAGGCGTTTAGAGAAGGAAAGCAGCCGCTGAGTGAGATAAGCGAATGTTCGTTTGTTTCGTTTTTGAAAATATACGTAAAAAAACCGGCCTGGAGAGGCCGGTTAGGATCGCTAGTTAAAGCGAGAAAGGACTACTTAACGCTGGTTTCTGCTTGCTGCGGCGTGGCCACAGGCGCTGCATTGTGATTAATCAACGTCGATTTATCATTAGCAAACGCGTCATAGGCGAAATCATCAACCGTCAGCATCTCGAGTACCTCTGCCTCGAAAGTGCGCATAAACTGTGCGTCGTCTTCTGTGATAATCCCTTTGTCCAGTGCGGCTTCAATGCGTGCTTCAGGATGTAGTGCCGTTTGTGGCAGCTCACCTTTGGCATAGGCTTTGTTCACCGTGCGGTAGAGGGTTTCGGCACGGTCATAATCCACCAGCAGCGCGTTGTAGCGCGCAAGCGGGTTAGACTCTGCGCCATCATCTTTATCCCATGTATTGGAAAGTAGCTTGCTACGCAGGGCGCTATGTGTGGATACGCGCTGTGCGATATCGCGAGCCAAGTCGTCATGCGGTTTATTCCAACGGCGGCCGGTCGGCATTATGATAACTTTCAGTGCCTTGCCTAACGCGCGGTTCGGTAGGTTATCGAAAATTTCAACGAACGCCTGTTCGGCACGGTTCAGTAAGAACCGCAAGCTATAGTGTAGCAGCGCTTCTTCACCCTCGACTTGGTCACCGGTGTGCCACTGTTTCAGTACCATGGAAGCTAGATACAGATTGGACAGAACATCACCCAAGCGTGCTGACAGCATTTCGCGCTTCTTGAGTTCAGAGCCAAGGCTGGCCATGGCGGCGTCGGCACATAGGCCAAAGCCTGCTGAAATGCGTGCAATATCCTGGGCGTAAGTAGCCGCAGGGCCACTAAAGGGGACATTTGCTTTGCCCAAGCCAAACCCAAGCGTAAAGGCACGGGCAGCATTGCCGAAAATTAGCCCTGCGTGGCCAAAGAAGGCTTTGTCGAAGGCTTTAACGTCGTTGGCATCTTTAGCGGCTAGCTCGTCCAGTACATAGGGATGGCAGCGAATCGCACCTTGACCAAAGATCATCAGGTTGCGGGTCATAATGTTGGCGCCTTCCACGGTGATTGCCACCGGGTTAGCACTGTAGCCAATGCCTAGGTAGTTGCGTGGACCAAGGGTAACGGCTTTACCGCCGTGAACATCCATTGCGTCACTAAGCAGCACGCGCTGGAACTCGGTCAATTGGCTCTTCAAGATGGCTGAAGGAACAGCGGGTTTTTCGCCATGGTCGATCAGGTTGGCGGTCTGGTAAACCGTAGCAGCAGAGATGTAAGCCAGCGAGGCCATGCGTGCTAACGGCTCCTGTACGCCTTCCATTTCAGCGACGGGTACGTTGAACTGACGACGTACGCGGGTAAAACCACCGCTCCAGCCTAGCGCGTAGCGGGCGGTGCCGGTCGCACCAGAAGGTAAGGTAATGCAGCGACCAATCGAGAGGCACTCGACCAGCATGCGCCAGCCTTGGCCGATCATGTCTGGGCCGCCAATAATGGTATCCAGCGGCACAAATACGTCGTTACCTTTAATCGGGCCGTTCATAAACGGGCTGCCGATAGGGTGGTGACGGCGACCGATATCCATGCCCTGAGTATCCCGGGGAACGAGTGCAAGGGTAATACCGCGGTCTTCTTCGTCACCGAGCAATTTTTCTGGATCGAAAAGACGGAAGGCTAGGCCTACCACGGTGGCGATGGGAGCCAGGGTAATCCAGCGTTTTTCGAAGTTAAGGCGTAAGCCAAGCACTTCTTCGCCATTGATAACTTGCTTACAGACAACGCCTGTATCCGGTAGCGACGTGGCATCAGAGCCAGCACGCGGGCCGGTTAGGCCGAAGCAGGGGATTTCGCGGCCATCAGCAAGGCGCGGCAAGTAGTGATCTTTCTGTTGTTGAGTGCCGTATTTAAGCAGCAGTTCGCCTGGGCCAAGTGAGTTCGGTACGCCAACGGTGACCATCAGCGTCTCATTAGCGGAGAGCTTCTGCAGCACCATGGACTGTGCCTTAGCTGAGAATCCGAGGCCGCCGTACTCCTTCGGAATAATCATGCCGAAGAAGCCTTCTTTCTTTAGATAATCCCACAGTTGTTGGGGGAGGTCAGCGCGTTCTTGGGCGATATCCCAGGCGTTACACATGCCAGCTGCTTTCGAACACTGATTATCCAGAAACGCTTGTTCTGCCTCGCTCAGGCCGTTGTCTTTATAGTTAAGTAACGACTCCCATTGAGGTTTGCCAGAGAAGAGCTCGCCATCCCAGGAGACGCTGCCCGCTTCTAATGCCGTGCGCTCCGTATCGGACACTTTCGGCGCTACCTTTTTGAAGGTGGCGAAAATGCGCGGCGTCAGCCACTTGCTGCGTAATACGGGTAGACCAGCAATTGCAACGGCGGCGGCCGCAATCAATAGCAGCGTGCCAATAACGCTTGCGCCAAGCACTAAGCCTACTAAGCCCAGTACGCCAAGCAGGGCGAGTGCTGGCGTAGCGCCTGCTTCGCGGCGCATCACCACGAGCAAGCCTGCAACGGCAAGCACAATGAGTAGTAAGGTGAGCATGGATGTTTCTCCGTGGGTGGTTAATTGTGGACGTATTTAAACGTATGTTTGAATATTGTCAGAGTCACCTATATCAGTGCAAGCATTTCACTCTTATACATTCGCTATAGTCTCTTTACTGTAGCGTAAATAGGCCATAAAAAAACGCCATGGCGAGTGGCCATGGCGTTTAGCGTGTTGCATGCAGGTGTGAGTGCGCTACGAAGCCTGTTTCGCGGGTGCGCCGTGAGCGACGTAATAATCCACCTTGGAACGTGGCAAAGGTTCACGTCCACGGATGCGGTCAGCAATTTTCTCCGCCAGCATAATAGTAGGCGCGTTTAGGTTGCCGGTAGGGATCACCGGGAACAGCGAGGCATCGACGACGCGCAGGCCTTCGAGCCCATGTACGCGGCCTTGGCTATCGGTCACTGCCATCTCGCCTTCGCCCATGCGGCAACTGCCACACGGGTGATAAGCCGTTTCAGCGTGTTGCTTGACGAAGTTATCGAGTTCTTCATCACTTTGTACGCTAGGGCCAGGTGAAATTTCACGGCCGCGGTACTTATCAAACGCTGGTTGCGCGATGATGTCGCGGGTTAAGCGAATCGCATCGCGGAACTCTTGCCAATCTTTCTCTTTGGCCATGTAGTTAAACAAGATGCTGGGTGCCGCGTGTGGGTCTTTCGAGGTTAAGCGAATTCGTCCACGGCTTTCCGAGCGCATCGAGCCAACGTGGGCCTGGAAGCCATGTGCCTGGACGGCGCTTTTACCGTTGTAACTGATCGCGATGGGCAGGAAGTGGTACTGCAGGTTTGGCCACTCTTCCTCATCATTGCTACGAATAAAACCGCAGGATTCAAACTGGTTGCTGGCGCCAACGCCAGTACCTTTAAATAACCACTCGGCACCAATTTTTGGCTGGTTGTACCATTTCAGCGCTGGATACAGCGAAATAGGCTCTTTGCATTCGTACTGAATGTACATCTCAAGGTGGTCCTGGAGATTTTCGCCTACGCCGGGTAGCTCATGGACGACTGAAATGCCTAATTCCCGAAGCCATTCGGGGTTGCCTACGCCAGAGCGCTGAAGAATCTGTGGTGAGGCAATGGCACCGCCACACAGCAGCACTTCCCGGCGAGCGCGGGCCTTGTGTGGCTGACCTTTCTGCTCGTAACGCACGCCAACGGCACGTTTGCCATCAAATTCAATCACATCGGTGACTGCGTGGGTTTCAATGGTCAGGTTACTGCGCTGCTTGGCAGTGTCCAGGTAGCCGCGTGCAGTCGATGCACGGCGTCCCTTGGGCGTGACGAAACGGTCCATCGGGCCAAAGCCCTCTTGCTGGTAGCCGTTAACGTCCTCGGTTTCTGGATAGCCCGCTTGTTTCCCTGCTTCGATAAACGTGCGGTAAAGCGGATTATTGCCAGCTTTCGGCGTGGTCACGCTGACCGGGCCGTCGCCGCCGTGGTAATCATTAGGGCCAATATCGCGGGTTTCGCACTTTTTGAAATAGGGCAGGCAACTGAGGTAATCCCACTCTTCCAAGCCGGGTTGCTTGGCCCAGTTATCGTAATCCAAGGCGTTGCCGCGGATATAGCACATGCCATTGATCAGTGAAGAGCCGCCCAGGCCTTTGCCTCGGCCACACTCCATACGGCGGCCATCCATATACGGTTCGGGATCGGTTTCAAATGCCCAGTTGTAGCGTTTGCCTTGTAGCGGGTAGGCCAGTGCGGCAGGCATTTGGGTGCGAAAATCGAAACGGTAATCGGGGCCGCCTGCTTCAAGCAGCAAAACGCTGACGTCACTGTCTTCGGTGAGGCGGGTAGCCAGTACATTGCCGGCCGAGCCTGCACCGATAATGATGTAATCAAATTCGCGTGATTGAGACATGCTTTTACCTTGGAGGAGCCGAATGATGGGTAATGAGCCGGTAGGCATAAAAGAGATACTTCTCTTCGATATACCTACCGAGAGCGTCCATTACTTCGATTAGAACACCGACTCAAACGGCCCCATCTCGATCTGTACGGACTTGGTCTGGGTGTAGTGATTGAGCGTCTCGACGCCGTTCTCACGGCCAATGCCCGACTCTTTGTAACCACCTACCGGCATCTCAGAAGGAGACTCGCCCCAGGTGTTGATCCAGCAAATGCCGGCTTCCAACTGGTGAATAACTCGGTGAGCACGGTTTAAGCTTTCGCTAAACACACCCGCCGCTAGACCGTATTTGGTGTCATTAGCGCGACGAATAACGTCATCTTCGTCTTCAAAGGCGAGTACGGACATTACTGGGCCAAAAATCTCTTCTCTTACGATACGCATATCGTCAGTGCAATCGGTGAAGATGGTGGGCGCAGCCCAAGCCCCCTTCGCCCAATCACCGCTATTCCACGCATCGCCGCCTGCCAATACTCGCGCGCCTTGCTCTTTACCCAGGGCAATATAGGAAAGCACTTTTTGCTGATGCTCAAAGCTTACTAGCGGGCCGAAGTTAACGCTGGGGTCCATCGGGTCGCCCGCTTTGATACGCTGAACACGTTCAGCCAGCTTCGCCTCAAAGGCGTCTTTGACGCTGCGCTCCACGAACACGCGAGTGCCGTTAGTGCAAATCTGGCCGCTGGAGTAGAAGTTGGCCATCATGGCGGCATCGGCGGCACGATCTAAATCAGCATCGCCAAACACGATCAGCGGAGATTTACCGCCTAGTTCCATGGTGACGTCTTTCAGCGTAGAGCCACCAGCAGCGGCCATCACTTTTTTGCCCGTGCCGACTTCGCCAGTAAACGATACCTTGGCGATACCAGGGTGCTCCGTCAGCATCGCGCCAACGCGGCCATCGCCTTGAACGACATTGAAAACACCGTTAGGCAGGCCTGCCTCAGTGAAAATTTCAGCCAGTTTGATAGCGGTTAGCGGTGTTACTTCACTAGGCTTAAATACAATGGCGTTGCCCGCTGCCAACGCCGGTGCGGCTTTCCAGCAGGCGATTTGAATGGGGTAGTTCCAGGCGCCAATGGCACCAATGACGCCGAGTGGCTCGCGACGGGTATACACAAAGGAGCTATCACGCAGCGGAATCTGGCTGCCTTCGATAGCGGGGGCAAGGCCAGCGTAGTACTCCAGGGCATCGGCACCCGTCACAATATCGACACTGGCGGTTTCACTAATAGGCTTGCCGGTATTTTGAGTTTCCAACTCGGCAAGCTCATCGTTTCGTTCTCTTAACAGTGCAACAGCGCGCAGCAGAACACGTGAGCGCTCCATGCCCGTCATCGAAGCCCATTGACGCTGCCCGCGTTGGGCGGCTTCTACAGCGCTATCAACATCAGCTTGGCTTGCCTGACCAATCGTGGCAAGGAGGCTGCCATCGTAGGGGTTTGAAACGGTAAATGTCTCGCCTGAAGTGGCGTCTACCGGACGACCATCAATATAAAGTGGCTGAATATCTTGAGCGGCCATGTTGGTCTCCTTACTGTGTATCTGCAGTGGATGCACGTTGTTGGCATCCATGATGAATAAGCAATTGGTCGAGATAGGTGTGCGCAAGATGTCGCGCTTCAGCGGCATCGAGCCCTTCTGGGGTAAGTGCACCACGCAGCCATAGACCATCAATCATCGCAGCCAACCCGCGGGCGGCATTACGAGCGTCTGCGCGGGGCATGACGCGCTGGAATTGATGACATAAATTGGCGTACAAACGGCGGTCGTTAACATTCTGTAGCCGCTGAAGCACGGGCTTATGCATGCTGCTAGCCCAAAAGGCGAGCCATGTTTTGGCGGCAGGGCCGGTCACCTGGGTGCGATCAAAGTTACCTTCGATGATGGCGCCAATATGAGCTCGGGGGGAGTCGTCTTCTAACGCACGGCGGCGTGCTGCAACGGCGTCACTAAGATCGGTCAAGATCTGCCGCATCGTTGCTTCCAGCAGGCCATCCTTGCCGCCAAAGTAGTGACTAATAATGCCCGCCGAAACGCCAGCATGACGGGCAATTCGCATGACGGTTGCTTCTGCTAAACCAACTTCGTCAATGGCCGCCATGGTAGCCTTAATTAACTGCTGGCGGCGTATCGGTTCCATTCCCACCTTAGGCACAGCTATCTCCTACTGACGTTGAATGCCCATTGGCTCCTGTCCTTGAAAACCAGGAGTAGGCATGATTACCTGGGTATGATGACATTTTTTTATTGAACGTTCAATCAATAAAAGCCTGCGTTGTTTTCTCGTCTCTACGACTGTTGCGTATAGGGCGTGTTCATATAAAACCGATAATGGGGAAGATCAACATGAAACGGAAATACACACGAAGCCTAAGTACATTACTGCTGACTGCCTGTTTACCGGCAGCTGCCTATGCTAATGAGTGTAGTAGTGTTCGCTTTGCAGAAGTGGGTTGGACTGATATTACAGCAACGACAGCATTGGCTAGTGAAGTACTGGAAGCACTTGGTTATGAAACGCGTGTCGATACTGTCTCGGTGCCGATTGCTTATGCGGGCATGAGTAATAATGATTTTGACGTCTTTTTAGGTAACTGGATGCCATCGATGGCATCTATCAGCGACCCCTATGTGGAGCGTGGCGAGGTTGAGCGCTTAGCGGTCAACCTTGAGGGAGCTAAGTACACCCTGGCAGTGCCCCAATATGTCTATGATGCGGGCGTGACCTCCGTTAATGATCTGGCAGAGCATGCTGATCAGTTTGAGCAGCGTTTACACGGCATTGAAGCTGGCAATGATGGTAACGAGCTGATTGAGCAAATGATTGATGATAGCGCCTATGGGCTAGGTGATTGGCAAGTCATCGATTCGAGCGAGGCGGGTATGCTGGCTGAGCTTCGCGCGAGGGTACCCAATGAAAAATGGATGGTGTTTTTGGGTTGGGAACCGCATCCAATGAATACTAATTTTGATATGGCGTATTTATCTGATGCTGGCGACTATTTTGGCCCTAACCTGGGGGGCGCAACCGTACATACCAATACTCGTGCGGGGTTTGTTGAAGCGTGCCCTAATGTCGGTGAATTGCTAAAAAATATGACATTCACCCTGGAAATGGAAAACCAACTGATGAGTGCCATTATGGACGATGGGGTAGACCCGCGAGAGGCAGCACGCAGTTACCTCAATGAAAACGATGATGTGCTAGCAGCATGGCTCGAAGGGGTGACTACTCGAGCTGGCGAAGAAGCACTGCCAGCAGTCCAAGCAGCTTTATAAGCACACTATTCACTTAACAGGGTAGTTGAATGAAAGGCAGGTCGTTTTTGGCTTGCCTTTCATAGTTAAGATAGGCATAATCTGCACCCGTTGATGAGGGAAAGGCTACGTAGCTCAGCTGGTTAGAGCACATCACTCATAATGATGGGGTCCCCTGTTCAAATCAGGGCGTAGCCACCACATCAGCATTAGTACACTCACTTAGAAATATCAGAGTGTACCGTTATGGTGGCCCCTTAGGTCCTCCCGCAACGCTAAACTGCAAACCCCGCCAGGCCCGGAAGGGAGCAACGGTAGTGGTGGCTGCGTGTGCCGGGATGTGGCTTTTGGGGCCGCCTCCATTTCTAGTGCCGTTTCCGGCCTGTTTTGGCATAAATTCCGATCAAAATGACATGATTTGCGGTCTCTCGTGACATAACCTGATTTTGTAGTAAACCTACTCAATGAGGTGTTGTCATGTACAGGCGCAAACTCCGTCACTCCCGTGTCAAGAACCTCTACAAATTTGCTAGCTTCAAAACTGCCTCTGCTCATACTGTAGAGTCTTCCCTAGAGTTAGATGCCTGCTACCACCTTGAATACTCCCCTCAAGTTAAGTCTTTTATTGCCCCGCCGCAAACAGTGAGGGCGCTTGATAGGAAGCACCCTCATGGTAACGGTAATGAGGATGCTTTTTTTAAAACTCGACGGTCGCCGAAAGCTTGAAGGTGCGCGGTTCGCCTTGAATCAAATAATTCGCAAAGGACGTCGAAGCACCTGACCAGTAATTTTCGTCGGTAATGTTGTCGATACCTGCGCGCCAGATCCAGTCAGCGCCACCGACCGGTGTGGTGTAGCGCAGGCCAAGATCGAGGCGTGTCCAGGAATCCAGTTTCAAGTCGTTGGCCACATCAGCGTACTGCGAGCCCGTGTGCAGGATACGCCCAGTGGCAGTGAGACGCTCAATGAAGGGGGTATCCCACTCGCCACCGAACACAAAGCGATACTCTGGAACGCCCGTGGCGACATTACCTTCATTGCCATCCTGTGTTTTGGTAAGTTCGGCATCTATCCAGGTCGCACTGCTGAACAGGCGCACTCCTGTCATCGGCTCACCGTATAGGCTTAGTTCCAAGCCGCGATTACGCTGCTCGTTATCCAGGCTGCCTACGCCATCGACGACCGCTGCAGAGGGCAGCTCGATCTGGAACAGGCTAATGCCACCGCCTAGGTGGCCGTAGTCGAACTTAGCGCCTACCTCGTGTTGCTCGGCATGGGCAATACCCAAGTGCTGACCAAAGTTCACCGCTGTGGTATCGGTGACCGTGCCGCCATTCTGCAATGCTTCGACGTAGTTGGCGTAAAGAGAGATATTGTCAGTGGTCTTGAACACCGCGCCGACGGCGGGTGTCACCCGACGATCGGCATAGCGATTGCTGCTACCGTCGTTAGGGCGTTCGTCGATCTCAAGTTCCTGATAACGTGCGCCCAGTGTCAGTAAAAGCCGGTCATCAATGAATCCAAGCGTATCGCTCAGCGTGCCCCCTTGGGAGCGCGTGCGCGTCACACTACCGCCCACGAAAGGCGTGCCATCTGGGCGAGATAAATCGACAGGATCGTAGATGTTGGTCGTGCCAGCCGCGAGGAAGTTCCAGTCGGTGTCGAACTTGCGATAGGCGCTAGAGTAGCCGAAGGTGATGTCATGGCTGACCGGGCCGGTCAGCACGTAGCCACGGAGCCCCACCTGGCTGGCAATGTTGTCAATGTGGTTATCGGTTTCGAAGTCATTGACCCTGGCGTTACCCGCGTCATTGGTAAGGCGCGGAGTCGCCGACACAATGCCTTCGAGCGTGCGGTTACCCCCCAAGGCCGCGAAAGCGGTCCAGGTGTTGGTGAGGTCATATTCGCCCCTGACCATGCCGAAGTTAGTTTCTAGCTCAGTCCCACCGAAAGAGGGGGTGTAGTTCAACGATGAATCCGGCGCAGCGGGTATCTGAGTTGCCGCGCCGGTATTAACGCTTGAGCGGCCACTATCAAGGGTGAGTTTTTGATGGCCGACATCGAACAGTATTCGGCCTTGATCGCCACGGTAGTCGAGCCCAACGACGACGGAGGTATCGCGCTGAGCTTCGCCATCAATGGCGGTGTCACCACGGCCGCGCACGGCACTTATCCGTGCCCCCCATTGCTGCTGATCACCATACCGCTGGCTAGCATCGACGCCCACTTCGCCATAGCCATCGGAGCGGTAACCACTGGATAGATTGAGCATCGGGTCATCACCGGCATGCTTGGGCTCGATGTTGATGGTGCCACCGATTCCGCCGCTCCCGCCGACAGGTATGCCCGACGTAAAGGCGCTGGCGCCTTTGAAGACTTCGACGCGCTCAGCAAGGTCGCTGTTGATGATTTGTCGTGGCAGCACGCCGTATAGACCGCCGTAAGCCACGTCGTCACCGGCCAAGTTAAAGCCGCGTACCTTGTACGCTTCGCCATAGATGCCGAAGCCCAGTCCTACCGATATCGAGGCATCGTTCTGAAGCGTATTGCCCAGTGTCTGGGATTGCTGGTTCTCCATCAGCTCACTGGTATAGCTGATGACGTTGAAAGGCACGTCCATCGCGTCCTTTTCACCGATCAACCCTACGCGGCCACCCGCCGCGATTTGGCCTCCGGCGAAGGCTGGCGGTGGTGTATCTCCGTAGGTAGGCATGGAGCCCGTGACGGTGACGGTATCCAAGGACTGATTGGCAGTGCTCGTCTGCGCCCAGGCGCTCGCAGGCGTGATACCCATTGCGATCAGTGTTAGCGCGCGCAGCAGCTGAGCTTTGCGGCGCTTAGCCGCTGTGTTGAAAGTGTTCCCAAGAGACATAGTGTCGATCCGATCATTTTTACAGCAGCGCCGAGCCGCCACGTTTTTATGAAACTGATGTAAGAAAGCGGAGGGCTTGGCTGCCGTGCCGTGGTCACCCCTCAAGCATAGGCCTACATGATAAACAAAATGAGATGTATTAGCATCTGCGGGTGATATTTTTTCCGTACCCGCCTTGCAAAAAAAGGGTATTGGCGTCTAAATGTGATGCCTATTTTCTTTCTGATGCTCTCGCTGCTATGTGTTATCGGTCGATGCTCTCTTTCGTGGCCCGCTGCTGTTTATCAGCCGCTTGCTTGTTGCCCTTGTCGAATGCCCACGCACAGTGGGCCACCATCAACTGGACCATTGCCGAAACGCTACTGGCCATTGACGCGCCGCTGAGCGGTACCGCCCAACAAAATGGCTACCATGAGTGGGTAGGGGAGCCAAGGATCCCCGACGGCGTTGAAGATCTTGGTCTGCGATCACAGCCCAACCTCGAGCTCATGGCGCAATCGCCACCGACGCAAACGTTCATTTCGCCGATGTTCGCTGGACTGACGGAGCGTCTGGAGAGAATTGCCCCGGTCACGTCGTTTTCCCCCTATTCACCTGGTACTCATACCTGGCAAGAGATACAAACACTTACCCGTCAGCTAGGTGAGCTAACCGGCCACCGGCTGCAGGCAGCGCAGTTAATCAGCGAAACGCATACGTTGATGAACACGCTTCGCCAACAGCACCCCGATGCGCCACCGTTACTGATGGTACAATTTATGGATGCCCGTCATGTAAGGGTTTTTGGTGATAACAGTCTCTACAACGCTGTGCTTGAACAAATTAATCTGACCAATGCCTGGGACCGGCCCACCAACGCCTGGGGATTTTCACTATCAGCTATCGAAGCACTCTACGATTACCCCGAGGCAACCCTAGTCATTGTTGACCCAGTGCCAACCGGTGTTGAAGACGCATTGGCGAAAAGTGGTTTATGGCAACATTTGCCCAGCGTTAAAAACGCCAATTTATTGCGTTTACCGCCAGCATGGAGTTTTGGAGCGCTGCCTTCCGGGCAACGCTTTGCTCGGGAGTTGGTTGCTGCGCTCGCGTCTCAGCCACGACGTTGACGCACGTCGCTATACGGGCGCTGTTCCTGAGATGGCGCCTGGGGGTGAATAGCCAGTAAAAGTGCTAGCCGACGGCAGGGCATGTACCCCACAAGAGGAAATCGGAAGGAGGTGTTACGTTTGTTCCACTCAGTATCTATACGTATTTGAGTTCTGTCGTGCTAGTTCTAGTGTGCCATAAATTGATTCTGCTACCGTGTGATGATGATACCAGTCTACCTATTGGACTGAGGTTGAGCGCTATACTATCTCACAAGCTCCGTGATCATTTTGAGGGATATCTTAGGGAACTGGCTATCTAGTAGGACATACAAGCTCTATTCCAGTTTCAAAGACTCGTTATGGCTTAATGCTATCTATCGATAAAAGCTATCTACCTAATTTTCTCTTAGTTAATTAATCGAGCATCGCTGCTATGCTGTTATTTATATAAGTTACTCGCTGAAGCCATGAGCACCCTGGCAGAGGTATGTAATCGATGTCATATGAAATAACGCTTAAGCGCATATATGCGCCGATAGAGGATCACGACGGCACTCGCGTGTTGGTTGATCGGTTATACCCTAACGGGCTGTCTTCAAGCTTCCTTGCACTGAATGAATGGTACCCGGAGATAGCTCCTGCATCTCAACTATGCCGTCAGTATCGTCAGCAAAAAATCAGTAAACCACGCTTTCTTGAGCGTTATAGCAGTGAGCTGAAGGCGTGCCCTGATAAGCTACTGCCTTTAATGATATTCGCACGCGCGGGGCGAGTGACCCTGCTCACTGCCGCTCGTCAAATTGACGATTCCCACCTTCCAGTAATCAAAGAGCTGGTGCTATCAGCGCTCGAAGAGGAAGACGCGAGTGATCGTGAATTTTGCTCATCGCCCTGCCTGGCGCACACATTACCCACTTCTCAACGTTAGACCGTTTGCTTCACGCGTCATCATTGGGCTTGATGATGACTGGTTTAGTGCCCCTGTAGGCCAGTGCACCTAATGTTAATCGCTTAATAAGCCCAGATAACCGCAAACAAAATACCCCATCCCAGAGCACTGGCAGCCATAATTGTGTAAGTGGCTGAGATAGTAGCAACATCAACTTCTTGCTGCGTGCAGAGTGCTTGTAAACCGTGGTAAATCAAGCTGCAAGAGATACCCAGCCCGCTGAGTATAATCACGACATTAAAAAATAAGTTGGGTACCAGGAGTGCCAACGACGAGGCAAATAAAGGCAGTGGTGCAAGCCCGGCAAGCAAATAGGCATCTTGATAGCTGATAGATAGCTCTTCAGTTCCATTGACTACAGCGTAGATTACCCACCCGATAACAAAAAAACTCACTATCTCTGCAAGGAAAATAATGGAGGTGATAAAACGCCACTCTCGGTCAGCAAAGCCCACCATAAATGTATCGCCGTAATGGTTGCCCGCATAATAGAGCAGTATTGGCGGCAAGAGCGACATAGGTAAAACTACCCGCCACGCTAGTAAAGGAATGGAGGGGCAGGAAGTCTGTAACTCTTTCCAGCCTTCACGATGGTTGAAGGGTAATTTGAGAAAAGTGAGTGCTCGCACTTCAGGACTCCCTTGGAAGTGTAATTTCAATGATTAGGTGCTCTAAATTAGCGAGTTAGCCATAGTTGAGTATGTGGTAAACAGAGTTGGGAAAATGACTAAAAAAATTAAGTGTGCTGTGTGGCATTTCGGTTAGTTGCTGAACAATAGAGGCACTGTCCGAATCCAATCGACGCGAACAGTACCGTGCTACAGATGACTCTAACGTTTAGTGCTTGGCACTCTGTAAAGCCTGTTCTTCGATGTCTCTATCAACAGAAGAGACGTAGTACTCGTCATCGAAAGCGCCTTCTGGCTCCTTGAGCCACACCAAGCAGATAACCCAACTGATGAAAGCGCCGGTGGCGATGATGTAGAAGAACTGCGATGGAGTGACAAACGTAAAGATGGTTAGGTAAACCACCGCGCCAACATTACCGTAAGCGCCGGCCATACCGGATATCTGCCCAGTGATGCGGCGCTTGATGGAGGGAATGATACCGAAGGTTGCTCCCTCGGCCCCTTGCACGAAAATCGAGGTGCCGATGGTCACCGCAATGGCCAGAATGAGCGGCCAACTTGAATTGAGCATGGCCATCAGCAAGAACCCAACGCTAATGCCAAACATGTAGCACAGCATTACAAAACGCCGGTTGCCCATGCGGTCGGAAACCATGCCGCCCATGGGGCGCGCCACCAGATTGACGAACGCGAATGATGCAGCAATCAGGCCAGCCGTAGCAGCATTCAGGCCCCAAGTCTCCTCAAAGAACATGGGCAGCATCGACACCACCGCCAGTTCAGCGCCGAAGTTGGCAAAATAGGTGCTGTTAAGCGCCGCCACACTGTTGAACGAGTACTTATCGTCCTCCGGTACCCCCTTACGCAGGATCGGTAGGTTGACTCTTAAGATCTGGACAATTTGATAGATGACGATCGCGATAATGGCTAGATAAGCGATGACGGCACCCGTAACCGATAAATAGCCCATATATTGAATTCGCCAGACTAGAATGGCGAGTACGCCGACCAGTGGGATCGTCCAGATGATCAGCTTGATCATATCGCCCCAGGAACTCACTTCCATGGCAGCGGATTTGCGTGGTTTCCGGTGAGCCTGGGCATCCGGGCCATCGGTAATCGCGAACCAGTAGTAAACACCGTAAGCGGCCATAACAATAGCGCTTTGGGCGATTGCCCAGCGCCAGCCATCGGCGCCGCCGTACATGCTTAGGGCGATGGTCGGCAGCGACATGGCCGCGACGGCGGAGCCGAAGTTACCCCAGCCAGCGTAGAAGCCTTCGGCGAAGCCGATGTCCTTGGGCTTGAACCACAGCGCTGTCATGTGGATACCGACCACGAAGCTGGCACCAATCGAGCTCAGTACCAGGCGTGCCACTAGTAGCTGCGTCATGCTGTTACCGAAAGCAAACGCCAGCGCCGGTAGCGACATAGTGACCATGAGCACCGAGAACACCCGTCGCGGGCCGAATCGATCCAGTGCCATACCAACGATGATACGCGCGGGAATCGTTAAGGCGACGTTGCAGATGGCGAACAGCTTGAGATCATCCGTGGTTAGCCAGTCGACGCTCTTGAGCATGCTCGACGCGAGCGGCGCCATGTTGAACCACACGTAAAAGGTAATAAAGAAGGCAATCCAGGTCAGGTGCAAGGCCCGAATTTCGGGGCTGCGAAACTTGAATACAGCGGAAACTTTCATGGTCGTATCGTCCTGTGTCCCAAATGTGGTCTATGCCAAAGGGAGGGAGAGGCTACTCAAGGGCTGGGTAGGATCAATAAGGGACACTCGGCGCGCCGGGCTAGGAACGAGCTGACGCTGCCAAATGTCATGTAGTCGAGTTCATCAACAAAATAAGTCAACGACTTGGCGATGATGCCGCCGTCCGGCTGATGGCTATGGCGGGCAATCACTAGTAGGTCTGGCAAGAGTTTGCGAGTGGCCTGAAGCAGCATCTTGCGTGCGTCACCCTCGGCAAGAAGCTGCTCGGCTTGGAAGCCCTCGCCGATAGCGAACGCCATACCCTCCTGAAGGTGCTGTTTAACCTCATCGTGCTCCTGCTGAAACAGCACCTCGTTGTTATCGGTAGCGTCGAGTGGGTTTTCCACCACGCCGACCAGTATCAGCAGAGGTTGGTTACAGCGGAACATATTGACGACCTGAGCAAGAGCCAGCTTGGCGTTTCGCGAACCGTCATAGGCGATCATGATTTTCATGGTGTCCTCCCGCAGTGGGGTAGGGGGAAAAGACCCGGCGCTTGGCTCCGGGCGTAAAGAAGCAAGCTATATTTAGGAGTTGTTAACCTAGCTCACGGGTTCTTAACGTAGGCACTCTTGCGTAGATAGAACCACCAGTTGATGACCAGGCAGATGGTGTAGAAGACCGCAAAGCCATACATGGCAAGTTCTGGTGTGCCGGCCTGGATTTGCTCGCCCATTACCCGCGGGGCGATGAAGGCGCCATAGGCAGCGACGGCAGAGGTCCAGCCAAGAACCGGGCCTTTCTGCTGCTGGTCGAAAATCACCCCGATGCTGCGGAAGGTAGAGCCGTTGCCGATACCACTGGCGGCGAATAACACGATGAATAGCAGCAGGAATAGCCAGAAGAATTGATTAGGATCGGTGGCGTTATAGGCCTGCATCATCACGTAGCCAGTGGCGACAGAGGCGACCACCATGACCGCAGAGATTATTTGGGTAACGATGGAGCCGCCCACTTTGTCGGAGATCCATCCGCCCAGCGGACGAATCAGAGCGCCCACGAAGGGGCCTATCCAGGCCCAGGTTAAAGCGCTGGGCGCCTCTGGGTTGGCCACGCGAATCAGCGTGCCATCGGCAGTCGCTTCCATCATGTTGCCGAAGATGACGTTGATAGAGAGCGGCAGTGCTGCAGAGAAGCCAATAAAGGAGCCGAAGGTCAGGATATAGAGAATGGTCATTGACCAGGTGTGCTTATTGGAAAATATCGCGAACTGCTTCTGGATATTGGGCTTGATGTCGCCAGGAATCAGACGCAACAACACCAGGGTCAGAACAATGGTTAGCGGTAGGGCAATCCACATATTAAGCCAGCCGAGCGCTAACATACCGACGATGGCAGTTACCATGCCGACGCCGTAGAGGCCCAATATTTTGCTGAAAGCCGCCAGCGGCGAACCAGGGTTGGGCGTAATAGTGCGGAGATTGTTCATGCCGAACCAACCGGCGAACGCTAATGGGATCAGGAATACGAGCCAAATAAAGCCAGCATTCTGGATCCAGGTGTCGGTCCCTGCTTCGATCCGACCAATCAACGTACCGCTAGCGCTTTGCAATTCCATTGGCGAACCGGCCATAGCGCCAAAAATGCCGACGGTCATTACCAGTGGGATGACAATCTGCATGGTAGTGACGCCGAAATTACCCAGGCCTGCATTCATGCCCAGGGCGTAACCTTGCTGTTTGCTGGGATAAAAAGTGGAAATGTTGCTCATTGAACAAGCGAAGTTACCGCCACCGATACCGGAAAGTAGCGCCAACGCCTGGAATACCCAAAACGGCGTGCCTGGGTTCATCAAGGCGATACCAGTGCCGGCAGCGGGGATCATCAATAGCGCGGTGGTCAGGAAGATAGTGTTACGCCCGCCAGCGATGCGGATCATGAACGATGCTGGGATGCGCAGTGTGGCACCTGCTAGACCGGCAAGCGCTGTTAGTGAAAATAGTTGGTTAACCGTGAACGAAAAACCCAGGTTCTGCATCTGGGTGGTAATCATTCCCCACATCATCCAGACAGCGAATCCCATCAGCAGGCTGGGAATGGATATCCATAGGTTGCGGTTGGCAATGTGCTTGCCTTCCTGTTCCCAGAATTGGGCGTCTTCGACATTCCATTTCTCAATGTCGGCATTTCTCTTGCTCATGGCGATTTCCCCTTGGCATCGAACCTTTCTGCATCTAGCAGTTAGCAAGCAAGATACGCTGGAGGAAGAAATTGGGAAATAGGTGAAAATAACATGAAAAACAGCGACATACCTATTGAGAGGTAGTCGCTGAAAAACCTGGGTTGATTGATTTTAAAGAGAAAAAATCGACAGGGGGTAAAGGCGGGTCAGAGCAAAAGTACTCTGGGAGTCTTTGGAGGTAACCACACAGAACCGACTAGTGATCGATACCTTCCTGGACTGCCCAGACGGCGGCTTCGACACGCGAGCGTAAGTTGAGCTTTTTGAGCAGATGCTTGACGTGAACCTTGACCGTGCCTTCGGTAATATCCAGCTTGCGCGCGATGAGCTTGTTGGAGAGCCCGCCAGCCAGCTGTTGCAGAATTTCGCGCTCACGCTGGGTTAGGCTATGAATATCCGGAGTGGTGGGGGCATTGCGCTGATTACGCAGCGCTTCAGCGAGTAGGGCGGTTAGACTTTCGCTGATGACCATGCGTCCCAAAGCAGCCTGACGCAGCTGGCGCACCATGTCTTCAGGCTCCATATCCTTTAGCAGATAACCGTCGGCACCGTTGCGCAGCGCTGCGACCACATCATCCTCATGGTCGGAAACAGTGAACATCACCACACGGCCGCTATAGTTGGCTTCCCGTAGGCGGCGCAAGGCTTCTAAGCCATTAACGCCCGGCATGTTTAAATCCAGTAAAACCAAGTCAGGCTCCAGTTTAAGAGCCAGTGCAATGCCCTCTTCAGGGTCGCCCGTCTCGCCAACCAGTTCAAGATCGTCCTCTAGTTCAAGCAGCTGTATCACGCCACGCCGCAGTAGTGGGTGGTCATCAATAATCATCAGGCTGGCGGGTGTATCGTTGGCGGTGGTCAGCGTCATTAAGAAGCCCCTGTACCTAAGTGAGAGTCTGAGGCAGCCGTTACAGGCTGCTGCTGAATTAAGCGAGCGGTCAACGGGGTGAAGACTATCTCAATGCTGGCCCCCCCTGCGGGGCGATTGGTGATACTCAGCTCCCCGTTCAGGGTAGTAGTTCGGTCGCGTATGATCACCAAACCGTAGTGCATGGGTGGCGAGCTATCGTCTTCCAGGCCTATGCCATCATCTTCAATACGCACTAGCAGTCGAGCATCGGCAAAGCGCACAGTGACTCCAGCCCAGTGGGCTTGGGCGTGCTTGTGGGTATTGGCCAGCGCCTCGCGAATGATCTGCAGCACGTGAATTTCTTCATTGGGGTTAAGTAGATAAGGCGGCACATCGTAGTCAAGCTCGACTGTTATCTCCATTCGCTGGCTAAACTCTTCGATGGTTTGGCGTAAGGCAAATTGCAGCCCTGGCCCCTCTAGTTTGAGCCGGAAGGTAGTAAGCAGTTCACGCAGTTGACGATAGGCACTGTTTAAACCGGTACGCAGCTCGTCGAATACCGCAGACTGCATCTCTCGAGAGGCGTCTTTTTGCTGCATACGTTCGAGTCGCGCAACCTGCATCTTTAGATAAGAGAGCGATTGGGCTAGCGAGTCGTGAAGTTCGCGGGCAATGATGGTCCGCTCGTTGATCAGCGTGACGTGCTGCTGCTCCTCGATACGCCGTTGCAGGTACACTGCCGTGGCGAGCTGGTCGGCTAACATGGTGAGTAACCGGCGGGTGCTATCGTTGAGCCGCTCCTGGTGATACCACACTTCCAGGGTGCCAAGCAGCGTGTCACCGACGCTAATCGGTAGCAGTAAGCACTGTGACTGGTTATTGGACAGCACCTCCAAGGGGCGAGGATCAATCAGGCAGGCGTGGCACTCCTGGTCACGGCAATACTCTGGCCGGGTACGCGAGTGGGTTTCTAAAACCGGCATTTCCCGTTGGTCGAAAGGGTCGTTTAGGGAAAGCCGAATCGGCCCGATATCCAGCAGCTTTTCCAGTTCGCGCAGCATAGGTGCTGCGCTAGAGCAAAGGTCGTTACCGCCGCCATACAGCGAACGGCTAGCATCATGCATGACTCGCAGCGCCTGATTGCTGCGCTCAAGTTCCTGTTTCTTGCGCGATACCTTGTCTTCTAATGCGGCGTAGCTGGTGGCCAGCTCGGCAGACATCTTATTAAAGGTGTGGCCCAGCAAAGCCAGCTCATCACTGCCGCGTAGCTCTGAACGTGGCTTGAAATTACGCTGCGCCGCCTCGCGGGCAAGCACCATCAGTTGGCGCAGCGGCACTACCAGGTTATGGCGAACATCGTAAAGGGCTATCGAAACCACAATAGCGATCAGTACCAGAAAAAGCAGTTGCATCACCCCCAGTAGCCGCACCTTAGCTTCGGTGCTCTGCTCCAGATAGGTCACTAGCACTTCAATGTCACTGACCATCTCAACGATCATCATTTCTAGCGTAGCGAGGTCTAGCGCCGTGGCAGCGGCCGGAGCCTCCAGTGCTGGGCGCAGCGAGTGCTGCCAGTAGTTCTGAAGTTTTTCCAGTTGACGGCGGCGCTCATGACGATCATCAATGGGGATCGTTTGTTGTAGCGTTGTGCCATACAAACGTTGATCGAAGCTCGAAATCAGTCCTTCGAGCTGTTCTGCGCTTGTCTCCTCTGGAGCATACTCCAGGCGTTGCAAGGCTCCCATAATCTGATAGGCATTCATGCGTAATGAGCCAGCGACATTAATGGCAGCCGCATCGCCACGACTGCTGTTAGACATTGCCATGGTCAGGGTGATACTGATGAGTGCCATCCCGCTAATGGCAAGCAGGGACGCAATGATGCGAGCAACCAGGGAGCGCTGAAGTAATTTCATGGCATTTCCGATAGCGCGAAAGAGGTAAGAGAGTGTGGCACTGTCTGCATTTCGATACGAGGGCTATTCCTTTGGGGTTAGCCAGCCTACCTCCGATGCCTTTTTGACCTACGCCCAGTATTTACCGACAATTCTGGCATGTCTTCCGATGTCTTTATACCCTCGCTGGGAAACGCCATGCCATCATCTGTGCCGCCTCCCACGTTGGAGACATCCACACAGCCAGTAAATGGTTATCAGTTGCTGGTAGCCATGCTGCTAATGCCGTTGGCAAGCGCTTTAGCGGTGGCGAGCTGGACACTTTATGGCCTGCTCGCAAAGCAGCCTGTCTATGTGTTGTTACCGTTGATGTGTGGTGTGTTATTGGCGTGGCCAGCCTGGTATATCGCCAAACGGGGCGACACCTGCCGCGTGATGCAGTGGCTATTATTGGGGCTAGCGTTGGCGCTGGGCGGGTTTGGAATGGCTAGCCAGCCGTGGGAGTTTTTGTTGGTGGGGGCTGGGCTTGGGCTGGGAGGGGCGGTGATTGCCACCGGCATCGCCCACGCCCAAGGCTGGATGCCTGGCCGCTGGGTGTGTCTTTGTGTCGTCCTTTTTCTGGTGTTAGCGGCAGGCGTCGGGCTTTCCCTGCGAATAGCACCTCTGGTCGTCCAAGCCTATGGTTGGCGGGCGGCGCCACTTAGCCTGCTGATCCCTCTGTTTATGGTAATGCTGCTGCTGTGGCTTTTCGTAGCGTCACCCGAGTGATGCCGCCTATTAGCCTGACTTGTTCATTCTTGCCGACTGATTCTTAACTACTAGCGATAGGGCTCATTTTATGACCACCGATTTTATGACTATAGCGACGTTTGCCGATTTACTGCGGGAAGCACGTAAACAACCTAAGCCCCAGCGCCTGCTGTTTGTGTTCGTGCGCGCAGAGCTGCCCGATTTCCCCGATGCTGAACAGCGCCGTCGCTTCGAGCAGGGTGAAGGGGGTGTGTTGGTGCCGGTAGTCTGCGTAGATAAGTCGACGCAGGAATTGACCAGTATGGCGGCGTTGGTCGAGGAGTCACGCCGTACCGAGATCGAATGGGATCTAGTTTTCAGCGCTGCCATGGACGACCCAAAAGATGATGCCGAGGTTGAACGGCAACTCCAGCGTATGATGGAGTCGCTGCAAATGGGTAGTATCACCGCCTATCTTGCCTTCGATCATCACGGCAATGCGGTTAACGTCGGCTAGGGACGGTTACCATGGAGCACTATTTCCTTATCAAGCACCTGCACATGACGGCCGCTGCGCTGAGCATCACGCTCTTCGTAGTGCGCGCCTGGTGGTCGGTGCAGGAAAGTCCGCGACTCAACGCCCGTTGGGCCAAGGTATTGCCTCATCTTATTGATACGGCTCTGTTGGGGCTGGGGGTGACTTTAATGGTATTGCTTTCCGTATGGCCCTGGCAGCTTCCCTGGCTTGGCGCCAAGCTATTAGCACTGCTGGCCTATATCGGTATTGGCACCATTGCGATTAAACGTGGGGCGACGCCAGCGGTACGAGCCCTAGCCGCGGTAGTGGCGGTGGTTATCTTCGCCTATATGGTGGGGGCCGCTATTCACCACAGCCCGCTATCCTGGTTGGCCTGATTATTTCAGCATTCTTAAGTATTGGCGAAGTACTTCGGCATTGTTGTGGCGCTCCTCCTTGGAGGCGAACACCAGAGTAACTCGCTCTTTCCTGGCACGTTGTGCAAGGTCACGAAGAGTCTCGCGACAGGACGTTAATTCTTTGAGATAGCGTCGACGGAAGTCATTCCAATCGAGTGAACCATTATGAAACGCTTTGCGAAGCTCGCTGCTCGGTGCAATTTCCTTACGCCACTCATTAATTTTAGCATCCTCCTTGGACACCCCGCGTGGCCAGATACCATCGACGAGAACACGATAACCATCCTTGTTGTGTGGTGAGTCGTAGGCACGCTTTAATTCGATTTCCATAGCCACCTCCGTATTACTTTGGCCTCTGTTTAAGCCTAGTAAAGTTGAGCAGGGGTTCATAGGACCCCCTGCCTTTAATAGGTAGCCAAGAACTAGGTGGCCCTTACCGGCCATTATTAAGCTGCGTCGAGTGGGCGTGAGGGGCCAAAGTGCTCAAAGTGTCGGCGATCTTCGTCAACCCCCAGTTCGGACAAAGCGCTGTTAATCGCTGTCATAAATCCTTGAGGGCCGACGAAATAGCAGCGTGCCTTAAGATCAGGCAGGTAGTGAGCTAATAAGCTGCGGTCGATACGACCAATATGTTCGGCTTCATTGCCGCGCTCATGAATGCGGACAGCCTTAAGGCGTTGAGGATACTCGCTCTTCAGTGCGTCTAATTCACCTTTAAAGGCCTGATGTTCGGCATCCAGGGCAGCGTGTAGATAGATGACTTGCCGCCCAAGGGACAAGGCATGTCTTGCCATGGGGAGCAGGGGCGTTTGCCCAACGCCGCCGCTGGCAAGCAGCAGAGGTTCGTCACCTTCAATCAGCGTGAGGTCACCTGCTGGTGGTAATAGTTCCAAGGTGTCGCCCGGTTGTAAGGCATCGTGGAAGTGGCGGCTGACTTGGCCCTGTTCTTCGCGTTTGATCGAGATTCGATAGCTTTGACCATTCGGCGTGTCTGAGAGGCTGTAATGCCGATAAACCAGCTCGCCATTAATGGTTAGACGTACACCGATATACTGACCTGGCTCATGGTCAGCCACCCGACCACCATCCTCGGGTTCAAGGATAAACGATCGAATTAAAGCACTTTCCTGCTGGGTACTGGCAATCTTGAAACGGCGTGTGCCACGCCATCCGCCTGGGCGCTGTTCAAACTCTCGATAGCGCTGATCTTCCAGGTCGATCAACAGGGCGGCAAGTTCGTTATATAGAGCGCCCCACGCATCGGCAATTTCCGGGGTGACAGCTTCTCCCAGCACCTCGCCAATCGCCGCCAGTAGGCATTCACCGACAATTGGATACTGTTCGGGAAGAATGCCTAGCGAGATGTGTTTGCTAACCACGACATCAAGGGTTGCGCGCGCCTGAGCAGGGTTGCTGCGCAATTGAACATAGGCCAACACGGCGTTGGCCAGTGCGCGGGGCTGACCACCGCTTTGCTGGTGTACCTCATTAAAGAGGGGCTTAACCTCTGGATAGCGGGTGAACATCAGTGGATAGAAGCGTTGGGTAATCGCATTCAGGTGTTCGGCCACGATGGGGGCTGTCGCGTTAATCAGCTTTTCCTGCTCATGTGTTAGCACTGTTACTACCTCGATACTTTAAGATGTATTAGAGATGCATCTTAAATCCACAGGCCTTTAAATGCTAGCCATAAGATGTATTTTTGATGCATGTCATGGTCTTTGTTGGTGGCTAGGCGCACACTCATATTTCCAAGTAAATTAGTCGGGATTACGCCATGCCAACGACCACCTCATCCCAGCCTGCTTCTAAGCTTGAGCATTTACCCTTAATGCGCTTGGCTTTTAGGCCTTTCTTTCTGCTGGCCGCGCTGTTTAGTGTGGCGTCCCTTTTGGTGTGGTTGGCCTTCTGGCACGGCACTATTTTGCTGCGACCTTATGGCGGTTTGGTGTTCTGGCATCAGCATGAAATGTTGTTTGGCTTTGCCGCGGCGGTGGTAGCGGGATTTTTACTAACCGCTGTGCGTAACTGGACAGGGTTGCCGAGTTTAAACGGCGGGCCGCTGCTGGGTCTGGTGGTGCTATGGCTATTGGGTAGGGGGCTGATGGCTTTCCCCATGGGGCTGCCGGAGTGGCTGCTGCTGGCGGTTGACCTAGCGTTTCTGCCAATTGTCGCTATGGTTATGGCGCGTCTAGTTATCACCGCAAAGCGTTGGCGCAACTTGATCTTTGTACCTGTGCTGTTGCTGTTTGCCACGGCTAATCTGGCGATGCACTTAGGAGTCATGCAGGGTGATGCCGAGCTGATCCGCCAAGCCGCCTACTTAGCCGTACTGTTAATCACACTGATGATGACCGTAGTGGGTGGGCGCGTAATTGCCATGTTTACCGCCAATCGTTTAGGACGCACCAAACCTGAACCTATTGCTTTACTCGAAGGAGTGACGCTGGTGAGTACGGCTGGCGTCGTCGTGCTGCAGCTGGTCACCATGTTGGGAGTTGCCATTCCTGCTGTTTTAATGGGGGGAGTGATGCTCTTAGCGGCGTTGGCCAACACTGTTCGCATGGCGCGTTGGGGTGGGCTGCATAGCTGGCGTGAACCTTTACTTTGGGGGCTGCACGGCAGCTACGCCTGCATTCCACTAGGGCTTATTATGTGGGTCTTGGCACTCATGGGGCTGATGCGCGTTGAACTTGCCGTGCACGCCCTGACCATTGGCGGCATGGGCACCATGATGCTTGCCATGATGGCCAGGGTTTCGCTAGGCCATACGGGGCGTCCCATACGCACATTGCCTGGTATTGGTGTGGCGCTGGGCTTAATGCTAATAGCCGCCTTAGTGCGCTCACCCGTTTTGGCGTTATTTCCCCAGATTACCCACTGGACCTATACGCTGAGCATCATCTTTTGGTGCTTAGCCTACGCAATATTTCTCGCGCACTACACTTGGCCGTTGATGCAGGCGCGTGTTGACGGGCAGGATGGCTAGGGAGTGCTATGCGCTGACGGTAGGAATGCGCATAAGTTGCGCCAGTTGAGATTGTTGGCTGCCCAGCAGGTCGGCCAATGTGTAGTGGTCGAGTACACTTAGAAATGCTGACAGTGCATCATTAAGAATCGGTTGAAGGCGACATGCCGGCGTAATGATGCAAGCGTTGTCGCTATGAAAGCACTCCACTAACGCCATGTCATGCTCCATCTCGCGTACTAGCTCGCCTAACCCAATGGTTGCGGGGTCCCGTGTCAGTAGTAAGCCGCCATTCTTGCCACGAATAGCGGTAACGTAGTTCTTTTGACTTAGCTCTTGAACGATTTTCATCAAATGATTGCGTGAGATATTAAAGGTCTCGGCAATCTCGTGAATCGTAGAGCGCTCCTCTCCCTTGGTAGCAAGAAAGATCAAGACGCGTATCGAATAATCAGTGAATCGGGTGAGGTGCATGGAGTGTGCTTTGCTCCGAGAGTAATCCAGCTATAAAAAGCATGTTGTATGAATGTTAAGTGAGTTGCAATGTAAACGTAGTTGAAGGCCTGCGAGCATATTCCGCTTCGCTACAGCAAGCATTCAAGCACGGTTTAATTTCAACAGCGCCAACCGTCTATTCCTTTACGTTGGCCGCTCTATCACCTTAGGGGTAGATAGGGTGTATATGGAGGTAATCACGCAGTAATTCGCTTGTCGATCACGCAGAATCCACTCCATGGAGCCCGCCTGGCGGGTACGCAAATTTCCGAGGAGCCTGGAGATCGACCATGAGTCACTTCATAGATCGGCTGAATTTCTTCCGCAAGTCCCGTGAGCCTTTTGCCAACGAACACGGTGAGCTACGCAGCGAATCCCGCCAGTGGGAAGATAGTTATCGTGCCCGCTGGCAGCACGACAAAGTGGTACGCAGCACCCATGGGGTGAACTGCACCGGCTCTTGTAGCTGGAAGATCTACGTTAAGAACGGTTTAGTTACCTGGGAAACCCAGCAGACAGATTACCCTCGTACCCGGCCCGACCTGCCTAATCATGAACCGCGTGGCTGCCCGCGTGGCGCCAGTTACTCCTGGTATCTGTACAGCGCCAATCGCCTCAAATACCCGTTGATTCGTAAGCCGTTGCTGGCGCTATGGCGTGAAGCGCTGAAGGCTAACCCAGACCCGGTCGACGCCTGGGCGTCGATTGTTGAAGACCCTGCCAAGACTAAACAGTACAAGCGTGCCCGCGGCATGGGCGGCTTCGTGCGCGGTAACTGGGATGAGCTCAACGAGCTGGTCGCTGCCTCTAACGTTTACACCGCTAAGCAGTACGGCCCTGATCGTATCCTTGGCTTTTCGCCGATTCCTGCCATGTCGATGGTCAGCTACGCCGCGGGTAGCCGCTACCTGTCGCTGATTGGCGGCGTCTGCATGAGCTTCTACGATTGGTACTGTGACTTGCCGCCGGCCTCGCCAATGACCTGGGGTGAGCAGACCGACGTACCTGAATCCGCTGACTGGTACAACTCCGGCTACATTATTGCCTGGGGCTCTAACGTGCCTCAAACGCGTACCCCGGATGCCCACTTCTTTACCGAAGTGCGCTACAAGGGTACCAAGACGGTTTCGATCACTCCGGATTATGCCGAAGTTTCCAAACTGACCGACGAATGGCTGTCCGCCAAGCAGGGTACCGATGCCGCCCTGGCGATGGCCATGGGCCATGTCATCCTCAAAGAGTTCCACCTCGATAACCCGAGTGCTTACTTCACGGACTATGTGCGCCGCTATACCGACATGCCGTTCCTGGTGGAACTGGAAGCGCGTGAAGATGGCAGCTTCGCACCGGGTCGCCAACTGCGAGCCAGTGATTTTGATGCTGCCCTGGGCCAGGAAAACAATCCCGAGTGGAAAACCGTCGCCTGGGACGAAACCCGCGACCAGTTGGTGGTGCCGCGCGGTTCCATCGGTTTCCGCTGGGGCGAAACCGGTGATGAAGTGGGCAAGTGGAATCTGGAGTCGCTGGACGCCGCAGGCACCGAGATCAAGCCGTTGCTCAGTTTGGTCAACCACCACGATAGCGTCGCGCGCGTTGCGTTTCCTTACTTTGGTGGTATCGAACACGAACACTTTGAGCACGTAAAAGGAGCCGGTGTTGGCGCCGCCGATGACCTACTGTTCCACAATTTGCCCGCCAAACGCTTAAAGAGAGCCGATGGCAGCGAAATGCTGGCGGTCACCGTTTTTGATCTGATGTGTGCCAACTACGGTATCGACCGTGGCTTTGTTGGCGACGGCGAAGATGATGGCGCGACCTCGTTTGATCAGATTCGCCCCTATACCCCCGCGTGGCAGGAGAACATCACCGGTGTCCCTGCAGAGCAGTGCACCCGCATTGCCCGTGAATTTGCCGATAACGCCCATAAAACCAACGGCCGTAGCATGATCATCGTTGGTGCCGGTATGAACCACTGGTACCACATGGACATGAACTACCGCGGCCTGATTAACATGCTGGTCATGTGTGGCTGTATCGGTCAGAGCGGTGGCGGCTGGGCCCACTATGTTGGTCAGGAAAAACTGCGTCCGCAGACTGGCTGGACGCCTTTGGCCTTTGGCCTCGACTGGCAGCGCCCGCCGCGCCATATGAACTCTACTTCCTTCTTCTATAGTCACTCCTCCCAGTGGCGCTACGAGAAGCTCGAGATTAAAGAAATTCTTTCGCCGTTGGCCAAGGCCGAGGATTACCCCGGCAGCCTGATCGACTTTAACGTGCGCGCTGAGCGCATGGGCTGGCTGCCGTCAGCACCACAACTGGACACTAACCCGCTACGCCTAGCGAAAAAAGCCGAAGCCGCGAGTATGTCGACAGCCGATTATGCGGTTCAGCAGCTCAAGAGCGGTGAACTGCGCTTTGCCGCGGAAGACCCGGATGCGCCAGAGAACTTCCCACGCAATATGTTCATCTGGCGCTCCAACCTGCTGGGTAGCTCCGGTAAGGGCCATGAGTACATGCTCAAGTACCTGCTGGGTACTCGCCACGGTATTCAGGGTAAAGATCTGGGCGACTTCGGCGGCCAGAAGCCCGAAGAAGTGGTATGGCGTGACGAGGCGCCGGAAGGCAAGCTCGACCTGCTGGTGACGCTGGATTTCCGTATGTCCACCACCTGCCTTTACTCGGATATCGTGCTGCCTACAGCGACCTGGTATGAGAAGGACGACCTTAACACTTCTGACATGCACCCCTTTATTCACCCCTTGACTGCCGCCACCGACCCTGCCTGGGAATCGCGTAGCGACTGGGATATTTACAAGGGTATTGCCAAGGCGTTTTCCAAAGTGTGTGTAGGCCACCTGGGCGAAGAGACCGACCTGGTCACGCTGCCGATGCAGCACGACTCGCCAGGAGAATTAGCCCAGCCGGCGGTGATGGATTGGAAGAAGGGCGAATGCGCGCCGATTCCCGGCAAGACCATGCCGTCGCTGATTGAGGTCAAACGCAACTATCCCGAAACCTATGAGCGCTTCACCTCCGTAGGGCCGTTGCTGGAAAGCATCGGTAACGGCGGCAAGGGCATCGGTTGGAATACCGATGCGGAAGTCGAGCTGCTGGGCAAACTCAACCATCGCAAGCTGGATGGCCCGCATAAAGGGCGCCCGTTGATCGACAGCGCTATCGATGCCGCCGAGATGATTCTGACCCTGGCACCGGAAACCAACGGCGCCGTGGCAGTAAAAGCGTGGGATGCACTCTCCAAGATTACCGGACGCGACCATACCCACCTGGCGAGGCCCAAGCAGGAGGAGAAGATCCGCTTCCGCGATGTCGTCGCTCAGCCGCGCAAGATTATCTCCAGCCCAACTTGGTCCGGCCTTGAGGATGAGCACGTCTCCTATAACGCCGGTTACACCAACGTTCACGAGCTGATTCCATGGCGCACCGTGAGTGGCCGTCAGCAGTTCTATCAGGATCATGCCTGGATGCGTGCGTTCGGCGAAAGCCTGCTGGTCTATCGTCCGCCCATCGATACCAAGGCGGCCAAAGGCTTTCAGCTTCCCGCCGACAACGGCTTCAAGAGCAAGGCGCTGAACTTCCTCACGCCGCACCAGAAGTGGGGCATCCACTCCACTTACTCGGACAACCTGCTGATGTTGACGCTCAACCGAGGCGGCCCGGTGGTATGGCTCTCCGAGGCAGATGCGGTTGAGATCGAGATCGAGGACAACGACTGGATCGAGGTCTACAACGCCAACGGCTCGATTGCCGCGCGGGCAGTGGTCAGCCAGCGGGTCAAGGCGGGCATGGTGATGATGTACCACGCCCAGGAGCGCAACGTGAACGTCCCTGGCTCTGAGGTCACCGGCACGCGGGGCGGTATTCACAACTCGGTCACCCGTGTCTGCCCCAAGCCAACCCATATGATCGGCGGCTACGCGCAGCTCTCTTACAGTTTTAATTACTACGGCACCGTCGGCTCAAACCGCGATGAGTTCGTGTTAGTGCGCAAGATGAAACACGTTGACTGGCTGGATGGTGAAGGCAATGACAGTGTTCAGGAGAACGTGGCTCTTAAGAACAGTGCTCTCAAGAACAGTGCTCAGGAGGCCGTGAAATGAAAATTCGTTCCCAGGTAGGCATGGTTCTCAACCTTGATAAGTGCATTGGTTGCCACACCTGTTCGGTGACCTGCAAAAATGTCTGGACCAGTCGCGAAGGTATGGAGTACGCCTGGTTCAACAATGTCGAGACCAAGCCCGGTATCGGCTATCCCAAGGAGTGGGAGAATCAGGCCAAGTGGAAGGGTGGCTGGATGCGCCGTAACGACGGTCGCATTGAACCGCGTATTGGTGGCAAATGGCGGGTGCTGGCGAACATCTTCGCCAACCCCGATCTGCCCGAAATGGATGACTACTATGAGCCGTTCACGTTTGACTACCAACATCTGCATACCGCCAAGATCGGCGAGCACCAGCCGGTGGCACGTCCGCGCTCGCTGATTTCCGGTCAGCGTATGAAAAAGATCGAATGGGGCCCGAACTGGGAAGAGATCCTCGGCACCGAGTTCGCCAAGCGGCGCAAAGATGCCAACTTCGACAAGGTGCAGGCAGATATTTACGGCCAGTTCGAAAACACCTTCATGATGTATCTGCCGCGCCTGTGCGAGCATTGCTTGAACCCCACCTGTGTAGCGGCTTGCCCCAGTGGTGCGATCTACAAGCGGGAAGAGGACGGCATCGTTCTAATCGACCAGGACAAGTGCCGTGGCTGGCGGATGTGTATCTCCGGCTGCCCCTACAAGAAGATCTACTACAACTGGAAAAGCGGTAAGTCCGAGAAGTGTATTTTCTGCTACCCGCGTATTGAGGCCGGTCAACCGACTATCTGTTCCGAAACTTGTGTGGGCCGCATCCGCTATCTCGGCGTGCTGCTGTATGACGCTGACCGTATCGAGGAAGTGGCAAGCTCCCCTGACGAGCGTGACCTCTACCACCGCCAGTGCGAGATTTTCCTCGATCCCAACGATCCGGAAGTGATTGCCCAGGCCAAGCGGGATGGCATCCAGGATAACGTCATCAAAGCCGCCCAGGCCTCACCGGTCTACAAGATGGCTATCGACTGGGGGTTGGCGCTGCCGCTGCACCCGGAATACCGCACGCTGCCGATGGTGTGGTACGTGCCGCCGCTGTCGCCGATTCAATCCGCCGCTGAGGCGGGGCATGTCGAGTTCGACGGCATCCTGCCCAAGATTGAATCGCTGCGTATCCCGGTGAAGTACCTAGCTAACCTGTTGACTGCTGGTGAAGAGGAGCCCGTGGTGTTGGCACTCAAGCGCTTAATGGCGATGCGGGTCTATATGCGCGGCAAGCACGTAGAGGGTTCACCCAACGCCGACGTGCTCGATGCCGTGGGTCTGAGCGTCGCTCAGGTAGAGGAGATGTACCGCTACCTAGCCATTGCCAACTATGAGGATCGTTTTGTGATCCCCACCAGCCATCGGGAAATGGCCACCGAAGCCTTCCCGGAACGGGGAGGATGCGGCTTTACCTTTGGTGATGGCTGCCATGGTGAGAGCCAGCCCAACCTGTTTAATGGCCGTAAGCAGACCAGCGTGTTGGTGAAACCGGTAGAGGTCTTCGACCCGCAGCCACAACTTGAGGAGTCTCGTCATGACTGAAGCCGCTACCCAATCGCCGATCCCGGTAGAGCCGTCGCTCGAACCGCTACAGGGTATGCGTAGCCTACGCGTACTGGCCCGCCTGCTCGATTACCCGACCCAGGAACTGCAGGATGCCAGCGGCGAGCTCATCGAAATTCTCAATGCCGAGCGCCGCCTGGGGGCGGCTCTCAAATCGTCGCTAATGGCGTGGTGTCAGCGTCTCCAAGAGGGCGACCTGCTTGAGCTGCAGGCTGAATACGTCGCCATGTTCGATAAGGGGCGGGCTACGTCACTGCTGCTATTCGAACACGTTCACGGTGAATCACGCGATCGTGGTCAGGCCATGGTGGATCTTATGGCCGAGTACAGCGCGGCCGGTTTTGAGCTAGATGCCCGTGAACTGCCCGATCATCTACCGGTATTTCTTGAATACCTTTCAATGTGCGACGAAGCCGAAATTGGCCGCTGGCTGGGCGAAATACGCCATATCCTGGCGTTGCTGACGGCACGGCTAGAGGAGCGGGGAGCGGATCACGCGCTGGTACCGCTGTCACTGCTGGCGTTGATCGGCGCCGAGGGTGATGTCGAGGAGCATCGGCCCCAGGTCAAAAAAGAAGCGCCGGACAACACCCCCGAAGCACTAGACGCCGTATGGGAAGAAGAAGCGGTGCGTTTCTCAGCGACCTCTGACGAAGACTGTGCGTTGCAGTCTGCCGAAGGGCGTCGCTTGGCCGAGCGCAAACACACCGTTCAGAGCCAGCCGGTACGCATTATGCCTGCTCCGTCTTTAAATGCCTCTTCCGCTCCTTCCGCCGATCGTTAATAGGAGAATCATCATGTATGACGCGATTGCGCATTACTTAACCCATCTGATCTACGGTTACTACCCCTATCTCGCGGGCACGGTGTTTCTGCTTGGCAGCCTGCTCCGTTTTGATCATGGTCAGTACACCTGGAAGACCGGTTCTAGCCAGATGCTCTCTTCAAAGAACATGCGACTGGGCAGCAACCTGTTTCATATCGGGATTATCGTGATTTTCTTCGGCCACCTGGTGGGCATGCTCACACCGCACTGGGTTTATGAACCGTTCCTGCACGCCGGTACTAAACAGCTAGTGGCTATCGTGGTGGGCGGTATTGCCGGTGCCATGTGCGTGGTGGGCGGCGCCATGTTGCTCTATCGTCGTCTGGCCAACCCGCGCGTAAAGGCGTCGTCGAGCATGATGGATACCTTGATCCTGGGCTTGATCGTCTTACAAGCGTGCCTGGGTATGGTGACCATCATCTTCTCGTTGGGCCATATGGACGGCGAGATGATGCTGACACTCTCCAGCTGGGCGCAGTCGATTGTGTTCTTCAGCGGCGGTGCGGCGGATTACATGCAGGAAGTGTCGTGGATCTACAAACTGCATATCTTTATCGGCCTGACCATCATCCTGCTGTTCCCGTTTTCGCGGTTGGTGCATGTGTGGAGCGCGCCGTTTGGTTATGTAACCCGGCGTTATCAGCTTGTCCGCCGCCGCGGCTAAAAACTGGCTACTGCTCGGCCATACGTTGTTGGAGATCGGCTCAAAATGCTCATTTACAAACTCGTAAACTCCGCGTTTTCTCCGATCTCCGCCTAGTCTGGCCTTCGCACGCTCGGTTTTATATAGAGGAGAAATAACATGCAGATGATTGATATCGAACAGCTACCTGGGGGCGTTGCTGCGCCTCCGGTACGTGTCGGCGACACCCCTATCGATGAAGCAACGATTGCGTTGGAGATGCAGTATCACCCCGCTGAAACGGCGGGAGAGGCCCAGCTTCAGGCCGCCCGTGCGTTGGTGGTCAGAGAGCTGCTTCGCCAGCGTGCTAGCGTCCTGGGCCTACTATCGACACAGGACGTTAGCGAGGCACAGGAAGATGCGGCGATTGCTGCTTTGCTCGAACAGGAGCTTGAGGTGCCCGAACCGGGGGAAGCAGATTGCCAGCGCTTTTTTGACACCCACCGTGAGCGCTTTAGCGAACCAGTGCAGTTACGCGTTCGGCATATCCTGCTCGCGGCCGCACCCGATGACTCCCAGGGGCGCGACGACGCTTACCAGCTTGGCGAAAAGCTACTCGAACAGCTTAATCAGATACCCGAACGGTTTGCCGAATTTGCGCAACACCACTCCGCGTGCCCTTCAAAAGAGCTGGATGGTGATTTGGGTTGGCTAGTGTCGGGGCAAACCGTTCCAGAGTTGGACCGCGCTTTGCAGCACCTGCCCCCAGGCCTCCATGAGCGCCCCTTGGCGTCTCGCTATGGCTGGCACGTGGTCAGTATTGACGAACGAAAAGAAGGTAGGGCGTTACCTTTCGATCAAGTGATTGACCGGGTGCGCCATAGCCTACGGGAGCAGGCAACTCGGCGCGCGCTGCGTCACTATTTGCTGATGTTAGAGAGCGAAATAGGCGTCGAAGGGATTGTGCTGGATGACGATGCTGGCGGCAGCTTGCTGCAATAGAAACGCTAATAGGAGAGGCTTGATGTCCCATGTTCCCGTAGATGCACTTTTCACTCCGCTTGGCATCGCGGTGTTAACCGTTTCCGATACGCGTGGATTCGATGAGGATGGCAGTGGTGACTTACTCGCCGCGCATCTTATTGAAAGCGGCCATAACCTAATGGAGCGGCGCATCGTGCCTGATGATATTTATCAGGTTCGTGCTGTGGTTTCGGAGTGGATTGCGCGTAACGAAATTCACACGATCCTGGTGAATGGCGGTACGGGCTTCACTGCTCGCGATACCACACCTGAGGCGTTAGTTCCTCTTTTTGACAAAGCAATTGAGGGGTATGGCGAGCTGTTTCGCTACTACTCTCTGCAAACGATTGGCACGTCGACTATTCAATCTCGGGCGGTGGCGGGGGTTGCCAACCAGACGCTGTTGTTTGCGATGCCCGGTTCGCCCAAAGCATGCGAATTGGCGTGGGAAAAAATCATCTCATTGCAGTTGGACTCCCGCACGCGGCCCTGCAACTTTGTCGCAATGGTGTTGCCTTCTGCGCCTGCTTGTAGTGGACGTCAAGTAGAAACGACCTCTCATGTTTCGGAGCGCTTATGAACTGTCAATGCGCAGAAATAGTCACGCCCGGCTTGTTAAATTTATTTGATGCACGCCAACGAGTTATCGACGCAGCCACGCCGATTAATGGCGTAGAAAATGTCTCCCTTGAACAGTCGGCGGGGCGAGTGCTGGCAGAAATGGTAGTGGCACCTCTCGATATGCCGGGCGTGGACAATAGCGCTATGGATGGTTACGCGCTGTGTCTGGCTGATTACCAAGCGGCACCTCGCGGTGCCGGCCTACCTATTCTCCAGCGCGTGCCGGCTGGCGCAGGTGTCATGCTGCTACCGAAAGGGGGCTGCGCGCGTATTTTCACCGGCGCGCCGGTACCCATAGGGGCTGATATTGTGGTGCCTCAAGAGCGGGTAACCCTTGATAAGCGCGGGCATATACACCTCGAGGGTAGCTTGGTGCTGGGCGCTAATATTCGGCGTCAAGGCGAGGAAACCCGCATGGGAACCCCGCTACTCGCTGCGGGTAAGTTTCTTGACGCAGCGTCGATTGCGCTTCTGGCAAGCCACGGGATCAATATCGTTGCCGTCAAGCGGCGCCTGCGGGTGGCACTGCTCTCAACCGGCGATGAGCTGATTGCCCCAGGCACGGTGCGATCTCCGGGACAGGTATACGACAGCAATCGCGCCATGCTTAACGTACTGCTCGCACAAGCGCAGTGCGATGTAGTGGATCTAGGTGTCATCGCTGATTCGCCGCAGTCATTGCACCAGGTCTTTGAGCACGCACAAACCATTGCAGATGTGGTGATATGCACCGGTGGCGTTTCGGTCGGCGAGGAGGATCACGTTCGTCCGGTGATTGAGCAGCGCGGTGGGCTACATTTTCATGGTGTTGCGATGAAACCGGGAAAGCCTTTTGCATTCGGTTATCTAGGTGCTGAGCCTGCTACTTGCACACCGTTAATGGCGCTGCCGGGTAATCCCGTGGCCTCCCTGGTGGGCTGGCAACTGCTGGCGCTGCCGTTTATTCATGCTATGCAGGGTCGACACTTAGCTTCGCTACAGTGTTTTCCAGTAACAGCGGGCTTCTCTCAGCGTGGGCCCAAAGGGCGCTGCGAGCTATTACGGGTAGTGTTGGATTGGTCACAGGGGAGTCCCGTGGCGCAGTTAGCGGGCGGCCAGGGCTCGCATATGCTTGGTGCGGCTAGCCAAGCTGATGGTTATTTAATGATTAACTCCGAAACCGATGTGGCAGAAGGGGAGGCGTATCACTACTACCCCATCAATCAGTTCGTCGCTTGAATCACTTTTTCAGTCGTGACCACTGACCTCGTTAGTTTTTTATAGGAGAGGGTATGTCTTCACATCACAAACCCCGCGCACTGATTTATGCTTGTTCCGGCTGCTCTGATGTTGCGCAACTAGCTAATAGTGTTGCCCTGCGACTTGACCATGCAGGAGAGGCAGAAATGTCGTGCATTGCCGGTGTCGGTGGTGGTGTGCCCGGCCTGGTACGCATTGCCCGCTCCGGGCGGCCTATCGTAGCCATTGATGGGTGCCAGATGCACTGTGCCAGCCACTGTCTCGCCAACGCGGATGTGATACCCACAGAGCACGTAAAGCTATATGAAAACGGCCTGCGCAAGCGGCGGGGTCAGTTTTATGATGAGCAAACAATCATCGAAGTGACCGCTGAGGTAAAAGGACTCATTGCTCGGCTGCCCGTTAATGTCAGTTCCCAAGAGGAGCCCGAAAAATGAGTGCGCTAGTCGATGGGTTTGGCCGTACGGTGCGTTACCTACGTATATCGGTAACGGATCGTTGTGACTTTCGCTGTGTGTATTGCATGGCTGAGGAGATGACCTTCCTGCCTCGAGCCCAATTGCTAACCCTTGAGGAAATAGCCACTCTTTCGCAGGCATTCGTCGAGCTGGGCGTGGAAAAAATCCGTCTAACTGGCGGTGAGCCGCTGGTACGCCAGGGCGTGCTAACGCTAGTGCAAAAACTCGCTGAATTGGAGGGCCTGCGCGAACTGGCTATGACTACCAATGGCTCAGGGCTGGTCAAACATGCCGATGCTTTGCGGCAAGGCGGGCTACATCGGCTCAATATTAGCCTTGACTCGCTCAAGCCCGAGCGTTTTAAAGCATTAACCCGAACAGGTGACTTAAACCAAGTGATCGCGGGTATCCGTGCCGCACGCCGCGCTGGTTTTCAGTCGATTAAGCTCAACGCTGTATTGCTTAAGGGGCGTAATGACGACGAAATTATCGACTTGGTAAACTTTGCCCGGGATGAACAAGTGGATATCAGCTTTATCGAGGAAATGCCCCTGGGCGCTATCAGCGAGCATAACCGTGGTGAAACCTTTCTTTCCACTGATGCGGTTCGTGAGACCATAGAAAACCACTATCGACTCTTACCCACCACCGAGACCACCCTAGGTCCATCCCGCTATTACCGCATGGCAGACAGCCAATCGCGGATTGGCTTTATCTCTCCCCATAGCCACAATTTCTGTGCTGCCTGTAATCGTGTTCGAGTGACGGCGGAAGGGCGGCTACTCCTCTGCTTGGGCAATGAGCATTCGGTAGATTTACGCGCCGTAATGCGACGTTATCCGGGGGAGATCCAGCGCCTAAAAGCAGCCATTGTGGGGGCGATGACGAAAAAGCCTGAGCGGCACCACTTTACGACCGATGGTGAGGTTCAGGTTTTGCGATTTATGAATGCAACTGGCGGTTAGTGCAGCATTGCTGAAAGCAGTTTTTACTTCAAACTGTATCTGCTTGATAGAGCCTAAGAAGTAACCTAAGTATATTTTTAATATGAGGAGCTTCGGTGAAGAGAATTTCAAGATAGCCTCTGAATCGACCCTCCTCGAGTTGGCATAAATTTCCTCTTGATTTCATCCGTTTTGGCAGTGGTTTTGCGAAGGGATGCTTTGTCGTGTCTCGTCGTTAACTCTGTCTTCTTCGCATAAAAAATTGCCAATTTGTCTTTAATGGCGTGCCTTTGTATGCGTTAACATTTGTCATAACGGAAAGCGAAGCAGTACCTTTGTTAAATTAATCGACTAGGACGGGGTTAGAATCGCTGCTATGCCCCAGGAATGATCAATAACCCAAAGAAGACAATTAATGACGCGTACTAAGCCATTTCAAGGTGAGTTTGCCAGCAACAAACTGGCCGTCTGGATTCAAACACTTCGCCCGCGTACTTTGCCTGCAGCGATAGGCCCCATTTTGCTAGGGCAGGCGTTAGTCCTGCCAAGCCATTTCTCCTGGCTCACCGCGTGCTTATGCTTGGTTAGTGCATTAGCGCTACAGCTTGCGGTTAATTTGGCCAATGATCTTTTTGATGGGCTTTCGGGCGTCGATCAGCACGATCGTCTAGGGCCAGTACGTGCACTCCAGTCTGGCTTGTTAGGAGTTAGTGAGCTGCGGGTAGGACTGCTGCTAATGCTAGGCATTGCCTTGGTAACGGGTGTATGGCTAGCCCTCTTTGGGCATTGGTTATTGTGGGTGTTTGGTGGGCTAGCGCTGCTTGGTGTGCTGGGTTACAGCGGTGGTAGGAGTCCCTATGCCAACCTAGGATTAGGAGAAGTGGCAGTCTGGCTGTTTTTTGGCCCAGTGGCCGTGTTAGGTAGCCTGCTGGCCCAACAAAGCCCAGTAAACGAAAGAGCCATCATCAGCGCATTGTTAATGGGGCTACCCGTGGCTGCCATTTTGGTCGTTAATAATCTTCGTGACCGCTTTACTGATGCGCGGGCTGGTAAGCGAACACTAGCAGTGCGGCTCGGACCACGGGCCACTCGATGGCTATTTAGCTTCTTAACGCTCGGCCCTTGGATGGTATCCCTGCCTTTCACAACAGAAGTTTGGCGCTGGGGGGTATGGAGCTGCCTGGGCTTGATAGGCGTAGGATTAAATGTAGTGTTTTGGCAGCGAGATGGGGCGGCACTCAATCCAGTACTGGGAAAGACAGCGCTCTACTCTTTAGCGATAGCCGTCTGGTTGATTCTACGTTTTGCGTAAGCAACAACACATGCGGATCAATAATGGCTGCTGTTCTCTTTTCTTTTAGTGCGTTTTATTCACTGTAATGAGGAGGTAAAGGGGAGAGGAAGCCGTTGGTAGCAAGTTCCCGTGAGCATTGTCGCGCTTGGGTTCTTGTTGCCTGCAGATAATTGGCTTTTTAATCGTGTGCGGCTGATGTTGTTAAGCTTTATTGGTTAATGTGCCGGCTGATTGTTATCAAGCTATCGTCAGCTTGTTTTACTATCGATAAGGTTAAGCTGATCAATGGTGTTCTTTTAATTGGGAAGTCCCTCTACAATCAATGTCGGTGACTAGATTTTACGCGTAATTTATTGAGTGATTTTGATAGATCCAAATTTCCAGCAATACTGTGCAAGTAAATAATACAGACTGTGTGCGCGTATTTAAAAGGCTATCGGGCTTGCGTAAACAAGCTAGAGATTGCTTCCCGGTGACACTGACAAGGCAGATGCTTTATGCAGGCTATCGCAATCACCACATTCCCTCTGTTGGTGCCTTTAGGCTATTGGCTAGGGCTGGTGGTTACTCTTATAGGGGGAAGCCTTGCTTGGAGGAAAACACCAAACTGGCGCTGTATAGAGCATCCGAATGGGCGTGATGATCACCTTTTATTAGTGTTGATTGTCGGGCTGGGCGTGGTCGATATTGTCATTGGCGTATGGCATGACAGCTTGCGCCAGGCCTTGCCATTAGTAGGCGCCGCTTGGCTAGCTGCGCTGGTTGTGTTGATAATTGGCGCCGTTAAACCACCGCCAGCAGGATGGTGGGCGGGGCTGGCATTAAGCGGGTTAGGAGCGGGTGGATGGGCGGCGTGGCAAAAATTTGGGATTGGGTTGACGCGCGCGACAGGACACCCACCGTTACACTCCATTTTCTTCGGTAATTTTGCGTTATTGAGTGCGCTGCTATGTCTGGCTGGTTTGAGCTGGGCCTGGCATCAGAGAACGTCACGTTTTGGTTGGTTTTTGCTGTTACTGGGGGGCGCAGCAGGAGGCGTCATAGCATCGGCACTTTCCGGTACGCGAGGTGGTTGGTTAGCCCTGCCATTAGCGATAGGTGTGTTTTATTACAGTTATGCGCATCAGTGGCGAGCAGCATGGCGCTGGGTAGGGATTAGCAGTGTAATTGCAGTATTGGTGGTGGCGTACGTAATGCCACAAAGCGGAGTGGAAAGGCGGGTGAGTAAGGCGGTAGCTGATGTGCACCACTATATTGAGGGAACGGATGTTGGCTCTGTGGGAGCGCGTCTGGAAATGTATCGCGGTGCCTTGTGGTTAATAGGCGAGCATCCGTTCATGGGCTACGGACATGAAGGCTATCAGCCCGCAATGCAAAGGCTAGAAGCTGAAGGGGTTCTAAGCCCGAAATTAGGCAATTACTGGCATGCGCACAATGATTTACTGGATGCCTGGGTGAGGCGAGGACTGTTTGGCATGTTAGTGGTGCTGGGGCTTTACCTTGTGCCTTTGTGGCATTTCCTCCCAGGTTTGCGCAGTGAAAATCCAGTGCATAAATCTTTTTCTGTTGCTGGAGTACTGTTGACAGTCGCCTTTATAAGCTTTGGTTTGAGCTACTCTTTTTTCGCGTACCCTGCAGGTATAGCCGTATACGCTAGCTGGCTGATTTTCCTATGGGTTCAGATTCCAGAGGCACTTCCGCAGAAGAGTCGCTATGGATACGCTAATTAATGCACTGGCTGCAACAATAGTGATATCCCATGGCTTTGATGACTATCACCTTTGTATCGAATGCGGGGTCGGCTTGTTATCGGGTGCATGCATTAAGCACGATATTTGAAGACTAGACGCTCCGCTTCTTGTTAAGGAAATAAGTAGCTTATGTTCAAGCATATTTTGGTGGTTTGTACGGGTAATATCTGCCGCAGCCCTGTCGCTGAAGCAATTCTCAGGCAGCAACTCCCCAACTATAAAATCAGCTCTGCTGGCTTAGGTGCCTTACAAGGGGAGCCCGTATCATTGTTTGCACGACAATTGGCAGAATCGGATGGCCTGGATGTCACTCACCACCGAGCACGCCAGTTGACGACGATAATGATTCAGCAAGCCGATCTCATTTTGGTCATGACGGAAGGCCAGCGTCGTGCTCTAGGGAAGCAAACACCGCAGGCCTTGGGGAAAACGCTGTTACTTGGTCGTTGGCTGAATGACGGTGAAGGGCAAGATATCCCTGATCCTTATAGAAAGACGCTAGATGTCTTTGAGTATGTACATACGCTATTAAAAGACGCGAGTCTTTTGTGGTCAGAAAAGCTTCCAAAAACGCTACGTTGATACCGGCCATGTTGAGTGGGGTCCCCTGATAAGTAGGGCCCTCTAGGCTTCGACGGGTAGCCTTCTAGATTTCTCCCTCTGAGACCCTTTCTCTCTTTCGCTGAGTTTTCACTGATGCTGTGTGCAGCTATTAAAAGCCAGATTGATTTCTAATTAAGAATTTACGCACGTGAAGGCCCAATCTAAGTTAACGCTATGTTTGTAACGTTTATGTTACATGAAAGATTGGCTTTCAGAGAACATCAGCTGCCTTCATATAAGTATTGTAAAAATCTAATGACAATACTGTTAATATATTATTCATTTTTTTAATATATTGATTTTTAAAGATAATTATTTTAAATAATGCCAGTTCTCCTTTTCTTTCTGCCCCGGCAACCTAGAAATTTTGCTGTTTTTACTACCACAGATGTACGCCTTCCTGCTCGAAAAAGTAGTAGTTATTTCACCCTTCGATAGTTATGTAAATAAAGTTATTATTTTTGTATTCTTATGTAACATTAAAAATAATTACCAAGTAGGTAGCTCTGTCTCATGGCGATAGCGAATTGACGTCGCCTGGGCTGTGTTCAATAAGGCTCTGGGAAATGTCTGACCAAAATCCCCGGGCGGTAGCGTGGCTAGACAAAAGCAAAGGGAGCAACCATGAATAATTTCAATGAAGTAGAAAGAGTGGAATCTAGAAGAAGCCCAATTCGACTAGCCCATTATCTCGTATTGATCGTGCTGCTGGGAGCCCTCAGTGGCTGCGCTATGGCTCCTGGTGGCCATATTGATCAGGACAATCTTGAGCAATCACTAGATGGGCGAGTGGACGTGGAGCAGATCACCCCAGATTTAGTGAATGCGATGTTTGAAAGAGATGTTTCTTCTCGGGTTCCATCGCCCGCATTGAATCCAGTGGTGCCGGGGTATGAGTACCGGGTGGGGCCTGGCGATATTTTAAGTGTGATTGTCTATGACCATCCGGAACTGACTATTCCCGCAGGTTCTGAGCGCTCCGCAGCAGAAACCGGTAATCGGATACGGCCCAATGGCACCATGTTTTATCCATACGTGGGGCGTGTAAGGGTTGAGGGAATGACGCTTGATGAAGTGCGTAACCTTATTACTCGGCGTCTAGCCAATGTGATCAATGAGCCGCAAGTGGAAGTTGGCATCGCGGCGTTTAACTCCCAGAAAGTCTATATCAGTGGTGCTGTCGAAAACCCTGGCACATTACCACTGACCATCGTACCGATGACAATCCTGGATGCCATCAGCGCAGTAGGCGGGGCGCGGGAAAATGCCGACTGGCGAAACGTAACGTTGAGCCGTAATGGTAGCGAAGAGCGCATCTCACTTTATGCAATGATGCGTCAGGGGGATATGACGCAGAATCGTTTGCTGCGTGATGGTGACTTGCTGCATGTCCCTACTATGGAGAACCAGAACGTAGTGGTGATGGGGCAGGTAGTACGTCCCGGTACAATCGCTATTGGCAATGAACGGATCACCTTAACGGATGCATTAGGCAGGGCTGGTGGTGTGAATGAGAGCCGGGCTGAGCCTTCAGGAATTTTTGTAGTACGAGGTAACTCGCCAGGTAGTGAAAAGTTCGCCACTGTTTATCAGTTAGATATCAGGGATGCTACACGGCTATTGCTTGGAACTCGCTTTCCTCTCCAGCCTCAGGATGTGGTGTACGTGACATCAGCACCACTGGCTCGTTGGAACTCGGTCATTTCTCTGCTGCTGCCATCAGTTAGTCTGCCGGGCAATGTTGTAACGGTAGCCAATGATGCCAGCGAGCTTTAAGTGGCTATTTTGAATAGCATTTCTGAATAGCGAGGCATGACCATGAACTACTTTCCTCATCCACCTTCATCATCAGCTGGCCCCCAGGAGAGTGATGACCTTAATCTGCGCAAGCTGGTCGACACACTATCTGACCATCGCTGGTTTATCGTAACGATAACGGGGCTTTTTCTCCTGGCAGGATATTTTTATGCCAGTTCTCAGTCACGTATCTATCAGGCTGACGCGTTGGTTCAGATAGAGAGCCGAGGGGCGAACTTGGCGTTTATGGAGTCATTGGGTGAGCAACAGCCAGGTAATCCTACCGCCGCAGAACTCGAAATATTGCGATCACGTATGGTGTTGGGAGAAACAGCTGATCGGCAAGACTTGGCGATTAAGGTTGAACCGCGTCGATTGCCGGTCATTGGAGACTTTCTTGTCAATCATGGGGTTAGTCAGGATTTAATCGAAAGCCTAACCCCGGCCTTTATGCGCGAATGGTTAGGAATGGGAGAAGAGAGTCGCTGGCAAAATCCTTATGTGTGGGCCAACGAGTCTGTGCGTGTCTCACGCTTTTCTGTGCCCGATGAACATGTCGGAAGCGAGCACCTACTGCGCATAAAGGAAGAGGGTAACTTTGAGTTATGGCTAGAAGATGAGCGAGTGCTTATCGGTAACGTTGGGGAAACCGTTCAAGATGAGGGGGTCGGTTATCGTCTTTTTATTAGCCAGGCAGTTGCCCATCCTGGTGCTGAATTCAGCTTGACGCGTATGTCTTCTCTGAATGCGATAAAAGACCTTGAAAGTCGTTTTGAGGTAATGCCGAGAGGTATTGAATCAGGTGTCTATGAACTTATGCTTAGTGGCGCGGATCGCAGTAAGATCCAGCCGACACTTGACACCCTAACAGGGGTTTTTCTAACTCAGAATGTGCAGCGTCATTCAGAAGAAGCAGAGAAACAAATCGCCTTTCTTGGCGAGCAAATTCCCCAAGTTAGGGATCAGCTATCTAATGCGGAGGGCATGCTCAATGACTATCGGGCGCAGCGTGACTCAGTCGACTTAACATTCGAGACGCAAAATCTTCTCACCCGTGTGGTAGATGTAGAAAATCAACTCAGCGAGTTGGCTATGAGGGAGGCCGACTTAGCTGAGCGGTACCGCCCCTCGCATCCCAACTATCAAACCTTGTTAAGGCAGCGCTCTCAACTCGTAGAGGAGCGTGACCGTCTCAATGCCCAGGTCAATGAATTGCCTGAAACTCAACAAGAAGTGCTTCGCCTGACTCGGGACAGTCAGGTCAATCAGCAAGTGTATGTTCAACTGCTCAATCAACTTCAAGAGATGCGCTTGGTTAAAGCCGGTACGGTGGGTAACGTACGCATACTTGATGCCGCTATTCTAAATCCGGGCACTATCGCACCGCGCATTCCATTGATAACGGCTGTCAGTGCACTGATAGGCGCATTGTTAGCCACGATGCTGGTGGTGGTGCGGTTGTTATTGAGTCGCGCGATTAAGTCACCCGAGCAACTGGAAGAGCTGGGGTTGCCTGTCTATGCAACGCTGCCAGATTCTGGCGGGCAAACAGGGCTTACCGAGCGAATTCGCCCGCGCCATTCTAAAAAGGTTCAGGAAGTTTTTCGAGGCTTGCTGGCGATTAAAAAACCCGCCGAAATTGCGGTGGAAGCGTTGCGTGGTCTGCGAACTAGCCTCTATTTTGCGATGCTCGAATCTGACAATAACCGCTTGATGATTACCGGTGCGAGCCCAGGGGTTGGCAAGAGCTTTGTCGCCGCTAATTTAGCCGCTGTGTGCGCTCAGGCGGGGCAAAGAGTGCTACTGATTGATGCCGATATGCGTCGTGGACATCTGCATCATGCGTTTCACAGCAAGGGCGTTAAAGGCCTTTCAGAGTTGCTAGCGCGGCGAATTGATGCAGAAGAAGCTGTTCGCCATAGTGACTTAGAAGGATTGGATTATGTTGCCCGGGGCAGTGTGCCGCCTAATCCATCGGAGTTGTTAATGCAGCAAAGCTTCCACGAGTTCCTGGAAGTCATGAGCCAGTGCTACGACTTAGTGATCATCGATACACCACCGATACTGGCGGTAACCGATGCAACGGTAGTGGGTAAGCTGGCGGGAACCAGTTTGATGGTAGTCCGCTTCGACAGTCACCCTCCTGGAGAAATTAAGGCTGCTAAGCGCCGCCTGGAGAGCGCTGGTGTGAATATTAAAGGTGCAATCCTAAACGGTGTTAAGAAAACGACCAATAGCCGTCATGGCTACTATGGCAGTTACCTCTATGCTTACCGGTGATCCAAGATGCTGAAGCAATTACGCGAACTCTACTCGTTATTGACGCAGCAACAGCGGCGCCAACTATTGAGGCTCCAGGTGCTGATTATCGGTATGGCGTTGGCACAAATTGCTGGGGTCATTGCTATTGGGCCGTTTATGGCGGTTGTGGGTGATATGAGTAAGCTCCAGGGTGATGGTTGGCTTGCTATGGCATATAGCGTTACCGGTATGCAAAGTCCCAAGGCTTTCTTAAGTTTATTGGGTGCCATGGTGCTCGGCGTTCTGTTGATGGCGGCCCTGCTGTCTATCTATACGTCGTGGCGGCTGGCGCTTTACAGCGCCCGTGTGGGGGCAGAACTGTCAAGTCGCCTCTACCGCTATTACCTGCACCAGCCTTGGTTGTTTCATTCCAACCAGAATACTAGTGCTCTGACCACTAAGGTTTCTGCGGAAGTCCAGCGTGTGTCTCTCAAGATCATCAATCCTGTTATGGAGCTTAATGCTAAGTTGATCATGCTTTCACTGATGACCTTAGCCATTTTTCTCTACAACCCTTTGGTGGCGATAATTGGTGTGGTGGTCTTTTTTGGGACTTATTTGCTGCTTTACCAAACGGTTCGGCGTTTTTTAATTATTAACGGAAGACGAATTTCTAAAGCACAATCCAAGCGTTTTAAATTGATGAGTGAAGGATTCGGGGGTATTAAAGATCTGCTTTTACTACATCGTCAGGCAAGTTTTACCACACGCTTTGATGATGCCTGCAATTCTATCGCGCGTGGTGAAGGAGTGACGCAGGGGCTAAGTGAAGCCCCACGTTATGCCATTGAACTGGTAGCTTTTGGTTCGGTTATTGTGTTGGTGCTTTATCTGCTTAACCTATATGAGGGTAATCTTGGGGCAATTTTGCCAGCACTCTCTATCTATGCGTTGGCAGGCTTTAAAATGCTGCCTGGTTTTCAAAAGATATACACCTCACTTACAAAAATTCGCGGCAACTTAGCCGCTTATAACGCCATTCGTGATGACTTGATCGCTAGTCGTGATGAGACGAAAAACGGCGATATCGCCATTAGTGAAACTCAGTCAGCCGCTCCGATAACGCCCTGGGTGCCTCAGCGAGAGATAAAAATCCAGGATGTGGTCTTCGACTATCCAGGAACGCGGGCCTTGGCGCTTGATCGGCTCACGCTAACGATCCCCGTCAACCAGATGGTGGGGCTAGTGGGAACCTCTGGTAGTGGCAAGAGCACTGCGGTGGATTTATTACTCGGCTTGATTGAGCCCCAGCAAGGTCAAGTACTGATTGATGGTGTTCCTCTAACGCATGGGAATTTACGCCAATGGCAGGCGGGGGTGGGGTTTGTGCCTCAGCAGATATTCTTGTCCGATGCCAGCATCCTCGAAAACGTCGCCTTTGCTATCGAGCGCAAGAATATTGATGTTGAGAGGGTTAAGGAATCGCTGCGTATGGCGCAACTGGATGATCTGCTTGATAGATTCCCGGAGGGGCTTGAAACACGCATAGGCGAGCGCGGTGTTCAGATATCTGGTGGGCAGCGCCAACGCCTGGGAATCGCGCGCGCCCTTTATCAGCAAGCTAGAGTGCTGGTGTTTGACGAGGCGACGAGTGCGCTGGATGGCATTACCGAGCGCCGTGTAATGGAAGACATCCAGCGATTTTCCGGCCAGATGACCGTCATCATGATTGCCCATCGTCTAGCGACCGTTAAGGGGTGCGACATCATTTATATGCTTGAGAATGGGCAGGTAATTGATGCTGGCACTTACGACGACTTGGCCAGCCGTAACCATACTTTCCAGATGATGGCGAATCTCTAGCCAGGCGTCTCTTCCAAGATAGACAAAAGGGTACCGCCATGAACTTAATCGGCGCACTACTACTATTTTTGGGTCTTTCATTAAGTAGCCTTTATTTGTTCCCTAGTGGTGGACCGCAGTTGACTGATGTTGTCTTGATAGGTTTCGTCGGCGTGATGTTGGTGATGTCCCTGGGCGACAAACATCTGAAAGTTTCCCCTTTTGCCATATGTTGGGGAATGATGGTGCTGTGGGTGTTGATGGTTTGCCTTAGCTGGACGCTGGTCTTAGGAACGACCAGCTTTTTTAGACCCGTTCTGTTTTTCCTGTTTAATTTTCTCGTGGGCATGGCGTTATTACGTTTTCTTAGCGTATATGGCGAACGTGTCACAGGGATTATCCGTAATGGCGTAGCAATCGCGCTGCTGATCGCAGGTAGTCAGGTGTTATTGCAGTTAGCCATGGGAGTTAACCGCACAACGGGAAGTTTCAATAACCCTAACCAGCTCGCTTATTTCTCATTATGCGGCGTGGTGGTGTTATTGATGCTTGATGATTTTCATCCGCGGATGAGACTCTTGGGATTGGCTGGTCTAGCTTCCGGCGTGTTGGGGGTTCTCGCTGCGTCATCGCTAGCAGCAATGGGAGGAGGTGTCTTAGTCCTGATCGGCTGGGCCTTGGCGAATGCTCGTCAAATTAAGCATTTTGCGCGTTTGCTACTGTTACTTCCGTTGCTACTGTTGGGTGTTTTGTTCGCCAATATCAGCTCGGATGGACAAGTGTTGCGTAACATAGAGGCGCGCATGGATAGGGCGCCAAGTAAAATAGATAGCGTCTACGAAGAACGCAAATTTGACCGACTAACGAACTTCCCTGAATACGCCATTTTAGGTGCGGGGGAGGCTGAACGTCAGCGTTTTGCTCCCTACGATGGGCTTGAAATTCACTCCTCTTTCGTCAACATGTTATTTGCCTACGGGCTGCCAGGCCTAGGGCTTTTCCTATTGACGATCGTTATCGCGCTACGACGAGCGCCGCTGTATGTCTGGGCGGGTGTGGCCGGACCGTTGATCTATTCGACTACCCATAATGGCCTTCGCGCGACGCTATTTTGGTTGGTGCTAGTGTTGTGTTGGCACCTTTACCGACAAGGGGCATTAGCCGCTTCGCATCATCGGCTGATGCCTGACGTGCACTGAAATAACACCATTGCCACTCATGTGGCCAGATAACTCGCACGTAACGCCAGCAAAGAATAATAACGGGGGAATCATGGATAGCTTAATGAAATCGTTGTCGGTGACACCCCGCTGGATAAAACGCAGAGTCCTTGTCTTGCTGGATGGTGTGATTGTAGCGGGTAGTTTACAGCTGGCAACGGTGATTCACGTGGAAAATTTGCAGCCACTAAGAGATGGCTCCCTGTGGATGACGATTGGCCTGTTAGTGCCAACAAGTCTGTTGCTTTTCCATTGGCTCGGGCTATATCGAATAGTGATTCGTTATATGAGCCATGTCACTGTACCGACCGTCGCTATGGTCGTCGTGACGTCAGCGCTATTAGTGGTGCCAGTCAGTTATATGGTTGAACACTCTGTCGGGCTATCCGTCATCGTCATTTATACGCTCCTCCTATTATTAGGTATTGGTAGCCTGCGTTTTTTTATCCGTGAACTGTATCGCTATAGCCAGCGTCGTCAACGCAAGCCAGTAGTGATCTATGGGGCAGGAGCCGCTGGCTGCGAATTGGTCGATGCGCTTCGCCATGGTGGTGAGTATGAGCCGGTGGCTTTCGTAGATGACTGGCGTGGGCTAGAAGGTGCCATGGTCGAAGGGCTGAGGGTACACCAACCGGTTGCGTTAGCCGCCTTGGTACAAGAGCATCAGGCTGCCATGGTGCTGCTGGCAATTCCTAGCGCTCCGCGTTGGCGACGCCGTGAGATATTACACTGGCTTTCGGGCCTGTCTGTTCCTCTAAAAACAATTCCTGGTAGCGCTGATGTGATTGCCGGGAGAGCAAAAATTAGCGAGCTTCATGACGTGGCGCTAGAGGATTTATTGGGGAGAGAGGCTGTACCCGCCTTCCCTGAGTTGCTGCAGGCCAATATTCGCGATAAGGCGGTTATGGTCACCGGCGCTGGAGGGTCAATTGGTAGTGAGCTATGCCGCCAGATCCTTGCTCAGAATCCCATACGCCTGTTACTGGTCGACAACTGCGAATTTGCCCTATACGCCATTGAGCAGGAGTTAAGGCAGGTAATAGAAACTACCCATTCACGTTGTGAATTAAAACCACTGCTTATTTCGGTTCAGCATGCGGGTAGCCTTAAAGCAGTATTTGAAAGCTTTCAGGTGCATACCGTCTACCATGCAGCCGCTTACAAGCATGTGCCGATGGTTGAGTTTAATCTTGTCCAGGGGGTCAGTAACAACGTCTTTGGCACCTTAAACCTGGCTCAGGCGGCAATCACAGCCGGTGTCGAAACCTTCGTGGTAATTTCCACCGATAAGGCAGTTCGTCCCACCAATGCGATGGGGGCTTCCAAGCGATTGACTGAACTTATTTGCCAAGCTTTCGCTCATGCGCAGTCAAATACACGTTTTTGCATGGTGCGTTTTGGAAATGTGTTGGGATCAAGTGGCTCTGTTGTACCGTTGTTTCGCAAACAGATTGAGCAGGGCGGCCCTATCAAAGTTACCCACCCGGAAATCACCCGCTATTTCATGACAATTCCCGAAGCCGCTCAGCTGGTTATCCAGGCTGGCGCCATGGGCGAAGGTGGCGAGGTATTTGTTCTCGACATGGGTGAACCGGTCCGTATTCTGGATTTGGCAATGAATATGGTTAGGCTTTCAGGGCTTGAGGTGAAAGATGCCGAACACCCTGAAGGTGATATTGAGATTGTTTATTCCGGTTTACGCCCAGGAGAAAAGTTATACGAAGAGCTGTTAATCGGCGATGACGTCAGGCGGACTCGTCACGACCGCATAATGACCTCAAAAGAGCGCTTCTGGGAATGGCCAAGGCTTGAAACCTTTTTAAAAGAATTGGAACAGGCTTTTATCGAGACCGACCATTTGCGTATCCGTCAACTTTTACAGTTGGCCCCATTAGATTATCACCCCTTAGGCGACATAGCGGACTTAGTATGGGCAGCGCGTCAAGCTTCGCCCCTCGAGCCACAGGGCCAACGCTTAACTACGAATCCATTCTTAACGTCTATGAACCGACTCGATCCAGTTCTTAACCAAGCGCTTAATCCCGCCACCAAGGAAAGCTAAAATGCTGATCGACTCATTGTCTATCAAAGTGTGGATGCTCCGAAAGGTCGAGAGTGCGGGATTACACATTCAGTCGATGAAACATGTTCGGCCAGTGGATGCCCGTAGGCATCTGAGTAATCCACTTGAGTTAAATTATCTTTATCCTGGTAGAGAGCTGCTCCTTGAGGCGCCTATGGAGTGGGGGTTTGGCTTGTTCAATCTCAGTGGTCATCGGCGCTTCCTAAATGATGTGATGCAGGAAGCATTTGATAATCCTGGCAGGGAGCGCGACTTGCTCCGTGACGCCCTGCGTGTTTTCTATGCTGACTGGCAGCCAGCCAATGCAGCCGAATTTCTGGGAGTTTCTTTTGGTCAAGCGGGTGAACTAGTCGATGCACCACCGTGGCAGGCTTATTCGCCATGGGATGCCCACAATGCAGTAGAAAAAAGCGTCAAACGCCAGCGAACTGAATTGCGTGAAAATACCCGAATATTAGGCAAACGCCTGGACATTAGTGCGGGTTGGAAGTTCTGTGGGCCCGTCAGCGAAGATAAGCTTGAAGTTGAGGTTGAGCGTTTGGCTCGGGTACTGGAATCGATTCGCCGTCAGGGGATCTGTCGCCATGACGGCACTGATGGAGATATCCGGGCGTGCGTTTTGACCCACTCAGATGGGCGCTGGCGCTGGATGGTACATGGTGGCCAGCATCGTTACGCGGTGATCAGTGCGTTAGGGGCGCCGCGGGCTATTATTCGGGTGGAGCGTTTTATTCGGCGTGAAGACGTCGCCCTTTGGCCTACAGTGACCTTGGGGCTATTTAGCCAAGAAATAGCCCTTAAAATATTCGATAACTACTTTGCCGATTAATATATAAAAATACCTTTTTAATAAAGTCGCTCTGATTAAGGTGTTTTTTATCTCTTACATAGTTTTTCGTTAATCTCTCTCAGTGATTTTAATTTAAATTATTTTATAAGTCTTTTGTAAGAGAAATTATAACGTCTCTTGTTAGATTTTTAGGACACTCCCTTTAGTTTTGAAGGAGAAAGGCTACGATGAATAAACAATATAATATTGAGGAAAATGAGTGGTTAACTGGCGTTGCCGTTTTTCTAATTAGGGAGCGTGGGCTGGCATATTTAGATGTCTTACGTAGCCTGCTTGATCGCTACGGTTTCAATATTTTGTGCGAACTAGCTATTCATGAAGATCAGCGGCAAACGTTGGCAAAGTGGATTGATAGTAGTGAACAGGAGCCTGTGGATTGGCCTGGTAATGGCGGCCTGCCAGCTTATTTTTTGGTGGTGCACGATGTGCATCCTGTGATGGAACAACCTTCTTCAAGGGAGACTCCTGGACGAACCGATAATGTACGGCTGCTTACTGTAGAAACAGTGCTAACTCAAAAGGTCAACGATGGGCGCAGTGGCCAAGAACACGTCAGTCCACTGTATTTGTCTTGTAGCACCACTCAGACACTTGAATACCTAAAGAAAATAGTTCCACAGCAAATCGGTAAAATACGTGCGACAGCGCAGCGCTATAACATTGAGTTTCGCACCCCTTATCCAGTGCTAGCCGACGTGAGTAAGCAGGTATGTCGAGCCAAAGTAGAGCTGGTGGATTTTCACGGCACTGAAGCAGTTTGCAAAACCTTTCGCCCGGGGCGCGAGCGGTATTTAGAGCGTGAAGTAAAAGCCCGTGAGCTAGGCGCTTCATTACCTGAAGTATCGCGATTGCTAGAGGTGGGGCCTCATTACCTGGTGTTTGAGCGCTATTCCAATCGTATGGAGCGTATCCTTTCTCCCCGTGCACCGTTCTCACCACATGGGTTACTACCTCTCTGGACAATTGAGCGCGTCAGAGCGGTTATCTTGCATTATCGACGTCTTGGCTACGAGTGTATTGATCTCAATCCGCAAGACCTGATTTATGACCCTTGCCAAGGCCTCAAAATTATCGATTTCGAATTTCTTCAGCCTGGCACCGACGAGATAGAAAGTTTGAAGGGCAATTATGCTTGGTATGACGTGCCATCACGTTTCAAGGGGGATTTGCCAATTTCGGCTCATCAAGGCTCCTATCATGAGCGCTGGTTCCCCTATACCGGGCTACCCCGAACCCTATGTTTGAACAAGCTTCCGCGACCGGTACTTACCATGGTGCGCTCGGCGGCACTAGTGCCTTTAACGTTAGACGGTTTAAGGCGAGTGAGTTGGCAACATATTCAGCGCCTGGTGCGTAACTGATCTATCTCCCTTCCTTCCTCTTGCTCACGGTTGTCTCGTCATGGAGTCACTGTATGAAGATTCTAGTAACCGGCCATGCTGGATTCATTGGCTTTCACACTGCTAAACGTCTGCTAGAGCGGGGGGATAGTGTTGTCGGGTTTGATAACGTTAATGACTATTACGACCCTGCTATAAAAGAAGCGCGTCTCAAAATACTTGAACAGACGGCAGCTGAGACAGGAAATAACTACCTCTCAATTCGTGCCAACTTAGCTAACCAGCAAGCGGTGGCAACGTGCTTTGAAGAGCACTGCTTTGATCGCGTTATTCATCTTGCTGCCCAAGCTGGCGTGCGCTACTCACTGGAAAATCCGCTTAGTTATGTGGAAAGTAACTTAATTGGCTTTACCAATATATTAGAAGCGTGTCGCTACGCTAAGGTTGCGCACCTGACTTACGCCAGCACCAGCAGCGTTTACGGTGCCAATACGCTAATGCCATTTTCCGAGCACAAGGGCGCCAATCATCCGTTGCAATTTTATGCGGCCACCAAGAAAGCTAACGAAATGATGGCTCATAGCTATAGTCATCTGTTTGGACTGCCGACGACTGGCCTAAGGTTTTTTACTGTCTATGGGCCATGGGGTCGCCCAGACATGGCACTTTTTAAATTTACCCAGCACATTCTGGCTGATGAGCCTATTCAGGTTTTTAATTATGGCCACCATACACGCGACTTTACTTATGTAGATGACATTGTAGAAGGCATTATTCGCGCCAGTGACGACATCGCAACCCCGGCTCAAGAGTGGAATAGCGATAGCCCCGATCCTGCTACCAGTAATGCACCGTTTCGCCTCTTTAACATAGGTAATAATGATCCGGTAACGATCAGTGTTTATATCGAAGCCATTGAAAAGGCGCTAGGTAAAAAAGCCATCAAAGAAATGCTGCCTCTACAGCCGGGAGATGCGCTAGATACGTATGCCGACTCAGGTGAATTAGAAAGAAGGGTGGGATATAAACCCTCTACACCAATCTTTAAGGGCATTGAAAACTTCATTGCTTGGTATCGCGACTATTACTCATTAAAAAAATATTCACCTACTGCCTCCTCTGATGCTGCAAACGAAGTGTCTGGCTTAATTAAGTGATATGAACTCCTTACTTCTCCCTTAGTACACCCAACCCTAGCAGGAACTCCAATGAACGTTACAGTTTTCGGAACGGGTTATGTTGGCCTGGTTCAAGGTGCAATTTTGTCTGAAGTCGGTCATCACGTTGTTTGCGTAGATGTGGATGCTCATAAGGTTGAACAGCTTAAGATGGGTATCACGCCTATCTATGAACCTGGTTTGGAGTCGATAGTAAAAGAGAATCACGCTGCTGGAAGGCTCGATTTTACTACCGATGCGGTTGCCGCGATTAAACATGGACAGGTTCAATTTGTCGCCGTGGGAACGCCTCCCGATGAAGATGGAAGTGCGGATCTAACCTATGTGCTCAACGTGGCGACGACTATCGCTGAACACATGGAGCGCGACCAAGTTATCGTTAACAAATCCACTGTGCCAGTAGGTAGCGCCGACAAAGTTCGTGTCGTGATGGAAGATGTATTGAAAAGGCGTGGTCGAAGCGATATCAGCTTTGATGTGGTGTCGAATCCTGAGTTTCTAAAGGAAGGTAGTGCCGTCGTAGACTGCCAAAAGCCAGATCGAATTATTATTGGTACCAGTTGCGATGCAACAATAGAGGTTATGCGAGAATTATATGCGCCTTTCAATCGCAATCACGACAAAGTTATCGTGATGGATGTAAAAAGCGCTGAGTTAACAAAGTATGCCGCTAACTGCATGTTAGCAACCAAGATTAGTTTTATGAACGAAATGGCAAACTTAGCCGAGTTACTGGGAGCCGATATTGAAGCCGTGCGTAAGGGAATCGGTTCGGATCCACGCATTGGCTACCACTTTATTTACCCTGGTGTAGGCTACGGGGGTTCCTGTTTTCCCAAAGACCTACAGGCGCTTATTCACACTGCAAATAGTATCGACTTTGACGCCAAACTGCTCAAAGCGGTGGAATTACGTAATAAAGAGCAAAAAACCACGCTTTTCCAGAAAATAAATCAGCACTTCAATGCACAGTTAAAGGGTAAAACCTTTGCTATTTGGGGGCTTTCCTTCAAGCCCAATACGGACGATATGCGTGATGCGCCCAGCCGAGTGCTTATGGAGGCTCTATGGGCGGCAGGTGCAAAGGTGCAGGCTTATGACCCGGAAGCTATGGAAGAAGCGCAGCGAATCTATGGAAATCGTGAGCATTTAACCCTTTGTGGAACCAAAGAAGCCGCGTTAAAAAATAGTGATGCGTTAATTATCATTACCGAGTGGCAAAACTTCCGAGCGCCTGATTTTGAGCTTATCAAAGCTCAGTTGTCGGAACCGACTATCTTTGATGGTCGAAATCTTTATGAACCACACAGAATGGCAGATAAAGGGTTTAACTACTACTCGGTAGGTAGAGCCAAACCAACGCTGTCAATAACAGCTCCACCTGAGCTGCATGTAGTCACTGCCAGTCATTAAAGTCGATATCTAATATGGATGTTTTTGGTCATTTAGTTATTGTGGCTGGCTTTATGTTGTATTTTTAATGGTAGGTGGCTCATGTTAAAGCGCCAAGTTGATATTATCATTTCAGTGATAGGGTTAGTGTTGCTATCACCTCTGCTAGTTGTTATAGCGCTGCTTATTCGCTATAAGCTAGGTACGCCAGTTCTCTTCCGTCAGTATCGCCCAGGGCTAAACGGTAAGCCATTTGAAATCGTCAAGTTTCGCTCTATGCGAGATGCCTATGATGAGCAAGGCCGAAAATTATCAGAAAAAGAGCGGCTGACTTCTTTTGGCCGGCGTCTGCGTGCTACCAGTCTGGATGAGTTACCCGAACTATGGAATGTACTGAAAGGAGATATGAGCTTGGTCGGCCCCAGGCCTTTATTAATGGAATATTTGCCTTATTACAGCGCCCACCAATTTCGTCGGCATGAAGCTCGCCCCGGTGTGACAGGTTGGGCACAAGTAAATGGTCGTAATGGTATCTCTTGGGAAAAAAAGTTTGATTACGACATTTGGTATGTAGATAACCAGACACTGCTTTTGGATATCAAAATACTACTATTGACAGTGAAAAAAGTTTTTTTCCGCGAAGGTATCAGTTACTCGGGTGATGTAGCGATGCCAAACTTTAAAGCATCAAAGTTGAAAAACGACAAAGGTGGGCAAAATGGCTAAAAAAATAAATATCCTTGTCACTGGCGTCGGTGGGCCAACGCCACGCAGCTTTGTCAGGTCTGTCCTTGACTCTGGAGCTGATAGTTATCGTTTTATTGGTGTTGATGCTAACCCATTAGCGATAGGCCTTTATGATAAATCTTCATATGATCATACCTATTTGGTGCCAAGAGCTGATAATGAACGTTACTGGTTAGAAATATCAAAAATAATTGATCATCACCAGATTCAATTTGCGGTTGTGTTGCCTGAAGTTGAAGTAGTGGCATGGTCGAAGCGGAAAGACCTTGAAGGTTTGCCTTGTAAAGCATTTATTTCTTCAAGCCAGCCGACCGAGGCACTGATCGATAAGAAAAAACTGCATGAAATACTGGCGGATAAGCCTTATATACCCCGTTACTGCACGTTTTCAAACGGCTTGAAAAGCCTTGATTTTACGCTTGATTATCCTTTTTGGGTACGTGGTACTGTTGGATCAAGTGGATTGGGTTCTTTAAAAGTCACAAGTGAGAAAGAACTCGATGAATGGATGCAAATAAACCCTCTCATTGAAGAATTTATCGCATCGGAGTTTTTACCGGGAAGAAACCTTGCGTGTAAGGTTATTTATATGGACGGTAAGATTTTACGCTCTGCTTGTGCCGAGAGAGTAACGTATATCATGTCTAAGGTTGCGCCTTCTGGAATAACTGGCAACACTGCGTTTGGTCGTATGATTAATGATACTCAGCTTGTGAATATTGCTGATGATGCGATTAGTTCATTTTTTAATCACTATCAATCGAAAGCGAATGGCATATTTACCGTAGATTTCAAAGAGGATGCGCAGGGGAATCCAATGATCACCGAAATAAATGTTAGGTTTGTTGCTTTTATTTCGTCTTTGGCTCAAGCAGGCGCTAATCTCCCTCTAGACTATCTTGAGATGAATCTTAATCCAGACAACTTCTCACACGTATACAAACATTATGAGTTTCCAAAAGGCACCATATTTTTAAGAGATGTGGATGAAAAGCCAGTTGTCATGAATGAAAAAGATCTATTAGATATGGATCCCCGCCATGCTTAACGGATCATTTTCTCCTTGGCCTTCCTTTACTCTGGAAGAGGCCCAGGCTGTTCAGGACGTACTGCTTTCCAACAGAGTGAACTATTGGACAGGCAAGGAGTGCGTTGAATTCGAAAAGGAGTTTGCTCAATTTGCCGAGACTAAGCATGCCATAGCGTTAGCAAATGGGACTAACGCGCTAGACTTAGCTCTTAAAGGGCTGGGTATTGGCGAAAAAGAGCATGAAGAGGTGATTGTTACCTCTCGAACGTTCGTGGCTTCTGCATCATGCATTGCCAATGCCGGGGCTGTGCCAATCTTTGCTGATGTTGATCGCGACTCTCAAAATATCACTGCCGCCACGGTAGCTGAAAAAATTACCCCGCGCACTCGCGCTATTGTTGCCGTGCATCTAGCAGGATGGCCCTGCGAAATGCAGGAGCTCATGGCGTTGGCAGAGCAATATGGGCTTTATGTCATCGAAGATTGCGCTCAGGCTCATGGCGCTCGTTATCAAGGCCGAAGCGTCGGAGGAATAGGTCATGTGGGGTGTTGGTCGTTCTGCCAGGACAAAATTATGACCACCGGTGGCGAAGGGGGAATGGTCACTACCAATGACACCGCGCTTTGGAAACGAATGTGGGCTTATAAAGATCATGGCAAGAGCTGGGACGCTGTCTATGTGCAAGAACATCCACCGGGTTTCCGCTGGTTGCATGATACGTTTGGCACCAATTGGCGCATGACTGAAATGCAGGCCGTCATTGGTCGTATTCAACTTAAACGGATGCCTGAGTGGAGTGCGATTCGCCAGACGAATGCTCAACATATCTGGCAAGCTGCGTTGGATTGTAAAGGGTTGCGTGTACCTGATTTTTGTTTAGATATGACCTCTGGGTCACGAAGGCAAGATACCCAGCATGCCGCTTATAAATGCTATGTATTCATTGATCCGCGTCAGCTACGGGATGGCTGGGATCGCGATCGTATCCTGAATGATATCAACCTAAGAGGAGTACCCTGTTTTCCAGGCAGTTGCTCTGAAGTATATCTCGAAAAGGCCTTTTTAAACGCTGGCTGGCAGCCACAAAGCAATTTGCCAGTTGCACAAGAGCTTGGTCAAACCAGTCTGATGTTTTTGTGCCATCCGACACTCTCCCAAGAAGAAATTGATAAGACATGTCAAGTGCTCAAAGAGGTCATGGCGCTAGCTGTTTAATCATTTTTTCAAGCCTTCCAGAATTTAAAAGATCATCTGCCTTTAAAGCTACCTGCATTTAAAGCTCACTATTTAAAATAGCTAATGTCGGCAAACGAGCCCTCAACCTGTGTGGCTTGGTGTTTCGTTAAGGAGTTTTTTATGACGCCTAAGGTTGCTACCTCGAATAAGCGTTTTTTGCTGATATCGGGCACAAGCTATTCGTTGGTCAATTTTCGAGGGCCACTGGTGCAAGCCTTGATCAAAGCTGGATTAGACGTTCATGTGGCTGCTCCAGGGCTTCTTGAAGACATGACTACCCGCCAGCAACTTGAAGCTTGGGGGGCTGTTGCTCACGACTTTCCGATGCAGAGAAATGGACTAAACCCGTGGCGCGATGCTTTAACGCTGCACGCACTTTATCGTCTTATGTGCAGAATTCGCCCAGAAATGGTGCTTAGCTACACAATCAAGCCAGTTGTCTACGGACTGCTAGCCGCCTGGTTGGCCAGAGTTCCTCGCCGCTATGCATTAGTTACCGGGTTGGGTTACGCATTTGCTAGTCAGGCCAGCGGCAAGCGTGCTCTGGTCTATCAAGTTGTGCGTAGGTTATATGCCGCGGCACTCAATAGAGCAGACAAGGTGTTTTTTCAGAATCCTGATGATAACGCTTTGTTTCGTGAGTTGGGGATACTGCGTGAGACGGTGCCTTCGCAGGTTCTCAATGGATCAGGGGTAGACATGAGTCATTTTACGGTAGCTCCTATACCCGTAGGCCCACCGCGCTTCTTACTGATTGCTCGCCTGTTGGGCGATAAAGGCGTGCGTCAATATGCTGACGCTGCACGCCGAATCAAACAGCGGCACCCCGAGATAGTATTTCAACTGGCCGGTGACATTGATAGTAATCCCGATACGATTACCCGGGAAGAATTGGATACCTGGATTAAGGAGGGCTCAATTGATCATTTAGGCTGGCTTAATGACGTGCGCCCGGCAATAGCGGATTGCAGTGTTTATGTACTTCCCAGCTATTACCGGGAAGGTACACCCCGATCAGTCTTGGAAGCCATGGCGATGGGGCGGGCGGTGATCACTACCGATGCGCCTGGATGCCGTGAGACTGTCATTGAGGGTGATAATGGCTACTTGATACCCGTTAGAGATGTCGGTGCGCTTGAGAGCGCCATGCAGGCGTTCATTGACAGTCCTGCCCTAGTACAAACCATGGGCCGACGTTCGTATGAAATTGCTAAAGATCGGTACGACGTTCATAAAGTTAATGCCGTCATGCTTAAATCGATGCAAATAAAAAATCTGGTAGCGAGTAGCCGAGAGCAAGCGCTAGTTAAAAATAATGCTATTAATGAAGCCTAAAAATATAAAATTATCTCCTAGGGGTTAATGGTCTGTTGGATAAAACCTGTTAATCCTATTTCTAATACAATTATGAGAACCTATTGATATGGCTTTCTTCTCGGTGATCATGCCTGTCTATAATAAGGTGAACACTTTAAGTGATTCTCTGGAGTGTATATATAGGCAAAATTTCAAAGACTTTGAGGTGATTGCCGTAGATGATGGTTCTACTGATGGCTCTCTTGGCATTTTGCAGCAGTATGAGAAGGCCGGTTTGTTAAGGCTTTACCAGCGTGATTCTCCCGGTTCAGGAGGATATGCTGCGCGCAACTTAGGGGCAGATAAATCAACAGGTAAGTGGTTGGTTTTTTTTGACGCTGACGACATTATGTTATCAGACCACTTGTCATGTTTTGCCAATGCAATTAGTCAATATTCTGATATTGAATTATATGTCAATGCTTACCAGAAGATGGAAGGCTGGCGGCGGCTGCCGAGAATAAAAGGGCGGGCTAGTGGTCGTCTGAGCCGCTTGGAAGCCCTAGAATTCTTTGCACTTTTCGACTTTATTCACATGAATGGTGCGTGTATTTCGCGTCAGCGTTTTTTATCTATGGGAGGGTTTCCTGCAGGGCTTTATCGCCGAGGTGGCGATGTATATTTCTGGTTGAAAGTGCTTTGCGAATTAAAAACCATTCACTACAACGCCAATGTGACTACTTTATGGCTGCTTGAAAACAGCGATATTACTCGTGATAAACGCAACCTTGTCGGTTTACATCCAGGTGTTGATCTTTTTAAACAGTATGAATCTACATTAAAGCGTAGTGAGCGGCGACAATTGCGTTTGGCAATAAATCGCAAAGTTCTTTCTTGGGCCGTTGAGAAGAAGCTGCTTGGCCAATCAGTGCGCTTGGATTTAGAAGCATTAAGATTGGGAGGGATGAACATGCGTTTATGGCTGCATGCTATCTCATTACTAGTGCCCCAACCTTATTACGATCAGTTGCGTCGCCGTATTAAATAATCTGAGCAAGCAAGGGGGCAGTACTCATGACCAAGACAGTAATTACTTATGGCACCTTTGACATGTTCCATATTGGCCATCTGAATTTGCTAAGACGGTTGGCTGAAATGGGGGATCGTTTGGTAGTGGGGATCTCAACGGATGAGTTTAACACGCTCAAAGGCAAGCGCACGTTGATTCCATTTGAGCACCGTGCTGAGATTGTTCGCTCCTTGCGCTATGTCGACCAAGTGATTCCCGAGACCGACTGGGAACAAAAGCTTCAGGATATCCAGCGCTATTCAGTTGACACCTTTGCCATTGGTGATGATTGGAAAGGCCACTTTGACTTTCTTTCACCCCACTGTGAAGTGATATATCTGCCACGTACCGATGGCGTCTCTACGACTCAATTGAAACGTTCACTTAATCCTTTCTATAGCGTTTCACGTGATGAGTTAATGAATGCCTTTGACGTGCTCGATACGTTAAGAAAAGACTTCGGCTAATGTTCCTTTGTTTGATGGCGATAGTGCCAAGGAAATCACAATGTCCTCTTACACACTTCGTTTAGCAAAACAGCTGGCATGGTTACCGCTGTGCCTGATTGGCGGATGCTTCCCCCGCAATGATCGTTTATGGATATTTGGTGCTTGGCATGGTCGCCAGTTCGCTGACAACACAAGCTATTTGTATCGCCATGTACGTGATCACGAGCCTAGCTTGAGAGCGGTTTGGCTTGCGCATGATCAAGAAATTGTTAAGCGAGTTCGTGAAGAGGGCGGAGAATCCTATCTTGCTTACTCAGGCAAAGGAATCCTGTTGTCGCTGCGTGCGCGGCTTTTTCTCGTCACTCATTCAGCAGAAGATGTTAATCCGCATGCGTCATTTGGGGGGCAGCTAATCAACCTAACTCATGGAACCCCTCTTAAGCGCTTGGTTCAGGATGCTCGCTCTTCCCGGCTTGGCGTTTTTACCGGCGTGTATGATCGTTACCTGCGCCGGCTTCTACCTGGGCAGCGCAGGCCTCAGCAAGTATTAGTGGCTTCCGACGTCGGCCGAGAGCGGATGATCTCTGCCTTCGGTTTACCAAGCGATCGTGTCACTGCCCTTGGCTATCCTCGCTGGAATGCTTTCCAAGAAAATGCGTCAACATTATTGCAACAGGCTGGCATCGATATATTGGCGTACGACAAGGTGGTGCTATATGCCCCGACCCTTAGAATGCAAGGCAAAGGGGGGCTTGATGTGTCTCAAGGAGAACGCCTAGAAGCATTACTACCATGGCTTGAAAAGCATCGAGTACTATTACTCATCCGCGGGCACACCTCGTTGAAAATGAGCGGTGTACAAGCGTTAATGGAGGGGAATGCGAGTATTCGTGAAGCGCCTGTCAGTATATTTCCAGATGTAAATGCTTTATTTCCGGCCGTGGATGTACTTATCACGGACTACTCGAGTTTGATGTTCGACTATGCTTGTTTGAATCGGCCCATCATTTTGATGGCACCTGACCTGGATGATTATCTCAACCTCGATGTAGGAGTTTATGGAGATTATCTTGCTGATGCGCCAGGTCCGGTAATCGAATCTTGGGAGCATTTACCTGAAGCCTGGGACTCCTTGACTAAAAAGGTCCATCACCAGCGCTTAGCAACTTTTGTAGCTCGCCATGCCGCTATGAACGATGGCAGAGAGTGTGAACGCGTCACCTCTCATCTGCGTAACAGCTGTCGCCTCGAAGTAACCAGCCATGCCTGAACGAATGTAACTACAAAATGAGTATGTAGTTTGAATAGAGAATAAAGCCAGCTTCTCAATGATTTTATGGGGATGCGACATGTCATTTTATGAAAAAGGTATAAAAAGCAGGCAGGTAAGTGACGATGCCAATGTTGGCGCTCGAGTTGGTTTTCCAAGGATTTCTGTGATTGTACCGACGTATTATGACTGGTCACGTCTAAAAAAGTGTGTTGTTGCATTAGAGAACCAGTCGATTGCTCAAGACAATTTTGAAGTCATTATTGTCAATAATGCCTCTGATGATTCTCCGCCAGCGGACTTTTACTTACCCAACAACTTCACCATGATCAAAGAAGCGAAACCAGGCTCATATGCAGCAAGAAATGCCGCATTAAAGATTTCTCGAGGTGAAATAGTGGCGTTTACTGATTCTGATTGTATCCCAGATCCTTATTGGCTGGAGACAGCTATTAATCGACTCGATAAAGGTGCAGAACGCGTTGCTGGTAAAGTAGAGCTTTTCTTCAAATCTGAAAAACTGACGCTTGTTGAAATTTATGAAAAGGCCTTTGGATTTGATCAAGAACGCTATGCTCAGCGGGGAGGAGCGGTGACTGCTAATATGGTGACTTGGTCAAAAAACTTTGAAATAGTTGGATATTTTAACGATAACCTCATGTCTGGTGGTGACAATGAATGGGGAGTGCGTGCGAGCGAAAAAGGGATCCCTGTTGAATACGCCCAGGAGGTTATTGTTAACCATCCAGCACGCTCAAATGTAAAGGATATTCTTAAAAAACGAAGGCGAGTGATGGGAGGACAGTTGAATAAAATGAAAAAGAATTCGAAGAGAAGTTTTATTATAATTTTAGCTAAAGGCTATTTCCCCCCAATAAAAGCGCTCAAGTTGTTTTTAGAAAAAGAGTTGACTTTTTCAGAAAGATTTTTAGCTTATCTGTTGTGTTATTATTTTAAATCTTATTCAGCAACGTACAGGTTGGCGCTACTCCTCGGCTTGGCTAAGCCAGAAAGATCTTAGCTTGAAGTTATGTGATTGGTGATTGATTAGCGGTAGTCGAGTATTGTTTTTATAAATGCCTCGCCGAATATTAAGAAAATATTCGGCGAGGCATTTTTTTTACTTAATGTTTTTTTAGAGAGCAGCAGACTATCGTCTTCATCCGTAGGTGCCTGATAAGTCTAAGGTTACGCTTTGAGGTGGATAGTCCTTTGAATTAAGTTGTATCTGTAGATACGGTATTTGTAGGCATTGTCTTTGCAGATACAGATTTTTTAATTTAGTATCTATGGATAGGTGGATGTAGACAGGGTACGAGGTGCTTATGCAAACAGCCAGCAGTATTATTCAGGATAAGGCCGCCGCTGCGGCTGGTTTGAAAGCCGCTGTGCGTATTTTGGATAAATGGCGGGCGACAGGTGAGCAGGGCGAATCGATTCTACGCGTCTCCCACAGCAGCTATGCCCGCGCGCGGCGGGGAGATTTGGCTGAGATCAAGTTAGATAGTGATCAATTGGCACGAATCAGTTATTTGCTCAATATTCATGCGGCACTGCGAATGCTGTTTGAAAACCCTGATAATGTTTACGGGTTCGTCTCCATGGCAAATCACAATCCTTACTTTAACGGGCGTACGCCGCTTGAGGTGATTGGTACTGGAGATTTCGCAGCACTTTATGAAACCTTCAAGCGTATTGATAGCTTGCGAGGTGCTCAGTGGTAGATTCGGCGGGAATAAGCGAAGGTTCGCTGCCCCTTTGTCAATCGAAAGAGGTAGTGGGGTATCGCTTAGTCAACAGTAAATTTCCTCCCATTGGGCTGTTTGACGATGTTGCGAGCCTCGATGAGTTTGAAGCGCTTTATGCCCTGCAGGCGCTGACGAATCCAAGGCTGCGTAACGAGGCTGGCGATTTGGGGCTCATTCCTCACAACCAGATTCCCTTTGGTATCCGAGGGTGCTCTTATGCGACAGCGCCTTTTACCCACGTTAATCCGGAAGGTTCTCGCTTTAGCGACGGCAGCTTTGGTGTGCTTTACATTGCGGATGCACTACCAACGGCCATCCGTGAAGTGAGACACCATCAGGAAATCTATTGGAAAAACGTACCATCGTTACATTTTGAACGGTTTATCTTCCGTGGGCTTAAGTGCCTATTTAATGAAAAAGCCTGTCGTGATGGCTTGGCGCTTCAGCCATCCCATGCCATTTATGATGCCGACGATTATCGAGCAGCGCGCACGTTAGGCAGAGAGCTTCGTAAAGAGCAACGTACCGGTTTGCGTTACCACTCTGTTCGGCAACCAGGTGCCACTTGCTGGGCGTTAATGACGCCGCAGTTCGTCCTGGATATTATCCAGACCACTCATATTGAGATGATCTGGAACGGGCGAATAGCCCAAGTGAATCGCCTCTCAGCGGTACCCATCAAGTGAATTCAGTAGAGTAATTATGTTCGCTGTTGTTCGGTGAAGCGCTGCATGATCGTGAGTGTTTTATCACTAACATGATGCTCCATGCCTTCTGCATCAATACGCGCTGTACTGTCATCAACGCCAAGGGCGCGCAAAAAATGCAGCACTACATCGTGACGCGTCCGGGAAATTTCGGCCATTTTTTGGCCTTCTTCGGTCAAGAAGAGCGAGCGATAGGGCTTGCTTGTCACTAGGCCCAGCTCATTCAGGCGGCGAATCATTTTAGAGACGGTCGCTTGGCTAACGGCCATTCGAGTAGCGATATCGGCTGCGCGCGCTTCTCCGCGGTGGCGTAATAAGTCGCCGATTAACTCGACATAATCTTCGATCAGTTCCGTTTCGTGGGCATTACGCACCGTCTCATACTGCTGTGCATGCTGTTCCACGGGCGGTAGCGCATCTCCATCTTGGCCGTATGCGGTAGGAGAGTGTTGCTGTTGGTATTCACTCATTGGCAAAATTTATCAAGGTTAGTGGAAACGTTAATTAGTGATGGTAGCGCATTTTTTTAGATAATTGTTAGCCATGGCTAAACTGTTTGCATAAAGCTTTTTTATTGAGCTACAGCTGTACTTGTTGGGATCCTAGCACAGGAGAGCGAAATAATGACCAAGCAGTATGGCTGGTTAATCATTGTGCTAGTAGCGACTTGCTGCTTTTTCCTGGCCCTGTTTTTCACCCAGGCACGGCGTATTAATGCGCTTATGGCGTCATCGTAAGATCGCTACTGCCGATAACGCTTAAGAAGGAGATTGGAGACTTTCCCATGCCTTTTCTGCGATGCCAATACCAGCCCCTGTCATTAATAAGTAGGTTTGGTCGACACCTGCCCCATGTAATGGGGCTGCTTCATCCTGAAAGTGTATGCCCGCAAGCAGCTGTCCAGTAAAGCCTGCTTTACGCAGCTCGCGAGTGGCAATTAATTTACTTTCAAGCTCTGGGGTGGCCAACGTTACTGCCACCAGCTTTGAAATATCTAATTGATGCCAAAATCCCACGTCTTCTATATCGCCATAGTAGACGTGGCGTTTGTTCTCCGATTTATTAGGATCAGAATCAATACCCGCAACTGACACCCCCTTGTCGTTAAAAAAGTCGTAGGCAGCACTACCTGTGCGTCCCATGCCAAGTATTAATACGGTAGCACTACCGATGTTAACGGGCTGTTCATCTGGATGGCGTGTATCACGCTCAAAGCGTGTTAACGACCTTTCCCAGCGGTCGAAAAGTCCATGAGCTAAGCGGTTCAGAGGTGCCGAAATGACAAAAGATAATGCGACGGCGATGGCGAGCGGTACCAACCACTCCTCTAAAATACTAGAGGCAACGATTAAGCCAAATTCACTGTAGGCAGTTAGGCTTAAACCTCCCAGAAAAGCGTTACGTGCCCGGATACGAAATGCGATCAATAGCGCAAAAAATAGTAGTCCTTTTAAGGGCAGTGCTAAGGCGAGAACTCCGGCAAAAATCAAGGCATTGGTGTCGGGTAGCCCAGCCATTCCTATTTGTAAGAAAAAGCTGATTAGGAGCATTTCCTTTATGCCCCATAGCGCCTTTGAAAGCTCCTGAGCGCGGGGGTGTTTGGCCAGCAATAGGCCCATGACTAAGGCACCTACCTCTGAGCTTAACCCGACGGCTTCAAATCCCATTCCACCGATGGCAATTGCTAACACAGCGCCTAGCAGTACCAGCAGCTCATCGTGTTGGGCAATGCTCATTAACCAATAAAGAAGGGGTCTAAGTAGTGGTAGTAAAAATACCAGTAGTGCCCATGGGCTGGGGGTCTGGCCACTATAAAAGCTGAGTACTGCAATGGCGACCAAGTCTTGAATAATCAAAATGCCGATGGCAATTCGGCCATGGAGAGCGCGCAATTCTCGCTTAGCCTCAAGTACCTTAGCGGCAAGAACGGTGCTTGAAAATGAGAGGGCTATGGCAAGCAATATTGCCTTATCCATAGATAGCGATAAAAACACGACGAAGCCAACCGTAAAAAATAAGCAGGTAATGGCTAGGTGTATAAATGCGCTTCCAAGCACGACGGGCTCAGCAAGGCTCTTCACGTTAAGTTTTAGGCCAATGGTAAAGAGCAGCAATAGAACGCCTAAGTGGGCAAGATGTTCTAGTAAGGGACCTGCCTCGCTGGGCAGGCCAACGCTAGGGCCGAAGGCGTTGAGTGCAAACCCGGCGGCCAAAAAACCCACCAAGGGCGGTAAGCTAAGCTGACGGGCAATAATCCCGAAGACAAGAGCAAACGATAAAATAAGCACTTCAAACATGCTGAATCCTTAACATAAAGGTGGCTTGGTTATCTTCCCACCCGCCAATGTTTTTGCATTTCAATAAAGGTGAACGATGCCGACCAAGTGATCAGGACAAAGCCTGTTAAAGCCAGCGTTCCGTATAGGAATCGAACGGGGCCCGTTGCATAAATATCCCCATAACCGACTGTGGTGTAGGTGACGGCAGAAAAGAATATATAATCTAATAGATTAAAGCTGTCATAACCTCGCAGGGCGCCAATACCGTTGAGCGCTGTTAGCCACCATCCGGTCATACCAAACAGCCAAATTTCGGCAACGTGCGTCAATAAAACACCAAATGCCATGCCAAGGATACGCTGGCGATGAGGCTTATGTGATTGTTCAATTTGCCGTGAGATAAGCCATAGCGATTCGTAGTGAAGCAGCACCGCTATTACGACAGCGATGAACGTCGTTATTACGACGACCAAATGTTCGGGGTATGGAATGGTCAAGTAGTAAGAATCCCAACGTTGCTATGAGAAAATGTTCAGCACAGTCGGCTGCCGAATAACAGCAGTGAGCCATCTAAAGAGTGCCAGCCCCACCAGGCTAGCACTCCTCCGCCCAGCAGTAGCGTTGCTAATACTATCGACAGTGCAAACGCTGTTAATGGCTTCATGAGGCCACCTGAGGAGCGATGTTGCGTGCCAGTGGTTTTTCGCTAATAAACCAGTGCAGACCAGCGGCGACCAGTGAAAGCACAATGGCAATCTTCCAGACAGTGTCATAATGGCCAGTGAGATCATAAAGATATCCGCCAAGCCAGACACCCATAAATGATCCTAACTGGTGAAATAAGAATACAATGCCGCCCAGCATGGATAAATGGCGAACACCAAATACAGACGCAACAATGCCGTTGGTTAACGGTACGGTTGAGAGCCATAGTAGGCCCATGGCGATACCAAATAAATAAGCACTGGTAGAGGTCAGCGGCAACATGACAAAAGCGGTAATTATCGCGCCGCGAATTAAGTATAGCCAGCTAAGTAGGCGCGGTTTTGACCAAATTCCTCCCATCCATCCTGCCGTATAGGTACCCACAATGTTGAACAAACCGACCAGTGCCAACACCGTGGTGCCCACCTGAATGGCCAGACCGTTATCGAATAAATACCCAGGTAGATGGACAGCAATAAATACAACTTGGAAGCCGCAGACGAAAAAGCCGAGGCACAGCAGCCAAAAGCCTTTCTGGCCGACCGCCTCATTGAGCGCGTCGCGTAAGCTTAAGTCGCCCAGTGCGCTGGGGCTTGGGCGGTCTTTTAACATCGCCCCCAGGGGAATCATCAGTGCAGCAATGGCGCCCATCGCTAGAAGAGCTGCTGACCAGCCAAGCCACTCAATTAGCCCCAGTGTGCCGGGTAACATCGCGAATTGTCCAAAAGAGCCAGCGGCACTGACAATGCCCATCGCCATACTGCGTTTTTCGGGGGGTACTGCGCGTCCCACTGCGCCCAAAATTACTGAAAATGTAGTGCCGGATAGGCCTAAACCAATGAGGAATCCAGCGCTTAGAGTCATGCCTAATGCGCTGGTGGAAAGGCTCATAAAGCACAGCCCCGTCACATACAAAATGGCTCCTACGACAATAATTCTCGCCGCTCCAAAACGGTCAGCCAGCGCACCGGTGAAAGGCTGAGAGAGCCCCCAAATTAGGTTTTGAACTGCAAGGGCAAAGGCAAACACGCCGCGCCCCCAGCCGAAATCGCTGCTCATCGGCTCAAGGAAAAGCCCAAAACCATGGCGAAGCCCCATAGCAGTGGAAATAACCACGCTTGCTAGCATGATAAGGAGTAGTGTGCGATGTCGCGTCAATGCCATTTTACGTCCCTTGTTCTGTAGTTTGTTAACGCGTTAACTAACTATCTCACGGGTCAGATTTTTTTAGAAGCTATCAACTGTCGGACGAATTAGCAGTGTCGATAATAAGTTGAGGGCGGCATACTAGGTAGTATGTTGCAAAGCAACAAGTGTGCTTTGACTAAAGTCGTAAGCTTGTGTCACAAATGATTCGTATCTGTTAGTGACGCTTAAACGACATAAAAAATGCTTAAGTTAGGGCAGCTAAGTGAGGGTGATACCGACGAACTTCTTAATCTGTCGGCAATGCCGTCGTTTATCTCGCCTTTGATGCTGGAGCGTCACTGACGGGTTTAACCCACTATGTAGATGCAGGTCACCATATTCGCTTCTAACGTATGGGTGATTAAGGAAGTTTCCTAGTTTAAGGACGTGGTTTAAAGGAGTCACTCGATGTCGGCCAATGACGCTAATGATCTAATTGAAAATCGCACCTATGACGAAATAACGGTCGGTGATGAAGCCCACCTAGAAAAACGCCTGACCATGGAGGACATCAAACTGTTTGCTGTGATGTCAGGTGACATTAATCCGTCACACGTCGACAGCGACTTTGCTAAGAGCAGCCGTTTCCAGGAAGTCATTGCTCATGGCATGTGGGGCGGCGCGCTGATATCCACTGTGCTGGGAACGCAGCTGCCCGGACCGGGCACGGTCTATCTTACCCAGTCGTTGCAGTTTAAGGCACCCGTAAGGCTGGGGGATGTACTGCGGGTATCCGTGCGGGCTATCGAAAAAGACGATCAGCACCATAGGATCACCTTTGCCTGCCGTTGCGAAAATCAACGCGGTGATACGGTCATTGAAGGTGACGCTAGCGTATTGGCACCGATTAAAAAAATTCAACGGCCTCGCGCGTTGCTGCCCAAAGTGCGTTTAACCGAGCGTGGCAGGTTGCATGAGATTTTAACTGCTGCCGATCATCCGGAGCCAATGCCCACTGCCGTTGTTCATCCGGTAGATCAAAGTGCTATTTGTGGAGCGGTTGAATCAGCGGCGCAAGGTTTAATTATTCCTGTGCTGGTTGGGCCCAAAGGGAAAATACAACTCGCCGCCGAAAAAGCCGAGGTGGATATCAGTGCATTCGAACTGGTGGATGTTCCCCACAGCCACGCGGCTGCTGAACAAGCGGTGGCATTAGCACGTCAGGGCCGCGTAGGTGCGTTGATGAAAGGTGCGCTGCACACCGATGAGCTTTTACATGAAGTGCTTAAGCGTGACACAGGGTTGCGTACCGAGCGGTGCCTAAGTCATGTGATGGCCTTTGATGTGCCAACCTACCCGCGACCATTGTTGATTACGGATGCGGCAATCAATATCTATCCTAAGCTAGCTGAGAAGCGCGATATTGTTCAAAACGCGATCGAGTTAGCTCACGCATTGGGTAACGACAATCCCCGTGTGGCGATCCTTTCTGCTGTCGAGACCGTTAACCCCAAAATCACTTCTACGATTGATGCGGCGGCCCTGTGTAAGATGGCTGAGCGTGGCCAGATTAGCGGTGGCACCTTGGATGGTCCGCTGGCTTTCGACAATGCCGTCTCAGAAGCAGCGGCAAGAACCAAAGGTATTGTTTCGCCAGTAGCAGGGCGCGCCGACATCCTACTCGCGCCAGATCTTGAAGCGGCCAATATGTTGATGAAGCAACTGACTCACTTGGCGGATGCCACGGGGGCGGGCGTTGTCGTCGGCGCTAGGGTGCCGATCATGCTGACAAGCCGCGCGGATGATGCATTGACGCGCATGGCATCCAGTGCATTAGCGTTACTACTCGCTGACTATCAGCGTCGGAGCCTACTCAGTAACCCTTCAGGAGCATAACCATGCAGGAAATACTGGTGCTGAATAGTGGTTCTTCCAGCGTCAAGTTTGCGCTTTATCATATCACTGATGAAGACGCTGCCGGTGGAATTCAGGAGGCGTTGACGGTCGCCTACAGCGGCCATTTTTCGGGCTTGGCAACGTCGCAATGTCGCGTGTCGTTAGCGCATCGCGAACCTGGACAGCCCCCGCATCGCTATGATTTGCAAACTCTGGAGGCGCTGGGGCTAACCCCGGCAATAAACCATGAAGAGGCCATCACAAAGTTGATGGCATGGCTTGAGCAGCGTGAGGATAAAAGTACCCTGGTTGCCATTGGGCATCGCGTTGTTCATGGCGGCCAAACCTACTGTGAAGCGACTAGATTAAGCGCTAACGACGTGATCGAGTTGGAAAAATTTTCAAGCTTAGCGCCGTTGCATCAGCCCCATGGACTTGCGCCTATCAAACTACTGATGGCGCGTCTGCCAGACGTACCGCAGATCGCATGTTTCGATACCGCGTTTCATGCTCATCAGCCCTGGGTGGCTCGGCAGTTTGCTTTGCCGCGGGAATGGACGGCCAAGGGGTTGATACGTTATGGCTTCCATGGCCTTTCCTACGATTATATTCAGCGCACGCTACCTAATGTATTGCCGGATGATGCACCTCGTTCACGGGTGGTGGTGGCGCATTTGGGTAATGGTGCCAGTATGTGTGCTATTCGTGATGGCATTAGTGTGGCTTCCAGCATGGGGTTTACTGCGCTTGATGGATTGCCGATGGGGACTCGCTCTGGTGCCTTGGATCCAGGAGTAGTGCTTTACTTAATTAGTGATGAAAAAATGAGTATTGAGGACGTATCAGCGCTTTTATACAAGCGTTCAGGGCTGCTCGGTGTCTCTGGAATAAGTAGCGATATGCGCGAGTTGCTTGCAAGTGATGCCCCGGAAGCCGAAGAGGCTGTTGAGCTTTACTGCTATCGCGCCGCGCGGGAAATCGCCAGTTTAGCTGGCGCGCTGGGCGGGCTTGATCAATTGATATTCACCGCCGGTATTGGTGAGCATGCAGCACCGGTGCGTGCACGTATTGTGGCGCAGTGTGAGTGGTTGGGCATGCAACTTGATGAAAAAGCCAATAAGCGTGATGCCTGTTGCATCTCTTCAGCGAGTAGCCGTGTGGGCGTTTGGGTCATTCCAACCGATGAAGAGCGAGTAATCGCCAGTGATTGCCTAGCGCTTCTCAATAGGGCGGATCAAGCAGCGTTTTAATTCAGCCACCTGATGCCAGGGAGATTAGTTGAGCCACTGACCGTAAAGAGGGTTGAGTGTTGTCATTGTTGTGGTGATTACGACTGTCATTACCGCTACCGAGAAACCACTGATCTGATAGAATCCCCAGTTTTTGTAAGCTCACTCACTTATCTAACTGGGAATCTTAATGAACGCGGTAATTCTTGCTGTGCTAGTCATGGTGGCGCTTTCGCTTGCTCGGGTATCCGTGGTGTTTGCACTGGTTGTAGGCGCGCTGGTTGGGGGCTTGGTTGGCGGTCTTTCACTGGATGAAACGCTCAGTGCATTCAATGATGGTGTTGGTGGAGGCGCGCAAGTAGCCCTTGCTTATGCCACGCTTGGGGCCTTTGCGGTGGCTATTTCCCGTTCAGGGCTTCCAGATATGCTGGCCAATCGCCTGATTACAATGTTGGGAAAAGAAGCGACTGCGGCACATCAGGCGCGGGTAAAGGTGTTTTTGCTCGTCGCAGTGCTCTTGGTGGCTATCTCATCACAAAACGCCATTCCGGTGCATATAGCGTTTATCCCGGTGCTGATTCCGCCGTTGTTGGTGGTAATGAATCGTCTCCAGCTTGACCGTCGCGCGGTGGCGTGTGCGCTTACCTTTGGGTTAACCGCTCCGTATATGCTGCTACCTGTAGGATTTGGCGCGATCTTTTTGAATGATATTCTGCTGGCAAATTTAAATAGCGCTGGCGAGTCACTGGGCTTGGAAATTACCCGGGGCATGGTGCCCATGGCAATGGCTATTCCGGTAGGAGGAATGGCCATTGGCTTACTCGTAGCACTGTTTTTCAGCTACCGTGGGCAGCGTGAATATACTAATAAAGATCTAGTGGCGACTAATGCCCACCAAGGTCACTCGCCTGCAAAACCTCATACGTTTGGGCTGGTGATGTCGGGCGTGGCTATTGTGGCTGCGTTAGGTTTACAGCTATATACCGGCTCTATGATTATTGGTGGGCTAGTGGGGATTGGTCTGCTTTCGCTGGGCGGCATTTTTAAGTGGCGTGAAGCGGACGATCTATTTACCAGCGGTATGCGCATGATGGCGTTAATCGGCTTCATCATGATTTCAGCAGCTGGCTTTGCAGAAGTAATGAAGGCGACAGGGGATATCGAGTCGCTAGTGACAGGTGCGTTTGAGTTGTTTGGTGATAACCGCGGTTTAGCGGCGTTTGTTATGCTGCTGGTAGGCTTGTTTATTACCCTGGGAATTGGCTCATCCTTTTCGACCATTCCCATTATTGCAGCGATTTTTGTACCGCTGGCGGTGCAGTTTGGTTTCTCGCCAATGGCGACGGTTGTGCTGGTTGGTACGGCGGCTGCACTGGGCGATGCTGGCTCGCCAGCGTCTGATTCCACGTTGGGGCCAACTTCAGGTCTAAATGTTGATGGACAGCATGATCATATGTGGGACAGCGTGGTGCCTACCTTCCTGCACTACAATATACCGCTGATTGCTTTTGGGTGGTTGGCAGCGATGTCGCTTTAAGTTTTTTTCGCGCAAACCAACACGCAGACTAAGAAGGGCAGCCATGAGCTGCCCTTTTTTATACTAAAACCATGATTATTGCCCAGGTAGGTGTGTCTCGAAAGCGCTGAGCAGGCCGCGGAGTAAGGAGAGCTCCTTGCGGCTAGGCTGAGAGCGGGAGAACAGCGCCTGAAGCTGTTCTTCAGTGCGGGCATGGGGCTGGGTAAGAAAGCCACTCTGCTGCATCAGGCGTCCAAGATGCTCCTGGAAGTGCACAAACTGCTCGCGGCTGGGCGGCGTGGCTTCAAGTGGCCGTTGGTACATGAAGTGACTATCATCGCGCTTCCGCCAAGCACGGTGTACTTCATAGGCTAAAATCTGCACGGCCTGAGATAGATTTAAAATACCGTATTCAGGGTTGGCAGGTATGCTGACTTGGTGTGTGCAGCAGCGTATTTCGTCGTTGGTGAGACCTGAGCGTTCACGCCCGAATACCAGTGCAACCGGCGCTTGTGCGGCGTTCTCAATCACCTGCTGCGCCATGTCATCAGGTTCATCGAAGTGCGGCAGCGGCAGGCTACGGAGCCTTGCACTCGCACCGACCACTTGTACGCAATCACTAACCGCTTCTTCAAGGCTGCTTACACAACGGGCATGTTCAAGTACATCCGTTGCACCTGCTGCCATGCGAGTGGCTTCGTCATCTGGGAATGCGCGCGGATTAACCAATACGAGCTCGGATAAGCCCATGGTTTTCATCGCGCGAGCAGTAGCGCCAATGTTGCCTGGGTGGAAGGTTTGCACTAGTACGATGCGAATATTGGAGAGCACGGTAATGAAGACCTACAGCTGCCGGATAAAGGCGCTGATGGTAGCATGATTTTAGCTACCGTTAGAGGTGGGTGGGGTATTGTCAAATAAAAGAACCCCGCCGTGGCGGGGTTCTTAGCGACGTTAAACGTCAGAGCGATGGGCTCAGGGTTGCATTACATCATGCCGCCCATACCACCCATTCCGCCCATGCCACCCATGTCTGGAGCAGCGTCTTTCTCTTCAGGATCGTCAGCGATCATGCACTCAGTGGTGATCATCAGGCCAGCAACAGAACCAGCGGACTGCAGTGCAGTACGGGTTACTTTAGCCGGGTCCAGAACACCCATTTCGAACAGGTCGCCGTACTCACCCGTTTGTGCGTTATAGCCGAAGTTACCTTCACCATCTTTCACGCTGTTGATAACAACAGCGGCTTCTTCACCGGCGTTGGTGACAATCTGACGCAGCGGAGACTGCATAGCGCGCAGCGCCATGTTGATACCGTGGTTCTGGTCTTCGTTGTCGCCAGTCAGGCCTTGTACTTTAGCCATGACGCGAACCAGTGCAGTACCGCCACCAGGTACAACGCCTTCTTCTACTGCAGCGCGGGTTGAGTGCAGCGCATCTTCAACACGGGCTTTCTTCTCTTTCATTTCTACTTCGGTAGCCGCACCGACGCGAATAACAGCAACACCGCCTGCCAGCTTGGCAACGCGCTCTTGCAGCTTCTCTTTGTCGTAATCAGAAGAAGTTTCTTCGATTTGCGCACGGATCTGGTTAACGCGTGCTTCGATGTCATTTTCGACACCAGCGCCATCGATGATGGTGGTGTTTTCTTTAGACATCGTCATGCGCTTAGCGGTACCCAGGTGATCCAGGTTCGCTTGCTCAAGCGTCAGGCCAACTTCCTCAGAAATCACGGTGCCGTTAGTCAGGATAGCGATATCCTGCAGCATCGCTTTGCGACGGTCGCCGAAGCCAGGTGCTTTAGCTGCAGCAACTTTAACGATGCCGCGCATATTGTTCACAACCAGCGTTGCTAGCGCTTCGCCTTCGATATCTTCAGCGATAATCGCGAGCGGTTTACCTTGCTTAGCAACCGCTTCCAGCACCGGCAGTAATTCGCGGATGTTGGAGATTTTCTTGTCTACGAGCAGGATGTAAGGGTCTTCCAGCTCGACAGCCATGGTGTCTTGGTTGGTAACGAAGTAGGGCGAGAGGTAGCCGCGATCAAACTGCATACCTTCAACGACTTCCAGCTCGTCTTCGAAGCCACGGCCTTCATCAACAGTGATGACGCCTTCTTTACCAACTTTTTCCATCGCTTCAGCGATGATCTCGCCAATGCGCTTGTCGCCGTTAGCAGAGATTGTGCCTACCTGAGCAATCGACTTGGTGTCGGTGCAAGGAACAGACATTGCCTGAATCTCTTTAACAGCCGCGCTAACCGCTTGGTCGATACCGCGCTTAAGATCCATCGGGTTCATGCCCGCAGTAACGCCTTTCAAGCCTTCTGCGACAATGGCTTGAGCCAGAACCGTTGCCGTAGTGGTACCGTCGCCTGCAGCGTCAGACGTTTTGGAAGCAACTTCCTTAACCATCTGAGCGCCCATGTTCTCGAACTTGTCTTTCAGTTCGATCTCTTTAGCAACCGATACACCATCTTTAGTAACGGTCGGTGCGCCGAAGGACTTGTCCAGTACCACGTTACGGCCTTTCGGACCGAGGGTAACTTTTACTGCGTTGGCCAGAACGTCAACGCCACGAGCCATGCGTTTGCGGGCATCATCGGAGAACTTTACTTGCTTAGCTGCCATGTTCGTTATTTCCTAAACATTGAAATTTAAAAGGAAAAGTAAGTAGTCGAGGCGAGATTTAGCCTTCGACGACTGCCAAGATATCGGCTTCGCTCATGATCAGAACTTCTTCGCCGTTGATTTTCTGTTTCTCAACGCCGAAACCGTCTTTGAAAATCACCGAGTCGCCAACTTTAACGTCCAACGGGCGAACGTCACCGTTGTCGAGAATGCGACCATTACCAACCGCCAGGATTTCACCGCGAGTGGGTTTTTCCTGGGCGTTGCCCGGAAGCACGATGCCGCCAGCGGTTTTCTGCTCTTCTTCCACGCGACGAACAACGACGCGATCGTGCAAAGGACGGATATTCATGCTCACGTTCTCCTGAGTATCGTCAAAGCCCATAAGGGCAGTTAGCTAAATGAGATTTTCGTGGGCCTCTTGCCCGCGAAAAGTGAAGGTAAGTCACCTTCATGTTAATGGCGAAAGCTAGTGCATCCGCCGAACTTGTGTGCTGACTCAAAAGTGGGGGCTGCTCGTAGCCTTTCAAGGGGTAAGTGATAAAAAAAAATGTGGTTTTTTGGCATTCTTCTTCGATGAGCCTTCAGCGCCGCCTTGCTGTTTCATCGCGGCTAATGAATTCACCTTCAATCGGCCCTTCTTGACTGCTTGAGCGTGATGTCTGGGCCTGTTCGTAGCTTGCTTGCTGCTGTTGGTCAGCAGTGCTTTTTAAGCCTAGCCAGGTGAGGGCTTTAAATATTAACTGGCGAGCGTTAGGCAGCAGGCAGGCGATGCCTAGCGCGTCAGAGAGAAAGCCTGGGGCCAAAAGTAGGGCGCCTCCGAAAATCAGAGCGGCCCCGGTAAACAGTTCTTGAGAGGGAATTTCGCCCACTTGCATGCGCTGTCGCGCGCGCGCCAGAGTGGAAACACCCTCTTTGCGAATTAGATGTAGTCCAATGAAACCAGTGCCCAGTACGAGAAGCAGAGTGGTTAATAAACCAATTTGGCTACCGATCGAAAACAGTAGTACAAAATCAACTAACGTAAACAGCGATATAAAAAGAAGAATGGGCATGACAGACTCCATAACAAACGTAATTCGTCAATATGGTGGCAGAATTCGCGAAAACAAGCAGCCAACGTTCGGTTAGCCTGCTTACGTATGTGTTCTAATGCTCGATATTTCGCTCAATAACTTCTATGCTGCGATGCACAATAGCGCCATTTTACGAGGCGAGATAGGTAGCGCTTAGCAAGCAATTTAAAGTATCAGTCTTTATAAGTATCGGCCTAAGGAGAATCAGATGAACCTGACAAATAAAGTGATCGCGATTACCGGGGGAGCCCGCGGTCTGGGCTTTGCTATGGCGGAGCGGCTAGGCAAGCAAGGTGCTCGTTTGGCGCTTTTGGATATGAGTGCAGCAGCATTGGATGAGGCGGTATCAGCGTTAGCGTCTCAAGATATTCAAGCACACGCATTTGTGACCAATGTGGCTGATGAGCAGTCAGTGCAGCAGGCATTTGCTGACATTGCGGCCCGCATGGGACCGGTAGGCGGTTGTATTAATAATGCAGGGATCACTGACGATGGCTTACTTATCAAAGCAAAAGAAGGGGTAGTTGAAAAACGTATGTCGCTATCTGCTTGGCAGAAAGTGCTTGATGTTAATTTAACCGGCGTTTTTCTGTGCGGCCGGGAAGCGGCAACGCAAATGGTAGAAGCTGGGCACCAGGGCGTTATTGTCAATATTTCAAGTATTTCCCGAGCCGGAAATATGGGGCAAAGTAATTACGCTGCTGCCAAAGCTGGTGTCCATGCGTTGACAGTTACTTGGGGCAAAGAGCTTGCCCGTTACGGTATTCGTACTGGAACCGTGGCGCCAGGGTTTGTTGGAACCGACATGACAGCTTCCATGCGCCCCGATATGTTGGAAAGAATCTCCTCCAGTGTGCCTCTTAAGCGGCTGGGTAATCCTGATGACATCGCGAAAAGCGTCGCTTTCATTTTTGAAAATGATTACTTCACGGCGCGAATTATCGAGTGCGACGGTGGGTTGCGGCTTTAAACCATAAGAGACTAGCTGTTGCCCTTGACTGTTGCATCTAACTAATAGGCCATTGGCAGAACTGCCAATGGCCTATCGTGCGTTCGCGGTGGGGCGCTAATTGCTAGAAGTGGAAGTGATCGCGCTGGAGCTCGCGTTGGAAATACATTTCTACCCGTAGTGTCATCGCCCAGCGCGGGTCGTAGCTAACTTCTCGCTGAAAATGCAGTTCTGGAATGACATCTGCAAACAGTATTCCTTTATGGATATCTCTGCGGTAGCGGGTTTGCAGGTAGTAGTTTGTCATTCGTGGGCTAGACAGGCTTTCACCAATGGCGATAGCTGAGTAGCGAAGTGCGCTACGGCTGTTTAAGCGCTGGTTTAGCTGCACTACCTCGCTGTACTCAAGCGTGTCCTCTTCCTCACGCCATTGCACGTTGGTGATAAATCGCAGGTGGCGATTGGTGGATAATGGGCGGCCAAGATCCCACTCGGTGCGTGCTGAATAACCTGAGTTGTTAAACCAGGATAGGCGATTAAATGATTCTAGCTGCCAGGGGCTATCCTTTAAGTCCCACAGGCGTTCGCTGGTAAAGCGGACATAGGGATCAAGAGGCAGACGAAGCCGGACGCCAGCGCCAAAGCGGTTGCTCCAGTTCTCACGTTTGTCTCTACTTTCTAACCAATCAAGGCCGAATGTTGATGTTCTGCGATCGCGTTGGTCGTTATAGAGCCGCCCAGAGCCTTGTTCAGCCAGTGTGCCTTGTGATTCTTCTGGATCGCTTTCAATGATTAAGCGCAGGCGGTCTTCTGTCGTAGGAAGATCGATGCGATAACGCACACTAATATCACCGTTAGTGCCTTCGCCTTCCATCCAGTCTATTTCCTGGCCAAGGCGGAGGTAAGATCTGTTATCAGCAGAAGCGGATTGATCACCACCAAAAAAAGAGTCAATGTTTCTTGATGTGTTGTCTACCCAGTTGCCAATGCTTGCTCGAAATGGCTCCACGCGCGCTTCAGCCCACTCGGGTAGGTCGCTGTCGCTATCTTCCTCAGTAGTATAGGTTTCGGCAGAATAGGTGTCTGGCGACAGTGCGCAAAATACGCCAAGGAAAAAGACAGCGAGCACTGGTTTCATCGAAGAGATCCTGGAAGCGATAAGGTTGTTAGTTGTTAGCTGCTAACCTAACTCAAAAACAGACTGAGGTCAGCTAATCGGTTTATACAGGATCGTAAAACAAAAAAATTCGGTTAGCATAAAGCTACCGAATTTTTCGAAGGTAAAGACCTTTAAATTGGTGCGGATGGGGAGACTCGAACTCCCACACCTTACGGCACTAGAACCTAAATCTAGCGTGTCTACCAATTCCACCACATCCGCTGAAGACGAGACGTATATTAACAGCATTCGTATTAATGTCAACGGTGCGTCACTAAAATTGTTAATTAAATCAGTCTGAGGAAAGTATGCTCCTAACGCGGTTAGTACATTGTGCAAGCACTTGGGCCAAAAAGGGACTGCCAGGTTATTGTGCGTTTTGCCTTTCTCCCGGGCAAACCAGTGGTGGTTGGTGTCAGGAGTGCTTTGAACAGTTGCCGTGGAATGCCAATGGCTGCTGGCAGTGTAAAGAGCCTTTGGCTGTTTGGGGCGTAGCATCCGTTCAATCCGTTTGTGGGCACTGTAGAGAGAATCCACCAGCGTTTACCGTCGCGACGGTGGAGCTTTTATTTGAAGAGCCTATAAGAGCGTTAGTTCATGACTTTAAATTTAATGCGTCGCCCCGTGCGGGCATGTTGCTGGTAGAGCTGATGATGAGTAAAGCTCCCAGCTGTTTGGGAGGAGGTCTCTTGCCTGTACCCATGCACGCTGTTCGAGCTCGGCAGCGTGGCTTTAATCAGTCCCACTGGTTGGCTGATCAGCTAGGCAAGCGGGTCAAACTGCCCGTGTTAACGGCTGAATGTCGTCAACAGCTGCCTTCTCAACGGACGTTAAACAGAAAGGAGCGAGCAAAAAATTTAGTAGGTGCCTTTCATATTAATGGTTCACTGCCATCACATCTCACCATCATTGACGACGTTGTTACTACTGGCGCGACTTGCCAAGCACTTGCTGAAGAAGCGCTTCGTGCGGGGGCTAAACGTGTCGATGTTTGGGCAGTTGCTCGAACACCTCTGGTGCATAATTGATAGAATGCAGGCTTAATTTGCACAGGAGCGGTATATGCCACACCCGTTTAGTACGCTTTCTCCGGACACTGTTATGTCTGCTGCGGAGTCTGTTGGGATTTGGCCGGCTGGCGAGCCGTTTGCACTTAATAGCTATGAAAATCGAGTGCTGATGTTTCGTGACGATGACGGTGAGCGCTGGGTTGTGAAATTCTATCGTCCTGGTCGTTGGGCAGATGAGATCATTCAGGAAGAGCATGATTTTCTTCAGGAGTTGGCTGCTGCAAATGTGCCCGTTGTTGCGCCATGGCGGGATCAGCATGGCCACTCACTCCATACTTACCAGCAATTTCGCTTCACGCTTTACCCTCAATGCAGTGGTCAAGCGCCTGAGCTAGACAATCCGTCGCATCTTTTTGCATTAGGTAATGCGTTAGGGCGGTTACATGCAGTGTCATCACGAAAGGCGTTTCAGTACCGTCCAACATTAGAGTGGCAGGGCGATATTGATGATGCTGAGGCCCGTGTTATCGAGAGTAAAAGGCTAAGCAAGCATCAGCAGCGCGCTTATCACAACGTTGTACAGAAAATTCTTCGTCATCTTGAAAAGCACCCCATCGCCAGCGATCAAATGATTCGAACGCATGGTGATTGTCATCTGGGCAATGTTTTAGGAAGAGATGAATCATTTACCTTGGTGGATTTTGACGATTGCCTTATGGCGCCCGCTATCCAAGATGTATGGATGCTGTTACCCGTTGATGATCCATCTGGCTGGCGAGCACAGCTAAGTGAAATTGTTGAAGGCTATGAAGAGGAGCAAACATTTCCGCAACACCAGCTGTCGCTAATCGAGCCGTTGCGGGCTTATCGTCTTATCCGATACACCGCGTGGCTTATTTCTCGCTGGGATGATCCAGCGTTTCCTCGTGCGTTTCCATGGCTGGCGGAGAGCGGTTATTGGGATCAGCACATCCGCCAGCTGGAGCAGCAGTTGTTACAGCTTGAAAAGCCTATTTGGCTAGCATAACAATTGCACGGGTAGTTAATTAAGCATCGCCCCCATTGACGATGAGTAACGTGGTTCTATTCAGGTTGATTGACCGCACGTGGGTTTTCAGCGCTTGCATCGGGGTCAGGCCGATCTGATGGGATGGGGTTGGCTACGCCTTCTCCATCAGCCTCTCGCCGAGCAGCATTAATTTCCGCTGAAGGGTTATCTTGAGCGTTGATATCGATATTTTCATCCAGTGTTACCACGAATGCTTGGCCTGGCGATAAGGTGCAAGGCGACTCATCACAGGCAAGACCGTACTGACCGTCTTCTGCATACGCACCGGCACTAAATGACCCGGTGAAAATAGCGCTTTCAGCATCGTGTGTTTCAATGCAGGTTGCGTCTTGAGTTGTAATACGAATGCGCCCATTAGTGAACTGTGCATTGGCGACTAAAACGCAGTATTCGGGCAACTGATGCGAGGCACTGCCAGCTTGAGTGGGATGAAGTAAGATATCTTCATAACGCGATTGGCTGTCGGTAAAAGCAAACTCTTCGATGACCTCGACACCGACACTGGCACCTTTAGGTAGTGTTAATGTCTGTTCGGCGGCTAACAAGGGTGTTGCCAATGCAGCTCCCAATAGGGCAGTTAAGAAAAACGGTGCAGGTTTGAATGACATAAGGAACTCTCAGATGAGCGCTACGAATTAAGCTGACTAGTTCGATCCATGATAGCACAGCTTAAATAGTCTCAAAGGGGGGTGCGCGGCACTCTGCCACAGCAGGGTTAGGTGCGTTAAAATAACGGGATGTGGTGTTTTTTATTGTGCAAAAGTTATTTAGCGTATATTTTTTGTACATGATTGGCGCACAGCTCTCAGCTATTGATAGATAGCAATATTTCGCTGTTGATTAAACGCTCTAGTAGTCCAGACGTTTTTCAGTGGCTAGCACGTACAGTTTTGATGAGGCTTCAAATGACCGACGACATTGCTCAACACTACCGCCACATTATCGCCGCAATAGGTGAAAATCCTGACCGTGAAGGACTGCGCGATACGCCAAAAAGAGCCGCAAAAGCAATGCAGTTCTTAAATGCTGGCTACCAGCAATCACTTGAGGAGATTGTTAATGGCGCGGTATTTGAGTCACAAACAGATGAAATGGTCCTTGTAAAAGACATTGAACTGTACTCCATGTGCGAGCACCACTTGCTCCCCTTTATTGGCAAATGTCATATCGCTTATCTGCCTAGCGGCAAAGTGCTAGGGCTTTCGAAGTTTGCCCGTATCGTTGATATGTATGCTAGGCGTATGCAAATTCAAGAGAACTTGACGCGTGAAATTGCCGAGGCAGTGCAGCAAGTTACCCAATCAAGAGGTGTCGCTGTGGTGATTGAGGCACGCCATCTTTGCATGATGATGCGCGGTGTGGAAAAGCAAAATTCAAGCATGACATCTTCTGTGATGCTGGGGAGTTTTCGCAGCAACCAAGCAACGCGGCAGGAATTCTTAACGTTAATCAGTTGAAATATTGGCTAAGAATCTTTGGCAGATTTCATTGCAAAGATTTGGTTAAACACGCGGTTTCGTCTTAGCATGAACAGGTCAATGAGCCCGTGAGGCCAATATTTGGTCAGGAGTCTGTCATGGAAGCGCTGAAAGAAACACAGCTGTATTGCCCGTTTGCCTATATCGATGGTAGCTGGGTGGCCGCCGACAGCGGTGAGCAAATTAATGTCTTAAACCCTGCGACGGGTGAGTCCGTGGGCGATATGCCACGACTGGGTAAAGTTGAGACTGAGCGCGCTATCGATGCAGCGGATGCTGCGTTACCCGCTTGGCGTGCGTTGACCGCTCAAGAACGAGCTGATCTGCTGCTGAAGTGGCATGATCTCATGCTGGAGCATAAACATGATCTCGCCTTGCTCATGACCTACGAGCAAGGCAAGCCAGTAAAAGAGGCAGAGGGCGAAATTGTCTATGCCGCTAGTTTTTTACGTTGGTTTGCAGAAGAAGCGCGCCGTGTTTATGGCGAGACTATTCCCGCCGCTAAATCAAACCAGCGTATTGTGGTGACAAAACAGCCTGTCGGTGTTGTCGGGGCTATTACCCCCTGGAATTTTCCGGCTGCTATGATCACGCGTAAAGCAGGCGCCGCGTTAGCCGCGGGCTGTACGATTGTTGTTAAGCCTGCAAGCCAAACGCCATTTTCTGCGACGGCTCTTGCCATGTTGGCAGAGAGAGCAGGCATTCCCCGTGGCGTGTTTAATGTAGTGCCTGGCAGTGCTGCAGATATCGCCAGTGCGCTTACTCAATCACCCAAAGTGCGCAAAATTACCTTTACGGGTTCTACGGAGGTTGGCCGCAAGCTCATGGCTCAGGCGGCTGAGCATGTGCAAAAAATATCCCTTGAGCTGGGCGGTAATGCGCCCTTTATCGTGTTTGAAGATGCAGACCTTGATGCCGCTGTGGAAGGTGCCATGGCTGCGAAGTTTCGTAATGCTGGTCAAACATGCGTATGCACTAACCGGTTTTTGGTGCAGTCCAGCGTTATTAACGCCTTCTGTGAGAAGTTGGCGGTTGCTATGAATAGTGAGCTGTACGTAGGTAATGGCACCGAGCCCAATATTAACATTGGCCCGTTGATCGACGGTGAGGCGGTCAAAAAGGTCAGTGAGCATGTGCAGGATGCGGTCGATAATGGCGCTGAGCTGCTGCTAGGTGGTCATCCGCACCCACTCGGTGGAAACTTCTTTACGCCGACGTTGATTAGCTTTGCAACAGATAAGATGAAGGTGGCTCACGAAGAAACCTTTGGCCCGCTGGCGGCAGTTTTTCCCTTCGATGAAGAGGAAACTGCTATCGAGATGGCTAATGACACCGAGTATGGTTTAGCCTCCTATTTCTACTCTCAAGATCTGGGTCGCGTTTGGCGCGTCGCCGATGCACTTGAGTATGGCATGGTGGGAATTAACACCGGCCTTATTTCTAATGCAGCCGCTCCTTTCGGTGGCGTAAAAGCGTCCGGTCTTGGGCGTGAAGGCGGGCATCAAGGTTTGGAAGAGTACCTTGAGACAAAATATCTGTGTATTGATCTAGGTTAAGCGCAGGCGCAAGTACTAGAAATAAACAGTTCTATAAATAAGCATTGCTATAAATAAACAGCGCTATCAGCAAACAGGCCCCCGTCGGAAAATCCGTTGGGGGCCTGCTTTTATGGCAAGACGAAGCGATTAATGACGGAAGTGGCGCATGCCAGTAAATACCATGGCAATGCCCGCTTCGTTAGCGGCATCAATGACTTCCTGGTCACGCATGGAGCCGCCGGGCTGAATAACGGCAGTAATGCCTGCGGCTGCGGCGGCGTCAATACCATCGCGGAAAGGGAAGAATGCATCTGACGCCATAACTGAGCCGGGCACTGAAAGACCTTCATCCGCCGCTTTAATGCCCGCAATTTTCGCTGAGTAAACGCGGCTCATTTGACCTGCGCCAACACCCACTGTTTGACCCTCTTTGGCGTATACAATCGCATTCGATTTAACGAATTTAGCGACTCGCCAAGCAAAACCCAGGTCGCGAAGTTCTTGTTCTGTTGGAACACGTTCGCTAACCACGGTCAGCTCTTCGCGGGTTACCATGCCCTGGTCGCGCTCTTGTACCAACAGTCCGCCGTTAACACGTTTAAAGTCAAACGCAGGCTGTGTTTCGCCAGGCCAGTGGGCACTGACATCAAGCAGGCGTACATTCTGCTTTTCTGCCACGATAGCAACTGCCTCATCACTCACGCCGGGTGCGATAATAACTTCAACAAACTGGCGATCAATAATTGCCCGAGCGGTTTCGGCATCTAGCGCCACGTTAAACGCAATAATGCCACCAAAAGCGCTGGTCGGATCGGTAGCGAAGGCTTTGTCATATGCTTCAAGTGCAGTAGCGCCAATGGCTACACCGCAAGGGTTGGCATGTTTGACGATGACACAAGCCGTTTCATCAAACGCTTTAACGCATTCAAATGCTGCATCTGTGTCGGCCACGTTATTGAAGGAGAGTGGCTTACCTTGCAGAGTTTTTGCAGTGGCGACGCTCGGTTCGCTTGCTTGGGGATCCACGTAAAAAGCAGCTTGCTGATGCGGGTTTTCGCCGTATCGCATGTCCTGCTTTTTGTCTAATTGCAGGTTGAAAGTGCGAGCAAACGTTGCGTTTTCGCTAGTCACTTTGCGGCCAAGGTAATTGGCAATGGCGCCATCATAACCGGCGGTGTGCTCAAATGCTTTTACGGCCAGGTCAAAGCGGGTAGCGGCGCTCACTTGACCATCTTGCGCGGCCAGCTCTCCCAGTACCCGAGCATAGTCATCGGCATTTACCACGATGGTGGTAAAGGCGTGATTTTTTGCGCATGCGCGCACCATGGTCGGCCCGCCGATATCGATATTTTCGATGGCGTCTTCCAGTGTGCAGTCTGGGTTGGCGACAGTGGCAGCAAATGGATAAAGATTAACGACCACCATGTCGATGGGGGTGATGTCGTTCTCTGCCATCACAGCATCATCCTGACCGCGGCGCGCCAGAATTCCACCATGGATTTTGGGGTGCAGTGTTTTTACACGGCCATCCATGATTTCAGGAAAACCAGTGTGCTCAGAGACTTCTTTAACAGGAACAGAATTTTCCTGAAGCAGTCGGAAGGTTCCGCCAGTTGAAAGAAGTTCTACGCCGTGTTGGCTTAAACCGCGGGCGAATTCAACAATGCCGGTTTTATCGGATACGCTCAAAAGGGCGCGACGGACGGGGGTAGCAGTACTATCAGCCATTAGAGTGCTCGTGTGCAGAGTCAAGGAATTAACATCGAAAATTACAAACGACAACGCCCCTTATGGGGCGTCACCTTCAATCAATCCATAGAGCTTAAGTTTTTTGCGCAATGTGCCACGGTTTAAGCCCAATACATCCGCGGCTCTGGTTTGGTTGCCTTCAGTATGTTCCATTACGCAGCTAAGTAGCGGCGCTTCTACTTCGGCCATCACCATCGCGTAGAGATCAGTTGCCTGGCTGCCATCGAGATGCTCGAAGTAACGGCGTATCGCCGTCTCAACCGCTTCTCTAAGTGGTTGGGGCGGTACGCTCGCGGCGGGGTCCGCCAGAGTGCCTGAGAGACGGTGAGAGAGCTCGTTCGAAAGCAGGTCGCGTTCAGTCATGCAGCATGGCTTCCTTTAGCTAGCAGACGCTCTGCAGCGTCTTGCGTCATGGCATCATTAATCCAGTCAAATTGCGATGCTGGGGTGGCAAGCGCATTAAATTGCTGCTTCAGCAGATAATACTGTTTGTCGTTGAAGCGCGGGTCTTCATTCAAGTACCAACCTAGGTGTTTACGCGCTATGCGAACACCCATTGTATCGCCATAAAACGTGTGCAGAGCTTGTAGGTGCTCATTGAGAACGTTGCGGCGCTCATCAAGAGTCGGGGGTGTTAGCAATTCTCCATGGGCAAGATAGTGGGTAATCTGCTCGAATATCCATGGGTTGCCTTGCGCTCCGCGGCCAATCATTACTGCATCGGCACCTGTATATGACAAGACCTCTTTGGCCTTTTGAGGGCTGGTAATATCCCCATTGGCGATAACCGGTATCGTCAGGTGCGATTTTATTTCAGCGATAGTGTCGTACTCAGCCCATCCAGTATAGCGCTGCTCTCGATGACGTCCATGTACCGCTAAGGCTTGGATGCCTGCGGATTCCGCGAGTTTAGCAATGCGCAGGCCATTGTTAGCTTCAGCAGACCAGCCTGTGCGAATTTTTAACGTAACCGGAATATCAACAGCCTTGACAACGGCGTCCAGAATGTCGGCTACTAGGGCTTCATCACGCATTAGGGCCGAACCAGCAGCCTTATTGCAGACCTTTTTAGCCGGGCATCCCATGTTGATATCAATCACCTGAGCGCCTAGTTCGGCGTTAAGGCGCGCAGCATTAGCCAGCATTTCAGCGTCACCCCCGGCAATTTGTACAACCCGTGGGTCGGGCTCGCCTTGGTGATCCATGCGTAGCTTGGACTTTCGGGTATGCCAAAGAGAGGGATCGGCTGTCACCATTTCGCCGACCACCCATCCAGCACCTAAACGCCTACAAAGTTGGCGAAATGGGCGATCGGTAACGCCAGCCATCGGCGCCAAGATAACTTGGTTGGGTAACTGGTGAGGCCCTATCATTGGTGGCTGAAAGTTTTGTGTGGTCATTGTGCTGCGCTGTAGATACAGATAAAAATCGCCGAGTAGGCGTTTCAAGGGGGCGTATGATACGCCTACTCGGCGATGGGGTGAAGGCCGTTGGCTAGATTAAACAGCGCGGTAGCCTGATAGGCGAACCCACCCTTCGCGAATTGTGGGCTCTTCCATTGTCAAACCCTGGGCTTCGTAGGCTTGCAAAACCTCATCCGCTTGGTTAGCTAAAATGCCAGACAGTGCTATTTGTCCGCCGGGCGCGACATGACCTGCAATCATTGGGGCTAATTCAACTAATGGCCCAGCTAAAATGTTGGCGGTGACAACTGGGTAGTGGCCGTCGATCAGCTGTTCAGGATAGTAAAGGGACAATTGTGCGTCGCTAATCTGATTGCGCGCTGCGTTGTCACGGCTTGCCTGAAGTGCCTGTGGATCTATATCAGTAGCATCGGCGTGGGATGCACCTAACTTTAGCGCGGCAATGGCAAGAATGCCTGAGCCGCAGCCCACATCCAGGACGGTTTTATCTTCCAATTTGCCGCTAACCGCAAGGCTATCCAGCCACTCCAGGCAAAGAGCCGTCGTGGGATGGGTGCCAGTGCCAAAGGCAAGACCTGGGTCAAGAATGAGATTGACGGCATTGGCTTCTGGTGGCTCATGCCAACTCGGGACGATCCATAGTCGTTGGCCCATTCGCAACGGCGTAAAGTCATCCATCCACTCTCTTTCCCAGTCTCTATCGGCTAATAGCTCATACTCAATCGCTGGGCAGGGTTCGCCGGGGACTTGTTCAGACCAAGCAGCTTGAATGCGCTCAAGCATGGATTCAACGCCGTCTAAGTCATCATATAGGCCAGTGAGAATTGTATCTTGCCAAAGCGGGGTAGTGCCTCGCTCGGGTTCGAAAACAGGATCATCGTGGGCGTCTTGAAGACCAATAGCTGTCGCGCCTTCCTCTAACAGTAGATCTTCGAGTAGTTCGGCTTGTTCTGGAGCAACGTGGGCTTTGAGTTGGAGCCAGGGCATTAGTAATCTCCACTGCGTGCGTGCATTCACGCAAAGGTAAAACAATAACGGGGTGGCTATGGCCACCCCGTTGAGCATTATCAGCTATCCATACCGCTTTTGCAGATATTAGCTGCTGAGTTTCTTTTCAAGATAGTGAATATTGACGCCGCCTTGGCGGAAATAACTGTCCCTCACCAAATCTTTTTGCAGATCAATATTGGTTTTGATCCCCTCGACCAGCAGCTCATCTAGGGCGTTGCGCATACGCGTTAGGGCAATCTCGCGATCAGCTCCCCAGGTGATTAGCTTGCCAATCAGTGAGTCATAATGAGGCGGTACGGTGTAGCCAGTGTACAGATGAGAGTCCATACGCACGCCAAGGCCACCCGGAGCATGGAACAGGGTGACTTTGCCCGGAGAGGGCATAAACGTACGCGAGTCTTCCGCATTGATCCTGCACTCAAAGGCATGGCCATTGATCTTTACGTCTTCTTGACGAATCGAAAGTGGCAGGCCGGAGGCAATGCGCAACTGTTCCTTAACGATATCTACGCCTGTGACCATCTCGGTGACAGGGTGCTCTACCTGTACACGGGTATTCATTTCAATAAAGAAGAAATCACCGTCTTCGTACAGAAACTCAAAGGTGCCCGCGCCACGATAGTTAATTTCGAGGCACGCTTGGCGGCATGCTTCTAGCACCTTTGCACGCGCTTCCGGGTCGATGCCAGGGGCCGGCGCTTCTTCCAGAACCTTTTGGTGACGACGCTGTAAAGAACAGTCGCGATCATAAAGGTGGATAGCATTGCCTTGGCCGTCAGCCAGCACCTGGACCTCAACATGGCGGGGTTTCTCAAGGAATTTTTCCATGTAAACCGTGCCATCGCCAAACGCTGAGTGTGCCTCAGTGCGAGTGACAGTAATAGCTGAAAGCAGATGGCCTTCAGTGTGTACCACCCGCATGCCGCGGCCACCACCGCCTGCAGCAGCTTTGATAATTACCGGATAGCCAATGCGGCGTGCAGTGGCTAGGTTGGTGGCTTCATCGTCACCTAACGGGCCGTCTGAGCCAGGCACGGTAGGAACGCCAGCAATCTTCATTGCTTCAATGGCACTAACTTTATCACCCATCAGGCGGATAGTTTCCGCGCGCGGGCCAATAAAGGTAAAGCCAGAGCGCTCAACCTGCTCAGCAAAATTAGCGTTTTCCGAGAGAAAGCCGTAACCAGGATGAATGGCGCTTGAATCGGTCACTTCAGCAGCGCTTATTAATGCAGGAATATTCAAGTACGACTGCGCTGAGGAGGCGGGGCCGATGCATACCGCTTCATCGGCCAAGCGAACATGCATCAATTCACGGTCGGCTTTGGAGTGAACCGCAACGGTTTTAATCCCTAGCTCTTTACAGGCCCGGAGAATACGAAGGGCAATCTCGCCGCGGTTTGCGATAAGTACCTTGTCCAGCATGGGAGAATCCACCCGTGTTGTTGTGAAAGATTAAGCGATGACGATCATAGGTTGATCGAATTCCACCGGCTCTCCGTCTTCCACTAGGATGGCCTCGACGACGCCGTCGCGATCGGCTTCAATTTGATTCATCATTTTCATTGCTTCAACGATACATACCGTATCGCCTTGCTTAACCGTATCGCCAACTTCCACAAACGATTTGGCGCCTGGTGCTGGGCTACGGTAGAACGTGCCAACCATGGGTGAGTTAACCGCTTCACCTTGATAGCTTACGCCTTGGGGCTCTGCCTCAGCAGCCGGAGCGCTGGGTTGAGCAGGTGCCTGCTGCATAGGCGGCATTTGAGCGTACTGTGGCATCGGCTGAGGCTGCCACGTTGCACCATTCGGATGGCGGCTGATGCGGACGGACTCTTCGCCTTCCTGAATTTCGATTTCGCTAATGTTTGATTCTTCGAGGAGTTCAATCAGTTTTTTAACTTTACGAATATCCATACCTGTTGCCCCAAAAGTGATGAAAGTTAATCGCAATGCAGTTGAGTATCGTATCACCAGCTGCATTGAGCGCTGTCACAGCGCAGTAAACCTTGTTTGAAAATGAACAGAACGCTGCACGATCTTGAACGTTACCCGGTGCTAAGTCCTAAAACATGAAGATTTTAGCTGATATGGCTGCGAAGTTTGCCGAAAAAGTACGGGCATGTCTAGTGAAGGTCGACATAAGCTCGTTGCCGGTTATTTAAACAACCGTTTGACGACGTTCGCGACACAAGGTGGTCATAGGCTTCAGCTCAGCCTTGTTGCCAGCGCCGTAACGCTTCCAGGTGCTGTACCAGCTGGGTAGCCGTTATTTCACCTTGAATGCGTGCATCTCGCACTTCTTCGCCCTGGCTAAAAAAAAGCAGACTTGGTGGGCCAAATAAGTTAAAGCGGTTTAGCAGTTCCCGACTTTGCGCATCCGTATTGGTGACATCGACCTCAATCAGGCGAAAATCGTTCAATGCAGCGACCACATTGGGGTCTGGAAAAACATCGCGCTCCATTAGCTTGCAGGAGATACACCAGTCAGCAGTGAAATTAACAAAGGCAGGCTGTTGGGCACTCGCGGCTTCAGAGAGTGCGGTTTCAAGTGCACTCAGTTCATCAACTTGCTGAAAAACAAGCGTTGCTTGCGGCGTGCCGCTCTCCGTTGAGGAGCTTGATACCGTTAAGGGGCGCAATGGGTTGCTGCCGCCTTGGGCTGCGCCAATGACAAGAGCAATGCCCCATGCCAGTAGCATCAGCCCTAATGTTTGTCGTGCTTTAGGCCAGCCTTGTGACTGATTCATATTTAAGGCGCCCAGCATGAGTGCGCTACCTATGGCCAGCGCTGCCCAGAGCAAAAGCGCCAGCGAAGGCGGCACTAATCGCTCAACCATCCAAATGGCAACGCCCAGTAACAGCAATCCGAAAGCAATTTTAACGCCGTTCATCCAAGCGCCTGAGCGCGGTAGCAGCGTTGCCCCAAAGGTACCCACTAATAGCAGTGGCACACCCATGCCTAGGCCTAGTGCAAATAACACAGCTCCGCCCATGGCAGCGTTTCCGGTCGAGGAAATAAACACCAACGCACCGGCAAGTGGGGCCGTTACACAGGGTGAAACCACTAATACCGATAGTGCGCCTGCCAGGGCTAGGCCTGCAGGGCCGCTTTGCTGTGCACGTGCTTGCCAGCCGTCAATTTTTGAGGCCAGTCGCGGCGAAACCCTTAAATCAAACGCCCCGAACATGGCTAAGGCAAATAGCGTAAATAGAACAGCAAAGGTAATCAGCACCGGCGCTGATTGCAGGTGGGCCTGAAGATTTAAGCCCGCGCCAAACAGGCCCATTAGCACACCGACTAACGCGTAGGTGGACGCCATGCCCAATACATAGCTGGCTGAGAGTACAAACGCTCGGGGCCGAGTTGGTTTTTGTCCTACGATAATGGAAGACAAAATAGGCACCATCGGTAGGACGCAGGGCGTGAAAGTAAGGCCCAGTCCGGCGATAAAAAATAACCCTAAGGCAAGAGGGAGGCTGGCGCTGTCGAGCAATGCGCTAAAGCGGCTATCTTCGCTTTGTGGGGCTGAGAATTCAGCGCTGCTATTTGTGCCCGCGGTTTGACTAATTTGCTGGTCGTCGCTGCCTTCAGCGCCTGGCAGTGCTTGATCTGCAGCGTCCCAGTCAGCAAAGGCCGAGGGGGGAGATGACTCTGAGGCATCAAGCGATACGGTTTCCGGCGGATAGCAAAGGCCTGCGTCGGCACAGCCTTGGAACGTCAGTTCAATATCGATCGGGCCGCTATAGGACGGGGAAGATGGCGTTTCAAAGACTAATATGTCACGAAAAACATACACATCGCCCATGAATTCATCAGTTGTGAATGTTCCTTGCGGAAGTAGCGGCTCATCAAGGGATACAGCGTCCGTTGTGCTGCTAACGCTAAATTGGTGGCGATATAAATAATAGTCGTCCGCAATATCGATACCAATATAAATGGCGCTGCCGTCATGCCAAGCGGTAGGCTGAAAGGCTTCTAGGACAGGTAAAAAATCGCTTTGATTACTGGAAGAGGAAAACCACTGAGCATGGGCTAGCAGGGGAAGCCAGCAGAGTAACAGTAACAGACTTAAACGCTTAAAAGACAACACGAAGTATCCTTACGCAGACGTATCAGGGAAATTTTGAAATAGCATATCCTACCTTGTGATGTCAGCGTAGATGCTGCGGTGACGTGACGCGCTTCTTCATACTCCGTTAATGTTGAATCTCAGGTCTCGGAATTAAACGGCAGATAATAGAAAAGGCTGCCACATGGGCAGCCTTTAAGAGGAAGCGCGGTCTGGCGTTATCGCTCAACCCGATAGGTTAAGCTTTTTGGTAAGCCGCGACTGATTTTTCAATCGCTTTGCGTGCCGCTTCAACACCTTCCCAAGACTCTACTTTCACCCACTTACCTTTTTCGAGGTCTTTATAGTTCTCGAAAAAGTGAGCGATTTGCTGACGTAGCAGTTCAGGAAGATCAGTCACTTCTTGAACATCATCATACAGAGTGCTCAGCTTGGGATGCGGGACGCACACCAATTTTGCATCTTCGCCTGCTTCGTCGGTCATATTCAAAATGCCAACAGGGCGAGCGCGAATGATGCTACCCGGAGCCACGGGGTGGGGGGTAACTACCAAGGCATCCAGCGGGTCGCCATCATCGGCCAGGGTGTGGGGAATAAAGCCGTAGTTAGCCGGATAGAACATGGGAGTTGCCATGAAGCGGTCAACCAGCAGGGCACCCATATCTTTATCGATTTCATACTTAATCGGCGCGTGATTAGCGGGAATTTCAATCGCCACGTAAATATCGTTGGGCAGATCCTTTCCAGCGGGGATGTTATCGAAGTTCATCGTTTATTCCTTGGCTTGGCTTATGTAGTGCGAAGGCTAAGCAGTTGATGCATTGCATTAATGGCGGAGAATTATACGAAGTTGGCTAGTGGATTACCAATGCGACATAGGTGTGTGCCGCTAACAATGACGATGAATCCAAAAATAAGCGTCGTTTTTCGCCATCACGACGTTTGGCGGGCATCGCTTCCCTTGATCAGCGTGTATCATAACCGCTGTGTGGTTCCCATGAAGAGCCTAAAGCCTAGGAGGATGAGTTGGCGCACGCCCAGTTACTAATTAGTTATGGCCAAGCCTTTGTGGCCCCTGATCGGCGTCTACACCGTAGCTCCATGTCGGTGCGGTTGCCTGATGCGCAGCTGTTGAAAGTAAAAGGGGGGTGCGCAGTTATTAGTGACTCGATTTCTCGTAACACCTTGGCTAAACAGGCAGGTGATTTAAGTGTTCGTGGTTTTTTGGCTGACTATTACTCTACTCCTGACCACTGGGACACGAAAACGTCGGCAACCCGGGTACTGCGTGCTCTCAATGGTTGGTGCTACAGCCAAAGCAAGCATGTTAAAGAAGGAAGTTTCGTATCTTCGCTATCCGCGATGGTCTTTCGCGAGCGGGAAGCGCACCTATTTCATATGGGGGATACGTTAGTTTTTCGATTGCGAGGCGCTGAGTTCGAGCAGCTAACCCGCGACCATGTGACCGATATTGGCGGCTATCGTTACCCCTCACGTGCTTTGGGGATGGATGGCAGCGTCGATATCGACTATACCCATCTACCGCTTAAACAGGGCGACTTTTTTGTTTTTACTACTCAGGGCGTCCGTGGCACCTTAATGCCATCTGATTACGTTCGTCTGATCCGCCAAAATGCCAGTGATCTAGACGCCGCCTGTGAGTGCCTAGCGAGTGAAGCAAAGCAGCGTGCCCAAGATAGGGGGTATGGAGGTGATCAATTTTGCTTCCAACTGCTGCGTATCGATGAGCTGCCGGAAGAGTCTGAAGATCACCCAGGGCTTATTTATGGTGACCTGCCTATTCCCCCCGAGCTGACGCCAGGAGAGCGGTTTGATGGGCTTGAGGTGCTGTCGGTGCTGTCACGTAATGCGCAATCAAGAGTTTATCGCGTCCGTGATGTGCATTCAGAGCGTGAAATGGTGATGAAAGCACCCAGCCCAGAACTCTCTTTGCGTAACGCTTATCTGGAACATTTTTTACTGCAGCAATGGGTGGTAGAGCGTGTAAATTCGCCCTTTGTAGTCAAAGTAATGCAGTCGTCACGACCACGCCGTTACCTTTATTACTTAATGCAGCACGTTGAAGGTGAAACGCTCCGCCAGTGGGCAGAAAGGCACCCACAAGCGAGTTTGGTGCAGCGCCTGGATATCGCCAATCAACTGGGTAAAGCGGTTCAAGCGTTGCATCATCGCGATATCATTCATCAGCAAATTACCCCTGATAATGTGCTGATCGACCCCCACGGCAAACTCGTGTTAGCAGATTTCAGTGCCTGCCACATGCGCGAGGTGGATGGCCATCGCCACTCGGGCGAGCTACTTCGCCAAATTGGTTTTAATGAACACACGGCCCCTGAGTACGCACTGGGTGATAGCGTAGGTCGGCGCAGTGACCAGTATTCATTGGCATCAACGGTCTATTGGTTGCTGACAGGGGCACTGCCTTATACGTTGACGCCTAATCGACTGCGCAGCCACACCGATCTTGAAGAGCTCAGCTACCGTAGTGCCCGAACAACCAATCCAGAAATATCGACTGAGCTTGATGATGCGTTACGTCGGGCTCTAGATCCTCAGCGTGCACTACGTTTTAGACGGCTCTCCGAATTTCTGCATGCCTTAAGAGTCCCGTTAGGGCGCGTGCCCAGTCGTGAGGAGCCTCGCCAAGAGTCACGGCGTTTTTGGCAGGGGGTGGCGGGTATTCTGCTGCTCTTATTAGTGCTTTCCTGGTTATTGCGCTAAAAGCGTAACGTTGCTCAATTAATAAACGCTAACCATAAAAAACGGGGCGATGAATGATTTCATCGCCCCGTTTTTATAACACGCTAACTATTTACAGCGTGAATTTAGGCAGTTTCTGTTCCACTTTTGCGAGCTTTAGCTTAGCTACTTTAGGCAGACCGTTTTCAAACGGAGGGAAATCCTCGCCTTGGATGAGTGGAGAGAGATACGCTCGGCAAGCAGGTGTAATCGCAAAACCGTTTTCACTAATGAAATCCCGTGGCATGAATTTTTCTTGGTTAGCCACTTGTGACAGCGGCGCCGAGATGACATCCCACTGATAGGGATCCTGTGAAATACGGCGTATGGCGGGCATCATGGCATTTTTGCCTGCAAGTGCTAATGTTACCGCCTCGCGGCCCACTGCATAGGCTTGTTCAACGTCGGTTTTAGAGGCCAAGTGACGCGCCGCGCGCTGTAAATAATCAGCAACTGCCCAGTGGTACTTGTAACCCAGGTCTTGCTTCACCATCCCAGCCAGCGTTGGTGCTACGCCGCCTAACTGGCGGTGACCAAAGGCATCGGTATTGCCCGCATCGGCAAGGAAAGTGCCATCTTCGTAGCGTGCGCCTTCAGAGACAACGATAACGCAATAGCCGTACTTCTGAACGCACTCTTCAACGCGCGCCATGACCGCTTTACGGTCAAACGATACTTCAGGAAAGATAATCAGGTGAGGCGGTTCGCCTTCGCCTTCTCCTGCTAAGCCGCCCGCTGCTGCAATCCAGCCAGCATGACGCCCCATCACTTCAAGGACGAATACTTTAGTGGATGTGGCGCACATAGACGCAATATCCAGCGATGCTTCACGGGTAGAGGTGGCAATATATTTGGCAACGCTACCAAAGCCGGGGCTGTTATCGGTAATAGGCAGATCGTTATCAACGGTTTTCGGCACATGAATCGCGGTTAGCGGGTAGCCGAGCTTTTCTGACAGTTGGGACACTTTAAGGCAGGTGTCTGCGCTATCACCGCCGCCATTGTAGAAGAAGTAGCGAATATCGTGGGCTTTGAAAACTTCGATTAAGCGTTCGTATTGAGCACGGTGGGTATCAATATCTTTCAACTTATAGCGGCAGGAACCAAATGCACCGCCAGGCGTATGGCGTAAGGCAGCAATCGATTCATCGCTCTCTTGAGTCACATCGATGAGGTCTTCCGTTAAGGCACCGATAATGCCGTTATGACCGGCATATACCTTGCCAATCTGGTCGGGCGCTTGTCTGCAAGCTTCGATAACGCCGCAGGCGCTGGCATTGATGACGGCGGTAACGCCACCGGACTGGGCGTAAAAGGCATTATGCTGGGCCATGGAAACGTCTCATCTCCTGAAAACGGGTAGTTAAAACAGTATTCAAGCAAGGGGAAATGACGCCCCTTTGCTTGTTTTCATAATCGTGCATTAAGCAGCGCGCACTAATGGCACGCTTACCACTAATGACACGCTTACGTAGAAAGATCGTGCAAACGCGTGGCCTGCAGCCGCGAAGTTTAGCGCAAAGCCACTGTGGGTGCATCTTGGAGGCTCATTACTCGCTATCGTCCAGTTCTTGTTCCTGCTGAGCCAGCCGCCATCCGCCTAAGTCTTTATAGCGGTTGACCATCGCACAAAAGAGTTCTGCTGTGCGTTCGGTATCGTAGCGGGCCGAGTGGGCGGACTTGTTATCAAACTCGATACCTGCCGCACGGCACGCACGAGCAAGCACTGTTTGGCCATATACAAAGCCTGCCAGGGTTGCTGTGTCAAAGCTGGAAAAAGGGTGAAACGGATTCCGTTTTACGCTGCAGCGGTTCGCCGCCGCATTTAGGAAGCCATGATCAAAGGCAGCATTATGACCAACCAGTATTGCCCGAGAGCACCCATGTGCCTTGATTGATTTGCGGATAGGGCGAAAAATTTCACCTAGCGCTTCAGATTCGCTTAGCGCCACTTGGCGACGCAGAGGGTCATCTAGATTAATGCCTGTGAAATCAAGGGCGGATTGCTCAACGTTCGCGCCTTCAAACGGATGAATGTGATACGCGTAAGTGGCGTCGGGTAATAAATTACCGTCAGGATCCATAGTAAGCGTCACGGCAGCAATTTCGAGTACTGCGTCACTTTGGGCGTTAAACCCACCCGTTTCTAAATCAATGACAACCGGCAGATAACTGCGAAAACGTTGGGCCATCAATTCGCGGGCAAATGCCTCGCTCATGCAGCTCTCCTTAGTAAAGCGAGTAAGTAGTTAGAATAAGCGGTTAAAGCAACCCCTTTGTTGGCTATGATTCTAGCAGCTTTACCCCTTAGGCGTCGTTGACGGTATTCGCTGAGCATTGAGAGCGCTATACTCGTAGTTTATGTTATTGCACTGCGCTCAGCGCGGTGTCGTTGGGTGAACTACTTTTCATGAACAAGGAGCAAAGAATGTCCGATGTCAAAAAGGTTGTGCTGGCGTATTCAGGCGGCCTGGACACATCCGTTATCGTTAAGTGGTTGCAAGAGACCTACAACTGCGAGGTAGTGACCTTTACAGCCGACATCGGTCAAGGTGAAGAAGTCGAGCCCGCACGCGCTAAGGCTCAAGCACTGGGTGTTAAAGAGATCTATATCGAAGATCTTCGCGAGGAGTTTGTTCGCGATTATGTATTCCCAATGTTCCGAGCGAACACCATCTATGAAGGCGAGTATCTCCTCGGTACTTCTATCGCTCGTCCGTTGATTGCTAAGCGCTTGATTGAAATTGCTAATGAGACGGGCGCTGATGCCATTTCTCACGGTGCAACGGGTAAAGGGAACGATCAGGTTCGTTTTGAACTGGGTGGCTATGCACTCAAACCTGGCGTGAAGGTTATTGCTCCTTGGCGTTTATGGGATCTTACTTCGCGTGAGAAGTTGATGGCTTACTGCGAAGAGCACAAAATTCCCGTTGATTTTTCTAATAAAAAGAAAAAATCACCGTACTCCATGGATGCCAACCTGCTGCACATTTCTTATGAAGGCGGCATTTTGGAAGACCCATGGGCGGAAGCAGAAGAGGACATGTGGCGTTGGAGTGTTTCTCCTGAAGCCGCGCCTGAGCAGCCGACTTATGTAGAGCTGACGTTTGAGAATGGCGATATCGTCGCTATTGATGGTGAAGCGCTTAAGCCTCATGAAGTGCTTGAAAAGCTTAACAAACTAGGTGGCGATAATGGTATTGGCCGCCTGGATATCGTTGAAAACCGTTATGTTGGTATGAAGTCCCGTGGTTGCTATGAAACACCAGGGGGCACAATCATGCTGCGTGCTCACCGCGCCATCGAGTCGCTGACGCTTGACCGTGAAGAAGCGCACTTGAAAGATCAACTAATGCCTAAATACGCTGAAGTGATCTACAACGGTTATTGGTGGAGCCCCGAGCGTCGTATGCTACAAGCGGCGATCGACGAAACACAGAAGAACGTCGCGGGCGTTGTTCGCATGAAGCTCTATAAAGGCAATGCAACGGTTGTAGGGCGTAAGTCCGAGCAGTCGTTGTTTGATGAGTCGATTGCAACGTTTGAAGATGATGCGGGCGCGTACGATCAAAAAGACGCAGAAGGCTTTATTAAGCTGAATGCATTGCGTCTACGGATTGCTGCCGGTAAAGGTCGTCAACAGAGCTAAGCATGCTAAGCGGCCAGACGACGTCTGGCCGCTTTTATTGCGAAGGAGTCCGAATGTTTAAAAAACTATTTTCTGGCCTGTTGGGTGGCGCGGGGGCTGGCGCCTCGGAAGGAGCCACCAAAGCGGCCGAGCCAGTTGAATATAAAGAGTATTTAATTGTGTCTCAGCCTGATAACCAAAGCGGACAATTTCGCGTTAGCGGTTGGATCCGTAAGTTAGATGGCGAGGGCGTTACTCACGAGCACCGCTTTGAACGCTCTGACATGCTGCCAGGCCGTGAAGCCTGTGATGCGATGATGGTCGCTAAAGCGCAGCGCTTTATTGATGAAGTGGGTGAGGAGATGTTTACGGCTGATCCTCGTAATGCTAGTGACACCTAGCAAGCTTTTCGTTTAGTTGAGGAGCGGAGTATGCACATGGTCTATCGTGCTTCCCCTTGGCGCTCCTTGGTATGTCATTATGGCTCATTGGATATCTCGGCGCTAAGTGCTCCACTTCGCGATTTTTACACGAATACCTCTCTTTTTAATCCATCCTTATCTGACGCCTATGCCGCACAGCTCTCTTTTGTTGAGACATTGCTGCGTTATGACTTGCCTGCTTGGCGTATTAGCGAACTCATTAGTGACCACATCGCTTGGCTTTATCGTCAATCGATTGCAGCAGCACTAGATGAAATGCAGGCACAAGGGTGGGGTAAGCCACCGGTAGATTACTGTGTTGTTACGCTCGGCTCGGCGGCACGCTTTGAAAGCTTGCTTGGGCCTGACCAGGACAATGCGCTGATTATTGGTGACTATCCTGACGCTCGACACGTTGAAATTGATGGCTACTTTCAGGCGCTAGGCGAACGTTTTACACAACGCTTAGATGAAGCGGGCATTCCGCTGTGCCGTGGCCATGTCATGGCGCGTTGGCCAATGTGGCGCAAGCGCTTGAGCGAATGGCAGCAGCAATTTGTAATTTGGAGTGCGGATCGTCAGGTTAAGCGGGTGCAGCAAACCAATATATGGCTCGATTTTTATCCTGTGGCAGGGAATGTTGAGTTTGCACAAACGTTAGGCCAACGGGTGCGCTCAACTCTCTCAAGCGCGCCTTTGTTCATGAATGAAATGGCGGCGTTGTTAGATGAGCTGCCGGTGGCGCTTGACCGGTTTGGTCGCATTGCTTCACATCCTGGGCTAGCGGCTCCCTATGACCAAGCAATCGATCTTAAGCGACAAGGATTGATGCCGTTAATAAGCGCTGCCCGATTACTCTGTGTGCGCTACCAGCGACGTGAGATAGGCACACGTGAACGACTAACGGCACTTGCCCATTTCACACGTACGTTGACGAAGGAGCAATCGAACTTACTGCTAGCCGCTTTTAGCCGTATGCAGCACTTGCTTCTAGAGCAGCAGCGCCACAATAAGTCTCACGGGCAAACCGCCGACGGCTGGGTGGACCTGCGACGTCTTCGTGATGATGAGCGGCTACTGCTGAAATTTGATTTACAGCAAATCAAAGCGTTTGTTAACCAAGTAAAGCGCTTATAACGGCTATTCCCCCGTAAGCTGCGAAGAGTTACCTAGAGTTGACTCCTTAGGAGCTGCTGGCAGCTCTAGGGTTAAGCATGCGCCACCCAGCGTTTTAGCGTCTTCCACCCAAAGTCTTCCACCAAGGTGAGCAATAATGCCTCGGCTGATAGGTAAGCCAAGGCCGCTACCTTTGGGGCGGCCGCGTGGTATTTCGCCGCTTTGCTGTATTTGATGAAATTTCTCAAACACGCGCTCACGTTCGTCAGCGCTGATACCGGGTCCGTTATCTTCAACGCTTAAACGAAAATGATTACGATGCCGATAAAGTGCCAGCCGCACTTGAGGCTGCTGGCGGTCAGCAAATTTACTGGCGTTATCGAGCAGGTTAATAATGACTTGCTCCAAGCGGTCTTGGTCACCGACCACCATGGCGGGGTCAGCCGCTAAACTGATATCGAGGGTAATACCTCGATCTTCATGTAATCGAGCAACCGCATCGATGCTCTGCCTCGCTAGGGCTGCTAGGTCGAGGGGAACCGGGTGAAGCGTCAGGCGACCGCTCTCTAAGCGTGCAAGGTCAAGAATTTCCTCTATTAAACGCGAAAGACGCTGGCTCTCATGGACAATAACGCCCAGAAAATGTTGGCGTTTTTCATCGGGTAGTTGATCACTATCGCGTAATATTTCGGCAAACGCGCGTATCGAGGTTAGCGGGGTTCGAAGCTCATGACTTACCATAGCGACAAACTCGTCCTTCAAGCGGTCAAGCTCGCGCAGCTGTTCATTGGCACTGCGGAGCTCGTCACTTACGGCGACTAATTCTTGTGATTTTTGCTCTAGCCGACGGTTGTACTCCAGGGTTTGTGACGTAGTGTCTAAAATACTCAAAATCGACTCAAGATCGAGTGCTTCTCCACGTACCACTGAATTGATTAGTACGCGCGCTGATGCACTGCCAAGTGACCCTGCCAGCGCCTGCTCTGAGCGGGTAATTAGATCGGCTGTTGCCGGTTCGTCTGAGCGGTAGTCGCTCTTATTAATGCTTTGGTTAAACACCCGATGGGTGACTTGGTTGCCAAGGTAGCGAATAAGTAATTCTTTTAAGGCGCCTTGAGTCGTCTGTCCTCTCCATAAAGAGGTCGTTTGCAAGTTAGGGTGTAAGGCGCCAGTGAAAAGGGCGGCTTGGGTTTGCTCAAGTGGCGTAGGGCGGCTAAAAAGTGACACGCCAATCAGTAAGCCAACATTTGCCAGCATACTCCACAGCAGTGCGTGGGAATAAATATCCCAATCTTCCAGGCCAAATAAGCGGTAAGGCATCAGCCATGAAATGCCCCATGGCCCCTGAGTTAGAAACGTTGCATCTAACCAACCGGATTGGGCAAAACCTGGTAGCAGTAACGTATAGCACCAGACTAAAAAGCCTGCGATTAAGCCAGCGGTGGCTCCTTGGCGAGTCGCGCCACGCCAGTAGAGGCCAATTAACAGGGCTGGGGCAAATTGTGCCACCCCAGCAAAGGAGACAAGCCCGATAGTGACAAGGCTGTAGGAGTCACCAATCAGCGCGTGATATAGATAGCCAAGCAGCAGTATCAAAACGATGGCAATTCGGCGAATGCCCAACAGCCAACCTGCCAACTCGCCGGACGTGCTCAGGTGAAGGCGTTGTGTTCTTAGTAGTAAGGGCATAATGAGCTGGTTACTCACCATGGTAGAAAGTGCAATCGTTTCAACAATCACCATGCCAGTAGCTGCTGAAAGACCGCCTATAAATACCAGCAAGGGTAATCCTTCAAGCCCTGCAGAAAGGGGCAGTGTCAGCACAAAACTATCGGAATCACCCGCGCCAGCACCTAACAGAAGGCCAGCAAAGGCGATAGGAATAACAAACAGGTTGATGAGCAACATATAAAGCGGAAATAACCAGCTCGCCCTGGCTAAATGCTGTTCATCGACATTTTCGACAACCAACACCTGGAACTGACGAGGCAGGGTTAAAAAGGCCAGAAAGGCAAGTATTAGCATTCCGACCCAGCCAGTGGCACCGCCTGGTACGCTTTCCAACCCCATTTTTTCCGCTATTTCTGGCATCGTGGCGACGCTGGCGAATAGCGCGCTGGGGCCTTCATACAACACAAATACCACAAAAATACCGACGGCCATAAACGCAACCAACTTTACCAGTGACTCCAAGGCAATAGCGGCAACCATTCCCTCATGTCGTTCACTGGCATCGAGATGGCGGGTGCCGAAAAGTATAATAAATACCGCAAGCACTAAGGCGACCCAAAGCGATTTGTCCAGCCAGAAACGCTCATCAACCAGGGTGGCATCCGCGGTATTGGGATAGTTCACCAGTACTGCATGGCTAACGGTGATCGCTTTTAACTGCAGCGCAATGTAGGGCGTTATACAAATGAGGGCCATTAATGCAACGAGTGCGCCTAAGCTGGTGCTTTTGCCATAACGAGCACTAATGAAATCAGCAATAGAAGTGATTCGCTGGCGGGATGCGATGCGCACCATTTTGCGAATGACGACAGGGGCGAGAAGCATCGCCAGGGTTGGGCCAAGATAGATAAGCAGGAAACTGGGGCCGTGGTCTGCTGCGCGTCCCACGCTGCCATAGAACGTCCATGCGGTGCAGTAAACGGCAATCGACAGCGCATATACCGTGGGCGAGCCAATTAATGATCGACCCTGCTCGGCACGACGGTCCCCCCACGCGGCGACGACAAACAGTAGTGCCAAATAGCCAAATGCCGTTCCTAGAATCACTGCATCTGTACGCATGATCAGCGTCCTGAACGTTGTTCCATTAACCAGGCGGTGAGGCCAATTACCGCGCCCCAAGCAATAAACAGATAAAGCGGTAACCAGCTCATGCTCAAAGAGGTGAGCCGGTCAACCATGATAATCAGCGGGGGGCTGAAGAGCAGTATTGCTAGGGCGAATAAGGCTATTAAACGCTCGATTTGCCGTGAGCCTGGATGTTTCATGAGGCGCTGGCATCCTGGCGATCAAACGCGTTGGCCTGCAGCGCCAACAGCTGCTCTAACGTATCCACGCCACGTGCTTCAAGCCGGGGTAACAACGCTAGCCATAATTCAGCGGTTACACGGGCGTCACCAAGCGCCGTGTGGCGAGTGCCTGGTGGGAACGTCAGGTCGTAGCGTTGTGCCAACGTATCTAAATCATGCCCATCTAACGCTTCGTCTAATGCTCTTGAGATTAATAAGGTATCGATGACAGGCAAATCAAAGACAACCCCTTTGTTAGTAATGGCGAGCATATCAAACGCGGCATTATGCGCTAATAAAACCGCTTCACCGACGTAATCTCGGAAGCGCGTTAGGACAATATCAAGGGGCGGTGCACCGGCCACATCAGCATCTGTCAATCCGTGTATTGCTGTACTGGTAGGGGGGATTGGACGTTTCGGATCGACTTTTTGATCAAAGACCTCGCTGGCCAATAGCCGCGCATTGACCACCCGACAAGCCCCCAGGCTAATCACCGTATCCCCTCGGCGTAGCTCAAGGCCAGTGGTTTCAGTATCAAACGCAACCACTTCTAGGCTACGTAATGTGCGGTTCGCCAACTCCTCATCGGGTGGCGGCAGGTCAGCGATGCCGAAATCATGGAACTCTGGTCGCGGAGGTGCGGTTTCACGGGGTGCCCCAACGCGCTCCATGGCTGGTAGCGGCAGGCGCAGGCGCGCATGAATAGCATCATCGTCAGCAAGGCTCCAAATATCGCTCGCATGCTGGCGCAGTACGTCTGACACCAGCGGATTAAGTGGTAGCGATGGCAGGGGCTGGCGACGCCATTTCGCTAGCTCATGCTCTGGTAAGGGGCTGCCTTGCCAAATTAAGTCCAAATAAACCCGCTTGTTGCCAAGGCATATCTCACCTTCAAAATGGCTAACCGGCAGGTGAGAGTTAAGATGCTTGACTAAGGAATCAAACAGAACAATCAGTGCCGGTGCGTCGCCTTTAAACCAGGCAGGCATGCCGACGGGGGTGATGAGCCGATGCGCTGGATCTAAGCGTTCATCCAGGGCTTGCCAGAAGTCATTCGACCACATAGGGGTTAAGCGCTCGCCTTGATGTTGCAAATCATCCAATAACTGTCCGATTTGACCAACATTATCACCCAGGGTCGCTCCTTCCTCTTGGATTACCTGCTCGAACCGATGACGTAACGCTGGGTTCTCTGCGCCGTTATGGCGCAGTTGTATCAGTGCATCCGCTGCACTGGTCAGGCTTGCTGTGTGTTGGCGTAGGAGGGGGAGCTTGGTGGCGAGTTCTGCTCTAACACCCATTTCATTTGACCAGGAAGCGGTTGCATCGCTAAACGTTAGTAGTGTTTCTCCATCACTGCCAGGAACTCGACGTAGCACGACCTTTAACCAGCGGTTATCACAGGGGGCAAGCAGTTCGCGGGGCGAACCATCCGCAGGAAGTTGGCTAAGCGCTTGTTGTAGGCTGGCAACGGGGAGTAGCGCTTCTAAGCGTTTTCCCAAGCCCAACGCCGTATTATCGACAAAGAAATCTTCTGCGGCCTGGTTGAATAGCATCAAACGGCGGTGGTGGTCACATAGTAATAAGGGGGTTTCGAGTACTTGCAGCAGCGTTTCTAATTCGCGACGTATTTTTGCGGCGCTTCGTGCGCCATCGGCATGAGCCGTGGCTAATTGATTGCGGTCAATGCGCCAACTCTCGCGCACTCTTCGTAGGTCAGGGCCAAGCCCTTTCAGCCAGCCTTCTGGTGGGTGTTCATCACGAGCATCTGGGTTTGCCACTAATCTGGCCAACTGAACCTGTAAATGGCGTAGAGGGGTGAAAAGCATGCGTTCTAGTAGCAGGCCAACTAAAAATATCGTCGCACCGCCGGAAAAACTGCCCAACCAGAGCGCTATACGGGTTGGGCCAGTAGGCGAAAGCTGAGCATCCAGCCACGCAGCAAAAATAGCGCCCCCCAGCAAGCTGATACCACTTAGCAGCAGCCATAGGCCAATGAGTCGCTGACGTTTAGGGAGCCCGTCGCGGGTCATTGTGGGTTGCCATTGAGCAGTGATTTAACTTTTTTAATTAGCGACTGGGTCGAAAACGGTTTGGTGATGTAGTCATCAGCCCCTAGCGCTAAGCCTTTCTCACGTTCGATATCTCGCCCATGGGCGGTCAGCATAATGACCGGCAGTTGGGCCGTCGCTTCTGAACGGCGAAGATGCTCTAGTACATCAAAACCGCTGATTCCGGGCAGGCTGATATCGAGCAGTAGCAGGTCAGGGGCGGAATCGTTGATACGTTCGAGTGCGGCTTCTCCGTCGTAGGCGGTGACAACTTGAAAGCCTGCCTGCTCCATTAAAAATTCCAGAGACAGTACAATATTGGGCTCGTCGTCGACCACGAGTACTTTGGCCATGATGCCCTCCCTAAAGGGGTCATTGTTAGGTGTTTGATTAGAGTGTATGTAGCGCGACAGGTTAGGCCAAGACGACCTTGGCCGAATGCTCGTAACGTCTCTCATCAAGTGGCTGCTGTTTACTTCGCTTAATGGGCTTTTTAGTAAGGTGTTTATGCGCGTTTTATTATTGTCTGCTTATGAGGCTGTTAGTCACCGCTATTGGGCACAAAGTCTGATGGCCGAGGTAAACGATGTCTCTTGGACGTTGCTTAGCTTGCCACCACGCCATTTCTCGTGGCGAATCCGCGGCAACCCATTGAGTTGGTGGTTAAAAGAGTACGAGACACTGAGTGAATCCTATGAGGTTGTGTTAGCCACTTCGATGGTCGATATTGCCACGCTCGTTGGCTTATTCCCTCATTTAGGGCGAGCCAGAAAGATTGTTTACTTTCATGAAAACCAGTTTGCCTACCCAGAGTCTAGCGATCAAATCTCCCAGGTAGAGGCCAAAATGGTCAATTTATACGCGGCGTTGGCGGCGGATACGTTGGTGTTTAATACCGCTTACAACCGTGACTCTTTTTTCGACGGTGCGCGGCGGTTGTTAAAAAAGATGCCTGAAAACCTGCCAGCAGCTAAGCCATTAGAGCGCTTACGCCAACAGTCAAAAGTGTTGCCTGTGCCAATAATGCCGCTAGCGGCTTCTCCCCAGACAAACGCACACCCACGGCGGATTATTTGGAATCATCGCTGGGAGTACGATAAAAATCCCGAAGACTTTTTTACAGTGCTGTTCAAGCTGAGTGAGCAGCAGGTTCCTTTTGAACTAGCGGTGCTTGGACAGCGCTTTCGCGATGTACCTGCCATTTTTGATGAGGCAGAAGAACGCTTGGCGGCACACACGATTTGCTGGGGGCCGCAGCCAGAAGCGGAGTATCGAGCATTGCTCACCGGTGGTGGTATTGTGGTCTCGACCACGTGGCACGAGTTCCAAGGATTAGCCATTATGGAAGCTGCCCAGCGCGGCGCGATTCCGCTAGTGCCAGACAGGCTGTGTTTCCCCGAACTCTACCCTAACGACTACCGCTTTGATGGCACGCAAGAGGGGCTTTACCAACGACTCCACGCTTGGTTAACCGACCCTACTAGCCAACCAGCACTGTTGAATACTCAGCAGTGGCAGTGGCCTGAATGGCGTCGCGCTTACCGTGCGCTTTTGATGGAGCACTGATCACTGCATTGTTGGTCGAGGTCCTGCCTTACTCACGTTAACAACCAGTGGGCTTAAGCAAGTTCGGTTTTGTCTTTATAGTCGCACAGGTCTTCAATAATGCAGCTGCCGCAGCGTGGTTTGCGGGCAATGCAGGTATAGCGCCCATGAAGAATCAGCCAGTGGTGGGCGTCCTGTTTAAATGCATTGGGAACATGGCGTAGTAGCTTTTGCTCAACCTCAACGACATCTTTGCCTTTGGCGATACCCGTGCGGTTAGAAACTCGAAAAATGTGCGTGTCTACGGCGATGGTGGGTTGACCAAACGCAGTGTTTAGAATCACATTGGCGGTCTTTCTCCCTACCCCTGGCAAGGCTTCCAGTGCTTTGCGTGTTTCAGGTACCTCGCCACCATGTTGATTGATCAGCAAGTGACAGGTTTTCATCAGGTTTTCGGCTTTAGTGTTAAACAGCCCGATGGTTTTAATGTAACTCTTTAGCCCTTCGATACCCAGGTCAATAATCCCTTGCGGCGTATTGGCCACAGGGAAAAGCTTGTCAGTGGCCTTGTTAACACCAACGTCCGTCGCTTGAGCAGACAGCAGCACCGCAGCTAGCAGTTCAAAGGGCGTGCTCCAGTTTAGCTCAGTCGTGGGGTGGGGATTCTCCGCCTGTAGGCGAGCAAAAATTTCATGACGCTTTTGGGCATTCATCGGATGCTCTCTTGGTTATTTGATAGTGCCAGTAACACGGACTCGACGATCTGTTCGGGGCGCTGCTTGAGCAGGTTGCGCGCGTGCGCTGCGGCGTTGATCAAGTACATTTTTTAACGCAATCAATAGCCCCGCAACGAAAAAAGCCCCGGGTGGCAGCACGAAAAACAAAAACTGATAATCATCGACGAAGGTGAGTTGCCAGTTGCTGGCAATAGGCCCAAATAGCAGTTCCATATCGCTAAACAGCGTGCCTTGCCCAAGCAGCTCGCGAAGTGCCCCGAGCAGAACCAATACGGCACCGAACCCGAGGCCCATCATAAATCCATCAATGGCAGCCGGTATGACTGGCTGGCGGGAAGCGAACGCATCTGCACGCCCTAAAATGGCGCAGTTAGTGACAATCAGCGGAATAAAAATCCCCAACACTTGGTAAAGCGAATAGGCAAATGCGGCCATTAAAAGCTCCGCACAGGTAACAAAGGCGGCAATCACCATAACAAAGGCGGGCAGTCTTACTGCGCTGGGAACCTGGTGGCGAATCAATGAAATAGTAGTGCTAGCGCCCACCATGACAAGCAGGGTAGCGAATGCCAGCCCCAGTGCATTGACAACGCTACCACTAACAGCCAGTAAGGGGCATAGCCCCAATAACTGAACGAGAGCAGGGTTATTCGACCATAGGCCGTTTCGGGCTAGTTCGCGCCACTGACTCATTGGCTGGACTCTTCGAAGGTAATAGGGAGTTCTGTTTCGGTGGCGTTTTCGGCGACATGTTCGGTGGCATGTTCGGCGGCATAGCTAAGAGCACTATGGACGGCGTTGACGACTGCGCGTGGCGTAATGGTGGCGCCAGTAAAAGCGTCAAAGTGGCCGCCATCTTTACGTACGGCCCATCCACCCGGTGGCAGGCTGTTTAAACTCAAGCCATTAAACTCGCTTATCCAGTCACTTCGCTGGCGCTCAATGTCATCGCCAAGCCCAGGCGTTTCTTGGTGGTGGGTAACACGTACCCCGGTAATACGTTGTTGCTGGTCAATGCCCACCAGTAGCCGAATTTCGCCATTATAGCCTTGGCGAGTAACGACCGGCAGGATGACGACACGCTGATGATCGCGCTGGACGTACCATCCCTGTTGAGGTTCGCGGTGCCCCAGCTGTTCCGGGTTAGGAAGCTTAAATACGCCATCTAAAACCGTTTGAACCGCTACGTCTGCTAATGCGGCAGGCAATACATCCTGTAGTTGGCGGTGTTGATAGGCTAGCTGATGATCAGCGATACGCTCGGCAGTCACCGCCCGGGTCAACGCAACGCTGCCAGCAGTGACCAGTGAGAACACTCCTAAGGCGAAAGCGCCGCGTAGCATGGCTTGGCGGGGCGTCATTGTGACTCACCGTGCTTTGCATGCCGCTGTGCTTTAGGCTGGCCCGTAGGGCGTGGCACGGTATAGAGATCCAATAGCGGTACACATAAGTTCATTAGTAAAACGGCAAATGCCACTGCATCGGGGTAGCCGCCAAACGTGCGAATAATCATGACCAACGCGCCAATCCCTGCGCCAAAAAACAGTTTTCCTCGGCGGCTGGTTGCCGCTGAAACGGGATCAGTGGCAATGAAAAAGGCCCCAAACATTGCTGCACCTGTGGTTAGGTGAAACAGCGGTGAAGCGAAGTGGCTTGGGTCGCTGGCATAAAAAAGCGTGGCGAGCACTGCCATGCTAACAAGCATCGAAGCAGGGATGTGCCAACTAATAATTCGTTTGGTAATTAATAGCAGCCCACCTGCTAACCAGGCTAGCGCGACGTTGCGCCAAGCGTTCAATGTTCCTTCAGGTAAAGGCTGACTAGCCCAAAACTCGCTGGCCAGTACCGCTTCACCTTTATGTTTAAAGGCATCTAGCGGCGTAGCACCACTTAGCGCATCAAGTGTGGAGGCCGGTAAGGTACCGCTTATCTGGGCCCATAGGTTTTCAGAGATTAGTGGCTGCGGCGGCGACCATAACGTCATGTAAGTGGGAAACGATACGAGTAAGAGTGCGTAGCCCACCATGGCGGGATTGAAAGGATTCTGGCCTAGGCCGCCATACAGTTGTTTAGCAACCACGATGGCCGCAATAACGCCTATCCCAATGAGCCACCAGGGGCTAGCAGGTGGTAGCGATGCAGCTAACAGTACGCCGGTTAATACTGCACTTGAATCTCTAAGCGCAGGCTGTAACGGGCGCTGGCGAAGTTTTAACACCAGCGCTTCTGCGCCGAGTGCAAACAGGGCGGCTAAAAGCACATTACTAATAACGCCCAGGCCGAAGTAAAACGTCATTGCGCCAAGACCCGGTGCGGTGGCGACGATCACCCATCGCATTAAATGAGCGGTGGGTGGCGTCGTATTTAATGATTCAGTCGTTCGCTGCGAGGCGTGCATCATGCTCATGGCGATTCCTGTTGTGCCATCGTGGCGCGAGCTTCAGCCAGCCGGGTATCAGCTGCCTTAAGGTTTTCTTGGGCGGTGGCCAGTTGAGTTTCTAAATCATCGTGGCGCTGAGTTGGGTCTTCTGCTGCAGCCCTTGCGAGGTTTTTTTCAGCTTTTCTCACTGCCGCTTTAGCGGCGGTTTGAGCAATGCGCAAGCTGCGTAAATCCACCACTGGCGCGGCACTGTCGGTTGTCTTTGCGCTATCTGACGTCTGACGACTTTGTGCCTGCCTCGCTTGGCGACGAGCTTGCTTCTCGGCATTCTCGCGCGCCAGTCGAGCCTGACGAAATTCAAAGCGATGTTTAGCGTGCTCGGCTTTGGCGGACTCAATGCGCTTATCGCGAATACGCTGCTTTGCCGAACGATAGTCTTGTACTAATGGGATATAACTAGGGCAAACATAACTGCAGGCGCCGCACTCAATACAATCAAATAAGTGAAGTTTTTCCAATGTAGCGTCGTTCTCTGCACGGGCATACCAATGCAGCTGTTGCGGAAGAAGCTGAACAGGGCAAACACTTTCACAGGCACCACAGCGAATGCAGGGAGACTCACTGGGGGCTGGAGGAAGTTCTTCACGGGTGGCTGCAATCAAGCAGTTTGTCGTTTTGGTCACCGGGACATCAAGTGTTGTGAGTGGTAAGCCCATCATCGGACCGCCCACAATGACTTGATGAAGCTGTTGGTTTGTTAACCCTACCTGCTGAAGCAGCGTTTCAATAGATGTGCCAATACGCACCCAGTAGTTGCCTGGTGTGCTGATGGCGTCTCCCGTCAAGGTGACAATTCGCTCGACCAAAGGTTTACCATCACGTACTGCATATAGCGCTGCCAGCAGTGTGCCGGGGTTGTGGCAGAGAACACCGACATCGGCAGGAAGGCCACCACTGGGAACATCGAGGTTGAGCAGTTTCTTGATCAATTGGCGCTCACCACCGCTGGGATAGCGGGTCTCGATGACCTTCATCGTTATGCTCGCTGGAAGCTGGCAGTCAGACTGTTGAAAATGAGAGAGCGCCTCCTTTAATGCATGGATCGCTTCGGGCTTATTATCTTCAATACCCACCACAATCTGACGGGCACCGCAGAGCCTAGCGACCATTTGCGCGCCTCCCAGTATCTCTGTTGGATAGTGGCGAAGAGCCAAGTCGTCTGCGGTGATATACGGCTCGCATTCGGCGGCGTTGATGACGAGCGTATCAATGCGCTGATGATCCGCTATTTGGGCTTTGATATAAGCGGGAAAACCGGCACCACCAAGGCCTACTAGCCCGCAGCTGTCTAGTCTATCAATGATCGCTTGGTGGTCTTCGCTGCGCCAATCAAGCGAGGGCAGCACTTGCCAACGGTCTAAGCCATCGGCGTCGATGGTGATGGCGGTATCACTAATCTGAGTCACTGTCCCGCTAATACTGGCGTGCAGGTTGGCTGATACCATGCCGTCTCGCTGGGCAATCGGGCTACCCACCTGAACCGCATCTCCAATAGCCACACAGGGGATCGCGGGATTACCTGAGTGCTGTTTCAGCGGAAGTGTTACCCGGGCAGGCAGCGTCGCGTTGCGAACTGGCGATTGGTTCGAGCGATCTTTTCGTTCGGGCGGAGTAATGCCACCTGGGAATTCATAGGCCGGCATGCTGGCTCCTGGTTAGCTGGCGATCGCTGGCGATTAAAGGTGCTATGGTGACGACAGGCTGCCATTGGTTGAGAGGCTTGCTTCTGGGCAACATATCAATACAGTCTACGGGGCAGGGTGCAACGCACAAATCGCAGCCGGTACATTCATCTTCTATCACCGTATGCATTTGCTTTGCAGCGCCAATAATGGCATCCACCGGACATGCTTGAATGCACTTAGTGCAGCCAATGCACTCGGCTTCACGAATAAATGCAACGCTATCTTCGCTGGCTGCTTCGCCATCCAGTGGCACAGGCTCTCGGCCTAATAAGTCTGCTAATGCGTGAATAGTCGCTTCGCCGCCAGGCGGACACTTATTCAAAGCATCGCCCTGATTGATGGCTTCGGCATACGGCCGACAGCCTGGGTAACCGCACTGGCCACATTGGGTTTGTGGCAGCAGCGCATCAATCTGCTCTACCAGCGGGTTCTCTTCGCCCTTGAAGCGCACACTGGCCATTCCCAGTAGTGCCCCAAACGTTATTCCTATTCCGGTCAACACACCCACTGCACTGAGAATGCCCCACCAAGAAAATATGTCTCCCATGGCGGTTACCCCTGTACTAAACCTGAAAAGCCGAGAAAGGCCAGTGACATAAGACTGGCGGTGACCATTGCAATGGCGGCGCCTCTAAACGGGGTTGGTATATCAGCATTGGCCAATCGCTCGCGCATCGCGGCGAACAGCACCAAAATCATCGAAAACCCAAGCGCAGCACCCAGGCCATAGAGAGTCGTATGAAAGAAACTCAGCTCACGGTTAAGCGATAACAGGGCAACACCAAGTACCGCACAATTAGTCGTAATCAGCGGTAGAAAGATCCCCAGCACTTGATGCAATAGGGGGCTGAGTTGACGCACCATGATTTCGGTAAATTGCACGACGGCGGCAATAACAACGATAAAGCTGATAGTGCGAAGATAAGTAACGTCCAAGGGTACAAGTAAGCCATGATAGACCGCATAACTAGCGGCAGATGCTAGTGTCAGCACGAACGTCGTCGCTAGCGACATACCCATCGCGGATTCCAGCTTATTGGAAACCCCCATAAACGGGCAGAGCCCTAAAAACTGTACCAATACGAAGTTGTTGACCAGCGCAGTGCTGACCAAAATCAAGAAGAGTTCATTCATAGCGGCGTATTGTGCGCAGAAAAATCGTTGCTGGCTAGTGGGGGAAGCGCTATGGCTCACTATTGACCAGAAATAAGTACTTAGTCAGCAGAACTTGCTACCGCTCTCCTGTTGCCCATCTTCGAAAATGACGGCTGGGGCAAGCTCAGGCATTGGTCATGAGACCGTTTTAATCCTGTCATCAAAGCTACATCATCTCTGCATACCCTCATCCAAATTAAAATCAGCTAGGGAGGGGGAACACATGTCGACTTCAGGAGTTGTCTTACCGACGCAGGGGGAGCGCCCAGGGACGTCGCAATGGCTATCATGGTTAATTGTCATTGGACTGGTTTATTTGTTGTTAGCTGCGGTGGGGGCTATCGGAGACGGTTTTAAGGCTGCTACCGCAAGCAATGCTAAGGAGCTGTTTTCATTTGCTACTAATCCAATGATTGGGTTAGTTATCGGAGTTGTCGCAACTGCGCTAATTCAGAGCTCAAGCACGGTGACAGCCATCATTGTGGGGATGGTGGCGGGTGGTTTGCCAGTCAGTATTGCGATTCCGCTCATCATGGGCGCCAATATTGGTACTTCGCTGACCAGCACTATCGTTAGTTTAGGTCATGTGCGTAGTGGTGAAGAGTTTCGCCGCGCCTTCTCTGCGGCGACGGTGCACGATGCGTTCAATATCGTTGCCGTGGCTATACTGCTTCCGTTAGAAATGATGTTTGGTTTTTTAGAAAAAACCTCCGCGTTGCTGGCGGGCTTTTTTGTTAGCGATGCCAGCGTCGACATGAAAAGCGTCAATTTCATGAAAATGGCGATTTCACCGGCGACCGACTTGCTGAGCGCCTCGGTATCGTGGCTGCCGAATCCGATCTGGATGGGCGTTGCTATGATTGTTATTGGGGTGGCGCTAATCCTCTTTGTGGTAACGGCGATTGGTAAGGTATTACGCAAGGTTATGGTGGGTAAAGCGCGTGACATCATGCATGCAAGCGTGGGGAGAGGGCCTGTCTCCGGTATGTGTTCGGGGGCAATCATTACGCTGTTGGTGCAGTCGTCCTCTACCACTACAGCACTGATTGTGCCACTTGCTGGTACTGGTGTGTTTAATCTCAGGCAGGTCTATCCGTTCACATTAGGTACCAATGTGGGCACTTGTATCACTGCGTTGCTCGCTGCAACGGCGATAAGTGGCCCTACGGCGGTGCTTGCTATGCAGATTGCCTTGGTGCATCTGATGTTTAACCTAGTGGGGATACTAGTCATATACGGCCTACCTTTCTTACGTGGTATTCCGCCTAGCATTGCCACTGGCCTTGCGGAGCTGGCACAGAAAAACAAACTCTATGTGGTGGCTTATATTTTAGGTGTTTTCTTTGTGCTGCCATTGCTCCTGATCGGGGCGAGTCAGTTGTTTTGATCTAAGGGGATGGAATTGGCATGAGTTCACAACGCAGAGTTGAGACAGAAGCACGCATTCGCGAACTACGTGAATCGATTGATGAGCTGGAAGCGCAGTTGGCTGAGGCGTCCACCCAGGAGCGGGAAGAGCATGAGCAGCATGAGCTGATCGACCAGCTTGATCATTATATTGATGCTGTAGATACCAAAGTGAGCGGTCTTAAAACCTTCTGGCAAGCTCTCAAGAAAGAGCTGGGGGGGAGGCAATGATTAATGCTACACGCGGATATTCCTACTCCTTGATGGCGTCAGGCCTGCTATTGGGCCTTTTGCTTCAAGGTTACAGCGAGGATAGCCACTCAATGCAGGCAGCCGCCTCTGGTGATTTAACTGCCAGCGGTTCCAGCACCGTTTATCCATTGACGCGAGAAGCAGCACGTCGTTACGAGCGTGCTAATCCTGTTGCCAATATTGCCGTCGAGTTCACTGGAACAACGGCTGGTTTTGAGAAGTTTTGTGCAGGCGAGACTGATATTAATAATGCATCGCGGCCAATAGACGCAAGCGAGCGGGCCGTGTGCGCATCTAACGATGTAGCGTATGTGGAAGTGCCTATTGCGATGGATGCGATTTCGATCGTGGTCCACCCATCCAACCGCTGGGCAAATGATATTACTGTCGACGAACTTCACAGGCTTTGGTCTCCGGCGTCAGAAGGCGAGGTCATGACATGGCGTGATGTGCGCGCAAGTTGGCCAGATGAGCCCATTGAGCTGTTTGGTCGAGGACAGGACTCGGGAACTTATGACTACTTCACAACGGCCATTGTAGGCGCGACCCGTAGTAGCCGGATGGACTACGTTGCCAGCGAAGATGAGGAGTTTCTAGCTGCGCAAATTGCTGCTGAACCAGGTGCTTTGGGTTTTTTTGGTATCGGCGGATATCACCGTCACTGGAATGAGCTAAAACTTCTTGCGGTGGCCAATAGTGATCAACCCGTATTTCCGACGCTGGAAACCGTCAAGCGTGGTCAATATACCCCCTTATCTCGTCCGCTTTATCTTTACCTGAATAGACAAAGTGTCGAGGAAAAACCGGAGCTTCACCGTTTTGCGATGGCCTATGTCGAAGGCATTCGTGACTGGATTCATTTTACCGGCTACCTTCCGCTTGAAGAGCAGGAGTATGCCGACACCCTTGACGCGCTTCGCCAGCTTGAAAGTCAGTGAGGGAGTAACAAGCTAGCCGCATATTAGTTGTTCTCTGGGTAGCTCATTGTCGCTAAGAGATGGGCAAAAAAAGGGGCTAAGGCTGTAGCAGGCCTTGCCCCTTATTAGTTACTTATTAATGTATTAGCCGTTAAGTTACACGCTGCCCTGGTTCCGCACCGGCATCGGGGGAAAGTAGGTAAATGCCTTCTTTGTTAGCAGATGCTAATACCATGCCTTCTGATAAACCGAAGCGCATTTTACGAGGAGCTAAATTAGCCACCATAATCGTCAAGCGGCCTTCAAGCGCTTCTGGTGAATAGGCCGAACGAATACCTGAAAAGACATTACGCGTTTCACCACCTAAATCCAGCGTAAGCTGGAGCAGCTTGTCAGCGCCTTCAACGTACTGTGCTTTGGCAATGCGGGCAATGCGTAAATCAACTTTAGCGAAATCTTCAAAGCTGATTTCTGCCGCAATCGGTTCTTCCGCCAGGGGGCCTTTGGGAGTGTTTTTCAGCTTCTGTTCTTCCACTAAATCCTCCTTGGATGCCTCAATCATAGCGTCAATCTTATCCCGCTCAACCCGCGTCATTAACGGCTTGAATTTGTTGATTGAGTGATTGACTAGTACGCTATTGCGGCTGTCCCAGTCGAGTGATTCAATCGCCAGGAATTCACGTGCCTGTTCGGCCATGGTTGGCACCACAGGTGCAAGATAGACCATCAACTGGCGGAACAAGTTGATGCCTACTGAGCAGATTTCCAGTACTTCGGCGTCACGGCCTTCCTGCTTGGCTAGTGCCCAGGGGGCCTTGTCGGCGATGTACGTATTGGCTTCATCGGCCAATTCCATAATTTTGCGCATGGCCCGGCTAAATTCACGCGCTTCAAAATCGTCAGCAATCTCGTCGCCAGCCGCGATAAAGCGCGCGACCATTTGTGGTTCGGCGCAGTGTTCAGCCAGCTTACCGCCGCCCAGTTTTTTCACAAAGCCGGCGCAGCGGCTGGCGATATTGACTACTTTTCCTACCAGATCAGAATTAACCCGTGCAGAAAAGTCGTCGAGGTTAAGATCCAGGTCATCCACTTTGGACGTTAATTTAGCGGCAAAGTAGTAGCGTAAATACTCTGGATTTAAATGTTCAGCGTAAGTAGCGGCTTTGATGAAAGTGCCACGAGATTTCGACATCTTGGCACCGTCTACAGTTAAGAAACCGTGACAGTTGACCGCAGTCGGCGTACGAAGGTCTGCACCATGCAACATGGCAGGCCAAAACAGGGCGTGGAAATAGACAATATCTTTGCCAATGAAGTGGTAAACCTCTGCATCGGAATCCTTCTTCCAAAAGGTATCGAAGTCGATCCCTTCCCGATCACATAAGTTCTTAAAGCTTGCCAGATAGCCGATGGGGGCATCTAGCCAGACATAGAAGTATTTACCTGGGGCATCGGGAATTTCAAAGCCAAAGTAGGGCGCATCTCGGGAGATGTCCCACTCATTAAAGCCCGACTCGAACCACTCCATCAGCTTGTTACGAATTTGCGGCTGTACATGGCCGTCATTAATCCATTGCTGAAGAAATTCAGCAAAGTCTGGTAGCTTGAAGAAGTAATGCGTAGAGCTACGTACTTCTGGTGTTGCCCCAGAAATAGCGGAGACAGGATTGATTAAGTCAGCAGGCGTGTAAGTGGCACCGCACTTTTCACAGTTATCGCCATATTGATCATCGGCACCACATTTAGGACACGTGCCCTTAATAAAACGGTCAGCTAGGAATAGACCCTTTTGCGGATCAAACATTTGCTCAATATCGCGGGTGGCAATATGGCCTTTATCACGCAAGCGGGTGTAGATCAGTTCGCTAAAATAGCGGTTTTCTTCTGAATGGGTGGAATGATAGTTATCAAATCCCACGCCAAAGCGGGCGAAATCTTCCTGATGATCTTGGGAAACGCGCTCGATCAGGGCTTCGGGCGTAATACCTTCCTGCTCAGCCCGCAGCATAATGGCAGTGCCGTGGGCGTCGTCGGCACAAACGTAGTAGCACTGCTGTCCACGACTTTTTTGAAAACGCACCCAAATGTCGGTTTGGATGTACTCAAGAAGATGACCCAAGTGAATGGCGCCATTGGCATAAGGAAGCGCGCTTGTCACCAAGATGTTGCGCGGGGCAGTATTTGACATGGTGAATGATAATTCCGGTTAGGCAGTGCAAATAAAGACGGCGAAGTAGGGGTGCGCTTCGCCGGTAACGTCAACATGCTGCTTACAGCTATTTCTCCACTAGTAGAGTGCCTGCTCTTCCTGAACGACTTCACGCAGAAGCTCTAAAAAAAGCTTGTCAGCTTCAGAGTGCTCAGTGGGGTCTTCGGGAATATGGACGCTCGTAGTGTCGGAGATTTCGTTGGCAATTTTGGCCATTACGGCAGGGCTGTTGCCTTCGACTAGCTGCTGTCGTGCAATCGCTAGGGATTGTTCTAAGATTTTTGGGTCTTGGAGCAGCTTGCGAATAAAATCGCGTAGTTCATTAATAATACGTGTTTTTTGAATTTCTGATGCGGACATTGGAGTTCTCCTTAAGACCGCGCTTGAGGGATGTTCAAGCGAGACCAATTAATGCTTTGACCATAGCACTTTTTTAACAGCTGAGCATGGGTTCCTGGAAGCATTGGATGCAGTCTATAGGCTTTTACTAGCACACTGTTCCAGTATGTATGTTTCCAGTACGTATGCTTCCAGTACCCTGCGCTTTAGAGGCTCAGGCGCCCAGCCTTGTGTTTGACAGGGTTGGCGTATTGTTCCAACCAATAAGGCCGCAACGCTTCAGGTATACTTGCCAGCCGAGCGTTAAAACGCTCTCTGTCTTGACGCGTTATCGTTTTGCGGGCGATCAGTTCTGGTGATTCGCCTAGGGCTTCCAGTGCTAAATAATGGCTAGGAAACAGGCGATAACCACCGATCACTTGGCGGTCAATTTCCGCTGCCACTTCATCCGGCGTTGCCATATCAGCGCCTACCGGGCTGCCAAAGCGCAGTTGTACCCGACCCTTGGGACCGGTGATGCCTGACACAATAGAGCGAATGTCCTCGAATTCGCTTTTCGCGTAGCTTCCTTCAGTAGCGATATCGTGAAGTTCCTGAGCTTTCTGTTGGTCGCAAGGGTCGTATTCGTAGCTAATCGATACCGGCACCAGTTTCAACTCGGCAATGGCATCACCGAATACCATATCCCGGTCAGCGTTGCGTCTGGCCATGGTCAGCATTTTGATGATGGCGGGATCGGTGCGATCAATGCCATTTTTAGCACGACCCTCTCGCTGCGCCATCCAAATAGAGTGCTGATCAACAGTAATTGAGTGACGGATATAGGCTGATAACTGCTGATATGCCGCCAGCATCGCACGCTTGCCTCGGGCACTGCGCGGTACAATAAAACTTTTATTTAACCGCATCAGATCGGTGACGTAGGGCTTTTTCAGGAGGTTATCTCCGATCGCAATACGCACGGTATCGCGACCCGCCAGATAAAGCGCATAGTTCACAAAGGCGGGGTCTAGCGATATATCGCGATGGTTGCCTATAAACAGGTAAGCGCTGTTGTTATCTAGCTTATCAAGCCCAGAGACTTCGAAGGCATCCGTGGTGGTGCGAATCATGCGCTCCATATAGCTGGCGATCCGCATCTGGAAGTCATATACGGATGTAACGCCCTTTACTTCACGACGGACGGCATGGCCTGCTAAGGCGCGGGCAATGGGAGGCGCCCACTTGGCCATGCGCGGAAGCCTGAACTGAGTCAATGCATTTAAAAGCTCGCTATCATGTGATAGGCGCTCAAGAACATTGGCCACTTCATGATCCATATAGGGGCGAATGTCAGCCCAGGGGTCGTTGGCGGTGTCAGCGTTAAGTGCGTTGTTGTGATGAGTCATGCGATCCGTTGGATATAGGCAGAAATAAACAGTTTATATCAGCAGGCTAACGGCTGAATTAAGCGTCTGGCTGCGTAGCAGCTTCGCGCTGAGCTTCACCACCCAGCCACTCGATTAGGCGAGGAATATCGTCAGAAAGTGCCTGCGCCATCAAAATAAAATCAGTTTCTAAGCGAGCAAGTGCATCATCGCCATCATCTGCGTGATCAGCTTCCTCTATTAATGCATCGCCAAAACGCAATGATTTCAGCGCTAAATCATCATGCAGAACAAAGCTTAAACGACCTTCCAGGCTAACTGCGAGCTTGCTGGCTTGACGTCCGCTTTCAAGCAGTTGCTGGATCTCGTCGCTGTCTAGATCAACTTGGCGAGCGCGCAGCACGCCATCATCGCCTTTGGCTTTTAACTCAACCTGATCCCCTAACACAAGATCAGCAGGGCGACTTTCCGCTTCGCCCAGCCACTGCGTCATCGCACGGATAGGCAGTGTTTGTGATGTGAGCGGCGTGACTTTCAAGCTGCCCAGCGTTTCACGTAGTAGATCCAGCACGTCTTCTGCCCGTGTACGAGAGCTGGCATTGACGCCAATTAATTGATGACGCGTATCCCACCATAAATCGATCTTCTGACTGCGAACAAATGCGCGGGGCATTAGTTCCTCAGTGACTTGCTCTTTCAGCGACGTTTTTTCTTTGCGCGTTACTTTGCGCCCTTCGCTGGCTTCGATATCAGCGACTTTATCGTCCACTTCCTCTTTTACTACAGACGCAGGAAGCAAGCGCTCTTGGCGCAGGGCTGAAAGTAGTCGGTGGCCTTGGATTTCATGCAGCCGCTGACCACCACCCAGTCGTCCTGCCGGGGCTGTCCACCCTAAGCGACGCGCATCCGCACTGCCTAGCGGCTTGGCTGCATGCTCGTCGAGTGCATTCGCTAGTGTATCGCTGTCAAGCTCAGGGGCGCCGTGAAGGCGGTATAAATGTAGGTGCTTAAACCACATGTCACCAATCCTATTAAAAAGGTGGCACATTATGGCGAAACCAAGCCTTTCCTACCAGCGCCTTAGGGGATTGCCTTGTTGTTGCACTGGTTTAAAACTTGTGTTTGATTTGAGAAGTTTTGTGAATGGTTAACAGATTTTTAGAAATGGGGGTGTTATGTCTACAGCAATATCCAGTGTTGCGCTGCGAGTGCGTGGTTACCATTTGGACGGCTACGGTCACGTCAACAACGCGCGCTATCTTGAATTTATGGAAGAGGGGCGATGGGCTTTTTTTGATGACCATCCGCGCCTGATAAATCAACTTCATAAGGCAGGCCGAGCGTTTGTCGTGGTCAATTTGAATATTGATTATCGAGCGGCCGCTGTTCAGAACGATGATTTGCAGATTATGACCGGCATAGTAGACGTGGGTGATCGTAGCGCGATTTGCCATCATCGAATTGTGCGTCAAGACGGCGTACTGGTTGCTCAGGCAGATTTGACCTTTGTGCTGCTAGATGTGAAGGCGAATAAGGCCGCTCCTATTGAAGGAGACGTGCGAGAGGTGTTTGAGGGGCTTGTGGTCGATAAAGACGCCTTTTTAGCGTAAAGCGTAATGCCGTTGCCACTGACTGCCCATGGTGCTTATGCAGTGGTATGATGGTGCTGACTCTGCGCGCCGCCTTGTTGTGGTATCAAGGGCGGCTTTTTTAAGCGCTTTCAACTCTCGCAGTGCCAATGCAGTGCAAAGGATCTGACTTTCATGGGTGACATCGCCAGAGAAATCTTGCCCGTCAATATTGAAGACGAGCTTAAACAGTCGTACCTCGACTACGCGATGAGTGTCATTATCGGTCGCGCTCTTCCCGATGTGCGTGACGGCCTCAAGCCTGTTCACCGGCGCGTGCTTTTTGCCATGCACGAGCTGAGCAACGATTGGAATAAACCGTACAAGAAGTCGGCGCGTGTCGTCGGCGATGTCATCGGTAAATACCATCCGCATGGTGATAGTGCGGTGTATGACACTATCGTTCGTATGGCCCAGCACTTTTCCATGCGTCACGTACTGGTGGATGGCCAGGGTAACTTTGGTTCTATTGACGGTGATAACGCGGCCGCCATGCGTTACACCGAGGTGCGCATGGCGCGCCTTGCCCACGAGCTGCTAGCTGACCTGGAAAAAGATACCGTCGATTGGGTCGATAACTACGACGGCACCGAACGTATTCCTGCCGTGCTACCAACCAAAGTTCCTAACCTGTTAATCAATGGGTCATCAGGGATTGCGGTGGGCATGGCGACCAATATCCCGCCCCATAACATGCGGGAAATAATTGATGGTTGTCTGGCGTTAATTGATGATTACACGCTCACCGTTGATGACCTCATGCAGTACATTCCAGGGCCAGATTTCCCTACCGGGGGCATTATCAATGGTCGCGCGGGTATTTTAGATGCTTACCGCACCGGGCGTGGGCGTATCTATGTGCGTGCCTGCCATACGATTGAGCATGATGATAAGAGTGGTCGAGATCACATTATTATCACTGAACTGCCTTACCAGGTGAATAAAGCGCGATTGATCGAGAAAATCGCTGAGCTGGTAAAAGAGAAGAAAATCGAGGGTATTGCTGAACTCCGCGATGAGTCGGATAAAGACGGCCTGCGCGTGGTGATTGAGATCAAACGCGGCGAGTCAGGTGATGTCGTCGTCAACAACTTGTTTGCGCAAACACAATTGCAAAATGTGTTTGGGATTAACATGGTGGCGCTGGAGAACGGCCAGCCACGCACTCTTAACCTCAAAGAGATGCTTGAGGCGTTTATTCGCCATCGCCGTGAAGTTGTTACTCGCCGTACCTTGTATGAGTTGAAAAAAGCCCGTGAACGTGGCCATTTGTTGGAGGGTTTGGCAGTTGCCATCTCCAATATTGATGAAGTGATCGAGCTGATTAAGGCATCTCCCAATGCCTCTGAAGCGCGTGAAAAACTGTTGGCTAAAACGTGGCAGCCCGGACAGGTTACCGCGATGCTGGAACGTGCTGGCGCAACCTCATGCAAGCCTGAAGATCTGGATGAAGGGTTTGGTCTAAATACGGCGGCGACGGAATATCGACTGTCGCCGGCGCAGGCTCAAGCAATTCTAGAGCTTCGTCTGCATCGCCTAACAGGTCTTGAAACCGAGAAGCTGTTAGACGAATACCTGTCGATTCTTGAGAAAATCGCGGAATTTACGACCATCCTGGCTTCTCCAGATCGTCTGATGGAAGTCATCCGAGAAGAGCTGCATGCTGTACGTGAGCAGTATGGCGATGACCGCCGTACGGAAATTCAGGCGAGCCACCTTGATTTGTCGATTGAAGATCTCATCGCTGAAGAAGATATGGTGGTCACTGTTTCCCGCTCAGGCTACGCCAAGACTCAGCCGTTGTCTGATTATCAGGCACAACGCCGTGGTGGGCGAGGTAAGTCAGCCACCGCGATGAAAGATGAAGACGTTATCGAGCACCTGTTGGTCGCATCTACCCATGACACCGTGCTGCTGTTCTCTAACCGAGGCAAGGTGTATTGGCTGAAAGTGTATGAGATGCCGAACGCCAGTCGTGGTTCTCGGGGCAAGCCGCTGGTCAATATGCTGCCGCTTGAAGAAGGCGAAGCCGTCAACGCTATTTTGCCAGTGCGTGATTACGATCCTGAGCACTACATTTTCTTTGCCACGGCGAAAGGTACCGTTAAACGTACCAGTCTTGAGCAATTCTCTCGCCCACGTAGTGTTGGCTTGATTGCCATTGACTTGGAAGAGGGCGACCGTTTGGTTGGGGCTGCTATTACGTCTGGCTCTGATCACGCCATGCTGCTTTCCTCCAACGGTAAGGCGATCCGCTTCGAAGAAGGCAATGTGCGCGCCATGGGCCGTACCGCCCGTGGTGTGCGCGGTATGCGCCTGGCGGGGGATGCTGAAGTTATTAGCTTGATCATTCCTAAGAGCCAGCAAATTGACGCAGAAGATGACGTCGATGTAGATGCTGATACCCAGCTTGTCGCGGCCGAGAATGCTCAAGCGGAAGGACAGATCTATATTCTCACGGCCAGTGAGAATGGTTACGGTAAGCGTACGCGCCTAGAAGAATTCCCGCTGCGTGGTCGTGGTGGGCAGGGCGTTATTGCCATGCAAACCAGCGAGCGTAACGGCGCTCTAGTGGCCGCAATGCAAGTCTATGACAGCGATGAAATGATGCTGATCACTGATCGTGGCACCTTGGTGCGTACTCGGGTTGAAGAAGTGTCAACGACCTCACGAAATACTCAGGGGGTTATGCTGATTCGCCTGGGTAAAGAAGAAAAACTAGTAAAAACTGTCCGTGTGGATGAGCCTGCCGAAATAGATGAGCTTGAGTCAGATAGTTCAGAAACAGACGCTCTAGACACCGGTGCGATTGATACCGATGTCGTCGATAGCGATGCTGTTGATCCCGGCAAGCCAGATAACGCTGACGATGGCGAACAGGAACAGGGAACCGATGACACGTCATTATAACTTTTGTGCAGGGCCAGCGGCCCTGCCTGTTGCCGTACTTGAACGTGCGCGCAACGAATTGCTGGACTTTCAAGGGCGTGGCTTGTCTGTAATGGAGATGAGTCATCGCAGTGATGAATTTGTCGCTATTGCTGATCGAGCAGAAGCAGATCTGCGTCATTTGCTGGATATTCCCAGTAATTACAAAGTGCTCTTCTTGCAGGGCGGAGCCAGCATGCAGTTTGCGATGCTGCCGATGAATTTGCTTGGTCAAGGGGGAAGCGCCAATTTTATCCAAACGGGCATTTGGGGTAAAAAGGCGATTAGTGAAGCCCGGCGGTTAGGGTTTAGCTGTCATATGGCAGCGTGCAGTGAAGTCAATGGTCATACAGCGGTGCCTGATGAACATGCATTGGCGATTAGCAGCGATGCCGCCTATTTGCATTACACCTCAAATGAAACCATCGGTGGCTTAGAGTTCGACTACACGCCAAGGGTGCAGCGTGCAGATGGCGCGGATGTACCTTTGGTTTGCGATATGTCGTCGAACATTCTGTCCGGCCCTATTGATGTGACGCAGTTTGGAGTGATTTACGCGGGGGCTCAGAAAAACATTGGCCCGGCTGGCTTAACCTTGGTCGCTATTCGTGATGACTTGCTCGGCAAAGCGCCTAGCTCCATTCCGTCACTGTTTGACTATCAAATGCTTGCGGACGCAGGCTCTATGGTCAACACGCCGCCAACGTTTGCATGGTACTTGGCTGGCCTTGTTTTCCAGTGGTTAAAAGATGACATCGGTGGCTTAGAGGTGATGGATGACATTAACCGGCGCAAAGCTCAGAAGCTTTACGCCGCTATTGATGCCAGTGATTTTTATACTAATCCGATTGCCAGCCGTAACCGTTCCCGCATGAATGTTCCGTTTGTGCTGGCCGACAGCAGTTTAGACAGCGTATTCCTGCAAGAAGCTGACGAGGCGGGGCTTCTTAACCTAAAGGGCCATCGTAGTGTTGGCGGCATGCGTGCGAGTTTATATAACGCGGTGCCTGAAGAGGCCGTTGACGCGCTAATCGCCTTTATGGCGGATTTTGAACAACGAAGAGGCTAACCATCATGTCCGATACGCCAATTAAATTAGACGACTTACGTCAACGTATCGACCAGTTGGATGGCGATATTCTGCGCTTGATTAGTGAGCGCGCCAACTGCGCCCAGCAGGTGGCACACGTTAAGCTTGCTCAAGATAAAGACGCCGTCTTTTATCGTCCTGAGCGGGAGGCGCAGGTGCTGCGCCGCATTATGTCGTTGAATCCTGGCCCGCTAGACTCAGAAGAGATGGCGAGGTTGTTTCGCGAGATTATGTCGGCGTGCCTTGCGCTGGAGCAGCCAGTCAAAGTTGCCTACCTAGGCCCAGAGGGTACATTTACCCAGCAGGCGGCGCTTAAGCACTTTGGTGAGAGCGCTGTCAGTATGCCGATGGCAGCGATTGATGAAGTCTTTCGTGAAGTAGAGGCAGGTGCTGTTCATTATGGGGTGGTGCCGGTAGAGAACTCCACCGAAGGGGTTGTCAATCATACGCTTGACACCTTTATGGACTCGTCTATCAAGATCTGCGGTGAAGTGGTGCTACGCATTCACCACCACCTGCTAATTAGTGAAACCACGCGTCGGGATAAGGTCTCACGCATCTATTCCCACCCTCAATCGTTTGGCCAGTGCCGTAAATGGCTTGATGCTCACTATCCCCACGCTGAGCGGGTGCCAGTTTCCTCTAACGCAGAAGCTGCCAAGCTGGTCAAAACAGAGTGGCACAGTGCAGCAATTGCCGGAGATATGGCGGCCAAACTGTATGGTCTAGAGCGCATTGCCGAAAAGATTGAAGATCGCCCTGATAACTCCACGCGCTTTCTGATTATTGGTAATCAAGATGTGCCGATATCTGGCGAGGATAAAACCTCAATTGTTGTCGCAATGCGTAACCAGCCCGGTGCACTGCATGATCTGCTGGAACCGTTCCATCGTCACCGCATTGATTTAACGCGGATCGAAACACGGCCTTCGCGGACTGGTGTTTGGAATTATGTGTTCTTTATCGATTTCAAAGGGCATCGGGATGAGCCGCAGGTAGCAGCAGTGCTCGAAGAAGTAAGGTTACGTGCTTCTGAGCTGCGTGTGCTTGGCTCCTATCCTCTAGGCGTGCTGTGACGGAGTGTGCTGTGCAAGCGTTGGCATCTAGCGCTAGCGTTCGGTCATCTTGCCAAGAGTCGCACCTGCTGATTGTTGGCCTTGGCCTGATCGGAGGGTCGCTGGCCGCCGCGCTACGGCACTCAGGTTTCAAAGGGCATATTTCAGCGTGTGACTCCAATGCGTCAGAAATCGCCTTGGGGATTGATTTAGGGTTGATAGATCATGGCGGTTCACAGTTAGCAGAACTGCTTGATGACGTCTCTATGGTGATTTTGGCCGTACCGGTATTGGCCATGGAGAGTGTGATGGCCACCCTGGCAGGTTCGCTTCACCGTGCGTCTAAAAACGTGGTGATTACCGATGTGGGCAGCACGAAAGCGACGATCCGTGACTGTGCTGTGCGTGCCTTCGGGGAGATGCCCCCTTCAGTGGTGCTAGGTCATCCTATTGCAGGCTCTGAAAAAAGTGGTGTTGCTGCAGCAGACCCCACCCTCTATATCAATCACAAAGTGATACTAACGCCGGAGCCGAATGTCGACGCAGGAGCGCTTGCACGGGTTGAGGCGTTGTGGTGTGCCGCTGGCGCAGACGTACTGCAAATGAGTGTAGAGCGGCACGACCAAGTGTTGGCACGTACCAGTCATTTGCCGCATTTGCTGGCATTTTCGTTGGTCGATACGCTGGCACGTCAAGACGAGCGGTTAGAAATTTTTCGCTATGCAGCCGGTGGGTTTCGTGATTTTACCCGTATCGCGGGCAGCGATCCTGTTATGTGGCGAGATATCTTTATTGCCAACCGGGACGCCGTCTTGTCGTCGTTAGATGATTTTGAGGCGGGGCTCGCTCGGCTGCGGAAGGCGGTAGAAAGTGGCGATAGCGATGCCCTTATTGCAACGTTTGATCGTGCCAGTCATGCACGCCATTATTTCGATACGTTATTGAATAAAACCAGCTATCAGGCGGAATATCATATGCAACCACACGGTAAAGTGACTTATCGGGTGCAGCCGGGCGGCCAGGCGCAAGGCCGTCTGCGCGTGCCGGGCGATAAATCAATGTCCCATCGCTCCATTATGCTGGGTGCTCTGGCGGAGGGAGTCACCGAGGTTAAAGGGTTTCTTGAAGGTGAGGACAGTCTTGCAACACTGCAGTCTTTTCGTGAAATGGGTGTTGCCATTGAAGGGCCATATCAGGGGCGGGTTACTATTCATGGCGTAGGGATGCATGGTTTGAAAGCCCCGGCAGGCCCGCTGTACGTGGGTAATTCAGGTACTGCCATGCGCCTGTTTGCGGGATTATTGGCAGGCCAAGCGTTTGATAGTGAGCTAACCGGTGACGAGTCGTTAACCAAGCGGCCAATGGGGCGTGTTGCTGACCCTCTGCGTTTGATGGGTGCGACTATCGACACCGCTGAAGGTGGCCGCCCGCCACTCAGGATCAAAGGTGGCGCCGCATTGCAGGGTATTTACTACGACATGCCGATGGCCAGTGCGCAGGTGAAATCCTGCTTGCTGTTAGCCGGTATGTACGCCGAAGGTGAAACTCGCGTGCGTGAGCCAGCGCCTACTCGCGATCACACCGAGCGTATGCTTAATGGTTTTGGCTACGAGGTCTCGCGCGAGGGCGATACTTGCTGGCTTCAAGGTGGCGGTAAGCTGACGGCAGGCCCGATAGATGTCCCTTCTGATATTTCTTCTGCCACGTTCTTCCTCGTCGCTGCGGCAATTACGCCAGGGGCTGACATTACCCTTGAGCACGTCGGTATCAACCCTACGCGCGTTGGTGTGATTAACATCCTCAGCCTGATGGGCGCTGACTTAACGCTTGAAAATGAGCACGAGGTAGGCGGTGAGCCGGTGGCGGATATCCGTATTCGCTATGCGCCATTAAAAGGGATTGATATCCCGGTTGATCAAGTACCGCTTGCCATTGATGAATTCCCTGCACTATTTATCGCGGCTGCTAACGCGCAAGGCAAAACGCGCTTGCGCGGTGCTGAAGAGCTGCGGGTCAAAGAGTCTGATCGGATTCAGGCAATGGCCGATGGGCTGGCGATACTAGGCGTTGAACACACAGTTGTTGAAGATGGTATTGATATTGTTGGCAATGCTGACGATGCCGTGGCGAGCTATGGCGGTGGTCGTATTGATAGCTTAGGTGATCACCGTATTGCCATGGCGTTTGCAATAGCCTCTTTGCGTGCAAGCGATGAGATTGTTATTGATGACTGCGCTAATGTGGCCACCTCTTTCCCTGATTTTGTGACCTTGGCGCAGCGTATTGGTATGCAGGTAAGTGTGGAGGGAGCTAATGCCGATTAACGCCCCTGTGCTAACGATTGACGGACCGGGTGGTGCAGGTAAAGGCACCATCAGTGGGTTGGTCGCCGAACGCCTGGGGTGGCACCTGTTAGACAGTGGGGCGCTTTATCGGCTTACTGCTCAGGCAGCTTTAAAGCATGACGTGGCGTTGGATGATGAGGCGTCGTTGGCATTGCTTGCTGCGCAACTTGATGTCGCTTTCCCAGTGCAAGGTGGGCAATCTCAAACGCTTTTAGAAGGTGAAGACGTTTCCCGAGCGATACGCACAGAGCAGGCTGGTGAGCGGGCATCCCGTGTGGCGGCTCTACCGCAAGTTCGTGAAGCATTGCTTCAGCGTCAGCGAGATTTTCAACAACCGCCAGGCCTGGTAGCCGACGGCCGTGATATGGGAACCGTCGTGTTCCCTGATGCGCCATTAAAAATTTTTCTGACTGCAAGTGCGCAGGAGCGGGCTCGGCGTAGGCATCTACAGTTGCAGGAAGCCGGGGTGGATGCTAGTCTATCGAGTCTTTTAAAGGAGATTCAGGCACGCGATGCACGCGATACGCAGCGCAGTGTGGCTCCTCTCAAGCCGGCAGATGATGCCATAACGCTTGATACCACATGCCTGAGCATACCGGAAGTGGTTGATCAGTTGACCGAATTACTAGACCAACGTGGCATAGTAAGCGGCAGTTGATTCTCCCTTGCGGCGTTTTTGGAAAGGTGTCACGACGTGGCAGGGCGATAACTCCATATCAGAGAGCCCGGTCAGGTCTAACCAGCGCTAACACCTCCAGAAGCTGAATGACATTAGGCCCGTACTTGCTGGTGGTACGGAGAAGGCATTTATGCCTCAACAACGTTGATCACGTAGGAAAACCATGAGCGAAAGCTTTGCTGAACTGTTTGAACAGTCTCTTAACGACATCAACATGGAGCCAGGCGCAATTGTCGCGGCTCAGGTTGTCGACATTGACGGTGACTGGGTTACCGTTAACGCTGGTCTGAAATCTGAAGGTCAGATCCCTGCGTCACAATTCCGCGATGAGAACGGTGAACTGACCATCGCTATCGGTGACGACGTGCACGTTGCACTTGAAGCCGTAGAAGATGGCTTCGGTGAAACGCGTCTGTCCCGTGAAAAAGCCAAGCGCGCAGAAGCTTGGAAGATTCTGGAAGCAGCCTTCGAGAAAGACGAAGTCGTCAAGGGCGTGATCAACGGTAAGGTCAAAGGCGGCTTCACCGTCGACGTCGACTCTATCCGTGCCTTCTTGCCGGGCTCTCTGGTTGACGTTCGTCCGGTTCGTGACACTGCGCACCTGGAAAACAAAGAACTAGACTTCAAAGTCATCAAGCTTGACCCGAAGCGCAACAACGTCGTTGTTTCGCGTCGTGCTGTATTGGAAGCTGAAAACAGTGCTGAGCGTGAAGCACTGCTGGCGACCCTGCAGGAAGGTCAGCAAATCAAAGGTATCGTTAAGAACCTGACTGATTACGGTGCCTTCGTTGATCTCGGCGGCGTTGATGGTCTGCTGCACATCACTGATATGGCGTGGAAGCGCATCAAGCATCCGTCCGAAATCGTTGCTGTTGGCGACGAAATCAACGTCAAAGTGCTGAAGTTTGACCGTGAGCGTAACCGCGTATCACTAGGTCTTAAGCAGCTGGGTGAAGATCCTTGGGTCAACATCAAAGACCGTTACCCGGAAGGCACCAAAGTGCACGCAGTTGTCACTAATCTGACTGACTACGGCTGCTTTGCTGAGCTAGAAGAGGGCGTTGAAGGTCTGGTTCACGTTTCAGAAATGGACTGGACTAACAAGAATATCCATCCGTCTAAAGTTGTCCAAGTGGGCGACGATGTTGACGTTATGGTTCTTGACATCGATGAAGAACGTCGTCGTATTTCTCTGGGTATCAAGCAGTGCACTGCTAACCCATGGGAAACTTTCAACGCTGAATACAACAAGGGCGACCGTGTTTCAGGTACCATCAAGTCAATCACTGACTTCGGTATCTTTATCGGCCTTGAAGGCGGTATTGATGGTCTGGTTCACCTGTCCGATATCTCTTGGACAGAAACTGGCGAAGAAGCCGTCCGTAACTTCAAGAAAGGTGACGAAGCTGAAGCCGTTATTCTTTCAATCGATCCTGAGCGTGAGCGTATCTCCTTAGGTATTAAGCAAATGGATTCCGATCCAGTAGCTGAATATCTGTCGGTTAACGACAAAGGCAGCATCGTTACAGGCCGTATCGTAGAAGTTGATGCCAAAGAAGCACACGTTGAGCTAGCGACTGATGTTGTTGCTATCCTCAAGGCGTCTGAAATCAGTGCTGATCGCATTGAAGATGCCCGTAACGTGCTGAATGAAGGCGATAGCATTGAAGCGCGTATCGTAAGCGTTGATCGTAAGAGCCGTCAGATCAGTCTGTCGGTTAAAGCGAAAGAGCAAGATGATACTCGTCAAAATCTGAAGAAGCTGCGTGATCAAGAGCCGGAAGCAGGTGGTCCGACCACTATCGGTGATCTAATCAAACAGCAGATGGGCCAAGACTAATTAAGTAGTTGATAGTCTTGAAAAACGCCGCCCTAATGGGCGGCGTTTTTTATGAATCTGTATGATATGACATAGATCATTAGCCTATGTTTGACTTGAGTATAAAGCTCGTTTTTATAGTTCCAACTAAGCAATAAAAATCGATTAGTATTTAAGCTAAAATCAACTAGACTATTGTCAGCTAGCGCATTTAAAGCAATAATGTGCGCGCATCCTGAACCCGTGCGTACTGAGTTGATAGATTGATTAACTCGCGCAGTTAAACCTTTGCTAAAAGGAATCCCCATGTCGTTATTAAATGAGTATATTCAAAAGGAACAGCAGCTAAAACAACTGCAAGAAGACTTACAGCGCTTGGAAGGTGATCAGCGCTTGAAAAGCGAGCTTGAATTTAAAGCTAAGCTTGAAGCGTTAATGAACGAGTTTGGTAAGCGTCCTTCTGATGTTATTGCATTGCTGGACCCTAACGCGGATCAGCGCGGATCCAAAGGTGCTGCGGCATCCTCTACGCGTCGTAAGCGTCGTCTGAAGATTTATAAGAACCCGCATACTGGTGAAGTGATTGAAACTCGTGGCGGTAATCATAAAGGCCTGCGTAGCTGGAAAGATGAGCATGGTGATGAAGCCGTCGAATCCTGGCTAGAGCGTATGGAAGACTGAGTCGTTTTAAACCGGCATTTCTAACAAGAAGTGCCGGTTTTTGGTTTGATGAGAGCGGATAAAAAAATTATCCAGACTGGCTAGGCAGATAAAGGTATTCGAAGCTCAATATGATGCGGATGCCATAATACTTGCGGTGCATCACCGCTGATATTTAAACGATTTTTTTCATCCATTAATGCCACTAGCGTTTCAGATATTACATAAGATAATTGCGAAATATTATCGAAGTATATTTTCGCATAGTAGCGTGAAGGAATGTCTACCCGACGGTAGTTGACAGGCAGTGCTAGGTATTCGGCAGTATCTCTATTCTCTAGATAGAGCCCGATATCAGTTCGAGTGTGGTTCGGTGCAGGCTCTTCTTACAGCGGCTGTCACTTTCTCTGTTAAAAGGTCTGGCAATACCATGGTTGGGGTGGACGCCTCTAGTTGGGCTTGTAGGTGGTCTAAATGGTTAGCGTGATACTTTTTGTTGCCTAGCCCAGGAATGTGGTCTGGTGCTTGGTACAAGCGCATTAAAACCACATGTGCGGGACGGTTTCTTTCAATGCTGATTGTGAATTTTTTGTCAGGTCTGTTCAGAAGATACAGGCTGCTTATCGCTTGACGGTATTCGCGGGGTGACAGCCGGTAGCGGCGCTGAAATGCACGTGAAAAAGAAGAGTGATTAGTATATCCACAACGAATAGCGATTTGCGCTATATTTTGTGAGGTGAGTGAAAGTAAGACAGCGGCTCGCTCAAGACGCCTTTTTTCACGGTAAGCACTAGGTGAAATGTTGAAACAGTGGCGGAACTGTCGGCGTATTTGTGATGCTGAGTATCCTAAGTGATTAGCAAGGTCTTCGATTCCAAGCGGCTTATCGAGAGTGTCTTGCAGCCAGATCTCAGCTCGCATCATTGCATTGAACATTATCTGGCCTCCTATGCTTAAGTCGTACAGGTCGCGCTACTCATCTCACCTGTAATGCACCATCCCGGTGCTTGCGTTGCTAGTGATCTAATAGGCGATTAACATTGCTGCTTGCCTACTAGATGAATTTGCCGCTATATGCGCCACCTTAGGTTGCTTAACTGGGCGTTTTTGCTCTGCCAGTAGGAGCATCCTGTTTTATATCGGGAGCAGCTTATTTATTACTAAGTTGTGATGCCTTTATGCTGGGAAGAAAGAGCAAAGGCAAGTTTGCTCAGAGGCTTTACGCGTTTGGGCACAGTTTTGTCGGAAAAAGGTCTGTTTCAGCAGACTTGTCATCCATTTCAAGTAAGGTGTAAATGAAACATCGATGAAATATCAAAAAGTTCAAAAACAGCTAGATGAGCGTGAAAAGCTACGTAAGTTTCGTGAGCTGGATGATGCCTTCGCGCAGGCGCTGCGCCAGTTAGAAGATCCTAACAGCGATTTCAATATTCCAACGGGGCCGCCAGTACGTTCAATTGCAGCGTTGGAAGCTGAGGATCAAGCTGCAGACGAAGCGGCACACTCGGATGAGCAAGAGCGTCTGTTTGATCAACGCTTAAAAGCGCTGATTGGCGAATATGATTTGTCGGAGCGAGATGTAAGCGAGGTCATACACGCGCTGCTGGAGTCTAAGCGGTGGAAGCTTGATGACGTGCCAGTAGCGGGTAAATAATGCGACGTTATGAGATGAGGTAACTCGTTAGCGATACCGATAGATGCGTAAGCTAGGTAAATATACGTCATCTTCTAGTTTTTCGTCGCGCCGCTTAGCTCTTGTGCGAGTCGTTGGAGGCATTTCTGCTGGGGCTTTGAGATGTGGTAATCGCCCTTCATTAGCAGGCACAATTAGCGGCATTGCAATATTAAGTGCTCGTCGCGTGTGCCCATCCGCAAGCGGTTCGACAAAAAACAGATTCGCGCGCATTAAAGGGGCTTGGGTTTGTACCTGCGCCAATATTTCTCCACTTGGAATGCTGGCGAGCTTGCGTAGCTGTATACGAATATGTGGTGCATCGCTGTCTAGTTGTAATAATTTTTGCTCAGCCTCTTGAACACTAACGCGTTTGATTGAGCGACCGCTGCTGTACCACGCTAGCCTAACTCTAGACACCGGCGCAGGGGCAATGGGGAGTTGTCGCCAGCACTGTTTCAAGTGGAGTCTTGCAAATCCGCTTTTACGCAGTATGTCGTCGATATGTGGGTGCCTGCTCGGTAAACGAGACTTGGCATCGCTCAACGCGTTTGGATGAGACTGCTTAATGCGCGCGAGTAAATCGCTGATACGTGCTTTTGCGTGGTTAATTTGATGGCACGCTGCTAATAAATCATCGTTAGCGGCGATGACCGCGATGTAGTTACGCGTTTCGCGGCCATCCTGTCCCTGCTGATGCCACATGTCCAGCAGTGCTTCCCTCAGCCAAATAGAATCGTTCGCGTCAGGCTGGAACCGCCAAGTAGGTGGTGGGCTAAATTCGTAGAGCGCTGCAGCCCGCTCAATGGTGGCTACCAGTTGATCAAAGTGGGCATCAAGTTCATGCAGTAGATGATATAGAGGCAGCGTGGCGTCAGTCATGTTGGGCGAGCCTTTAAGAAAGCGGTGCGTCTCTATCTGCTTGAGCAAGCAGGGTATCTAAGTCCGCCTCATCCATGGCGGACTCACCTGCAATGCGATGTGACTCTTCCGCCCAGGCGCCCAAATCAAGCAGTTGGCAACGTTTGCTACAAAAAGGGCGATAAGTACTTTCTGGCCCCCAGATAACTTTCTTGCCACATTGGGGGCAAGCAACCTCTAGCGGTGAATCATTTGCCGGTGTGGGCATGACAAACTCCTGTTTCAAAAGTACGTCTCAAGTACGTCGTTAAGTGCACTCGGCGCGATAACGACGATCCAGTTGGATGACCTGGCGCGTCATATTCGCATGGTCACCACTGTTGTCGATGACATCATTGCCTTTAGCAAGGCGTTCTTCGCGTGGAAGTTGGGCGGCGAGGATAGCACGCACCTGGGATTCACTCACCCCATCTCGGGCAAGCGTACGCGCTAATTGCAGCGATTCGGGCACATCAATGACTAACGTACGATTAACCAACTTATCTTGGCCAGACTCAAAAAGCAGAGGAGACACTAATAACACATAAGGCGACTGTGCCTGCAGGCGGTCTAGATGCAAAAGCAGGCGCTCGCGTATTCTGGGATGAGTAACAGACTCTAACCACTGCCGTTGCGCAGGATCTTCAAAAATGATGCTACGCAGTGCTGACCTGTTCAGTGTCCCGTCGAGGTTCAATACGTCGCTGCCAAAGTGTTCGGCAATAGCGGCTAGCGCGGGTTCGCCAACGGCAACGACTTCTCTCGCGACATCATCGGCATCTACCCAGCCAATCCCCAGTTCTTCAAATGCACGGGCAACGGTTGACTTTCCCGAGCCTATACCGCCTGTTAGTCCAATGATCATGCATGCTCCCCATAGAATTGAATCAAAACCGGCGTTAGGCTTAATACAGCAACGACGTATAGAGTGTCATTAACTCGTTGCCTACCAGTATGCAAATCCAGCCCGCCAGCGCAAGAAAGGGGCCAAAGGGGAGAGGTTGGCCGCGTAACCGGGGATAAATAGCTTGAGCGGCTAATCCTATGATTGCGCCAATACCTGCAGATAAAATAAGCAGTAGCGGTAACATGCTCCAACCTACCCAGGCACCAAGCGCAGCGAGTAATTTGAAATCCCCAAACCCCATGCCTTCTTTGCCAGTTATGAGCTTAAATACCCAGTAAAAGCTCCATAGCACAAGATAGCCCGCCATTGCGCCGATGACAGCGCCAGGGAGCAGCAGGGGCTGAAAGAACAGTTGGTAAGCTAAGCCAGCCCATAACAACGGTAGGGTCAACATATCAGGGAGTAAATAGGTTCGAAAGTCGATCACTGCCAAAGCCAGTAGTGTTACACAAGCGCCATAGATAAACATTGCGCTTAGCGTCGGGCCATGCAAAGCCACAACGACCACAGCAAGTAGTCCGCCCATCAGCTCAACGAATGGGTACTGTACACTGATGGAGGTTTGGCAATGGGCGCATTTTCCCCTTCTTTTTAGCCAGCCGATTAAGGGTAGGTTATCGTGCCAAGCAATGGGTTGTTCGCAGCGTGGACACATTGACCTTGGAGTAGCAAGGTTAAAGCGGGGGGGTGTTTCTTCGGCCAGTTCAAGAGAGGCGCGTGCTTCATTACGCCAACGGCGCATTAGCATAACGGGTAAACGGGTGATGACAACGTTGAGAAAACTGCCAAAGCAGAGGCCGATCAGTAAAGCAAAAAAGAGGTAAAAGCTTGATGATAAACCCATGGTATTCCAATTGTTGGGGAAGTGCGTGTGAACGGTTTATTTATAGTGCGGTGCCAATTTCAAAAATAGGCAAATACATGGAGACTACAACGCCGCCCACTAGTGCGCCAAGGACAACGATAATAATCGGTTCCATTAACGAGGTCAGGGCGTCTACTTTATTATCCACTTCTTCTTCGTAGTAATCGGCGACTCGGTTAAGCATGGCATCTAGTGAGCCGGCTTCCTCACCAATACTCACCATTTGAACTGCCAGCGCTGGAAAGCGGTTGGTCATACGCATGGCGAAATGCAGCTGTTGTCCAGTAGTGACATCTTGGCGCACTTCATTAATCGCTCTGATATACACGCGATTATCCGATGCACCTGCGGCAGTTTCGAGCCCTTCAATAAGTGGCACGCCTGAAGTAAAGGTAGTCGCTAAGGTGCGTGTGAATCGTGAGACAGCCGATTTGTGTAAAATATCGCCAAGGATAGGCAGGTGAAGCATCATGCTGTCTAACCGATAAGCGACGCGTGGTGAGCGTCGCGCTGCAGCTTTCAGCAGCATGATACTGCCGATTAGTGTACCCGTTGCTTGTAACCAGTACTTTTGGGCCATGTCCGATAAGTTAACCGTAAACTGAGTGAGCGCTGGCAGTTCTGCGCCAAAACCTTGAAACATACTCTCAAATTCAGGCACGACTTTGATGAGTAGTAGCATGGTAACGGCAACACCAATGATCATCACCGTAGTGGGGTACCAGAGCGCTTTTTTGACACGATTTTTGAGTGATTCAACTTTCTCTTTATAACTGGCTACCCGCTCCAGCATCTGGTCAAGCGCACCAGCCTGCTCTCCTGCGTCGACCAGGCTAACGAACAGGCGGTCAAACTGTTTGGGGTGTTTTGCCATGGCGCTGGAAAGGCTATCGCCCGAAGAGACGTCTTCCATGATTTTCTGGGTTAGGGCTACCATCGCGGGTTTTTTTAGGCTTTCAGAAACGGCTTGTAACGCCTGAAGAATAGGGATACCTGCTCGCACCATGGTGGCCATTTGCCGTGCAAAAATCATGATGTCGACGTTGGATACCTTGCTGCGACCACTAAAGCTGCTACGTTTTTGGATTTTTGTGGCGACAATACGCTGCTTAGCCAGTTGTTCAATGATTTCGGGTTTGGTGCGGCCAATCAACTCACCGCGCATGGCTCGATCTTGCGGCCCTTTACCTTCCCACTTCCAGCGGTGTAGCGGCGTTGGCTTGGTGCGATATGCTTTAGCGTTGGCCATGGCGCGTTACTCCTTACTGATGCGGTTAACTTCTGCCAGGCTAGTGCTGCCATCCAGCACACGACTTAGGCAACGCTGATAAAGGCTAGGGTAGCCTTCGCGGCGGGCTTGTTGATCGATATCTAGCGCATCGCCATCGCGCATAATCAGCTGGCGCATGGCATCAGTAATAGGCACCACTTCATAGATACCAATACGACCTTTATAGCCCTGGGTGCATTGTTTACAACCGACTGCTGAATAAATCGTGCCGTTGCAAATATCCTGTTGGCTAAAGCCAGCCTGACGCAGCGCTTCGGCAGGAATCTTAGCGGGTACTTTGCATAGGTCACATAGCTTGCGTGCCAAGCGCTGGGCAATGATCAAACTAACTGAGCTTGCAATGTTATACGATGCGATGCCCATATTCGCTAAACGGGTTAGCGTTTCAGCGGCGGAGTTAGTGTGTACGGTAGATAGCACTAAGTGGCCTGTTTGGGCTGCCTTTACGGCAATTTCAGCGGTTTCCAAGTCGCGAATTTCGCCCACCATGACGACATCAGGGTCTTGGCGTAAAAAGGCGCGCAGAGCACTGGCGAAGTTCAGACCGATTTTAGGGAGAACGTTCACCTGATTGACCCCCGACACTTTAATTTCTACTGGGTCCTCGGCGGTGCAAATATTGCGTTCAATTTGGTTAAGAATGTTGATGCCTGTGTAAAGCGTCACTGTTTTACCGCTCCCCGTCGGCCCGGTAACCAGGATCATTCCTTGAGGCTTCTTAAGTGCGTGTTCATAAACAGCCTGCTGTTCAGGGCTAAAACCTAGCTGCTCGATAGCGAGTTGAGCAGTGGCAGGGTCTAGCAAACGCAGTACTATTTTTTCACCAAACACAGTGGGTAGTGAGTTCACTCGAAAATCAATTGAGCGCGTGCGTGAAAGCTGCAGCTTGATTGCGCCATCCTGAGGCAGACGCCGCTCAGAAATATCCAGCCGAGACATGATTTTTACACGTGCTGCGATGCGGTGCCGCAGCGCAAAAGGTGGGCGAGCAATTTCAAGCAGCATGCCATCAATACGAAAGCGCACCCGGTACTGGGTTTCGTAGGGCTCAAAGTGAATATCGGAAGCGCCGCGGCTGATAGCGTCTAGCAGTATTTTATTGACGAATTTAACGACAGGGGCATCTTCGCTATCTGTTGCTGCTTTGTCTAATGTCGCCTCATCTTCGTCCAACTGAACAATATTCAACGCGCTGACCGCATCATCTACGTTTTCCAATTCATCTAGCATGCTGCGCTCATTTTGCGCTAGATATTGCGTTAGAGTGTTTTTAAGTTGATCAGCGGGAGCCAGTACGCCATCTACACTTAGCCCGGTAGCAAATTGAAGTTCATTCAGCTGGGTTAGCGTAGCGGGGTAGGGGACAGCGACAGTAAGACGGTGCCCGTGGCGTGCCAGAGGAAGAATATCTAGACGCTCTAATATTTTAACGGGGTAGTCATTGGCGGGTGGTAGCGCGTTTATACGAATGGCATCTAGGTCAACGACCGGTAAACCATACTCCCAGGCAGCGGCCAGCGCTGCTGCGCCTGATTCTACTAGCCCACTATCGACCACGTGCTGTAACAGCGACATTTCAAGCTCTGCCGCTGTGTTTTCCGCAACAGTCGCCTGAGCATCGGTCAGCACGCCATGTTCTACCAGCCGTTTAGCGATACCCTGCAGGCCGCTATGCATGGCCGCCTTGCTCAGCGTCGGCCCGGGGGTTAAATCGTTCATGGCTAAATTCAATCATGTTTGTTTTATTTCTTTATGCTAAGTATTAATTATTATTAATAGTCAACGGAAATGTAACGATGTGATTGCTATTGTTGATTCAATATAGCATCGAGAAGCTGTTGGTATTGTTAAACATTGTGGCACGGGCTTGTTTAGCGCACTTATCGCATTCATGTTATTGAAGAGGAAATTTAATAGCACAAAGGAGCAGTGTTATGAATAAAAAAATTTTTAAAATAACTACAATTCACAAGCAAAGTGGTTTTACTCTCATTGAACTGATGGTAGTCATTGCTATTATCGGCATCTTGGCTGCCATCGGCGTGCCCAAGTATGGAAGCTACTTGGACCGCTCAGAGGCTTCTGCATGTGTTGGAGAACTCAACTCATATAGAACACTTTCAGTCGCGGAAGCGTCTCTCGGAGAGGGCGCGCCTGAATTTAGCTTTCAGTCATGTGCTAAAAATACGGATGTTGAGAAGCTGTTCACTGTATTTTCAGGCGCTGCAGATATCGAACTATCAGAAACTATTGAAGTTTCAACTCAGGATCGCCAGGAAACTGTGTATGTATCTGGAGACGGGATAATTTCTATGACTGCTGAGGGATAGTGTACAGCACCTTAAAATCTAACCATTAGCTTTGGTTGTGGTGCCAGCTAATGGTTTTTTTATCTGCAGGTTTTTGCCCGTATTTTTAATATTGTTCAATCTTCACACTGCCTGCGCATTTGCTCTCTATACTCAATGCTCCTGGTCATAAGGAGCCGATAATGAAATCAATCCCTATTAGCGCTTGCCTGTTAGCTTGCACCCTATTGTGGCAAGTGGCGGCAGTCGCACAGCCAGCACACGCACCCGCCCATGGTGCTAGAGACAACAGCCCACATTCCGAGCGCCAGCGTGGCGGGCAGGATATAGGCCGACATGAGCGTCGCCATCGCGACGAACGCGTTGTAGATCTTCCTCGTATCAACGAACGTGAACTGCTTCATCTCTTGCGGCAATACGATGCGCCACGTGCTCAGCCATTGCCACCAGGTATTCAGCGCAACTTAGAACGCGGTAAACCCCTTCCCCCGGGAATTGCAAAACGTTTTGATGGCCCGTTGGCATCTCAACTTCCCCATTACCCCGGCTACGAATGGGAGCGCGTAGGAGCCGATGTCGTACTCATTGAGGCGGCGACCCGTATCGTTGTCGATGTGCTGGTTGATGCGCTTCGTTAAAGGTTGTTTCGCATGGCTCATGGTAATGCCATGCGTCACCGCTTAAGCTGGGCTTACTTCAGGCAATGTGAAACTACCAAGTAAGGAGCGTTAATGACGGCCTACACCCTAGAAGAGCGGCTGGCGCTGGCAGTGCGTATTGCGGAGGAGGCAGGCGATATGATTCGCCGCGCCCGCGAACAGCAAGATTTCAGTCAACGTTTAAAAGCTGGCATTGAGCTGGTTACCGATGTTGATGTGGCAGTTGATACGCTAATTAGCCAGCGCCTGGAGGAGCATTTTCCTGGTGAAGCGAGATTGAGTGAAGAGCTAAGCCCTGAGCGTGCGCTGCATACCCCCGCCGAGCGGCTGTGGGTGGTAGATCCTATCGATGGAACCGTCAACTTTGCTCAAGGCCTGCGCCATGTGGCGGTATCGATTGGCTGGATAGAGAACGGCATCGGTAAAGTAGGCGTCGTTCATGCCCCTTTCTTGGGTGATACCTTCAGTGCCGCGCAAGGATTAGGTGCGTACTGCAATCAGCAACCAATCAAGCCGAGTGACGCTGATACGCTTGAAAGCACTCTGGTGGCTACCGGTTTTCCCTACGATAAACAGGCCCGCAAACAGCTTCTACCACGTTTGGAAGCCGTGTTGGTGAACTGTCAGGATGTTCGTCGCAATGGTGCAGCTGCGATTGACCTCTGTGATGTCGCCTGCGGCCGCTTAGACGCGTATTACGAAAGCGTTTCACCATGGGACTTTGTCGCGGGTTGGGTCATTGCTCGCGAGGCAGGCGCGAAAGTAGGCCACTTAACTGAGGTGCCTGACGGCGTGCCAGCCGACCTCTACCCAGAGCAACTGCTCGTCACAACGCCCAAGGTATATGATGCCATGGCATCGCTACTTAAGCGCATCGATTAACTGCAAGCGGCAAGCAATTGAAAAGAAAGCGCAAAAAGAGCTTTTCATTTGGTTAAGAAAGCGCTAGTATACGCACCGTCTTGAGGCAAACGATGTTGGTTAACATTCGTTGCTAATCCAAGATATCGGAGTGTGGCGCAGCTTGGTAGCGCGTTGCAATGGGGTTGCAAAGGTCGCAGGTTCGAATCCTGTCACTCCGACCAAACAGATAAAACGGTCACTTAGCTATTACAGCGGTGGCCGTTTTTTTGTTTAAAGCTTAATTCTGGATTAGCAATCATTAGCATAAGTTGCGGAGCTTTCTGACACACTATGGATTATCTAACCAAGCAGATCTTATAGGCCTAGCCTGCTAATAGACGCTGCGCGAGATAGCCTGTTGCAAAAGCAAGCCCGGCCGCGGCGGCACCCATGGAAAGAGTACGCAGGCCTGAGCGCCAAGCTGGTAGGCCGTAGACGGCGCTCTTGAGCATGCCAATAGCAAGGAATACGCCGCAAGCCAGCCCTAGACTAGCTAGAAACTGCGTTGTGGTTGCTATATTTGGTATTGTATACGGAAGTAACGGTAGAGCGCCCACGATCAAAAAAGCACTAAAGGTGACTAACGCTGCTCGAAGAGGGTTAAGTCCAACAGATGAAAGCCCATGCTCTTCTTGTAACATGGTAGTCACCCATCTATCTGGTTCACGACATAGCGTTTCCACTACTTGTTCAAGTAGTTCTCCTTCGAAACCTTTGGCGTGAAAAAGTTGGCGAATCTCTTCGCGTTCGCCCTCAGGCACTAGGTCAATATGTTGCCGTTCGATACGCTCAGTACTGGCGATCTGAGCAAGCTGTGCCTGCCCGGCTTCGTAATTGCTTACTGCCATGCTGAAGCCGTCAGCGAGTAAGTTGGCGAAACCGAGTACAAGTGCCACCTGTGGTGAAAAACCTGCGCCAAATGCCCCTGATACAACCGCAAAAGTCGTCACGCAACCATCGATACCGCCGAGCACAGCATCGGGAAGTGTTGATGCTTTTACTGGAGTCGCTAGCCGTTTGCGCACTGCATCAGGATGATGGTCACTAAGTAGACTTTCACGACTTGGGGTTGGCATATCGAGGCCTCGTACTTTCCTGGGGTAAGAGGGCCGTTGAATCATTGCTACAACCCTCAGGTTAGCCTAGCCGCAGCTTACAGCTCACTCCATATCCGCTCGCGTATGTCTTCACTGAGTTCTGATACTTTGCGCATGCGATTGAACGTTGCTTGTGTCATATCTTCTGCAGTGTTGTGGTAGCAAATTGCCATTGATGAGAGGGTTTGAGGTCCTTCAAAGCCGAGCATGCAGCAGGTTAGCTTGCTGTAGATAGGAGTCACCGCTGAAATAAAATCCAGTTCATGACGAAGTGCCCCATTGGCGGCTGCTAGCCAGATACGTTGTAGCTTGGCGATCGAATGCGTGGTTTCCACCCAAGGCTGATACCAAAGCGCCAGCATAGACTCGCTGCTGATGGACTTTGCTGTCAGATTGGGAAACAGTAACGTTGTCATTGTATTGGTCCCTCGTAGACAGATAGGAATAGTATAGCCACCATTAATAGAGTGATTGTAGTTAATGGCTGTTTATTTGATGCGGGTCATATTTCATGGCTATGATGATTTTTTGTTTTTTAGTTAATTTATTTTTAAAATATTATACGAGTATTTGAATGGTGTAATATTGATCTTTGCTTACTTCATTGGTTGGTCGCAATATAATAAAAACACCAACTTTCACCGCTAGTGACAGCCCCTCATATCTATAGAAAATATTCATTATGATGTTTTAATCGGCGTACTCAGTCTTGATTTTGAAGCTTTATTTGCGTTGCATCATTTCCTTGTTAGTTTATAAATATTAGCAGTGTTGCGGTGCAGCAACCTGCGGTAAGCTGACCGTATAGTTAACAAGGGAGCTTATGGATGGAAAACCCTCAAACACCAGTGAAGCCTTCTCGAAAGTGGCATTGTGCCTCGATAGATCAAGCGCTGGCGTGGCAGGCCGCTACCGTCGATGGCCTATCCACCGCAGAGGCTCAGGCGCGTTTAGAGCGCTACGGGCCGAATCGTCTTCAGCAGGTTCAGGGACGTCCTTGGTATCGGCGTTTATTGGATCAGCTCAATAATATTTTAATTCTTATACTGCTGGTTGCTGCCATTGCCAGTTTCCTGCTTGGGCATGTCATCGATGCGGCAGCCATTGTGGGGGTAGTGGCCGTGATTGCGCTGATTGGTTTTATCCAGGAAGGAAAAGCTGAACAGGCGCTTGATAGCATCCGCAATATGCTTTCTCCTCAGGCTAATGTCATACGTGACGGGAAGCGCACTACCATTCCTGCCGAAGCGTTAGTACCTGGGGACATCGTGCTGGTGGAAAGTGGTGATCGGATACCTGCGGACGTGCGACTGATTGAAGCGCGGCGTTTTCGCACCGACGAGGCGGCTTTAACTGGAGAGTCGGTGCCTGTAGAGAAGCAGTCGCACCCAGTGAGTGCAGATGTGGATCTTGCGGAGCGAAGCAGTATGGCGTTTGCCAGTACGATTGTGGTGCAAGGTAATGCCCGTGGTTTGGTCGTTGAGACGGGGCGCTACACTGAAATCGGCAAAATTTCCGAACTTCTGCGTGGTGTGGAAAAAATTAAAACGCCGTTGCTTCAGCAGCTTGATCGTGCGGGCAGGGTGCTGGCAATTTTTATTTTAGGTGCCGCCGCTATTACCGCGTTGTTAGGCACGCTTCTTCATGACCAGCCCGCTGCGGATATGTTTATGGCTGCTGTCGGTCTAGCGGTGGCCGCGATTCCCGAAGGTCTACCCGCCATTGTCACCATCGGGCTCGCGCTTGGCGTGCAAAGCATGGCGAAGCGTAACGCCATTATTCGACGACTTCCTGCAGTAGAAACGTTAGGCTCCATCTCGACTATTTTTTCCGATAAAACGGGCACATTGACGCGCAATGAAATGACGGCTCAAGCGGTATGGCTGGGTGACGAGCAGTTTCTCGTCGAGGGTATCGGTTTCACGCCCAAGGGGGCTTTTTATCGACTGCGTGTCAGCGGTGAACAAGACACAGAATGTGTCGATATGGACAGTGCCCAACCGTTAAGCGATTTTTTATGTGCTGGCGTATTGTGTAACGACACTGAGCTGCAACAGCAGGCGGGACAGTATCAGATTTATGGTGACCCAACAGAGGGCGCGTTAGTGGTTGCCGGTGAAAAAGCAGGTATAAAAACGTCAGAGGTGCGCCAGCAGTTTCCGCGGGTAGATGCGATTCCTTTCGAGTCAGACTTTAAGTATATGGCCACTCTGCATGCAGAAGCTGATGGCCAGCGTATCATCGTAAAGGGAGCGCCTGATCGTTTGATAGAAATGTGCGACAGCGTTGCTACTACAAAAGGCACTGTCGCTATTGATCGTAATGAGTGGGAAAACCGTATTCACGAGCTTTCTTCGCGAGGTTTACGCGTTCTGGCCATTGCGGATAAACCTGCTGCTATTGATGAGCTAGACCATCACCATATAGAAGGCGGGTTGCGCTTACTGGGAATTATTGGCTTGCTGGACCCACCAAGAGAAGAGGCAATCGAGGCGGTTAAGCGTTGCCAACAAGCGGGTATTCGTCCCGTTATGATTACCGGTGATCATGCTTCGACAGCGCTGGCTATTGCTAAACAACTGGGTTTTGCACAAACCCAGAAAGCGCTTACCGGGCGAGAAATTGAAGCGATGTCCGATCAAGCGTTAGAAGACACTATTTTAGAGATTGATGTCTTTGCTCGAGCATCTCCAGAACATAAGCTGCGCTTAGTAAAAGCGATGCAGGCACGGGGTGGGGTTTGCTCCATGACTGGGGATGGCGTTAATGATGGGCCAGCCTTAAAGCGTGCTGATGTCGGCGTTGCTATGGGCGTGCAGGGGACTGAGGCAGCGAAAGATGCTTCTGAAATGGTATTGGCGGACGATAACTTCGCAACCATTGTCAGTGCTATTGAAGAAGGCCGCAAAGTCTACGATAACATCCGTAAAACGATCACCTTTATTCTGCCGACCAATGTTGCTCAGGGCTTGGCGATTATGCTTGCCGTGCTATCAGGCTCGGTGCTGCCGGTAACGCCGTTACAGGCATTATGGGTAAATATGGTGGTAGCGATTACGCTAGGCTTGGCATTAGCGTTTGAGAGCGGGGAGAAAGACTTAATGGCACGCCAGCCCAGAGACCCTAAAGCACCGCTGCTTGATCTATTTTTATTGTGGCGAGTGATTTTTGTGTCTGTGCTGCTGCTCGTCGGCGTCTTCGGCATGTTCTCCTGGATACTCAACCAAGGGGGCAGTGAAGCGTTAGCGCGGGCAGGGGCGGTCAATATGCTGGTCACTGGCAGTGCCGCTTATTTAATCAATAGCCGCTTTTTAATTAATAGTACGCTGTCGTTTGCCGGTATTTTTGGCAGTCGGCCGGTATGGATCGCTATTATGATGGTGATGTTGCTGCAAATGGCGTTTACCTATTTACCCTTTATGCAGCTTATCTTTGGTAGCGAAGGGTTAAGCATTACGCATTGGCTAGCTATCATTTTAAGTAGCGGAATGATTTATCTGTTAATTGAAGCTGAGAAGGTGGGCTGGCGCATGCTCAAGGCTAAATAGAAACTGAGCATGGGCTAATTGTAATGCCCTGTTTATAAAAGATCAGCGCCACCTAGGGGGATAACAAATCATAGGTGGCGCTAAGGTAATTTCCCTGTGCGCCATTTCTGTCTAGTGGTAAGGCTTGGTTTAAAACACAGCATCCACAATAATTTTGACTGCAATACCTGCCAGCAACAGCATAATGAGATTATCAAACCAGCGGTGCGGTAGGCGTTTGCCGAGCTGTGCGCCGATGGGCATGGCGGCGAGAATTACGAATAGTGCTATAAAGCTGTAAAGCGTACGTTCCAGTGTGAGTATTTCCGCACTCAGCAGCGCGGGTATTTGCACGCAGGTGATAGCAACAAAAAACACAGAGATGGAGCCGATGAATACGCGGCGCTCCAATTGCATTGCGTTTAGAAACGTCACAGATGCGGGTGCTGACATGCCCGCCGCGCCTTGCAGAACGCCAGCGAGCAAACCGACAGGCAGCACGATGCGGTTGGCAGTCGCGAAAGGAAGGGCGATCGTTCGCCTAGCTATTTTGATGATCAAATAGAGCACGATCGACGCGGCCACCCCAAGCGATAAAAGAGTGGGTGATAACACGACTAAGCCCCATGTGCCCAGCACAATGCCTAGCCCGCCAGAAAGAGAGAAGGCGGCGAGAAAACGCAGCGGTAACAAATGGTGCCGATATTGCCATACTTGTAAAATGTTGCTGAACAAATTGGGGGCTATTAACACGGCAATAGCCAGCTTCACGTCGTAGAGCATGGTGAGTACAGGGACTACGATGACTGGCACGCCAGACCCGATGGCACCTTTGATGATACCTGCTGCAATCAGCGTTAAAAGAGCAATAATCACGGGGAATTTCCTAATGTATCAGGCGCAGCGCGACTGGGTTGCGCCTGATAAAGGCTGTGCTTGCTAAATTAGTTACTTGAGAACATAGCAGGGTGTATATGCTTGTCCATCAAGTTTCATACGTCCTTGGGCGACAAATGAGGTTAATAGCTCGTCTAAGCGCTGCATGAGTTCTGGTTCAGCAGTTAACTCAAAAGGTCCATGGGCTTCAATTGCTCGAATCCCTGGCTCTTTAACGTTACCCGCCACAATGCCAGAAAAAGCACGCCGCAAGTTGGCCGCTAGTTCATGGGTAGGCTGCTGACGATGAAGCGCTAGACCACGCATAGCTTCGTGGGTGGGCTCGAAGGGCGCCTGAAAGTCACGTGCAATGGTAAGACGCCAGTTGTAGTAAAAAGCGTCCTGATGCGTGCGACGGAAGTCTGCAATCTCGTCAATTTCTTCACGCATTTTACGTGCGACGGCCACAGGGTTGCCGGTAATAATCGTGTAGTAGCGGCGGATATCCTCGCCCAGCGTATAAACTAAGAATTCATCGATTTTCTGGAAGTACTCGGCGGAATCAGCTGGACCAGTAAACACGAGTGGGTAGGGAATATCGTGATTGCTTGGATGCAGCAGAATTCCCAGTAGGTAAAGAATTTCTTCTGCAGTACCCACCCCTCCGGGGAAAACAATAATACCGTGCCCTAAACGCACGAATGCTTCGAGCCGTTTTTCGATGTCTGGCATGACAACTAGCTCATTAACGATAGGGTTGGGCGCTTCGGCTGCAATGATGCCTGGCTCAGAAATACCTAAATAGCGGCCATCTTTACGACGCTGTTTGGCATGGGCAACGTTAGCTCCTTTCATGGGGCCTTTCATGGCGCCAGGGCCGCAGCCGGTACAGATGTCTAGATCTCGCAAGCCAAGGTGATAACCAACGTCCTTGGTATATTCATACTCTTCTCTGGAAATCGAGTGGCCACCCCAGCACACCACCAAGCTTGGGTCGCGTCCTGGCTTCAGCGTGCCCGCCTTGCGCAGGATATGAAACACGGCGTTAGTTGTGCCTTCACCCGTGGTTAAATCAAACCGCTTGTGGTGTTGGATTTCGTTGTAAACATAAACAATGTCGCGAAGAATGGATGATAAATGTTCGCGTATACCACGAATCATTCGTCCGTCGACAAAGGCTTCGGCGGGCGCATTGGTTAGCTTAAGACGGATGCCTCGGTCTTGCTGTAAGACTTCAATATCAAAGTCTTTGTAGGCTTCCATAATGGCCAAACTATCATCCGTTGGGCTGCCGCAGTTAAGCACCGCGAGTGCACAGCGGCGTAGCAGATCATGCAAGCCACTTTTAGAGGTGCTTTTTAAACGGTTGACCTCATGCTGGGAAAGCACTTCGAGGCTGCCTTCCGGGGAAATAATGCTGGAAATGGTGGCGCGCGGCACTGGGAGTTGCGTCATTAGTCTGGCTGTCCCTAATCATATTGTTAACGAAACCACATACTATCATGGCCTTTACTAACTGAATTCAAGCAATAAGGGTAGTGATGGTCCTTAGCGTCCGTTTAAGAGTCGGATTGTGCTACTCTGTGCTCTCGTTAAGAGCACACGGTGGCTAGTCAAGATGGCGCTTTATTATGTTTAATGCCCAGTATTTTCGGACGTTTATAACGTTAGTGGAAACGGGGAGTTTCACACGAACTGCGCGCCGTTTGGAGATGACGCAGCCTGGCGTCAGCCAGCATATCCGCAAGTTAGAAAGCTATTTAGATAAACCGCTGATAGAGAGAAAGGGCAGAAGTTTTACGCTAACGGAGTCTGGACGAAGGGCTTATGATTATGCGTTGAAGCTATTTGCCGAGCATGAGCAGTTTCGCCATGGTTTAGATGACGACTCGCTGGATAGCGGTGAATGCCGGATTGCATCCCCAGGAAGTGTTGGGTTGATGTTTTATCCTTTTATTCTTGGCCAGCAGCAGATGCACCCCAACTTAACGGTCAATTACAGTTTTGCTTTTAATCACGAAATCGTTAATGACCTGCTTGAAGGCCGCTACGATATTGGCATCGTGACTGAGCAGGTCAACCATACCGAACTGACCTGCACGGTATGGCACAAAGAGCCATTATGTTTAGTCGTGCCTGCTGATTTTGCTGGCAGCACGCTAACCGACCTGATGGGCATTGGTTTTCTTAATTACTACGACGGCATTAATCACGCCAATGCACTGCTGCGCGCCAATTATCCAGACGAATTTCGTTCAATGACGCATTTTCGGCATCAGGGGTTTACTAACGAAGTGAGCATGGTGCTGGATGCGGTCGCGCGAGGGCTAGGTTTTACCGTTGTCTCACGCTTGGTGTTAGAAACCTCTCCTTGGCAACGCCAAGTAAAAGCGTTGGCGTTACCTCAAGGGATTAATGAAGTGCTTTATCTGCTGCGCCGGCGAGATTCGGTCTTGCCGAAACGTTATGAAAAGTTACTGGAGGGGTTTCATCACCAACGCCTGCAAGAAAAAACGCCCCTGGTGCCCGAATAACGAGCGCCAAGGGCGTTTAAGAGACAGGGATGTCTTGTCGTTTAATAGTGTATGCGTTGAGTATTAACGACGGTATTCGTCAATGCTGGGGCAAGTGCAGATAAGTTGCCGATCACCGAATACGTTATCAACGCGGTTAACCGCAGGCCAATACTTTGACGCAGCAACAGCCTCTGTTGGGAAGGCGCCCAGTTTACGGTCATAAGGGCGTTGCCACTCGCTATCCATCAAATCTGCTTGGGTATGAGGGGCATTCACCAACGGGTTATTATCCAGCGGCCAATCACCCTTTTCGACGCGCGCAATCTCTTCTCGAATCGCGATCATGGCATCACAGAAGCGATCAATTTCGTAGAGTGACTCAGACTCTGTAGGCTCGATCATCAGTGTGCCTGGCACTGGGAACGACATGGTCGGCGCATGGAAGCCGTAGTCCATCAGACGCTTGGCAATATCTTCTTCACTGATACCGGAAGCACTCTTGAGCGGACGAATATCGATGATGCACTCGTGGGCGACATTGCCGTTCTGGCCACGGTAGAGAATCGGATAAGCACTCTCTAATCGCTTGGCAATATAATTGGCATTAAGAATAGCCAGCTCTGTTGCTTCGCGAAGCCCACGTGCGCCCATCATCTTAATGTAAGCCCAGGAAATTGGCAGAATTGACGCGCTGCCAAATGCTGCAGCGGAAACCGCACTGTTTTCTGGGTTAACACCATTAATAGGCGTAACCACGTGATTGGAAACAAAGGGAGCAAGGTGAGCTTTGACACCAATCGGGCCCATGCCCGGGCCACCGCCACCGTGGGGTATACAAAATGTTTTGTGCAGATTGAGGTGCGAGACATCGCCGCCGAAGTCACCGGGCCGCGTCAACCCCACCTGAGCATTCATGTTGGCACCATCCACATACACTTGGCCGCCATGCTGATGTACTACCTCGCAAACCTTGCGAACATGGGACTCAAATACACCGTGAGTAGAGGGATACGTGATCATTACGGCAGATAGGCGATCACTGTGTTGCTCGGCTTTGCGCGTTAGATCATCCAGGTCAATGTTGCCGTTGGCGTCACACTCAACTACGACAACGTCCATGCTCAGCATGGCGGCCGACGCTGGGTTAGTGCCGTGGGCGGAGCTGGGGATTAAGCACACATCACGATGAGCTTCACCTTGTGCTGCCTGATAGCGACGAATGGCCAGCAGACCCGCATATTCACCCTGGGCACCCGAGTTGGGTTGCATGGAGATATGGTCATACCCCGTCACTTCCACTAAGAAGGCGGCTAGCTCATCAATCATTTGATGATAGCCCGCCACTTGGTCGCGAGGGGCGAACGGGTGGAGGTGCGCAAACGCAGGCCAGGAGATCGGAATCATTTCACTGGTAGCGTTTAGCTTCATCGTGCACGAACCCAGCGGGATCATGGCATGAGCCAAGGAAAGGTCTTTATTCTCGAGACGCTTCAAATAACGCAGCATCTCGGTTTCGCTGCGATAACGGGTAAACGTGGGGTGTTCCAAAAAGCTGCTTTCACGCCGATACAGCGCAGGAATGCCGCTGAGCTCGTCACTAATGACCTGTCCATCAAGCGCTGCGACGGACAAGCCGTGCTCATCGCCTAACAGCACATCAAACAGCGTCGCGACGTCGTGAGCCGTTGTCGTTTCATCCAGGCTAATGCCCACATCGCCATTGGCGAAGTAATGAAGGTTGATATCATGCGTCATGGCGCGGCCATGAATTTTACCCGCATCTATTTGAGTCAGGCGGAGCGTATCAAACCAGCTGTCGTTCGCTAACGTGACCCCACCTTGCTTAAGGCCTTCCGCTAATAAAGTAGTGAGGCGATGCACGCGGCCTGCAATTTTGCGAAGACCTTCTGCACCATGGTAGGTGGCGTAGAAGCCAGCAATATTTGCTAGTAGTGCCTGAGCAGTACAAATATTGGAGGTCGCTTTCTCGCGGCGGATATGCTGCTCGCGGGTTTGCATGGCCATGCGCAATGCAGTGTTACCGCGGCTATCTTTGGAGACACCAATAATGCGGCCAGGAATCGAGCGCTTTAGCTTATCGGATGTGGCGAAGAAAGCCGCATGCGGTCCACCAAAGCCCATGGGGACACCAAAACGCTGGGAGTTACCGACAACGATATCAGCGCCCATTGCACCTGGTTCTTTAAGCAACACGAGGCTCAATAGATCCGTGGCGACGCACGTCATGATGCCGCGTTCTTTGGCGGCGCTTAGTAGCGGAGAAAGGTCCGTGATGTTGCCACTGGCGGAAGGGTATTGCACCAGGGCACCAAACACATCGTGTTCTGCCAGCGTTTCAGCGGGGCCACTGATTAGCTCAAAGCCAAAAAACTCCGCGCGAGTTTTAATAACGTCTAACGTTTGCGGAAATAGATCATCGGCAACAAAGAAGGTTGTTGACTTACTTTTCTTGTTGCTGCGCTTGCATAGTGCCATCGCTTCCGCTGCAGCGGTCGCTTCGTCCAGCAATGAAGCATTAGCAAGCTCCATGCCGGTTAAATCCATAATGACCTGCTGAAAGTTAAGCAGGCCCTCTAGTCGGCCTTGAGAGATCTCAGGCTGATAAGGCGTATAAGCGGTGTACCAGCCCGGATTTTCCAGCACATTGCGCTGAATGACCGCTGGCATGTGGGTGCCGTAGTAACCTTGGCCGATGTAGCTCTTAGCCACACGATTTTGGCGCGCCAGCTGGCTTAGGTAGTCTAGCGCTTCTGCTTCGCTGCGTGGGTCGTCCAGGGCTAACTCACGGCCAAGGCGGATATCGCTTGGCACGGTTTGCTCAATAAGATCTTCCATGCGCTTCAAATTGAGCGCTTTTAACATAGTGTCGACATCAGCGGGGCTAGGCCCATTGTGGCGTTTGATAAAAGCATCATGGTCGGCCAGTTCGGCCAAACGGCGTGTTTCAAATGGCATGGGAGGGTTCCGAACGTAATGAGAAAACCGCGCAGGGTGAAACTAGAAAGCCTGCTTTACGCAGGCTTTCCGACTAATTAATCGTCTGAACTAAGTGTTGCCTGGTAAGCATCTGCGTCTAGCAACCCGTCAAGGGCTGTGTCTGTCAGGCGCACCTTCATGATCCAACCACCTTCATAAGGCGCTTCATTGACTGTCTCCGGCGAATCTTCAAGCGCCTCATTCACTTCGATAACTTCACCGTTAACCGGCGAGTAAAGGTCAGAAGCCGCCTTAACAGACTCGATAACGCCGAACTCTTGGCCTTTGTTGAGTGCCTGACCGACTTCTGGCAGTTCAACGAAAACAACGTCACCCAGCGCTTCTTGGGCATGATCAGTAATGCCGATAGTGACGGTACCGTCTTGGTGGTCAAGTACCCATTCGTGGCTTGCGGCATAACGAAGATTGGCAGGAAGATTGCTCATGATGATTCCCTTTATGAAACAGTTGTCTGGACAGGAGCATACTAACGCCTGTCGTTCGCCTTGGCGACTATTGGCCAGTTCTAAGTCAGGCGATCTGTGCCCTATGTTAACGTGTTTCCGATCGGAAACAAATTTCTTCAACGCCCCATGGTGGCAAAAAAAACACGTCGTGTTTCCTGATGCTTTATATCTGCTAGTTTTTTTGAAAACAGATGCTTTCTCTACTGAGTTGCGACATGACAATGGATGCGCACTAGGAAAATGGTGTAAAACATGCCAATTATGCGTTTTTTCAAAGCGTGAGACGCGCTATGGTGGAAACGTTTGATAACCTCAGCAGCATAAAACAAGGCAGCTTGACTGCCCGGTACCCATAATAAACGAGCTAACGAACAGGGTAAGGAGAAACACGTGGAAATACTAACCAACCTCCTAGGGGCAATTAACGGTGTCGTTTGGGGCCCGATAATGTTGGTCCTACTGCTAGGCGTAGGGATTTACTTACAGATTGGCTTGAAGCTGATGCCGATTAGAAAGCTTGGTGTGGGTTTCAAGCTCATGTGGAAGGGCCGCGACACTAAGCCTAGCAAAGCAGATGCTGACCAGACGTCTGCTGACCAAGACGGTGAGATTTCACCTTTTGATGCACTGATGACGGCGCTATCCGCGACGATTGGCACAGGTAATATCGCGGGTGTGGCAACGGCTATTGCGCTTGGTGGCCCAGGCGCGGTGTTCTGGATGTGGATCACTGCGTTAGTGGGGATGGCCACTAAATTTTCCGAAGCAGTTCTTGCTGTGCGTTATCGTGAAACCGATAGCACTGGCTACCACGTTGGTGGCCCGATGTTCTATATAAAGAATGGCCTCGGTAAGAAATGGCTCTGGCTGGGTGGGCTGTTCTCATTCTTTGGTGCGGTAGCGGCTTTCGGGATCGGTAATACCGTACAGTCAAACTCTGTAGCGGATGCAATGGACTCTACCTTTGGTGTTCCGCATTGGCTAACCGGCGTAATTATCATGGTGCTGGCGGGGGCTGTTATCCTCGGCGGCATTAAGCGCATTGCAAAAGTAGCCGGTAAACTAGTGCCCATCATGGGGATTGCTTACGTGATTGCCGGGCTGTTGGTCTTGATCGTGAATGCAAGCCAAATTGGTGAAGCGTTTGGTTTGATTTTCTATTACGCCTTTAATCCGATGGCAGCAGCGGGTGGCTTTGCCGGTGCGGCAGTCATGGCTGCTATCCGGTTTGGTGTAGCACGCGGTATTTTCTCTAACGAAGCAGGTTTAGGTAGTGCACCCATTGCACACGCAGCAGCGCAGACCAAAAACCCGGTTCGCCAAGGCCTCATCGCCATGCTGGGTACCTTTATCGATACGATTGTCGTTTGTACCATTACGGCACTGGTTATTTTGACCTCCACAGTATGGATTGATGGTGAGGCGGGTGCATCGCTGACGGCACTTTCGTTCGATGCTGCCTTGCCCGGTTTTGGTAACCAGATTGTTGCGATTGCCCTGGCTGTGTTTGCCTTCACCACGATTCTTGGCTGGTCTTTCTACGGCGAGAAGTGCTGTCAGTTCCTGTTCGGTACACGTTCGATTATGCTGTATCGCGTGCTGTTCGTTCTGGCAATCCCGCTGGGTGCTATCGCGCAGCTTGGTTTTATTTGGCTGATGGCTGATACCTTTAACGCTATGATGGCCATTCCGAACTTGATCGCGTTGGCGCTACTTTCGCCAGTGGTATTCAAACTTACCCGTGATTACTTTGCAGGCAAAGACGTGCTGCCAGGTGAAGCGCTGGATCATGATAAGTAAGCCCTATTCAACGTAATATGGGCCGATAAGATGTAATAGAGCCGGGAAGCCAGTCATGGCTTCCCGTTTCTCTTTCTCGACCGAGGAAATCCCATGACCGACCTTAAACAGACGCCACTTCATGAATTGCATCTTTCGCTAGGAGCCAAAATGGTTCCCTTTGCGGGTTATGACATGCCGGTGCAATACCCATTGGGTGTCAAAAAAGAGCATGAGCACACGCGTCAACAATGTGGGCTGTTTGATGTTTCTCACATGGGCCAAATAGCGGTTTCTGGCGACAATGTTGCTGAGGCGCTTGAGTCACTCATCCCAGCAGACCTAGTGGGGTTAAGCAAAGGTGAGCAGCGCTATGGACTATTAACCGGGACTGATGGCGGTATTATCGATGATCTAATGGCCGTCAATGCAGGTGATCATTTTTATCTGGTCGTCAATGCTGCTTGCAAAGAGCAGGATATTGCCCATCTGCGCACCAATCTTTCTGCTACACATCACATAGAGGTACTCGACCGTGGGCTACTGGCTCTGCAAGGCCCGCAAGCCCGCGATGTCATGGAACGTCTGTGCCCCCAAGCGTGTGAGTTAACGTTTATGCAGCATGGCCGCTTCACGATGGCGGGGCAGGAAGTCTGGATTAGTCGTAGCGGTTACACCGGTGAAGATGGCTTTGAAATATCAGTGGCTTCTGATGCATGCCAGGCATTGGCAGAGCAGCTGTTAGCTGAACCCGAAGTTGAAGCAATTGGCTTGGGTGCGCGCGACTCGCTTCGCCTAGAAGCAGGGCTGTGTTTGTACGGGCACGATATGGATATGACAACGACGCCTGTAGAAGCTGGGCTTATTTGGGCGATTGGTAAGCCTCGCCGACAGGCTGGGGAGCGTCCGGCAGGTTTCCCAGGGGCGGAGCTTATTCTGCACCAAGTAGCCGCGAAAGATCACACGCGTAAGCGGGTAGGGCTAGTGGCAGAAGGGCGTGCACCAGTAAGAGAGGGCGCGCTTTTAGTTGATGCAAAGGGCAATGAAATTGGTGTTGTGACTTCCGGTGGCTTTGGGCCAAGTGTTGGTAAGCCAATTGCCATGGGGTACGTGGGGCGTGAATGGGAAGCGCCGGAGACCACAGTTTATGCGTTGGTGAGAGGTAAACAGCTGCCGATGGTGGTGACACCAACTCCGTTTGTGAAGCCAGGCTATTATCGCGGCTAACACCGCCACTGTTCATGAAAAAAGCCCCTGAAATTCAGGGGCTTTTTTTACTTCATCTTAATACTTGTCGGGGGGCGATAGGTTTTCCGCCTTGGCGCAGGTCAAAAAGCAGGTCGTAGCGCTGTGAGGCACTGCTTTGGCCGACATCACAAAGTGGGTCGCCTGTACTCACTTGCTGGCCGACACGGACTAAAATGCGTTCGCACAGTGCGTAGACGGTTTGTAAGTTATCCGCATGATGAATAATGACAACTTCGCCAAGCTGGCGCATTCCATCAGCAAAACGCACTTCACCTGGCGCGACTGCTTGGGCTTTGGCACCGGCTTGGGTGGCCAGTAGCATAGGTTGAAGCGTACCACGGCTATCGGCACCAAAACGGCGCACAATCCGATAGTCCTCTAAGGGCCAAGGCCAACGACGTGCAGATGCAGGCAAGCTTGCGCTTGGCGTCGGTGCTGGCTGGCTAGTGCTGGAACTGCTGGCGCTGCTTGAGGTGGTGCTGCTACTCAGCGGTACACTGACAATTTGGCCAACTCTGAGCGCTGTGGGAGAGGTGCCAGGATTGGCACTCTGCATACGCCCTGATGTGGTGCCAAAATGGCGCGCGATACTTGAATAGGTATCGCCAGGCCGAATCTGGTAGCGATAGGGCCCGCCAGAGGGCGCTCGCTCTTGCTGGGTAGGTATTAATAGACGTTGTCCAACGTTTAAGCGTTGAGCATTTGTTCCAGGGTTGAAGCGTTCAAGACGTTCCAGTGGAACGTTTGCCCGGTTGGCAAGTTTTCCCAGCGTATCGCCACGCTGTACCGCTACCCATTCACCATTTATTTGACCGGCAGTGCTACTGGGCACAGGGTTGTTTTGATCATTTGAAGAGGGAGAACCAGCACATCCCGCTAACAACGTTGCTAGCAAACAGGCCGCTAACCATCGAGCTAGTCGTGATTGGTTTGCTTGGCTAGCAAGGCGTCTTTTTCCTGCCAGAGTGAATTGATCCATGCGTGGAACCGTTCCTTGTGCTGCTGTTCTTCGTGATAGTTGGCTTCGTTCATCCATTGGGGAATAGCGAGTTGCCTTGCGTTAAGTGTGATGCAAGCCTCTTTTCCGCATAGAAAACCCCAGAAAGTTGGCGTTGGGTTTTCATAGCTGATGGTGACATCCAAAATGCCATCCAGTTTGTCACCAAGCAGGCTAAGCACCTGAGAGACACCGCCAGCCTTGGGTCTCAGTAAGTGCCGAAATGGGCTTTGCTGTTTTTCCCGTTTTGCTACGGTAAAGCGTGTCCCCTCGACAAAATTAAATATTGCAATGGGGGCATTTCTAGCTTGCCGACAAACGCGCTCAGTTGACTCACGGTCGATAGTGGCGAGTTTAGGGTTTTTGGCAAGTTGCTCTCGACTGAAGCGCCGCATAAAAGGGAATTCTAACGCCCAAAATGCCAGTCCGACGATAGGAATCCAAATTAACTGATGTTTCAAAAAGAACCGGGGCATTGGAATGCGGCGATGCAATGCCATAAAAAGAATGAAGATATCTGTCCAACTGCGGTGGTTTGAAATAACCAGCCACCATTGATGTGGGCTGAGTGAATCCGGAATGCTGATGTTTACATCAGGCTTGATCCACCGGCGCATCCACCACAGATTTGCGCCAATCCAATTGAGCGCAACGCGGCACAGACCATCAAAAATTCTCTGTTTTTGATGTCGTCCTGGGGTTATGACTTTTAACAGCGTTAACAAAATGAGTGGCACGCCCCAAAACAGTGTCGTTAGCGTCAGCAGCAACAGGCTGACGACTCCTTTGGCAGTAGACATACCACAGTTCCTTTTACGTATGATGACACCAGTGGTGCAATTTTAGCGCTAGGTGACCAATTTATAGGCAACCCCGCGTAAATGCTAAAGGATCACGCCCACGCTGCCCAGTATATTACCAAACCTTAGCATGCTTAATGGATGTGCTAGGGCATCAGTGTCGGTGTGTTGATACCTTCGATTAGCACTTTGCTCAGAGCCTGTGCCGCGACAGATAACTCATGATGCGTCAGTATCCCCACTCGGCAGGCAATGCCTGGTGAGGTTAAGGGAACGCAACGAGCGCCGAGTTGGTGCATTTGCTGAATACACATTGAAGGCACGGCACTTACGCCTAAGCCATCGGCCACCATTCTACCAACGGTTGAGAGCTGATGGCTTTCAAAAGCGACCGGTAAGTCAATGTGTTGTTTGGCAAGTCCTTGCTCTAACAATCTACGCACCATTGATGGGCGTTGAAGGGTAATAAAATCCTGTTGTAACAAGGTGGCCCAGCTCAGTGTGTTGGCCTGGGCCAATCCTGATTGGGGGGGGACGACAGCGATAAATTGATCTTCAAAGAGTGGCGTAAACGTTAAGCTGCCGGTTCCTTCGGGTAAAAAGGCAATGCCGATTTCCACTTGGCGAGAGCGCACCATGTCGATGACTTCTTCGTTGATAACATCATGGACAGTAATATTGATCTTAGGATATTGCCGACGGAAGGTAACCAGGGCGCTGGGCAGTAAATTACACGCAAAAGAGGGCATGGCTGCTACGCTTAAACGGCCAAGCTGGAGAGTGAAGCGTTGGCGCAGTCGCTCTTCAGTATTATCCCACTGAGCAAGCAAATGCTTCGCCAGTGGGATAAGGGTTTCACCCTCAGGTGTGAGTCGGACGCTACGGGTACTGCGTATCAACAGCTTTCCCCCCAGCGAATCTTCAAGCCCTTTGATGGCCAAGCTGAGCGCTGGCTGAGACAGGTGCAGGCGCTCACAGGCTTGGGTAAAGCTCAGAGTTTGGGCTACCGCCAGAAAAGCGCGAAGTTGCTTAACGGTCATACGGACCCTTTAATAAGTTTTTTATATAAATTGATAAGAAAAACAAACTTAACAAATATATCATCTGGTACAACACTGGCTATACAGATCCAACCGCATCATAACGACGCGTGCAACGTACCACCGATAATAATGCGAGGCATAACAATGGCAGGATTTGACAAGCGTGTATCTTCCTATGAGGAAGCGATGGAAGGTATCGAAAGTGGCATGACCGTTATTGCTGGCGGTTTTGGCCTTTGCGGCATTCCTGAAAATTTGATCGCTGAGATTAAACGTCGGGCTGTCACTGACCTCACGGTAGTATCTAACAATTGCGGTGTTGATGGTTTCGGGCTAGGTGTGCTGCTCGAAGATCGTCAGATTCGTAAAATTCTCGCTTCTTATGTTGGCGAGAACGCAATGTTTGAACAGCAAATGCTTAACGACGAAATTGAAGTTGTGCTAACACCCCAAGGCACGCTGGCCGAGAAAATGCGCGCCGGTGGTGCGGGTATCCCCGCATTCTATACCGCCACAGGTTACGGAACACCTATTGGTGAAGGTAAAGAGGTGCGTGAATTTAACGGCCGCCACTATATTTTAGAAGAAGCCATTACCGGTGATTTCGCGATTGTTAAAGGCTGGAAAGCAGATCGCTACGGCAACGTCATGTATCGGCATACGGCACAGAACTTCAATCCCATGGCAGCCACTGCTGGAAAAATAACGGTTGTAGAAGTTGAGGAAATTGTTGAACCAGGTGAATTGGAGCCAAGCCAGATCCATACCCCCGGTATCTATGTGGATCGCATTATTCAAGGCTCATTCGAGAAGCGCATCGAAAAACGCACGGTACGTAGCTGATCGCTCTCTGGTTTAGACATTTTCACTCAATAAGAGGTATACACCATGGCTTTAACACGTGAGCAAATGGCACAGCGCGTTGCGCGTGAACTTGAAGACGGCTTTTACGTCAATTTAGGTATCGGCATACCTACGCTGGTTGCCAACTATGTGCCTGACGGCATTGATGTCATGCTGCAGTCCGAAAATGGACTGCTAGGTATGGGGCGTTTTCCCACTGAGGAAGAAGTTGATGCTGATATGATCAACGCCGGTAAGCAGACAGTCACCGCTCGTCCTGGGGCTGCTATTTTCTCTTCAGCAGAATCATTCGCGATGATTCGTGGCGGTCACGTGGATCTGACCGTGCTGGGGGCTTTTGAAGTGGACCAAGAGGGAAATATTGCGTCATGGATGGTGCCAGGCAAGCTCATCAAAGGGATGGGCGGCGCGATGGATTTGGTTGCTGGCGCAGAAAACATTATCTGTACCATGACGCACGCCTCGAAACACGGTGAGTCCAAGTTACTGGAAAAGTGCACGCTTCCTCTAACAGGGGCAGGTTGCATCAATCGCGTATTGACCGACCTGGCTTATTTGGAAATTAAAGACGGTGCTTTTATTCTCAAAGAGCGTGCCCCGGGTGTCAGTGTTGAAGAAATTATTGAAAAAACAGCTGGCAAGCTGATTGTGCCCGATCACGTTCCTGAAATGACGTTTGACGCTGAATAAACTCTTAGCAGGCGTGAGCTAATCAGCTCACGCCATTTCACAGCGGGTGTGGAAAGGTAGCAGGATTTCAGCAATACGCTCATGGTCGTCACCGACATGTTTTTGCACGAGTGCTAGTCCCCCCAGACAAAGACGATGCTCATCGCCTGAGCTGAAAACGATTTTTTGTGGCATTGCAGGATAAAATCGATGCTCAAGTAACGGTGACACGGAAAATACGCCGTTTTGTTGCCCCTCAAAACTGGGCATGCCGCATGCTTCAAGCTGACTATGCAAGGTGTCTAGGGGCTCGCCAATCGTTGAGCAGTCGAAACCTGCGTGGTGCAGTCTAGGGCCCATGATCGCTAGCCAGGCAGCGAGGGGATGTGCCTGTTGTAGCTGCTGATAGAGCGCCCAAGAGGGCATTGGCCATGGGCGTCCTCGGCTTAGTAAATTTTGCCCTTGGCAATCGGCTGGATGGCTTTGTAGCACGAGCTGCGTTAATGCTTCGCGGGGTGCTTTTGAAAGCGTACCCAGCTGCAACTCTGCTAATACCAGCCAACTGCTATTGTCATTAGGTGCAAGTAAATGCACCAAAAGGCCTTTATCTGCCATAGCGTAATGGCCAACTGATCGGTAGCCCATATGTGCAAGGCTGGTGTTGAGCTCGCTAGCAGCAAAGGGACCATGATTTAGCGTCACCAAGGTCAAATACTCGGCTGACGTACTTAGTGGCCACAATCTTAGTCCGCCAAGGTCTGGGTGTGTATGTATGTAGTCCAGCCAAAGCTGTTGAACAAACTCCTCTCGCTGCATTGGGATACCCTCGCCGCCTAATCGAACGTCACATGAACTGTCATATAAGCTGTGATACTTCAGTATAGGCAAGCGAAGATTTGGTTGTTCAACGGGTGTAAACGTCAGTTTTAACGCCTGGGTTAAGAAGCCAACAGCTGCTGTTGGCGCACAAAATGGTCGAACTCAGTAAAACCGCCGATGTGCTGTTGGTCAACAAACACTTGGGGGACGGTATGAATAGGCTTGCCAGCTGTTTTTGCAATATCTTCCTTGGTAACGCCTTCTGAAGGCATATCAACGTAGCGGTAGCCTTCTATCTTTCCGTTACTCTCTAAATGCTCTGCGAGATGCTTTGCGCGTACGCAGAAGGGGCATGACATGCGGCCAAAAATTACCACAAACATCGTAGAAACTCCTTTAGGATAAAGATCTATTAAAAATGGGTTGCCTATTGTGGCGCAGCTCATGCAGTTTGGCTAATAGCGCTACACTACACGCTTCATTAAGCCGTGTTATGGGCGAATGTTTAATCATCGGAAGAGCGTATGCAAACCTTAGCTGCCCAAGAATACGCACGCTTAGCTGAATTAGCGTTGCATTATCGAAATGCGCATCTGCGCTCAATGAAGCAGGCGGATCATTATAACCCTCGTCTTGGAGTTGATGCGCTGTGCTTCCAGCCTTGGGAAGAGGAGCATGCGTCGCTACTGGTCGGTGCATTAATAACACCTTGTGCGATGTGGCTAGTTGCTGTGCCACGTCTGGATCAGCATGCCCCTCTGGGGAATGTATTGCGCCTCAACCTTCCTTCTGGCCACTATTCGCTTTCATTTGAACCGTTGCCCAACGGCAGTGAGCTTTATAAGCGCACCATTCTGGAGGATCTAAGTGATCTGGAAAGTATGCAGGAAGCTGCGCGACTGGCCCAGCGAATGATGATGCAGTTAATGGTGTCTGATAAATCTTCTCCAGAGGTTGGTTAGGCAGAAACGTCTACCTCTATCTACACTGTTGTTTTTACATTTTTACTCTGAATAATCTCAGCAAAAGGAACGTTTATGTCCTCTGAAAAAGCTGTCACACCCCGTGTTGCTGTGGTCACTGGCACTAGCAGCGGTATTGGTGAAGCGGTGGTGAAACATTTCTGTGAGCAGGGTTTTCAAGTGTTAGCAGTAGACTTTAACCCGGCTGGAAAAGAAGTGGCTGACGCGGCTGGCGCAGCGTTTTATCAGGGGGATTTAACCGACCCCGACGCGTGCCGTGGCGCGATTGCTGACGCGGTTAAACGCTTTGGTGGCGTCGATATTTTGGTTAATAATGCAGGTATTCAGCACGTCGCTTCTATTGAGACGTTCCCCGAAGAGAAGTGGCGTCAAATCATCGATTTAATGCTGACGGCGCCGTTTTTGCTTACCCAGGCAGCATGGCCACATATGCGTAAAAAAGGCTGGGGGCGTGTGATTAATATTGCGTCTGTGCATGCACAGGTGGCTTCACCAGGCAAAGCCGCTTATATCAGTGCCAAGCACGGCATGATCGGACTAACGAAAACCGCCGCTTTAGAAGGTGGTGAGCAGGGGATTACCGCCAATACTATTTGCCCCGCCTATGTGAAAACACCGCTGGTAGATAATCAGATCGCCGACCAAGCCAAGCTACATGGGATGGATGAGCAAGAGGTGATTGAAAAAATCATGCTGAAAAACGCAGCGGTTAAGCGCTTGATTGAGCCTTCCGAGGTTGCTCAGCTAGTTGCTTACTTAGCCTCCGATGCGGCAGGCGCTGTAACGGGTGCCAGTTGGAACATTGATCTAGGATGGACCGCCCAATAACATCAAGTTGACACCCACTCTTTGCGGCGTTGTTGCGCAAAGAGTGGGCGAATTACCGACGTACCGGGCGCTTCTGTAATTTGCGTTGTAATGTGCGCCGATGCATACCGAGTGCCCTAGCCGTGGCTGAAATGTTGCCATCATGCTCTTGCAACACCTTTTGAATGTGCTCCCACGTTATACGGTTGATAGAGGGAGGGTTGTCGGCTAGTTCAATATTCGGATCACCATCCTGATGGTCAAAAGCGGCAATAACATCGTCGGCATCCGCTGGTTTGCATAGATAGTTAACAGCGCCAAGTTTGATGGCTTCTACCGCTGTGGCGATGCTGGAATACCCCGTTAATACCACAATGCGGCAATTCGGTGCGCTTGCCAGCATGTCGGGCAGTAGCTTAAGCCCGGAACTATGCTCAAGTTTTAGATCGAGTGTTGCCATCGTTGGCATGAACTGCGTGATCAGCGCCATTGCTTGATCAGCATCGTGGGCAACTTGCACCTCAAAACCACGACGCGAAAGCGCTCTGCTTAGCACGTGACAAAACATTTCATCATCGTCGACGATTAGAAGGCGTTGGTCTTGCGTCTGCATGATGTCCTCGATTTTCTGGCGAATGCTCTGCGTCGCTGTTACTTATCAGGGGCGGAACAAAGCGGCAGCGTCACTTCCGTTAACGTACCGCCTTCAGGATGATTGTACAGGCTTACTCCACCACCGAAACGATTAATGGTGGCATGGGTTAAAAACAGCCCAATCCCCATGCCTTTGCTTTTGGTGGAAATAAACGTGTCGCCTAGCTGGTCAGCAATCGACATGGCGATGCCGGGTCCATGGTCGCGTATATCAATAACAACGCTTTCATCTTGCCAATCCAGTCGAATAGCAATTTGTTCTGGATTAGCGTCGGCGGCGTTATTCAGCAAATTGGTTAGCGCTTGATCTAATGTGGCATCGACGGCCAACCAGGGGCGGCCGCGTTTCTCGGCAACATCAAAAAAGTGGCTAACATCTGGCCTGATAACGAGCCAGCGTTGCACAACGGCGGCTAACCACAGTTCAGCATCCAGTATCTCTGGTTCTGCCATGCGCCGACGATCAGCCGTCGCAACAAGGTGTTGTAAGCGCGATTTGCACACGTCTACTTGCTGGCGAAGAATGGCTATATCTTGTTGCAAGGGGGAGTCATTAGGCGCGTCCTGGTACATTTCATTGAGCAGCACGGCCATGGTTGAAAGCGGCGTGCCAAGCTCATGAGCCGTGCCAGCGGCTTGAGTAGCAACGGCTAACACCTGTTCATTGCGCAGTGCCGCTTCTCGCGTGCGAGATAGTGCTTTATCTCGATTACGCAGTGCATGGGCCATTTTGTAGATAAAGAACGTGACCAGTCCGGCTGATAAGCCAAAATTAAGCCACATACCCAATACGTGAAGGCTTAGTGGGCCGTCGCTGTTAATGTGGCCCAGCTGAGGTATCGGGTGATAAAAGAACATCAGGTAGGTGTAACCTGCCATTGAACACGCGGCGATGATCCAAGCATGCCGCCAGGGAAGGGTTGCGGCGGCGATAGTGACAGGCACTAAATAGTAAGTAATAAAGGGGTTTGTTGAGCCGCCTGAAAAATAAAATAGCAGCGTTAAGCCTGCAATATCGGCCAATAAGTGGGCAAGATATTCGAAATGATTAACCGCTTTGGGTCTGCCTAAGCGCCACCATGTGACGATATTCAGTATCCCCATGGCAATCACAACACTGACGACTGCAGTCACTGGCAAGTCGAAAGCGAGTAGCTCAATACCAACAATAATGGCCAGTAAAAAGCCGGTCCAGGTGATACCTCTGACGATCGTTAATCGAACGAGGTTACGGTTTGGCGTCGAAAGCGGGAGAGGCAGGGGGGTAGGCATAGCGTGCTTATTTGCTCGATGCTTTCACGTTGTGAATAACATATTTAATAAATAACGTCATAACGAACGTCAGCCATCCCGCTGAGGCAAGCAAGTTGAATAGCAGCATTTTAGGAGGTAGCCAGGCACTGCCCAGAACGGCTTCTAACATGATATGGAAAAACATAGCGAGCAAGAGTGGTAGTGCTAGCGTATGAATCCACATGTCAGTACGGCGCTTACGTACATGGTAGCGTTTCAACAAGTAACGCATTGGACGGTGCGCCCAGCCGAACAGCACGAGAGCACCAACAACGAATAGGACAGCCAGCGTCGGTTCGGTACTCCCAAAATACATTGAAAAGGATATCGACCAGGCAAGACCAAGCCAAAGTAATCCTTCAATACTGGCGATAATGTCCGCATAGCGACGCACATTCTGCATAAAAAACTGAATCCTTGACCTTACAAAGTGTCGCCATGATACGACACTTGGGAACGGCTGTGGGATGGATAGGGGAGATTTATCCATTACCCGTATTGGGTATACTGTTCTGACCCTTTGACTAAATTCATTTCTGCACAGGACTTGCCGTGGACGCTATTACGTTGACTCGCCCCGATGATTGGCATCTTCATTTACGTGATGATGAGGCGCTAAGCGCTGTGGTAGGTCATACCGCCGCCCAAATGGGGCGTGCGATTATAATGCCTAATTTAAAGCCGCCGATAACCACTACCGCGCAAGCACTAGCATATCGGCAGAGAATTTTAGCTGCGTTACCCGAAGGGAGTGCATTTGAACCTTTGATGACGCTCTATTTAACAGACACGACGCCCCCTGAAGAAATTGAGCGTGCTGCTGAAAGTGGTGTCGTGAAAGCCGTGAAGCTCTATCCCGCGGGCGCTACCACTAACTCTGCATCGGGCGTCACCGACATTGCCCACTGCGATGACACGATTGCGATGCTAGCAAACGTTGGTATGCCGCTGTTGGTGCATGGTGAAGTGACCGATCATGACATTGATATTTTCGATCGAGAAGCGGTGTTTATTGAGCAGGTTATGAAACCGCTTTTGGCGAGACACCCTAAGCTTAAGGTAGTGTTTGAGCATATTACGACCCAGCAGGCTGCCGAGTTTGTTGCTGCTGCGCCTGATAATATTGCGGCCACGATCACAGCCCATCATCTGCTGTTTAACCGCAACAAAATGCTGGCAGGTGGTATTCGTCCGCATTATTACTGCTTGCCCATTCTAAAGCGTGAGCAGCATCGCCAGGCGTTGTTGAAAGCGGCGACCAGTGGTAGTCCTAAATTCTTCTTGGGCACCGATAGTGCGCCGCATGCCCAGGGTGACAAAGAGTCTAGCTGCGGCTGTGCAGGGGCATATACGGCGCCTGCTGCCATTGAGCTCTATGCAGCAGCCTTCGAAGAAATGGGTGCCTTAGACAAGTTAGAAGCGTTTGCCAGCCTCAATGGACCGCGCTTTTATGGATTACCGGCTAATGCTGATAGCGTGACGTTGGAGCGTCGTTCATGGAGTCTGCCGGCGCATTATCCCTATGCGGCTGGTCAGCATATTATTCCGCTAATGGCGGGCGAGAGCTTGGCATGGAAGCTGAAAGCGTAGCTTGTATAGCTAGATAGCAAATCAAAAAAACGGAGCCGACTGGCTCCGTTTTCTTAACGCTTTAAGCACGCTTTCTTGACGTCTATTGCTTGATCTTACCAAGTTCGATCAGCATCTGATCCACCATCCGTGATGAATGGTCTGCCGCGATGTCTAAAAATTGCTCGAATGACAGGTGGTTGTCACCGCTGCCGGGGATATCAGACAGCGCGCGAATGACCACAAATGGGCAGCCATAAAGATGGCATGTTTGAGCAATAGCGGCGCCTTCCATCTCGACGGCTAGCATGGTTGGAAACTGTTCACGGGTAGTCGCGACACGAACAGGGTCGGCCATAAAGGCATCGCCTGTGGCGATGAGCCCTTCACGTACATTGACTTCACCTAATGCGGCAATGGCGTTGCGGGCAAGATCACGAAGTTGTTTGTCTGCTTGGTAGGCTGCCGGCATGCCAGGTACCTGACCAAGCTCATAGCCAAAGACCACTGCGTCAACGTCATGATGGCGAACTTCATCCGAAATAATCACATCACCAATAGCAAGATCGCTCGCAAAGCCGCCTGCGGAACCGGTGTTAATGATCGCATCAGGCTGGTGCCGCTCAAGTAAAATCGCGGTGCCTACCGCCGCATTGACCTTGCCTATCCCCGACTGCAGCACAATAATTTCCAAGCCGTGACGTGTGCCCGTATAAAACACGAAGCCAGCATGCTCGTAGCGTTCAGCGCCTTCTAGCTGTCCTGCCAGTATGTCCACTTCCTGCGCCATCGCGCCGATGATTCCAATACGTTGCACTCGTGATTACTCCTTAAGAAATCGTTAACGGCAGTGGTGTGCGTAACACTACTGCTCCAGGCCTTTGTCGTGCCGTTCAGCGGCTTCTAGCGTGTTTTCAAGTAGCGTGGCAACGGTCATCGGCCCAACGCCGCCAGGCACGGGTGTAATGAAGCTGGCGCGTTCTGCTGCGGCTTTAAAATCAACGTCACCAGTGAGCGTGCCGTCGTCTTGGCGATTAATGCCAACATCAATCACGATGGCGCCTGGTTTGATCCATTCCCCTTTGACAATACCGGGTTTGCCGACAGCGACAACAACTAAGTCAGCACGGCGCACATGAGACTCAAGCTGTAGCGTGAAGCGGTGGCATACCGTGGTGGTGCAACCTGCCAGCATCAACTCCAACGCCATTGGCCGACCGACAATGTTGGACGCGCCGACTACAGTGGCATCTAACCCTCGTACGGAAATGCCGCTATGGGCAAGCATGGTCATAATACCTTTAGGTGTGCAGGGCCTGAGCGAGGGCATACGTTGCGCCAGACGACCAATATTGTATGGGTGAAAGCCGTCGACATCCTTGTCTGGGCGAATGCGCTCAAGAATAGGGCGAGAGTCTAAATGCTCTGGCAATGGCAGTTGAACAAGAATGCCGTCAACCGTTGCATCGTTGTTTAACTGATCGACCAGTGCTTCAAGTTCATGCTGCTGCGTATCAGCGGGTAGCGCATGTTGGAAAGAGTGGATGCCTGCCTGCTCACAGGCGCGGTGTTTGTTGCTGACATAAACATGGGAGGCTGGGTCTTCCCCGACCACAACAACAGCTAGTCCAGGTGCCCGAGCGCCAGCTTGCTGGCGCGCGCTGATTTTCTCGGCAACTTGCTGGCGGACATTAGCGGCGATGGCCTTGCCATCGATAAGTTGGGCGGTCATGTAATAGAATCCCTGTGAAGGTTAGAAACGAAGCTGAGTGACTATGTCTAGGCCGTGGCGTTTAAAGTATGGGAGGGCCGCGCGTGAGCATCGTCCCCGAACCTCTGTTGAACACCGATACTTAAACCTCGCTATCTATAACTCAGCACCTAGAATTGTGTGGCTGAGCGCAGGAGGTCACTGGCTTTCGAGAAGGGCTGATTTTCGCATGCTAGGGCGACAAGGCAAAGCTTCTAACGAATCAATCACTTTAGGTGTTGACTTTAAACTCAGAAATAGTAATATATGCCTCGCTTGAGACGGGACATGCAGCAGCGTCTAAGGTAAGAAATCGGGATGTAGCGCAGTCTGGTAGCGCGCCTGCTTTGGGAGCAGGATGTCGGGGGTTCGAATCCCTCCATCCCGACCACATACCTAGCGCGGAAGGTGGTAATTTGCTTTTCCGAACATTGGTTGTGGTCAAGTGCTCATCAGTATTCAGTCTCTTAGAATGCTTTATGTGCGCCCATAGCTCAACCGGATAGAGCAACGGCCTTCTAAGCCGTAGGTTGCGGGTTCGAGTCCTGCTGGGCGTGCCATTAAGGCTTTTTGGTGGACGCATTCGGTAAGACATGTAAGTCAGTACTTCATCAATGGTGGATGTAGCTCAGTGGTAGAGCCCCGGATTGTGGCTCCGGTGGTCGTGGGTTCGATCCCCATCATCCACCCCATTTGATGACTCGTATTAATTATATGCAATTCTAGTTTTAGGTTGTGGTGGATGTAGCTCAGTGGTAGAGCCCCGGATTGTGGCTCCGGTGGTCGTGGGTTCGATCCCCATCATCCACCCCATTAACCTTGATGTTATCCTTAAAAAAATCCTCTCGCGTTATTATTACTTTTCCCCTTTATTAATTATTTGGTTTGAAACCAAGCTGACCTATGTTCGGCTTTTTTGCGTTTTGGTCGCTCGTGTTTTAAGCCTCTTTCACCTTATTTGGCTACGCAATGCCTTTCCTGGGTTTTGCCTTTGATTCATTTCCTGCCCGAAAAATGTCTCTCTACCTGAAATTGCTGCGAAATTTTCCTAGGCTTATTATCGCGATGCCGCCTTAGTAGGGGGCAGGCCTGCGCTTGATGAACCGCTTAAAAAGGTCTTTAGTAAGAAGCGCTGGTGCATTTTGATGGCTTTGGCGATACGTGCAGTGAAGTCATCTATATTATTTTTTAATGCGATATTTGTTGCTGCTTTTTGGTCTTAAAACAGTTTTTTAAGCTATGTTAATGCTGTTTAGATAGTGATATTTTTTAACGAGTTGTTCGTTGAAAATAATCATTTGAACTGTAGGCAGTATTTTCTTTTACGGAGTGCAACGCAATGGCGCGTCAAACGGTGGTGTTAGGGGCAGGTATGGTCGGTGTCAGCATTGCATGGCACTTGCAGCAGCGTGGTCATCAAGTAACGCTGGTTGATCGCCGCCAACCTGGTCGTGAAACCTCTTTCGGCAATGCTGGCATTATCCAGCGCGAAGCGGTTCGTCCTTATGCTTTCCCGCGGGATATGAAAACCATCCTGAGCGTGCTGCCAAACAAGCGTGTTGATATTCGTTATCGGCCTGCCGGCATGATTAATGCTGCTTCGCCGCTGTTGAGCTACTGGCATAACTCTTCCAGCCGACACTATAAAAAAATAGTGCCTGAGTATGCGTCATTGATACAGCTCTGCTTGAAGACTCACGGCCCCATGATTGAAGCGGCAAAGGCTGATCATTTGGTTCGCCGGGAAGGCTGGTTGGAAATTTATCGCACGCCCGGAGAGCTAGCAAAACGTGTAAAAGAAGCACAGGACGCCCGTGACAATTTTGGTGTTCAGTTTGACGTTTTGGACCGCGCTGCATTAGAGGCTAAAGAGCCAGATTTAGGTAGCGATATTATTGGTGCTATTCACTGGCTTGACCCTTGGACAGTTGCCGACCCAGGTGGGCTGGTTGCCGCTTATGCCGATGCTTTTGTCCAGCAGGGTGGACGTATCTTGCAAACTGATATTGAGGGGTTGAAGCAACAAGGAGAGCGCTGGCAAGTCGATACGGCTGCTGAGTGCTTAGAAGCAGATGAGGTTGTCGTTGCGCTAGGGCCATGGGCAGGTAGCTGGCTGAAAGGCTTAGGCTATCATTTCCCGACCTTTGTTAAGCGTGGCTATCACATGCACTACGCCACACAGCCTTCTAAAAAGCTTCATTACTGGTTAATGGATGCGGAGGTGGGTTACTTGCTTGCGCCTATGAATGCAGGCGTTCGGTTAACCACCGGGGCTGAGCTTGACCGGCTTGAGTCGCCAGCAGATGAGCAGCAGTTAGCTGCTGCAGAAAAAGTTGCGCGCACGATATTCCCCCTCGCTGAGCGTCGCGACGCCTCTGCTTGGAAAGGCGCACGACCATGTTTGCCTGACATGAAGCCTGTTATAGGGCCGGCTCCCAAGCATCGTGGCCTGTGGTTAGCTTTTGGACATGGGCATCAGGGATTTACCCTAGGTCCTGCTACCGGGCAATTGCTGGCGGATATGATAGAAGGTAAGCCGACTGAGATTGATATGGCGCCTTTCAGGGCTGACCGTTTCTAAATCAGTGGGTAGCTGTTGGCTTTGTACTGTTGGCTTAGTACTGCTGACTAAGTACTTAATGGGAGAGGTGCTTGGTAGTAAAGCATGATGTTTGCTATCTTGATGCAACATATCGCAATCGTGAGGTGGAAGATGGATGTTGCCGTAAGCAACGCAGTGAGCACCGCACTCTATATGAATCAAGCACAATCTGCTGAACAAGCACAGATGCAGCTTTTTAAGCAGGCTCTTGATATGCAAGCACAGCAAGTGTCGGAAGTGCTTGCCTCTGCTAACATGGGCGCTCAGCCAAGCCTTGCCCAAGAGGGCAGCGTTGGGACTCAGGTCAATACTTACGCCTAGCCAAGTAAACGTCAGTACTAAAAAAGCGCCGACATGTTCGGCGCTTTTTTTTTAAATTTCCCTTAACTACTTTCCTAGTGGATGCCGTAACTCTTCTTGAGATTGAGCTAAAAAGCATTCCTGGTCGGCAAACGCGATGTACCGTTGTTTATCTGCTATAGCATATCAATAGTACTGCATTGATGTGCTATGGTAGATCAAACTTGTGTTGTTTCGCGTTTTTTGATATGTTTTTACATATATTTTATGGTTAATGATATGTTAAAGAAGATCAAGCATGAGTTACGCAACAGAGCAAATACTGGAGAGCCTTCGAGAGGCTCGCGCACGTAAGGGGTTTAGCCAGAGAGAGCTGAGCGCTCGATCGGGTGTGCCTCAAAGCCATATCTCGAAAATCGAGTCTGGAGGCGTTGACCTAAGGGTTTCCAGCTTGATTGCACTTGCGCGTGTACTCGACCTGGAGTTATTTGTCGCGCCTAAAAAATCTGTGCCAGCGATAAAGTCGATCATTCGAAGTAGCAAAGGTAATCAGGATGAGGGTGAAGAGGTGTCACCCGCATACCATTTAGATGGTGACAGCGATGATTAACAATGTGTCCACTCTAAACGTTTTGCTCTACGGCGAGCCTATCGCAACGATCACCAACGTCGGCAATGACAGAACGCTATTTGCCTTTACGGATGCTTACGCGAGTGATGCATCTCGGCCTGTGTTAGGGCTTGGCTTTAAAGATTCACTTGGTGGTTTGCTCACTAACTTCAAACCTACCCAAACCAAATTAACGCCTTTTTTCTCCAATCTACTGCCAGAAGAAACGATGCGTAACTACCTGGCAGAGCGTGCTGGCGTGAACCCAGCGCGGGAGTTTTTCCTATTGTGGGTGTTAGGGCAGGACTTAGCGGGAGCGATCACTGTTGAAACTGCCGATGGTGAAACGCTGCCGCCTAGTGTGCATCAAGAAATAGAAGATGGAACCAAATGTGAAGCAGCGATGCGCTTCTCATTAGCGGGTGTGCAGTTGAAATTTTCAGCAGTACAACATGCCAATAGAGGCTTGACGATTCCAGCTACGGGTAGAGGTGGCTCATGGATTGTGAAATTGCCATCACCTCGCTTTGAAGGCGTGCCGGAAAATGAATATTCGATGATGGAATTGGCACGAATGTTAGGAATGGATGTGCCAGAAATTCAGCTGCTACCCATTAACCAGATTGCCAACATTCCGGAAGGAATCGAAAAGTATGGCGGCTCGTTTAAAAATGCTCAGGCCTTTGTGATCAAGCGTTTTGACCGTGCTGATGGGCAAGCAGTACATATTGAAGATTTTGCGCAAGTCTTTGGCGTGTATCCTCAAGATAAATACAAAAAGGCTAGTATGCGTAATATCGCGCAGGTTATCGGCATAGAAGGTCAAGAGGAAGACATTGCTGAATTTACTCGCAGGTTGGTATTCAATACGTTAATTGGCAATGCAGATATGCATTTGAAAAATTGGTCTGTGATTTACAAAGACAAGCGCTCTGCATCAATTGCACCGGCATATGACTTTGTCTCGACCATTCCCTACATTGCTGATGATAGTGCCGCGTTAAAGGTTAGCCGCAGCAAAAAGTTCAGTGAGTTCAATCTGGATGAACTATCGCATTTAGCGGCCAAAGCCATGTTGCCAGAAAAGTTGGTGTTGGATACGGCCAAGCAAACCGTAGCTGGTTTCCATGAAGTATGGGCGAAAGAAAAAGCCCATTTGCCGCTCACCAAATCTATGATTGAAGCAATTGAGAAACACTTGCTAGGCATACCACTGCGCTGACTCAATGAACATAGCACCAAACCCCTCATAACGTTACAATCTGCCCCATTCTGAACATCTCAGCGTCGGTGACCTTTAGGTTAAGTGCATAGCTGAGTACAAATCTCTGTAGAGGTAAGATGAAAGATACACAGTTAGCTCGTGAGGCGGAACTTAGAAGGACGTTCGCTATCATTTCGCACCCCGACGCTGGTAAAACCACCATCACCGAAAAAATGCTGTTATTTGGGAATGCTATTCAGTTAGCGGGCTCTGTTAAGAGCAAGCGTAATGATCGCCATGCCACATCAGACTGGATGAAGATGGAGCAAGAGCGCGGGATCTCGGTCACGACGTCGGTGATGCAGTTCCCTTATGGTGGGCGTATCGTGAACTTGCTGGATACGCCGGGGCACGAAGACTTTTCTGAAGATACTTACCGTACATTAACCGCGGTGGATTCCGCGTTAATGGTGATTGATGGTGCAAAAGGTGTTGAGGATCGTACCATTAAGCTGATGGAAGTCTGCCGTTTGCGCACCACGCCTATATTAACGTTCATCAACAAGATGGACCGCGATATCCGCGACCCCATCGAGGTCATGGACGAGGTCGAGACAGTACTCAACATCCAGTGTGCGCCGATGACATGGCCGATTGGCATGGGACGGCACTTTAAGGGTGTGTATCACCTCTATAACGATGTCATTCATCTGTATACCCAGGGGCAAGGCAGCCGTATTCCAGATGACAAGCGAATTGAGGGTTTAGATAACCCGGAAGTTGACGCTGTACTTGGCGAAGAGCAGGCCGAAGAGTTGCGCATGGAAGTCGAATTGGTGCGCGGTGCTTCCCATGAGTTTGATCTTGATGCCTATCGCCGTGGTGAGCTGTCGCCCGTGTACTTTGGTACCGCAATGGGTAACTTCGGCGTACGAGAGATGATGGATGGGTTTGTTGAGTACGCGCCTCCGCCCCAGCCACGCGAGACAGATATCCGTGAAGTAACCGCTCAAGATGATCGCTTTACGGGGTTTGTGTTTAAAATTCAGGCGAATATGGATCCGAACCATCGTGACCGTATTGCTTTTTTGCGTGTCTGTTCCGGTAAGTACGAAAAGAATATGAAGATGCGCCACGTGCGGATAGGCAAGGATGTGAAAATTGCCGACGCCCTAACGTTTATGGCGTCAGACCGTTCTCAGGTAGAGGAAGCCTGGCCAGGCGATATTATCGGCTTACACAACCACGGCACGATTCAGATTGGTGATACCTTCACCGTTGGTGAAGATATGCGCTTTACCGGCATTCCTCACTTTGCGCCAGAGTTGTTCAAGCGTGTTCGTTTAAAAGACCCGTTAAAAATGAAAGCGCTACAAAAAGGGCTCCAGCAGCTCTCTGAAGAGGGCGCTACGCAGGTCTTTATGCCGATGGATAACAACGACCTGATTCTTGGTGCTGTCGGTACGCTGCAGTTTGACGTTGTTGCCCACCGCTTAAAGGAAGAGTACAAAGTTGACTGTCTATATGAAGGGGTCAATGTACAAACCGCACGCTGGGTCTATTGCGAAGACGCCAAGATGCTGGAAGAGTTTAAGCGTAAAGCGAGCTCCAACCTTGCTATCGATGGTGGCGGCTACCTGACGTATATCGCACCAACGCGGGTCAACCTGCAGATGACCCAAGAGCGCTGGCCGGATATTCGTTTCCAGCCCACTCGCGAGCACTGATCGAGTCTTCCTTACTATGTTGACTGCCTTGCTATGTTGATTGATGCCCACTGCCACCTGGATTTCGAGGCATTTGACGATGATCGCGATGCGGTCATCGAAAATGCCAAGGCGGTGGGCGTCGAACACTTTGTTGTGCCATCAACGACGCGCTCCCTATGGCCAAATGTGTTGACGCTTGGCGCGCGTAAGGAGGTAAGTAGCTGTGTTGGCCTTCACCCTTACTTCATTGATCAACACGTTAACCACGATTTAGTCGCCTTGGAGCAGCTTTTAGCTGAGCAGAAAGTCGAAACCGAAAAACGCGTTGTGGCAATAGGTGAGTGTGGTATCGATGGCCGCTTTACGGTGTCATTAGATAAACAGTGGGCCTATTTCGATGCGCAGCTCGGTCTAGCAAAGCAGTTCGCTTTACCTGTTGTGGTGCACTGCGTAAAAGCCAATGATCAGGTAGGCAAACGCCTACGCCAGCTGGCGCTTCCCAGTGGCGGGCTTATCCATGCGTTCTCAGGTTCTTATGAGCAGGCCGCTAAGTTTCTCGATCTAGGCTATACCCTGGGATTGGGAGGGGCGATTACCTACGAGCGCGCGCAACGACTTCGTAGCGTGGTGTCACGCTTACCTGACGATGGCTTTGTGTTAGAAACTGACAGCCCCGATATGCCGCTTAGCGGCTATCAGGGGCAACGTAATGAACCATGCAGGGTGGCAAAGGTGGCTGGCGTGGTGGCAGCACTCCGGCATCAGCCATTTGAAACAATAGCGGCACTAAGCAGTGCGAATGCTATTCGCTTATTTCAACTCCCATATTTCAGCTTACTAGGCGGTTAGGCTGCTGGCCAGCTGTTCAGGATCCAGACGCTCAACGGTATAGGGCAGGTCGCAGAGCGTTATCAGGTGACCTTGCCAATAAAGGGGCGAGAGCGCTTCAATCGCTTTAGTATTCGCAACGGCGAGCATTTCAATTTGCTGGTCGCCACTAAATGCGCTGCTAACGACTTCACCTACGGTTTTATCCTGCTCATCCACTAACGTGTCACCGATCTGGGGTAAGCTGTTAACACTGGCGGTAACGCGCACTAAGCGTTTTTTCACTTGGCCCCGGAAATGCGCCCGTGCGACGACTTCTTGTCCTGTATAGCAACCTTTCTTAAAGCTAATTCCCCCAAGTGCTTCCCAGTTCAGCATTTGTGGGAGGAAGTGATCTTGCTGTGGGGCTGTTAACCACGCCAAACCACTGCGGATATCTGCTAATTGCCACGTGTTAAGCGCATCTTCATCATCATTTATTGCAATGGTGTTCTGTTCAGCAGAATTTTCTATACTGATTAACCAACGCCCGCCACCTGGCTGGCATAGGGCTGTTGCTTGGGCATTGCTGTGATGGGTATAAGGTTGATCAGGAAGCGCTAAACCAAACGCCTGAGCAACCTCGTTGGCACTTTCGCTGGCGCCTACGATAAGCATCGATGACTGAGCCTGCAATTCGACGCGATAAAAAGCGGCAAATTTGGCTAAATGACTGGCGAGCATATCGATCAATGAGGTACTCAACAGTAGCCTATAATGGTCGTTGCTGATTTTCAGTAATTGAGCATTGGCCAGCATTCTTCCCTTTGGTGTGCAAAAGCAGGTAAGAGGCGCAAAAAAACCATTGGCTAAACTAACTTGTGCGCTTGTTTGCCCTTGCAGGAATTTCTCAGCATCTGCACCTTTGACATCTAAGGCGGCGAGGTGAGGCAAACGGACGCAGCCATTTATCTTGAGTAACGAAGAGACAGTCGCCATATAGACTCCATATGGGAAGATAGGGTAAACGTAACGTAATCGCATTTGTATCAAAGGTGCGGGCACTGCGAGTAGATTGCAAGGGCCCTGGCGCATGCTAGACTGCTTTGCCTGTATCAGTTTTGCATAGCTTTCAATAGCGTACTCACTTCAATTCAGCGTAGAAAAGGGCAAGGAATGGCATATCAATCATTAACGTTCCAAGGTGTCACAACAGTCGATCAGGTGAATAAGATTACCACGGCGCTGATGATGCTGGATGGTGTCGATAGTGCTGAGGTAGGGCGCCACGGAGCAGAAGTAGAAGGGCGAGCTAAGCGTGAAGCGCTTATAAAAGCTGTCGAGAAGTTAAACCTCGGTATAAAGGTTTCCTGATGCATAAGCCAATCACGATTATTAGTGAGCGTAACCATACATTTCGTCAGCGTATTGAAGTCGATGGTTTGGAAGACCTCTATGGTGACGTACCGCCGGTAGTTGGAGGAGACGGTAGTGCACCAGACCCGCATGATTACTTTGATATTGCCCTAGGTACCTGCAAAGCGATTACCGTGCAAATGTATGCCAGGCGCAAAGAGTGGCCGCTGGAAGGCATCACCGTTAAAGTGCAGCGCGATGATAGTGAGGAAAGAAAAGGCGTCTATAAGTTAGCCGTGACGATGACTTTCCACGGTATTGATGATCCTGAACAGCGGGCAAAGCTAGAAGACATTAGCCATCGCTGCCCGATACAGCGGTTGATGACCCAGGCGACGGTAGAAATTTCCACGTTTACCGAGTAGTACACTTCCTTTTTAAGGAGTAATGATGAGCAAGGAATTCCGGCTGCAGTCCAAATTTAAGCCTGCTGGTGATCAGCCCGCCGCGATACGCAGTCTGATTGGTGGGCTTGAGTCGGGGCTTGCCCATCAGACCTTGTTAGGGGTGACTGGCTCGGGTAAAACGTTCACGATGGCAAATGTTGTGCAGCAGCAGCAGCGCCCAACGATTGTAATGGCGCCCAATAAAACGCTCGCTGCCCAGCTATATGGTGAGTTCAAATCGTTTTTTCCGGATAACGCTGTCGAGTATTTTGTCTCTTACTACGATTATTATCAGCCGGAAGCCTATGTCCCTTCTTCAGATACCTTTATTGAGAAAGATGCCTCGATAAATGACCATATCGAGCAAATGCGCTTATCTGCTACGAAAGCGCTGCTCGAGCGCCGTGATGCGCTTATCGTTGTCTCGGTATCGGCAATCTATGGTCTCGGTGATCCGGATCAGTATCTTAAGATGCGATTGCACTTCACCCGTGGTGAGCTAATTGATCAGCGTGCTTTTTTACGCCGCTTGGCCGAGTTGCAATATACCCGCAACGATATGGATTTTCGTCGAGGCACCTACCGGGTGCGGGGCGATGTGATCGATATTTTCCCCGCGGACTCTGACGAAGAAGCGGTGCGGGTGGAGTTGTTTGACAACGAAGTTGATTCTATTCGCCTATTTGATCCATTAACTGGCGAGGTGCGTACCCATGTGCCTCGCATGACCATCTATCCTAAATCTCACTATGTTACTCCGCGAGAAACTATTTTAGGTGCTATTGATGCGATCAAGGCAGAGCTTAAGGAGCGTCTTGACTGGATGCGTAAGCACGAGCGTTTAGTTGAAGCGCAGCGCTTAGAACAACGAACCCTTTACGATATTGAAATGATGCTAGAGCTTGGCTACTGCAACGGCATTGAGAACTACTCGCGCTACCTTTCAGGCCGCGCACCTGGCGAGCCACCCCCGACGTTCTTCGACTATCTGCCGGATGACGCGTTACTGTTTATTGATGAGTCTCATGTGAGCGTACCCCAGGTTGGCGGTATGTATAAGGGCGACCGTTCTAGAAAAGAGACCCTGGTTGAGTATGGATTTCGGCTACCCTCAGCGCTAGATAACCGCCCAATGAAATTTGAAGAGTGGGAATCTATTTCGCCACAAACCATCTTTGTGTCGGCAACGCCAGGCAAGTATGAAGCAGAACATGCCAGTCAAATTGTCGAACAGGTAGTGCGCCCAACGGGGTTGTTAGATCCAGAAATAGAAGTGCGCCCCGCCAGTACACAGGTTGATGACCTGCTCTCAGAAATTGGCTTACGTACCGCCGTAGGTGAACGTGTTCTGGTGACGACGTTGACTAAACGCATGGCGGAAGATTTGACCGAATATTTTGATGAGCACGGTATCCGTGTACGTTATTTACATTCGGATATTGATACCGTTGAGCGGGTAGAAATCATCCGCGACCTGCGTCTTGGTAAGTTCGATGTTTTAGTGGGAATTAACTTACTTCGAGAAGGCTTAGATATTCCTGAAGTGTCGCTTGTTGCCATCTTGGACGCGGATAAAGAGGGCTTTTTACGTGCTGAGCGCTCACTGATTCAAACCATTGGCCGTGCAGCCCGTAACGCCCATGGTAAAGCTATTCTGTATGGTGACAAAATCACCGACTCAATGCGCAAAGCCATCGATGAAACCGAACGTCGCCGCGCCAAGCAGACCGCTCACAACGAAGAGCATGGTATCACGCCAACTACCGTGACGCGCTCCGTGGCGGATATTCTTGAAGCCGCCCAGGCACCAGGCAAGAAGAGCAGCCGTCGCCGTGGCAGCGAGCGCAAAGTGGCAGAGAGTGCTGCTGAGTATGATGTGGCCACGATGAGCAAGCACGATCTAATGGCGGCTATCAGCAAGCTAGAGGACGCCATGTTTGAAGCCGCGCAGAACCTGGAGTTTGAAGAGGCGGCGAGACTTCGTGATCAGCTTCATCAAATGCAAGAAAAACAGCTGGCGCTGGGGTAATCGATGCCTGAAGGCCCTGAAATCCGCCGTGCAGCAGACAGAATTGAGCAGCAGATAGGTGGCAAACATCTTGATGATGCGTGGTTTGCATTTCCTGAACTCGCCGTGCAAGCGGATTCATTGATTGGTCAACGGGTTCAGGCAGTTGATACGTGGGGCAAGGCCATGCTCGTCCGTTTTGCAGACCATCGTGTGCTGTATTCCCACAATCAGCTTTATGGCGTATGGAAGCTACATAGCGAGAATAGGCCGCCAAGCACGAAAAGGTCATTACGAGTTCGGCTGGTTGCTGAGGGCAGGGTGGCTAGTCTTTATAGCGCGTCTGATATTTCGCTCTGGCATGAGAGTGAGTTGAGCCATCACCCTTTCTTGTCTCGCTTGGGGCCTGATTTATTAAGTCAAAACGTATCGCCTGATGATGTGAAACAACGCCTGACTGGTTCAGCGTTTATGCGCAGAAGCCTGGGTGCATTGTTACTTGATCAAGGGCTTGTCGCTGGGTTAGGAAATTACTTGCGCTCTGAAATTCTTTTTTTATCTAACGTTCACCCTAAGAAGCGCCCATGTGACTTAACTGAAAATCAGTTAGACCTTCTCGCCACTATGATTGTGGAAACGACGCGTCAGGCGTATTTGGAAGCGGGTGTTACTAATCGTGAGGCCTGGATTAAACAAGCCATTGCCTCCGGTGAGCCACGCCGACAATGGCGCTTTAGTGTGTTTGAACGCGCTGGCCTTTCCTGCCACCGCTGCGGCTCAGTAATCGAACGCATAATGGTTGGCTCTCGCCGTTTATATTTATGCCCAACGTGCCAATCTCCATAATTTATACCGTTATCTTGTATGCGCTGATGAAAATCAGACTAATGCCCTAGTTATCAGATGTAGGTTAGCCGTGGTTGTGGCTGCCGCATATAAGACCAATACGGTATACTACCGGTACATCTAGACGGCCATTAAAAAGGCCGCAGCCAAGACGATAACCGAGGAGCTGTTTGTCCATGACCGTGATTCGCCAGGACGACGTCATTCAGAGCGTTGCCGATGCTCTACAGTACATCTCTTACTACCATCCTAAAGATTTCATTGATGCAATGTCAGCCGCTTACGAGCGTGAAGAGAACCCCGCGGCGAAAGACGCGATTGCACAAATCTTAATTAACTCAAGAATGTGTGCTACGGGACATCGTCCAATTTGCCAGGATACGGGCATTGTGACGGTGTTCGTTCACGTGGGTATGAACGTCACCTGGGACGCCGAGCTAAGCCTCGATGACATGATTAACGAAGGTGTGCGCCGCGCGTATCAGTTGCCTGATAACGTGCTGCGTGCTTCTGTTCTTGCTGATCCCGACGGTAAGCGAGCCAATACCAAAGACAATACCCCCGCGATTATTCACCATTCGCTTGTGCCTGGCGATAAGGTCGATATCCACGTCGCCGCGAAGGGCGGTGGTAGCGAAGCTAAATCTAAGTTTGCGATGCTAAACCCATCCGATAGTGTTGTGGACTGGGTGATGGAGCAGTTGCCCAAAATGGGCGCAGGCTGGTGCCCGCCGGGTATGTTGGGAATTGGTATTGGCGGCACCGCTGAGAAGGCGATGATAATTGCCAAAGAAGCGCTGCTCGACCCTATTGATATACAAGATTTGCAGGCGCGAGGACCTAGCAACCGCGCTGAAGAGCTGCGTCTGGAACTGTTCGATAAAGTGAATAAGAGCGGTATCGGCGCTCAAGGCTTAGGTGGGTTAACCACGGTGTTGGATATTAAAGTTAAAGACTATCCAACCCATGCGGCCAATAAGCCTGTGGCAATCATTCCCAACTGTGCAGCCACGCGTCACGCGCATTTCACGCTTGATGGCAGTGGCCCCGTGGCGCTTCCTGCTCCTAAGCTTGAAGACTGGCCAGAAATCACCCGCGAAGCAGGCGATAACGTCAAGCGCGTTAACCTGGATAGCGTCACTCCCGAAGAAGTCAAAACGTGGCAGCCGGGTGATACGCTGCTGTTAAACGGTAAGCTATTAACCGGCCGTGACGCGGCGCATAAGCGCATGGTGGACATGATTGCCAAAGGCGAGCCATTACCAGTTGATATGAAAGGCCGCTTTATTTACTACGTGGGTCCTGTTGATCCGGTAGGTGACGAAGTCGTTGGCCCCGCTGGTCCGACCACCGCGACTCGAATGGACAAATTCACCCGCACCATGCTTGAAGAGACCGGCTTGCTTGGCATGGTTGGTAAAGCGGAACGTGGTCAGGTCGCCATTGATGCCATTCGCGATAACCAGGCGGTTTATTTGATGGCTGTTGGCGGCTCTGCTTACCTTGTTGCCCAAGCAATTAAGAAGTCACGTGTTGTTGGTTTTGAAGACCTAGGAATGGAAGCTATCTACGAATTTGAAGTTGAAGATATGCCGGTCACGGTCGCTGTCGACAGCCAAGGAACTTCCGTCCACCAGACAGGCCCGGCCAAATGGAAGGAGATCATCGCTCAAAAGGCGTAGCATACTGATGGCGTAGAACCGCAGTCAGTGACAAATAAGCCCCGTCTCTCGCGGGGCTTTTGTGCATTAGCAGTGCAATAATCTGATCAACAGCTCACTTGATAGCGAGGAACAGGCAATGACCTCATGGTTGCTAGGGACCAGCATTATGCTGATACACCTATTGGGTATCGTGTCAGCGGTCATGGCGCTTATGTCGAGCAGAACGTCCCAGGGGGCTATCGCCTGGATTATTTCACTATTAACGTTTCCTTATGTTGCGCTGCCTGCGTATTGGTTTTTCGGACGCCCGCGTTTCTATGGCTATGTAACAGCAAGAGGGGAACGAGATAACGTATTACGTCGAGTGTTGGTACGTTATCGCCATAACATTAAGCCGCACCTTTCATCGCCGACTAGCACTGATATTCAGGCAGTGGAGCAGCTGGCAATGATGCCGTTGACTAAAGGTAATAGTGCCGACTTGTTGATCGATGGTGAAGCCACTTTCACAAGCCTTTTTGAGGGTATTGATCAGGCAAAAGATTACCTTCTGCTGCAGTTTTTCATTGTACGTAACGATGCTTTAGGCAAACGATTGCAGCATCATTTGATTAAAGCTGCACAGCGGGGTGTGCGTGTTTATTTTCTATACGATGAAGTGGGTAGCCGGAAACTAAACGATGGCTTTTTAAATGAGATGATCAAAGAAGGCATCGAAGTAAAAGCATTTCGTTCTTCTCGTGGCTTCAAACATCGCTTTCAGCTTAATTTTCGCAACCATCGTAAAATAGCCGTCGTAGATGGTAAGCAGGGCTGGGTAGGTGGTTTTAATGTTGGTGTAGAATACCTTGGGCAAAATCCACGGCATGGCCCCTGGCGTGATACCCATTTAGCGCTTGGTGGCCCGTGTGTGCTGGGTTTACAGGAAGCTTTTTGGGAAGATTGGCACTGGGCAACAGGGGAAGTCATTACCTTAAACTGGCATGCCGAGAGTCATCCGCAAGATGATCATCATGTGGTTATCGTGCCCTCCGGCCCGGCCGATAAACAGGACACGGCTAGCCTTTTAATCCAACAGTTAATTCATAGTGCTAATGAAAGGCTCTGGGTAACCAGCCCGTACTTCGTGCCAGATCAAGGAGTACAGGATGCGCTTAGGTTAGCAGCAATGCGGGGCGTAGATGTACGGGTTATGATTCCCGAGCGCCCCGATCATTTATTGGTGTTTCTATCTGCATTTTCATTTCTGCCTGATATGTTAAGAGCAGGTGTAAAAATATACCGTTATCTTCCTGGTTTTTTACACCAAAAGGTCATGCTTATTGACAGCAACGCAGCAACTGTCGGCACAATAAACCTGGATAATCGATCTTTTAGGCTCAACTTTGAAATAACGGCTTTCATACCCAGTGCCGCATTTGCTAGTAAAGTACATGCCATGTTAGAGCAAGATTTTGCTCAGTGCCGACGCGTTACAATTGACGAAATTAGCCAGCGCCCAATGTGGAAGAAAGTAGTTTCTCGTGCGGCATATTTAACCGCACCTATTCAGTAATCAATAATAACCCTGCACGCCGCTAACAACGATTAGGCAAAAGGAGTTTTGGGTGAATTTAGAAACAAAATGGCTCGAGGATTTCGTTGCATTAGCCAATACACGAAGTTTTTCGGCATCTGCAAGGCAGCGCCATGTTACTCAGCCTGCATTCAGTCGCCGTATTCGTGCGCTAGAGCAAGCGGTAGGGGTCATCTTAGTAGATCGTTCGACAACACCGATTGGCCTGACCTCAGAGGGCCAATTGTTTTTGATCACCGCACGCAACCTAGTGGAGCAATTGAACGAGTCATTAAGCCATCTCCGGGGAGTTTCTATTGCGAATGAAGCGCTTGATATCGTCGCGGCACACTCGCTGGCATTAAGCTTTTTCCCACCTTGGATTTCTCGTTTACAAAAAGGCTTGGGTGAACTGCCTACACGATTGGTCGCCATGAACGTTGGGGAGGCTATCCATGTTCTGCGCGAAGGTAACTGTGATCTGATGCTGGCATATTATGACCCCTTTGCCACTATGCAGCTGGACGCAGAAGTCTTTCCCTCTTTCTCGATTGGCCAAGTAAAAATGTTGCCGGTTTCACTACCAGATGAAGACGGCAAACCGCTTTTCTCGATTCAAAATGACAGTTCAATTCCCTATTTAGCTTATACGCAGGGGGCATTTCTGGGACGAAGTGTACGCATGCTGCTCAAAAACGATCCATTACGACTAAAGCTGCGTACGGTTTATGAAACGGCCATGGCGGAAGGATTAAAAGGCATGGTGCTTCAAGGAGTGGGGGTTGCTTGGATTCCTGATTTTTGCATTCGTGAAGAGCTCAAAACCGGCAAATTAGTAAGAGCTGGCGATGAAAATTGGGATATCCCTCTAGAAATTAGACTTTACCGCTGTTCGTTAGTCCATAAACCCGGCGTTGAGCGTCTCTGGCGTCAAATGATGAAATTGCCACGCGATTTTCTGCAGGCTTAGCCTGCAGAGCGACTAGAAAAAAGCCTTAGATTTTAAAATGTGCCTAAATCTGCCGGTAATCCAAGAAAATTTTGAATAATAAAGAAGTGATCTTCAAACAAGCTTTCTGGTTCTAGATCAGCAAGGGCGACCCAGCGAGCATGATCGCCGCCCTTGACTGGCTTTAAACGGGGCAACTGCTGCTCAGGTCTGAGAGCAAAATAGAAGGCTTCTGCTAACGTTCGTCCACGCCAACTGCGATGAGGTTCATCAAACAAGCGCTGTCCACGTAACGAGCCCTTTAAAACGGGTTCGGGCACTTTAAGCCTTAAACGTTCACGGAGCTCCCTTAAGCAAGCATCTAGTAAGCGCTCATGAGGGTTGATGAAACCTCCGGGTAAAGCAAGAAGCCCTTTACCCGGCGCAGCCATTCGCTTTACCAACAAAATATGGCCTGATTGGACGACAACCGCATTAACAGTCACAAAAATGGGCGGATAGGGAGCTTGTGCCCAGGCTTGTTTGTATTGATCGAGTAGCTGCTGCTCTTCCAGTAGGCCGTGGTAGGCAATACCTTTGCAAAACTTGTCAACGCTTTTGACGACTTCTGGTGGTAAGTCGTGGTATGCACCTGTACTCAAATAGTCATCGGTAGAACCAGGCGAGCGAAACAACCGCTCACGTATTTGACTCGCTGAAATACCTTCAACGAGTGGCACACTAATGGACTCCCATTGGGGGAAAAGCGATAAATAGTAGCTTGATTGTCCTCTGCTTGCGCCAATCAAACCAATACGGGGTAAGCGAGCGTTGGCAGGGGACGTCAAATCACGCACTTTGCGCTGCACATCTCGTACCCACACATCATCGTTATAAAGCGCATCAAGTAGTGGCGTGATTTCCAGGCGTTGATTGTCTTGATCATCAAACCCAGAACGAATCATTGCCTGTCGCTCATCGAACGTCCACGGGTTGCGTAAAGAGCGAGCCTGCCAAGCAGATCCCACTAATACAATGACTTGACGTGCCTGTTTTAACGCCTCTCGGATAATGGCAAGGTGGCCAAGATGGGGAGGCTGAAAACGACCAATAAACACCAAGCAATCAAAGTCGTAAGCCGTAGTAGATTTAACAGCATCCGAATTCATAACGCTTCCTTGGTCGTGGGTGAGAAAGTAACAGAGAAAAGAGAGCCATTATGAAGTGGGCAGTTAAGGTGCGCAATGCGCCTCCGCCTGCGCTCAACGTTTTAGTTCGGTATGATTGTTAGATGTATCTTGCGCTAGTGCTAGATAGGGACACTCTTTTGTTAAGGGAATGAATATGCTGAAAAAAACGATCACTTTTTGGTGGAACGTGGTTCAAGATGCGACGGCGTTATGGCTTGAACGAAATGCCTTCAGCTATGCCGGATCATTAGCGTTCTACACACTCTTCTCCTTGGCGCCTACCGTTATTATCGCGGTAACAGTGATTGGCGTGGTGCTGGGTGAAGATGCCGCTCAAGGTCAAATAGTTGCTCAGCTTCAGGACACGTTAGGCGCTGACGCAGCACTTGCGATTGAGCAGGCTGTTGCTCAGTCACGTATCGAAGAGTCAGGTATCTTACCAACAGTGCTTGGCTTTGTAGCCTTGTTAGTGGGTGCCACAACCGTGTTTGCGCAGATGCAATTTTCGCTCAATACCATTTGGGGCGTCACTGCAAAACCCACCTCCAACAGTGCTCTTATCTTTATAAAAAATCGTTTGCTTTCCTTAACCGTCGTGTTGTCTATTGGCTTCATTCTACTCGTATCGTTAGTGCTGGGGGTTGTCTTGCGAGGGATGCTCCACGGAGCCGGTAACTTATTACCCTATGCCAGTTTATTAACGACATCGCTTGAGTCATTAATCTCACTGGCGATGGTGGCATTGTTATTCGCTACTATTTTCAAAGTGTTGCCGGATGTTGTTCTCCGTTGGCAAGATGTGCTGATTGGCGCGATAGTAACTGCTGTGTTGTTTACAATTGGGCGCAGCGTTATTGCTATTTATTTAGCATATACCGCCACAGCGTCGACCTATGGTGCAGCGGGGTCTGTTGTGATGATTTTGTTATGGGTATATTACAGTTCATTAATTCTACTATTTGGCGCCGCTTTTACTCGCTCCTTGCTACTTCGTCGTGGGCGGCCATTGGTGCCACGTAATAGTGCCGTGCTGGTGAAGAGAGAGTTAGTGTAAGACAAGAATTGGTTTAAAAAAGGTGGTAGAAAGAGCCCTCTATAGGGCTCTTTTGAAAAGAGCGAATATCAACAGATTTCAGCCTGTCGATTTATCAGGCTGAAGTCTATAAACGCTATTGTATAAACACTGAGAGGACAGTTTATGCCTACTTGTTGTGTACGTGCCTATGTAACAGGAAAAGTGCAGGGAGTATGGTTTCGGCGTTCAACACAGGAACAAGCGCTTCAACGAGGGCTAACAGGTTACGCCAAAAACTTACCCGATGGGCGGGTAGAGGTGTTGCTATGTGGCAATTCCACTGCCGTATCTACGCTAACTGAATGGTTATGGCAGGGGCCCGAAGGAGCGCAGGTAACCCATGTCACTATTGAAGTGCTGGATGGCCACCGCGCTCCCGATCACTTTGCGACCTATTAATCAGTGCTCAATACGTTCGCCTCAGTTTGCCATTGCTTAATATTATCAGCAGTGAGCGCCACAATGTTCTGGCGAGCCTCAGGCGTGATCCAGGCATTGTGAGGGGTCACTATCAAATTAACTGCCTCGCCTTCTGCTAATGCTGTTAATAAAGGGTGTCCGTCTTTCGGCGGCTCAGTGGGCAGCACATCAACTGCTAACCCTCCAATCTTGCCAGCACGAAGCGCCTCAAGTGCCGCTTCTTCATCGATGATGCCGCCCCGGGCACAGTTGACTAATAGCAGTGATGACTTTGCGTTTGCCAAGCGTGTGCGATTAATAAGGTGCTTGGTTGTTTCGTTAAGCGGGCAATGCAAGCTAATAATATCTGCCGTCGGTAATAAATCGTCGAGAGAGGGCCGTTTATCGTTTGATTCATTGCCAGGGCGAGCAGCAAATGTAACCTTCATTCCAAATGCTTCAGCTAGACGTGCCACTTCTGAGCCAAGCTCTCCTTGCCCCACCATCACCAGATGCTTATTGGAAAGCTGCAGCGTCGAGTGAGCTTGTAAGCAAAAGAAATCGCTGCGCTGCCATTCGCCTTGTGCGATGTCAGCTTGATAGCGAGGCAAACGGTTTGCTAATGCCAGCATAAGCAGTAATGTATGCTGAGAAACGCTTGCTGTTCCGTAGGCGGAGACGTTCTTTACAAGAATGTTTTGGGCTTTAGCTGTGTCGAGATCAATATTGTTAAGCCCTGTCGCCAGCACACATATAAGCTTGAGTTTAGGTAAGGCTGATAGTGTTTCTGCGTTCAGTACAACCTTGTTGACGATCGCTATGTCCGCATCCGACAAGCGCTCACTTGCCTGTTCGGCAGTGCTTTGCTGGTACACCTCTAAATGACTAACAAGGTCTCGAATTGCTGTTAGATCGATATCCGCGCCTAAGCTCTCGGCATCCAGCATTACCGCATTGGGCATTTTTCTTTTCTCCATTATCTGCCGAAAGGCACTTGGCCTTGCTCAGCAGGGGGCACAAAAGGGTATAATGTGTCGCTCTATCAACCGCAGTCTTGGAATTTATCCCAGCAGGCCACATATTCTTTGCCTGGCAAGCGTTGTTTTGCCACTAGTTTATACAAACTTAGCCTGTCGGAGTTGAGCTTTTCAGGAGTTATCAACATGCCCATCTATGAGTACGAGTGCAAGGCCTGCGGTCATCGCATGGAAAAATTGCAGAAAATCAGTGCGGATCCGCTGAAGGATTGCCCCGCGTGCCAGCGAGCCAGTCTTGAGCGTTTGGTCTCGGCGGCTGGTTTCCGCCTTGCTGGCGGCGGTTGGTATGAAACCGATTTTAAAACAGGAAGTAAGAAAAACTTGGCAGCAGAAGGCCAATCTACTTCTAGCACTGGTGCCACAAGCGATACCAGTAGCGCATCAACGAAAAAGGGCGCCGCGGCTTAGCCGCGGTTGTCAGGGTCACAACGGCCCACGACAATCTCATTGCCACGTAACAGAACAGGATTAGACATGCGCAGCCATTATTGCGGCCAGCTTAACGAAACTTTGGTGGAACAAACGGTCACTGTCTGCGGTTGGGTACATCGCCGCCGTGATCATGGTGGGGTCATCTTTCTGGATATGCGCGATCGCGATGGCATCGCTCAGTTCGTTGTCGACCCAGATACCGCCGAGGCATTTGCTAATGCTGACCGTGCTCGCAGTGAGTACGTGCTTCGTATTACTGGCCGTGTCCGGCTGCGCCCTGAAGGAACGCAAAATCCTAACATGCCAACGGGCATGATTGAGGTATTAGCTAAAGAGGTGGAGGTGCTCAACACAGCTGCCACACCACCTTTTCAGTTGGATGAGCACAACAAAGTAGGCGAGGAAGTTCGCTTAAAGCATCGCTATATCGACCTTCGACGCCCAGATATGATTGAGAAGCTGCGCTTGCGTTCGCGTATTTCTCACAACGTCCGCGCTTACTTGGAAAACCAAGGCTTCCTGGATATCGAGACGCCGGTATTGACTCGCGCAACACCTGAAGGTGCCCGCGACTACCTCGTTCCTAGCCGGACACATGCAGGCAGCTTCTTTGCACTACCGCAGTCGCCACAGTTGTTTAAGCAGCTGTTAATGGTGGCCGGTTTCGATCGCTACTACCAGATTGCTAAATGCTTCCGTGATGAAGATCTGCGGGCTGATCGCCAGCCTGAATTCACGCAAATCGATATCGAAGCCTCTTTTGTGGAAGAAGACGATATCATGGGCATTACCGAAGCCATGATTCGTCAACTCTTCCAGGAAGTGCTGAGCGTTGAGCTGCCTGAGTTCCCACGCATGACCTGGCAGGAAGCAATGGATCGCTTTGGCTCTGATAAGCCTGATCTGCGCATTCCGTTAGAATTGACCGATGTTGATGACCTGATGCAGCAGGTTGATTTCAAGGTCTTCTCGGGCCCTGCAAGTGCGGAAGACGGCCGCGTAGCAGCATTGAAAGTGCCAGGTGGCGCCAAATTGTCTCGTAAAGAAATCGACGAATATACTAAGTTCGTTGGTATTTACGGTGCCAAAGGGCTGGCGTGGATTAAGGTCAATGAGCGTGCCAAAGGGCTTGAAGGTCTTCAATCACCCATTGTTAAGTTCATGGAAAATGTGGTTGAAGAGCTGCTTGATCGCGTAGGCGCTGAAGATGGCGATATCATTTTCTTTGGTGCGGATAAAGCGCGCATCGTCAATGAAGCCATTGGTGCATTACGCGTCAAGCTAGGTGCCGACCTTGAGCTTTATACCCAGGCGTGGGCGCCGCTATGGGTTGTCGATTTCCCGATGTTTGAAGCGGACGACAACGGTCGCCTCAGCCCGTTACATCACCCGTTTACTGCACCTTCTTGCTCGCCAGAAGCGCTTAAAGCTGACCCAGCAAAAGCCTTGTCGCGTGCCTACGACATGGTGCTTAACGGAACCGAGCTTGGTGGTGGTTCCATTCGTATTCACGATCAAACCATGCAAAGCACTGTGTTTGAAATTTTGGGCATTGGCCAAGAGGAAGCGCAAGAGAAGTTTGGCTTCCTGCTGGATGCGTTGCAATACGGCGCGCCTCCCCATGGCGGCCTAGCGTTCGGCTTGGATCGTTTAGTGATGCTGATGGCTGGAGCTAAGACAATTCGTGAAGTGATTGCCTTCCCGAAAACCCAAAGCGCCGGCTGTTTACTGACTGATGCACCAGGTGAAGTCAGCGCGGATCAGTTGAAAGACTTGAACATCCGTCTGCGCCAAAAAGCGAAAGCAGAGACCGCCAGCGAATAATTGCTCAGCTCTGCTTTGTAGCTCAGCAACGAGAAGTTCGCCAACTAGTAGTTCAGCACCGACGTTTAGGCGTCGGTGTTTTTGTTTGAACCGCTCGCTACCAATAGGACAGCTGCCATGGATGAAAAACAGCCCGCTCCCGCGATTAGGATTTTGGGTATCGACCCTGGTTCGCGTATCACGGGCTATGGGGTCATCGATTTAATAGGTGCTAAGCCTCATTATGTCGCCAGTGGCTGCATTAGAACGACCGATGGCCCTTTAGAGCAGCGTTTGGCGCAAATTTATGCAGGTTTAAGCGAAGTAGTGGGGCTGCATCGGCCCAATGCCGTCGCCGTTGAGCGAGTCTTTATGGCTAAAAACCCCGATTCAGCATTGAAGCTTGGCCAAGCACGGGGCACGGCTCTCGTCTGCATCGCGAATCACGGTCTGAACATTGCAGAATACGCAGCAAGGCAGATCAAACAAGCCGTTACGGGCCAGGGAGGCGCGGAGAAAAGCCAGGTGCAGCATATGGTCACCGCTATTCTGCAGCTCTCTTCAACGCCACAGGCGGACGCCGCGGATGCGCTAGCTATCGCGCTTACCCATGCGTATGCAGGACATGGCTTACTTGCCACACCCGCTAAGGGCAGTCGTCGGCGCAGCACAGGGCGGTGGCGGCTTTAGTTGCTTACTGGTCATTTGTACAGAGTGTCTTTATAGTAAATGACTGCTTTTTATTATTGCGAGCATACCTATGATCGGTCGTATTAATGGCTTTTTGTTAGAAAAGCACCCCCCTTGGATTGTGGTTGATGTGCATGGTGTCGGTTACGAGCTTGAAGCCTCTATGAACACCCTAGTGGCACTTCCAGCCGTAGGAGAGAGCGTATCCATGTATACGCATCTTACAATTCGTGATGATGCCCATTTGCTTTACGGCTTTGGCCGTGAACAAGAGCGTGCACTGTTTCGCGCCCTAATCAAAGTCAACGGCGTAGGGCCAAAGCTTGCACTAGCCATCCTTTCCGGAATGGATGAAGCCGCCTTTATGCGCTGCGTCCGTGACGACGATAGTAAAGCACTGACGAAGCTTCCGGGCGTTGGTAAAAAAACTGCCGAGCGGTTAATTATTGAAATGCGTGACCGTTTCCCTGAATGGGAGAACGCGGCGGATGCGCCCCTCGCGTTAGAAGCGGCGAATGGAGAGCCTGCTCCCCGTGACTCGTTAGCAGATGCGGAAGCTGCCTTGGTGAGCTTGGGCTATAAGCTTACTGAAGCCTCAAAAATGCTGGCTGACATTAATCCCAAGCAGTCAACAGAGGCGATTATTAAAGCCGCGCTGACAAAACGCATGACTGGGTAACAACGTGGGTTATTTCATGGAACGACTGATAGTGCGCACTTTATGTTAGAACATGACCGATTAATCGCGGCTGAGCCCGAACAAGGGGAAGGGCGTATTGATCATGCTATTCGTCCCAAACATTTAAAGGATTATATTGGGCAACCGCGAGTACGCGAGCAGCTTGAAATTTTCATGGGAGCCGCAAAGCTACGGCAGGAAAGCCTAGATCATACCTTGGTATTTGGGCCCCCTGGGCTTGGTAAAACAACGCTTGCGAATATTATTGCTACCGAGATGGGGGTAGGGCTGAAGTCAACTTCTGGCCCAGTGCTTGAGCGTGCAGGTGATTTAGCCGCCATGCTGACGAACCTTGAGCCAGGTGACGTGCTGTTTATTGATGAAATTCACCGGCTGTCCCCCGTGGTAGAAGAGGTGCTTTATCCGGCAATGGAAGATTTCCAGCTGGATATTATGATCGGTGAAGGGCCCGCTGCCCGCTCAATCAAACTAGATTTGCCTCGCTTTACCTTGGTAGGTGCGACAACGCGCGCAGGCTTACTAACCTCTCCATTACGTGATCGCTTTGGCATTGTGCAACGCTTGGAGTTTTACAACCTTGAAGAGCTGACTGAGATTGTCACTCGCTCAGCCCGCTTGCTAGGTGTTGAAACGAGCCATGAAGGTGCTATAGAGGTTGCCAAGCGCTCCAGAGGCACCCCGCGTATTGCCAATAGGCTGCTGCGTCGCGTACGTGACTATGCAGAAATAAAGGGCAATGGCATTGTTGATGTTACTCTCGCCGATGCGGCACTCAACATGCTAAATGTCGATCACCATGGGCTGGATCATATGGACCGGCGGCTCTTGTTGGCAATGATCGATAAATTTGATGGCGGACCTGTTGGGATTGACTCAATCTCAGCCGCTATTAGTGAAGAACGCGGTACCATTGAAGACGTCATTGAACCTTACCTAATACAGCAGGGGCTGATGATGCGCACGCCAAGGGGGCGCGTAGTGACGCGACAAGCGTGGCTACACTTCAACAAAACGCCTCACGAACATGCTATTGATCCAGAAGGAGAGCGGCGCCCATGAATAATGGGTTCACGATGCCGGTGCGCGTCTATATGGAAGATACTGACGCCGGTGGAATTGTCTACTACGTTAACTACTTGAAGTTTATGGAGCGCGCCCGCAGCGAATGGTTACGTACGCTAGGCCTTAATCAGCAAACTTTGCTAGACGATGGCACCCAGCTAGTGGTATATCGCTTGGCCTGTCACTACAGCAAGCCGGCACGCTTGGATGACTCACTTATTGTCAGTACAAATATTGAGAATGTTGGTCGATGCCGGATGACTTTTTTGCAGCAAGTGCAGCGAGATGAGGAACTCTTATGCGCTGCTACAGTCGAGATAGCCTGCTTATGCGCGCATAAGATGCGGCCAAAAGCATGGCCAAAAACATTGCAGGTGCTGGGTTGATTCGTTTAAGGCGAACACCGAGAACACGCATAAATCTGTGATATGTGTAAACCTATGGCATGTGTAAACCTATGGAGTAATAGCGCGATGTAGCGTGCGTACTTCATGGCCTTTATATACCACCACTGTTCGGAAATTCCGACATTAATAGCTTGATGAGGGTAACTGTGAACGATAACACCATGTCCATCCCCCACTTGATAATGAGTGCCAGCACGGTTGTTCAGCTGGTGATGTTACTGCTGGTGGTGGGGTCAATCCTCTCATGGGTGGTTATTTTCCAACGCAGCATTGCCCTACGCAGGGCAAAACAGGAATACAACCAATTTGAAGAATCCTTTTGGTCGGGTGTCGATTTAAACGAGTTATACCGAGAAATTCCTGCTGACGACCCACGCTATGGAGCAGAGCATATTTTCCAGGCGGGCTTTCGCGAATTTAATCGTTTAATGCCAAAAACACGCAACCCCGACACAATCTTAGAAGGTGTGCAGCGGAGTATGCGAGTCGCCTGGTCTCGGGAAGAAGACCGCCTAACGCAGCATCTTGTATTTCTCGCAACGGTGGCATCCGCGAGCCCTTACATTGGCTTGTTCGGAACGGTTTGGGGAATTATGGGTTCATTTCAATCCCTTTCTATGACCCAGCAAGCTACATTGGCAACCGTTGCGCCTTGGATTGCTGAAGCGTTAATTGCAACGGCTATGGGCCTGTTTGCAGCTATTCCCGCGGTAATTTTCTATAACCGTCTATCGAATGATGCCGCTCGTTTGTTGGGCAAATATGAAGACTTTGCCGAGGAATTTCACGCTATCTTGCACCGTAATTTGCAAGGTCGTGAAAGTAAGTCCAGCGCTAGCTAAGGGAGTACGCTATGCAAGGCCCGTTTAATCGCAGCGGCAATAAAAAGCCGATGGCTGAAATCAACGTAGTCCCCTTTATTGACGTCATGCTGGTCTTGCTGGTGATCTTTATGATCACCGCACCAATGCTCACTCAAGGGGTGCAAGTCGATCTACCTCAAGTCACATCAGAGCCTATCGAAAGCCAAGACGATAGCGATCCGATTATTATCTCGGTCGATCAGGATGGAGGCTATTTCATCACGCTTGGCGAAGACTCAACGGCTGTTTCTCTTGAGCAAATGGCAGAGCGAGTAACAGCGATATTACAGCGACGACCTGAAACACCTGTCATGGTTCGCGGCGATCGCAACGTTGCGTACGGACAAATAGTCGTATTGATGAGCACACTGCAACGCTCGGGTGTCGCTAATGTAGGTCTGTTATCTGAGCCGCCACAAGATGGTTAAACGTAGCGCGCAAATGGCAATCAAACCACCCCGTGACCCACAGGATGTTGGCTATACTTGGCCTACTGTCCTGGCGGTTGCGGTGCATCTATTAGTTGTGCTTTTTAGTTTGGTTAGTCTGCCAAGTTCTACGGCAGAGCCAGACTCGTCCTCTATTGTGCAAGCGACCTTCGTCAGTACTGAAACATTCACTGACCAAGCACAGCAAACAACGGATCAACAAGCAGCTCTCAATAGTTCAACCGACCCCGATGAGGCTGAGCCAGCACCAGAGCCTGATGCAAGTGAGCAAGAAGCATTGCAGCAGCAGGCAGACGAGGCCGCTGCGAGAGAAGAAGCTCAAGCTCAAGCACGAGCAGAAGAGCAAGCTCGCGAGCTGCAAGAAGCTCAAGCTCAGGCCGAAGCCGAGGCACAGCGACGAGAAGAAGAAGCGCAACGTCTAGCCGAACAGCAAGAAGTAGCAGCTCAAGCCAGAGAAGAGGCTCAGCGGGAAGCTGAGGCAGAAGCCCAGCGCCAACGTGAAGCCGAGGCAGAAGCCCAGCGCCAGCGGGAAGCCGAGGCAGAAGCTCAGCGCCAACGTGAAGCCGAGGCAGAAGCCCAGCGCCAGCGGGAAGCCGAGGCAGAAGCCCAGCGCCAACGTGAAGCCGAGGCAGAAGCTCAGCGCCAACGGGAAGCCGAGGCAGAAGCCCAGCGCCAGCGGGAAGCCGAGGCAGAAGCCCAGCGCCAACGGGAAGCCGAGGCAGAAGCTCAGCGCCAACGGGAAGCAGAGGCAGAAGCTCAGCGCCAGCGGGAAGCCGAGGCGGCCATGCAGCGTCAGCTAGAGGGGGAAGCCCAAGCTGCTGCTAACGCACAGCAGGCGCAGCAAGCAGCGAATGGTTTTATTAATATTGTGCGTCGAGCGGTAGAGCAGGCATGGTTAATTCCAGCAGGTGCCAGTGACGCAATGAGTGCTACGATTCAAGTAAGGCTTGGGCCATCAGGAGAGGTACTTTTAACCACTATCGCCACATCCAGCGGTGATAGTGCCTTTGATCGGTCTGCAATGCAGGCTGTTGAACACGCTGCTCCGTTCAGCGAGCTGAGGGATTTGCCCGCAGAGCAGCAGCGTAACTTACGTCAATTTAATCTGCGATTTACCCCGGGGGATGTTCGCTGATGCAAACCATAAGCAAAGTGTGGCTGTTTTGCGTACTGCTATTCGTTAGTAGTTATGCAACTGCAAATGCAAACCTGACTATCGAAATAACACGTGGGAGCGACCAGGCTTTACCGATTGGTATCGTTCCCTTTGCAGGCGGCGATAATATGCCTGAAGACGTGGCTCAAATTATCCAGGACGACCTTGAGCGCAGCGGTTTTTTTGCGCCCTTAGAACGCAGTGCCATGTTTGATAGGCCAAGCCAGGCGGATGACGTTGAGTTTGGCACTTGGCGTTCGCTTGATGTTCGATATTTGGTGGTAGGCCGAGCACAACAGACAAATAGTGGTTATCAGATTCAATTTGAGTTAATGGATATCAGTGGACAGCGCCGTATGATTGGCGAAACGGTCACGGCAAATGTGAACGATTTGCGTGGTGCTGCTCACTATATGAGCGATCAAATTTTTGAAGAAATTACCGATATCCGGGGGGCTTTCTCAACTAAAATTGCTTATGTAACCGCTCAAGGGTTGGGCGATAACATGCAATTTGGTCTGTATGTGGCCGATGCGGATGGACGTAACAGTCAACAAGTGCTTACCTCCGACCAACCGATTATGTCACCTGCATGGTCTCCCGATGGCCGGAAGCTGGCATACGTATCCTTTGAAACAGAGCGTCCGGCTATCTATATTCAAGATGTTTCAACTGGGCAACGGATACAGGCAACTTCTTTCGACGGTATTAATGGTGCCCCTACATGGTCACCTGATGGCCGCAAAATCGCTATGTCGCTGTCCAAAGATGGACAACCAGAAATTTATATCCTAGACATCGGTAATCGCTCAGTAGAGCGTATAACTCAAAACAGTAGCATTGATACCGAACCAACTTGGGCGCCCGATGGACGTAGTTTGTTGTTTACCTCTGACCGTAGCGGTGGACCGCAAATTTATGAATACTTGCTAGGTAGCGGTGAAGCAAATCGCATTACATTTACCGGTAACTACAATGCTCGCGCGCGCTATTCACCTGACGGAGAGCAAATCTTTTTAATTCACCGCTCCAACCGCGGATACCAAGTTGCGCGTCAGGAGCGTGATGGGGGACGTCTTGTTGTAATAAGCGAAACAACAAGAGATGAATCTCCTAGTGTTGCGCCGAACGGGACCATGGTAATCTTCGCTACCCAACAGGGTAGTAATGGGGTGTTAAGTGCCGTTTCAGCGGATGGCCGCTCGTCATTTAGATTACCCGCAGCGCAGGGTGATGTTCGCGATCCCGCGTGGTCACCTTTTTTAAATTGATTGACGAAAAGTTTACATTTTTTGTTTTCAGGCAAGGAGTCTGATTATGCAACTTAAACCGTTGGCTCGCTCATTAGCAGTAGCGCTATCTATCGTAGTAATCGCTGGCTGTTCCAGCACCGGCGGAACCCAGGATGGTGACTCTTATGGAAGCCAGGATGGCAGCGGCACAGGGACTAGCACCTCAGGTGCTGGCACTGGTGGCCAGTATGGCTCTACATCAGGTTCTGGCGCAGGCGCTGGTCAACAAGCCGATTCACGCATTCCAGAAGTCCGTACTATCTATTTTGACTTTGACCGCGACACTATCAAGGGCGATTACGAATCAGTCGTGATGGCTCATGCTCGCTATTTGCGTGCTAATCCCAGCGCCCAAGTTGTTCTGCATGGCCACACCGACGAGCGTGGCACTCGCGAATACAACATGGCCCTAGGTGAGCGTCGTGCCGGTGCTGTTAAGCGGTTCTTAAATATTCAAGGCGTGTCTCCCTCGCAAATGAGCGTCGTGAGCTATGGTGAAGAGCGTCCGGCTGCTAGCGGCCAAGGTGAAAGTGCCTACTCTCAAAACCGTCGCGTCGTCTTTAACTACTGATGGCATTGGCGTACCTAGGTGCTCAACATCAAGTACTCGCTATTAGGCGCTAGGTACGCTAACTAAGTAATGATTGGAGTCATCATGAATCACAGTCTCAAACGTTATTTTGAGAGGCTGTGCGGTGCGGGAGCCATTGTGCTCCCGCTGTCCGTATTGCCCTTGACAGCTTTTGGTCAACAGCCCCTCGTTCAAGACTTATCAAGCGGGTCTGGCTTTTATCAGCAAACCCAACGCCAGGAAGCATCTGGTGGTAACTTGGTACTCTTTAACCAAGTGCAAGAGCACCAGACAGAGATCCAGCAGCTACGTGGTCAAATTGAAGAACTGCGACACCAGTTAGAGCAGCTTCGTCGGCAATCACAGCAGCAGTACCTGGATATTGAAGATCGTTTGATGAATAGCGGCCCTAGCCAAATTGAACAATCGACGCCTGCAGTGGAGCCCGAGGCGGCAGAGCAAGTTGCCAACGCACCTTCTGCTCGGAACGTCAGTGAAGACGCTCAGGCTGATTACCAAGCAGCGTTTGCCCACGTTCAAGCACGTCAATTCGCAGATGCGATCAATGCGTTTAAAGCCTTTGTCACTGATCACCCCGACAGCAGTCTGACCTCTAACGGCTATTACTGGCTGGGGGAACTTTATGCTGCTGAAGGCGAACTTAGCGCTGCTGATGAATCATTTAGCCGTGTTATTGAGCAGTACAGCGGCAGCAGTAAAGTCCCCGATGCGCTTTATAAGCTAGGATTAGTAAAAGCACGGCAGGGCGAGGCTGAACGCAGTCGTGAACTGCTCGAACAAGTACGTGATGATTACCCGCAGAGTAGCGCGGCAGGGCTTGCCAATGACTTTTTACGTCAGTCTGCAGGATAACGTCTGTTTACATTTTTGTATCAAGGAAACCTCATGAGCTGCAAAATCGACTATCAACCAGCGTCCAATCTTTTGGAAAACCGCGTCGTGTTGGTAACCGGTGCGGGTGATGGAATTGGACGTGCGGCGGCACTTACCTACGCCCGCCATGGGGCAACTGTGATACTGCTTGGCCGCACGATAGCCAAGCTTGAGCGTGTCTACGATGAAATTGAAGCAGAAGGCGGACCACAGCCGGCAATTTTTCCGCTCAACTTTGAGGGCGCAACGCTCAAAGACTTTCACGATATGGCTGAAACGCTGGACAAAGAGTTTGGCCGTTTAGATGGATTGCTACATAACGCTGGCTTGCTAGGCAGAATTACGCCTTTTGAGCAGTACAATCCAGAGCTGTGGGAACAAGTCATGCAGGTCAATATCAATGGGCCTATTTGGATGACCCAAGCGTTGCTACCACTGCTTCAGCAGTCAGCTGATGCTTCTGTGGTCTTCACCTCATCAAGCGTTGGACGAAAAGGCCGGGCCTACTGGGGGGCATATTCGGTTTCAAAGTTCGCCACTGAAGGTTTTGTGGAAGTGCTTGCTGACGAACTTGAAAACCAGTCTACTGTGCGGATCAATACGTTAAACCCAGGGGCAACACGTACCCAAATGCGCCGAACTGCTTATCCAGGTGAGGATCCGTTGACGCTGCGTACCCCTGAGGAAATTATGCCCACTTACTTATGGCTTATGGGGCCAGACAGCACGGGGGTTAGTGGCAAGAAGTTTGACGCTCAACCACCACGTGCATAAATGCATCTTACCCATAGCTTTCTGACGTACCGCACCGCTTGTCGATGTTCTAGGCATTTTCATTCAATTAACGCTATCAATGAAAAGCAGCCAGAGCATCGACTAAGTCTTTACAGGTTTCAAACCATAAGTCAGCTGGCCACTGCTGATAATCGTCTTCCTCGCTGATATACCCGTAGCCAACGGCGACAGCCGTCATTCCTGCCGCTTTTGCCGCCTCCATATCACGAATATGATCACCGACGTACCAACACGCTTGTGGCGCCACGTTAAGCCTGCGCGCAGCCTCCCAAAGAGGCTCCGGAGCGGGTTTTCTGACCGCTAGATCATCTGCACATAAAAGAGCCCCTGGCGTTAGCGCCAATGCATCTAACAGCGGAAGGGTATAGCGTCTTGGTTTGTTCGTTACGATTCCCCACGAGCGTGATGCTGAATGCCAGCGGTCTAGCCATTGGTCAAGGGGTTCAAATAGCCGACTGTGAACAGCAACTGCTTGTTCATAATTATCTAACAAATACTGCCGCGCCGTATCGTGTTCAGTAGAACCACTTTCGATACCAATAGCCAAGGTTACTAAGGCACTGCCGCCGTTAGAAACTTGGCCTCGTATTTTCCCGTAGGGCAGTGGTGCCAGCCCATGATGCCGCCTCAATGCATTCGTTGCTTCAGCAAGATCAGGGGCAGTGTCAACAAGAGTTCCGTCTAAATCAAACAGTATGGCTTCAGGTATTGATGTTGACATTTATTGGCTCGCTTTCCGGCAATACATCATGTAATTGACCGATACATCGTTTGCGACCAAGCGGTAGTGACGAGTCAGCGGGTTATAGGTCAGCCCCGTTTGTTCGTTAATCTCAAGATCTGAGGCTCTCGCCCATGCGGCCATCTCAGAAGGGCGGATAAATTTTGCATAATCATGGGTGCCGCGCGGCAATAGTTTAAGCACATACTCAGCGCCTAAAATCGCAAAAGCATACGATTTGGGGGTGCGATTTAGGGTCGAGAAGAAAACATAACCCCCAGGGCGAACCAGCTCACTGCAAGCACGAATGACCGATGCAGGGTCAGGCACATGCTCAAGCATTTCCATGCAGGTTACGATGTCATAATGCCCCGGCTGCTCTGCTGCCAGCGCTTCAACGCTTATCAGTCGATAATCCACCGATGCATCGCTTTCTGTCGCATGTAGCCGGGCAACGCTAAGAGGCGCTTCTCCAAGATCAATGCCGGTAACATTAGCACCTCGATGAGCCATTGATTCACTTAAAATCCCACCGCCACAGCCGACATCGAGCACCTTTTTACCGGCTAAACCTGCACGCGCGTCAATAAAGTCAAGGCGCAAGGGATTGATAGCGTGCAGCGGCTTGAATTCCCCCTCTGCGTCCCACCAACGACTAGCAAGTGCTTCAAATTTCGCAACTTCCGCTGCGTCGACATTGTCGTGGTTGCGATGAGTAGTGCTATCCTGAGGTATCGCTTGCATGTTTTAACTCCCATTGTCGGTAAGTTGGCATGAAGGTGGCAACCAACCAGTCGTTCAGTATTATGTCATTCTAACCACTCCTGGAAAGGAACGCATGAAAAGGAACGCGACATGAATCTTAACCCCCTATTTTCGCGACTTTTATTTTCTCAGGGAGCGTGATGAATGCGAGTATTACTCCACGGAAGTGAACTAAGTGCCGCTACCGCCGCCGCCGCGTTAGCCTGGGTAGGCCATCAAGTTGAGTGGCTACTACACGAAAGCGCACCATGGCCACAGCTTTTAAAGGCGGACTGGCTGCGCAGCGAACCTGAGTTAATGACGCATATTGAACAAGCGTTAGCCAGTGAAACACTGAGAATCATTGAAGCGCCAGAGCAGGCTCACTCTCCTGATGTGGTTTGGTTGGCTCTGTCGCCCGATCAGCGCCAAGCGGCCAAGACACTGCTTGAAGCCCCTATATTTGAGCACCATAGTGGTGCTGTATTAATTAATAACTCAACATTTCCAGTAGGCGAAACAGAGCAGTTGCACGCGCTTATGGGGCCCCAGCACAGTAGCGTTGCCTTACCTGACACCCTGGAAGAAGGGCGGGCCTGGCTCTCCTTTACGCGTCCTTCACGCTGGCTGCTCGGTTGTGACGATGCAACAGGTGAACAGGTGGCGCGCGAGCTTTTACGTGCCTTTAATCGCCGCAATGATGTGTTCCAGCGTATGCCTTGTAGAGCGGCTGAGCTGACTAAGCTCGCTATAAACGGCATGCTGGCAACACGTATCAGCTACATGAACGAGATTGCAGGCCTTGCAGATACGCTCGGAGTTGACGTTGAACATGTACGCCAAGGTATGGGCGCTGATACCCGAATTGGCTATGAATATTTATACCCTGGCTGTGGCTTTGGTGGCCCCAACTTCTCTCGCGACCTAATGCGCTTAGCTGATGTTCAGTCAGCCAGTGGTCGTAATTCGGCATTGCTAGAGCAAGTAATGGACATCAATGAACAGAAAAAAGAGACGTTATTTAGGAAACTCTGGACGCTCTTCGAGGGCGATTTAGCCGGCAAAACGATTGCTATTTGGGGAGCCGCTTTTAAACCAGGAACCACTCGAATCGATCACGCGCCTGTGCTGACACTCCTTGCTGCCTTATGGGCGCAAGGCGTAAAGGTAAATCTTCATGATCCAGCGGCAACCCCCGCGCTGCTCAACGCGGTCGGTGACCGAAACGATCTAACTACATTCACCAGTGACCCATACTTGGCATGTGAAGGAGCTGACGCACTGATGCTGGTGACTGAGTGGAAAACTTATTGGAACCCTGACTGGCATCGTTTAGCCTCGTTATTGAGCGCTAAGTTGGTGCTGGATGGACGAAATATTTATGACCCAGCCTTCGTGGCTAGCTGTGGCTTACGGTATAGAGGAATCGGGCGTCGAGCAGATCCCACAACGCATTGAGGAAAAGTCATGCCCAACAGTACTGCATCTTCTCGCATTGTTCCCGATGTGGACCAAAGCTTGACCGCACAACACTTGCGTCATCGCAGGGGGCCCAAACTGTGGCCATTGTGGTTATTGATGATGCTTATTATCATTTCGCTGGGGGCCGCCGCGGTGGGCCTTTGGTATGAAAGAGAGCGCTTATTAGAAGAGGTCCATCGAGTAAGTGGAGAAGTCTCTAATCTTCATGCAAGACTCGACTCGGGTGACACGGACACGCAAGATGCGATAGCCTTTGTACAAGCACAGATGACAACGCTGTTCCAAGAACAGGAGCAACTAGCCGTTGCGGTGACACGTACCCGTGAGGAACTCTACGGTCTTTTGACGTCAAACGAAGAGCTCGTGAATGGTGATGCCCTAAGCAGCATTGCTGAGCGTATTAGTCAGTTGGAAGAACAAGCAGCGTTGCGTGACCAACAGCTTGCCGCTATACGCACATCACTTGACTCACTTGAGCAAGCGGGCATGTCTGGGCGGCAAAATCTAGCAGAAGAGGTAACTTACCTCGAAGAGATGCTGTCGCAGCGCCTATCTGCGACTACCAACCGACTCGATGATATTGCTAAGTTAGAAAACGAAAACAGCGAATTGGTAACAAATGTTACTGCATGGCAAGAAGAGGTCGATCAGCGTTTTACTGAGGTAAACTCAACCCTTGAAATGCTAAGCAGCACTGATACTTCAGCTACTCAAGAAGCGTTACAAGCGCTTGAACAGCAATGGGCGCAACGATTAAACACCTTAGAGAGTGATATCCGTCAAGTGCGGCAAGCCCAGCTGGCATTTAGTGCTCAGATGGAGATGCTCCGCTAGCAATTGTCACCAGCATAAAGCAATGGGTAATAAAGCCACCGAGTCGCTGATTTGGTTAGGGATGAACTGCATGGAAAGAATACGGCGATGGCCTACCGTTAAACAAGCGACTCGTGAGGTGGTTTTACCGCTTCTTGTAACGTGGTCAGCTCCCGTATGGGCACTTAACGCGTCAATCGATGGTGTCAGTAGTGAAGTAGAGGACAATATTGATGCCTATTTACAGAACATTGACGAAGATCAGTACACCGATATCCGTTTGGAAGGCGAAATACGTAAGCGTGCGCAAGAAGCCATGCGCGTTTTCGGCTACTACGAGCCTGACATTACGGTTGATGTTGATAGCTCACCTATCACACTTCGCATAGAACCCGGCTCGCCGGTCAAAATCGACGTGCTTTCTGTCAATATCAGCGGTGAAGCAAGCGATGACCCTCCGTTTCAGGAAGCACTCGATGCATTTCCCTTGAAGGAAGGCGATACACTACGGCATGCCCCATGGGATCGCCTACGCAACCAGTTTTCAGGCCTAGCACTTGAGCGTGGTTATTTCGACTGGGGGTTTACTGACCGCCGAATGGAAATAAGGCCATACCTTGAAAGCGCTCGTCTCTATATGGATTTCGACAGCGGCCCACGCTATCAATTTGGCAATACGACTATTTCAGGTAGTCATATCGAACCTGAGCGTTTGCTTCAAATGCAGACCTTTGAAGCAGGGGAGCCTTATCTAGCGGAATCGATAGCCCGCTATAATCAACGTTTAGCTGAGACAGAATGGTTCAGCTCTGTGACGGTACGACCACGCTTAGAGACAGCGCGGGAGCTGACCCTATCGCCGCCAACAGGAAGCTCACCGTGGTGGAATGAAGCAACGGCATCGCAGCCTCAACGTCCTAGGCTGTCCAGCGCAGCGCTTGTCAGCGCACTTAGTGTCACTCAGCGGGACGATACCAGTCTGCCTATTGACGTAAGTGTAGAGCCTGCCGATCGCCATCAATTTGAAGTCGGGATTGGCTTTGCAACTGACGTAGGGCCGCGCATGCGCTTTGGCTGGAAACAGCCATGGATTAACCGCTTTGGCCATAGCCTGGATCATGATCTGTATGTTTCAGCCCCCGACCAGCGCTTCACAGGGACTTACAATATCCCGTTAGAAGATCCGTTACGCGATAGCTATCGTCTGCAATATGGCGTGCGTAACCTGGATGATGGCGATACCCAGTCGTTAGAGGGTACCGTGGAAATCGCTCGTCGATGGGAGTTTGAAAATCGCTGGGTACAAACACTTTACTTCCGTACGACCTATGAAGACTTCACCCAAGGGGGAGTCTCAGATGAAGTATTGCTGTTTTATCCAGGCATTCAGTGGTCCCGTACAAGAACGCGTCCTCAGCGGTTTCCGCTTTGGGGAGATAGGCAACAATTATCGCTCGAGTATTCAGACACGATATGGGGATCCGATGCCAAGTTCGCGCGTATGACGGGTGACACAGAATGGATTCGCACCATTGGCGATGATAATCGTTTTTCGGCACGGCTAAGTATCGGCGCTATCGAAACAGATAATTTCGATAAACTGCCTCCTTCGTTACGCTTTTTTGCGGGCGGTGACCGAAGTGTCCGGGGTTACTCCTACGAAAGCCTATCTCCGCGAAATGAAGAAGGGCTGTTACGTGGCGGCCAGCAAATGCTGACCTCGACTCTAGAGTACCAGCGTCGCGTGACTGGCGACTGGTGGGGAGCAACTTTTGTCGATACTGGAGATGCCTTCGATAATTGGGGGCCAGAAGAGTTAAAAACGGGCGCAGGGGTTGGCGTACGCTGGATTTCCCCTGTGGGCCCTATCCGACTTGATGTAGCACACCCATTTGACGATGAAGACGATTGGCGCCTGCATTTTTCCATCGGACCGGAATTTTAGGAGAGCATTTTGGCTAAGGTTGCAAAAGCGGCATCTATCAAGCGTCAACCGCTCTCAGGTAAACATCGTGTAGGGTTATTTTTGTGGAGTTTTGTACGATTAGCCATTGTGCTACCACTCTGGCTATTTGGTCTGGTCGCTCTGCTACTCGGCGTTGCGCTCTCTCCTTGGGGAACAGGTCAACTGTTTTCTCAAGGCGAGCAACGGGGCTTCTTTACGTATGAACACCAAGAAGGCGCACTGCTTGACCAGTTTGCGTTGCGCGGTTTTCAACTATCGCTTGGTGAGACACGCATCAACGTCGACAGCCTTGAACTGGCCTGGGCTGAAGATTGTGTGCTGTCAGGTAAGCTTTGCCTGGACAAACTTCATGTAGAAGGCGCAGATATACGTTTGGGCGAGAGCACTGAAGCGGAGCCAGACTCATCAGAATCTGATGGGATGCCTAGCATCCAACTGCCTTTTCCTATTGAACTACGTTCAGTTGAGTTCACTAACGTCCAACTGCAGCTAGCTGATGGAACTCGCGTCGGCTGGGAGTCGTTTTCAACCGCGATTACCGCGCAGCAACATCTTGTCAGTATCGCGCCCACCACGCTCATGCAGCCAACCGTGTACTTGCCTCCCACGGCAGGCACTCAACTAACAGAAGGTATCCAGACACCGTTACATGCATCTGCTATTGATGGTGCGGTTATGGTTACCCAACCGGTCATAGCAGAACCAGGTCAAGCGGTCGAAGCCTTAACAGCACGGCAGCGCATTGAGCTGCCTGAAATAATGCTGCCCATTGATATCGACTTAGCATCCTTCACCGTGACTGACGTCACTGTCAGCGGAGCCGTTGATTACCAAGTCGAAAGATTAGCGGTGGTTGCGAGTGCTGAAGGCAACCAAATAGCGCTCCGCTCATTAGAGTTACTTACACCTGATGCCGAGGCGAACTTAACAGCCAACGCCACATTATCAGGCAGCTATCCGTTAGATGCTCGATTAACAACAACCTTGTTTTTACCCGAAATATTTCCTGAGCTAAGTGGCGAAGAGCTTGTTTTGGAACTGTCAGGATCCCTAGATGAGCTGACAGCCAGTTTAGGGGCAGCCGGTGTCGTTAATGCAACGTTCGAGGCTCAAGTCGATGCGCTGGCACCGACGCTACCTTTCAATGTAAGACTGCAGAGTGACCGCCTGCAGTGGCCACTCACACAACCTAGTAGCGATGAGTCATCGGCAGAACCCTATGTTGTTGAAGATATAGACATCGTTGCTAGCGGCAGCTTGGAAGCGTACCAGACAACGCTTTCCTTAAACGCTCAAGGCCCGCAAGTGCCGGCCACCGATATTCGACTCAGTGGCAACGGAGATCTTTCATCGTTCCGCTGGACGCCGCTAACCCTAGCGATTAATGACAGTTCGCTCAGTAGTGAGGGGGAAGTGAATTGGGCTTCGTCACTACGGGTTGATACCACCATCCGACTGGATCAATTCGATCCATCGCTGTTTGTCGAACAGCTCAACGGCAATCTCAATGGCGACATTACCGCTAGTGTGCGTCAAACCGGCGAGCTATGGGAAATCAGCCTGCCAGTCCTCGATATTACTGGGGAGCTCCAGGAGTATCCCTTGGCGCTTCAAGCCTCTTTAGAGGCTAACAGTGCGCTTGAAGTAGATATCCAAGAACTACTTTTCACTCAGGGAGACAACCGGTTAACGGCCTCTGGTCAAGTTAGTGAGCAAGCAATGTCGCTAGATACCGAGATTGCATTGCGACAATTACAAACGCTGCATCCAGACTTAGCGGGGACATTAACAGGTAATATTCTGGCCAGAGGTAGCATTAGCCAACCTAAGGTGGAAGCCGAATTAACTGGCCGTGATTTGCAGTTTGCCGAAAACCGTATTGAAACGTTATCACTGACCAGCAATATCGAGGGAATCGAAGACCCAACGCTAGACATTAACCTTGGTTTGCAGCAAGTCAATGCAGGTGGGCAGGCATTTTCAAGTATTGCCCTTGAGCTTAACGGACGCCTATCTCAGCACGCACTCACTGTCAGTATCGACGGCCAAGCCGATAACATGCTAAGCCGTGCACTTGTAGCGCTAGATGGTCGTTTTGATCAACAAGCGCAGCAGTATCAGGGCCAACTAACACCGCTGGAAATCGACTCCGAGTTCGGCAATCTACGTTTAGAAGCCCCTCTTGATATTCGTTACAACCTAGCTAACGGCCAAGCGCAACTCTCACCTTTCTGTGTGCGTCGCGAAGAAGGAGGGCTTGTTTGTTCGCAAGAACAGATTGCCGCATCGGCCGACCAAGGGCGCGCGGTGTTGAGCATCAGAGAAGTGCCGATGGAAGCACTCGAGCCTTTATTGCCAGAAGAGTGGAGCTTTGAGGGTGATACGACAGCAGACATTGTTGCAGCTTGGCGCCAAGGCGGGGCTCAGTGGCAAGCCGATGTTCAGGTATTAAGTGAGTTAGCGATTACGGCAGTCAACGATTACGGCCAGCCCGTACAGCTTCCTGTGATTAGTTTAAACACGCAGTTAGACGCCAGTCAGGCTCAAGCTGATGCCGATATTGTACTGTCGTTTGCAGATGCTGGTGAGCTGGCACTCGATCTCAGCATTAGTGATCCACTTGGTCGTGGTGGTCTTAGTGGCGAGCTAAGCGCCCAAGCGCTTTCTTTAGCACCTTACCGCCCGTTGGTGGTGGGCATGGATCGCTTAGAGGGCGACTTAAATGGCCGTATACAAATTGCAGGAACCACCAGTCAGCCCGATTTACAGGGGCAGCTTGCGCTTCGTAATCTAAGCGTTCATGGCCCAGATATTCCTATCGATATCAAAGATGGCGAGCTGGTCGTTGCGTTTGACGGCGAACAAGGGGACATAAATGGTTTTGTTGCTGCTGAACGTGGTCGCTTGAATATCGCTGGGGATGCTTACTTTCCTGCAGGCGACGACTGGCGTATTGGTGTCGATGTTAACGCGACTCAGGAGCCATTATTAATCGTTTTGCCACAGTTTGGGCGTTTAGAAGCAGCGCCTGATATCCGCATTCGTGTAACACCGGATCGCTTGCAAGTACGTGGCAATGTCGATCTACCATGGGCGCGCTTAGAAGTTGGCGATCTTCCTGCCTCAGCTGTTAGCCCAAGCTCTGACGAAGTCATTATCACCGAGCGCGATGATCGAGAAGCTGAGCGAGTGGCTCAGCAACGGACTGCCAATGGCGAGCCAAGCGCTGCTGATGAGCTTTCACAATCAGGAATGGACATTGATGTGCTCATCACACTAACCTTGGGCCGTGATATGCAAATATCAGCATATGGGCTTAATTCTGATTTGGGTGGCACGTTAGAAATTCGTCAAGGCAGCGGTGCACTTCAGCTGTTTGGTGATGTCAACCTTATCAATGGTCGTTTTAAAGCCTTTAGTCAGGATCTGCTGATTCGCCGTGGACAGCTGATATTCAGCGGCCCTCCAGGGCTGCCAATTCTCGATTTCGAAGCAATTCGTAATCCTGATATCACGGAAGATGAGGTTATTGCTGGCATTCGTGTTAGTGGCAATGCAGAAGAGCCCAACTTACTGATCTTTTCTGAACCAGCAATGGATGAAACCCGTGCGCTGTCATATTTATTGAGGGGGCGTGCACCCGATGCTGCTGGAGGAGGGATTGATAGTGCGCTTACTACCGCCTTAATCGGCATGTCTCTCGGTAAGACAGGCGGAGCCGTTGGCTCCATTGGGGAAGCGTTTGGTATTAGCGATTTGACCTTGGATACCACTGGGGCAGGTGACAATAGCCAAGTGGCGCTGACAGGGCAGTTAACCGACGATATCCGGATTAGCTACGGTGTTGGCATTTTCTCGCCCATTGCAGAACTGACATTACGCTACACACTTTGGCGCAATCTATATGTGCAGGCAGTATCAGGCGCAAATCAAGCCGTCGACTTAATCTACACATTTACTCGGTCAGGTGACCCTACGATTTATCCACGGCAATAAGAGGGCGTTATGACGCTATTTTCTAAAGCAAATTCAGCACCACTTGGCCGCGTAACGCCGATCGAAACGAGCAGCGTACATACCGTTACTGGCCACTCACTTCACCCTCCTTTCCCAGCAGGGTATGAAGAAATTGTGTTAGGCATGGGGTGCTTTTGGGGCGTTGAACGCCTGTTTTGGCAAGTGCCGGGAGTTTACGTCACTGCCGCCGGTTATGCCGGGGGAGAAACACCAAACCCAACTTATCAAGAAACGTGTACGGGACAAACAGGCCATACCGAGGTAGTTCGAGTGGTATACGACCCCAGTGCCACATCCTTGGCTACGCTGTTGCAAATTTTTTGGGAACAGCACGACCCTACTCAAGGCAATCGTCAAGGCAACGATGTGGGTAGCCAGTACCGCTCTGCCATTTTCACAACAACGGCTGCTCAGTTGATGGCTGCTGAAAAGAGTGCCAATGCCTATCAAAAGGCGCTCGATGAGGCTGGCCGAGGTACTATTACTACCGAGATCAAGCCGCTGAATACTTTTTACTACGCGGAGGCTTATCATCAGCAGTATTTAGACAAGAACCCCGCTGGTTACTGCGGGCTCAAAGGTACTGGCGTTACTTGCCCCATCGGTTAGTCGTGGTGAGAAGAGCCAAGTACTCCATCACAAGGTCAGTAATAAGGTCAGTAAAATGCCACATACTTTAAAACGTTCATGGCTCATGCCTTCGGTTTGGGCCCTGGTCGTCTTTGCTGCAATTACTACGCCGACCATGGCAGAGGAAGTTACTGAAGATGCCGTTCCAGCGCCACAAACGGTTGAAGAGAGCCCGTTTGCAAGTGAGCGAGAAGCGGTCATATGGCGTCAGGATGAATTGAAAGAGCTAGAAAGCCTTCTGCGTCAGCTGCGTTTTGACTTGGTGAATAACCAGGATGCACGCGGAGCCGCGCCGCGGTTAGCAACGCTTCAGGAACAAGCGACTCAAGCTCATTTTTTGCCCGCGTTTATTGTCGGCACTCATGGGCGTGGGTCTGACGCTCGCCCAGAAATCTGGGAAGAGTGGGAAGATTTCGCAGCGGGATTTACGGATCTTGAGCAAAAAGTGGCGACGCTAATCGATGCGACCGAGCAAGAGGACTATCGCGCGGCCACGCGAGCATTTTCTGATGTTGGCTTAAGCTGTAAAAGCTGTCATCGCGCCTACCGCTATAACTGACCGAGATCGATGTCATCAGAGCGATAGGCACAGATGGTGTCAGTCGCTTTGTTGAAGGCGGTCGATACGATAAAGGGTCTCAACCTGCTCCAGGCCAGTTATGGTGCATTTGAGATCTTTTACACGGCCGTCGCTCAACCCATAGACCCAACCATGCACTGAAATATCTTGGCCTCTCTGCCAAGCACGTTGCAGAATTTTGGTTCGGCACAAGCTATTAACTTGAGCTTTTACATTCAATTCGCACATGCGGTCAATTTGCTCTTCCATTGGTAAATGTTCAAGCGTATTACGGTGATGGTTATACTGTTCGCGCACCGAATGCAGCCAGTAATCGACGACCCCGCACTCACCGCCGGTTACTGCCGCCTTAATGCCACCACAACCGTAGTGCCCCACAATCATGATATGACTGACCTTAAGTACATCCACCGCAAACTGCACAACTGACAGTGCGTTCATATCGGTATGGTGGAGCAGGTTAGCGACATTACGATGGACAAAAACTTCGCCTGGCGGAAGGGCAATAATCTGGTTAGCAGGCACACGACTGTCAGAACAACCAATCCAGAGGTAATCAGGGTTTTGCTGATTGGAAAGGCGTTTAAAGTAGTCAGGATCTTCCTCACACATACGCTCTGCCCAGGCGCGATTATTATCAAGCAGTGTTTCAATAGCGTTAGACATTGGATCTCCGTCACAGGTTAGGAGCTGTTAGGTTCAAGATAGAGCAAACTAGGGTACAGAGAGAGGGGTTTTAACCTTCTCAGAATCTAAGGTCAATCTTTGTGCTTAACGACCGTTGTCGGTAAGTACATGACCGATAAGTACATGCAATGGTTCAGGATAGGAATAGCACATGGCAGATAACGCGGAATATGAATACGATTTATTGGTAATTGGAGCAGGGTCAGGGGGTGTTCGCGCCGCACGAATGGCAGCTGCAAGCGGCGCCAGAGTTGCTATAGCAGAAGATCGTTACTTGGGCGGCACCTGTGTCAATGTCGGCTGCGTGCCTAAAAAACTGTACTCCTATGCGGCTCACTTTCACGACAGCTTCGATGATGCCGCAGGCTTTGGATGGCAGTTGCCTGGGCCTGCTGTCTTTGAGTGGTCAGTGCTACGCGATAATAAAACCAGTGAAATAAAACGGCTTAATGGCATTTATCAGCGGATGTTAGAGGGCGCGGGAGTCGTACTGCTTCATGCTAGAGCAACCGTGACAGGGTCACACAGCGTTTCACTGGCTTCTGAAGAAGGCGTTACCCAAGTAACCGCACAAAAGATACTGCTAGCGACAGGTGGTTGGCCATGGGTACCTGATTTTCCTGGCAGTGAATACACAGTCACTTCAAACCAGATATTTGACCTTGACGCTTTTCCAGAGCGGTTTCTGGTTTTGGGAGGCGGCTATATTGCGGTCGAATTCGCGAGCATTTTTAACGGCCTCGGTAGTGAAACGCATTTGATTTATCGTGGAGAGCTGTTTCTAAAAGGGTTTGATGAAGAAGTTCGAGCTTTTACCCGCGATGAAATGAGCAAAAAAGGCGTCAATCTGCATTTCAATACCAATATTGAACGGATTGAACCCAATGGCTCGGCGTTTAACGTGTATTTAACTAACGGTGATGTTCAAGAGGTAGATGCCGTCTTAGCAGCGACAGGACGTAATGCCAATACGCAGGGGCTAGGGCTTGAAGCATTGGGTATTCATCTTGATAGCAGTGGAAAAATCCCAGTAAATGCGCGCTACGAGACGGCGGTCCCTTCAATCTTGGCGCTTGGCGATTTGACCCAGGGGCCTGAATTGACGCCCGTAGCACTGGCTGAGGCGATGCAGTTAGTCGATATCCACTTCAATGAAACACTGCCTAAACCGCTGGACTACGCCACGATTCCTACGGCGGTTTTTTGTCATCCCAATATTGGGACGGTAGGGCTATCTGAAGAGGCTGCCAGAGAAAACATTGGCAAGATTCGCGTTTATAGCGCGGACTTTAAAGCAATGAAACACACCTTGTCTGGTAGCCAAGAACGCACTTTAATGAAGCTAATCGTTGATGACGCGACAGATGTTGTCGTAGGGGCTCACATGGTCGGTGAAGAGGCCGGTGAATTAATACAAGGGATCGCCATTGCGGTCAGAGCTGGGCTTACAAAAGAAGATTTTGATCGTACCATCGGCATCCATCCAACAGGTGCGGAAGAGTTTGTGACAATGAGAACAGCTACGCGCAATTGATTACATAAAATTTACATTTTTAAGGCGAGCATTAGCTCGCCTTTTTTGTCTCGCAGCTATGTGAGGTTGATCTAAACTCTTCCAATACAGCGGCTCTTTCAGCTGATTTTTGCAGGTAGAGACGCCTTTGATAACCAAAAATTATGGAAAAGGACAGGATGAATAATATGATTTTTGAATTGCTCATAATCAGCTGTTATAATGGCGCTCAAATTCGCTACAGCGAAGCATAACCATGAGCACGCCAATAACACCTTTTACCCCTTCTGCAGACCTTGCACGCCCAACAGTCGCTGATGCTGTGGTCGGGCATGCATCTACTCCGTTATTTATTCGCAAGCCGAATGCAGATGATGGTTGGGGCGTCTACGAGTTGATAAAAGCTTGCCCGCCGCTTGATGTTAATTCTGCTTATGCTTATTTACTGTTGGCAACTCAGTTTCGCGACACCTGTGCGGTGGCGACAAATGAAGAGGGCGAGATAGTAGGATTTGTATCTGGCTATGTGAAAGACAACGCGCCGGATACCTACTTTCTATGGCAGGTTGCCGTCGGTGAAAAAGCACGTGGCACAGGCTTGGCGCGCCGCTTAGTCGAAGCCATTATGTCGCGTCCAGAACTTGATAATGTGCATCACCTGGAAACGACGATCACTCCAGACAATCAGGCCTCTTGGGGCTTATTTCGCCGCTTAGCTGCACGCTGGCAAGCCCCTTTAAATAGCCGTGAATATTTCTCTACCGAACAACTCGGTGGGGAGCATGATCCTGAAAACCTAGTTCGTATAGGTCCATTTCAAACAGACAGCATGTAACGGAACGGACCAGCTATTGCCCAATACGCGGTTCTTGCTAGCTGGTTACGTGTTACCGCTGTTTCCGCCAGTTTGTCCTACGCTTGGCTCAATGATTTTAAAAGGAGGTCGTTAATGCAGACCCAAACGCTTGAACGCATGGAATCTAACGTACGTACTTATTCGCGCTCATTCCCCGTTGTGTTTACGAAAGCCCAGAATGCTCGTTTAACGGACGAGAATGGTCGTGAGTACATTGATTTCCTAGCCGGTGCCGGCACGCTCAATTACGGCCACAATAACCCACACCTCAAACAAGCAATGATCGACTATCTGTCAACAGATGGCATTGTTCATGGCCTGGATATGTGGACCGCTGCAAAGCGTGATTACCTGGAAACCCTTGAAGAAGTTATCTTCAAACCGCGTGGCTTAGACTACAAGGTACATCTGCCTGGTCCGACAGGCACTAACGCAGTAGAAGCGGCCATCCGTTTGGCCCGTGTTGCTAAAGGTCGCCATAACATTGTGACCTTCACCAACGGCTTCCACGGCGTCACCATGGGAGCACTGGCAACCACGGGTAACCGCAAGTTCCGCGAAGCGACCGGTGGCATTCCCACACAGGGCGCAAGCTTTTTACCCTTTGATGGTTATATGGGAGAGCATGCGGATACGCTGGATTACTTCGAGAAATTACTTAACGACAAATCTGGCGGCCTCGATATACCGGCAGGTGTTATTGTCGAAACCGTGCAAGGCGAGGGCGGTATTAACGTGGCAGGCCTTGAGTGGCTCAAGCGTTTAGAAAGTATCTGTCACGCCCATGATATTCTGTTGATCATCGACGACATCCAAGCAGGCTGTGGCCGCACGGGTAAGTTCTTTAGCTTTGAACACGCGGGCATCACGCCTGATATCGTGACGAACTCAAAATCACTCTCTGGATTCGGGCTGCCATTTGCCCATGTATTGATGCGTCCAGAGCTTGATAAATGGAAGCCTGGTCAGTATAACGGCACGTTCCGTGGTTTCAGCCTGGCGATGGTGACCGCCACGGCTGCGCTCAAAAAATATTGGTCAAATGATGTTTTTGAGCGTGATGTTCAGCGCAAAGCGCGTATTGTTGAAGAACGTTTCCAAAAGCTGGCAGCCTTACTCAGTGAGAACGGCATGCCTGCCACTGAACGTGGACGCGGCCTCATGCGCGGTATTGATGTTGTCTCTGGTGATATTGCCGACAAGATCACCAGCAAAGCATTTGAGCACGGCCTTATTATTGAGACCAGCGGCCAAGACGGCGAAGTAGTGAAATGCCTATGCCCGCTGACCATCAGTGATGAGGACTTGCTGGAAGCGCTGGATATTCTAGAAGCCTCAGTCAATGCTGTTATCCAAGCGTGATGTAGAGTTAGGCTAATTTTGCAGCATCGATTCAGCACTGGGCCGCTTCGGTTAATACCAAGTGCCTCATAACGGAGCAATTCTATGATCGTTCGTAATCTTGAAGAAGCACGTAAAACAGATCGTCTTGTCACCGCCGAGAATGGCAATTGGGACAGCACGCGTCTTGTTCTAGCCAATGATAATGCGGGTTTTTCATTTCATATTACCCGTATTTTCCCAGGCACTGAGACGCATATTCATTACAAAAACCACTATGAAGCTGTGTTTTGCTATGAAGGCGAAGGCGAAGTAGAAACCCTAGCCGATGGCAAAATCTGGCCGATCAAAGCAGGCGATATTTATCTGCTGGATCAGCACGACGAACATCTGTTACGCGGTAAAGAAAAAGGCATGACCGTCGCATGCGTTTTCACGCCAGCAATTACCGGTAATGAAGTACACCAGGAAGACGGCTCATACGCTGCACCCGCTGGTGAGTAAGGCCCAACGTTAGCGTTACGGATTGGCTAATGACAAAACAGCCTGCTTAAAAAGCAGGCTGTTTTTTATGAGGGTTGTCATTGATGATTAGGATTTTAACCTGATGCCTGTGAGATCATACGGGTTCGCATAATATATATTATGTTAAATTAGGCAAATAAAGATTCCAAAACCAACGGATCAAGTTGGACAATACAATGTCCTTCTCCTTATCATTCATGCTCTTCTTGTTTAAGGATATCTCACGTTATGCGCTCAGGTGTATTGTGTCTAATGGCTGGTTTGTCGCTTTCGTTTGCAGGCTGTGCTGTGACACCGCCAGAAACGAATGAGCCACCGCCATTAAGCGAAGCGTCTTTTAACACCCGCATCCTTGAACTTGAAACCTCTCTTGCTCAGCAGTGTGCATCCGCGTCTACACGACTGCACGAGCAGCAGCTTAACCAACAGCGAGCGTTGACAGCTGATGTTCGCGAAGTCGGTAGCCTGTTGCGCTATTTGCGCCAAGATGTGGCTGGCCTACAAGCTCGCGGTGAAGATCCCGTTATTGTTCGTGAAGAGTGCGATGTTGATGCCACTCAAGACAACAAAACACTGCTGGGCCGCAGTGAATGGGTTGGTTTACCCAGTGTTGGCACTTATTTGAAGGCGCGCGTTGATTCTGGAGCCAACACGTCATCACTATCAGCATCCGAAATTACCCGCTTTGAACGTGATGGCGAAAATTGGGTGCGCTTTAAGTTGGCACTAAATGACAATGACGTGGTCGTAGATCGCGTGCGTGATGAATGGATCGAAGCGCCAATTGTACGTAGGGTGCGTATTGTTCAGGCATCTGGTGAAGAGTCTCGCCCAGTGATCTCACTGTTAATGACCTTGGGCCCAATCCGCGAAAACGTTGAGTTCACGCTTAATAATCGCACCCATTTGGACTACCCAGTGCTGTTAGGACGGCGATTCATGATGGATATTGCCACCATTGATGTTGCTCAAACCTATCTTTACGAACGTCCAGAATTCCCTGGCGGTGAACCTGCCGATCAAGCCGCTGAAGATGAAGCAGCAGATCAAGACGATACTGAAGAGTAACAGTTCTCCCCCGCCGTTTTTCGCTGAAAGGAATCATGATGTCACGGTTGCCGTTTTATTTGATCGTTGGACTACTGCTGTTGGTTGGTATTGCCGCCAGTGTGCATCGACATGTTCAGTTCGAAATCCCCTGGCTACCCGGCGAACAGCGCCAAGTATGGGAAATCGAAGCTGTTATCAACTTTAATGCCCAGGACGGCCCTGTGCAGGTTGATCTAGCACTGCCTTCACATCAGGCTGGGTACCGGGTTTTGACCGAAAACACCGCGTCTTCTGGCTATGGGCTTGCCTACAAAGCAGATGAGCTAGGTCGTCAGGCTGAGTGGACTATTCGCAATGCCGCCGGTAGCCAGCAGCTTTACTATTCAGTGCAAATGCTTGTTTCGCCAGATGCGCGCTCACCCGTGCAAACGCCACCAGAATTATCGTCTGTTCCCCCCTGGGAAAGCCCGTACGACACTGCCGCTAGCCAATTAATTGATCGTGCTTGGGCACGTAGCGCCAATAACGCCACCTTTGCGAGAGAATTGATTTTAGATATTAATGGCGAACGCCAAGGGGAAAATGCACGACTACTCTTAGCCCAGGAACAGCCATCGCCACTGATTGTGCGTTTGTTGAACCAAGCGGGTGTTCATGCAAGGGAAGTCAGCGGCCTATTGATGGAGGATGGTCGTCGTCGACAAACCCTCAGCAGTTGGATTCAAGTGTTCGACGAATCTGCCGAAACGTGGACGCTATTTAACCCGACTACCGGCGAGCAAGGAAAACCCGACAACCTTCTGCTCTGGGAAACAGGTGGTCGCGCGGTGCTAGAGGTCCAGGGCGGAACCAATTCGCGGGTCACCTTTTCAATGTTGACACATTACCAACCGGCTTCTGCGGCGGTTCGCAATCACTACTCTGATGACACACTACTCAACTTTTCTATCCATAGCCTTCCTTTGGAAGAGCAGGCACTTTTCCAAACGATCCTGCTGATTCCCATTGGCGCGCTGGTAGTGGTGTTTTTGCGCGTGCTGGTTGGGGTAAAAACGTCGGGCACGTTTATGCCGGTGCTGATTGCATTAGCGTTTATTCAAACTACCCTGCTAACGGGCTTAATTGGCTTCCTGCTGATTGTGGCCATGGGCTTGATCATTCGTAATTATCTTTCATACCTCAATCTATTGCTGGTAGCGAGGGTTTCGGCGGTCATCATCACGGTCATAGCAATCATCTCAATTTTCACTGTCATTGCTTATCGTATGGGCCTAAGTTCGGGGTTAACCGTCACATTTTTCCCAATGATCATTCTGGCGTGGACGATTGAGCGGATGTCGATTCTTTGGGAAGAGGAAGGGCCAAAGCAGGTACTGGTTCAAGGCGGAGGCAGCCTCTTAACCGCTGTATTAGCGTTCCTTGCCATGAACAACCCCTGGGTTCGCCACATTACTTTCAACTTCCTTGGTGTTCAGTTCATTCTGATGGCGCTCATCTTGTTGCTTGGTAATTACACGGGCTATCGTTTATTGGAGCTTCGCCGTTTTAAGCCAATTACAGATGAAGAGAAATCCTCATGAGCTGGCTAAAGAACTGGACGTGGCCGACACGACTTAGAGACAAGGGAATTATCGGCATGAATCGGCGAAATATTCGCTACATTGGCCGCTATAATTCCCGACGCTTATATCCGCTTGTTGACGACAAGCTGAAAACCAAGCTTCTTGCGCAACGTTACGGCATCACAACGCCAGAGCTCATTGGTACGGTAACGACTCAGTTTGGTGTCAAGCATATCAGTGAGATGCTGAGCGGCCATTCAGGCTTTGTGATCAAGCCCGCCAAAGGCAGTGGCGGAAAAGGCATACTTGTTATTGAAAAGGTACAAGAGGGTATCTTTATCAAGCCAAGCGGTGTCAGTTTGTCGATTGAAGATATTGAGCGCCATGTTTCGAACATACTTTCTGGGCTGTATTCGCTAGGCGGCTCACCGGATGTCGCCGTTATCGAAACACTGATCAATTTCGATGAAAGCCTGATGGCCTATACCTATGAAGGCGTACCGGACATTCGAGTCATCGTGTTTAAAGGTTATCCCGTGATGGCCATGATGCGGCTTTCTACCGCTGCGTCGGATGGCAAGGCCAATCTTCACCAGGGGGCCGTGGGTGTTGGGCTGAACATTGCCACAGGCGCGGCCCTACGTGGAGTGCAGTTTGATCGTCCATGCTTTAGCCATCCCGATACAGGTCACGACTTGGCAAGTCTGGTTGTCCCACAGTGGGATACCCTGCTCCACCTGGCAGCAGGCTGCTACGAGATGACCGGGCTTGGCTATCTTGGCACCGATATGGTGCTAGATAGAAAGCATGGCCCCATGCTGCTTGAGCTTAATGCGCGCCCCGGGCTTGCTATCCAAATGACCAACGGTGAAGGACTTCGCCGTCGGCTTGACCTGATCGAGCAGCAGCCTGACGGTGTTCCCGTCGCGGAACGGGTAGCGTTTGCACAACACCACTTTGCCCGCCAAAGCGAACTCGTAGAAACGCCTGACACTTCTTCGGCGACGGCGTAGACTACGCATATCCCGTTCAACGAGTGCCCTAATGACAGAAGCTAATACGCTATTACAACAAGCGGAATCCCAGTGCCATACCCGAGGCGTGAGATTTACACCTATTCGTCGCCGAGTATTAGAGCTGATTGCTGAGAATGGTGGCGGCCTAAAAGCGTATGACTTGTTAGACCAGCTATCCACTGAGCATGCCGCAGCAAGACCTCCCACGGTTTACCGTGCTCTCGACTTTCTTATCGAGCAAGGTCTCGTTCATCGTATAGAGTCACAAAACGCTTACGTTGCCTGCGCCTGCCCTGAGCATGCCCATGGGTTTCAGCTGTTGATTTGTCGCCATTGTGGCTATGTTGAAGAGCTTCACTTAGATGAAATAAGCGCTCAACTGGCCGAATTAGCCAAACGACAAGGGTTTAACGTCGAGCGCCAAACGATAGAACTTCAAGGCTTGTGCCAAAATTGCCGATCTGCGAGTAACGAGTAATGTCACGTTTTGACCAATTAGCCCCGCGCGACCTATTCAAAGCCCTAGAGTCTGCCAGCCCTTCCGATACGTTGCCCGGGACCGAAGCGCTTCTTGACGCAGTACACTTTAACGAACAAGGCTTGCTGCCTGCCATTGCCCAGCAGTTTGATTCGGGTGAGGTGTTAATGATGGCGTGGATGAACCGCGAGGCACTTGAAGAAACGCTAGCAACGCAGCGTGTTTGCTACTATTCACGCTCGCGTAAAAAGCTCTGGCATAAAGGTGAAACCTCGGGTCAACAACAGCAGCTGAAATCTGCGGCTCTCGACTGCGATGGTGACACGCTATTACTGCAAGTCGATCAAACTGGACCCGCTTGCCACACCGGTCGACGCAGCTGTTTTTACTTATCGGTAAACGAACAGCGTGCGACGATTACCAGCGAACCGCTTATCGACCCAGCGGCGCTTTACGGCAAGAAATAGTGGTAAAAGAAATAGTGGTAAAGCTGCTATCCCAAGCAAAGCACTGGGCCTTGAAGGCCCTTGCCATCGTCATGATTGGCTGTATCAAGGTCTATCAATACACCATTAGCCCCCTACTGGGGCCGCGCTGCCGCTTCTGGCCAAGCTGCTCGTCCTATACCGTTGAAGCCATTCAAGTGCATGGCCCTTTCAAGGGCGGCTGGATGGCGATAAAGCGTATTATGCGATGCCACCCAGGCAGCGCCGGTGGTATCGATCCCGTGCCTGGTGGCAGAAGCGAGCAGTTGTGTCGTGAAGACCCGGACTTAACGGCGCCGCCGCACTCAAAGTGCGACCATCATCACTGAGAAAGCTTTCCAATGCGCGTTTACAATTAAGACTGTTTTGCCACTTGGTAAATACGCTCCAACATGGCATGCAAGCCGTTACTGCGGGTAGGTGATAGGTGCTTATCCAAACCTAAATCTTTCAAGAAGTGAGGTTCAGTTTGGCTAATCTCATCAGGTGTGCGATCGCTATAGATTCTCAGCAGCAACGCAATCAGTCCTGAAACGATGGCCGCATCCGACGTTGCCTTGAAGATAAGCTTGTCGCCCTGCCCTTCGTGGCACATCCACACGTTAGATTGGCAGCCCTGAATCTTAAACTCTTCAGTTCGCTGCTCCTCCGGAAAGTCAGGCAGTTGCTTCCCCATATCGATAATGTATTGATAACGATCCATCCAGTTATCAAATATTTCAAACTCTTCGACCAGTTCTTGCTGGGCCAGCTCAGCGCCTGAAGTTGCCATGGCGTTTCCTTTGGGTTGGTGTCTCAATATCATGCCTATTATAACGGGTCAGAAGGCGTTTTTGGGGCTGTTTTCAAGCGATGACGCTGCTGCTCTTGGTGCCATTCATTATCTTCGGTGTGTAAGTAGCGACTCGTCGTATCCAGTTTAGAATGGCGCGCACTCTCGGCTAAATAGCGCAGGCTTACTCCCGATTGCGCTTGATGTGTAATCGCCGTATGCCGCAGCCAGTGGGGTGTTGCACGACGCAGCGCGCCCACATAGGCAGGCTTGCCATTTTGCGCTTCTAGCGCATCAGCCGCCTCGCTAAATACGCCTTTAATCAGCCGATAAAGTTGGTTATCGCTAATGCCACGACGTTTATCTAACGCACGGATCAGAGGGTCGGGCTCGTGATAACTGGGCAGGCCTGATAATCCAAGCGCTTCCCGCCATTCGAGCACGCACTCAAGCATGTCACCAGGCACCGGAATACGCGCAAGCTTACTCCCCTTACCGACTACCACCCACCACCATCGCCCCTCGCTTTCCTGAAAGTCATCCATCCGAGCGTTAGCCATTTCACTAATACGAGGTGCTAATAGATAAGCGAAGCTGAATATAAATCGTCGCCGCGCTTGTTCATACGCTTCTCGCTCACTAGCGTGCCCGGCCGGCGTATTCAGCCACTGCCAAAACCATGCCCAAAGATCTCGTTCTAGATAACGCTCAATGGTTTGAGCCTGGTTATTCAGCCGCCTAGCCTTGTCGCGCATTAGCACAAATGGGTTATGGCGTACCCACCCTGCTTCCACTAGCCAACTAAACAAACCCTGCAGAATAATCAGGCTTTGCCGTCGGCTTGCAGGCGAAAGCCCACCACGAAAAGGTCGCCACTGCGCATGATAGCGAGGCTTACTTGCCCCCACCCACTGCTCAGTTGGCTGAGGATCTTCCAAAAAAGCCTCGTACTGGCGCAACATTTCACGATTCATATCGCATAACGACGTGTTATGGCTGGACAGCCAAAGCAGCAGGCGCTCCGCCTCTCGGCGGTAACTTTTCAATGTCTGAGGGCTGTCTTGATACTCCCTAAGCCACGCAGCAACAGCCTCAACGTCGTTTTGAGCATCAATTAGCTGCGTTGGGGTGACGGGCACGGAAGACTTAGCCAGCAAGTCAGGCCAGCTGCCCTTTTCTAGGCCTTCACGTACGTGTTTTTGCTGTTTTTCGACCTCTCTGGGCATCGCCACATTCCCCATATCTACCGCGTTATTTTTCAATGGGTTAAGTGTGCTGCTATCGGCACTAAAATTCAAGATAATAGCAGTAATCTTGAATTTATAATGCTTAATGTAAATAATATTACGTTTTATGTATTACGTAATTATTGTAATTTTAACCAAACCCTACGAAAATAGCGCTACCAATCTGACAGGGATAAGCACCATGGCTCGCAGCGGGATTCAATACAGTGATGTTCAGCAAGCAATCGACACCCTGCTCGCTCGCGGCGACACTCCTAGCGTGCAACGCATTCGGGAAGTACTGGGAACCGGCAGCTTCACAACGATCAGTGAGCATTTCCGTAATTGGCGTATTGAGCGAGAGCAAAATCGCGATATTCCGCCACCTAAGGGCGTCCCAGAAGTTATCGTTAACGTCGCCACCGAACTATGGCGCGAGGCGCAAGAGGTCGCCAATCAAGCGCTCGTCCACTATCGTGAAGATGCTAACCGGCAGGTAGAGAGCGCCCAGCAGGAAGCTGCCGAAGCACTTCAGCAAACAGCCAATGCGCAGCAACGAGAAAGCGCCCTTGCAGAGCATTTGCGACATACAGAACAGCGTTTGGAAGCACTTAATCGCGAGCTGGCCGCTAGCCAAGCGAACGAGCATCAGTGGCAGCAACAGGCAGAGCAAGCTAACCAAGATGCTAAGCGATACCAGCAGTTGCTTACCCAGTCGGAGCATGATGTAGCTGCGCTGAAAGAGCGCTTCACTGAAGAGCTGCAACAACGCCAAGCCGCTTGGGAACAGCGCCTTGCTCAGGAAGAGCAGCGTAACGAAGCAGCAGAAGGAAAACTGATGGCGTTGCTAGACACGCTAAGACAAGAGCGTGCCCAAGAAGAAAAAGCACTACAAAAGCGCCTGCTCCAGTTCGAGCAGCGCTCAGACAGCTTGGCGAAAGAGCTTCAGCTCAAAAAAGACACGTTGCAGCACTACCAGTTAGACAACAGCAGCTTGCAACAGCGTATTGACGAGCTTGAGCGCAACAATATAGCGCTACAAGAGCAACACTCCAGCCTGCAGAGCGAGCTTGATAAAGCCCACCAAGCACTAGAACAGCAGCACAAAACGGCGCTTCAGGACGAGAACTGGCAGCAACAGCTTTGGCAACGAATGGAAGCCCTTCAGGCGCAATTAACAGCCCTGCCCGAGACGCTCTCCTCGCAAGAAAAAGAAGATAATCCACCCAACGAGTGACCTATCGCTCATCACCTAGCATTCACAACCTACCACTCATAAAAAAAGCCCAGCAGATTTCTGCCGGGCTTTTCGAAGCGCAAACGGTACAGCTAATATAACGTTAGCGGTAGTAAGCGTTCGTTGTATCCGTGTGATCGGTCACGTCACGGATACCCGCTAACTCAGGAATCCGCTCCATTAGTGTTTTCTCAACGCCATCTTTAAGCGTTAAATCTACCGCTGCACAACCTTGGCAACCGCCACCAAAAGCAAGGATCGCCACCTTGTCTTCGGTCAGCTCTACCAGTTTGATTTCACCACCGTGGGCCGCCAGCCCTGGGTTAATCTCGCTGTAAAGCGTGTAGTTGATGCGGTCTTCCAGCGGGCTGTCCGCATTAACTTTAGGCATTTTCGCGTTAGGAGCCTTGATGGTTAACTGGCCGCCCATACGATCCGCGTTAAAATCAACAACCGCCTCGTCTAAAAACGCCAAGCTGTTTTTATCGAGAAATACGTTAATTTTTTCAAGTTCAAGCTTAACGTCAGTGGGTTCTTCTTCACCTGGACGGCAATAGGCTAAACATGTTTCCGCGTAAGGCGTGCCGGGTTGGGTGATAAAAATACGTACAGCAATGCCTTCAACATTCTGCTTTTCCAACAGTTCAGCAAGATATTCCTGAGCACTGTCAGTAATATCAATACCTTGGGTATCAGTTTCGATAGTCGCGGTCATAAGGGATGTTATCCTCCCGTGGTTGTGGCTTGGCCACATCACATGTCATTTATAACTATTTCATTAACGCCTATGGTAAGCAAAACTGCTCGCCAGCACAATCCCGACTATTTTAGTAGGCTATTGCCTATGTATATGAGCGCGCCTCATTAAGATACTGCAATAACTTCACGCCCTTACTTGCTGCCCTATGGTGTGCCCTTTGTTATGATAGGCGCCGCTCACACTATGACGACGACTATAAAAAATATCCTTTTCGACTGAGACGCTGGAGATTCCCCCCTGCCATGGCTGCTAGTGATTTGACTGCTTCCCTCACCCAACGCCTTGCCCAACGTATCCTGATTTTGGACGGCGGCATGGGTACCATGTTGCAGAACGCCGAACTCAGCGAAGACGATTTCCGTAGTGACCGCTTTCGTGACTGGCCCTCGGATCTTAAAGGTAATAATGACTTATTAGCACTTACCTGTCCGGACTTAGTGGCACGTATTCACCGCGACTATCTAGAAGCTGGCGCGGATATTATCGAAACCAATACATTTAATAGCACACGTCTTTCCCAGTCAGACTATGGCATGGAAGATCTGGTGCCTGAGCTGAATCGTGAGTCGGCACGTTTGGCGCGTAATGTCTGTGACGCCGTGGCTGCTGAAACGAATATCCCGCGGTATGTCGCTGGGGTACTTGGGCCAACCTCACGCACCGCGTCTCTGTCGCCGGATGTCAACGACCCTTCTAAGCGCAATGTCACCTTCGACGAGCTTCGCGAGAACTATTATGAAGCTGCTAGTGCGTTAATCGAAGGCGGTGCCGACCTTATTATGATCGAGACTATCTTTGACACACTTAATGCCAAAGCCGCTATTTATGCGCTTGAAGAGTTGTTTGATGACCTGAACACGCGGCTGCCGGTGATGATTTCCGGCACCATTACCGATGCGTCAGGTCGCACGCTTTCTGGTCAAACCACCGAGGCATTCTGGAACTCTGTTCGCCACGCTCAGCCTCTCTCAGTTGGCTTGAACTGTGCTCTAGGTGCGGAGGAGCTGCGCCCTTACATCGAAGAGCTTTCCACTAAAGCCGATACCTTTGTTTCTGCGCACCCCAATGCGGGCCTACCCAATGAGTTTGGTGAGTATGACCAAACCCCAGAGGAAATGGCGGCCATTGTCAGCGAGTTCGCGGCAAGTGGACTGGTCAATATTATTGGGGGCTGCTGTGGCTCAACCCCTGAGCATATTCGCGCCATCGCTGAGGCAGTCAGCTCGATGGCGCCCCGCAAGATTGCAAAGCGTAGTCATGCGTGCCGACTGTCTGGCTTAGAACCCTTCAACATTGAAGCCGACGCGCTGTTTGTCAATGTCGGTGAGCGCACTAACGTGACCGGCTCGGCACGCTTTAAGCGGCTGATCGTCGAAGAAGACTTCACCACCGCGCTTGAAGTCGCCTTGGAGCAGGTCGAGAACGGCGCGCAAATTATCGACATCAACATGGACGAAGGCATGTTGGAGTCCCAGGAAGCGATGGTTCGTTTCCTTAATTTAATCGCTGGCGAACCCGATATCGCTCGCGTTCCGATCATGATCGACTCCTCTAAATGGGACATCATCGAAGCGGGCCTTAAGTGTGTTCAGGGCAAAGCGGTTGTTAACTCTATCTCGCTGAAAGAAGGTGAAGCTGCGTTTCGTGAGCAAGCCACCAAATGTCGCCGCTTTGGCGCTGCCATTGTGGTCATGGCGTTTGATGAAGAAGGCCAAGCAGATACCTTTGCGCGTAAAACCGAAATTTGTGAACGCGCCTATCGCTTACTCGTCGATGACATTGGCTTCCCTGCGGAAGATATTATTTTCGATCCTAATATCTTTGCTATCGCTACCGGCATAGATGAGCACAATAACTACGCCGTCGATTTCATTGAGGCTACCCAGTGGATCCGTGAGCACCTACCTCACGCGATGATCTCCGGTGGCGTGTCGAACGTCTCGTTTTCATTTCGAGGCAATAACCCCGTTCGTGAAGCCATTCACTCGGTATTCCTTTACCACGCCATTCGTGCAGGCCTCAGCATGGGCATCGTCAATGCGGGCCAATTGGCGGTTTATGATGACTTACCCACTGAACTGCGTGATGCGGTAGAAGACGTCGTACTCAACCGCCGTAGCGATGGTACCGAGCGGCTGCTTGACCTTGCCGACAAGTACAAGGGCGATGGCAGCGGCGCCGCCAAAAAAGAAGACCTGGAGTGGCGCAGTTGGCCGGTTAATAAGCGTATCGAGCATGCGTTGGTTAAAGGCGTAACGGCATATATAGAAGAGGACACCGAACAGGCTCGCGCCGAGGCCGCTAGGCCCATCGAGGTGATCGAAGGCCCGTTAATGGATGGTATGAACGTGGTTGGCGACCTGTTTGGTGCCGGCAAAATGTTCCTACCCCAGGTAGTTAAGTCGGCTCGCGTCATGAAGCAGGCGGTTGCCTATCTGATTCCCTATATCGAAGCGGAAAAAAGCGAAGAGACCAAGGCCAAAGGTAAGATCGTAATGGCCACGGTCAAAGGCGATGTTCACGATATCGGCAAAAACATTGTCGGCGTGGTACTGCAGTGTAATAACTACGAAGTCATCGACCTTGGCGTGATGGTGCCCACCGAAAAAATTCTTCAGGCCGCCCAAGACCATAATGCTGACATCATTGGGCTTTCAGGGCTGATTACCCCATCGCTTGATGAGATGGTGCATGTTGCTAAAGAAATGAAGCGCAGAGGCATGGATCTGCCGCTGCTCATTGGTGGTGCCACTACCTCCAAAGCCCATACAGCCGTAAAAATTGAGCCACAATACGATCATCCGGTGATTTATGTAACCGATGCCTCTCGAGCGGTTGGCGTTGCGGGCCGTTTACTGGCGCCGAACCTTAAAGCCGCCTACGTTGCCGAGATTCGCGAAGAGTACGAAAAAGTGCGCGAGCGTAACGCCAAACGCCGCCCTAAAGCCGCAGACCTGGACTATACCCAAGCCCGTAAACGGCGCTTCCGCACGGATTGGAACAGCTTTACTCCAGTTAAACCTCAGGTGTTGGGTCTCAAAACCTTCGACGACTACGATCTTGAAGAGCTGGTTGAACGCATCGATTGGACACCGTTCTTTATGAGCTGGCAGCTCGCTGGCAAGTACCCCAAAATCCTTGAAGATAAGGTAGTCGGGGAAGCTGCACGCAATTTGTTTGCAGATGCCAAAGTGATGCTGCGCAAGTTAATCGACGAAAAGCGTGTTCAGGCGCGCGGCGTCATTGGCCTGTGGCCCGCTAACAGCGTCGATGACGATGTCATCGAAGTGTATGCCGATGAAAGCCGTACCGAGGTAGTTGAGCGCTTGCATCACATTCGTCAGCAGACCACCAAAGGGCGTGATGGGATCTGCTACAGTCTGGCGGATTTTATTGCGCCTAAAGAGAGCGGCAAAGCCGACTGGATCGGTGGTTTTGCCGTTACCACAGGCCATGGGGTTGATGAACTTTCTAAAGCCTATGAAGCGGCAGGTGACGATTACAACGCCATCATGGTGCAAGCGTTAACCGACCGCTTGGCAGAAGCGTTTGCCGAGCGCATGCACGAGCGTGTGCGCAAAGAGTTCTGGGGCTATGTGCCGGAAGAGACGCTGGATAATGACGCGCTAATTGCCGAGAAATATCAGGGTATCCGCCCTGCTCCCGGCTACCCAGCCTGCCCTGACCATACCGAAAAGGCCACGCTGTTCCGGTTGCTTGATGCGACGGAAAATACCGGCTTGGCACTGACCGAAAATTTTGCCATGTGGCCTGCGGCGGCGGTCTCTGGCTGGTACTTCGCACACCCCCAGTCCAAATACTTCTCCACCGGAAAAATCACCCGGGATCAAGTGGAAGCGATTGCGCAACGCAAGCAGATGCCATTAGTGGAAATGGAACGCTGGCTATCGCCAGTGCTCTCTTACGACCCTAGCTAATGTCAGCAGTGGGCCGCCGCCAAGGTAAGGTCATACGCTTAGCCTTACCGATCATGCTGGGCATGCTCTCACAGAGCATGCTCAACCTTATTGATGCTGCACTGGTAGGCCATTTAGGCCAAGAGGCATTGGCAGGTGTTGGTATCGGCGGCTATGCCATGTTTATGATGACGGCGCTGGTTTTTGGCCTCTCTTCCAGCGTCCAGTCGCAAACCTCTCAAGACCTGGGCGCAGAACACTTCCCGCTAACACGCTCACTTCACTCTGGCTTGCTGATCGCCGTTATGGTCGGCATTCCATTATCGTGTCTCGCGTGGTGGCAGGCTCCCCGGTTAATACAACTAATGACGCCAGCAGATGACGTGACGGCGATTGCCGTGGAGTATTTCCGCTGGCGCGTTGTATCGTTAGCCGCGATTGCCCTGACACTTTGCTTTCGCGGTTACTGGAACGGCCGGCAGCACACGCACCTTTACCTGCGTATTATCGTCATTGTGCATGTGTTCAATGTGGTCGCTAGTGCAGGATTAATTTATGGCATTGGTGGCCTTCCGGCGCTGGGTGCCAACGGTGCAGGTATGGGCACGACGCTTTCGCTACTGCTGGGACTGATTATTTGGGCTTACGTGACGTATAACGCCCACGCACTTACCCGACAGAAGCTGACATTGCGCTCATTACAGACCACACTATTTTTGGCTATCCCACACTCAATGCAACAAGTATGGTTTGCCGCCGGCTATGTGGTGCTGTTCTGGCTATTAGGTAGGATGGGCACGCAGAGTGTCGCTGTGGGCCATGTGCTAGTGAATCTATCGTTGCTACTTATTTTACCTGGCGTCGGGGTGGGTGTGGCGGCAATGAGCTTGGTCGGTGAAGCATTAGGGCGCGATGATCAACAGGCAGCACACCGCTGGGGAATCGACGCATTAAGCGTCGCTGGCTTGCTGCTGACAGTGTTGGCACTCCCTATGCTGTTGTTCCCGGCCACTGTTCTGGCTATTTTTTTTGAAGATCACTCACTTATTCAGTTAGGTACTCTTCCCTTACAGATTACTGGCTTAATGATAGTGCTGGATGCTGCCGCATTGGTGCTGGCCCAAACGTTAATGGGCGCTGGCGCTCAGCGAACAGTGATGTTGCTTACTTTGAGCATGCAGTGGCTAGTGTTTCTGCCACTGGCCTGGTGGGTAGGCATTGAGTTGGAATATGGGCTACTCGGTGTATGGCTAGTGCAGCTTTTCTACCGTGCGCTCAACTCCAGCAGCTTCTTATGGGTGTGGCAGCGTCGACGCTGGCTAGCTCAAACGCTATGACTTACAAACCTCAAATATCATTTAGCGATAAAAAGATAATTATATATTCTTTTGTAGAATATGACGCCCGCGTTAAGGTGACGGCACATTACCGTCCGTCTCGACGTGACCATTTCGCTTTTAGCAGGATCGTGCCACATGTACCGTTATGATATTCACGACCAAACGTTGGTTGACGAGCGCGTCGCTCAGTTTCGTGACCAAATGGACCGCTACCGCGCCGGGCGTTTGGGAGAAGAAGAGTTTCGCCCGCTGCGACTCCAAAACGGCCTGTATATTCAGAAGCATGCGCCAATGCTGCGAATCGCCATCCCCTACGGCATGCTAGCGGGCAAGCAGCTTCGCGCGTTAGCGGAAATTACCCGCCGCTATGACCGTGGCTATGGCCACTTCACGACTCGGCAAAACTTGCAGCTGAACTGGCCCGCATTGGAAGACGTGCCCGATATTTTGGCAGACCTCGCTAAAGTACAAATGCACGCTATTCAAACTAGCGGCAACTGCATCCGCAATACCACCAGTGACCAGTTTGCCGGTATTGCAGGGGATGAAGTGGAAGATCCACGCCCTTGGTGTGAGCTAATTCGTCAGTGGTCGACCTTACATCCTGAGTTCGCCTACCTGCCACGCAAATTTAAAATTGCTGTCAGCGGTGCCGCCCAAGATCGCGCAGCTATTCAAGTGCATGACATCGGCCTGCGGCTATGGCGTAACGAAGACGGTGACGTCCGCATTAAAGTGCTGGCAGGTGGCGGTCTTGGCCGCACACCGATGATTGGCGACGTGGTGCGCGAAGATCTTCCCTGGCAGCATCTGTTAACGTATTTGGAAGCGTGTGTTCGCGTATACAACCAATTTGGTCGCCGCGATAACAAGTTTAAAGCACGTATTAAAATTCTCGTCAAAGCGCTCGGTATTGAAGAGTTTCGCCGCCGCGTTGACGAAGAGTGGGCGCATCTTAAAGATGGCCCGCAAACACTTAACCAAGCAGCGGTTGATGCGGCCAAGATTCACTTCCCTGAACCAGAGCGCCGTCCGGTTGCTGAGAGCGCCATTGCCGATTTCGAACAGCTACGCAGCGAAAATCGTAGTTTGGCCCGCTTTGTGACGAATAACGTCACCGACCACAAGGTCCCTGGTTATAAAGCGGTGACGCTATCACTTAAGCGCCGCGAACACGCGCCTGGTGATGTCACAGCGGATCAAATGGAAGCCGTCGCCGACTTGGCCGATCGCTATAGCTTCGGTGAAGTGCGCGTGACCCACGAGCAAAACTTAGTGCTGTCTGACGTTCCCGTCGATGAGCTGGAAGCACTCTGGAAAGAGCTTGATGCACTGGGCATGGCCAATCCAACCGTAGGTACGCTGAACGATATTATCTGCTGCCCTGGCGGCGACTACTGTGGCTTGGCCAACGCGGTCTCTATCCCCATCGCCCAAGCACTGCAGGAGCGGTTTGAAGACCTGGACTTCCTCTATGACCTCGGCCCGCTGGATCTGAATATTTCAGGCTGCATGAACGCCTGTGGGCATCACCACGTTGGCCACATCGGCATCCTCGGCGTCGACAAAAAAGGCGAAGAGTACTACCAAATCTCGATTGGTGGTAACTCAACTGACGATGCCTCGTTAGGTAAAATCCTAGGGCCCTCTTTCTACCGCGAAGACGTGCCGGACGTTGTCGATAAGGTACTTCAAGTCTATGTGGCCGAACGTCACGCAGACGAGCGGTTCCTCGACACCTATCGCCGTATTGGCTTAAAACCCTTTAAGGAGCGTGTTTATGCCCAGCAATGACACTCAGACTGACGCGGTTGAGCTCACGCCAGTACATGTCGACCATCTGATCGCTGATGGTGAACTGGCAGCAGAGAATGCGTGGTGTGTGTCCTATGACGCAGACACGCTCCCTGAACAGCGTCCCGCCTTTGTGCCGCTGGCACTCTGGCAAGCGAACCAGGACGATGCCGAGCTAGCACCGCTGCTTTCAAGTGATACCGAGTTAACCACGGAGCTTGGCCAGCAGCTAAGCAGTACCAGTGCGATTGCCATCGATTTCCCGGCATTTACGGATGGGCGTGGCTACACGCTTGCTCGTTTGCTTCGCGAACGCTACGGCTATACCGGTGAAGTACGTGCAGTCGGTGATGTGTTGGTCGACCAGTTGGATTACATGCGCCGCTGTGGCTTTACCGCCATGGCTCTGCGTGATGATCAGCACCCAGACGACGCTATCCGTGCGTTGAATATGTTTAGTGTTCGCTACCAAACCGATGTTGAGCAGCGTCAAGCATTGTTCGAACGCCGCCTGGCGGACAGCAAGCAGTAACCGCAAACGGTATCGAGATAGACGTAGAAAGATAGAAGTAGAGATAGAAACAGAAAGGGCAGCTCCTCGGCTGCCCTTTTGCTTGATAAACAATTACTTGATAAACAATGGCAGGCTATCCGCGACGTTTTTGCTGGCGCTCACGGTTGTTAGCTTTGGCACGGTCACTTTTACGTAGCATTACCCAGGTGGCACCAAGGCCACCCTCCGCAGGCTGCGCAGAAATATAAGCCTGCACTTCGTCAAACTGGGTAAGCCATTTAGCCAGATAGGAACGCAGGACATTCGCAGGACTATCTATTTCTCGACCTCTCCCATGCACAATGAGCACAGAGCGAAGGTCGTGGAGGTAAGCTTCTTGAATAAACGGGAACAGCATTCTGCGGCACTCTGCCAACGGCCGCCGTAGCAGATGTAGCTGGGCCTGAACACTGTAACCACCATGCTTCAGTTTATCGACCACTCCTTGCTGAATACCCTCCCGGCGGTATTCAATCGGATCAAAGGGCGGCAACAAGTCGACAAAATCATCGGATAAGAAATTACGCTCTTCCAGACGCTGCTCAGCACTTTCACGACGAGCAAGCTGGGCCTCTGTAGGCCGCTGGCGCTGGGTACCTGTATCTGCGCGGTTATGCTTGGGTAACGGCTTTACATCGCCGACCAACGCACTGAAATCCATCTCATCACGAAGTGATTGATTCATAACAGGCTCCTCTGACAGGGTCTAATGCCTCTATCCTAGCAAACCCGCCGACATTGCTTAAGACTTGTTTTCATTAACATCTAACGCCACGCTGATAGCCAACATTATCAAAGGAGTGGGCATGGTTTGGTTAAAACGTTTGATCGCGTGTAGCGCAGCACTACTAATCGGTGCTGCAGGTTGGCTTTGGCTGACAATGCTGAGCCCGTGGTTTTACGAGCGCCCCGCCCACCTGCCAATCATTGAAGAGCGAACCCACAGTGTCTTCGTCTATGGCACGCTGCGCTATCTCCCTGTGCGCTGGGTGGTGATGGGCAGTTCAGGCAACCCACAACCTGCACGTCTTGAGGGCTTTAAAAAACAAGGCCTGGACTTGACTCCCGATACCCATAGCCATGTAGAAGGGTTACGGTTAGAAGTCACTGCGGATCAGCTATTGCGCTTGGATCGTTATGAGCGCCTAGGTATTCGCTATGAGCGGGTCAAACAAACGCTAACGGACGGTTCAACCGCATGGGTTTATCTACGCCTGCCCACGCTTAGCCAATTGCTTAACGCATCTCCTGTACAACCGGTAGCTCTGGTACCATAAGCAGACAACGCAGTGCCCTCTTTACGTCGTTATTTCTAGGATACCTCATGAGTGATTCCACGCCGTTTGTTTTAATTCTTTACTATTCGCGCTCAGGAGCCACTGCGGATATGGCAAGGCAAATTGCAGCAGGTGTCGAAAGCATTACGGGGATTGAAGCGCGGCTGCGCACCGTTCCCCCTGTCTCCACAACCTGTGAAGCCGTTGATCCCGAAATTCCAGCAGAGGGAGCGGTTTATGCAGACCTAGAGGATTTACGCCACTGCAGCGCGTTGGCATTGGGTAGCCCTACGCGTTTTGGCAATATGGCTGCGCCGCTTAAGTATTTTCTAGATACGACCAGTAGCCTATGGATGAATGGCGCGTTGATTGATAAACCTGCCTGTGCGTTCACATCCACTTCCAGCCTCCACGGTGGCCAGGAAAGCACGCTTCTTAGCATGCTCATTCCGTTACTGCATCACGGCATGGTCTACGCCGGCATCCCCTATAATGAAACCGCCCTTCTCAGCACCCAAACCGGTGGCACTCCCTACGGGGCTAGTCATGTTGCCGGTGCGCGAAGTGACCGCTCTGTCGACGAGCACGAGCGTGCACTGTGTCTTGCTCAAGGCAAGCGGTTGGCTAGGCTTGCGCGAGCGCTGCATAAAATGCGCCAGGAGGAAGCGGCATGAGGCAGTGGTTAGAAGGTCTCGAGACTCGCCATGGACTCGATAAGCTCACACAGCAAGCAAGGCAATTAGTGCTCGTCAGCTTTGTCATTCTGCTGCTACTAGTTATCTATCGTGGCTTTTTTATTCAGGGTGATACCTTTAACTGGCGTCCTGTGGTCGCATTTGTACTGCCACTCTTACTATTCCTACCCTCTATCATTGGTCAGCGAGCCAGAGGCCATGCTTGGTTAGCATTTGTCAGTCTACTGTACTTCACCCAAGGCACTATGCTGGCAACCCTACCCGGCCAAGGGGTTCGCGGCGTGCTGGAAGCGGTTGTATCGCTGGCACTATTTACTGGCTGTATGGCGTACGCACGTTTTCGCAGTCGTCAACAGCGCCAGAAGTAAGCTTAGATAACGCTCTGTTTGCTAGAAATATCAGTAAGGATAAAACCACAACCAGCCACAAACGCCCGCCGCAACTAAAAAAGCACCTAGCGCAAACAGGCGATGCTTAGTTCGGTGGGCAGGTTTTATATCAATCGGTTCACTGTTGAAATGTTTGATTCCCGTCACCATTGCAGCGACTAAATTTTCCCCCTGCAGAGCATGCACAATGATGCCCGCAATATGGATGCCTATCAGGATAAGCAGCATATCACTATTGAGTGAATGCAAACTGGCTAGCTCGCCACTTATGTCTCGGCCCAGCAAACCGTAAAGTGGACCCTGAAAGAAGATATCGTCACTCAAAAATAGCCCACTCACTGCCTGAAAACTCAGTGAGAGCAACAAAAGAACCACCATCCAACCACCCAGGGGGTTGTGGCTCGCGTAGCGAGGTGCACGTCGCTTCAGCAGTGCATTTGCATAAATTGCCGTATCTTTTGGCCCATAGATAAACGCACTAAAGCGGGCATAGGCAGGGCCTGAGACGCCCCATATCACGCGAAATATCAATAAACCAATAATGAGGTAGCCTGCTTGGGCATGAGCCTCAATCGGAAACAAAAACGGTACACCATCGGTTTTCGCGGTGTAAAACGAAATGATCACCGCTGCCAGCAGACACCAATGGAATAAGCGTACAAAGACGTCCCAAACGGCCAGCTGTTTTCTTTCATTCTGCATTACGTTGCCCTTTATCTTCTATTCATACATTTTCTCATTTCTTCAATGTTTCTGATATAACGCATTACAGAGCACAGTCGACGCGTTATACAATCAAGCAACTTTGCATTACCCGTAACGCCATCAACCTCTCGGCTGGGCTTCTAAATAGAGCTTGTCAGCAAAGCTTAGAGACAGGGCTTGAGCTTTACCGAAAGACCAGCGACCATGAACAAAATTTAAAGGGAGCAGTATTCAATGACACGCAATATAGCTGATATTAGGCGCGATTATGAAGGTGGCCGCCTTGATGAAGCCCAAGCCCCCGACAATCCCTTTGTGCTGTTTGATGAGTGGTTTAACCTAGCGCTGGAAGCAGAAGGACAAGACGGTAACGCAATGACCCTTTCTACGGTAGACAGTCAGGGGCGCCCTCATGCCCGTGTCGTTCTGCTCAAGGGGTTTGACGAGCAAGGCATGGTGTTTTTCACCAACTACCATAGCCACAAAGGTAGCGAGCTGAGCAACGTACCTTTTGCTGCCATCACCTTTTGGTGGCCTTCGCTGTCACGGCAAGTGCGCATCGAAGGTCCCGTAGAACAAGTGGCACAAGAAGAGTCTGATGAATACTTCTCGAGTCGGCCACGTGGTAGCCAGTTGGGTGCCTGGATTGCTACCCAAAGCGTTGTGATCCCTGATCGCAATTGGATTGAAGAGCGGCAAAAACGCTTTGAACAAGCCTACGAAGGACAAGATATTCCACGTCCGAATCACTGGGGCGGCTATCGAGTTAATCCTGAAATGATTGAGTTCTGGCAGGGGCAACCCAGTCGTCTTCACGACCGCCTACGCTTTGAACGGCGTGACGGCGGCGATTGGAGTCGCTTCCGCTTAGCTCCTTAATTAAGAAATCCATTAATTTAGTGGCTTCTTAATTTAGACATTTCGTCACTCGCTTTTACCCATCCCATGAATGAGCCTGCCTCTTTTGAGGCAGGCTCATTTGTGTCAGCAATAGCCTAGTCAGGCTGGCTCTCCAACCGGTGACGCTGCCATTCGCTTTCAGGCTCGTTCAACCTGAGCACGGCATCAATCACCTGCTCTTCCATGTTATAGCGACACCTAAAGCCCAAGTGCTTCATCAAGGCGCGCATGGGATGGTTATCTACCATAATTTTGCCGATCATTTCGAGCGTACCAATGTTGGTGCAGTAATCGATCATCTTGTTCATTAACAGGCTACCAATACCCAGCCCCTGCAAGTCGTCACGGATAATGACCGAAAATTCCGTGCGAATATTATCGGGATCATTCCATACCCGAACGACACCCAACATCTCTTTACTCCCGTCATCGTGCTGATGTTCGGCAATAAAGGCCATCTGTCGGTCGTAGTTGATATGCGACAGAATCGACAAATCACGCTGGGTTAGGTTGGATTTATTGTGGAAATAACGAAAACGAATGCTCTCCTCTGATAACTGTCGGTGGAACGTCGTAATCAGAGGCGCATCTTCCGCGCGGATGGGGCGAACCTCTACCCGCCATCCATTTGTCAGCGTTACCCATTCACGTAGCTCTTCAGGGTAAGGCATGATGGCAAAACGCGCCGGCGGGCCTAAGTCCATGGCAAAATCCACTGCTAACATCCCATCACGGTTCAGCAGCAAAGGATTGAGTTCAAGCCCCCTCAAGTCGCCCAAGTCAGAAGCCATTTGAGACAGCTTGACCAACAGTTGGCAGAGCCGCTGGATATCTCGTTCGGGGTCGGCCGAATGCTCGCGAATCAATGAAGCCGCATGGGTTCTACCCACCACGTCAGCGGCCAAACTCATGTTCAGCGGTGGTAGCGCAATCTGACGATCCGCTAGCACGTTCACTTTATAGCCACCTATCCCGAAAACAATCAGCGGACCGAACACAGGGTCACGAGTGATCCCGGCACAGATCTGCATTGAGTGTTTACCACGCTGCATTGGCTGCAAACAGTATTCGCGAATAGCATATTCGGGGAATTTCTCGCGCACCTTATCGCCCAGCTGACGGATCCCTTCGGCCACTTGCTCCGGCGTTTCTAAATCTTGCAGTAGACCTGCGGATATTTTATGGGGGTGTTTACGGTAGCGATAAGGACGGCAATTGCCCTCGTGAATGACTTTTAGCGCCTTAGGACCTGGAAAATGATCCGCCATCGCTAAGGCATCTTCCGGATTAGCCAAATAGACACTCGGTGCGGCAGGAATGCCATAGGCTTCTAGCACTTGGGCCGTTTCGGAATGGGTCAACGTTTGTCGCCCCTCCGCTTTGGCATTTTTAATCAGCGCGCGACACTCCGCACGAATCTCTGCGCTGGTGGAAAAAGGTAAGCTAGGCGGAATTTCATGCAGCAGCGCCTGAACACGCTGATAGTCCACCATATGCATAAATGCTTTCACTGCCTTTTCCGGCGATGTATAGGTGGGTATACCCGCCAAATTGGACACATGCCTAGCATTCAGGGCTTCTTTCAGCCCCATCCAACTCGTTAGTAAGTTACGTTTAAATGTCTTTCGATGATCAATCAGCGCCTGAGCAGTGGCCAATGAAGGCGCTAAACGAGTAGGCGCGTGAACCACCAGTACGGCATCCACATTTGGATCGGCAGTGACAATTTTTAGCGCTTCTACAAAACGCTCTGGCGTCGCGTTGCCGCCTAAATCCACTGGGTTCTCACCGGGCTTGCTCATATCTACCTGGCTTTTATGCAGCACCCGCTGGGTCTCTTCGCTAAACTCCGCCAGTTTACCGCCCGCACTTATCAGTTTATCGATCGCCAGCATGGCGGGTCCTAAGCCATTGGATACAATAGCCAATCGGTCGCCGCGAAGCGGCTTCATGCGCGATAAGGTTTCCAGCGCATCCAGCAATTCATCGTAATCATTGACGCGAACAACGCCCGCCCGGGCAAAGGCCGCGTCAAACACCACATCACGATTAGCAATACCTGGTGTGGGGGCCATACCCGAAATATCTGACTGCGGCGTTCGCCCACTCTTGATGGCGACGACCAAGCGGTTACGCGATGCATCACGCACGGAGGTCATAAAGTGCTGAGCATCCATCACGCGCTCAAGGTGCAGCAGAATCGCTTGCGCTGGGGAAAACTGATTCACATAATCAATCAAATCTGGCAGTAGAACATCAACACTGTCACCGACCGTGATCAAGTGTGAAAAACCAACATCGCGGCCTGCAGCCCAATCGATCATGGCATTTGCCAACATGCCCGATTGCCCTAAATAGGCCACTTTGCCCGCTTGAACTGGCTGGCTGGCATAGGAAGCATTCAGTTTCTTCCCAGGCACAATCAGCCCCATGCACTCGGGCCCTAGCACCCGGATACCCGACTCTATCGCCGACTGCAACATACGTTGCCGGATTGAGCCTTTGTTGCCCGTCTCACGATCAAGGTAGGCACCGCCGGAAAGCACCAACGCAGCTTTTACACCAAACTGCCCAAGTTTTTTGATCAGACTAGGAACACCATCGATTGGGGAACAGATAACCGCTAAATCAGGGATTTCAGGCAGTTCATTCACGGTGCGGACGCAATCCACGCCGAAGACTGTGTCATATCCTTTCAGATTGACCGCCCATATTTTCCCCCTAAAACCGCCCTCTTGAAGATTACCAAGTACTAAACCACCCAACGAGGCTGGCTTTTCAGAGGCACCGAACACGGCCACTGTGCGCGGTTCGAAAAAATGATGCAAAAAACGTGTGCTCACGAATGCGTCTCCCCTGAAATTAATAACCACTGTGTACGACTTATTGACACTGTCGCGCAAGCCCCTGGGACGATTAAGGTGGCGATATTGTCTTCGGAGCGCTTGCATGATTACTGCCTACCTTACTCACCCAGACTGCGCATTGCACCATATGGGGCCTGAGCACCCTGAAAGCCCTCAACGGCTTGAAGCGATTCGTGCGCGCCTATCTCTAGCAGGCCTTCTTCAACAAACCATGCAGGCGGATGCCAAAGAGGCGTGTGACGAGGCGTTAGCAAGAGTTCACCCAACAAGGCACCTTAATGCGTTAGCAAAGTGTCTGCCGAAAGAAGGCATCGTTACACTCGATAGCGACACAATGATGAACCCCGATAGCCTAAAAGCGGCGAGAGTGGCCGCGGGAGCCGTCATTCGCGGAGTTGATCAAGTGTTTAAGCGCCAAGCTGACAACGTATTTTGCGCAGTAAGGCCGCCAGGGCATCATGCAGAAGCGGCCGATGCGATGGGATTTTGTTTCTATAACAACATTGCCGTCGGTGCGGCCCATGCAAAAGCAAAATATGGTGCTAAACGTATCGCAATACTCGATTTTGATGTTCATCAATGCAACGGCACGATTGATATCTTCAAAAATGATCCAGAGGTACTGGTGTGCACGAGCTTCCAGTATCCGTTTTACCCCTGGCGCTATTTACGCAGTGAATGGCAAAATGTGGTCAATACGCCGCTGGAAGTAGGCACTGATAGTAAAGAGTTTAGACGCATTATCGAACGACAGTGGCTTCCCGCTCTCCATGCGTTCAAACCAGACTTAGTCATGCTTTCTGCAGGCTTTGATGCTCATCGCGACGACCCTATGGGAGATATCTGTTTAGAAGATGAGGATTTTTATTGGATAACCCACTTAGCAATGGAGATTGCAGCCCTCTATGCAGAAAACCGAGTAGTTTCAGTACTTGAGGGGGGGTATAACCCGAAAACGCTCGCTAGCGGTGCAGAAGCTCACTTAAAAGCGCTATTGGGTTTGCCCTTTACGGATGTTCCATGACGTATGCCACTCACTATTGTGAAACGTCATGCGACGGCGACCTTGATACAGAGCGTCTGTGATAACATGCGGTTTTATTGACGTTTACTCACGTGGCTTTTTATGACCGCTACTACTGAAGAGCATGCTGCGCTGCGCATAGCCTCTGGGCGAAAGCCCTTTGTCGAACCTTTACGCCTGGGGGAACGTTTAAAACAGATTCGCCTTGCTAACCAGTGGACATTGGAAGACGTCAGCCAGCGCACAGGCTTAGCACGTTCAACACTCTCTAAGATCGAAAATGACCAAGTGTCGCCTACGTTCAGTGTGGTTCAAAAACTTATTACCGGCCTGAACATCGACCTGCCCCAGCTATTTACGCCGCCGAAGCGTGAGCGCTATACCATGGGGCGTAGGGATTTTACCCGTAAGGGCAAGGGCCAAGTGCACCCTACCCCTACCTACGAGCATGAGCTGCTAGGGCATCAGCTTGCTCAAAAGCGCATGATTCCCTTCAAGACCATTGTTAGAGCACGCAGTTTTGATGAGTATCATCAGTGGGTTCGTCACGACGGTGAAGAGTTTCTGATGATTTTAGAAGGCGATATTTTGTTATACACAGAATTTTATGCGCCACTCATGCTCGCCGAAGGCGATAGTATTTATTTTGATAGCGACATGGGGCATGCCCTTGTTTCTACCAGCCCAGAAGATGCGGTCGTGCTTTCTGTTTGCACGCGGGGCGACTCGGTCTAACGCCCAGATTTTGTATCGCTCAAACTAACCACAAAAAATAGCTATAAACAGTTTGTGGGCTTAGGAAGGCCAGCGATGCGAGCAATACGCTTTGGTGGACTCCCTGGAAACAGCGTCATTAAATAAATCGAATTCCCCTTCTCATCACCCAGCGCCTGTTTTGTGGCTTTCACTAAGGGCCGCATTGCGGGTGCCATTTCATATCGAGTATAAAACTCGCGCACCAGCTGAATAATTTCCCAGTGTTTTTCTGTAAGAGTTAATCCTTCATCCTCAGCGAGCAACTGAGCAACCTCATCGCTCCACTGATCCTGCTTAACTAAATATCCCTCAGGATCTAGTTGGACTTTTTGTGACGAATCAAGATAACGGTATAAACTTTGATTACTCATATTCAATACCAGGAAATGATCTTTTCATTTTGCTCAGTCAACCTAATAAAGCCATCCATCTCTATCAAAGGCAGCCCATGGCTTGTGGCAACAGAGAGAACCCCTCTCGAAATAGCATCTTCAGCTAGCAAAAAAATCGACGCTGTATTGGCTGCCCAGCCTTGCCATTCAGGATAGAGCGCAGCCTGCACGCCGTCTTCTATCAGTACAACAGAATCGCCATTGCTGAGTGCATTGAGCATTTGCACAGCAGCATCGCTATGGGGAGGTTTATTCAGAATATGTAGCATAGTTATTGGCTACTCTGCTAAAAATTGAGCGCAAAATTAAAAATTAAGAACATAATTATAACGCTGGAACAGGTCTGGCACGTCTGAAGCCGAGACTAAGGTAACTCCCTCAACCAACTGATCAGTGGCTATATTGAAGGCTTGTAGGGTCTCGGTAGGGACTAATAGGTTTTCTATATCGTACATTTCTAACATATTAATTGTCGGTAGCGTGGCTTTTTGGCCTGGCGCGCCAACCTGTTGCTCTTTGAGTAACGCGAATATCCCCTGCCCTAAAAACAGCAGATCAACCGCTTGCCCAAAGGCAGCAGACACTAGCGCAACATCCAGCCCTTCCCGCAACTCATTTGAGCTATAGGGCGCATGTCGTATAACGATAAGTCGCTCATTTGCTTCAGCCATCTTAGTCCTACCTATCTACTCCGGCCGCCCTGTTTTCAGCCCTGTTCTCACTACTAAGCAAACGTAATCAAACGATCACAGCGCTGCTGTAGCTCAAGCAGTTGCCCTAGCCCCGTTAATTCAAAGGGTGGCTCAAGATTGAAGTTCACTTGCCCGTGCCGCTTTGCTTCTGCTTCACTCACCACACCACGGCGTAACGCCGCCGCGATGCATACATCTAATGCCACCCCGTGCTGATGATGCAGGTCAACCCAAGCGTCTCGCATATTGAGCTCATCCTGTGGAGGAGTCATTAGTCGAGAGGCATTATGAACGCCATCTTGATAGAAAAAAACGCCCTTGATGTGGTGTCCTTCATTTAGCACTGCTTGGGCAAATCGCAGCGCGGAATGAGGGGCGGCACTACTATACGGCGCCCCCATGACCAATAAGCCATACTCCATCGGATTATCTCGATACAGTCCGCCCTAAAAAAAACAGACCCTAGCAAGTAGGGTCTGTCGCGATAGTACTGCAGGGGTTGATCAGTCGTTGCTCATAATGCCTAAAATCGAGAGCAGACTGATGAACAGGTTATAAATGGAAACATAAAGCGTAATAGTTGCGAGAATGTAGTTGGTCTCTCCCGCCCGGTGAACAATTTCACTGGTTTGGTAGAGGATCGCCGCTGATGCAAACAGCACAAAACCAGCGGAAACCATCAATGAAAGCGCAGGAATGTTGAAGATCAGCCCGGCTACCATGGCCAGAATCAACACAATGGCACCAGCCATTAGGAAATTACCTAAAAAGCTGAAGTCTTTCTTGGTGGTTAATGCAACCGCAGAAAGGCCGATAAACGTCAAGCCAGTCATTGCCAATGCATTCATTATCAAAGCGCCACCGTTAGGCAACGTAAGATAGGCGGAAATGATTGGGCCAAGCGTGAAGCCCATAAATCCGGTGAATGCAAAAGTCGCCAACAAGCCAGCTGCCGAATTGGCCGTTTTGTGAACCAGGAACATCAGCCCGTATGCACCGATAAAGAACACAAAAATGTTCATTTGTTGGATGCCCATTGCGACAGAGGCACCAGCGGTGACCGCAGAGAATAGCAATGTCATGGCCAATAGCGCGTAGGTGTTACGCAGAACTTTATTAGCGCTAACACTACTTACTTCGCTGCGCGTTTGCGCTCTCGCCGTGTTCGAATCGTTAAAAGCCATTTATCTATGCTCCCTAATGGTAATACTAACAACGGACAAGGATGCCGTTACCAAGTTCCAGACGCAAGTATTTGTCTTCCACGCAAACAACTGCTTTTTAAGGCACTTGCTCCTCAAGCATTGACTATGCTTAACATTCCACACCACTTTGGACATAGAAATGCGCTATAAAATTCCCCTGACTGTGCCACATTTGGCGTGATTATCTTCGCTTCTTCTGCTTACAGCTTCACTGCTGGCGGTGAAACGTTATCGTCGTCTTCTTCCTTGTGAGGTAAATGCTGCATTGTCGCTGCTTGACGCGCATCCTGAGCGTTATAGAGACGTGCATCGATCACGTTCAGCACCGCCAACTGTGCAAATAGCACGGCAAAACAAATAATCAGACCTTTTAACATGACACTGTTCCTTAGGGGGCTAACAACTTAGAGGGCTAACAACATCGTCGCTGGTAGCGAATAATAGTCCTCGGCGGAAAGAAAGCAACGGGGTTTGGTAAAATCACCATTTGCCCTATCAATTTACTCTAACAATCCGCAAATTCTTCAGTATCAACATCAGCTTGTTGCGCGTCGCTATAACGAGCGCCAGCGACTTGGCTCGGCAACAGCATACCGTTGAGCTGAGTCACTGTTGCGTCATCCAACACGACCGTTTCAGCGCGTAAGTTCTCGCATATATGCGTCACTGAGCAGGAACCAGGAATAGGCACAATATGATGGCCCTGGGCGTTTAACCAGGCTAGCGCCAGTTGCGCGGGTGAGATCTCAAGATGCCTAGCCATTGTTTTAACGTCATCCAACAAAGCTATATTGTGAGGTAAATTGTCTTTACTAAAGCGGGGCATTCCGGCGCGCATATCCCCTGTCGAAAACTGGGTACTTTCTTCCACTGCCCCCGTCAAAAAACCGCGCCCAAGTGGGCTGAACGCCACTAAGGCAGCACCGAGCTCCGCACATGCATCCTTCAGAGCAATGTCGGGATTACGTGTCCAGAGTGAGTATTCTGACTGTACTGCTGCGACTGGATATTCCGCATTACCTTTACGAAATGTTTCTGCCGATACCTCAGATAAGCCAACCGCACCAATTTTACCCTCTTCCACTAGTCGGCCCAGCGCCCCAACACTCTCTTCAATAGGAACACTACGATCTAGGCGATGCAGGTAGTAAATATCCAAATAATCCGTTTTCAGTCGTGACAGACTCTCTTCACACTGGCGACGCAATGTGTCAGGGCGACCATCGATAATGCGCTTCCCTGTTTCAGCATCCAATGCCATTCCACACTTGCTGGCGAGAAACAGCTGGTACCTTTTTGTTTTTAAAGCGAGCCCCAACAACCGCTCATTTGCTGTTCCACCATAGAGCGTCGCCGTATCAAAATGGCGGCATCCCATCTCAAAGGCTTCTTCCAATACCCGAAGCGCCTCTGTTTCTGGCACATACTGCCCATAGCCATGGGAAAGATTCATGCATCCCAAGCCAATACGAGGAGACGAGACACCGTTTAATCGGTCAAAGAACGCGGACATAGCAACCTCTGGGGTGATTGACGTTAATTAGATAGTAGTGCGCTAGTGTTATGCGTTTTACCCTGGCTACAAACCTGCGACTGCAGCCAGTCAGGCAATCGGTGTTCAAGATAATAACGCGGCCGCCACGGAGGCCCCTCTATAAAGCCCACATGGCCACCCGAGGCATGAAGCTCCAGGGTGACATAGCTTGGCAGAGTTTCCGCATTAGGAACGCTCTGTGGGTAGATAAAAGGGTCATCTAGCGCATGCACAATGAGCGTTGGAATACGAAGGTGCTCCACGAAGAAAGCACTGCTACAGCGGTGGTAATAGTCATCGGCGCTTTCAAAGCCATGCAGTGGCGCAGTAACGCGGCCATCGAAGTCCCAAAACGTCTTCATACCTTGTAATGTTTCAAGCGCCGCTAAACGCGCCAGTTCTTCCCTTCGCCCTTGGCGTACAAACACCTGCTGTTTATGTTCAACATACTGGCGCAGGTCTCGCAGGAAACGGGCCTGGTAAATTCTGGAGAAGCCTTTACTTATCCGGTCTGCGCAGTGGTCCAGCCGAAACGGTACCGATACTGCTACCGCCGCCTTCAACGGCGTATTGCTACCCTCTTCGCCCAAATACTTGAGCAACACATTGCCACCCAATGAGTAACCAATCGCGGCAAACAATTTGTTTGGATAGCGTAACGTTAGTTGCTTAACCACATCCGCCAAGTCCTCACTCGCGCCAGAGTGATATCCCCTGGCGCGATGGTTTGGCTCACCAGAGCAGCCACGCCAATTGACAGCCACGCTCTGCCAGCCGCGCACCGCTAACGCCTGTTGTTGCCCTAATATATAAAGTGAAGAAGAGCTGCCAGTTAGGCCATGAAGCAGCAGTACGCAATTCGCCGACTCACCCTCAGGCCCATACCAATCCAGATCGATAAAATCACCATCTTGAAGCGTCATTCGCTCCCGCCGACGTTGTAATTGAGGCGATGTCCGACATAGTGGGCTATAGAGCGTTTGCAAATGTCCGCCTGGCAGCCAGCGCGAAGGTCGAAATGGTGGCAGAGGTGAAGACGGTAGTGAAGACCGTATTGAAGACATGGAGGAATAGCGCCAGCAAAAAAAACAGCTGAATAGCTTAGCAAAATTTGTAAGCAGATTTGGTTGTGGCAGAAATATCGCCTTGGGGCTGGCACTAGCTCGCCTAAAGTAGACGCCCCTTGTATGCAGCATTCTCATAGATGCGACAATACGCCATGCGTCATTAGATACTTTCAACTTACGCCGCAGAGTGGTTTCAACTACTATTAATAATTAAAGAAATATAGCCATAGCCTTTAAGAATATAGCTCCTGCGACAACTACTGATTTTCAATACTTTCATGCCACACGATCTAGGAGGTCGCCATGGAATTAGATCCTCTGTTGCTTTCAAGGCTGCAGTTCGCTTTTGTTGTCTCTTTTCATGCCATTTTTCCGGTGTTTACTATCGGTCTGGCTTCCTACATCGCGCTACTACATGGCCTGTTTTACAAAACGGAAAACCCCGCTTGGGATCGCTTAGCGCTTTTCTGGACAAAAGTGTTTGCCGTTGTGTTTGGCATGGGCGTCGTATCAGGCATTGTGATGTCGTTTCAGTTTGGTACTAACTGGAGCAACTTTGCCTACGCCACATCTAACTTCTTAGGCCCTGTCCTCAGCTATGAGGTAGTAACGGCCTTTTTCCTAGAAGCCGCTTTTCTAGGTGTGCTGTTATTTGGTCGCAATAAAGTACCTGAAGGTGTGCATTTATTTGCTGCCATCATGGTTGCTGTAGGCACGTTTATATCTTCTTTCTGGATACTTTCTGCCAACAGTTGGATGCAAACCCCGGTAGGTTACGAGCTCATCGACGGTCGGTTCCATATCACTTCCTGGATGGAAGCACTCTTTAACCCCTCCTTCTGGTATCGCTTTGTTCACATGGGCATGGCTTCCTTCCTAACTGGCGGGTTCGTCGTTGCAGGGGTTAGCGCTTGGTTCTTACTACGCAAGCGTGATGTTGAAGCTAACAAAAAAGCGCTATCCATGTGTTTGTGGTTACTGCTGATCTTAGCGCCTGCGCAAGCGGTAGTCGGCGATTTTCACGGTCTGAACACCTTGGAGCACCAGCCAACGAAAGTAGCCGCCATGGAGGGTAACTGGGAAACGCAAAACAATGTGCCGCTTCTGCTTTTTGCTATCCCTGATAAAGAAGCCCAGACCAATCATTTTGAAATTGGCATCCCCAACCTTGCCAGCTTGATTCTGACGCACCATGTCGATGGTGAAGTTCCCGGGCTTAACGCAGTACCAATAGAAGAGCAGCCTCCTGTCATCATTGTATTCTGGGCTTTCCGCGTCATGGTAGGCATTGGCGTGCTGATGATTGCTGTTGCGCTGACCGGGTTGTTTCTGCGTCGTAAGGGGCGTGTCTATGAAAACCCACTTTTCTTAAAAACGCTTACCGTCATGATTGCATCCCCCTTCCTCGCGGTTCTGGGTGGCTGGATTGTTACCGAATCAGGACGTGCGCCTTGGTTAGTGTATGGCGTCATGACTCACGCGGAAGGCTTAACGCCGTCCCTTACTGGCGGCATGGCACTGTTTACCTTGATTGGCTATATCGCGGTTTACAGCGTGGTGTTTTTCACTGGTATTTATTATCTAACGCGAGTTGTGCGCAATGGCATGAAAGAAGAAACACAGGCAGAAGTTGGAGGCGAGGTTGAACGCCCGAAACGCCCTCTATCCGCAGCACACACCCCCTTTGATGATGACTTGGAAGGAGCCAACACATGAGTATTGATCTTTCACTCATCTGGGCTGCCATTATTGGCTTTGGCGTCATTATGTATGTCTTAATGGATGGCTTCGATCTAGGGTTGGGAATTTTGTTTCCCTTCGCCCCTGATGAAGAGTCACGCGATGTGATGATGAACTCTGTTGCTCCCGTGTGGGATGGCAATGAGACGTGGTTAGTACTGGGCGGTGCTGGGCTGCTCGGCGCCTTTCCATTAGTTTATTCTGTGTTTTTGCCAGCGCTCTATATCGGTGTTTTCCTAATGCTGGCCGGCTTGATTTTTCGCGGCATTTCGTTCGAGTTTCGCTTCAAATCTAAGAAAAATCGCCGTTGGTGGAACCGCGCATTTTGTTGGGGTTCTGCCATTGCCACCTTCGCTCAAGGCGCGGTCGTCGGCGCTTACATCCAAGGGTTTGCTGTCGAAGACTTTCGCTATGTCGGTGGCGCACTGGATTGGTTGACGCCCTTTACTGTATTGACGGGGCTTGGACTAATGGCGGGCTACGCACTGCTTGGTTCTACGTGGCTGATCCTGAAGTCAGAAGGCCATGTCCAGCAGTGGGCCTATCGCATCACACCAAAATTACTCTTAGCGGTATTGGTGGTATTTGGCATTGTTAGCCTGTGGACACCGCTGGTTAGTCCAGAAGTGCGTGACCGCTGGATGAACCAGATCCACCTAATTTGGCTGTTCCCCATTCTTGCCATGGTCTGCGCTGGAGCTCTTTATCGTGCCGTAAAACGCCAGCAGGAAGGCTTACCGTTTGTCTCAACACTGGGCCTATTTATCTTTACCTACCTAGGCCTCATCGCCAGTAAATGGCCGGTTATCGTACCGCCCAACTATACAATTTGGGATGCCGCTTCAGCACCTGAGTCGCAATTGTTTTTGCTGATCGGCGTGCTGTTTGTAATCCCTATCGTATTGGCCTACACCGCCTGGTCTTACTGGGTATTCCGCGGCAAGGTAAAAGTGGGCGAAGGGTACCATTGAGGCTTTACCAGCTAATCTGCTGATTGCTTGTCACAAATTGCTTGTCACAAAAAAGAAGGGTGCCATTTGGGCACCCTTCTTTTACTTCTTTGGACGTGAGACCTCACTGAGTGCGATCTAAAGCTTGACCGTAGGATCAGCAAAACCATGCGGCACATAAAGATTATGCGGGCCTAAGCGGCTAACGTCTGTTTCTCCACATAGCGCCATTGTGGTATCAAGCTCTTTATGAATAATCTGTAGCGCGCTGGTGACGCCCTCTTCACCGGCAGCCCCTAACCCATAGGTAAAAGCACGCCCAATGTAGGTTCCCTTGGCCCCCAGCGCCAGCGCTTTCAGCACGTCCTGGCCCGAACGGATACCAGAATCGAGATGAACTTCTATCTCGCCTCCCACTTCATCGATAATACTTGTCAGCATTCGGATCGAGCTCATTGCTCCATCAAGCTGACGTCCGCCATGATTAGAAACAATAATGGCATCAGCGCCTATCTCTACGGCACAGCGCGCATCCTCAGGGGTCATAATGCCCTTCACAATCAGCTTACCGCCCCACCACTCTTTAAATTGCGCAATACGCTTCCAGTCCAGCGATACATCGAAGGCCTCTGCTGTCCACGCTGACAATGAGGAAGGGTCAGTAACTCCTTTGGCATGCCCCACAATATTGCCAAATGAGCGACGCTTGGTTTTCAGCATCTCCAGACCCCAAGGAATTTTCGTCGCCATGTTGGCAATCGATTTTGCGGTCAATTTAGGGGGTGCAGAGAGTCCGTTTTTGAGATCTTTGTGGCGCTGCCCCAGTACTTGCAAATCGACAGTGACCACAACAGCTGAGCAGTTAGCCGCCTTGGCACGCTCAAACAAGCGGCGCATAAAATCATCATCTTTTAAGGTATACACCTGGAACCAGAACGGCTGCGTCGTGTGTTCTGCGACGTCCTCAATCGAGCAAATCGACATGGTCGACAGCGTAAACGGCACACCAAATTTTTCAGCCGCCCGTGCTGCTTTAATTTCGCCATCTGCCGATTGCATTCCCGTTAGCCCTACGGGTGCAAGCGCAACCGGCATAGCCACATCTTCACCCAGCATAGAACTTCGCGTAGAACGCCCTGACATATCGACCGCAACACGCTGTTTTAAATGAATATGCTGGAAGTCACTGGTATTTTCACGGAAGGTTTGCTCTGTCCAACTGCCTGACTCAGCGTAGTCATAAAACATTTTTGGCGTGCGGCGGGCGTAATGGCGACGCAGGTCTTCAATGTTGGTATAGATCGGCATAACACATCCTTAAGAAATATTGTTCTCATTAGTATCTATAACAGATGACCTCAAAATAGCGCGTTACTCAAGAAAATAATTATATAACAGTGATGACACTGGCGGTCAGTGCCTCTGACTGCTAGCCTGATAAACAGGAAACTAGTCTTACGTTCATGATATTTCTAATCAATTTAACAGTATAAAAGCCTCTCCAAGTAATTACACTGCCACCTGATGTGTCGAGTTTGCACGCATAACAACTAGAATTAGTGCCTTGCCCTGGGCAAATAAAAACGACTCACATAGGCAGGTATTGCAGATGGTCTCCCCCGCCCAGCACCAAAATCCTTCAGCCAATATCATTCGCTCGTTGCTGAAGCATACTAACGAGCTCTCTGTTTATTCAAAGGACATGCCCTACGCTTTAACCGCTGAGGTTATAGAGCTAAACCTGAGCACTGGCCACATGGTGCTGGGAATCGAATACGCAGGATTAGATATCGAGCGTTATTTTGCTCATGGCAGCGTCAACTTTGACTTAGAAGCACTAAAAGGCGCCCATGCCATGGAGCGCGAAACATACAGCCTCAGCAATGTCGCTGCCAAACTACAGAAATCGGATAGCACTCATTACCGCCTGGAGTGCCAGCTACCAGAGTCCGTGTTTGTCCAAGAAAATAGGGGCGCGGTTCGCATTCCTTTTATTCTCGGTATGCTAGCCCGCGTAGGCCTAGAGGTTTACTCCAACAATCTTCATGTGCTGGGGCGATTACGTAACCTTTCAATCGGCGGTTGTATGGTCGATATCGATTTGGCAGACAGTGTAGCAATCGGTGTCGACCAGAACATTCCTGGTGTGACACTCGAATTTCCTAATGGAGAGAGCTTTTTTGCCGAAGGCAGAATCTGCCATATGCGCCCTTTTGGCAATCATGGTTATGCGGCGGTGGGCGTTCAGTTCATCAACCTATCGACATCACAAGCCGAAACCCTATTTCAATTCGTTAATGAGTCCGAGAGAGAAGCTGCCTACCGTACCGGATCCAACGATAAGCTGACGTATCACTCTTCCCTTTTCATTCCTGGCCTCAAAGAGAAGAAAATCTTGCAGCGAGAAGCCCAAGAGCGTGAGAAGCAAGGCCGCCAGCCGCCGATGGAACGCGGTGTGATGGATGTCGCCCATCAGCTTCAGATATCACTAATGTATATGAAAAACCGCGAGTTATTCCCTAGCGATATTTTATACGATTGCGTTGATACACTGCGTTATCTTATCGAACAGGATCGCAAAGCGTTTCTGTATGCGCTGGCATACCTGAGGGAAGAACCAGACTGGGTTAGGCATGCCGTTCAGGTCGCAGGTCTGCTGGCCGACTTACTACTCTCCCGAGACCCGCACGACCCACAGGTGCGTGAAGCGATGCTCGGTGCACTGCTACACACCATTGGCAAGCCACTGTTAGTAAGCGAAGAATTACCATCGTTGAAGGTAAGCATGAACCCGGCGCAGAAGTTCATTCTCAGTGGCCATGTCGAAGAGCTATTCAATAAACTTCACGCGCTAGGTTGGAAACCAAGCCCCACCTGCCTCGATGTCATTGAGAATGCTAATGAGCGACTAGACGGTTCTGGTTATCCCGCAGCGAAGCGCAGCAGCCATCAATTATCGAAGCTAATTCGTTTGATAGCGGTCATCAAAGTGGTCAATAAGCTATTACACTCGCGTAATGGAGAACCAGCACACTCTCCCCTCGATGCTTACCGTATTGTCAATAATGCAGACACGGCCTACGACAAAACAGTGTTAGTTGAGTACATCCAAGTGTACGGTCTTTACCCAATTGGGTGCTTGGCCAAATACTCGGGCAGTTTTCTGGCTTGGGTTATGGATGTCGACGCAAAAGGCATGCCGAATCAGGTTCATATCGTTAAAAATCTGCGCTTTCCTGAAACCAACATCAGTAGCGTGATATTCCAAAGCGATATAACCCAGATTGGCAAGCTCGAAGGCATCGTCAATCCCTTTGATTATGGGGTAAAGGTACTCAAAATTTAGCGGTCTTGAGAACCACTTACCCTCGACGCAAGTTACTCGGTGAACGCCAATATCTGCTCCAACAGAGCACGCTTACGCGGCAGCAAGCTCACTTCTAACCCTAGCGGCCGGAATACACGATTCTTAACCTCTAGGGTGACATTATTTTTATCGCCTTCCAGATCCGACAACGTTCGTCGACTGATGCCCACCAAGGCGGCATAACGTGTTTGGTTTAATCCCAGCACATCGCGGCGTAACGCACGCAATAATGCTCCGTCGGTGATTTCCCCCGCATAGAAGCGTTTCAACAGAGCCACCAGGGCCTCTTCGCGATCATCAGAATAGCGCTTCATAGCAACCCCCAGCGCTTGAGTCGAGTGTTGATAGTGCGTAGGCCGACTGCAGGCATATCAAGGATTCGGGGTGGAACTCCACGGGCAGCCAAGCGTTCATCGACGCCCTCTAGCTTCAATGCAAGCGCACGGAGCTCTTCCATCACTCGTTCTGGATCGACAACGTCTGCCAGGGTGTCGGCAATTCCTCGCCAATCGTACTCCCCGCCAACTTCCAGGGGCGTTCCCCATTGCGTTGTCCGTGTCACCCCCTCGGGGTCAGCCTTCATGGGCGCGAAGTCATATACGGGGGCAAGTTCAATGCCTTCGGGGCGCTTCAATAACGCCGTATTCCGGCCATGATTGTCAGAGTTGCCGAAAGCGATATTCAACAAATCACGCTTAATCCACTCCAAAACAAAGCGCTCACCCTCGAAAACGGCGCCTTGTTCTTGCACGCGATATTGAGCCCTCAGCAAACTAATCAGTTGGCGGATTGTTTCGCCATGATGCAAAAAGGTGCCCGGCGCGGCGCCTACCAAGGAGTAGACTGACTCCAGCCCATAGCGAACCCAAGTGCCGTCGAGGTACTGCATGTCGAAACGGGGTAGCCACAGGGACGGGTAACGCTCTCCCTCCACCAAACGCATCTGTTCGGTATCTATCGTGGCCACCCCTAACGATGCAAGCTCCTGATAGTAGTGATATTCAGCTCTCAAGATGTCGCAATCGTCAGTTGAACGTTTACCGCGTGGAAATTTCACCAGCATGGGTAGGTCAGGTCGATGGTTTTCATCCTGCCAAGTATCAATCCAGACGTGGTCGTCGTTCGTCAATCTGAGCAGCAATTTTGGCGCTTCACCGCCAGCCCCAGTGGCACCACCACTGGCCGCCCCCATCTGCTGGGCATACTCTAAAAAGTCCACCTGGCGCTCTACAACGCTTTGCAGCGGAAACCGTCGCTCCTCTAAGGCTTTCTTTACAGAGAGGTCAGGCACTGATTCTTTGATTCGTAAGTTGCCGACCGGCGCGATAGTGCCACGTGCCAGCAATTCAGCATCCTGTTGCCCAACCGGTAAATCGTGAAGCCCTAAATAATCCACCCAAAAACGTCGGCTAGCGCCCGCCGGCATAATGTCTTCCAAGAAACCAAACCAGTGTGGCGATTCATGGGTCAGCATTAACTCGATAGGCAACCGCATACTGCAAGCGTGCAAGTCATCTTGAAATAGCCACTCAACGGCATAGTCAGTCGCATAGCGCAGCCGAGATTCCCCGCGAGTACCCTGCTCAGGGTCAGGCAACGACAATTCAGCCGCATCATGCCACGCTTGTTCAAAATGAACCTGTATCGTTAACTTCACGAATCACCCATGTCGAAAGCCGCTGATGTCCGAAATTACTGATGCGCAGTAAAGTGCTCAAAAACTCTTCCACCGATTACTTATGAGCAGTTTAGCGCACACAATAACTACAAAAAAGAATTAATGAACACTATAGTGCACACTGAATTATCCACACGAGCGCCATATTGGAGCCTAATGTGAATATTACCCATTTAGAGCATGTGTTTATCGCGCTGCTGATTCAAATGGCTCTACTTCCTTTTGCAAACGCAAGAGTCACCGGCGCCATCGCAGTAGCACTGTTGCTTGGACGTGAAATTGCACAACATGAATACAGGTTAGCCGTTCAACGTGGTTGGGAATGGGGGCAAACATTACCGGTGGGCATATTTGAAGGTGTTTGGCGTGGCTGGACGCTGGATTCGGTATTAGACGTTGTTTTACCTGCCCTGGCATGCACAGTAGTGGCCATTACGATCAAAATCATAAAACCAAACGGCTAAATCGCGAAAGCTAAGTGTTTAGGAACGACAAAAGGCCCTGGCTCCTCAGAAGCTTTTAACAAGCCTTTATAAAGCACTTTACCTATTACGCGAATCATGCAAAATTGCTTAATCAACACCTTATATAAAAACGAAAAAAGGAAAGTCTATGCTCCGCAGTCACATAGGAATAGCAACGGCGCTTACATCACTGCTATTTGCCGTTCCAGCCTACTCCGACGATCCACTTCGCCTCGCTGTTGATGTTCCCTTCGAGCCTTTTGAGTATCGCTTGCCCGACGGCACCCTAACAGGCTTTGAGGTGGAGCTGGGTGAAGAAGTATGCCGACGCATCGAGCGTGAGTGCGAATGGGTAGAGCAAGGCTGGGACGGCATCATCCCCGGCTTATTAGCACGCAAATACGACGCCATCATGTCCTCAATGGCAATCACCGATGCGCGCCGCGAGCAAGTGCTGTTCTCAGAACCCTACTACAGCAACCCTAGTGTCTGGGTGACTCAGGAAGGCAAAGAGATCGATATTGAGGATCACGACGCCCTTGAAGGCATATCGGTAGGCGTTCAGCGTGGCACCATCCGCGATGAGTACATCACCGACACCTATGGCGATCTCGTTGACGTACGGCGCTATGCAACAGGCGAAGATCTCGCGGTAGACATTAGAACAGGTCGTTTAGACGCAGCTTTTATGTATTACCCACTAGCGCTGTCATCGCTTGAAGTTAACGCTGAAGGCAGCGGGATTGTTACCAGCTCGCCGCTGATCCGCGAGCCCAAGCACTATTTCGGACATGGCGTGGCGGCAGCCTTCCATCCTCGCAATGAAGCCCTGGCGGAGCAGTTCAATGAGGCACTGCGAGAAATCAAGCAAGACGGTACCTACGACGAGCTAATGAACAAATACGTCGACTACGACATCAAGATCTAAGACTGTCACTATCTCACCAACTATACCCCCAGGGATAACACGCTATGCTTACCCCTGGGGTCGTTGTATTAAGTAGAGAACAACCTAAATCTAATTCCGAGACAGTGCTTCATTAAGAATGGGCACTTGTACTCTACTCAGCCCAGCTAATCGCCACGTCTCAACGGGCTCGCTGCCTTCTGGCCCCTGAATTGAGCCCCAAGCCACTCGAATCGACGTTGTGTAAACAGCCCCGTCTCCCATCACAATATTCGCGTCAATTAAATAGCGCCGCTTCTGCTCTTGCATGACGTCATCATCAAAATCCGAGGTTACTTCAATCTCCGCAATACCCGCATCGTTACATGCTTCATGGAAGACAGAAAATTTCTCTTCATAATAGGGATCCGGCTCAATTTTCCGTTGATGCATCCCAAGGTGCCTTTCTATATCACCATCACAGATTGCTTGAACAACGAGCTCAACCATCCCTGTGGCCGTCTCGCTATACACTCCATTCGCCTCACTAGCCTCATTAGCCTCATTAGCCTCATTAGCCTCATTAGCCTCATTAGCCTCATTAGCCTCATTAGCCAGCGTAGAGGAAACTAGCAGCAGAGAAAGCGCCGCAGCGGTCGAAATAGAGAATAAATTGCTTTTTTTAAACATGCTTACTTCCCTTTTTTAGCGCTACTCAACGTGACTTAAGGTCGAAACCAGCCCATCGCAGTCACTCACAATCCTTAAGATGACAGTAGCTTAGGAAGCGAAACCTGTCACAAAAAATCCCCCCACATCTCACTCAACTAAAAAAGCGCTTGAGAGCGCTTCGATGGAACGTTATGCGTGAATAGGCCGTGGGAAGTAGTGAGCGAGGCCTAGCGGTTGCTTAGGTGAGGGTAAGAGCCGGTAAAGGCTTTAGCGTGACACTTGGGCGTATCTTTTAGCATAGGCCGTGAACGGCCATAAACGGCGCGAGGAACGAGCGTATTTGATGGTTTGGCTATGCATTAACTGCTCGTTCTACCTCAGAGAAATTGCTGCAAACTACTATTTTATGAGCTTGAGCTTTGGAAAACGCATAAAACCTTACCAGATTGTCCCGGTCGTACTTTTGGTTCCAAGATATCAATTCAATAAGGTTTGCAAACGTTTCATCTTTTTCGTGGCTGCGTGAAAGTTTGTAGCCCAAATAGCGCCGCAGAACCCTCCATTGCCTCAGCAACACTGGCGTATTGAGAACAATTATCTTATCGGCGCCCTCAAAGGACTTCTCTAGCCATTTATAATAGACCCCTTCAATTATCCAGGTTTCATTCGACAGGATTGACTCTAAGTTTCTTTGCCGTGCCTCGTCGCTAGACCTAATGTAATCCGTATGGTTTCGGTCCCAAAATATGTCATCTAAATCGTGCTGAGGCAGACCATATTTCTCTGAAAGCCTTCTAGCAATATATGACTTTCCGCTTCCCGGACCACCAATTATGTGCAGTTTTTGATATTTCATAGCTTCATTGCATAACAGTTTATTAATGAACATGTGTGGCTTTCTGGTAACAACCATTCTGACTAAACGGCCGTAATTTATTGAAACTTATAAAAACGCAGCTCGCCTGAGCGATGCGTTTTGCCAGAAAAATGCGCATCAGTATACAGCGCCTTATCATAAACAATTGTTTTACCGAAACTCACAGCATGCTGCCCCAGAAATATGAGTGCTCATATTACAACTGTCAGTAGAAAAACGCGCAGTGGTCATGGTTGGGCTAAACTAGGTTCCGTCGTTTGGGGTAGACGCGCCACACCCACGTGATGGAAAAAAGGCCACTTCCATCACTGAGAATCCCCTAAGGAAGATGTATCGCAAGCCTTCCAGAGTGCTTAGCAGGTCGAGCACTGCACAGTAGAACTTTTCCCTCTGGTACTGATATGCCTTCTGGATAGGTCACCTCCCCCTGATCCAATAAGCAGGCGCACTCTCCACAGCTACCGCTGCGACATCCATAGGCAGGATGAAGTCCTGCTTTTTCAGCAGTTTCCAAAAGAGTTTCACCAGGTTGCCAGTGAGCTACCACACTAGAATTGGCAAAGCTTACTTCTACCGCTTGTTCAGCGGATGGTACTGCGTATGTTTTTGCTAGCGCCGAAGGGCCGAAGGCTTCTGTGTGTATCTGATTGGGTGCGAGTCCTAGAGCCAACGCCTCCTCATGGTAATGCTGGACAAAGGTAGCGGGGCCGCATAAGTACAGCTGCACTTCGGAAAGGACTTTATCAGCCAGAACCTCCACCAGCGAAACCCGACCTGGAATCCAGCCGTTAGGGACATTGGCAGATCCGGTAACGTGGCGCTGTAATCGTAGCCCCTGCGCGCTCAGGTCGAGTAGTTCCTCACTAAAAGGCGCCTCACTAGCATGTCGCACGCTATGAATTAAGGTTACGGGGCCCCGGTCTGCGCCGGTTAGCTCATGCGCCAAACTCAGTATCGGCGTAATGCCGATGCCACCTCCCAGCAGCATCCAGTGAGCACGGTCTGAGCCGCTAGCTTCTGCTGTAAACGACCCACTCGGCAGGCTGACAGACAACTCCGAGCCCACCTGCAGCGCACTGTGTAAGTAACGCGAGCCCTCGCCGTCGGCCTTAACACTGATGCGATAGTCGGCTTGCTGGCTATCGCCCGAAAGCGTATAGCTGCGTACCAGCGGCGTACCATCCAAGCGCGGTACACGTAGTGTAATGAACTGTCCCGCTTTAAATGGAGCCAGCTCTTTGCCTTGCTGGGAGCTCTTCAAATAGAAAGAGCGAATCTCGGGCGTCTCCTCCACCACGGCGGCTACTTGAACGCGCTGTAGTGTGGAGGGGGCAAGCGCTAGCCAGGGCCCATGGAGTTCAACCTCAGCGGCCACTTCATTTGCGTGGCTACGCCAGTGCAACGCCCCTGGGCGCCAGACAACATGGCGTGGCGTCAGACACCAGTAGCGTTCAGCGCCGGGATACCGCGCCCCTACGGTATCCTCGTCCACAAGCCGCGCTTCACCGGAGAGGTGCAGCACATCTCCACTGGCAAAATCCGGTATTACTAAGGCAGCGCGGCCGCTGGACAGCACGTTGCCTAGCGTATTGAAGAATCGATTGCCCGCAAAATCGGGCAGAATCAGATCACATCCCAGGCGCCGAATAAATCCCGGTTGCCCACCACGATGAGAGGCGTCCACCTGAACGCCTTGGTCGGTATGGGCGTAACTGCCCACGAAGACCGTGATCGCACGATCAATATGCTCAAGCACTGGCGCCGGTAATTGACCTAGGTTCGCGTCGCGCATGGCTAGCACGGAACCCGGCTGGGGCTGTACTGAGTTCATCGTCGACCAGTCGTGAATGTACTGCGGGCAATTACCGAAGGCATGAGCCACTTCCAACTGCCATTGACCTGCTGAACCCCGCAGTACTCCGTTGACCCGGTTACGACGGCGCGTGTGAAGCTCGATACCCAGTAGCCCAATGTTGGCGCCGTTGATAAGCAGCGGTGTAAGGGGGTCATCTGCTGGCGGTGATAACGCTAGATCCAACCGTGATTCGTCCGGCGCATCAACGAATCCTGGAGGGCCTTCCAGCAGTGAGACCCATGGCCAGCTGTCACTATCCACCGCCGCTGCTGCCACAAACGGCAGTTGAGGGAAGAAGTGCTGGAGCTGCGGTGTCAGAAAGGGACGCATCACCTTGCGGCCCACTTCTGCCATCTGCTGTTCCACACCGACCACCCGTTGCAAAGCAAGTTCGCCTTGATGCCATGGGCTGCTGGTGATGTCGTTATTCACCCTTGACTCCTCGCGAGCAGTTCGCCCGCACCGATTTGGAATGCTGCATCGGCTGGCCTAGCGGACCAACCCCACCTTGGTCACGCCCATAGGCACGAACCCATCCAACGACTCGATACGCTGAAGCCAAGTGCGAATATGCGGGTAAGGTTCCAGCGAGACATTCCCTTCAGGCGCATGGGCGATGTAGCTGTAGAGCGAAACCTCCGCCAGGGTGGCCTGCTCACCCGCTAGGAAAGGCTGATTTACTAAGTGGGCATCTACAATTTTAAAAAGCTCATGAGCATCAGCAATCAGCGGTTCAGGGTCGAAAGGAGCATTAAACACCGTGACCAAGCGAGCCTTCATAGCGGAGTTCGCAAGCGGCCCAGCCGCCACCGACAACCAGCGCTGCACCTGTGCTTGAATTAGCGGGTCGTCAGGCAGCCAGCGACCGGCCCCATAGCGACGCTCCAGATAGACCAGAATGGCATTGGAATCTGCCAGGATAACGCCTTGATCATCAAGCACTGGCACCTGTGCGAAGGCATTCAAATTCAGGAAAGGTGGCACTTTATGCTCGCCTGCGGCTAGATCAACATCGATAAAGCTGGCAGACAAATCGAGCAGAGAAAGCATCAGCTCAATGCGGTGGCAGTGGCCAGAAAGAGCGTGGCGATAAACCTTGATAGCATTGGACATTGTTGGGCTCCTTGAATAAGCGCTTTCAATAGATGAGTGTCACCACTATTGAGTGACGTCACTCATTCTGCGCCAAGCAAAGAGATGCAAGAATAGCGATCATGAACAACACAAAATTGCGCTAAATGAAATAATTACTCCACCAACTGCGCCCGCAGCCAAGGAGTTGCCAGCTCAAGGAACGCCATAACGCTGGCAGGCGCTCGAATACCAAGGGTGTAGGTTAGCGCCAGAGTGTCAGCCTTAGGCCAGAGGGGTTTGGCGACAGGTTCGAGCAGCCCCTGCGCGCAAGCACGACGCGCTTCTAGCGCGTAGCAACGTACGATGCCCGCACCTTCTATAGCCGCCTGCAGCCCTGCGGCACTTGCGCTAACGCTAAGCCGGGGTTCAAAGCGGAAGGATTGGCCTTCAGCCAAACGCCAAACAGGCGCCTGCCCTTCCCGATGACAGTGAATAAGCGCATGGTGGGCCAAGCTGTTGAGGTTTTCAGGACGCCCTGCCTTATTCAGATAATGAGGGCTGGCAAACAAGCCAATGCGCAAATCACCTAGGGCCCTAGCGTAAACGCTCCCAGGTAGCGACCCACGCATAAGGCGAAGATGCACAGGCGCATCGCTCTCTATATGTATGGGATGTTCATCAGCCAGCAAGTAGACCTTCAGCGCGGGATGCTGCTCTTGCAATTGCAGTACCACCGGCAATAGGAGTGGTTCCACCAACGTTTGGGGCGCTTGTATACGTAACGTATCCTTGAGCTCGCGATGCTCTAAGCGCGCACTGGTTTCAGCATCGGTAACTGTATGGATCAGTGTGTCAGCGTATTCGCGTAAACGCTCGCCAACCGGGGTCAATGTGCTGCCTCTCGTTGATGTCGTGACTAAAGCGACGCCTAAGCGCTGCTCCTGCGCCCGCAGCAGACGATGGATCTTGGGCGCTGAGAGGCTGCCCGCATCAGCGGCGGCCTGCACGCTGCCGTGTTGGGCAACGGCAGAGAGCGCCATTAAAGCCTCAAAGCGCAGCACCAACTCAGGTGGGAGCGCCATGGTTAGGTACGATAGCCGAGCGCCGGATCGGCACGCAGCCGCTCGGCAAGAAAGTCAACGAAGGTACGCACGCTGGCAGCCCGCCCACGGCCTGCTGTCACCCAAATATTAATGGGAATGGCAGCGGGTTCGAAATGCCTCAATACGCGCCGCACTCTACCTTCGGCTTCACTAGTAGCCACTTGGTAAGAGAGCAGTCGTGTGAGCCCCGCATCTGCCTCGACCGCTGTTAACGCCGCGTGAATAGCGCTGATGCGCAGCCGCGGCGATGGCGTCACCTCAATGCGTTTGCCTTGCTCTTCGAACCACCAGTGCCCGCTCAAGTTTCCGCCTTCCGCCACCACCGTGGGCAGTGCTTCCAGCTCCAGCGGGTGCGTTGGCTCGCCGTGCTGGGCCAACCATGCGGGGCTTGCGCAAACCACTTGCCGCACCTCACCCACCGGCACGGTCAAGTTTTGGCAGTTCTCTGGCACGTGGCCGATGCGTACCGCCACATCGATGCCTTCCTCCTGCAAGCTAACCGGTCGATCGATCAGTTCGGCGCGAACCTGCACATCAGGATACTGTTCCAGATAGTCGACGATTTGCGGGGTAACGAAGTACTCGCCGAACAGCACTGGCGCAGTGACGTGCAATAGGCCGCGTGGGGTGAGATAGCTACCGGTCGCAGCGGCCTCAGCCTCCGCAAGCTGGGCAAGTACCTGCTGGACATCCTCAAGATAACGACGCCCCGCTTCCGTTACGCGCACCTGCCGTGTCGTGCGTTGTAACAACGCAACACCCAAACGCGCTTCAAGCGCCGCCACGACCCGAGTCACCCGAGGCGGCGACAGCGTAAGCTGCCGCGCAGCAGCCGAAAAACTCTCCAGTTGTGCCACCGCCGCAAACACGCGCATCTCTTCGAATCTATCCAAGACAGCTCCAGGGTCAGGGGAAGGAATAGCAAAAGGTATTGAGTCTCAAATACCAGTACAACATTATGGCTCTTGAACGGCATGTCATCAAAAGCACAACAGCGTTTGATACTGACGGCCACATGTAATGGAGAGGTGCTCACCGCTGGGTGGCCTGAGATCGAATAAATACAGGTGCTTGTGTGCGCTTCGATGCGACGCTATGCACGTCTTTTAATTAGTTTTAGCTTGCTGGCGCTTGATGGGTAAGATCGTGGAAGTTAACGCCTGTGGCTTTAATCACCGCGGTCATAGTTCGAAGTGTTGGGTTGCCCTTGGGGGATAAAGCGCGGTAACGGCTTTCGCGTGATACTTTAGCGCGCTCTGCTACCAGCGCCATTCCACCTTGTGCTTCGACAACATGACGCAGCGCCATTAGGAAAGCTGACTCTCCCCCCTCTTCGTCCAGCTCATCAAACGCTGCGCGCAAATCGAATGGCTTTCATCGGGTGCACCATGGTCTCCACCAAAACACGAACTGATGTTATGTATAGAATGGGGCAACATTTCATACAGTATTTCTTTAACTGCTAATATAGCCGGACTTCTTATTAATAAAAAATAGACGATACGCTACTGCGTTGCCCCCCTCTCCTGACAGGTGCTGTGCATGACACTGACATTAAATGGAAAATCTACTCAAAGACATCGTGTTAAACGATTATTTTTTCGTCTTATTTCCTTTCCCTTCACTACGCTTCGTGGGCGCCTAGTCATTGGTGCCGTAGTGCTGTGGAGTCTGCTTTGCCTCATTGTCTTAACGTTTGGCTGGAAGGCGGGACGGCTCCTGGTTAATGAGACGAATAACCAGCATCTGCGGTATGAAGCGGAACTCATCAGCAACTCTATTACATTTCAAGTGAATGAACGAGTCAGAGAACTTGAGCGTTTGGCGGAGAGGGTTATGCTGCCAAGAGAAGGGGCTCTTCTTGAACATCATGCTTATACAATGGAGCCTCTCTTTGAGGCACTGCTAGTCTACGATCTAAACAGTAAAATCGTTGACGAGTGGCCAGCCGACGGAGGTGCCAAAGGCTATAGTTTTGCCGATCGGGAATATGCACGCTTTATGCACGCATTTAAAACCCCATACGTCAGCGAGCCTCTTATAGGACGCATTTCGAATACACCGCTGGTGCTAATGCTAGTTCCCATGCATGACAACCAAGGACGCTACACAGGTTTTTTAGGTGGTTTAGTCAATATAAAACAAAGTCGACTGTTCAAAAATTTTGAGCAAATCCGTCTGGGCGACAACGGCTATGTCACAATTACGACCGCGTCTGGACAACGTATTTACGCCCCAGGTCAACAAGAAGCTATCGTGATATTACCCGATAACATTTCACCAGTCCTAGATAAGGCGCTGGATGGATGGGAAGGCGAAAGTGTGGGCCGCTCGCTATCAGATGAGCCTCAACTGGTAGCTTATCGACAAATTTGGCCTGCTAACTGGATCGTTGGCGTACATCTACCACAAGACCAAGCCGAAGCCCCCCTTATTGCAGGCATGAAGAAAATCACTGTTTATGCCTGGGGCGTGCTCATCCTTATCTTACCTCTAGTATGGGGAGTGATATGGATAACGCTACGCTCCCTAGCTCACCTTGCTCAGCAAGTTCAAGAGCTTCAAGATGGACGCCGCTCTGTACTTAATATTCCGACCAGTGCGATGGAGCTTCGACGCGTCATAGATGTGATTAACGCGACAGAGTCTGCTCGGCAGACCAGTTTAAGTGACCTAGTTGAGCAGGAGGCAATGCTAAGAGGGACGCTATCCGCTTCGCCGTTGGGCATGTTTGTTACGGATCAGCGTGGTCACTTGACGTTTATCAATGATTCCTTACATCAGCTATTGGGAGATGACGCCCCTAATAGTCTAAATGACTGGAGCGACCGAGTTCACTGCGATGATCGCCAAGATGTTAGATCGGCTTGGCTGCGTAGTCTTGTAAAACAATCGAGCTTTGCGCGTCAATTTCGCTTCGTAGGTACCAATCAAGAGTTGTACTGGTTAGATATACATACAGCCGCTATTCGTGTAAACGATAAGTTCATAGGGACCGTCGGCACGGTGCGCGATATTACCCAACATTACAATGATTATGCTCAAAAGAACTGGGAAGCAGAGCATGACCCTCTGACCCGCTTGCTTAATCGTCGTGGGCTTAGGAGGCACCTAAAAGAGTTGTTTAATCAATGGCAAAGTACGGAAAAACCGACAGCAGTTATTCTTTTCGATTTGGATCATTTTAAACCGGTGAACGACCAAGGGGGCCACGCCCTCGGCGATCAAATGCTTCAACAGATAGCTAGTGTTATACAGAACGAAGTGCGAAGCAGTGATTATACAGCTCGCCAAGGTGGGGATGAATTTGCCATTTTGCTGCCAGGCTGCACACCAGAGCGTGCCCCCAAGATTGCTGAGTCCCTACGCGCAAGCATTGCCGCTTGCTCAATTGAAGGTAATGGACGTCAATGGAAAGTTACCGCAAGTATAGGTGTGAGCCACTTCCACAAAGGCGATAAGACTATCGATGATGTTCTATCTCGCGCCGATGCGGCCAGCTATCGAGCTAAGAAGAGTGGACGCAATAAAATTGAAGCGTCGGAGGTGAAGCCTAAATTTTTAATAGTCGTTTAGACTATTGAGATAGTAAGAGCGTTGGCCATTCTTTGGCCAACGCAACCTATGTATGCCTCACCTCACCCATCGACAACCCCTGCCACAACCTCTTACGCGCACGCTTACCCGCCACCTGCAACGCCTCCGCACTCTCAAAGTACCATACGCCTTCATTCAGCCCCAGCGCCCTAAGCAATACCTCCTGTCGTTCCACCATCTGCCTCGCCGTGACCATCCACTTGCTGGCGCCCATCTTCTCAGGACACACCCGGGCAGCCTGTAATAGCATCGCCGCGGCTGGGCGTTTGGGTAGTTGATCCAACAACCAGGTACAGGTTTTGTGCCACTGGCTTTGAGGGTGGTAGTTCAACACGGCCAACATAGCCTGGTCACTACGTCCACCGCCGCCCAGTATCTCTCCCGCTAGAGCCGTAACACTGAACGGTTGGAAGCCAGGGTTGTCGTGGCGATAATCAAGTTGTAGCTCCAGCATGGTGTCAATGATACGGGCTACGGCAGCGTTGCGAGCAGCCTCATCGGTCTTTGCAGCTTCCACCAATCGCCAGGGGTTTTCTATCCGCCTCCTATCGTCAAACTGCATGCTGCTCCCCTTAAGCTGCGTCATCCCCCCTTCCTCCATTCACTACCGCTCTCCAGCGCCAGCCTTTCACCGACTATTTGCGTGCGTGGCCAACTGGCGTACTCCCTCAACACCGATTTCGCCTTATCAAGTCCACGCGCCAGCACGGCGCAGTAGCCTTCGTATTCGCTACCTTCCAACCAATCGAACTGGCTAGGCGCCAGCGCAGCGTCACGCGGTGGCGTTGCTTTAAACTCCAAGTACAAGCCAAACCAACCGCCGCGGGCTTGGCGCACGGGCAAGTTAAAGACTCCTGACTTCACGCCCTGGCGTTTAAGATCGCTGGCCGTTTTCTTGTTGCGTTGCCCACCGTTGGTGAAGATGATCGAGAAGTATGCCCACCTGGCACCCCACCGCGCACGCGATGCGGTTAACCATTTGGGCCAGCGCTCGAATAGAAGCACCCCCCTGCCGAAGTGGCTCAGGATTCCCAGACACAATCTGGACACACTGAAAGACCGGTGAATTTAATGGAGGGCATGCTAGGAAGGAAACGCAGAGCCTAGAAACGAAAAAAGCCCCGTAAAACGGGGCTTTAGAATCGAGGTGGCGGAGGGACAGGGATTCGAACCCTGGATAGGCTATTAACCTATGCCGGTTTTCAAGACCAGGGTTAAAGTAGCTTTTTAAATATGAAATTCAATCACTTAAAGCACAACAGTATAACGACTAGCGGTTATACTCTTGTGTTTTGTGCTAGTTCCCACCTCTAAAGCCCACCTTATAGTTACCCAATTTATCCCTCCACGCCACTACCACTTCTATCCTGAATCAAACTGATTATAAGCTCTTTATCATCCCTCTCTCCGCGTATCTAGTACACCATCTGAAAATTCGCATTTGCCATTCATACGTCAGTGACGCACAATAAGCTCATGTACACGATCGCCGAAACAGATATCTTTAAAGCCAGCGCCGATTCACTTTGGAGTGAAGCTGAAAGAACAGCCTTCTTCGAGTGGTTAGCCAAAAATCCCGAAGCTGGTGATGTTATTCCAGGATCGGGTGGGTGCCGAAAGGTGCGTTGGAAACTGCAGGGTAAAGGAAAGAGTGGCGGCGTACGTGTCATTCATTACAACTGCTTACCGGATGGGAAGATTTGGCTGTTGGTGATATATGCTAAATCAGTACGTGGGAATATCCCCTCTCACATCCTCAAGCAGATTAAAGAGGAGATTGAAGATGCAGAGTGATGACTTTATGACCGGTGAAGAGCTTGGCAACACGCTGCTGGCTTCTATACGCCAAATGAAGCAAGGCAAAGCCGCTCGTGAGACGCAAGTAGAAGTACCCAAGGCCGCAGAAATTCGCCATCGCATGGGGCTCTCTCAAGGTGAGTTTGCTAAGTTGCTGGACGTGAGCCCAGGTACGCTTCGCGGTTGGGAGCAAGGCCGACGCGTGCCTACCGGTACTGCACGTACACTGCTACGAGTCGCTGAAAAACATCCGGAAGCGCTGACAGATCTTTCTTAATAGTGAAGCGCAAAAACCGCCCGTATGAACTGCACCCCAATCGTTGGATAAGAGTCCAACTTTTGGGGCGCAGCTCAAATATACGATGGCTTTTTTAATGGCTGAACGTTGAGGCTAGTACGCTTATGGCTAGGTAGGTAGTATCTTTTTTGATTATTGTATAAAAACCTAAGCAGAGAGAAGGTCAATGCAAATGAGATGGCTGATTGGTGCTGGAGGACTAGTGGCTGGCGTTTTTCTGGGGCTCTATATTGCAGCCTGGCAAGGACCGTCGAATACCAATGACTGTATAATGAGCCAACTCGGCGATATGCAATCTGATGAGGCAGCTCACTACTTATTTACCGTTTGTGTAGACAGTTTTGGGAGATTGTGAATAAAGAGGGTGCTATATCTATATTAGGGTCAACTTACGAAACGGAAAAAATCGTACGCTAAGCCTCTCGAGGTGTCCGTAGTGGCCGAAAACAACCGCGCTCGACCCTCTTTATCCTGATGCCAGATGTAGTCGCCGGTCAGATTGATGTGCTCCCAGCCCAACGGCGACAGCAGCGTGTAATTATTGTCAAGAAAGACCCTAAGGGGTCAAACGGCTGACACCCAGTTAGGCCATAGCCTAACTGGATACAAACAAGTATTAAGGAGCCTGGGCGGCGCACGGTCACCTTAGCCATACCTCGCCGCTATTCGAGTTGCCCCACCACGCCGGAATTGACAAGCGGTCGAAGCACCATGATGGCCACGCCAAACAGAACCGTTCCAAGGGCTGCAACCCAAAGCGACCCATTGGCATAGCCGATACCGGCCAGGCTGGCCGATAGGGCTATCCCGATGTGCATCAGGCTCATGCCTAGAGCGATCAGAGCCCCTCGTCGTGAGGGAGCGAGTCTGGCAATGTGGTATTGCAGGGCGGGAGAGCCCACTCCCCCCGCAAGTGCCCATAGTGGCAATGCAATTAGCAAGGACCATGGCAGTGTGCTTGCGACTGCAAATACCACTGCATTCATGACCAGGCATATGACCAGGGCGATGCGCATGACGCGCCGCCCATCGCCGAGGCATGAAATCATCACGGGCATCATGAAATTGCCCGCCATGCTGACAGCCCCGAGCAAGACGTACGTCACTCCGATGATGCTTGTTCCGTGCCCGGCAACATCACGCAAGCGCTCACCGATTAGCGTAAAAATGCCGATGCCACCGCCAAGCCCAAAACCCATTGCGATCAGAGCACCCAAGGCCCCCGGGACAAGCAAGGGGGCTTTGGGCTTAGGCTTCGTGACAACGACTACCGAATGCGATTGTGGTTTGATCACGAATGCCAGCGCCGCAAAAGGCACAGCTGCAAGGCCAAGCGCGATAAAGGCCACCCGCCAGGAGAACAGCGCGGTCAGTAGCGGCCTCCTGAAGGGCCCAGCGAGACCAGCTGGTTGATAGGCACGGTGTGGAAGCGCTGCAAGGCGTTGAGCTAACGTGTACTAATGGCCCGTGAGGCTTGACCCTATAACACCCAAGGGGTCTGGTCGCAGTGATAATGAAAACCGGATACGCGCTTCCTGTCAGTGACAGGAGACGAGAGACGCCACAAAACATCGATAACACGTTCAGCATGATATACATGACCAGTTACGCCTGACGACCATAGCACGCGTGAACCACCTGATCCCATGCCGAACTCAGAAGTGAAACCGCTTAGCGCCGATGGTAGTGTGGGGTCTCCCCATGCGAGAGTAGGTCATCGTCAGGCACTTATTTAACAAGAAACCCAGCCCATCGGCTGGGTTTTTTGTTTGCGCGAAAGAAAATCAATTAGAGATGTTCCCAAGTCTCCGCACCGTCATTCCCGAGCCACCGCACCATCATTCCCGAGTGGGGTTATCGGGAATCTACCTTGACCTTGACCTGCAGCAGCCCGAAACCCCAGCCCAACATGTATTCCCGCTAAGGGCCTGCGGGAATGACGAGCTAACTTTGAAAATTAATCCCGTTGGTGCTGGCATTCGCCAGCGGCCCAAGTTTCATAGATAGCGCGATCATCAGCGAGCATCATCAGCGCAAATAAGCGCTCGCCGAGTGTTTTGCTGTGTTGGATACGGCGCTTCAACAGTGATGTCGCATGAGGATCAATGACTACAAAATCAGCCTCGTAGGAAGGGGCAAGTTGGCCGATATGGGTATCTAGTGAAAGCGCTTTTGCATTGCCATGGGTTAAACCGTAAAAACCTTGCCATGCGGTGAGAGGCTGTCCCCCTAATTGGCCCACTTGGTAGGCTGCCTTAAGCGTTCCAAACCCTGATAAATCGGTGCCTGCGCCGATATCGCTAGCATAGGTAAATGCCATGCCGGTCTGTTTAGCTGCTTCTCGGTCAAATAATCCGCTGCCTAGGAAAAGATTGGAGCTTGGACAAAAGGCAATATTGGCGCCTCGATCCGCCAAGCGTTTACGCATATCGTTATCCAGATGAATGCCGTGCGCGAAGGTACTGCGAGGGCCGACTAATCCCGCTTCTTCGTAAACGGCTAAGTAGTCGCGGCTACCAGGAAATAATTCGGCTACCCAGTCTAATTCCCCACTGTTTTCAGCCAAATGAGTTTGCAGCCAAAGGCTAGAGTCGTTACGCAAGAGGGCGCCGGCAGCATCCATTTGTATTTTGGTAGAGGTGGGCGCAAAGCGTGGCGTGACGCTATAACCTAGTCGGCCATTGCCATGCCAGTCTTGAATAAGTCGCTCACTGTCTGCAATCCCTGACACGCCATCCATTAGGGCGTCAGGCGCGTTGCGATCCATTAATACTTTACCGACCAGCATGCGTAGCTGACGTTTTTGGCAGGCGGTGAAGAACGCATCCACTGAGCCAGGATGGCTTGAGCCAAATACTTGGGCTGTTGTCGTTCCCGCGCGAAGCATTTCATCTAGAAAAGCGTTCGATAGCGCTTCAGCATGCGCATGATTGGCAAAACGGCACTCTTCAGGAAACGTATAGTCATTTAGCCAATCAAGCAGCTGTCGGCCGTAGGAAGCCATGATGTCTAGCTGAACATAGTGAACGTGAGTATCGATAAAACCGGGCATAATCAACTTGCCGCGATAATCAATAACATGGGCGTCACTTGGCAGTTGATCAGCGAGATCACCATAGTGGCCGACAGCCTGAATATGACTGCCTTTTAGCCACAGTAGCCCGTCGCCATAATGCTCTAGGCTACCTGGCTGAGGTAGGTCATCATTACCTGGGTCGCGTGCAAAGCTGACAATTTCAGCGCGGATGAGCGTATCGATTGAGGAATTCATATTAACTCTGAGTCGTTTTCGTATCGTCAACAAGTGCACGTATTGCGTTCGGCTCAAGGCCGCGCATGTCTAGTGAGGCTGGCTTGTCCGTTAGCCAAAGCAGTTCGGTTACCACCGTCAAAGCAATCGCATAGGGGGTTTTGTTGCTAAGTTTAGTGTTATGAATACAGCCAATGGGACTGCGTACACGCTCTATTTCTTCAGCGGTGTAGCCTTCGCGCTGCAGTCGTCCTCGGAAGCTTGCCCATTTGCTATCAGAGCCGATTAATCCTATCGAGGCGATGTCATTGCGCTGTAGTAAAGCGGTGATAAGGGCGTAATCTTCATCATGGTTGTGGGTTAATACCAATGCATGACAGTAGGGCGGCAGGGCTGAAGTTCCCTCTTGTGCACTGCTCAGCGTATGGCAACTGAGTCGGGATTGCTGCTGATCGCGTTCGTTAAATACATCTGCTCGGCTATCAAACCAGTGTACTTGCCAGGGTAGCGGTTCGCTAAGCTTTACGATCTCTCGTCCGACATGGCCGGCACCAAATAAAGCGATATTGGTAGCGGCACCAGGAAACATTTCCAGCAGCACATTGACATAACCGCCACAGCACTGGCCGCTGCGGCCACCTAGCGAGAATGCCTCTAAGTGAAAGCCCGCGCGGCCTTGCTGTAAAAAGTCTCGAGCAGCGTGGATAGTTTGCCACTCGAAAGTGCCTCCACCTAGAGTGTCATAGACAGCCTCTTGGGTGATCACCATGCGCGCGCCGGGCTCACGCGGGGTTGAGCCCGCGCTGGTTACCTGAGTGGCCAACACGTGGGGAACGCCGCTACGCTGCAATCGATCGAGTGCAGCGTGCCAAGTTTCTGCCGGGGGCTGTGTCATAGCGCTTTTTCTCTAATTGCGTTTGCAGCCAACATCACTCGCTCAGGGGTTGCGGGAGTGTCGAGATGGGGAGACTGTTGGTAATCGGTTAAGCTTGAAAGCGCATCACGTAGTGCAGACCAAACACAGATACCAAGCATAAACGGTGGCTCACCAACGGCTTTAGAACGATATAGGCTTGCCATGGAATTTGGGTGGCCTTCCAATAGTTCAACGTTAAAAATAGCGGGAAGATCACCAAACGTGGGTATTTTGTAGGTCGCAGGCCCGTCGCTAACCAGCATACCTTTATCGCTCCACTTAAGTTCTTCACTGGTTAGCCAGCCCATTCCCTGGATAAAGCCACCTTCTACTTGGCCAATATCAATGGCAGGGTTTAGCGAATTGCCAACGTCATGCAGCACGTCAACACGGTTAACTAAATATTCGCCGCTCAATGTGTCAACACTCACTTCGGCAACGGCTGCTCCAAACGCGTAATAATAAAAAGGGCGGCCTTGGCCCGTTGCACGGTTGTAATGAATCAATGGTGTCGCATAAAAGCCTTTTTCTGACAGCGAGATGCGATTGAGGTAGGCCGTTTGAACAAGCTCTCCCCAGGGGATGCGACGCTCGCTTTCATTAATCCCAGCAATCAGCATGCCATCTTCCAGGCGCATGCCTTCTCGGTCTAAGCCGCCTTCAAAATGCATCGCGGCAAAGTCGAACAACCTTTCGCGCAATTTACTGGCGGCATCTCGCGCGGCCATGCCATTGAGGTCGGCGCCGCTTGAAGCCGCCGTCGGGGATGTATTGGGTACTTTATCCGTGCGAGTTGCACTAATCCGCACGCTATCTAAATCCAAGCCAAGCTCGCGAGCCACTACTTGGCAAATCTTGGTGTGCAGTCCTTGGCCCATTTCAGTGCCGCCATGATTGATCATAATGCTGCCATCGGTATAAACATGCAGCAGCGCACCGGCCTGATTGAGGTGCTGGGCGGTAAATGAGATGCCAAACTTTACTGGCGTCAGCGCGAGCCCTTTTTTAATAATGGGGCTGTTGCTATTAAATGCCTTAATAGCCGCACGGCGCGCCCAGTAATCACTACTGCTTTCCAATGTATCAATCAGCGTATGAAGTAACTGCTTTTGGTCCACTGGCTGTCCGTAGTGGGTGACGTCTCGCCCGTCGCGATAGAGGTTTCGTTTGCGTATGGTGAGAGGGTCTTCACCGACCTTGCGCGCGATATCATCCATTGCAGCTTCGATAATCATCATGCCCTGAGGGCCGCCAAAACCCCGAAAAGCCGTGTTAGAAGCGGTATGGGTCTTAGCTCGATGACCGGTGACGCGAGCATTGCCTAATGAGTAAGCGTTGTCGGCATGGAACATTGCACGGTCAACAATGGCGTCCGAAAGGTCAGGCGAGTATCCGCAGTCACCAATAACTGTTATGTCTCCCCCCTGGATGATGCCTTGCCGATTAATGGCTAGTCGGTAGCGATTATGAAAGGGGTGTCGCTTACCGGTCGCGCGCATATCATCACTTCGTGGTAGACGTATACGTGTAGCTTTTCCGGTTCTGCGGGCAATAATGGCTGCCATACAAGCCCAAGGAGATGCTTGAGTTTCTTTGCCTCCAAAACCGCCGCCCATGCGGCGTACTTCAACGGTAACTGCATGAAAGGGAATGCCCAGTACTTCAGCGACAAGTTTTTGGGTCTCACTAGGGTGCTGGTTAGAGGTATGGACAATGACCCCTTCATCTTCGGTAGGCAGAACCAAGCACGCTTGTCCCTCCAGGTAAAAATGTTCCTGTCCGCCGATGAAAAGCTCGCCCTCAACCGTTTGCTCGGCTTGGCGCAGTTCCGCTTGCCAATCGCCTCGCTCTTGAACATGTGTAGGGCGAACCACATCATTGCGTTCGGCTGCAGCAACAGGGTCGAGGCTCGCTGGTTGTTCATCAATACTTAACTGGGCCAGCGTTACCGCTCGGCGAGCAGCCTGAAGCGAGGTAGCCGCAACGGCGAAAATACACTGGCCTGCGTAGCTAATTTCTTGATCAACAAAAATGGGGTCGCCTGGAAAGACAGGGCCGATATCCGTATGGCCGGGCACGTCGTGAAAAGTGATGACATCGACAACGCCAGGCGCTTGTTTAACTGCTTCGAGATCAAGCGCGGTCAATGTGCCGTGTGCGACAGGAGATAGCCCCAGAGCTACATGCAGGGCATCTGCCGGTGCTTTGAGGTCATCAATGTAGGCGGCCTTGCCGGTAACGTGTTTTTCAGCGCTTTCATGGAAGCTAGCGGTGCCTGCTTGGCGCTGACCGTGGCTATCGACAGTATGGCGGGCAAGTGGGCCTGACCCTTGGATGTGGTCATGTAACTCTCGACGAGCTCGGCTGCTGTCGCCATCAAGTTTAGTGAGCGTACGCATGGAGCATCACCTCCTGGTTGGGTGACGAAAGCGATAAGTAGAGGCGTTCTAATAGGTTGAGAGCGGCTTGTTCTCGGTAGTATTGGCTACCCCGTACATCGCTCATTGGCTGAAACTCTTCAGCAAGGGCTTGCTGGGCTGCTTGAAAGCTAGCTTTGGAAACGGGCTGGCCCTCTAACGCAGCTTCTGTTTGACTCGCTCGCTTGGGAGTTGCAGCCATACCGCCAAAGGCAATGCGAACATCCTCCATCACACCCTGATTAACACGGTAGCAAAACGCACCTAATACCGCCGTTATATCATCCTCGCGTCGTTTAGAAAGCTTCCAGACCCTTAGTGTGGCTGATTCGGCCAGTTGAGGAATAAAAATTCGACTGATGACTTCATCAGCAGCCAGCGCTGTTTTTTTATAGTCGATAAAAAAATCACTTAGCAACAGCTGGCGAGTACCGACATGGCTGGTAAGTTCTACCCACGCATTGAGCGCCAGTAGTACAGGTGGCGTATCTCCTATTGGCGAAGCGTTGGCGATGTTTCCACCGAGCGTTCCCCGGTTACGAACTTGTTGGGAGCCGAGCCTGTGAAGGAGGTGTGCAAACGCAGGAAAGTGACTGCTTAATAAGGGCTCAAGTTGCGAGTACGTAACCCCGGCGCCTACCCACCAACCTGGTTGAGCTTGGAATGTCGCCTCTTCAATTTGGCGCAATTCAGCCACGCGAGTGGTATCAATAAGCTGGTTCAGTGCGGTAAGGCGCTGAGTGCTTTCCAGCCATAGATCTGTTGCGCCAGCCACAAGGCGTGCATCAGGATAGCGATATCTTGCGTCGGCCAACTCAGCCAAGGTGGTTGGCTGTACGAACAGTGGCTCACTCTTTGCGGTTGACTCCGGCACATGAAGCGGGTAACTGGCTGGCTGAGACGCATCGAACCACTGCGGTGCTTCCCAAGAGTAATCTTGCATACTCAATGCGGCGTCACGAATCGGTCGGTATCCCGTGCAGCGGCATAAATTTCCACCTAATGTGGCTTCCAGTGTTTCTGGTGTAAGAGGTGAGGGGCGCTGCTGTTGGTTGGCATGCAAGGTGAACAAGGACATGACAATTCCTGGTGTGCAAAATCCGCACTGGCTGCCATGGCACTCGATCATTGCGCGTTGAGCTGGGTGCAAGTTGCCTTCAGTCGCAAGCCCTTCAACGGTAATAACGTGCTGACCGTGAAGTTGATGAGCCGGGGTAATACACGCGTTGACGCTTAAAAAGCGGCTTTGCGTGTCGCTTGGATTGTTGATTGCGACTGTACAAGCACCACAATCACCCGATGCGCAGCCCTCTTTTGTGCCAGTGATGCCCAAATGATCACGCAACAGCGTTAGAATGCTGGTGTCAGGGGGTACATGACACTGCTTGGGGGTGCCGTTGAGCAGGAACTCAATCGTAGCCATGCCAAACTCCGTTATGATTGTTCTGACCGATCGGTCAATATTGTTTAGCTTGAGACAAAAGAGCGCACCTTGCAAGAATTTGTTGCTAATGCGGCTGTCTGTGCACTTACACGGCCGGCGTCGATAAACCAATTATATGTAATAAGTCCCATGGGCTGACCATTGGTGCTTATCAAAAGCGCTTATTAAAGGAGCTTAATCAATGACAGCGGATACCGCTAACCATGAAAATGCCAGCAGAGATCGCATTGAACAGACCATACTGAGCGCTGCGGAGCAGGTGTTTTCTCAACATGGTTATCGTGGTGCCAGCCTTCAGGCCATCGCCGATATAGCAGGTCTTCCTAAGGCGAATATTCTCTATTACATGGGCAGTAAGCAGCTGCTTTATGTACGACTGCTTAATCGAATGATGAACCGGTGGAATGCGGTACTTGAAGATATAACACCTGAAAGTGATCCAGCTAAGGTATTAAGCGATTTTATTCGCACCAAAATGATGCTGGGTCAGCGTTACCCCGAAGGTTCAAAGCTATTTGCCGCCGAGATTTTGGCGGGTGCGCCTTTTTTGAGTAACTACCTCTCTGGTGAGTTGAAAGAGTGGGTAGCTTCCCGTGCAGAAATTATTCACCAGTGGTCTCAGCTAGGGAAAATGGATGATGTCGATCCACGCTGGCTTATATTCTTGATTTGGTCGGCTACCCAGCATTACACGGAATACAGTGCGCAGGTAACGGGGATATTAGGGACTGAAGTGCTCAGCGAAACGGATTTCGAGTCTATTTGCCGTTTTCTTGAGCATGTTATTTTGAAAGGATGCGGTATTTCAGCGTCGCATTTATCAAACGACTCATCAGTTTAGCTGCTATGCCCCTATTGGCGATGTCTACGCTTCCCATTGAACAGCACCTCAAGCAGATTCAGGCGGCTCTCTCTGAACATAACCGCCTAATCTTAATCGCCCAGCCAGGGGCGGGTAAGACAACCCGCGTTCCGCTGACCTTGCTTAACAGTCAATGGGCGCAGGGCCAGAAGATAGTGTTGTTAGAGCCTCGACGGGTAGCTGCTCGTTTGGCGGCAAACTTTATGGCCGCGCAGCTTGATGAGCCTGTCGGTAAGACAGTTGGCTATCGTATGCGAGGGGGCAGCAAAGTGGGGCCGCACACACGCTTGGAGGTGGTCACCCAGGGCGTCCTGACGCGTATGTTGCAAGATGATCCGTTGCTCGAAGGCGTCGCCGGTATCATCTTCGATGAGTTTCATGAGCGCAGCATAGAAGCAGATCTTGGGCTGGCGCTATCGCTGGATATTCAGCAAAGCATTCGCGATGACTTACGACTGATGGTGATGTCTGCGACGTTAGATGTTGCTGCTTTAAAAAGCGTATTGGGCAGCGATACATGCGTGATTGAAAGTACGGGGCGTGAATTCCCAATTGAAACCTATTATCGCCCTTTTAACAGCGATGAAGCGTTAGACGCTGCCGCTTACCGAGTGGTAACCGAAGCCTTAGCGAATGCCGGTAGCCGCGACGTGTTGGTGATTTTACCTGGGGTGGCAGAGATAACTCGGCTAGTGCAAATGCTGGAAAATAGCACCTTTGATATTGAGGTGCGCGCATTACATGGCGGCATGCCTATCGAGGCGCAGCAAGCGGCATTGAAGTTACACGAAACTCGCCAGCGGGTGATTGTATCGACGGCCATTGCGGAATCCAGTGTGACAGTTGATGGCGTTAATGTGGTTATTGACGCTGGCTTGGAGCGTGTGCCGTTGTTTCAGCCGCGAACTGGGCTCACTCGACTAACTACCCGGCGTGTCAATCGTGCCAGCGCTGATCAACGTCGTGGTCGTGCAGGGCGGCAGCAGCCGGGTGTATGTTATCGCTTATGGTCTCAAGAGCAGCCACTGGTTGCCTATGGTGAACCTGAGATAGCACAAGCTGATTTATCAAAACTTGCGCTTGAGGTTGCCGTATGGGGAGCGCGTTCGCCCGAAGAGTTAGTTTGGATGACACCACCGCCTAACGGTGCATGGCAAAGTAGCCAGGCTTTGCTTCGTCAGCTTGGTGTTCTAGATGCAGCGGGTTTATTAACACCATTAGGTAAGCAAAGTGCGCGTTGGCCGCTTGAACCTCGTTTAGCGGTCATGCTGTCAAAGGCAGTGTCATTGGATGCATTACCGCTCGCCTGTGCTTTAGCAGCTCTGCTAGAGGGTAGAGAGCGTGTCAGCGGCTCGCTAAGAGATGCGCTGGCTCAGCGGCTCAGCCAACCCTGGCGATTTCCTCAATGGCAACGAGAAACCAAGCGCCTTATGGACATGGCTAGCCTTCAGATGCCACATAAGCTACCGCTTGAGCCGCTTAGCTATCTGCTGGCGATGGCTTACCCGGATCGCGTTGGTCAATTCATCAGTCCAGGTCGGTTCAAGCTGGCCAATGGCAAAACTGCCACGCTCTCCATTAGCCACCCCCTAGCGAATGAAGCATTTATCGTCGCCGTTAGCGTAGAGAGTGCCAGTAGTGAGGCAGCAATTTACCTGGCAGAACCGATTACGCAGGCAGCGCTTATTGACCTTTACCCGGCAACTCAACAGTGGGAGGAGCGTGTTACTTGGTCAAATGCCCAAGGAAAGCTTCTTGGTGAAGCTGTTCAGCGCCATGGTGAACTTGTGTTGGCAAGTCGGCCCTTAGCGGAGTTATCTGGAGAGGCTGTCCAGCAGGCATTGCTGCGCGCATTAAAGCAACGCCCTGCGGCGCTTTTTAATGGCAAGGTTAAGCAATTACAGGGGCGAATGGCGCTAGTGGCGAGTATTTATTCTAACGTATGGCCTGACTGGTCAGAAAGCGCGCTATTAGACAGTTTGGATGTATGGCTGGCACCCTACATGACGGGTATGACACGCTTCAGCCTGCTAGAAAAAATGCCATTCCAGACCTACTTAATGGCAACGCTCAGTTGGGATGAGCAAACCCATTTTGAGCGTTTAACACCGTCGACAATAATGGCTCCTAGCGGTAATCGAGCAGCCATTGATTATGAGCCCTGCCTAACAGGAAGGCCGCCAGTGCTTGCTTTGAAGTTACAGGAAGCGTTTGGCTGGCAGGATACTCCCGCCGTTGCGGACGGTCATGTGCCGGTTGTTATTCATCTGCTTTCACCGGCAAAAAGGCCGCTTCAAGTTACTCAGGATTTACGCAGTTTTTGGTTGAATGGCTACCCAGAGGTGCGTAAAGAGATGCGTGGCCGCTACCCTAAACACCCCTGGCCAGAAGATCCAATTACCGCTCAAGCAACGGCATCTACAAAACGAAGGTAACGTTAATAACACCGTTTAAAGAGAAGCCAGATCGAAGAAGGTCATTGCGTTTGCTCTTCAGGTATTTTACCTGGCACGCGATAGCGTACTCCGTCGGCACGCTGCTCTTCATAACGCCGGTTTTCTTCTTCTGGGGGCACGCCAAGCACAGTCTCTTGCGAGCCATCCGGCCAAGTGTAAGTTGTGCAGCCAGTCAACGATACTAAGACCACGGTTATTAACGAGAACAACGAAATAAATCCACGACATTTGGGCATATTAGGCTCCATCACCAGTCAAAAGCTGCTCTTAGCAAAGCGTGCGTAGTGTGAATGGCACGACAGTAAGTCGCAAGCTTAATCCCAAATTGTTAGATTTGTTAGATTTCTTCCCAAAGGCTACGTCGAAACTCATGGGAAAGCTGAGATACCTTAGCAAAACGCTCAAGATTAGCATCGGTAAGCGTTTTGACCATTTCTTGGTAATGCTCAGTGAGTTCCTTAGCGCTGCAATTTTCTTTGCCATCAGTCAGGCATAGCGTCAGTTTTTCGCTACTTTTAGCGATAGCTTGGAAAAGCTCAGCTTCCAGCTGCATGGCTTCTGTCACGCTCTCAAGCCACGCAATCTGACAACGCACCATTGGCATGGTGCTCAATAGGCAGTAATGCTGCCACCAAGCTGCGATATCTTGGTTCGTGTCGTTGATGGATGAGGGCTGCTTTTTGTTTGTATGGTCCATAGTAGGTTCCTATCGAGTTTTTCAATTTGTGAGGCATTCTTCACAGGTTCTCCTATCTTCAACTATAGCTAAAGCTCTGCAGAAGAGTTGTTCATTTAGGCGACGCAATACGTGATAACGAGGAGAGGCGCAATGTGGTCAGTCGTTAAATCAGTACTGTCAGCACTGCTAGGCGTACAAAATGACCTCAAGCGGCAACAGGATTTTTCTAGCGGTAACCCCGCGGCCTTTATTGTGACGGGAATTGTAATCACGCTCGTATTTGTTCTGATCTTGGTCGGGATTGCAGTGATTGCGTCGCGATGAAGCGTTGATACACCTCACGATAGTTGTTCGTGACGAATGCCACATGTTTTCTATACTGACGTTAATCAGTTAATCCTGACCTAATAAAAAGGTTGGCGAGAACAACAATAATAACGGAGGTTCCTATGCATCTATCGTGGCAATGGCTGCTAACCATTACCAGTGCCTTCAGTATCACTCAAGCTCATGCTAATAGCTGGAATATGCCTGTTGGGGTCACCGATATCAGCCAAGATATTTTTGGTCTGCATATGGCGATTTTTTGGGTATGCGTGGTCATTGGGGTGATTGTGTTTGGGGTGATGTTTTACTCACTATTTAAATACAGACACTCAAAAGGGGAAAAAGCGGCGAATTTTCATGAGCATACCTCCGTAGAAATTCTTTGGACCGCTATTCCTATTCTGATTTTGGTTGGAATGGCCGTGCCCGCAACGGCGACGTTGAAGAGTATGTACGACGCTTCAGAAGCTGATCTAGATGTGATGATTACTGGCCAACAATGGCGCTGGCGCTACGAGTACCTTGGTGAAGATGTTGCGTTTACCTCCAATATGAGTACACCAACTGAACAAATTCGTGGAGAAAAAGCGAGAGATGAACACTATTTGTTAGACGTAGATGAGCCATTGGTACTGCCGATCAATCGTAAAGTGCGTTTTTTAATGACGTCGGATGACGTTATTCACTCTTGGTGGGTGCCTGAACTAGCCGTTAAGCAGGATACGATTCCTGGGTTCATCAATGAGAATTGGGTGAAAATTAATGAACCGGGCATCTATCGTGGCCAATGTGCTGAGCTTTGCGGCGTTAACCACGGGTTTATGCCAGTGGTTGTGCATGCGATGGAAGAAGAAGAGTTCGAGGCATGGTTGGCAGAACGTAAAGAAGCCGCAGAGCAAGAGGCTATGGGGGTTGACCGGGAGTGGGAGATGGAGGATTTGATGGCGCGGGGAGAGACCGTTTATCAGACTATCTGTTCTGCCTGTCACCAAAGCGAAGGTCAGGGGGCGCCACCCGCATTTCCTGCACTAGCCAACAATAATCAACTGATTAGTGATTTAGATTGGCACCTGAATCGGGTTATTAACGGTGTTTCTGGCGCTGCTATGCCGGCATTCCGCAGTACGTTAAATCCTGTCGAAATAGCCGCTGTTGTTACTTATACCCGCAATGCTTGGGGCAATGAGACAGGTGATGTGGTGCAGCCAGCTACGGTGGCCGAACGTATTGCACAATAATTTAAGGTACTAACAATAAATCAGGCGGAGATGCTCATGGCGCCCAAACTACCTCCTCAACACTCGCTGCAACATAGCTCTACTGCAGCGGCTGGCGGTCATTCTCATCACGACCATGCGGCTCAGCCCAAAGGGATACTGCGATGGGTTCTGACAACCAACCATAAAGAAATTGGTTCTCTGTACCTGATTTTTTCTCTCACCATGTTTTTTGTTGGAGGCATATTTGCCCTAGTCGTGAGAGCTGAGCTATTTCAACCTGGTTTGCAGCTTATAGAGCCAGAATTTTTCAACCAAATGACCACCATGCATGGATTAATCATGGTGTTTGCTGCGGTAATGCCAGCGTTTACTGGGCTAGCCAATTGGATGATTCCGCTTCAGATTGGTGCGCCGGATATGGCGCTGCCCAGGCTTAATAACTTTAGTTTCTGGCTGCTTCCGGTGGCGTTTACATTGCTACTTTCTACGCTATTCATGCCGGGCGGTGGGCCCAATTTTGGCTGGACATTTTATGCGCCATTATCGACGACTTACGCACCTGCCTCCACAACATTCTTTATTTTAGCTCTGCACATTGCAGGTATTAGCTCGATTCTTGGGGCTATAAATATTATTGCGACCATTCTGAATATGCGCGCACCTGGAATGCGCATGATGGATATGCCGCTGTTCGTATGGACATGGTTAATTACGGCTTTTCTATTGATTGCGGTAATGCCTGTACTAGCGGGCGTTATTACCATGATGCTGATGGATATTAACTTCGGTACCAGTTTCTTTGACGCTGCGGGCGGCGGCGATCCAGTGCTTTTCCAGCACTTATTTTGGTTCTTTGGCCATCCTGAAGTTTACATCATGATTTTGCCGGCTTTTGGTATTGTCTCAGCCATTATTCCTACCTTCGCGCGTAAGCCGTTGTTTGGATACGCGTCTATGGTGTATGCCACGGCAGCTATCGCGCTGCTGTCATTTTTAGTGTGGGCACACCATATGTTTATCGTCGGTCTTCCGCTAACAGCGGAGCTATTTTTCATGTACTCGACCATGCTGATCGCCGTGCCCACAGGCGTGAAAGTATTTAATTGGGTGACCACGCTGTTTCGTGGCTCGATCAGTTTTGAACCGCCCATGCTGTTTGCTTTGGCTTTCGTGGTTCTATTCACCATCGGCGGTTTCTCAGGACTAATGTTGGCCATTGCACCTGCGGATTTCCAATACCACGATACCTATTTTGTCGTAGCGCATTTTCATTATGTGCTAGTACCTGGTGCTATTTTTGCCATTATGGCTGGTGTCTATTATTGGCTACCCAAATGGACAGGTTATTATCCTAACGAGCGACTTGCTCAATGCCATTTCTGGTGCTCTATTGTTGGCGTTAATCTAACGTTTTTCCCTATGCATTTCGCAGGCTTGGCGGGCATGCCAAGGCGTATTCCCGACTATGCATTACAATTTGCAGATTTTAATTTGCTCTCCAGCATTGGTGCCTTCTTTTTTGGAGCGTCACAGCTGATGTTTGTATTGGTTGTGGTGATGTGTGTAAGAGGAGGTAAAAAAGCATCTGCAAAAGCTTGGGAAGGCGCAGAAGACCTAGAGTGGAGCGTCCCCAGTCCGGCACCGTTGCACACCTTTGAAACACCGCCAGTATTTAACCGTACCCATCATCATGACTAATTAGCTGTCCATCAGTGAATGGTCTAGGGGGATATATGGCAGTCAATGATACGGTGCAATCAGTTGGGGTTAAACGGACAGTCATTCGTACAGTAGCGGCGTTAATTGGGATGTTTGCCTTTGCATTCGCACTGGTCCCTCTTTATGACGTGTTTTGTAGTGTGACGGGCCTTAATGGCAAAGTGGATACAACGGCTAAAGCCATTATTCATGAAGAAGTTGATCAGTCCCGCTATATCACCGTGCAGTTCATTACCCGAGGTGGCGCGGGGTTACCATGGCGAATGAGCGTCGAAAACCGCCAAATGCGTGTCCACCCAGGCCAAACAGCTGAAGTTGATTTTACGTTTACCAACAACAGTCATGTCGAAAGTTGGGGGCGAGCTGTACCTAGCGTCTCTCCTTCAAGTGCTACGACGCATTTAAGAAAAATAAGCTGTTTCTGTTTCCAAGAGCAGCAGCTTCAAGGGGATGAGCGCTTGACGATTCCTCTGATATTCCAGCTAGCGCGTGACCTTCCTGAGGATATTAATACGATAACGCTGGTGTATACCTTGTACCCGGTTCATCACTTAGTAAAAGACATCTCGAAGAATGACAACAAAACGATAGGGGATTCGATATGAGTGGCGGCTACTATGTTCCTGCAAAGAGTCGATGGCCTATTCTAGGCTCGCTGGCGCTCGGGGCTATGATGGTGGGTACAGGAATTAAGCTTGTGTACGACACGGGTACCCCGTTCATGCTAATCGGTATGGCTTGTGTAATTACCGTCATGGGCTTTTGGTTCAGAGATGTTATTCACGAGTCAATGAGCGGATTGTACGATGCCCAAATGGATCGCTCGTTTCGATGGGGGATGGGCTGGTTTATTTTTTCGGAAGTGATGTTTTTTGCCGCATTTTTTGGCGCCTTATTTTACGTTAGAACGTTTGCTATACCCTGGTTAGGTGGTGAAGGAGCAAAAGGTGTTTCTGCGTTACTTTGGCCTGATTTTGTCGCTCAGTGGCCGTTGTTAAACCCTCCTGATTCGTCGGTGGCTGGCCCGGATAGTGTCTTAAGTCCATGGCAATTGCCGCTCGTCAATACACTAATTTTGGTAACGTCGAGCATTACTTTGACGGTTGCACATGAAGCTTTGAAATTAGGCGAGCGTAAGACGTGCAGAAACTGGCTGGCAGGTACTGTATTGCTGGGCTGCTGTTTTATTATGATTCAGGGCGTCGAATATTATGAAGCGTATAACCATTATGGTATTACGCTTGAGGCAGGAATCTTCGGCGCTACTTTCTTTATTCTAACGGGCTTTCACGGCGTTCATGTCATTATAGGTACGTTAATTTTAACCAGTATGCTGATACGTATACATAAAGGGCACTTTGCCCAAGATCATCATTTTGGTTTTGAAGCATCTTGTTGGTATTGGCACTTTGTAGATGTTGTATGGGTTGGGTTATTTATTTTTGTATACGTTTTCTAATCAATTAGCCTAAATCTCCCGACCAGAAGCCAAACACTAATAAGGCCATGAGTAGACATGTTAACCCAATGCGCCATTTAAGGGATGCTAGTAGCCGTCGCGAGCTGCTGTCATCCTTTAATAAAAAACCTGCGCCAGCCGCTAAACTAGCGACTATTCCAATAAAAACTAGGCCAATGAGCAGCTTTAACCACATGACGAAAACCTCTTTTGGGTCGCAACGTCTATACGTCTGGTGTGTGTTTTGGGGCGTATTAGTTTCGCTAGGTATCTTCCTAGGACTATGGCAGTGGGAGCGTGCCGCTGACAAGCGAGTTTTGTTAGCCGCTCGTCAGGCAGCGCCTTTGGTCAAATCGCCTACTGCTATGCCAGAAGATGGATCTGAGCTGCATTTGCAAGGAGAGTACCTCGCTAATCACACGCTTTATCTGGATAACCGCATTGTAGATGGGCGTCTGGGCGTGGCTGTGTTAACCCCTTTCCGAGACAGTTTTGATCAGTTGTGGCTTATTCAGCGGGGATTTATTGAGACAGGGCCAAGTAGGGCGGCGCCGCAAGCGGATACTCCAGAGGGCAGCGTATCCGTTTCAGGTGAGTGGCAGGTTGCGCGATCCGGTGGACCGCTATATGGCAAAAACAAGGAAGGGGTAAGGCTGCAGCAGATCAGTTTAACCCCGTGGGAATCAACATTGCCGGCCTTCACTTACACCGGCTGGCTACATGCTGACCAGGGTGAGGGGGTGTTTACGCCCTGGTGGGAAGCTAGCGTGATGCCTCCTAGTCGCCATCTTGGCTATGCTTTCCAATGGTGGGGGTTGGCACTTGCTGCGACAGTGGTCATGGTGTTGGGGGGACGTCGCCTGCGCAAAGATAGTCTTACAAAAGATAGCCTTACAGGTTGCTGAGGGGAAAAGCATGGAGCAACGCCAGCCAGTTCGTTATCCGCGAGTTAAGTTGTTGCTGATATTTGCAGCATTCGCGGCGCCTATTGTTACTGCGTGGATGATGTTGACATGGCAAATAGGCATACCTAGTGAAGATACTGCCCATGGTCAAGTGCATGTCAGCGTACCAGTGCTAGATGATTGGCCTCTGAGCGCTCAACCCGAAAAAAATGATGCATGGACACTCGTGTTTGACTGTACTTCTCTCTGTGATGAGCGCATGGATGAATTGTGGCGTCTGCATCGAGCGTTGGGTCGAGAAGCCCCTCGGTTAGAGCGACTACGAATAGGCGGGAGTGCACAAGAGCTTCCAGGTGAAAAGGTTAGTCGTTGGCTGGCAGAACCTGCATGGCGAGAAGAAAATAGCGTCTGGCTAATGGATCCTTTCGGCAGGCCAGCGTTGTCATTTAATAATGCAGTGCCAGCAGCTGATATTCTCGATGATATACGTCATTTGTTTAAGGTTAATCCGCTATAGCAAACAATATACCGTTACTCTGCATGCTCGACCTCGCAGGTCGTAAGGAAGCAACGTGCCATATTCTACTGAGCGGCGCTTACAATGGCTGAAACGTTTAACCTTGGTCGGCACTGTGCTTACAGCGTTAGTGATTCTAGTTGGCGCATGGACGCGCTTAGTTGACGCTGGTTTGGGGTGCCCAGACTGGCCAGGCTGTTATGGGCGGCTGTTAGTCCCGGATGCCGAGCATGCTGCTCTACAACATCCTGATGTACCTCTTGTGCCTTTTAAAGCATGGGTAGAGATGGCTCATCGGTATGTAGCAAGTTTTTTAGGGCTTATCGTTCTAAGCGTAGTGGCGCTAGGTTTTTCATTGCGCAAGCGTCCAGGGTTTCCATGGAAAGTAAGTATTGCCTTGCTCGTTGTTATTCTGCTTCAAGGTGCGTTTGGCGCTTTTACAGTGACGCTAAAGCTTTGGCCACAAGTGGTTACTTTGCATTTGTTGGGTGGGCTAAGTGTGCTGATGCTGTTTTTTTGGGTGCATCTGCGAATTCGGCTCAGCTTGACAAGGCCTGTACCTACCTCTATCGACCATGCTTCTTTTTCCACACGTTATACCTCTCCATTTAAGAGTGCTAATGCGCTCTGGGTAATCGGCGTGTTGATATTAGTTGTGCAGCTTGCTTTAGGTGGCTGGGTATCCAGCAATTATGCAGGTATTGCCTGCCAAGGATTCCCGACCTGCAATACGCAGTGGTGGCCAGAAATGGATATAAGTGAAGGCTTCCACCTAACACAAACGGTCGGCCCTAATTATTTACATGGCCAGCTACATGCCGATGCACGTACTGCAATTCACGTTATGCATCGTATTGGAGCGCTTGCACTCGGTATTGTCTTGTTGGCGCTATGGTGGCGATATCGTACGGCTGCGTCTGTCGGGCGAGCGCTCACCTTGGTGGTAATTGCTTATTTTGCCCAAGTCGCGCTTGGCATTGCTAATGTGTTGTTGTGGCTTCCACTATGGCTGGCTCTGTTACATACCGCTGGAGCGGTTGCCTTGACCTTGTGTATGGGGTGGGCTGTTTGGTGTTGGAAATATCCTTATAATCAGTATCTTAATGAGGTGAATGATCTAAAGTCATCTCGGGTTCTCTTGACGTAAGGTGGTAACTAGAGGTTTTGCTGAGTCAAAAACAATAGAGGCTATTTGTTGTTGTGCTGTAACAAAGATGAAAAAATTGTGAAAGTGGTATCGTTGGGGAAATAGGGTGTACAATTATCGTCAAGCTTTCTACCTCTCCGTTGTGAAAGGAGCGTTATGAGTTCCACAGGAGCGTTGTTGTTATTCATCGTTGCAATTATTGTCGTTGCAGCCCTTGGTTTTTATGCCTATAAACTTCGCCAAGAGGTTAAGCGTCGAGAAGCGTTTCGGCTGGACGAAGAGCGTCGTGCCCATCAAAACAGCCTGGAAAATCTTGATTTTGTCGTTAGCGCGCTGGTGCAAGAGCAAGTCGACATTACAGAAGGGGCTTGGCGATGCAAAGTGTTGCTTGAGATTATTGATTCTAGCCTAACAGAGCGTCCAGACTTTCAAGCGTTTGCAGAGGTGTACAATCGTACTCGGCATTTAAAAACTCACTCCGCACGTAAGCAATTGACGCCACGAGAGCGAATGCAAGAAGATAAAGAGCGTATTGCTGTTGAGGACGATATGCGTCCAGCCGTACTTGAGGCAGCAAAAAAGGTAATTGACTGGAGGTCCAAAGGATCTATGGGACTTCATTAACCCTGTTTAACGAGCATAGGGGGCTATAAGTACGATAACCTATGTTTTTTTGACGCTTATGGCGTCAATTTTGCTATGCTGAAAATGTCGGTATTGGCAAGAAGTTGATATCTCGGCATTGTTGCCTTCTGGTGATTAAACGTTAATCATAGGCAAACGTTCAGGCATATGGTGAAAGCACAATATTGCCATGGTACTGAGCAGCGAAAAATGGATGCTCTCGCGAATTAGAAGCATTGGGATAGATTTGGTCTTTTGACCATGTCAGCATTGGATCAAGAAGGAGTCTTGCATGAAAAAATCAACGACTGGCTTGCTAATCGGTTCTGCACTGGTAGTGGGTTTATCAGGCTGTGCCAGCTCAGCATCACAATCATCTGGCCAAACCAGCGCAAGTAGCGATCGCGATTGGTATCAACATCCCTTCGTTTGCGGATTGGCAGGCAGTGTTATCGGCGGCAGTATTGCTTACGCAACGAGCGGCAATTCTGACGAAGATGAAAATACCGCTATTGGCGCAACTGCTGGTGCAGCGATCGGTGGCCTGCTATGTGCAGACCGTACGCCTGAGCCAGTAGCACCGCAGTGCCCAAGCTATGGTGAAGTGCCCGCAGGCGTTGCAGTGGATGCTGAAGGCTGCCCGCTGGACTCCGATGGTGATGGTGTACCAGATTACCGTGATCAGTGCCCGGGAACGCCTGCTGGTGTAGCTGTTAACGCAAATGGCTGCCCGCTCGATTCTGATAACGACGGCGTGCCGGATTATCGCGATCAGTGCCCCAATACTCCTGCAGGTGTTGCAGTTAACTCACTAGGTTGCCCTGACAGCGTTGTGTTGCAGGACGTAAACTTTGAGTTTGATTCTGCACAGCTAACTGCCCAAGCACGAGGTGTTCTGGACGGTGTTGCAGAGCGCCTGGTCAATAATCCTGATGTGCGTGTGAGCATTGAAGGTCACACTGACTCTCGCGGTGCTGCTCAGTACAATAAAAATCTGTCGCAGCGTCGTGCGGAATCCGTTGCTGCTTACCTTGCCCAACGTGGCGTAGGTGCTAACCGTATGCGTGCTGTTGGCTACGGCGAAGAGCGCCCGGTTGCTAGCAATGATACCGATGCGGGGCGCGCACAAAACCGTCGTGTAGAAATGGATGAGTGGAACTAAGCCACGCATCGCTTTACATTAAAGGGTTAGGCCATTGTGCCAGTGATTAATGCCCTTTAAGCACGAAACGGGAGGCTTATGCCTCCCGTTTTATTTTACGGCCTGCTAAATTCTGGTAGGCTGGGCAACCCTCAAAAAGCACCTAATACTCTCGATCATTGATAGCGAAATGTGATCCTTGGTATGGATCACCACTGCGCTCAAGGAATATCTTAATGCCCATAGTAACATTGCCGGATGGCAGCCAAAGAACGTTCGAAGCACCACTTTCTATCATGCAGCTCGCAGAATCCATTGGCCCTGGTTTGGCCAAGGCCTGTGTGGCTGGCAAGATTGATGGTGTATTGGTCGATGCTGCTGACTTGATCGAGCAAGATGCTGAAGTGGCGATAATTACCGCCCGTGATCCCGAAGGGCTTGAGATTATCCGCCATTCCTGTGCTCACTTGATTGGACATGCGGTTAAGCAACTGTACCCTGATGCCAAAATGGCCATTGGGCCAGTCATTGACGATGGTTTTTATTACGACATTGATTTCGGCAAGTCGGTCACGCCTGACGACTTGGAAGCCATCGAAAAACGCATGCAATCACTTATTGAGCGTGATTACGACGTGGTGCGTGAGTACGTTGATCGCGACAAGGCGATGAAAACGTTTATTGAGCGTGGCGAAACGTTCAAGCAGGAAATTGTCCGTGATATACCTGAGGGTGCAACAATACGTTTGTATCATCATGAAGAGTACACGGACATGTGTCGCGGGCCGCACGTGCCGAATACGCGCCACCTGAAAGCTTTCAAGCTAACCAAGCTAGCTGGCGCCTATTGGCGTGGAGATGCCTCAAACCCGATGCTGACACGTATTTACGGTACAGCATGGGGCGATAAGAAGCAGCTCAAAGCTTATTTGAAGCGCCTAGAAGAGGCCGAAAAGCGAGATCATCGCAAATTGGCACGCAAGATGGATCTTTTCCATTTGCAAGAAGAAGCGCCAGGCATGGTTTTTTGGCACCCCAATGGCTGGACGATGTACCAGGCGCTAGAAGATTACATGCGCAAAATTCAGCGAGCGCATGGTTATCAAGAGATTAAAACGCCGCAAGTAGTGGATCTTTCGTTGTGGAAGAAATCGGGCCACTGGGGTCACTACAGTGAGCTCATGTTTACCACTGAGTCAGAAAAGCGTGAGTATGCTGTTAAGCCTATGAACTGTCCCTGTCATGTACAGGTATTTAATCAGGGATTGAAAAGCTACCGCGATTTACCGTTACGTCTAGCAGAATTTGGTAGCTGCCACCGCAATGAGCCATCGGGCTCATTGCATGGTCTGATGCGCGTTCGTGGCTTTACTCAAGATGATGCGCATATTTTTTGTACCGAAGGTCAAATTCAGGCAGAAGCGGAAGCATTCATTGCGCTTACCCTGCAAGTTTATAAAACGCTTGGTTTCGAGGATGTTGAACTCAAGCTGTCAACTCGACCTGAGGACTTTCTTGGCGAAGCAGAGATGTGGGATCGAGCAGAGCAGGGGCTTGAGGCTGCGCTCAATGCGACGGGGCTTGATTGGGAGCTTCAGCCAGGAGAGGGGGCTTTTTATGGCCCGAAAATTGAATTCGCTCTGCGTGATTGCCTGAATCGTGTTTGGCAATGTGGTACTCTACAGTTAGATTTCAATTTGCCAGGGCGCTTAGGCGCGCAATACGTTGATGAAGATGGGACACGAAAGACCCCAGTGATGCTTCATCGTGCTATCTTAGGTTCTTTTGAACGGTTCTTGGGAATCCTAATCGAGCACTATGCTGGTGCGATGCCGCTATGGTTGGCACCTCAGCAAGCTGTGTTGATGACCATTACTGATGCGCAGCGTGATTATGCGCTTGAGTTGGAGCAACGGCTGCAAAAAAATGGCTTACGAGTTAAAGCGGACTTGAGGAACGAGAAGATCGGCTTTAAAATCCGTGAGCATACGTTACAGAAAGTTCCCTATCTCCTTGTGGTGGGAGATAAGGAAGTCGAAGCTGACTCAGTGGCCGTGCGAACTCGCAGCGGCGAAAACCTCGGCACAATGACAGTCGATGAATTCATCGAACGTTGCAGTGCAGAGCGAGCAGCCCTGGCGACATCGTCAATTGCCTAAGGAGACGGAGCAATCAAGCGAAGCAATCAGCGCGGGCGTCCACAAGACAAGCGCCCACCAATGAACGAGAGAATTACCGAAGAAGAAGTACGTTTGATCGATGCTGAAGGTGAACAGTTGGGTGTTGTGCCCACCACCGAAGCGCTTGAGCGTGCAGAAGCTGCCGGTTTAGACCTCGTGCAAATTTCGAATGCCGATCCAATCGTTTGTAAGATTATGGATTATGGCAAATTTGTTTTTGAGACGAAGAAGCAGAAAGCGGCTCAAAAGAAAAAGCAGAAGCAAATTCAGGTCAAGGAAGTCAAATTCCGTCCTGGCACCGACGAAGGCGATTATCAGGTCAAGCTTAAAAACCTGACGCGCTTTCTTGAAGGTGGTGATAAGGGCAAAGTCACATTGCGCTTCCGTGGTCGTGAAATGGCGCACCAGGACATTGGTCGTAAGCTAATGGAACGGATCGCGGCAGACCTGGAAGAGATCGGAGCGGTAGAGTCTTTCCCGAAAATGGAAGGACGCCAGATGATCATGATTATTGCCCCGAAGAAGAAGTGATCCAACGGCGAAGCTAACGGGTCAGCGTGAAAGCGCTGATCGGCCCTGGGTTTTCTAAAAAATATCGAGCGGAGTTTTCTCATGCCGAAAATCAAAAGCAACAGCGGCGCTGCTAAGCGCTTTAAAAAGACCGCTAATGGCTTCAAGCACAAGCAGTCTTTCCGTAGCCACATCTTGACCAAGAAGTCGACCAAGCGTAAGCGTCAGCTGCGTGGTATGAAGCAGATCCATGCTTCTGACAAAGCGCTGATTCAGCGCATGCTGCCGAATCTGTAAGGTCGAATTTTCTTATCTGAGTGCATTTAGCCTCAGTCATAAAGTCAGGAGTGTGTTATGACTCGTGTTAAGCGTGGCGTAGTTGCCCGTCGTCGCCATAAAAAAGTATTGAAGCAGGCTAAAGGTTACTACGGAGCCCGTTCGCGTGTTTTCCGCGTAGCCAAGCAGGCTGTTATCAAAGCCGGTCAGTATGCTTACCGTGACCGCCGCAACCGCAAGCGTCAATTCCGCGCTCTGTGGATTCAGCGTATTAACGCTGGTGCGCGCATCAATGGCATGTCTTACAGCCGCTTTGTTGGCGGTTTGAAGAAAGCCGGTATTGAAATTGACCGCAAAGTATTGGCCGACCTGGCAGTACACGAGAAAGCTGCATTTGCGGCTATCGTGGAAAAGGCCAAGGCTGCCCAATAAGTCACATTACACTGAGTTAAATCAGTGTGACGTGTCAGAGGTCATTTCAGTGTGACCCATGCAGGGGAAGAGCAGCCGCTCTTCCCCTGTTTTTTTGTCACCTTCAACATGCCAGCCATCTTTAGAGATGGAAATCGCTTAATTCGGAGTGAATCGGATGGACCATCTTCCTACTCTGGTGTCAGAGGCTCGCGATGCTATTCATGCGGCGCAAAGTGTCCCTGCTCTAGATGAGTTGCGCGTACGTTACTTGGGTAAAAAAGGCGAAGTGACGGCCTTGTTGAAAGGCTTAGGAAAGCTATCAGCAGAAGAGCGTCCTGCCGCCGGTGAGCAAATTAATCAGGCGAAACAGACCCTGGCAGCTGAAATTGATACAAAGCGTCAGCAGCTTGAAAGCGAAGCGCTTAATGCTCGCTTGGCAGCTGAAAAAATTGACGTGACACTGCCTGGCCGCGGTCAAGAGAATGGCGGCCTGCATCCCGTCACTCGCACGCTTGAGCGTATTGAAGGCTTGTTTACCAGGATTGGCTACGATGTGGCGGTAGGGCCAGAAATTGAAGATGACTACCATAATTTCGAAGCGCTAAATATACCCGCTCATCACCCTGCGCGTGGTATGGCAGATACCTTCTATTTCGATGCTACACGCTTGTTACGTACTCACACATCGCCAGTTCAAGTACGTACCATGAAAAGTAGTGAGCCGCCGATCCGCATTGTTTGCCCTGGTCGTGTCTACCGTAGTGATTCAGATCTCACCCACACCCCAATGTTCCACCAAGTGGAAGGTCTGTTGGTTGACGAAGGTGTGAGCTTTGCAGATCTTAAGGGAACTATTGAAGATTTTCTCCAGGCGTTTTTTGAACGCGATGATCTTTCAGTGCGCTTCCGCCCCTCTTACTTTCCATTCACTGAGCCCTCCGCAGAGGTCGATATTCAGTGCGTGATGTGTAGCGGTGATGGTTGTCGTGTCTGCTCGCATAGCGGCTGGTTGGAGATTATGGGCTGTGGAATGGTGCATCCCGAGGTGTTCAGGCATTCAGGCATTGATACTGAGCGCTACACAGGGTTTGCGTTTGGTATGGGCGCCGAGCGGCTTGCGATGCTGCGCTACGGTGTCAATGATCTACGTTTGTTCTTTGAGAACGATCTGCGTTTTCTTCGCCAATTTACCTAAGACCGCTGCCAACGACGGGAATCAATATGAAATTTTCAGAACAGTGGCTGCGTGACTGGGTGGCTCCGCAGCTTGATACGCAGGCAATTGCTGATCAAATTACCATGGCAGGCCTTGAGGTCGATGCTATCGAGGCCGTTGCGTCCGCGTTTAGTGGCGTAGTGGTTGCAGAGGTGCTGACTAAAGAGAAGCACCCAGATGCTGATAAGCTCAACGTATGTACTGTTAATGATGGTACCGGTGAGCCTGTGCAGGTTGTTTGTGGCGCTGCCAATGTCGATGTTGGTCAAAAAATTCCGTTTGCTCAGGTGGGTGGCATTCTGCCGGGCGACTTTAAGATCAAAAAAGCCAAATTGCGTGGTGTTGAGTCACGCGGAATGATTTGCTCGGCCTCAGAGCTAGGCCTTGAGGAAGAGACGTCTCCTGGGATTTTTGTGCTGCCCGCCTCTGCGCCGGTAGGTCTAAGTTTTCGAGAGTATATGCAGCTCGATGACATGACCATTGAAGTTGATCTCACGCCGAATCGTGGTGACTGCCTAAGTATCAAGGGGCTGGCTCGAGAAGTGGGTGTGCTCAATCGTCTTCCGGTGAGTGGGCCTGAGATTGCGGCCATTGAAGCCAGTATTGACGATACTTTTTCAGCGCGTATTGAAGCGCCGGAGCAGTGCCCACGCTACCTGGGCCGCATTATTAAAGGTGTCGATATTAGCGTCGAAACCCCGCTGTGGATGGTAGAGCGTCTCCGGCGTAGCGGTGTTCGTTCCATTGACCCTGCCGTTGATGTGACTAACTACGTGATGCTGGAGCTAGGCCAGCCGTTGCATGCGTTTGATCGCGACAACCTTCACGGCGGTATTACCGTTCGCTTGGCGCGTAATGAAGAGCGCCTGACCTTATTGGACGGTCAGGAAGTAGCGCTAAGACCTGAAACGCTGGTTATTGCTGATGATGAAGGTCCTCTAGCAATGGCAGGCGTTATGGGGGGCGAGAACTCAGGGGTAAGTGAGAAGACCGATACGATTTTCTTGGAAGCTGCCTATTTTACGCCGCTGGCTATCGCAGGGCAGGCGCGTTCTTACGGTCTCCATACGGATGCATCACATCGATTTGAACGTGGCGTTGATCCGGCGCTTGCCAGTGTGGCGATTGAGCGTGCCACTCAGCTTCTAATGGAGATATGTGGTGGTCAGGCTGGCCCTGTTACTGAGTCGTCCAGTGGCGAACACCTGCCAGTACCCCGTAGCATTGTATTGCGCGAGGCGCGTTTAGAGAGCGCGCTTTCGAAGCGGCTGCCCGTTGAAGATGTAACTGACATTCTGCAGCGTTTAGGGCTTGCAGTTGATAAGCAGGCAGATGGCTGGTCAGTCACAGCGCCAAGCTGGCGTTTTGACGTGTCGATCGAAGAAGATCTCATTGAAGAGATTGCTAGGGTCCATGGTTACAACAACCTGCCTGTTCGGCGCCCTGCGGCGCGTTTGGCACTACGTCCGGCTAACGAGGCGGTGCTAACCCAAGCCCAATTGCGTAACCAAATGGTAGCTCGCGGTTTTCAGGAAGCGATAACTTACAGCTTTGTTGCGCCTGATCTCCAGGCGGTGATGTTGCCGGACGCTATTTCACCAGTGTTGGCGAATCCGATTTCGTCAGATCTGTCGGTGATGCGGGCCAGTCTGTTCCCTGGCTTAGTGCGTGCGCTTGAGCATAACCTGAACCGCCAGCAAACCCGTGTCAGGCTGTTTGAAACCGGCTTGGTATTTAATGGCCATTTGGACAACCTTTCGCAAGTCCCGATGATGGGAGCGCTGGTATGCGGAGGTCGTGAAGCTGAAGGTTGGTGCGGGGCTAAAGCCCAAGTCGATTTTTACGATCTAAAAGGCGATTTAGAAAGCTTACTGGCGCTTGGTGGCGCGCTGGATGCTTGGCGTTTTGAGCCGGGTGAGCATCCTTCGCTACATCCTGGGCAAACTGCAAGGCTGCTGCATAATGGTCAGCCAGCCGGTTGGATTGGTACCTTACATCCTCAAGTGCGAGCCAAGCTAGGGCTAAAAGTTGATGCCGTCATGTTTGAGGTTCGCTTAGATGCGCTGAGCGAGGGCCTCATCCCGGCCTTTGAGCCGCTGTCACGTTATCCGGAAGTTCGCCGTGACTTGGCTTTCACTGTTAAGGCAGAGATACCGGTTCAAGCGCTACTTGATTGTGCAAAAGCACAAGCTGGCGATTACTTAAAAGACATTAAGCTATTTGATGTCTATGCTGGTAAGGGCGTAGCTGATGGTTGTAAGAGTATTGCATTGGGCTTGACGTGGCAGCACGGATCACGCACGCTAAATGACGATGAAATCAACCTGTTGGTAGATTCTATCGTATCGCAAGTGCGAACAGAATTAGATGCTGAGCTACGTGGATAGGATTTGTGGATAGGATTTGCTACTAGGTTTGGTGGATAGTTACGTGAATAATTAAATAATGCCATGACACGACGCTTATCACGTTCTTGGCAATGCGTTTGCTACATGGAGGGGGCCTTATGGGTGCGTTGACCAAAGCAGAGCTAGCAGAACATTTACACACTGAGCTCGCGCTGTCGAAGCGAGAAGCAAAAGCCATGGTTGAGGCTTTTTTTGAAGAGATCCGTGCCTGCTTGCGCGAAAACGAGCAGGTTAAGCTATCGGGTTTCGGCAATTTCGATTTGCGTGATAAGCGCGAAAGACCGGGGCGTAACCCCAAGACAGGTGAAGAGATTCCCATTTCTGCACGGCGCGTTGTTACTTTTCGTCCCGGTCAAAAACTAAAGCAGCAGGTAGAGCGTTATACAAGTAGCTAACTTGCGGGTGGCGGAAGTTTAAACGCACTGATCGGTGGCTGAGTGTGTCGAGCAGTTGTGCTGAGCTGATGCGCAGAATGGTAGCAAATGAAAAGGAGTACCTTCGGGTGCTCCTTTTTAATTTTCGGACTAAAGTCCACGTCCTTCAATGAGCCAAGTGATCACTACCTTAATGACATAACCCAGCATGCCAGCACCCAGAACGACAAAAAGCATGATCGTGCCAAACTTCCCTGCGTTGGACTTCTTAGCTAAGTCCCAAATAATAAAGCACATAAACACGATTAAGCCACCGACCATGATCGGTGTTATCCATGCCTCAAAGAGCTGCTGCATAAGATTTCCTACTAAATGATTGATAGTGCCTCATGAGAAGGCGTGTGTCGTTTTTGCGAGTCGTGTTAATATTTGACCAAATTCATCGGGTATTTGTCGACTGAACAAAGCACAGTGCGACACTATTGCAGAGGAGTAGGCCATGCCAACGCTAACGATTCTAGTCGGTACAATGTACGGTGGCGCGCTAGATGTCGCAGAGCAAGTAAAGCCGTTATTTGAGCAGGCTGGCTACAAGGTTGATATTTCTGAGCAGCCGACGATTGACGATTTGACCAATAGCCAAGATCTTACGCTGTTTTGTGTATCAACCACGGGCAGTGGAGATTACCCAGGGAATTTTGTTTCTTTTGTGCGCGGGCTGCAGGAAAAAAGTCCCTCGCTGACATCGTTGCGCTATGGGTTGATTGCGTTGGGCGATAGCTCATACGGAGACACGTTCTGTGGGGCGGGAAGGGCGCTCGATGCGTTATTAGCGGATCATGGTGCAACGCGTTTAGGTGAGCGGCTGGAAGTGGATGCTATGGAAACCTTTATGGCAGATGACGCCGCTATTCCGTGGGTAGAAGAGTGGATTGAGTCTCAGCAACTGAAGGTTGCTTAACCATGCAGCGAGTCCCTTTTTCTCCAGAGCGTATTAGCGTTGCCCTCGGACTTTGTATTGTGATGTTGGCCGCGATACCTCGTTACATGGTAGAAGGGCATGAAACACGCCAGGCATTGTTACTTATTGCGCTAGCCATTGTGGTGGGTGCTGCCGCTGTTCAGTGGAAAATGCTGTCGGTTGATGCACGAAAAGCGCTGCCGAAATTATGTCAGCGCTTGCTATTTATGCTGCTGATGGGTGCCCTGGTAATGGGGGCATGGCATGGTCTGTTCACTGACTGGATTAGCTGGCAAGTGTTTATTTCCCACGCAGCAACCTGTGGTTTGCTATTTCATGCTGTTTCTTTGTGGTGGGCAAAACGCGATTAAAGGCCACTACTTTAGATGTGATCGCCAGGCTACAAGGCTTCATCTAACGTTTAAAAATAATTTTGACTGCATTATGGTCAAAAAACGACCTAAAATGGTCGTTTTGCTAGTGATTACCCTTGTATTTGCGGGTTATGCCCCCATCTTGCGAGCATGGCGCTTGCCACGATGCGCTAGGGTTCTTAAAATTGCCCCCTTGTACTTATTTTACGCAATCAACATAACGCCCAGCCGCTAGAGGACAATTCATGCAAGTTTCCGTCGAGACGACCTCCCAGATCGAACGCCGTATCACTATTCAGGTGCCGGCCGCCGAAATCGACGAGGCCGTCAGCGCTCGCTTAGTAGACACCGCGAAAAACGTTCGCCTGAATGGTTTTCGCCAAGGCCGAGTGCCGATGGCTGTAGTTCGTCAGCGCTATGGCGACAGCGTGCGCAATGAGGTGGTAGGTGAAGTGATGCGTGAGCGCTATGTGCGTGCCATCACGGAAGAAGGCCTTAATCCTGCTGGTTTTCCCCAGATTGAGCCAAAAGTAAACCAAACTGGCAAAGACCTAGAGTTTGTGGCAGTTATGGAAATCTACCCGCAGGTTGAGCTTGCGTCTATCGAAGGCACTGAAGTTGAGCGTCCGGTAGTGACGGTTAGCGATGCTGATGTCGACGAAATGATCGATACGCTGCGTAAGCAAAATGCTGCGTGGGAAGAAGTAGACGCCGCTGCTGCTGATGGCGATCAAGTTACCATCGACTTCCAGGGCTTCCTGGGTGATGAGCCGTTTGAAGGTGGAAGTGCTGAGGGCCATGCTTTAGTTATTGGCTCTAACAGCTTCATCCCAGGCTTTGAAGAGCAGTTGATCGGCGCGAAGGCGGGTGATGAGAAAACCATCACTGTTACCTTCCCTGAAGATTACCAAGCAGAGCATCTTGCAGGCCAGGAAGCCACCTTTAAAGTCACCGTTCATAAAGTCAGTAGCCAAACGCTGCCGGCCGTAGACGCTGAGTTTATTGCGCGCTTTGGTGTTGACGATGGCGATGAAGAGAAATTCCGCGCTGAAATCAAAAAGAACATGACTCGCGAAGCGGCCCAAGCGGTGGATAACCGTGTTAAGCAGCAGGTGTTGGATGCGCTGAAAAAAGCGAACGATATTCCTGTGCCAAGTGCGCTTGTTCAGCAAGAAACTGATGGCATGAAGCGTCAGGCAGCACAGCAGTTCGGTCTGGGCGAGGACTTTGATGTCAGCCAGCTGCCGAATGAACTCTTCGAAGCGCAAGCGAAAGGCCGCGTCCAGGTAGGATTGCTGCTGGCCGAGGTTATCAAGGCGAATGAGTTAGACGCTGATGATGATGCAATTAAGGCTAAGGTTGAAGAGCTGGCAGAGCAGTATCAGGATCCTTCCGAAGTGGTTGAATACTACATGGGTAATGAGCAGCTCAAAACCCAAGTGAAGTCTGCCATCCTGGAAGAGAAGGCTGTTGATAAGCTGCTGGAGCAGACGAACGTTAAAGACGTTGAAATGTCTTACCAGCAGGCATTGGCAGCGGCTCAGCAACAGGCCGAGCAAGATGAAGGTGTTGAAGAAAGCGAACAAGCTAGCGCTTAACTTCATCGCGTGGCGCATCCCATGTGGGTGCGCTTTCCCTTACCGGACGCAAGGAATCACGAATGAGTGAGTTTGATATTCAAAACGCCGGCGGTTTAGTGCCCATGGTGGTTGAGCAGAGCGCCAAAGGGGAAAGAGCCTATGACATCTACTCACGCCTGCTAAAAGAGCGTGTTATTTTCCTGGTTGGACCAGTTGAAGATTACATGGCGAACTTAGTGGTGGCGCAGCTGCTGTTTCTTGAGTCAGAGAACCCTGATAAAGATATTCACCTTTACATTAATTCGCCTGGTGGGTCTGTTACGGCAGGTATGTCAATCTACGACACCATGCAGTTTATTAAGCCTGATGTGTCGACCGTATGTATTGGTCAAGCGGCTAGCATGGGTGCACTGCTGCTGACAGCAGGTGCAGCAGGTAAGCGTTATTGTTTGCCTAATTCCCGTGTGATGATTCACCAGCCGCTGGGTGGCTATCAAGGCCAAGCGTCTGATATCGAGATCCACACCCGTGAGATTTTAGGTATTCGTGAAAAACTGAACCAGATTTTAGCCCATCATACTGGTCAAGAACTTGATACTGTTGCTCGGGATACTGACCGTGACAACTTTATGAGCGCCACTAAAGCCCAAGAATATGGCTTGATTGACGCAGTGCTGGATAAGCGGCCTACATCCTGATAGCGTGGTAGGATTCTGCTTTTCTAACGAGCTTTTCCGGCGGCGTAAGCCGCCGCAGTGATAGAGGTACGCGAATGGCCGACGGCAAAGGCAAGGACGAAGGTGGCAAGCTTTTATACTGCTCGTTTTGTGGTAAGAATCAAAACGAAGTGCGTAAGCTAATTGCAGGCCCGTCCGTATATATCTGCGATGAGTGTGTCGACTTATGTAATGACATCATTCGCGAAGAAGTTCTCGAAGCCGATGCCGAGAGCGATGAAGAGCGTTTACCTACGCCTCGCGAAATACGTCATACGTTAGACGACTATGTCATCGGACAAGATCGCGCCAAAATGGTGCTATCTGTAGCGGTTTATAACCACTACAAGCGTCTTAAGACGGAAGTGCGCGAAGGCGATGTAGAACTAGGTAAATCAAATATTCTGCTCATTGGTCCTACCGGTAGTGGTAAAACACTGTTGGCGGAAACCATGGCGCGGTTATTGAATGTACCTTTTACCATTGCCGATGCCACTACACTGACAGAAGCGGGTTATGTGGGTGAGGATGTTGAAAACATCATCCAAAAGCTTCTGCAGAAGTGTGATTACGACGTCGAAAAGGCTGAGCGAGGCATTGTTTATATCGATGAAATCGATAAGATTTCGCGCAAGTCTGATAACCCTTCCATCACACGTGATGTGTCGGGCGAGGGTGTCCAGCAGGCACTACTCAAGTTGATTGAAGGCACAACAGCATCCGTGCCGCCGCAGGGTGGTCGTAAACATCCCCAGCAAGAGTTTGTTCAGGTCAATACGGCCAACATGCTGTTTATTGTGGGTGGCGCTTTTGCGGGTCTTGATAAAGTTATCCGTGACCGTGCTGAGAAAGGCGGCATTGGTTTCAATGCTAGCGTGAAGAGCAAAGAGTCTTCACGTGGTGTAGGTGAGTTACTGGCCGACGTAGAACCAGATGATTTAGTGAAATTTGGTTTAATTCCTGAGTTTGTTGGACGTCTGCCCGTGATTGCAACGCTCACGGAGCTAAACGAAGATGCGTTGGTACAGATCTTAACCGAGCCTAAAAACTCGCTGGTTAAGCAGTACGCCAAGCTCTTTGAAATGGAAGATGTGACGCTCGAGTTTAGAGACGAAGCGCTGCGTGCTGTTGCTACCAAGGCAATGGAGCGTAAGACTGGCGCGCGAGGTTTGCGATCTATCCTTGAGTCTGTGCTGCTAGACACCATGTACGAGATTCCTTCGCTTGAAGGTGTTAGCAAAGTGGTGATTGATAGTTCAGTGATTGCTGGTGAAAGTGAGCCACTACTGATCTATTCGCAGCAAGAAGACGCTCGTGTTGATGGCACCGACGGCTAGTCCCGACGTGCACGCCACGGCCTAGCTTTTACCGCTTGCGCCAAACCAAGGGGTCGCCTAGGCGACCCCTTGTTATTCATAAGTTATTCATGAAATGTTTGCCTAGCTGCTCAGCGCCCTAGCGCCATGCTTTTCATACTGTGAGGTACTTGGCTAAGTACCCTTTCAAGTACTCATCCGATTTTGAGGAACGTCTGCGATGCAGCAGAACGCCGATCAGACACAATGTCTACCCCTGTTGCCTTTGCGGGACGTGGTTGTGTACCCGCAAATGGTTATTCCACTTTTTGTTGGTCGTGAGAAGTCCATCCAAGCGTTGGAAGCGGCGATGGAGGCCGACAAACGTGTGCTGCTGGTGGCTCAGCGTGAGGCCTCCCAGGATGAGCCCGATAACGCTGATCTTTATGCCATGGGCACCGTGGCCGATATCATGCAGCTGCTAAAATTGCCTGATGGCACTGTAAAAGTGCTGATTGAAGGTAATTTTCGCGCGGATGTTATTGATATTGAAGAGCACGAAACGGGCTACACCCAAGCTTACTTGGTGCCTCGCGAGAGCGAGCCGCTAACCAGTCGTGAGCAAGAAGCACTGGTACGTGTGCTGCTCAACCAATTTGAGCAATACGTCAAACTGTCCAAAAAAGTGCCTAACGAGGTGCTCAATTCGCTTTCTGGAATTGAGGATCCGAGCCGCTTGGTCGATACCATCTGTGCGCACTTGTCATTAAAAATAGGCGACAAGCAAGAGTTGCTCGAAATGGATCGCGTGCGTGATCGCATTGAGCACTTAATGGCGCTGATTGAGTCCGAAATTGATTTGCTGCAGGTTGAAAAGCGCATCCGCTCGCGTGTGAAAGAGCAGATGGAAAAGACCCAGCGCGAGTATTACCTCAATGAGCAGATGAAGGCCATCCAGAAAGAGATGGGTGAGCTGGATAATGTGCCGAACGAGGCCGAAAAATACGAGCAAGCCATCGCTTCATCTGGAATGCCCAAAGAAGCGGCAGAAAAGGCTACTCAAGAGCTTAGTAAGCTGAAAATGATGGCTGCTAACTCGGCCGAAGCTACGGTGGTTCGCTCTTACCTTGACTGGCTAATAGCCGTCCCTTGGAAGAAGCGTACCCGCGTCAAGCACGACTTAGTGAAAGCGCAGGAAGTGCTGGATCAGGATCATTACGGCTTAGAAGAAGTCAAAGCACGCATCCTTGAATATCTTGCAGTACAGAAGCGCGTGCGTAAGATGAAAGGGCCTGTATTATGCTTGGTGGGCCCACCAGGTGTGGGTAAAACCTCTCTTGGTCAATCTATCGCACGGGCCACGAATCGTAAATATGTTCGCCTGGCGTTAGGTGGCGTACGTGACGAATCTGAAATTCGCGGTCATCGCCGCACCTACATTGGCTCGTTGCCGGGTAAGTTAATGCAGCGGATGAGCCGTGCTGGCGTTAAGAACCCACTGTTTTTATTGGATGAAGTCGATAAACTCGGTATGGATCACCGCGGTGACCCTGCATCAGCGCTGCTAGAGGTGCTTGATCCTGAGCAAAACAATAGCTTTAGTGATCACTACCTTGAGTTGGACTACGATCTGTCAGAAACACTATTTATCTGTACTGCTAACTCAATGAATATTCCTGGTCCGCTGTTGGATCGTATGGAAATCATTCGTTTGCCGGGTTACACCGAAGATGAAAAGCTAGCGATCGCTAGGCGCTATTTGTTGCCGAAGCAGCAAGAAGCGAATGGCCTCAAAACAGAAGAGCTGGCGCTCAATGATGATGCTCTGCTAGAACTAGTGCGTTATTACACCCGTGAAGCTGGGGTGCGAGAGCTGGAGCGTCAGATCGCCAAAGTGTGCCGTAAGGTGTTGCGCGAGCGTTTAGAAGCCGAGCAGGCAACGAGTGGTAAGCAGGGTAGCCATCTGCAGGCTCAACAAGTCCTGGCAGCTGAAGATATTGAAGCCTATGCAGGTGTGCGCCGTTATAGCTACGGGTTGGCTGAGCAGGAAGACCAAGTGGGTCGTGTGACGGGGCTAGCGTGGACATCGGTTGGCGGCGAATTACTGAATATCGAATCGGTTGTGACACCCGGCAAAGGGCGTATTAACAAAACCGGCTCGCTGGGCGATGTTATGAAAGAGTCGGTGAGTGCGGCACAAACGGTCGTTAAGGCGCGTGCAAAAGAGTATGGTATTGATCCGCAACGGTTTGAGAATGAAGACTTACACATTCACGTTCCGGAAGGCGCTACGCCTAAAGATGGCCCAAGTGCAGGCATCGCCATGGTAACCGCGATTGTCTCTGCCTATACTCAACGCCCTGTGCGTTGTGATGTGGCCATGACAGGCGAAGTGAACCTACGTGGCGAAGTGATGCCCATTGGGGGGTTAAAGGAGAAATTGCTGGCAGCCCGTCGCGGTGGTATAAAGACGGTCTTAATTCCTGAGGAAAATCGTCGAGACCTCAAGGAAGTGCCAGAAAATATCAAAGGGGCACTTGATATCCGCCCCGTACAGTGGATAGATGAAGTACTGGCCGTAGCGCTACATAACGATCCAATCGACGAGAGCGTCTCGTTGAAAGGTTCTGATCCGGCTTTTAATTCAACCGTCGTAACGAGTACCCATTAAGCGTTAATACTCCATTGAGTTTTAACATTACTTAATAGTTTTGCCCAAGACCTTGAGTTGCGGGCATTTCTCGGCACTGTCGCTTGACAGGAGTTTCAAGGCATTGCTATAAAACACAGCTACGCTTTGAAGTTGCAACTAACGGTGGCAGTGCCGTTCAGAGCCATTTTTTTGAAACAGTTAAGGGGTGAAGTGTGAATAAGTCCGAGCTGATTGAAGCTATTGCCGCGTCTGCTGATATTCCTAAAGCAGCGGCAACCCGCGCATTGGATGCCATGGTGGAGTCTGTCACCGATAGCCTCAAAAAAGGCGAAAGTGTTTCACTGGTAGGTTTTGGTACTTTCGCAATTAAAGAGCGTGCTGCTCGTACTGGTCGTAACCCGCAGACCGGCCAGCCGATTGAAATTAGCGCTGCAAAAGTCCCCAGCTTCAAAGCCGGTAAAGCGCTGAAAGACGCCGTCAACTAATTGGCTCGCGTTTGCTGTAAGCTAATGGGCGCATCGCATTCGCGATGCGCCCATGTTTTTTTCTGGCCCGATAGTTAGGGCGATAGATAGCTGTGATGATCTGAGGCTAGCATGCTGCAAAGTATTCGAGATGGCTCCAGAAGCTGGGGTGCCAAAATAATTATCGGTGTCATGGTGGCTGCCATGGCGCTGTTTGGCGTGGAGTCGCTGTTTAGTGTCTTTGGCGATGACCCTAATGAAGTGGCGAGCGTTAACGGCGAACCTATCATGCGTCAGCAGGTTGAGCTTGAGGTGCAACGTGCGCTTCGCTCTGGACAGGTGCCACCAGAGCAAGAGCGAGCGCTGCGTAATGACGTTCTTGACCAGCTAATAACTCAGCAACTGCTAACGGGGTATGCGGAAGACGGTGGTGTGTTTGTTTCTGATGCCCAACTAGATCAAATGATTGTTGGTTTGCCAGAGTTTCATGATCAAGATGGTCGGTTCTCGGCTGAAATATTCCGCAACCGTCTTGCTGGTGCAGGATACACGCCAGTGGCGTTTCGTGAAGAGCTGCGTGCTGATATTAAGCGTCAGCACTTGCAGCAAGGCCTTGCGTTTAGCGACTTTAGCTTGGAAAACGAGCAGGAGCGCTTAGCTGAGCTGCAGCGCCAGCAGCGCAGTTTTCGCTATGTTTTATTAGATGCCGATGATGTAAGTGTAGAGGCGGATGTTACTGAAGCGCAAATGCAGGAATATTTCGATGCAAACCAGGCACGTTTCAAGCGTCCTGAGCAGGTGCGCGTTGAGTATGTGCTAGTTGACCGTCAAGCCATGGCGGAAAACGTTGAGGTTAACGAGCAGAGCTTGCGCGATGCGTGGCGTGAGCAGAACCGCAATGCTGATCGGCGGGTCTCGCATATTATGGTGACGTTTGGCGAAGAGCGCAGTCGCCAAGAAGCGCAAGCACACGCTAATGAGGCTCTAGAAGCCTTGAGCAGCGGTGAAACTTTCGCCGATACAGCTCTGCGTTATTCAGATGATACGGCGAGTGCTGAGGAAGGCGGCGACTTGGGGGTTATTAGTCGTGGTTTCTTTGGTGATGCCTTTGATGAAGCAGCTTTTGCTCTAGATGAAGGTGAAACATCTCAACTGGTAGAAATGGATGGTGCATTTCATATCCTTCAGGTAACAGAGCTGGTCGCACCCGCTTTTGAAGAGCAGCGTGAGGCACTTCAGCAAGATGTTGCTCTGCGTGAAGTCAATGATGAGTTCAATCAGCAAGTTCAGCGCTTAATTGATGAGAGTTTTGCTGCCGATGATCTGCAAAGCGTAGCGGATGACCTCGGGCTAACGCTAAACCAGACTGACTGGTTAGCACGCGGTGAAGGTGAGGGCGTACTTTCAGAGCCTGGGGTGCTAGATGAGGCCTTTAGTGCTGATGTGCTAGAAGAAGGCTATAACAGCGAAGTGATCGAGCTTGATGATGATCGTCGCCTTGTGCTGCGTGTTGCGGAGCATCGCGAAGCGACCCAACTCACGCTAGACGATGTGCGTGACGAAGTTGCTAACGCTGTTGTTGCTCAACAACGCCAAGAAGCGCTTGAGCAAGAGGCGGCTCGTATGATCGAGGCGGTGGAAGCGGGCGAGGCCAGCGACATTGATTGGCTTGAGGCTAGCAATATTTCGCGCCAGTCTGACAGTGGGCTTCCGCAGGCGGTAGTGCAACAGGTATTTCGTATGCCGCGTCCGCAGGAGGGCGATAGCGTTTACCGTTCTGTATCGCTGCCGGAAGGTGTTGCCATCATTGCGCTGGATAGCGTATCGGTAGGTGAAGTTGATGAGCAGCTTACTTCTTTTGTAGTGCAAATGGCTGAGCAACTTCGCGCCCAGTCTATCATTCAGGGCTTGGTAGACGACCTGCGTAGTGACGCGAAGATCGAGCGTTAATTAACGCGTTTTTATCAACCCAAAAAAGCCGGCCAAAATTGATTTGGCCGGCTTTTTTGATGGCTTTTTTGCTGATGTGCAACGTTAAGTATTAGGGTGGGTTGGCTAAGGTAAATTGGCGCAGAATAGGCATGGCGTCATGCTCTGTCGTGCGTTCAATGACGATGTCCCAGCCATGGTGAACATCCCAATCACCAAGAACAAAACGTTTTGCAGGTACCTCCTCAACCGTCAGGTCATGTACCTTTGGCCGATGGGTGTGGCCATGAATCATGGTGGTGACACCAGAGTGCGCCATCAGCGCCACCACTTCTTCGTGTGTCACGTCCATGATCGCTTCCGTTTTACTCGCGTTGGCATCGCCCGACTGCATACGCAGACTCTTGGCAAGCTCCAGCCGCTGATCAAGGGGTAAGGATAGGATTTGCGTTTGCCACTGAGGATCTCTCGACTGTTGGCGGAACGCCATGTAAGCATCATCTTTAGTGCAAAGACTATCGCCATGTAGAATAACGACAGGCACTCCTTGGAGTTCCACCGTTTGGCTTTCGGGTAGCAGAGAGGCTTGGCACTCACTGATAAAGCGCTCGCCAATCAGAAAGTCGCGATTGCCGTGCAGGAAATAAATCGCAGTTCCGTTGCTGCTTAATTTGCGTAACCGTCTGATCACTTCCCAGGCAATGTCGCTAAGAGGATGTGGTGTGTCAAGGAGATCATCTCCGATCCAGGCGTCAAACAGGTCGCCTAGAATATACAGGGCATCAGCCCCAGTAGCGGTGTGCTCTAAGTAACGATAAAACCCCTGATTAATCTCAGGGGTATCACTGCTTAGATGCATATCAGCTATCAGCAGAGTGCGCATAGAACTCCCGTAATTAGTCGGCTTCTTTTACATAGGCGCGCTCAATGATGACATCGTCTGCGGGCACGTCAGCATGCATGCCACGACGTGTGGTGCTGACGCCGCGGATGGCGTCTACCACGTCCATGCCGTCGACAACCTCGCCAAACACGGCGTAGCCCCAGCCTTGAAGACTTTTACCACTATGATTCAAGAAGCTATTGTTACCAACGTTGATAAAGAACTGCGCTGTGGCAGAGTGAGGATCTTGGGTGCGTGCCATTGCCAGGGTGCCGACCGTGTTTTGTAAACCATTGTCGGCTTCGTTCTCGATCGGATCACGCGTTGGCTTTTGGTTAAAATCTTGATCGAAGCCACCGCCCTGAACCATAAAGCCATCGATAACACGGTGGAACAAAGTGCCATCATAAAAACCATCGCGGACATATTGCTCAAAATTAGCGGCAGTTTTTGGCGCTTTTTCATGATTAAGCGCAATAGTGATGTCACCGTGGTTGGTCTGTAATACGATCATAGATAAATTCCTGTTCAATAAAGGCGTTCGCCTTGGCGCTGTGCATCGGCGTCACGTTATAATAGCGGTTTTGCTTGGCACCGCGAAGCGCAAACCCTAATAGCTTAGGCATTGGTTGCCTAGCCCGCCATCCACCATGAGGTTATCAACACCACCATGACCAACGAGACCACCCCAGCGCCGAACTTCATTCGCAACCAAGTACGCGACGAAATAGAGGGCGGCCAGGTCACCAAAATCGTGACGCGCTTTCCTCCCGAACCTAATGGCTTTTTACATATCGGTCATGCAAAGTCGATCTGTTTAAACTTCGGGTTGGCAGAGCAGCTAGGTGGTGAGTGTCATCTGCGCTTTGACGACACCAACCCCGCGAAGGAAGAACAGGCGTATATCGACGCTATCAAAGAGGACGTCAGCTGGTTAGGCTTTAACTGGGCAGGCCCAGTTCGCTTTGCTTCTGATTATTTCGACCAGCTTTATGCGTGGGCACAACATCTTATTCGCGAGGGCAAAGCTTACGTTGATGATCTTTCTCCAGATGAAATTCGCGAATACCGTGGCACACTCACGGCACCGGGTAAGCCAAGTCCTTACCGCGAGCGCAGCGTTGACGAAAACCTAGATTTGCTGGAACGCATGCGTAACGGCGAGTTTGGCGAAGGCGAAAAAGTACTGCGTGCAAAAATTGATATGGCGTCGCCCAATATCAATCTTCGCGACCCGATCCTTTACCGTATTCGCCATGCCAGCCACCATCAAACAGGTGACAAGTGGAAAATCTACCCGTCGTACGATTTTACCCATGGCCAGTCTGACGCCATCGAAGGCATTACCCATTCAATCTGTACGCTAGAGTTTGAAGACCATCGCCCGCTTTACGAGTGGTTTTTGAATAACTTGCCGGTTCCCGCCAAGCCGCGCCAAATCGAGTTTGCTCGACTTAATTTGGATTACACCCTCACTTCGAAGCGCAAGCTGAAACTGCTGGTTGACGAGCAGATTGTTGATGGCTGGGACGACCCGCGTATGCCAACTATTTCAGGTATGCGTCGTCGCGGCTATACGCCAGCGTCCATTCGCAAGTTCTGTGAGATGATTGGTGTTACGCGCGCCGATGGCGGTTTGGTGGATATTGCCATGCTAACGCATGCGATTCGCTCTGATCTTGAGGACAATGCGCCGCGGGCAATGTGCGTATTGAAACCCCTTAAGGTGGTACTGACCAACGTTCCTGAAGACCATGAAGAAGTGTATGACGTGCCTGGGCACCCTGCGCGAGAAGATATGGCGGTGCGTAAGGTGCCGTTTAGTCGCGAGCTGTATATTGACCAAGACGACTTCATGGAAGACGCGCCCAAAAAGTTTTTCCGTTTAGCGCCCGGCAAAGAAGTCCGCCTGCGTAACAGCTACGTGATTCGTTGTGATGACGTTGTTAAGAACGAAGCCGGTGACGTGACGGAACTGCACTGTTCGGTGGATTTCGATACGCTGGGTAAAAACCCTGAAGGCCGCAAGGTGAAAGGCGTGATTCACTGGGTGAGTGCCGCCCATGGTGTACCGATGGAAGTGCGCTTGTATGACAATTTGTTCACGGTTGAACAGCCGGATCGTGACAAAGATGTCGACTTCCTCGAACACCTGAACCCCGACTCCTTGGCGGTATGCCACGCCATTGGCGAGCCCAGTTTGGCGGATGCTGCTCCAGAAGATCGCTTCCAGTTTGAGCGGGTGGGCTATTTCTGCGCTGACCGTCATGCTTCCAAGCCAGGGCAGCTGGTGTTTAATCGTACCGTTGGGTTGAAAGATAGCTGGGCGAAAATCAAACAGAAGGGCTAAGGAATCGTCATATGCACATTTATAATACGCTGACACGCCGTAAAGAACCGTTTACCCCGCTAGTGGCGGGTAAAGTCAGCATGTATGTCTGCGGTATGACGGTGTATGACTACTGCCACCTTGGCCACGCGCGGGTCATGGTGGCCTTCGATGTGATAACCCGCTATCTGCGTTATCGCGGTTATGATGTTACTTATGTCCGTAACATCACCGACATTGACGATAAAATTCTCAAGCGTGCCGAAGAGAATAACGAATCGATTAGCGTACTCACTGAGCGCATGATTCAGGCAATGCACGAAGACGAAGCACGTCTTGGGGTATTGCCCCCAAGCCATGAGCCTCGGGCGACAGGTCATATCGATGACATTGTTGCCATGATTGAGACGCTGATTAAGAAAGACTTTGCTTATGCTGCTGCCAATGGTGATGTGTATTATCGGGTACGCAAGTTCGCTGATTACGGCAAGCTAAATAATCGTCAACTTGATGACATGCGTTCCGGTGCCCGGGTCGAGGTTGATGTTCATAAAGAAGACCCGCTTGATTTTGTGCTTTGGAAAGCCGCTAAACCGGGCGAAGCACACTGGCACTCTCCTTGGGGCAATGGCCGTCCTGGATGGCACATTGAGTGCTCAGCAATGTCGACATGCTGCTTAGGCGATACCTTCGATATTCATGGTGGTGGTCCTGACCTTACGTTTCCTCATCATGAAAACGAAATTGCCCAATCAGAGGCAGCGACTGGTAAAACCTACGTCAACACCTGGATGCATGCCGGGGCTGTGCGGGTTAACCAGGAAAAGATGTCAAAATCGCTGGGTAACTTTTTTACCATCCGTGATGTGTTGGCAGGGCATGATCCGGAAGTCGTGCGTTTCTTGCTAGTGGCTAGCCACTACCGTAGCCCCATTAACTACTCGGTAGATTCTCTCCATGAGGCCCGCAAATCGCTGACGCGCTTTTACACAGCATTAGAAGGTGTGGAAGTGTCATCTAGCGGTGACGGTGATGAGGCAGGCTATGTTGAGCGTTTCACCACGGCGATGGATGACGACTTTAATTCGCCTGAGGCGTTAGCGGTATTATTTGATCTGGCGCGGGATCTCAATCGCGCTAAGAGCGAGTCGCCAGAAAAAGTGCAGCGTTTAGCATCGGAATTAACACGTCTAGCGGGTGTGCTAGGGCTTTTGCAGCAAGATCCTCAGACCTTTTTGAAAGGTAATCAGCAGCAGGTAGCGCTGAGTGAGACTGAGATTGAGGCTAAAATAGCACAGCGTAAAGACGCAAAAGCCAATAAAGATTTTGCTCAGGCAGATGCTATTCGAGATGAACTAGCGAGTTTGGGTATTATCCTGAAGGATTCCCGTGAGGGAACAACCTGGGTGATTGAAGCGCCTTAAGTGTTACCGATGTTGAGCGTGATGACAGTGGGGGGCATTGAATAGAAACGTTGTAGATGTCAGGCGCCGTTGATATGGCGTCTGACGTCAATGTCGTTGGCTCTTATACTGAGATAATACCTCCAAGACGCTAAATAATAGGATGACCACTATGCGCTTTACTCTAAAACCGACCATCGCCGCTTGCTTGTCAGCCATTACTTTTTCGACTGCTTACGCCAGCGACCCTGTTGTCGTGTCCTCCAAAATCGACACAGAAGGGTCCGTGCTGGGTGAGCTGATTATTCAAACGCTAGAACGGGGCGGTGTGACTACAGAAGATCGCCTACAGCTAGGTGGCACCAGCGTTGTGCGTAGTGCGCTTGAAGCGGGAGAAATCGACCTTTATCCCGAATATACCGGTAATGGCGCTTTTTTCTTTGATATGACTGACAGCCCTGTCTGGAATAGTGCAGAGGATGCTTACCAGACTGTTAAAGAGCGCGATGCGGCGCAGGGGCTGATATGGCTGAAGCCTGCTAGCGCTAATAACACCTGGGCCATGAGTATTCGTGAAGACGTGGCGACGGCCAACGGCTTAACGACCCTTGATGATCTTGCCGACTATGTTAACCAAGGCGGCGAGTTTAAATTCGCAGCGAGTGCAGAATTTGTAGAGTCCGCTCAGGCATTGCCGGCATTCCAGGATGCCTATGGGTTCGAACTGAGCGATGATCAACTGCTTGTGCTGTCCGGTGGTAATACGGCGGCTACTATGCGAGCCGCTGCCCAACAAACAAGCGGTGTTAATGGTGCCATGACCTATGGCACCGATGGTGGCTTAAGTGCGCTTGGGCTGGTTGTTTTAGAAGATATTAAGGGGGTTCAGCCGGTATATCAGCCGTCGCCAGTGGTGCGTGCCGAAGTGCTGGATGCCTACCCTGAAATTGAGACGCTACTCAACGACGTATTTGCAACCCTTGACCTTGTGACGTTGCAAACGCTCAACGCAGATGTCGCGGTGAATGGTTTCTCGCCTGATCAAGTCGCAAGCGACTATCTTGATAGCCTGGATGACTAATGAATGTCGCAGATAGACGCTTTGCCATCGCCACCCAGTCAATATGGGCATTTAAACTCAGTACTGATATGTTTAAGTGCCGCTATGTTAGGAGCCTCTTGGCTACTGGGTCTTGTTAGCGTCGCGCCTAATAGAATTGTAGCGGGTACATCTTATGGCTTAGTACATGCGATTGGGTGGCCCGGTGCGCTGCTTGTTTCCTTGCTATTTATCGCTATGGGCGGCTTGGCTATTAAGCCAAGCCGTCTTCATAGCTATGCTCAGCTCTGTATCATTACCCTGACACTCTTATTGATGCCATTCGGGCTTATGGTAGCAGGCCACTGGCTGATTGATCCCACTCTGCCGCAAGCGCGTTTAGGTATTGGTGCTGCCTATTGGGTCGTGCTTTTTTTACTTTTATTGTGCCTAGTGGAAGTGCGTTTACGTTTGGGGTTGTCGCGCTTATGGACCACCCTATTGCTCAGCAGCGTGGGGGGAGCGTGGCTGCTTTGTGCCGCCTTATGGCTTGAAAATTTAGCCCTTGTTCAGGAGTTTCAAGCGCGCGACCAGCAATTTTATCGTGCCATGCTGCAACATGTGGTACTGGTCGGCATAGCGGTGAGCGTTAGTATCGTAGTTGGTTTAGTGCTCGCTATGCTAATGCGACGTTACCAACGTCTACAACGAATAGCGTTTGCATGGCTGAACTTCCTGCAAACGATTCCGAGCTTGGCTCTGTTTGGTCTACTGCTGGCTCCGCTTGCTTGGCTAGCTGCTAACGTACCTGTTTTAGCCCAGTTGGGGGTTAGCGGTATCGGCGCCACCCCCGCATTGATGGCGCTCATTGCCTATAGCCTGTTACCCATGGTGCGCAATACTTATATTGCGCTTGATGAAGTCGACCCTGAAACCTTAGATGCTGCTAAGGCGATGGGTATGCGTCCGTATCAGCGCTTCTGGCAGGTAAGATTTCCGTTGGCGCTGCCAATACTATTAGAAGGCGTGCGAATCACCGCTGTTCAAGCGATTGGATTAACGGCCGTTGCTGCGTTGATTGGGGCGGGTGGGCTTGGCACGTTCATTTTTCAGGGGTTGGGCCAAGCGGCTATGGACATGGTGTTGCTTGGCGCGCTGCCTATTTTAGTCTTGGCACTTATTGTAGATGCTAGTTTGGGGGCGTTAGCCGACGCGCTTCGCCCCGGAGGACATAAATGATAGAGCTTTCCCATGTGTCGAAGCACTTTGGCGAAGACACAGCGGTAGACGACATATCCTTACACGTCGCGAAAGGAAAGTTCTGTGCGCTGGTAGGGTCGTCAGGCTGCGGAAAATCAACGACGCTACGTATGATAAATCGTTTGATTGAGCATAGTAGCGGCGACATTATCATCGACGGACAGGCAATAGGCCACTATGACCCGGTTAAGCTTCGCCGCCGTATCGGCTATGCGATCCAGAGTACTGGCCTGTTTCCCCATTGGACGGTAGCGCACAACATTGGGCTGGTACCGCGTTTGCTAAAATGGCCTGCCGCTGATGTTAAAGCACGCGTCGAAGAGTTAATGCGTCTATTAGGCCTTCCCACGGAAGAGTTTGCCCATAAGTATCCTCACCAGCTCTCTGGCGGCCAGGCGCAGCGGGTAGGCGTTGCGCGCGCATTGGCGGCAGATCCTGATATTTTGCTGATGGATGAGCCTTTTGGAGCGCTAGACCCGATTACTCGAGAAAAGCTTCAGGACGAGCTGGCAAAGCTTCAGGCGCGGCTGCATAAAACCGTGGTGTTCGTGACTCACGATATGGATGAAGCGCTCAAACTGGCAGATCATTTAGTCGTTATGCGCGAAGGGCGTATTGTGCAGCAGGGGTCACCGCTAGCGCTGCTTCAAACCCCCGCCGATCCGTTTGTTGAGTCGCTATTGGGAGGGTTGGAGCGTGGTTTAAAGCAGGCTGCCTTAACACGCGTTAAAGACCACATGTCATCGCTTGGGCAGACACTGCCTGCCCAGTCGCGTATTCCGGGTGATTTTTCACTGCGCCAAGCGCTTTCAATGATGCTGCGTGACCACTGCGATAGGCTGACGGTTGTCGACCAGCATGATATGCCGATTGGTGAGTTATCGCTGCGCAAAGTGGTCAAAGAGGCCCAGTTAGACAAGGTGAGTCACCGTGACGCGTGATCGTAACCGGGGTGAATCATCAATTGCAGCAGGCCCGCGCTGGCTATGGCCTATTGGTTGGGCACTCTTGCTGCTGATAGGGGTATTGGGTATCTCGGCGTTAGAGCCTGTATTTCGTTGGCTGGAGCCCGACGCCCGTCAGGTGATTTATTCCCGCGCTGATTTTGCTTCTCTGCTGGCAAGGCACGTGTTTGTTGTTGGAATCGCAGCTGTCATTACGATATGTCTAGGCGTATTGGCCGGCATCGCAGTCACTCGCCAATGGGGGCGAGACTTCTTACCTCTGGTCGGGCAGTTGGCTTCACTGGGCCAGACTTTTCCTCCTGTGGCGGTGCTTGCCCTGGCAGTTCCTGTATTGGGTTTTGGAACATTGCCGATTATCGTGGCGCTAATGCTCTATGGCTTATTACCGATTGTGCGAAACACGCTTGCCGGGCTGCAGGATGTAGATGCGAGTCTTAAACAGGCGGCGTTTGCCATGGGGATGACCCCTTGGCAGGTATTAACTCGCGTTGAGCTTCCATTAGCCACACCAGTAATTCTGGCCGGTATCCGAACATCGGTAACCATTAATATTGCCACAGCGGCTATAGGGGCAACGGTAGGCGCCAGTAACTTAGGCGACCCGATCATAGCAGGTATCGTGAATGGCAATATGGCGTATGTTTTACAAGGTGCGCTGTTGATCGCGTTACTCGCGTTGACCGTCGATAGTCTATTTGATGCGTTGCAACAACAGCTGCGCACTCGTCTATCTGCGTCTTAAGTTGTATCCCTAAAAGTAGCAGACTGCGTTACTGTCCTTGTGTTGCGTTGATCGAGGTGACACTAACCTCGACAAGCTTGACCTATGCTAGATAAATCCACTGGCAAAAACGGTCAACACCAACAACACTGCCCTCAAAAGGGGTAATACAAGGATAATAAGCATGACAAACTACGTACATCAGCCGCTCTTTATGACCGGCGACGAATTCTCAATGGCTACCTTCAGCCTGCTCGACCCAGAGGGCGAGCTTTACGAAGGTGCTAAAGAGCCAGACCTACCGCGTGATCATGCCAGACGGCTCTATCAAGCCATGCTGGCCACCCGTATCCTAGATGAGCGCATGATGGCTGCCCAACGCCAGGGGCGGCTCAGTTTCTATATGCAAAGTACGGGTGAAGAAGCCGCCGTTGTTGGCGCCGCTGCTGCGCTAGACGATGCCGATATGATCATGGCGCAATACCGCGAGCAAGGCGCATTAATGTACCGCGGGTTCTCCATTGACGAGTTTATGAATCAGCTATTTGGCAACGAGCTCGACTACGGTAAAGGCCGCCAAATGCCGATTCATTATGGATCACGCAAGCTGCACTACATGACCATCTCTTCTCCGCTTGCAACGCAAATCCCTCAGGCGACAGGCTACGCATACGGTCAGAAATTAGCGGGTGATGGGCATTGTACCTTAACGTTTTTCGGTGAGGGTGCTGCATCAGAAGGTGATTTCCACGCCGCGCTGAATATGGCATCAGTCCATCAAGTACCGGTGATTTTTTTCTGCCGCAACAATGGCTATGCCATTTCGACGCCATCAAGCGAGCAGTTTGCAGCGGATGGCATTGCCCCGAGGGCGTTTGGCTATCATATGCATGTGATACGTGTTGACGGGAACGATGCACTGGCGGTTTATGAAGCGACACGCCAAGCGCGTCAGATTGCCGTTGAACAAAACAAGCCGGTGCTGATTGAAGCCATGTCTTACCGTCTTGCTGCTCACTCCTCTTCGGATGACCCATCCGGCTATCGTGCCAAAAGTGAAGAAGAAGCATGGCGGTTAAAAGACCCCATACTGCGCATGCAGAAATGGCTGCTGAAAAAAGGCTGGTGGAGCGAGGAGGAGGAAACTAGTCAGCAGGAAACGTTGCGCCGCGAAGTGCTGGATACCTTGAAACGGGCAGAAAAGCGTTCACCCCCACCGCTGGAGTCGCTGATTACTGATGTCTATGCCGACATAACCCCTGAGTTACAGCGTCAATTTGATCAGCTTAAGCGCCATATTCGCCGCTATCCAGAGGCCTACCCGCGTGGAGCGCGGTCGCTAGACCTTGAGGTGAATACGTCCACAGATTCCCAGGGGGAGGCATAACATGCCCACAATGAACATGCTCCAGGCGATCAACAATGCGCTTGATATCGCCATGGCTGAAGATGACAAAGTTATCTGTTTTGGTGAAGATGTTGGCGTTTTTGGCGGCGTATTCCGTGCTACCAGCCATTTACAGGAAAAGTATGGTAAATCGCGCTGCTTTAACACGCCGTTGGTAGAACAAGGCATCATAGGTTTTGCTAATGGGCTGGCTGCCCAAGGCTCAGTGCCCGTTGCTGAAATACAGTTTGCCGACTACATCTTTCCCGCTTTTGACCAAATCGTTAATGAGTCTGCGAAATTCCGCTACCGTTCGGGGGATTTATTCAATGTGGGGGGATTAACCATCCGCACGCCCTATGGCGGTGGTATCGCGGGGGGGCTCTATCATTCGCAGTCACCAGAGGCTTACTTTACGCACACGCCCGGTTTAAAAGTCGTTGTACCGCGCAATCCCTACCAAGCGAAAGGGCTACTGCTTGCTGCCATTCGCGATCCAGATCCGGTGCTTTTTTTAGAACCCAAGCGTCTCTATCGTGCCTCGGTGGGTGAGGTGCCCCAAGAAGATTATCAGCTTCCTATTGGTGAAGCGGAGGTCATTAAAGAGGGGACTGATATAACGCTGGTGGGCTGGGGCGCGCAAATGGAAGTCATCGGCAAAGCCGTTGAGCTTGCTGAAGAGCAGGGCATTGCCTGTGAAGTGATTGATCTGCGTACGTTGTTGCCATGGGATGCGGATACTGTCGTTGAGTCTGTTCTAAAAACAGGACGTTTGATCGTCAGCCATGAAGCGCCGTTAACAGGTGGCTTTGCGGGTGAAATCGCCGCGACGATCCAAGAGCGCTGTTTTCTCTATCTTGAATCGCCGATTACTCGGGTAACGGGGCTAGATACGCCTTTCCCGCTAGTGCTGGAAAAAGAGTACTTGCCCGACCATCTGAAAATTTTTGAAGCGATTCGCGAAAGCGTTAACTTTTAGCGCCAGGGAGAAAAATAATGAGCGATTTCATGCTGCCGGATATCGGCGAAGGCATTGTTGAATGTGAAGTGGTGGAGTGGCGCGTTGCGGAGGGTGATCGGATTGAGGAAGATCAGCCGATTGTCGAGGTGATGACCGATAAAGCGCTCGTGGAAATTACCGCTCCCGAAGCAGGCGTGGTCACCAAACTTTATGTTGCCCAAGGAAAAATTGCCAAAGTACACGCACCGCTTTATGCCTACCAAGCAGAAAGTGACGCGCAAGAAGCCAGCGCGACGGAACAGGCTGACGAGCCTCAATCACCTGTCGCTGACGCTGACAGTGGCTCAGCCAAGGCAGTTGAGCAAGCCGCTGTGGCATCCAGTACCTGCAGCCTTAGTACGAGCAGCGGCAAAATACCTGCCAGCCCAGCCGTGCGACGTCTTGTTCGTGAACATCAACTTGAATTAACTGCCATTGCTGGCAGTGGTAAAGATGGCCGGGTATTAAAAGAAGACGTGCTGGCGCACCTGAATCAACCTTCTGCTGCCCCTAGCCAAGCACCATCGCAAGTCACCCAAGGAACACAGTTGCCTCGCGTCGAAGCGCTTCGCGGTGTGCGCGCGGTGATGGCGAAAAGAATGGTTGAGGCAGCCAGCTCCATCCCGCATTTTCACTATGGCGAAGAGATCGATGTGACCGATCTGCTGGCGCTGCGCGAGCGCCTAAAGCCTCGGGTAGAAGCGCTTGGTGAGCGGCTAACACTTATGCCCTTTTTCATGAAAGCCATGGCGCTAGCGGTTGCTGAGGCGCCGATCATCAATGCCCAGCTAAACGCAGAAGCCAACGAGCTGCACTACTACGAACAGTGCAATATCGGCATGGCGGTGGATAGCAAAGCCGGTTTGCTGGTGCCCAATGTGAAAGGTGTTGAGCGTTTAACGCTGCTAGACATTGCTCGTGAAGTGGGGCGTTTAACCGTTGCGGCCCGCGAAGGGCGTGTCGATCAGGCTGATCTCAAAGGTGGCACCATTAGTATTTCTAACATTGGTGCGTTGGGCGGAACCTATGCCGCGCCGATTATCAATGCGCCGGAAGCGGCGATAGTGGCAATTGGTAAAACCCAATGGTTACCGCGCTTCGACGAGCAAGGAGAAGTTCAGCGGCGAGCCATTATGACCATCACCTGGGCAGGTGATCATCGCTTTATTGATGGCGGTACTATCGCTAGGTTCTGCAATGCCTGGAAAGGCTACTTGGAAGCGCCTGAAACCATGCTGCTGCACTTGGGCTAAGGTTGCTAGGCATTGCATGGCAAGAGGTTAAATAGCCCGAAGTTGGTTGGCAAGGAATGAGAAATGTCTCAGGCACCGCTCCAGCAGTTTTATATACCGGAAGAGCAGTCGGTATATCTACTTAGCCACCATGATGCCCGAAAGCTGAAAGACTGGGTAGCACTGTGTCAGGCACAGCTCGCCCAGTTGGGCTACACGGGGATCGAGTTGGTGGGTAAAGGTGCCTATGGCTTTGTATTTGCGGGCAGCGCGCAACACCAAGATGTGCCTGCCCACTACGTGTTTAAATTCTCACGTATTACGCTACCGACTCATTTACAAGAACGCCTTGAAGAAGAGGCGTTTATGCTTGATCAGGTTTCCCATCCCCGCATACCAAAGCTGGTGGCTTACCAACGCTCCCGAGGCCAGTCAATTCTGGTGATGGAGCGTGCGCCTGGTTGGAATCTTGAACAGGTGTCACTGAAAGAAGGCCGTCTCTCTCCACGGTTAGTGGTCCACATTGCCAGCCAGTTGGCCGATATTCTTTCTGCACTGCGCCGCGAAACGGGGCCCAATGCACGTCCCGTTGTGCATGGCGACATCAAGCCGTCAAATTTGGTATTTGATCCAGATACCGAGTCCATTGCGTTGATTGACTGGGGATCGTCCGTGTTTGCCCAGTTAGATGAAAAGCTCCAATTTGTCGGGGCAAACGTGATGGAGTTAATGTCCGACAACCTGCAGCAAACCAACGCCCGACTGGGCGATGTCTACTTTATTGGTGAAGAGCAGCTAAATGGAGCGCTATCATCGCCTCGTTTCGATGAGCAAGGGGTCGCAGGCACGCTATATGCATTAGCTTCTGCGCAATCTTGCCGCTTTGGTCATCGTGCCATTCCCGCTAGCTCGCTGGGGCTACCTTTGGAGTTTGCCCGCACCTTGGACGGCATGCTGGATCCCGACCCACACATACGCCATAAAGCAGGGGATCACTATTTACAGGCGATGTCCCGCATGGCCAAAGTGGTGATGTTAGATTTACCTACGTCAACACAAACACCGTTAGTGCCTGTTTGGGGCCGTGCGGCGCACCAAGAGATTGATACGGTCGTTTACAGCTCTCGGAAGGCGTTTCTGCGCGAAGCGAACGCGGAAGAGACGCTTAATGATGTTAATGATGTGCAGTTAGACCGCTATTACAAGCAATTTATGCAGGGCATGGGGGAAACCGAAAAGGCGTTTTTGGCCTCGGTGAGTCGCTTAGGAAAATACCCGGTTGTCGGTGGTTTAGCAGTACGCTGGGAGCGAGAGGGCGTCTATATAGACTCCTCACTTAACCTACACGATCCCGCGTTAAAGCCAGCGTTCATTCAAGCCGTCAACAATATGGTGCACTTGGCGCGAGCCATTCATCGCCAAGGGGTGTTTAAAAGCTGCTTGTTTAATGCCCGCCAAACGCTGCATTTAGAGCGCGCGAGTGCGGAAGAGCCTTTTCATTGTGATCCTGACACCACGATTGACTACGAGCTGAGCGCGGTTCCAGAAATGGAAGACCTCACTCGCCAGCATAGCTACTTTGAAGACGGCCCTGATCCAGAAGAGCTACTGGTCCTACCTGACACCATTATGCACATACTGCAACGGCTGAATGAGATTCATCACACCGGCATGATTATCTTTGAGTCACTACCAAAGCATCTTAAAATCCATAGCTATTATCGGCTACTGGACCCTAGCCGGGAGGCCGAGTTTCGGGCTTTGCTGGCGCAGATGTTGGCGTCTGTAAGCCAGATCGAGGGGTTAGGCGTGTCCGGCTTTATGAAAATGCCTTATAAAGACACGCGATTTTTTACCCATTTAGAGTGCCAGCCTGAACATTTTTATCCTAAAGACCCGCGTGATTTTTTAAGAAAGACGCCGTCAATCGGCGGTCCTCAGACTGCTTGATTGCACCGCGATCCATGTTGAAAGCTGCTCAGCTAGCGCATCGCTGGCCGCGCCAAACGCATTGATGACGTCCGGAATCTCTGGACTATCTGCGCGGGTGCGGATAACAAAACTAGTCGTAGCTAGTGGTTTTCGGTGTTGTGTATTCACAAGCTGGACATCTAATTGAAGGTGAATACTGGGTGGGGAAGTGTCGTACTCACTTTGGAAATGGCGCAGTTCGCTCAGTAGCAGTATATCGTGAGGCAATCGGTCGCTACTTACGCCAGTGAATAGTTGGCGCTGCTGCAGGTCAGAAATTAAGCGCGCTTGAAGCATTTCTGGGGCGTCTTCATGCCAGCGTACCCCCTCATACACATTGACTACATTGCCTTCTGGGTAGACCACAATACGGTTGCTGTTAAGCAAGTGGCCTGCCCCCGGGGTAGCAATGCCCAGTCTTACGGGGAGGGTGGCGGCAGCCGTGTGTTCAGACTGCGTGGCAGACGATGGCAGCCGATAGAGCGTTGCGGGATTACTTTCGGGCAGTATTGAACAACCGGCGCTTAATACAAGCGCCGCTAATGGGACGATGCTAAACGTAAAGCGCAAGCTCATGGACGAAACTCCTCTACCTGATCTCGGCCCAGGAAGAAGTCTGTGGGACTCTCTTCAAGCTGGCGAGTAATACGCTCAAGATTAGTTAGTGTAGAACGTAGGGCTGAAAGTGCGGGAGCAATGTCTTGTGCCCCCTGCAGCGTACTGTCGACAGCACCGGCATTGTCGTTAACGAGCTGTTCAATTCGTTGCGCGGCGCTGGCCACATCACGACTGGCGCTTTCAGCACTTTGCATCATTTGCTGGCCATCTTGACGCAATAGCTGTGTCGCCTCTTGGCTGAGGGTATCGATGCTTTCAAGGGTCGTTGTGGCTTGGCGTGACACTTCGCCGAACAGTGCCATATTTTGATCCAGCGCTGTTTGTTGTGAGGCGATCATCTCTGTGATCTGCGCAATACTTGTCAAAATAGTGCCGGCTTGTTCACGATTGCCGTCATTAAATAGTTCATTAACGTTTATCAGAATAGAATTAATGTTTTGAATCATTGTTTCGCCTTCATCAAATAGCGTGGCGATCGGTGAAGGGTCTGCGTTGATAAACGGTGCCATACTGTCTGTTTGGTTTACTAGGCGGGGGCTTTCTGGAGTGCCTCCATACAGCTGAACCGACATGCTGCCGGTAATGCTGGCAAAGGCTAACTTTGCTCGGGTATCTGTTTTGACGGGGGTGTCTTCATAGACTCGCACACTGGCAATAACTTGGCGTGGGTCGTCAGGGTTTAGTGTCAGCTCGGTAACATCGCCAACTTCAATGCCGTTGTACTGCACCTTACTGCCAATTGATAAACCACTAACACTGCGCTCAAACAGAATTCGGTAAGGCTGGTAGCTACGCTCTCCGGCGGCATAGCTCATCCATAGCGCAAACAGAAGCGCTGCCGCGGCGGTTCCCAGTGTGAACAAACCTATCAAAACGTGATGCGCGCGGGTTTCCATGTGCAGTCACTCCTGGACGTTTGCGTTATTTGAAAAGGCGGTATGAGCACGCTGAGCGGCTCGACCACGCGGGCCGTGAAAGTAGTCTTGAATCCATTCATCGTCGGTATCCGCCACTTTATCGATGGCATCCACCACCAGCACACGTTTCTGTGAGAGTACCGCGACCCGATCGCAGGCAGCGTAGAGCGTATCCAGGTCATGGGTAACCAGAAATACGCTGAATCCCAGCGCATCGCGAAGGGTGACCAGCAACTGATCGAAGGCCGCCGCGCCAATAGGGTCGAGCCCCGCCGTGGGCTCATCAAGAAACAGGATGTCAGGATCAAGCGCTAAGGCACGGGCAAGGGCAGCGCGCTTGACCATGCCGCCAGACAGCGACTCAGGAAACTGCAGCGCGGCCTGTGGCGGAAGCCCGACCAACGATAGCTTGACCCTGGCAAGATGCTCGGCGTCTTCACGGGGTAGCCTGGCATGCTCAATGAGCGGTAGGGCAATATTCTCCTGCAGGTTCAACGAGCTGAACAGTGCACCGCGCTGAAACAGCACGCCAAAGCGTCGCTCTATTTGACTGCGCTGTGCCTCGTTAAGCTCGTTAAGCGTTGTGCCGAGGACTTCAACCGTGCCGTCATTGGGTCGTTTCAAACCGACGATGCTGCGTAACAGCACTGATTTGCCGGTACCAGAACCGCCTACAACGCCGAGGATTTCCCCGCGTTCAAGGGTCAGATCTAAATTTTCGTGAACCACATGAGTGCCAAAGCGGTTCACCAAGCCTCGAACCTTAATAACCGGTAAGTCATTTTGCTCTGTCGGTTTATCTGAATTGATCACCAGCCCATCTCCATAAAGAATAGCGCGGCGACGGCATCAATTAGAATCACCATAAAAATCGATTGAACGACACTTGAAGTAGTGTGTTCTCCCACCGACTGCGCGCTACCGCTGACCTTAAAGCCTTCCAGGCAGCCGATTACGGCGATCACGAAGGCAAACACCGGGGCTTTGCTTAGTCCTACCAAAAAGTGTGTTACCGATACGTCTTTTTGCAGCGTGGCCATAAACTGGGTAAGTGAAATATCCAGTGACAGAGAGGTGACCATGGCGCCGCCCGCTAAGCCACTGAGCATACCTACAAAGGCGAGCATGGGCAGGCTAATTAACATTGCCATTACCCGTGGGAGCACCAAAAGCTCGATAGGATCAAGCCCCTGAGCCTGCAGGGCATCTATCTCTTCATTGGATTTCATGGCGCCAATTTGGGCGGTAAAGGCACTGGCGGTTCGTCCCGCGAGTAGGATCGCAGCAAGCAAAACGCCGAACTCTCGCAAGAATGAGAACGCCACAAGATCAATGGTATAAATTGTGGCGCCAAAATCCTGCAAAACGGTAGCGCCAAGGAAAGCCACGACGGCGCCCACCATAAAGGTGAGTAGCGCGACGATGGGGACGGCATTAAGACCGCTCTGCTGGATATGGGCCACGGTGGCTGTTAAGCGCCAGTGGCGTGGCCGCAATATCAGTTGGAAGAGGGTGGCCACGACGAGACCAATAAAGGCCAACAGCTGGCGCTGCTGAGACCATAGCCCCACCATGTGCTGACCCACGCTGGCAAGCGCTTGGCTAATGCGCGAATAGGAAGGAGGATCAACGTCCAGTGGCGCTTCCATGGCTTCGGCAATACGCACCAGCAACGCCTGCTGCTCTTTCGGCAGTTCTGCTGCCCAATCTGCTACCGATTGCGCTTTCTCAACGCCAATCAGCTCCACAATGAGTATGGCACCGGCGGTATCAAGGCGAGTTATTGCGTCAAGTGAAACCGTCGCATCTGTTGGCTTGCCAAGCTCAGTGTGAGTTTCACTGTGCTGAAGCGCCGCTTTGATAAGGCGATAATTGGCAAGCGTCCACTCGCCTTTAAGGGTGACTGTTTGATCATCACACGCTATCCACTCGCTTGGCATCCCCACTCCTTGGCGCTCTTGGTATCGATGCACTTGTTTAGAAGTCTATGATGCATTCAAACGAGCGTTAGTTAAAGGTGCTTTGTAAGCTTAAGAAAACATGCTTATGAAAATTCACGCCAAGCGGCGTAAGTGCTAAGAAAAACGCGCCCGGTCAGGGCCTCTAAAAAATCACTCTTTTTGAGCTGGTCCATAACGGGACCCTTCACCTCGGACAGGTGTAGTTTTACATCGGAGTCTTTTAAGCGCGCATTGATCGCATCCAGGCTCTCGAGTGCTGATGCATCAATTAAATTAACGGCTGAACAGATAAGAACGACGTGCTCCAGCTCAGGATAGCTGGCAACTAAATTATAAACGGTATCTTCAAGGTAGCGGGCGTTCGCAAAATAGAGACTTTCGTCGATTCGCAGTAACGCCACATTACTGACGGTTTCAACATCGTGGCGTTCGGTATTTCGAAAGTGCTCGGTGTCCGGCACCCGGCCAACCAATGCGCTATGGGGGCGGCTGGTGCGATACAAGAATAACGCGATAGAAAGACTAACACCGCCGATAATGCCTGCTTCGATACCTTCAACTAGGGTTACCAGGATGGTGACGGCCATCGCGGCGAAGTCACTGCGAGAATAGCGCCACGTTTGGCGCAACATGGGGATATCGACCAGGGTTAAAATAGACACGGTAATTGTCGCGGCCAACGTAGCAATCGGCAGGTAGTAGAGCCAGCCAGTAAACGCCATCGTTATCAACGCTATTCCCAGTGCTGCAAAGGCTCCGGCTGCGGGTGTTTGTGCCCCAGCATCATAGTTGATGACCGTGCGCGAAAGGCCACCGGTGACCGGCATGCCGCTGGTAAACCCTGCGGCTAGATTAGCGGCGCCTAAGCCAATCAGTTCCTGGTTAGGGGAGATACGTTGGCGCCGTTTTGCTGCCAACATTTGTCCCATGGAAACAGACTCGACAAACCCCACCAAACTAATCAGTAGCGCAGGGATGAACAGGGCGCGCCATAGTGACGTATCTCCCCAGGGAAAACTTAGCGCAGGTAGCCCACTGGGAATAGCGCCGACAATGGCAACGCCTTGGTCGGCCAACTGCCAATGCCAAGCAGCCAGCGTGGTAATAATCACCGCAAAGACAGGACCCGCCTTGGTGATTAACTCGGCGAGCGCTCTAGGCAAACCAATAGCACTAAGGCTCTGCTTACCAAAACGCCGCATCATAACGAGAAAAAACAGTGTTCCAGCACCGATTACAAGCGTATAGGGGTTAAAGGTGGGGAGATTAGGTAAGAGGGTTATCACACGCTCTACCAGCGTAAAGCCACTGCTGGAGATACCCAATAGGCTTCCCAGTTGACTAACGGCAATCAGAATTCCCGATGCGGTTAAAAAGCCCGAGATAACCGGATGACTTAAAAAATTGCTAAAAAAGCCCATTTTAAGGGCACCCATCGCGACCAATATACCGCCAGAAAGTAATGAAAGTACCAGCGCAGCTTGTAAATAGTCGGGGCTGCCGGGCGTTGCTACAGAGGAGAGTGCAGCGCCCGTCATTAATGCAATGATGGCCACCGGCCCTACGGCCAGGGTACGGCTGGTGCCTAAAAAGGTATACAGAAGTTGCGGCAAAATACTGGCATATAGGCCCACTACCGCGGGCAAACCAGCAAGTAAGGCATAGGCTAATGACTGCGGAATCACCATCACGGTTACGATGAGTCCCGCTAATATATCGGCACCTAGCAGGCGCTTATGGTAGTGGGGCAGCCATGTAAGAATAGGAAAATAGCGCTTGAACATAAGCTCCTGGCGTCAGCTTCGTTTTTTTAAACCCCAACCACTGGTGAGTCCATCAGTTTAACGTGTTGAGTGGGCAGTGATGGCCTTTGCTTTCAAACAAAAGCATGTTCTGACCCGAAAGTGCTACTTCATTCATTAGCATAACCCGTTAAGCTGACTGAAAAGTGGCTAATCGCTCCTGCTTTATTTTTATTGATTGACTGCTCAATAACGTCAAATAAAAAAGAGTACCCCACATGCGACTACTTTGGCTATTAGTGCCCTTGGCAGTGCTAGGTGTTTCTGTTTGGATGATGACTGAATATGGTGCTTTTCCCTATGCTGCGCTGCTGTTAGCGACGGGAGCTGGTGCAGGTTTAATGCTCGTAACGATGATGTTGGTTTACTCAGCTGATCAAGCGCGTTTGACGAAACCCATTCGTGGCTTCAAGCCCATTCGCGACTATGGTTCGCTTCGCGCGATGGCCTATCGGTTGATGAATCGAGCAAGTAGCACGGCTATCGCCTCGGCAGAAGTTTCTCATTACGCTGATCTTATGGCGCAACGCCTCACTAAGCAGGAAGCCATGGCAAGTGACGCGTCATCGAGTATGAACGCTATTAATACCGCCATCATGCAAGTGAGTGTCAGTGCTAGCCATGTCGCCTCGCTTGCCGAGAGCGCTCGTCAGGCAAGTCATCACAATCATGATGAGCTGGCTGATATTATTGGCGATATGAGTGATGTTGCCGAGCGCTCTGATCAGGCGCTGGAAATGCTATCTGCGCTTAACGACAAAATTGAGCGCGTCCGCAACGTGACGTCGATGATTGAGGGAATAGCAGAACAAACGCATCTGTTATCACTCAATGCTTCTATTGAGGCAGCTCGAGCGGGCGAGCATGGACGAGGATTTGCGGTGGTCGCGGGCGAAGTGCGCAACTTGGCACTAAAGACGTCAACGGCGACACAAAGCGTCGATGAGCTTGTTAAAGATATGCACCAGAGTGGCCAACGTGTTGTTGGTACGATGGGAGCGCTGATGAACCGTATCAGAGAGCGTTCTCAAGGGATGCAGCAGGTGGGCGGCAGTCTTGCCACTATCACGCAACAGTTCGATCAAGTTGAGCAGGAAATCACCAGCGTCGCAGAAGCAATGGAAAGCACCAAAGTCCATAGCCAAACAGTTGCTGATAGCTTACGTCAGCTTGAAGACGATGTAGATGAGGGCAATCGCGATATGCGCGATTTAGCCCAGCAAGCTCGGGCGTTAATGGACGCTGCAGAAGGCGTTGATGGCGAGCTGGCGCAGCAGCGTTTACAGGGGCGTCATCAGCATGTGTTTAGCGTTGCTCGCCAAGCGGCTAACCGTATTGGTAAATCGTTTGAGAAAGCGATTGCCTCCGGTGAGTTGTCAGAAACGTCGCTGTTCCAGCCTGATTACAAGGTCATGCCAGGGACACAGCCACCGCTTTACCATACAGGCTTTGATGCATTCACGGACTTACAGTTACCCAGCTTGCAAGAACCTTTGCTTACTGAGTATGGGTTGAGTTACGCCATTGCATGTGACCGCAACGGCTATGTGCCTACCCATAACGCAGCCGTTAGCCGCGAGCCCACCGGTGATTACGATCACGATCTCAAGTATTGCCGCAGCAAACGCATTTTTGATGATCCGACGGGCAGTCGTTGCGGCGCCCATGAGAAACCGTTGTTGCTACAAACCTATAAGCGTGACACTGGTGAAATAATGCACGACCTTTCGGTTCCCATTTACATTAATGGTAAGCACTGGGGAGGCTTTCGCGTGGGTTACCAGCCTGAAAAGACAAATGACACCAGTGCAGTGAGTATTGAAAAACCAGTGGAAGAGTTAACCTCAGGAAGTCACCTGCTGGCGCGGGCGTGATTGCCAAGAGGACCAGGAATATAGCGCTAAGCTCGCCCAGATCATCACAAAAGTCGCTAACTGGATGAGCCCTAGAGGCTCGCCAAAGATGATGATTGCAATCAAAAACTGAATGCTGGGATTGATATACATCAGAAACCCTAGCGTTGCCAGCCGTAAGCGTCGTGCAGCCCCAGCAAAGGCCATCAACGGCAGGGCAGTTAACACACCGCTAATTATTAGCAGAGCGCTCATCGGCACATTATGAATAAAGTGAGACTCCCCCTGCCAACTGAGCCAAGTGAGCGCTATTAGTGCTAGTGGGAATAGCAACAGCGTCTCCACAAACAGGCCTGAAAGTCCATCAAGAGGCACTTGCTTGCGAAATAATCCGTAGCTACCAAAGCTGAGTGCTAGTAGCAGGCTGATCCACGGCAGTTCACCCAGCATCACAAACTGGATTGCAATCGCTAAACTTGCCAAACCAAGAGCAACCAGCTGGAGGCGAGCCATTACTTCGCGTAGCACCAGTACGCCCAAGGCAATGTTTACCAGCGGCGTTAGAAAGTAGCCTAAACTGGCTTGTAATACCTGCTTGCTTTCAACAGCATAGATATAGAGGCCCCAATTAAAGGCAATCAGTAACGCGCAAGCGAGTACGCGCCCCAAGCGCTTAGGCTCAACAAGTGCGCTAACCACTGGCGCCCAGCGGCGCAGTATGCTGATTAGCCCGACCAGGAAAAGGCACGACCACAAAATCCGATGTATCAGGATCTCAAATGCGGGAATGCCATCAAACAGAGCGAAAAATAGTGGGAAGCAGCCCCACATAATGTAGGCAGTTAAGCCAAACATAACGCCCTTGACCGCTTCAGGGTCCCTTGATGCGGGTGGAAACATAGCAGCCTCACTAATTAAAAATGCTAATCTAGCACATAATTGACGAACACACTGATGCAAAGGAGACATGGCATGAGTCAACTGAAAACGAGCTTAGTGCAGTGCGATTTGCGCTGGGAAGATCCTCAGGCCAACCATGCGCATCTTGAGCGGCTATTAGGCGAATTAGATAGCCGCGATACCGATTTAATTGTGTTGCCAGAGATGTTTGCGACTGGCTTCACAATGAACTCACGGGAAATGGCCCAGCCCATGAACGCGAGCCAGAGCGTTGCCTGGTTACAGACGCAGGCCAAGGCGAGAGGCTGTGTAATGACCGGCAGCGTGGCCATTGTCGATGAAGGGCAATACTTCAACCGTATGGTATGGGCTACCCCCAGCGGTGACTTGCAGTACTACGATAAACGCCATTTATTTCGTATGGCCGGAGAGCATGAACGCTATGGTATGGGCAATGGCCGGAAGATCGTTGAACTGAAAGGTTTCAGGCTGCTATTGAGCGTATGCTATGACCTGAGGTTTCCCGTTTGGATGCGCCAGCAGCCAGCAGAGGGCGAACATTTCGAGTATGATGCCGCGCTGTGTGTGGCGAACTGGCCTGCACCCCGGCGTCACCCATGGCGCACGCTTTTACAAGCGCGTGCAGTTGAAAACCTAGTTTACGTAGTGGGTGTCAACCGCGTCGGTGAAGATGCCAAAGGACTCGCCTATAGCGGCGATTCCATGCTGGTCGATTTCAAAGGGGAACCGCTGATCGACCACCCTGCAAACTCTCCGTTTATTGAAACGGGGACGCTAAATAAAACGGACCTAGATGCTTTTCGAGAAAAATTTCCTGCCTGGCAAGATGCCGACCGCTTTTCGCTTCTGCCAGGAGTGGGTCAATAATGCGCCTTGATCGCTTTTTGAGTGAAACAACCCCGTTGACGCGCAGCCTAGCAAAGCGGGCGTTAAAAAATGGCGAGGTGACCCTGAATGGCGAGCCCATCAAGCAGTCGGCGACCCAAATTGACACCCAGAACGACGAAGTAAAGTTCAATGGTGAGACGCTAGCGCTGGTTGGGTTGCGTTACCTGATGATGCATAAGCCGCTGGAAGTAGAGTGCACTGCCCGCCGTGGGCTCTACCCAAGGGTGATTGACCTCATTGATCTACCCAAAGTAGAGCGACTGCAGCCGGTAGGGCGGTTGGATGTAGATACCACCGGCTTGTTATTGCTCACTGATGATGGCCAATGGTCCCATCGTGTCACCTCGCCGCGCCATCGCTGTGCCAAGGTATACATTGCAGAGTTGGCGGAGCCTATGGAAGGTAGCGCCGCTGAGTGGGCCATTAACCAAGTAGAGGAAGGACTTCTACTGGATGGTGAAGAAACGCCAACGCAACCTGCCGTGCTGAGGTTTATTACTCCTCAGCAAGCGGAATTGACCATTACTGAAGGGCGCTATCATCAAGTGAAGCGCATGTTTGCAGCCCTAGGCAATCACGTCAATGCGCTTCATCGCCGTTCGATTGGTGATGTGGTGTTGCCAGATGACCTAGCACCTGGTGAATGGCGGGAGCTAACGCCTGAAGAAATTGCCAGCTTCTAAACACACTTAGCGTCACTGCTAGTGGATAAAACGCCCCGGTCAGCACACACCCGTGCCAAGGCCGGGGCGTTTTTATTATGAACAATGAATTTTTATACCGTTATCTTGCTTCTGCGTTCATGCGTGGCCAGCTTGGAAAGTGCCGAGACAAACGTTTATGTTTACCAGGTAGCTAGTGCAAGTGGGCAGCTTCTATCAATGCTTTGGTATAGGGATGCTGTGGGGCGGCGAGCACTTCAAGGCAATCCCCTTGTTCTACTACGTCGCCATCTTTTAGCACCATAATGCGGTGGGCCATAGCGCGCACCACGGCAAGATCATGGCTGATAAACAGGTAGCTTAGTTGGCGGCGTGCCTGAAGTTCGCGCAGCAGCGTGACCAGCTGTTTTTGTACTGTTCGATCTAACGCTGAGGTTGGTTCGTCCAGTACCAGTAGCTCAGGTTCTAGGATAATTGCCCGTGCCACCGCTATGCGCTGGCGCTGTCCCCCCGAAAACTCATGAGGGTAACGGGCAGCACAGCTTTCCGGCAGACCCACTTCTCGCAGCGTACGATGCACGCGTTCGGTGACTTCTGCATTGGTCAAGTTAGGGTAATGAAACTGCAGGCCTTCACTGACAATATCAAATACCGGCATGCGCGGAGAAAGCGCTCCGTAAGGATCTTGAAAAACCATTTGTAGCCGATGGCGCTGGCGTCGAAGCGTGTCGCCAGAGAGCTGACTCAACGTGGCATTGCCCAGTATCACCTCACCTTGGCTAGCGACTAATCGCATAACCGCTGACGCCAGCGTCGTTTTTCCAGAGCCTGATTCGCCGACAATGCCCAGCGTTTCGCCAGGAGCGATGGTTAGGTCGGTGGCTTTCAGGGCTTCAAAAGCGGGTGGCTGGCGCTGAAAAAGTCCTGTTCTCGGGCGCTTGAAACTCACGCTAAGCTGGCGTGTGGTCAAAAGCGGCGTGGTATCAGCAGGCTCAGCAGGCCGGCCTTCTGGTTCGGCGGCAATGAGGGCTTTGGTGTAGTCGCTTTGGGGATTATTAAATACATCGGCAACGCTACCGGTTTCCTGGATTTTCCCTTGATACATGACACATATCCGGTCTGCGTGGCGGCGTACCAAATTTAAGTCGTGACTGATAAACAGCACACCCATACCGTGATGATCGCGGAGTTCTTTCAGCAGGGCTAAAATCTCTTGCTGAACGGTCACATCGAGCGCCGTCGTTGGCTCATCCGCAATCAGCAGTGCCGGATTATTGGCAATGGCCATGGCGATCATTACCCGCTGGCGCTGACCGCCAGAAAGTTGATGTGGCCAAGCGTCAAGCAGTTCGTCAGGACGCGGTAGTTTGACTTGTTCTAACAGTGCCTTGGCCCGTATACGTGCAGCCTGCCCGCTAAGGCCCTGGTGTAAACGAAGGGTTTCGCCTATTTGCTTGCCAATGCGGTGAAGCGGGTTGAGCGACGTCATCGGCTCTTGGAAAATAAATCCCACCTGATTACCGCGTATACCATTCCAATCACGTTTGCCTAGTTGATTAAGATCGGTCTCTTCTAACCAGCGCTGACCACTTATCTTAGCGTTGTCAGGCAGTAAATTAATCGCGCCCAGGGCAGAGACCGACTTGCCCGAGCCAGATTCCCCCACGATAGCGAGCGTTTCGCCCGCATTGACAGTGAGAGAGAGGGAATCGACAACGACATTGCCATCGAAGGAAACACAAAACTCGCTTAAGCGCAGTAGTGGTTGGGCATTGTTTGCGTGACTAGGCATGCTTGGTTTCCTGGGCGGGTGACTGTTGCTGCTTCACATGTCGCGGGTCGAAGGCATCGCGAAGCCCTTCACCAATAAACACCAGTAGTGAGAGCATAATGGCAAGCGTCATAAACGCGGTGATGCCAAGCCATGGAGCATGTAGGTTGTTTTTGCCCTGTGCCGCTAGTTCGCCAAGTGAAGGTGCGCCGGGTGGCAGGCCAAAGCCTAAAAAGTCCAGCGCGGTGAGCGTGCCAATGGCACCAGTGAACAGGAAGGGGATAAACGTCAGCGTGGCTACCATCGCGTTAGGTAGCACGTGGCGCCACATAATCAGCCGAGAAGGGAGTCCCATGGCCTTGGCTGCACGCACGTACTCAAGATTGCGTGCACGCAAAAACTCGGCGCGTACGATATCAACCAGTCCCAGCCACGAAAACAACAGCATGATGCCCAGTAACCACCAGAAACCGGGCTGCACAAAACTGGCCAATATAATCAGCAGAAATAGCACCGGTAACCCAGACCAGATTTCTGTGATGCGCTGTCCGATGAGGTCTACTTTGCCGCCAAAATAACCCTGCACACCGCCCGCCACCACGCCCAGGACCAAGGAGCCTGCGGTGAGCGCCAGAGCAAAGGCAACCGATAGTCGAAACCCGTAAATGACTCGCGCTAATACATCACGCCCTTGATCATCGGTACCCAGCCAATGGCGCCTATCTGGTGGTGCAGGCGAAGGTCGTGTCATCAGCATATCGAGGGTTTGGTAGGAGTAGGGAATAATCGGCCATAGCGCCCAACCGTGGTCGCTAATTTGCTGTTGGACAAAGGGGTCTAAGTAGTCGGTACGGGTGGGTAAGAAACCACCGAATTCGGTTTCCGGATAATCGACCAGTAGCGGTATATACCACTGTCCGTCATATTTCATTACGAGAGGTTTGTCGTTGGCGATGAGTTCAGCAAATAGGCTGACAATAAACAGAACACCAAATAGCCACAGCGATACTCGGGCGCGGCGATTGGCCTTAAATGCTGCTAGGCGACGCAGCGTAATCGGCGAAAGACGCGAGCTGATAAATGTCATGTTTATGACTCCCTCGACGCAAAATCAATGCGTGGGTCTACCCATACATAGGTCAAGTCGGATATTAGCTTTAGCAGCAGCCCGATCACCGTATATAGAAATAGTGTTCCGAAAATGACGGGGTAGTCTCGCTGCATTACTGCCTCAAAGCCTAATAAACCGAGGCCATCCAAGGAAAAAATTACCTCGATGAGCAGTGCGCCGGTAAAGAAAATGCCAATCATTGCAGAGGGTAACCCCGCAATGATGATCAGCATGGCGTTACGGAAAACATGGCCATACAAAATACGCTGCTCGTCGGCACCTTTGGCCCTGGCTGTCAGCACGTACTGCTTATGAATTTCATCCAAAAAGCTGTTTTTGGTCAGCATGGTGAGGGTGGCAAAACTGCCAATCGCGGCAGCCAGTACCGGTAGGGTGATATGCCAGAAGTAGTCTTTAATTTTGCCCCAAGCGGATAGCTCGGAAAAATCGGGCGATGTTAAGCCGCGTAGAGGAAACCAATCAAGGTAAGTGCCACCAGCAAACACGACAATAAGCAGAATGGCGAACAAAAAGCCAGGAATGGCATAGCCTACGATCACTAGGCCTGAGGTCCAGACATCAAAGCGAGAGCCGTGTCGTAGCGCTTTGCGGATGCCTAAAGGAATAGAAATGAGATAGACCAGCAGCGTTGTCCATAAGCCTAATGAAATAGAGACAGGCAGGCGCTCGATCATCAGTTCAATCACCGGTCGGTCACGGAAAAAGCTGGTGCCGAAATCGAAGGTGAGATAGTCCACCATCATGCCGATAAACCGTTCATGAGCAGGTTTGTCAAAGCCAAATTGCTGCTCTAATTGCTCGATAAAGCGTGGATCGATTCCACGTGCGCCCCTAGAGTCATCGCTAACTTGTACATCAGCGCCCCCCATATCCAGGCGTGTGCTTGCCATGGCATCGGCCCCTTCAAAGCGGGCCAACATTTGGTCAATGGGTCCCCCAGGGGCAGCCTGAACAATCATGAAGTTAAGCAGCATGATGCCGAACAGGGTCGGGATCATCAGTAGCAGTCGGCGTAAGGTATAACGTGCCACAGCGCGCTCCATGAGTAATTGGGGGCCAAAAGTTATTGCCGGTAAGCTGTTATAACTATGTTGAATGAATCTATGTTTGATGAATCTAGGTTGGCGGAATCAGCGGCGTCGATGACGGCGTTGTAGTTCTGCTTCTCGGTCGGTGTTTACCCACCAAGCGTCTATATCCATGGCATAAGCTGGAAACGGTTCTGGGTAGCCAAATTTATCCCACACAGCAATCCGCGTTTCGCCTGAATGATAGTGCGGAATGACATAAAAGCCCCAGCGCAGCACGCGATCAAGCGCTTGTGTAATGGTATCTAGCGTTTCACGGTCATCGGCACGAATCAGCTGCTCCACCAGCGCATCGACAGCAGGGTGGGCAAGGGCCATGCGATTACGACTTTGGGGTGCCTCCGCGGCAGCACTGGTCCAAAAATCGCGCTGTTCATTGCCAGGATTATTAGACTGAGGGAAGTGGCTGATGACCATGTCGTAATCGTAGCTGCGCACTCGGTTAAGATATTGATTGATATCGACAATGCGTAGCGACGTTTGAACCCCAAGGCGTGCCATATTGCGTAGCATGGGTTGCACAACACGCTCCAGGCCAGCATCGTAGAGCAGTACTTCCAGGGTAAGCGGTCGGCCTGTTTCACCGTGCACCAACACACCATCTTCTACGCGGTAGCCAGCCTCGCGCAGCAGATCAAGCGCAAGCCGCAGGCGTTCACGCAGCTCTGTGGGGTGTTCAATGGGCAGCGGGTCGGTGAACAGTCGTTCTGAATGATGGGAGTCTATCAACGCTTCACGAAAAGGTTCGAGTAGCGCAAGTTCTTCTTCTGATGGCGTTCCAGTAGCTTCCATTTCAGAATTTTGAAAAAAGCTTTCCGTGCGCCGATAGGTGCCATAGAAAATATTGGTGTTGAGCCAGGGGAAATCAAACGTGAGGCTCAGTGCTTCTCGCACCCTTGGGTCCTGAAACTTTTCTTCGCGTAAGTTGAAGACAAACGCCTGCATCATGGAGGGGTTAACATCAGGCACGGTAATCCGTTTAATTAAGCCGTCTCGGTAGGCAGGAAAATTATCATAGCCAATGGCCCAAGTAGCAGCGCGTGCATCAGTCCTGAAGTCGGTAAGGCCTGCTTTGAAGGCTTCCCAGGCAATATCGCGGTCGCGGTAGTACTCATAAACAAGACGGTCGATGTTGTAGCGACCCACATTGACGGGCAAATTCTTACCCCAATAGTTGTCATCTCGCTGATAGACAATTCGCCGTCCAGGGTCTACCTCGCTAATGCGATAGGGACCTGACCCAGGGTGTGCATCCAGAGTCGGAGAGCTGAAGTCGCGGGGTTCCCAGTAGTGACGGGGTAAGATGGGCAACTGGGCCACAATCAGTGGCAGCTCGCGTGACTCAGTGTCGTTAAATTCAAAGCGCACTTGATGATCGTTTAAGGCGATAACGTGTTCGACACCGGCGTAATAGCTACTGTAGAAGGGGTTACCTTGTTCACGCAGCAGGTTTAGTGAGAACACCACATCATAGGCCGTTACCGGCTCCCCGTCCTGAAAGCGAGCCTCTGGGCGCAAATCGAACTCTATCCACCGACGTTCCGGATCCAGGCGGACGCCTTCTGCCAGCAGCCCGTACAAACTGAAGGGCTCGCCAGGATTACTGGCCATCAACGAGTCATAAATTTGAGAAATACCGGTAGCAGGCGTGCCGCGAATAATAAACGGGTTGGTAGAGTCGAAACTGCCCCCCACGGCGGTACGGGTAATCGTTCCGCCCTTGGGGGCGGACGGATTAACATGGGGGAAGTAGGCAAAATCGGGAGGTAGCTGCGGGCTATTGTAGAGAGATAGCCCGTGTACGGTCTCGACGGGGGTGGCGGTGTTGTTTTCGACGTCGTTTTCAGAAGCCAACAGCGACAGGCTCAACAGCAAGCCGCTGGTTAACAAAAGTACTTTGGTAAACAACACACCGCGTGGCATTGGTAACTTCCTGTAGCAACGAAGGCTTAGAAACTGGGCTTAGCACCTTAACTTAGACCTGGGCTTTAGAACCTTAGACACAACTGCTGAGTCACAGTAGCGGCGCTAATAGTAACTGAGACATGGCCAAGAAAGATTAATAAAGACTGCGTTTTAAACCTAGTTAACAAAGCCTGGTTAGATTCCCCACATTACCGTCCTGAAAGCGTCAGCAGTTGACCAGGCTTCAGTACCTCTGGGCGTTCAATCGCATTCCACCTGATCAAGTCTTGTTGAGTGACATTATAGCGTGACGCAATCACTGAAAGGTTATCGCCACTTTCAACGCGGTGAACGCTTGGTGTGCTGGTTGACGCTAATGCAGTACTGTTTGATTGCGAAAGCTGAGCTAACATCTGAGTGTCGACTTCTTCAGGCACAAGTAACGTCTGGGCGCTGCGTGGGTCAAGGCTGCCATTTAGCAAGCCAGGGTTTAGCTCGGCCAGCGCGGATTGACTAACATCCAGAAGCTGAGAGGCCTGTGCCAGGCTAACTGGCTGCTCAAGCTGAACTTTGGCAAAAGCGGGATCAGGATGAATGTCGGGAAGCGAAACCCCGTACTGTTCTGGATTGTTGATGATCGTCGCAATGGCTTTAAGTTTGGGAACGTACTGCATCGTTTCGTGGGGCAGTGATAGTTCCCAGTAGTCGCCTGCAAGGCCTTGGCCCTGAGCTTGACGTTGCGCGCGGTTAACGGTGCCAGCCCCGGCATTGTAAGCGGCCAGCGAGAGCATCAGGTCACCCTCGTACCACTCATCTGCCTGCATTTCCAGGTAATCAAGCGCTGCTGCGGTAGACGTCACGACGTCTAAACGTCCATCGTAGTTGCCGTTGCGAACCAGCCCTAATGCATCTCCGGTGCCCGGCATAAACTGCCAAAGCCCAGCGGCTCCTCGATGGCTTCGGGCGCTGGGGTCGAAAGAACTCTCAACAAACGGAATCAGCGCGATCTCACCAGGAAGGCCACGCTCGCTCACTTGCTGGGTGATCCAGGCAAGCCAGGGGGTTGCTCGTTCCGTGATGGCGACAATATTTTGCGGGCTGGAACGGTAGTACTCTATCCACTTGTCGACACGTGCTTGAGCATCGGCGGGGAGATTTTTTTCCTGCCACTGGAAGCTGTCACGTAATGTGCTCCAGGCATCTTGGGGTTGTAGCTCAAGCGCTTCCCAGAAGTGATGCTGAAAGGCATTGGGGCGGAAGTCGGGTGAAGCGGGCGCGTCATTGAGGGCGCTGTTAGGCTGGTATGCTTCGGTAGTAGAGGCTTGAGAGCTGGCCGCTGCGGCTAAAAATAGGCTCACAATAACAGTGCTTCCAGCGCTTAGTAATAAGCGCTGGCGAATCGTTCGATAAGTCATAGTCGGTTCGTTTTTACTCGATAGCGTTCTTAAAAACGGTTCTTCCACTCGCGTAAAGTGGTGAACGTGGCGAGATCATCATCATTGACCCCATGTGTACCTACTGCTTGACGCACACTATCGGTGCTCACGCGCAAATAGGGGTTGATCTTCAGCTCGCGTCCTATCGTGCTGGGTAAGGTAGGTCGGTCTAATGCCCGAGCCTTCTCACACTCCTGCAGTGCATATTTAACGTCTTCGTTATCAGGATCTGCAGCACGAGCAAATGTTAGATTCGCTTGCGTATATTCATGCGCTGCAAAGACCAGCGTATCCTCTGGGAGTTCCGCTAAGGTTTGAAGAGATGCAAACATTTGCTCTGGCGACCCTTCAAATAAGCGGCCACACCCACCACAAAACAGCGTGTCGCCGCAGAAAAGTAGCGCAGGAATTCCTGGAGTGAAGTAACTCACGTGATCTAATGTATGCCCTGGCGTGGCCATGACTTCAAAAAGACGCCCCATAATACGTACTTCATCGCCGTGTCCTACCTGTTCATTAATACCTTCAATAGTAGGATTGGCGGGGCCAATAACCCGGGGCGAGAAGCGCTTAATCAACTCTGTAAGGCCACCCGTATGATCATGGTGGTGATGAGTGATTAAAATCGTATCAAGCGTTAAGGATTCACGCTCAAGAAACTCGATGACAGGTGCTGCTTCACCGGGATCCACCACGCAAACGCTTTGACTGGTATCCTGTCTTAATAGCCAAATGTAGTTATCGCTAAGTGCGGGAATCGGTGTCACGCTCATCATGGGCGAGATCCTTTAGTTCAAAAAAATAGACGCTAAATTAGACGCTTTCGAATGCGCTAACGCTGGCGTTCAAAACGTTAAAAAGCATTTACTGTGGAGGGAAGCGCTGTTCATGTCAACTTCGTCAACGGCAACTCGGCTCGCCCAGCAGATGGCGGAAAGCCAAGCGTACTGGCAAACAGAGGCTGGCCGTTCGCTATGGGAAACGCAGCGAGCGTGTTTGGGGCCGCTGGTTGAAGGGCGCAAAGGTGGCCACAGTTTAGAGATGAGTATGGGGCCGACGTTGATGACGATGTCGGCCATTCCTCATATCATTCGCTGGTCACCGACGAGAGCAATGGCGGAGACTTCGTCCACGTTAGTCTGCCCACCAGATCACTTTGCCTTACCAGACCGCAGTTTAGAGGTGGTGGTTATTCATCACTGGCTAGAGCATTTGCCAGATGCACATCACACATTACAAGAGGCTGCCCGGGTCACTTCCGATAGCGGTGTGCTAGTTCTGTTTGGTTTCAATCCGCTAGGATTGAACGGGTTAACCCAGCGTTGGCGTAAGCAGCAAGGGAATTTCCCTTGGAGCGGACAGTGGCGGACGGCTAGCCGTTTGCGCGATTGGCTGGCGTTTGTCGATTTTGACGTAGAACGCGTAGACTACTGCTGTTTTCGGGGGCCGATGAGCACCACCTGTGGAGAGCGCTGGGAAGCGTTGGGACGCAGGCATAATTTACCGTTGGGTGAAAGTTACATGATTCAAGCGCAGCGGCGACAACGCCATGCGCCGGTAGAGCGTCTTAAATTTGGGTTGCGTGCACCGATCACTCCCACTTCTCTGGGAGCTACACGAACCGGTGTTTCTGCGCGATACCACTCAGGTCAACGTCGTCTAGAAAAGGATAGTGAAAGTGAGTAAGCAAGCAACCGATGGGTTGCCTCGCGTTACGGTGTATACCGATGGGGCCTGTCGAGGAAATCCGGGCCCAGGTGGCTGGGGGGTAGTGCTGTCAAGCGGGCAGCATGAGAAGACGTTAAAAGGCTTCGAAGCAGATACCACTAACAATCGTATGGAATTAATGGCGGCCATTATGGCGTTGCGAACGCTAAATAAGCCGTGTGAAGTGGCTCTCTGGACCGATTCCCAGTATGTGCGCCAAGGAATTACTCAATGGATTCACAATTGGATTAAGCGAGGCTGGAAGACGGCGGCCAAGCAGCCGGTTAAAAACGCTGAGCTTTGGAAGACCCTTCACGAGGAAACACAGCGGCATCGTGTCGAGTGGCACTGGGTAAAAGGGCATAGCGGGCACCCCGGTAATGAGCGCGCCGATGCGTTGGCTAACGAAGCCATTGATGAGCATAACAGGAGAGCAGCATGCGCCAAGTGATCTTGGATACGGAAACAACCGGCATCGACCCAAAAGATGGTCACCGATTAGTGGAAATTGGTGCCGTTGAAATGATTAACCGGCGGTTTACAGGGCGCTCCTATCATCAATATATCAATCCTGAACGGCATATTGATGCTGAAGTCGTGGCGGTTCACGGTATTGATGACGCCAAGGTGGCGAATGAACCGGTGTTTGCCGACATAGCCGATGACTTCTGGGCATTTATAGCAGGAGCCGAGCTGGTGATTCATAACGCCCCCTTCGATGTGGGGTTTATTGATCACGAGCTGACCATGTTAAACCAGCGGCGACGGTCCCCCGCGTTAGGTCCTGTTAGTGAACATTGCCGCATTCTTGATACGTTGGTGATGGCTCGTCAGATGCACCCAGGCCAGCGTAATAGCCTCGATGCGTTATGCAAGCGTTACGACATTGATAACGGTCATCGTGTGTTGCACGGCGCATTGCTTGATGCCGAGATCCTAGCCGACGTCTATTTGGCGATGACCGGCGGGCAAACGGCGCTGACGCTTGATTCAGAAGCATCGTCAGGTGAGCAGCAAAACAATCAAGCCAATGAAGGGCTGTCGGTACAGCGTTTAGCGTTGACGCCAGGGCAACTGAGGGTCGTCCGGCCTAGTGAGGAAGAGCGCGCCGCTCACCAAGCTAAATGTCAGGCGCATCAATTGCGTTGGTTCGAGGGTGGTTGGTCTGAAGGTAATAATGCCGATGCTTAGACGAGAAATTCCCCATTATGCGCGAGAAGGTCGTGTTATCCGCGTGTCCCGAAGTCATCTAGCGCCAGCACCGTTGGCTGAAGGCGGTGAGTTGACGCCGTTACAGCCGACTCAACCGTGGGACGAGCGGATGCAGCCGCTGTGCTATTGGCACGATGAGCCGGTGGCGCTGTTAGTGGAAAGTAAGCCGGGTGAGGACTGGATAGATGGACGGCAGTGGCTAGGGGAGTTGACTGCCTCCTGGTTCAGCCTACTATCGACGGCGCTTCAGGTCGGTGCTTGGTTAGAGAACCATCGTTTTTGTGGGCGTTGCGGTGAGAAGGCAACCAAGTTGGAAGCTGAGTTTGCGATGCACTGTCATGCCTGTGGGCATCGTAACTATCCGCGCATTTCACCCTGCATTATCACGCTAGTCACCAGTGGGGAGGCGATGCTGTTAGCACGAAGCCCAAGATTCCCGCCCGGACGTTACTCGACACTTGCAGGCTTCATTGAGCCTGGAGAGTCTGCTGAAGAAGCGGTACATCGTGAGATATACGAAGAGGTGGGCGTGCATGTGGAAAACCTTCGTTACCACCAAAGCCAAGCGTGGCCATTTCCGCATTCACTAATGTTTGGTTTTTTTGCAGAAGCGACGACGCGGCGCATTCATATCGATGGTGTGGAGATTAGTGATGCCGCTTGGTTTTCGCCAAGGCAGTTACCTTCATTGCCACCACCGTACTCAATTTCACGTGAACTTATCGAAGCGCATCTCGCCCGCTGGCGTTGAATGCTCGCGGGCGAGAACGGGCATTATTTACTGGGAAACAGGCTGGTCAGCTTAGTGGCCAGCATAACATTGCCGGTAGCTTTCAGCTTACCCGTCATAAAAGCCGTCATGCCGTTGATATCGCCGCTCATGATGCCTTTAAGCGTATCTGAACTCATGCTTAGGCTTACAGAAGGATCGTCGTGTTCGCCTTCGTGTGCGTCCAGCGTTCCATCTTGGATCACCATGTAATGGCTGCCTGCGTCAGAGAAATGAAATTGAAATACCTCATCCATTCCTTTGGCAGCTTCTGGATTAAAGCGCGACTGAAGTTTATCTAACGTGTTCGATGACATTATAAATTCCCAAAAAATTATTTGGTCGTTAACCAAGCAGGTGTAAGGCGTTAGGTGAGTTAGTTTCTCACGACGCTATTAACGAGGTTATTTTAAACAAGTGTTTTAATCAAGCTAGATTGTCGAGTAGGAGAGAAGGTATGAGTGACTGGATGGTAGAGATGGGCACGTTTTTGATTCAAGCCACTTTGCTGATGGCGATGGTGGGCATCGTGCTGGCGTTAGTGTTGCGTAATAAGGAGAGTGGGGATAATAGCCTTAAGCTAAGCGTAGAGTCTCTCAATGACCAGCGGCGCTCTCGTGGCCGCAGGCTGCGCGTTACTACGACAGAACAAGGTGCACGCAAAAAACTGGTAAAAGCGTTTCGCCAAGAAGAGAAAGCAAAGCATAAGGCTGCCAAGCAAGGCAAAGGAGAGGCTCAGAGCGCTCAGAAGGTATGGGTGTTGGACTTTCATGGTGATCTCAAGGCTTCGCAAACTGAGCAGTTTGCTCAGGAAGTTTCTGCGATTATTGATGTTGCCGCAGCCGAGGATGAAGTTGTCGTGCGGTTAGAGTCGGCGGGCGGGCTCGTGCATGCCTATGGCTTAGCGGCAGCGCAGCTTGATCGTCTTCAAGCGGCAGGTTTAACCACAACGGTATGTATCGACAAAGTGGCCGCCAGCGGCGGCTATATGATGGCGTGTACAGCTAACCATATTAAAGCTGCGCCGTTTGCGGTGATTGGCTCTATTGGCGTTGTGGCTCAGGTGCCTAATATTCATCGCTTGCTAAAGCGCAATGATATTGATGTCGAACTGCTGACGGCGGGCAAATACAAACGAACCTTGACCGTGCTAGGGGAAAATACCGAAGAGGGTCGTGAAAAATTTATTGATGATTTAGAAAATACCCATCGGTTGTTTAAAGAGTATGTCTCTCAGCATCGTCCTGACATGGACATTGATGCACTAGCGACGGGTGAAATTTGGTACGGCAGTGAAGCGTTAGAACAGAAACTGACCGACAGCATTGGTACCAGTGAGGCGTATTTGGTAGAGCGCATGGCGCAGGCTCAGGTGTACAGCGTGAAGCTTGAACCGCCGAAAACCCTCAGCCGTAAGGTAGGCTTGGCTATGTCGGCGGGCGTCGAGCAAGCCATTGTTAAAGGGCTTGGTTTAATCGATGCGGCTGGTTGGCAGCGTCGATAGTCGATAGCTACTGTTAATAGCTGTTTGGCAGTTAGGCGGCGTAGTGGTGCGCCAGGGTGTCAATGATTGCCTTGGCGCTTTCACTACTTAATGAGTAGTAAATGGTTTGCGATTCGCGGCGAGTGTCGACCAACTGATCGCGGCGCAAAATTGCCAAGTGTTGGCTTAACGCTGACTGACTTAGCTCCAGTTGCTGATTGATTTGAGTGACTGAGAGCTCTTTTTCTGCCAGCAGACAGAGTATTTGGAGGCGTTTTTCGTTTGCCAATGCTTTAAGTAGATTAGTGCCCGCCTCAATGGCGTGGCAATCATGTTCCAGTAAACGGGCAGCGGCGCTAGTAGAAGCAGACATGAGGATCTCCTTGCCTACACGGTTGTGACAGCGTTGTTATAGGTTATTTAGGCATCGTCGCGTCGCGAGGATCAGTTGTTGAATGATCAGTAATTTAGCGGTATTTGTCCAAACGCTGGTTTAACGATCTATCAATGGTAGTGGTGTGGTGTTTTGTCGACAATGATGCTGGGTGTATAGCGCTTTAGTCGCGATTTATCCCATAGTATGAGGGTGTGGCGGCTGCTTACTTTATAAAGTGTCAACAATTGGTAACTTTCAATAACACAATAAAGTCAGGTCCCACCATGAGCCTCTATCAGCAAACGTATCAGCACTCAGTTGAACATCCCGAAACATTCTGGGCTGAGCAGGCCAAGCGGCTACCTTGGTTCAAATTTCCTTCCACAACTCTTATCTATGACGATCAGCAACATGCCCGTTGGTTTGACGATGGCGAGCTGAATATTTGCTACGCGGCGATCGATTACCACGTCGAGCAAGGCAGGGGTGACCAGCCTGCTATCCTATGGGATTCTCCCGTTACCCAGTCAAAGCAAACCATTACCTATCAAGCGTTGCGTGATCGTGTTGCGCAGTTTGCCGGAGGGCTTGCGCGCCTTGGTGTGACAAAGGGGGATCGAGTGGTTATTTACATGCCGATGGTGACTGAGGCGCTCATCGCAATGTATGCCTGTGCCCGATTAGGGGCGGTTCACTCGGTTGTGTTTGGAGGTTTCGCACCCCATGAACTGGCGGTGCGCATTGAAGATGCTGAGCCAAAAGTAGTGATTGCTGCTTCCTGTGGCATTGAAGTTGATAAAGTACTTCCTTACAAACCTATTGTTGATCAAGCCATTGCACTCAGCAGTTTTAAACCGGATGCCTGCGTCGTTTTTCAACGTGAAGCCCATCGTGCGGAACTCCATCAAGGCGACCATGATTGGCAAGCACTGGTAGCGGATGCGCCGTTTGCTGATTGTGTTCCCGTAAAAGCGACCGACCCACTCTATATCCTGTATACCTCTGGCACGACAGGTAAGCCCAAGGGGGTTATGCGAGACACAGGCGGATACGCGGTAGCGTTAGCCTATTCGATGGAAGCAATTTATGCCCTGAATCCTGGCGATGTGATGTTTACGGCGTCGGATGTAGGGTGGGTAGTGGGACACTCTTATATTGTGTATGCGCCACTGCTAAGAGGCTGCACCACAATCGTGTATGAGGGGAAACCCGTTAAAACACCTGATGCAGGCGGCTTTTGGCGGTTGATTGACGAGTACAAGGTTAAAAGCTTTTTCACTGCACCGACTGCCTTCCGGGCAATCAAAAAAGAAGACCCTGATGCCAAGCTGCTAGCTAATTACGATATCAGCAGTCTTGAACACTTATATGTAGCCGGTGAGCGCTTAGACCCACCGACGTTTCATTGGCTTGATGACCTGCTGGATGTACCGGTAATCGATCATTGGTGGCAAACTGAAACCGGCTGGCCTATTGCGGCAAACTTACCTGGCATTGAGTCTGCGCCCACCAAAGCAGGCTCGGCTACCTTTCCTGTACCTGGCTTTAACGTGCAAATTTTGGATCGTGACGGTGAGCAAACAGACCCAATGCAGCAGGGCAGCGTGGTTATTAAGCAACCGCTTCCACCTGGTTGCCTTTCCGGTATCTGGCATGATCCCCAACGTTTTCATAGTGCCTACATGGCAGCCTACCCAGGTTATTACCTGACTGGCGATGGTGGCTACTTCGATGAAGACGGGTACTTATTCATCATGGGTAGAACCGATGATGTGATCAACGTTGCCGGGCATCGACTTTCTACCGGCGAAATGGAAGAAATCGTCGGTGCGCACCCTGCGGTGGCTGAGTGTGCCGTGATTGGTATTCACGACGAGCTAAAAGGCCAACTACCCATCGGGCTGGTGATCACTAAAGATGGTTTCGATGGCGATGAAGCAACGCTTGAAGCAGAGCTGATCAGTCGAGTACGCGAGCACATTGGGCCGATTGCTTGCTTTAAGCAGGTGTTGGTCGTCAATCGATTGCCTAAAACCCGCTCGGGTAAAATTTTGCGCAAGTTGCTGCGTAATATTGCCGACGGTAAGTCGTTCGGCATTCCCTCAACCATTGATGATCCGACTAGCTTAGAAGACGTGCATGCGGCGATGCGCGAGCGTTCTGTCGGCGCGTCGGACCAAGCTAAGTCGCTAGACGTTTAGTTTAAAACGTTGCTAATAGCGTGATGAATAGAGTCGCCCCGGCAGGTGGGCGACTTTAATTACCTAGCGGAAGGCGTATAATGCGCGCCCCAGTGGCGTTAACCGCGCTTAAATGAGGGTTCCCTAACCCCTCGGACTTGCAAAAAAAGGCCAACCTGCATGTTTGCATTAACCGACACCCAGCACCGCCGTTGCCTTCTGGTAATGGTCGCGTTTCATATTGGCATCATTGCCGCCAGTAACTACTTGGTTCAATTGCCATTTACCCTGTTTGGTTTCCATACTACCTGGGGCGCGTTCAGTTTCCCCTTTATCTTTCTTGCAACGGACTTAACGGTTCGTTTGTTCGGGAAAGGGCCAGCTCGCTCAATTATACTGCGGGTCATGTTTCCGGCGTTGGTGGTTTCCTACGTTGTTTCGGTAATTTTTCCACGGGGAAGCTTTGTCGGTATCGAAGCCTTGGGTGAATGGAATCTATTTGTTGCCCGTATCGCGTTGGCTAGTTTCCTTGCTTACGTGCTAGGCCAGTTACTCGATGTTCAAGTGTTTGATCGTCTTCGTCAGTGGGCGTGGTGGGTAGCTCCCGTTTGCTCTACTGTATTGGGCAATCTAGCGGATACCTTTGCTTTCTTTGCGACCGCATTTTATAACAGCCCAGACCCTTTTATGGCCGAACATTGGGTAGAAATAGCCGTGGTCGACTACGCCATTAAGCTAGGCATTAGTCTATTATTCTTCCTGCCTTTATATGGTCTGTTGTTAGCGTGGCTAACGCGTCGGCTAGTCGTGTGGACAGGGCAAACTGACGCATCACCCCGTACCGCATAACGGCTAGGCTTAACGACCAAGCATAAATCCAAGCGTAACGACTGAGGAGCCCGCATGTCTGATGATGCCCGTGTTGATCTTTATGTGATCGATTTGCCCGACGAATCAGGTAGCGATGATCAACTACCTCTTGTGGTGATCCACGGTTTGTTGGGTAGCGCCGATAACTGGCGTTCGCATTTAAAGGTTTGGCAGCGCAGTAGGCGGGTCATTGCTGTGGATCTTCGCAACCACGGTCGTTCACCTCATGCAGAAGGAATGAGCTATACCGCGATGAGCCAAGACGTGTTGGCGGCGCTCGATAAGCTTGGGATCGAACGCGCACATGTATTGGGTCACTCCATGGGCGGTAAGGTGGCTATGACGCTGGCGCGTATGAGTCCTGAGTGCTGCGCGTCACTGATGGTAGCAGATATTGCTCCGGTGGCTTATCAGCACGGTCACGACGATGTGTTTGCTGCACTCGAACGGGTAAAAGCGGGTAAACCCACTAACCGCCGTGAAGCCGACACCTTATTGGCCGAGCATGTTGACTCCCGTCCAACTCGGCTGTTTCTTGCCACCAATTTAGTGCGCAATGAGCAGGGTGAGATGGAGGTGCGCGTTGGGTTGGATGAAATTCAACGTGGTTATGAAGCGATTATCGGCAAGCCTGATGGTGACCGCGCTTTCGAAGGGCCGACACTGGTGCTTAAAGGCGCTGATTCGCACTACGTCGCAGATGACATGCTGCCAGCGCTACGCGAAGTACTGCCACGCGCAAGAGTAGTAACACTTAAAAACGCCGGGCATTGGCTTCACGCCGATCAACCAGAAGCATTCCAGCAAGCCGTTGATGCATTTATGGCCGCCCACGCGTAGCCTGAAGGCAACGCTAAGTAACGGAGAGCTAGAGCGGCAACACCGTCAGGTTGTGCCGCTCTGGTTCGCGTAAAAAGCGGTTTAGGATGCGATAGGTATCCACATCAAATTTGGCAGCGACTCCCTTTAGCCCCAAGGCACGCTGTTTGGTCGTGGCGCTGCCGAAATAGCACCAGTGATCGACCACATGGTGGCTAGTTGGGCCATTTTTACGGCTTTTCTCGCGAATAATGATTCGCCCCGGCCAAGGCCATGTTTTTACTTGAAAAGATGCCAGTGCTTCTTGAGCACGCTGCGTGTGGTTTTCAAGTGGCTCCTGCCCGCAGCAGGCGCCTCGACACTTGCCTAACTGATTAGTAAAACACCGCCCTGTTCCCTTATCTAATCCGAGCACCTGCGGGCAAAGCTGATGTGTTTCGGCAATATTGCGCAGCGCATCTTTAGCTTCTTTGGCACTGCGAAACAGCCCAAAGAGCTTTCCCGGCTGAGGCTGGCTGATGGCTTTGCCGCTGACCAGTGTTGGGCAAGGTTGATCGGTTGGCCAATACCACGTTTTTAAATGCCCCTGACGGCGTAACTGTCGGTTCATAATCGGCATCAGCTCTTTGACCAGTTGAGCCTCTCTTAGCTGGGCGCTTAAATCGCCAGCGGTTTCTTCCCACTCAACGTGCTGTATTTGCTGGGCAAGGCGCATCTCTTTGTCGTCCTGGTGGTCGCGCTGGAAATGGCCAAGCACGCGGCTGCGTAAATTAATGCTTTTGCCAACGTACAAGGGAAGGCGGTTGTGACCATAAAACAAATAAACCCCTGGTGAAGCAGGAAGCCCGGTTAGTTGCTCACTGGGTAAATGTGCGGGCAGGCTTCGGTGGCGCTGCTCATCGGCAAGAGCGGCTTGCCAGCTGGCAGCGTCATACTGCTGTTGCCAGGTTTTCCAAAGCTGCCAAAGCGCAGTGGCATCATCCTCTGCCCGATGCTGGCGGGCTTGTGGAATGTTGAAATGCGCCAATAAGACGCGGAGATTGTGCTTGGGCAGTTCAGGCATTAAGCGGCGGGAAATGCGCAGTGTGCAGAGGAGGTGCGGCTGATAGGTAATACTGGCACGCTTGAACTCGTTACGCAGAAAGCTGGCATCAAAGCGTGCATTGTGGGCTACAAGACAGTCTTCACCGAGCCATTCTCGCAGGCTGTGCGCAATGGTCTTAAAAGAGGGCGCATCAATCAGCATATCATCATAAATGCCGGTTAGCTGGCTGATGTGAGAAGGCACGCTGGTGCCAGGATTAATCAGGCTGACCCAGCGATCCGTTATGTGATCATTGACTACCTTTAAGGCAGCAATTTCAGTAATGCGGTCACGCGTCGCACGGGTGCCCGTCGTCTCAACATCAATAAATATCAGTGGCGTGTTGCTCATGGCGCTTGCGTTATTACTACCTTATTTCAGCGTACATCGGTCAACGTATGAGGATTGACGGCTAGTCGGGCAACTGGCAAAGCTGTTTCGATAATACCTGCTTGCTCAAGATAGTGTTCGAATGATGCATAGCGTCGGGCATCAAGAGCCGCCGGGCTAATGGCAATGCGGCGTAATAGGTCGTCCCAGGCGGCTTCGTTAATCGCATTATCCAGTGCAGGGTAGCTATCAATCAGCAACGACCATGCTGCATCCGGGTTTTCAATAATCCAATTACTCGCCTCTTCCAAGGCCACAAGAACACGTGACCAAGTGGCTGCTTGTTTTGTTACTGAGTCGCTATGTGCCAGCAGTATCAAACCATCATGACGCGGCACGTCAACATCGTTGTAACGCACGGTGTGGGTGACAATGCCATCTGACGCCAGCTGTTGTGGCAGCGTGTGATAAAAGCCATCGGCGATGGCATCAACACGGCCTTCTCGCAGGGCGCCGGCAGCATCAAAATGGACGCTTTCCGGCGGGGCGAAATCGTCGATTTGGCGAAAGGAGGTAGGCACCAGCTGATCTGCCAGCACATCACGCCCTTCGCGGGTGGAAAAGCCATAGTGCAAACCTGCAAGTTGATCGGTAGTTTCGCCTGTTGGGACGTCTCCTGCCACGATGACAGCATTGAGTGGTGTCTCAATCAGCGTGCCAATACGGGTAATAGCGGCACCATCGTGAGCGTGTAAATGCAACAGCGGCTGACGCGTTAACGCCAGATCAACTTCTCCCGCCGTCAACAGTTTGATCGCGATGGATGGGTCTGCGGGGGTTAATAATTCAAGTTCAAGTCCTTGGGCAGCAAACAGGCCACGCTGCTTCGCCACAATTAAGGCTGCGTGCTGAGGGCTGACATACCAATCGAGCATTAGACGAAGCTGCTTTAAGGGGGGCGGCTCTAATGGCGGTGGTGGTATAAGCGCCATACTGGGCGCTTCTTCCGGCTCATTTTCTGCTGCGTCATTGTCTATAGGTGGCCATAGCCCAATGGGCAATGATACCTCGCTCTCAAGCGTAAGCGGCTCACTGCTACTAACTGTTTCGCTGTCTTCATTTGCGTAAGTGGCTGAAATTGAAAATAATAAAAAAATGCTTAATGTGAAGAATACAAGTGAACCGACACGCCAAAAAGCGTTCAACATAACCTTAACTCCCGATGGTATGACGCCGGAGTTTAGCTGTGAGATGAAGGATCTGGCTAGCCCCTGTAAGCGACAAGCCTAACAAGCCCAGTAAATTGTACAGTGGCATGTAATAATAGAACGGCATTGATGGTGAGACGGAGAGACATGGACGCAATTTACACGTTCTTCTTAGTAGGCGGTTCCCTGATGGCGCTCAGCATTTTAGCGAGCCGTCTTTCTTCAATGATGGGAGTGCCGCTGCTACTGATTTTCTTAGGACTTGGCATGCTGGCGGGGGAAGAGGGCCTGCTAGGGGTTGAGTTTGACGATTACACCATGGCGTTCACGATTGGCCATCTAGCGCTCGCGATGATTCTGCTGGATGGCGGCCTTCGCACTCGATTAAAAACGTTCCGTGTCGGCTTTAGGCCAGCTCTCTCGTTAGCCACCTTTGGCGTCTTTATCACCAGCGCTATTGTTGGTGTCATTTCCATGTGGGTGTTTGATCTTTCCCTAGTACAAGGATTACTTGTTGGGGCAATTGTTGGCTCCACCGATGCCGCAGCCGTGTTCTCGATGCTTAGCGGCCGTGGGGTTAATCTCAACGAGCGGGTAGGGGCCACGCTGGAAATTGAATCGGGTACCAACGACCCGATGGCCATTTTCCTCACGCTGATGTTAGTCGAGCTGTTGGTTGGTGATATTGGCGGCATTGGCGAAACACTGCTGTTCTTCATTTCCCAGTTTGGTATTGGTTTAGTTGTTGGTATCGGTGGTGGCTGGCTAAGCGCCAAGCTGCTGCGTTGGTTAGATCTAGCCCCGGGCCTTTATGCCATGCTAGCGCTGGCGCTTGGGTTTAGCGTGTTTGGGTTAACCAGCGTGCTAGGCGGCAGCGGCTTCCTGGCCATTTATTTAGCAGGGCTGATGATTGGTAATCAGCCTGGGCGCCATCTTAACTTTATTCTTCCGGTACACGACGGGTTGGCTTGGCTGAGCCAAATTGGTTTGTTCCTGGTGCTGGGCTTACTCGTCACTCCAAGCCAGCTCTGGGACGTGGCATTGCCAGCAGGACTCGTTGCGCTAGCACTGATTTTTGTCGCGCGCCCCCTGGCGGTATTGATCACTATTAAGCCATTTTTCAAATTCCGCTGGCGAGAAACCTTCTTTATTGCCTGGGTTGGCTTGCGGGGCGCGGTACCAATCGTGTTGGCTATCTTCCCGTTAATCGGCGGGGTGGAAAATGCTTCGTTGTACTTTAACGTAGCGTTTGCGGTGGTACTGATGTCGCTGCTTATTCAGGGCGGTTCGCTAACACTTATGGCGCGATGGCTGAAAGTAGAAGTACCCGTAGGTACCACGCCAAACCGCCGAGGGCCGCTAGGCATAATGCCGGATAATGATTTTGAGATGTTTGTTTACGTGGTCGAAAACGAAGATTTAGAAGATGTTCCTATCCGGCTACTGCGTTTCCCTTCGGGCGCATTGATTTCGGCGCTATTTCGCAACCACGTGATGCTTCACCCCAAAGGGAGTACGCGGCTAAAGCTTGATGATGTCATTTGTGTCATTGGTCGCACCGAAGACCTCGTCGCGCTCAATCGCCTATTCAACGGCGATGCAAAGCTCAAACAAGAGCGGGCCTTCTTTGGTACCTTTACCTTGGATGGCGAAGCGCAAATGCAGGATATAGCTCAAGCCTACGGTTTAACCTTAAGCCCCGGTGAGCAGGACATGACGCTTGCGGAGTTTATCTCGCTACGCGTCGGCGGCCACCCAGTAGTAGGCGACGATGTCGACTGGCATGGCATTCACTGGGTGGTTAGTGAAATGGAAGGCGGTAACATTACCCGTGTTGGCTTAAGGCTCTACTAATTAATCGGAAAGGCGTTGACTTCCAAGGGAAAGCTGTTATTATACGCACCCATAAGCCGGAGGGATGGCAGAGCGGTTGAATGCACCGGTCTTGAAAACCGGCATAGGTTAATAGCCTATCCAGGGTTCGAATCCCTGTCCCTCCGCCAAAATATTAAGGGAATCAGCTACTTAGCTGGTTCCTTTTTTTGTTTCTAGGCGTCAAAAAAGGGCGAAAATATAACGAGGGGAACACCTGCCGTTATACTGCTTTCGCTAGACCAGTGCACAATAGACGAATGTCTAATCTTCTAAGAACTCTTCCGCTCCTAACGTACTTACCGTCAACACTCGCTTAGCACGTAGATAGACCTCAGTCGTTCGACGGTCGCTGTGCTGCAAATTAGTCATGGCGTCATAGCCTTGCTCATCAGCATCGGTCGCATGCTTAGCCCGGATATCATGCTCGGTGAATCGCTCGACGTGGCCTTCATGCATCGCCTTCCGCATTCCGTATTGCCAGCGACTGTGAAACTTATCCTTGTTGTAGGGCATACCGTCCCGCTTGCAGAACAATGTGGGGCCTTGCTTGCCACGGCCTAGGTTGTCGGCCTTTATCTCCTGCACTAAACGCCTCAGCTCATCATCCCAGGGAATGACGGCCTGCTTACCTGCCTTACTGCTGCGTAGCACGATACCGTCCGGCGTGAGTTGATCCAGACGAAGAGTGAGAAGGTCACGTTGGCGTAGTCCGGTTTTGTATTTCAGTAGGGCGTAGCGGCGTACCCATGGGGAAGTGAATTTCAGAAAGCGGCTAAACTCTGCGTGCGTGATATAGCGGTCACGCGGCTTGAGCTTGAACTTGGTCACCGGATCGGCGGGGTTGTGTTCGACAATTCCCCATCTCTGGGCGTACCTAAATATGTGCTTGAGCAATGCCAACTCGTGGTTGGCCTGCGTTTTGGACTGAACACCGCGGGCGTCCATATAACGATAAATGTCGTGTACCGATATATCGCTTGGCTCACAATCGGCAAACACAGCGCGCAGCTTTTTAAGCTCCTGCAGGTTGGAGCGTCGTGTTGCTTCAGCAGGCTTGGCGGGGATGATCTCAGCTTCATAGCGGTCGAATATGCGGCCCATGCCTGCTTTGGGGAATAGCCGCTCCTGCCACTGCTCATAGGCTGCTAGGGCTTCCTTAGCTGTTTCTCCTAGTCGTATCCAACTTTTGCCCACCAGTGCTTTCTGGCGGGCGTTGCATTTATAGCGCCATGCGCCACTTTTCCAATACACCCTGGGAATGCCTGGGTTTTCCTGCGTCATGCGTGTAAGGCCTCAAAATTAGGTCGTTTGGTTTCTGGCGCCTGGCTGAGATTTTCGCCGCACAGCACTTGCTCAACATGCCGACGGCCTACAATAAGTGCGCCACTGGCATTAATCTTCCAGCGCACTCCCATGGCATCAAGCGAGGCACATTGCTCCTTGGTTCGCTTGCGGCCAGTCAGGGTCTCTATCTCGCCTAGTGTTAATAACAGGTCCATAGTGGCGTCTCCTTTGGTGGACAGCGAGGCCCAAGCAGGGCCTACAGGCACAAAAAAACCGCCAGTTGGCGGCCTACTAATCGGAGGGAAAAATTAACACGGCGTTTCTGGCGGGGTTGATTTAGTTACTACGCGGTCATGAATGCGTTTGATGGTGTCCCACTCAATAGGAACGCGTTGCGTGAACTCACCGTGGCCGTAGCATATTTCGCAATCAACATCGGCTTCATCGTCACTCCAGCACTCTGGACATGTAATTTTTACAGATTCGCAAAACTCCCCCATGAGGGCGTACTTGTGACCAGACTCAGCCGTTATCTTGGTAGGCACCAAGCTGTAGCCTTCGGGGCAAGCGGCTTGCCATCCCTCCCAGGCACGCTGCACGCCTTCATCTAAGTATTCGCCTGCTAGCAAATAGTTATGGTTTTCGTCCGCTCGCGCTACCCACCAATTACGTGGCGGCTTAACTGCCCACGCCTCAAACCGTTCTCGCTGAGTCATAAAATCTCCGAGTATTAAAAAACCGCTCATTGGCGGCGGTAGTCTTTGAATAATCTGGTCGATAATCGCCAGTGAGGCGTGTTAGGAATAAGCCGCCGTTTGCGGACTATCTCGGCGATCCGCTTGGCGCTCGGGAGCTGGTCGAGCATCTTGGTACTCCTTACAGCTGACGATAATGCGATGCTTGCTTTTGCTCAGTATGGGCATTGAAGAAAAGGGCAGGTGGCCACAATCGGCAATGGCGTGGCGGCAGGACATGCACATCGTTGGTTTTGGGTAATAGCTCATTTCTCTCCTAGGCCACTAGCGATCCAGTTGCTTTGATTTTCGGCAAAGCGTCGATGAGTTCGAAAAGCGTGTCGGCTTCTGCATCGTCGGCTTTCTCGAAGCGATAGAACCCTGCTTTCTTGGCAGCTTTCTAATGTGAGCAAGGCCGTTTTTGAATCCGGTTGAGCCTCCGAGGCCGCAAAATGCATGAAAATGTCTTACACTTTTGTACTGAATCATGGAGTGATGTCCTCATTGGTCATGTTGCGAGGTTATTTAGTGCAAAATTTCAATATAATTTCTAAAAGCGAGTGTTTAACTTACAAGGTTGAGCTGGATGATGAAGGTGAGCTTTTAAAACCATGTCTTCTTTTTCTAAGTTTATTCGGAGTCAACGAGGAGGCGGAAATATTTATTGATCACTTCATAGAGCTTAAGAAAAATGAGAAATTTTCTTTAATGCTAAGAAGGTATCTGGCAAATTGTGATGTTGATTTTTCTAACAAGAAAAAAATTAGAAGTTTTTTTGGGAATATAATGGATGGAGAGGTTTTTTATTTTAAATCAGGAGAGCTAGCTTATAGTGACCGTAATTTTTATTCAAACGAGTTAACTGCAATAAATTTAGGGTTTGTAAGTTTCAATGATTTTGAGTCATACATGAAAGAACGTGAAAAAAATCTTGGGATTGAGGGTTTTAGGTATTTTTTTTACGGACAAAACGTAGAGAAAAGGATAGGAGCAAAAGAAAAATATAAAAGAATTTGTAGGTTTTGTAAGTGTGGTCCAAACAAACCTGAAAAGTTTAAATTGAAAGCTCATGCGATATCAGAGGCATTAGGGAATAAAAAAATTATTTTAAATGAAGAGTGTGATGACTGTAACAGATTTTTTGGTGATAAGTTAGAGCAAGATATAGTTGCCATGATTGGCCCCATGAGAATGGTTGTAGGTGATGGCGGTAAAAAAAGAAGCCCAAAATTTAAAGCTGGAAAATACGAATTAAAAAAGGAGGATGACGTTGTAAATGTAAAGGTAGATGCACCTTATAATCCAGAAAATAATGACATTATTTTTCCGGAGTCGGGAGAGTTGGTTTATCAAAATGTTTATAAAGCCTTAGTTAAGTATGCGATGAGTGTAATTCCTGATACGCATCTGGAATATTTTAATATTACCCTCAAATGGCTTCTAAAATCACCCGTAAAAGAGAAATTGCCACCGGTTTATAATGCAGTTATGCCACCGGCTTATAATGCATTTAAAGGGGTGGAGGCAAGCCCTCGGATTACTGTTTTCTTTAAAAAGGATGATAATGTAACTGCATTTTGTGAATTTATTGCGTGTGATATTGTTTGGGTTTTTTGGCTACCTACCTTCACCGATATGGATTCATTTGACTTTGATGTAGTGGGGTATTCTTCAAAGCGACATGGGATTAGTGCCAATAACTATATGTCTAATGATTATTCTCAAATAGATTCCAAAAAAATTCAGCATTCAATTACTTTCAATCAAAAATAAATTGCATTTTATATTGGAGCTTACGGGTTTGCCTACAGATAAACCATTCGTCTCCGAACCAACGTGCAAACGGTTAGGCCCGATGTGTTGTACATTTAGCTTGGTGTTTCTTATACGCCGTGAAGAACTGCTGAAGCTCCTGCGCCGACACCTTGTAATCGGCCCACTTACTTTTCATGGTAAGTGGGATTGAGATCGTGGTCTTGGCTGTTGCTAGTTCTTTTGGAAGTAGGAAGATGTGCCGTGGTTCATCATCGTTTTCAGGTAGTGCCAGCAACACGAAGTAATCCGCTATGTCTTGTTGCTTGCTAATGCAGTAGCACCATCGAGCTGAAAAAGACTTTCCTCTAGAGTTTCGGCCTGCTGGCATTAAACGGGATGTCTTAATATCAACCTTCACTCCGTAAACCGAAAAATCTATCGATGACTGCCACTTTAACTCGTTGTTATCAATCGCGTCAGGTACAAGGCGCTGGAAAAGTTGCTCACCAAATACAGCCAGACGATCAGTAGCTGAGCCGTAGCGAGCCTTATCTCCTGTGATGGGCACTCCTTCTTTCTTTAAGTGCCAGTAAACAGTTTGCCATTTAATCCCAGTTTCAATCTCCACTAGCTTGAGATTCTTTAGCCTGGAATAGCTTTCTTTAATGATCAATAGCGTTTTTGAGTCCATAAGAGCACCTCATCAGAACGGTATTTATGAATCTTCAAAATTGGCGTACTGGCCAGGATCAGGCGCGCCATACGGCTGCTGCCCTTGTGGTGGTCGATGACCCTGGGGCTGCTGCGCACCGCCATAGCCTGAATTATTCGGCGGCGGCTGTTGGTAGCCACTGCGCTGCTGATTCTGAGGCGGTTGCTGGTACCCGCTTTGTTGTGGCGCTTGCTGCTGTCCGCCGCTATCTAGCATTTGCATATCGTTAGCGACAACTTCCGTGGTGTAGCGATCTTGCCCGCTTTGGTCTTGCCATTTGCGGGTTTGTAGTCGGCCTTCGATGTAGACCTTGCTGCCTTTCTTTAAATACTGCTGGGCAATCTCTGCCGTTTTGTTGAATAAGATGACGCGATGCCACTCGGTCCGCTCTTGGCGTTGTCCGCTGTTGCGATCTAGCCAGCTATCACTTGTGGCAATGTTGAGATTGGCGACGGCGGTACCGCCCTGAGTGAAGCGTACTTCTGGGTCTTGGCCCAGGTTGCCAATCAAGATGACTTTATTAATGCCTCGGGCCATGTGACCTCCAAATAAAAAGGGCCCGAAGGCCCTACGTGATTGTGTGCTGCAGTTAAGGCTGGAACGTGCCCAGCAAGCACTCGCTTTCTGTCAGGCCATCGGTCACCAGCTTGGCGAACTCGGCGGCGATCTCTTCTTTTGCGGCATCTAGCGCGATAGCGCGAAGCCCAAACGATGGACCGCCTTTGGTTTTGCTGGAAACACGCATTGCCAGAGTGCGCTCTGTCAGCCCCTCGTAAGGTGTAACCGTCCAGTAAATCACTGTGGGCAGTCGGTCGGCATTCTTTACGGTGACGCTATTCATCACGCCCACGCGGCTGGAATGCTCCTGTTTGTCGCTTTCGATACTGGTCAAGTCGTCCAATTTGACCTTGCGGAAAGCGTGAAGGACCTTGCTACGCTCCAGCGCTTCGCCTTCGGTGTTTTCAAAAGTCAGCAGATGGCCCCAGTCCTCTACCAGCTCGACCATTTCCTCTTGATCGAAGGTGCTGGCATCGGCCCGAAGAAAAGCGGTGAATTCTGGCGTTTTGGGTAGGGTGAGAGTGGCGGAATGGTCACAATGCCCGGGAAGATCGATGTCGCCGATATCCAGATATGAACTTGCAGCCATGGCGTCTCGGTCGATAAATACCGGTGCATCAGCCTGCCGACCAGCCACGTAGGCAATGAAGTCTTTCAACCCCTTGGTCTTGAATTGCCCACGAAAGCGGCGGCGCTGGTCTTGGTACTTCTCCATATCCACCAGCTTGAAGTTGTCGCCCACGATCAGCGCGTGACCTTCGGCGGCTTCGGTACCGGTTTTGTGGCTGGCTTCAATGTGCTGCAGGGCTTCTTTGGTCAGTGACATTAGTGCTGTTCTCCGTGGTGGGCATCTTTGCGGTGCGGGTGGCCGATCATGTCGAACTGGTTCTTGGGCTCTAGCGTCATTTCGCCGCCCGTATTGACGTACATGACCGTTTCAGTGGTGTGGTTTTCGGCGGTGTCGCCGTGGTTGGTTGGCACTTTAAATGCCAGCTTATGGGTGACGCTGACCTGACTACCGGAGCCGATATTCTCGACAGTCAATTCAATCGACACTTTGGCTTTCTTTTTCGGATTGTCCGTTGCCGCCGCTGCTGCGTGGCTAAGGACTTTACCCAGGCGTTCAGCCAATACGCCGCCGTCCAAGTCCTCGATGAACTTGGTCACATCGGTGGGATGAGACATTACGAGTTACCTCATTGAGGTGTGGTGAGTAGGGCCAGCGGCCCCAAGGTATGGGATAAGTTAAGCGGCTTCCGGTTTCGCGGCGGGGTGACCTGCACATGAGCCATCTGGATTGCGGTTGTCGCAACTGCTATCACAGACCAACACTTGGTTACCTTCTGCGAGCATTTGTCGAAGCTCTTTGCGAGCTCCGTCCACGCCTTCAGGATGTGTGACGATATCGCCCAAGCGTTTATCGCCATAACTGAGCAACACGCTCACAGGAATATGGATATGAAAGGTGGTTGGTGTGTTGGGTAACTTCATTTAGGAGTCCTCTTCTTGGGCAATATCGGTGGCGCACGTCTGACAAAGTGCTTTATTGCCGTGCTTGCCAAACCCTCCAAGCGCCATAACATCGCCATCTTGAAAAGGGGTGTTACAGGCAAAGCAGCGGTTATACTTTTTTCGTTGTCTTTCACGCGCCTTTCGAAATTCAGGCCCGTAGACCGTGAATTCCTGCCTTATCCACTCAGGCGTGTAGGTGGTAGTGACTGTTTTAGTGATCGACTTCATGCGGCCTTGGCTTCGTGGTCGAGCAGGTGCCAGTAAACCTCCATGCAAGCTCGGGTATCGGCCATAGCGCTGTGCGCATTTTCCAACGGCTTACCGGTGAAGAACTCGTAAGCTTCTGACAACTTCGGCGACTTGTAGCCATATCGGCCTTTGGGAAGCATCTGCATAATCGGCTTGGCCAGAAGCATAGTGTCGGCAAACTCCTCTTTATCGGCCCAAGCCTCTGCGTCGCCTTCGCTCATATAGCGTTTGGCGGCTATGCGAATGATGCGCTGATCAAAGGTGCGGTTGTGGGCTACCCGTGGGTAACGGCCCCAAAGTTGGAAGAAAAGGTTGAGAGCGAGGGATTCGTCTACACCGACAGCGGCAGCATGCTCATGTGAGATGCCGTGAATATCAGATACCTCTGTAGGAATTTCCCAGCCGTCAGGGGCAATGATCAAATCCAGTGTGGCGATCTCCTTACGCGTATCAGTGTCAGCCAGAATTGCGGCTAGTTGCACCAGGTGCGGCTGGTGTTCACTTTCGCTGGGAGATTTCCAGTCGGGTAGGCCAGTGGTTTCAGTGTCGAAGAAGAGAACGGGGTTCATAGTAGACTCCAAAGAAAAGGGGCCTTGCGGCCCCTCATGGTGGGAAGTATTAATTGGTTAAGCGGCTAGTTGATCCATCGCAGCGGAATAGCCAGACCAGCTATCGACGCCCATGGCCTCCAAGGCGCGCAGCTTGGCTTGGTCGGCTAGTAACTGGTCATACTCGCTGCGGCTGATCGTGACCTGCTCCGACGCTTTGACCTCGCTAGTACGCTGGAAATTGTTAGCAGCGGTGTTTAGGCGGCTGGTATCGAAGGTTTGGCTAACCGTTTTGTCTGGCCCGCTAGCGTAATCGACACCATGGTAAGCCGGGTTTTTGCTTTCAGCAGCGACGGGCATTGGTTCAGGTTCTGGCTCTGGCTCTGGCTCAGGTTGAGCCTTACGCTTCTCTGCCGCTTCGCGTTCAGCTTTCTCACGGCGCAATTCTTCAAGCTCACGTTGATCAGCTGCGCGCTTCTCTTCTTCTTCACGCAGGCGCTTACGATCCGCTTCCACCTGGGCTTGCTCTGCCGCAAGCCGTTCACGTTCCAACGTTTGTCCGTGTTGCTCGCTGATGCGCTTTAGCACTTCGACTTTGGCATCTTCAGCTTCCGCAGTCACATCAAAGTAGCCGTCTACGTCGATGGCCACGGCGGCATCGTGAAGATCAGCCAGGCCATTTGAATCAAGCCCAACGGCAGTATCCAGAAAGCTCCAAATTTCCACATTAATACGCTCTCGCAGCTTAGCGATGCGTTCCTGCTTTTCACGCTCGGCGCGCTCATCTTCTGATTTTTTGGCGTCTTTAAGCGGCTGCTCTATTTCTTTTAAAGAAGCTACTAAATACTTGCCGTAGCCATTTACTTGTTCAATAAAATCTCGGTGTTTCTTAGTTGTTGCTTTACGGCGCTCTTCCGTTTTGGTGCGATAGCCAGTCAGCTCCTTAATGCCTTTCTTGCATAGCTCGTAACCGTCTTTTGTTTGGACGTTTGGCACTGTGCCGTATTGCTCTCGCAGCCCTGCCAGGGCCTGCTCAATAGCATTCAGCTCAACAAGTTCACCTTTATAGTCAATATCGGGGGCTGCGTTAGTCATGGTTCGCTTCCTCTTTTTGCTGTTTGGCTTTTTCTTGCTCGGCATAGACGCGGGCGATACCTTCATCGCGTGCCTTGATGATTACGTTGCGTCCATCATCCGGTTCCATGCCAGCCATTTTGGCCTTATCTGCAACACGCTGAAGTACGCGCTCAGCCGCCAAAGTGATGCTTTTTGGATGGGGGATTTTGTTGCGCAGCGTATCGGCTTCACGTTTGAGCCAATCGCGGTACTCGTCTTTGTATCGCTCTATCTCAGCGTCTTTATCTTCGGCAACCTGAATAGCGGTTGCCGCCTGCTGGACATCCTTGTAGTCCTTCTTGTCGAACTTGCCGTAATAAACGTCAGCGGCGAATCCAAGAAGGCTTAGGCATTTCTTGATGGCATCGGTAACCGATTTTTTAGCGGGGTCTTCGTCTGTTACCCAGTAGTTGCCTCTTGTGTAATAAACAGCGGGGGTGTGGCCATACTGACTAATTTCGCCCAGTTCCCCTTTCCATTTGTACCAAAGAGCTAATCGAATTGTGTGCGTTAGCTCGTGGCCAAGTAGCATGCCTCTTTTATGGTCGTAAACGGGGGCACCTTGATCAAAGCGATCTACTTCAATTCGATAGCCCCAGCCGATACCTATTGGGCCAAATTTTTTGGTGGCTAGTTCGATAACGTGCATAGCGTCAAGAGCGGTTAGTTTTTGGCCCTTAACTTCTTTTTCCTTAATAGCTGTGGTCGGTGTCTTATCAACATCACGCCATAGCTCTAAGTGATCGGCGCTATCGACAACGCGATAGCGTCCGGAAGGCACGCGAATGCGTGGCTTCTCATTAAATGAATTCATGGTTTATACTCCCCTATGATCTTCTCAGACGTCGATCAATGGCCCCTGACGTGTTCGCGCACGAATGGGGCTTTTTAGTTTTCGCGGCTTGGCTCTTGGTCCTGTGCTTCTGCAAGCAGCTTGCCTAGCTCAACGTGGTCCTTGACGTTCAAGCTGGTGCTACCCTTTGTGACGTAGTAAACCGCCACGCCAGTCTCTTCATCCCAGCCCGCTTTGCCTGTGAGTCGCCATTCGCTCATGCGGCTCTCCAGCTTGCTTCCATTTCTGCCTGTTCTTCTTCGAGACTAAACTGCTCATCTTCAGCGATGTCTTTTGCCCAGGCGTACAACACGCTTTGACCAGCAGTGGACTGGATATAGGCATCGACCATATCCGCCACCGTTGTTGATGCTGTTAGCTCTTCGACTGCGCTGGCTAAGTCACCAACCTCATTCAAATATATGCCGAATCTCGCAATGCCTTCGGCGTCACCGTCATGTATCGATTCACTCAGTGATTCGGCGCGTAACTGAATTTTTGTCGAGCGTTTCATCAGGCGCTCCAAAGCTGAAGAAGTGGGGCGGCTGCACCGGCTCGGCGGCTTGCGTATGCTTCCAGCCTTGCCGCGTTTGCGCGGTCTGAAGCTTTGCTTAAATCAGGCTGGAAAGGGCGGCTTGCCAGTTTTGGGCGTTGACCTACTGCAAAGCCCTTCGCGCGTCGTTGTGCGCGTTGCTCAATCAGTGCGGCGTTCATGTCGTTTCACCTTGAAGATGAGTGAAAAGGGGTAGCCGCGACGCTTAGCTGCTCGCTTAGCATTTTTGCGGCTACAAAAAAGCCCCAGGTCGAGGCGGGGGATAGTCAAGTGAAGATGCTGCTCACGCAGAATAAAGCGGGTCATCCCACACCTCTCGGAGCTGATCTCGTAGTGCCTTATCTGCTTTGCGCTGGTCAATCTCGCGCCGACGGCTGTAACGCAAAGCTGCAGCTTTATCGTTGCGGCTGTTTAGCTCGCTTTTTGTAATTGCCTTAGTGGGTAGAGTTGCCATAAAGCCTCCTGTGTAGTGCGCGCCGCCTGCGCTAATGCAGTGCCAATGCGGTTAGTGGAATTCAAGCGACGCGGGCATGGCGACTCGGCAAGAGGCCATGCCGTAAAAAAGCCCGCTGGGCGCGGGCAAGCAGGGAGTTGATGCGGGTGCATCGATATGCTGCCTGGCGCTTCCCCATAGCCCATGGCAGATACAGGGCAAGCAGCATACCGATGCCGCCTGTGTTCTCAGCCCAGACGGCAGGCATTAAGTGGCACTATCGCAGCTCCCGCGTCTTAGTTATCCTGAAGTTTCCACACACCAGGAGCTAAAAAATGGAACAACCACCAAAACTGCCGAGGATTGCGGCTCTGACGGATGTAGACTTTGCTGAACAGCACGAAGAATTAATGAATTGTTTGACTGATTTGGCTTTCAAGGCTGGTCCAGAAGGAATGAGTGATGTGACAAGAGCCAGCTCGGCACTAACAAACCTTCTCTCAAACCTCAGCGCTCGTATGCAAGTGTTAGAACAACTTGCTATTCGAGACGGCAAATACCCCACTGAATACGAATAATGCGGCATTCGTAAAAGGTTGGCTGTCATCGCCTGCGGTGGCGGCCACCTTATTCATTAGCGCCTGCTCAAGGTCTCGCTGTTGTTTTCTAAGCTTGGTAATCTCACTTTCTTTTTGCTGTATAGCCTCTTGGTTTTGTTGGGCTGCGAGGTAGAGTTCCTTCAGTTCTTCGCTCATAAACGATCTCCTGTGTAATTCGTGAAACACGCCGGGTCCGATCCGCCCAGACTCCCGGCTTACGCCGGTATATTCTTTTCTGCATATGCAGCTTCAGCGAGCTTCCGAATGCCCACTCTTCGAATGGGCCATTTCGTCCCAGCATTTCGACAGCCCTGAGCGGCGTACTCCTAGCGAACTCTCGCGGCGTTACCCGCTACGGCTGGCTAGGCTCATCGTGTTGTTAAAGAGCGTGGCCTGTTAGGGCCTGAACACGTTGCGGTGTGTTCGTGCTAATAAAATTAGCTCGATGCTAAATATTCGTCAATAGCAAAATGCTAAATTTTTATTTAGCGCACAAAAAAACCGCCCCGAAGGGCGGTTATTCAATCTTTGGTTTATTAGCCGTCACATGCGCAGCCGCGGGGCCTTGTGCAGTTGTAGTTCCGGCTAATGCATGAGTTACCACACGCCTTGCCTTTGCGACAAACTTTGCAGCAGCCGCCTTGAGCTATGGATAGCTCTGCAGGGATTTCTCCTATTATTTCTTGGCAGCTAGCCTCGTTAGTTACTGACATATCTTGAAAGACTTGCTGTTGCTGGCTTTCTTGAAAGGGTGCGCTGGAAGTGGGTTCATTGGCTATAGCGGACGTCGTTACGAACAGCGCTATAAAAATGGCAACTATGAATTTCCCCATCATTGATCCCCTGTTTAAATTATTGTTTTTAGCCTTAATGACTCCACTAAGAGTATCAAAGAAGGCCTAGCGTTAGCGCAAAAAACCGCCTTGAAGGGCGGGTTAAGTTTTGAGAAAGCGATTGAAAAAGCTAGCTAGCAAATATTAACATGAGAAATGTTCACGTTATGAGCATCATTTATGTTTAATTCTAATTTGAATTGGCGGCCCATGTCGCAAAAGCCTGACGATGACGGAGATGACTATCTACTGCTAAACCCCTGCGACGGATATCATGTTGTGGTGGCTTTCAAAGGTGAGTTTTACCCATTCGCAAGCAACACCCCCTATCAAAAGAATTATTTTTTATGCTGGGCCAAGCTACCAGCGCTTGATTCTAGCGACTGGCCTAGAGTGGCGGTCTAGGCCATCATCAGGTGCGTAGCACCCTGGTAGATATTGAAACTTGAGCGTATTGGTAGGGGAAAGAAGCTTGCCAGTTTCAATAATCATATCTTCAGCTTTCGATATTTTAGCTGGCACCTGTTGTATGAGTTTTCTCCACTTATCAAGAGTGGCGTCATTCATTCCATCAATAGCTTCATCAGTTAAAGCCATTAGCTCGCTTAACGGAGACTGAAGTCCAGCTACAAGCTCTTCATGGAAATCATAGCCAGCGGCTTGCAGTCCATCCAAGCGTATTCGCAAGTCAGCAACGGTAGGTTTCTCTCGATCAAACCATTTCGTAAATTTTAGCTGAGTACCCTGTTTCTTATGCAGCGTGCGAGCATCCTCAATTTTTAATCTGTCCTCATTATCGATATAGCTGACGCGACGCTTTGATAGTTTTTTGACTTCAGACCAAGCGGATGGGTGTTCACGCATCTGCTGTTTTTTTCTTTTTTGAAGAGGTTTTGCGCGCTCAATTACAGAATCTAATAAAGAGCTATTTTGCGAAGCGTCTTTCCTAAAATCTGAAACCGCTTGGCGGTTTTTTGCTCTGCGCTGCTCAGCATTAAAGCGGTTACGCTCATAATCAAAGTCAGCACCCAAGTGTTTTTTGCCGCATCTGTTACCTATGTTGGTCTCCAAGCCGTCGCTAGTAAGCACTAAAAAACCCCTGCCGTGCTTAGTTCTGCATGAGCTGATTCCGCATGGTATTTGTTGATCTTCTGGGAACTGGTAAGCCTGCAATATAAATTTAAGCTTACGATTAGTAACAGGGGAAAAGTCAACTTCCTCTTGAAATTTTGGGCGGCTATAAAGGTCCGCCGGGCTGTCAATTCTTATCTGATTCTGCATTTAACCTCCACTTATACCCCGTCCAAGAAGAGTGTGACAACAGCGCTAGTCAAACACCTCCCACCAGAATACGCGTCCGATGATCTTTGGGGCATCGGGTCCCATGAGGCTATAGGTTTCCTCTGGATACTCTTCAGAGTTATCACTAACTAAGCGGACGCGACCTAGCGGTAGCTTGTAAAGGCGCTTAATGCGGAGCATGCCGCCGTGATCGAGGGCGTAGATTTTGCTATCTATGATGTGTCGTGTGCCTTTATCAATCGCGATAGGTGAGCCGTCTGCGATAGTGGGCATCATTGATGTGCCAGTTGACGTTGCACATGCAGCGTTTTCTGGTGAGATACCCAGCTTGGCAAGCTTTGAAAGTGGGAAGCGCATGGTGTGCCCATGATTTTCAACCACTTGAGTGCGGCCATCCCCTGCAGCAAATTCAACCTCTCTGAAGCAGGGTAGCTCGACCTCATCGGGCCGGAGCGGCTCCTCACCATCAATGATTTCTACTGTGTGAAGCTCTATTTCATTGGTCCCCGGCACCTTCTTGATGAACCTGGCACCTGCATTATGGCTGTCGATATCTGAATCAGCATGCGTCCTATCCAACCAGCCAACAGGCAAGCCTTCCGCGCGTTCTATTTTGCGCGCGAGCGTATCCCCCAAATTCCTCACTGACTTTTTCGAGGTTATCTGGCTGAGCGTAGAGGCTGATGTATCCCATTTGTCAGCACACGCCGCTTTTGTGCGTGTCTGCATGAGTTTCAGCAAGTTTTCTTTGCGAATTTGATAAGCGTCCATACCTGGATACTCGCAGTATTTAGCAGAATGATAAATATGCAAAATGCTAATCCTTGCTTGATTTTAAATTAGCGCAAAGCTAAATTGTTTAGCATTAAACAGGAGATGCCGTATGTCTCATCAATTACGAACTTGGCTTAGCAAAACATCATCCGATCAACGACAGCTGGTAGCAGAGAGCGCTGAAACGTCAGTGGCCTATCTGTGGCAGCTCTCGGGTGGACATAGGAAAGCATCACTTGAAATGGCCAAGCGGCTTCAAGACGCCACTGATGGTGAGCTGACTATTGAAGGCTTGCGCCCCGATATTTTTGGCGATCCAACAACACAGGTCGCCTAGTCCCTGCCGCCTGCCTGTGAAGGCCGCGATATTCCCACGGTACAGAGGTAATTCCATGACTCGATACCTGCCTGATGATCGCCGCCGTAAACAGGAAGGCGAACATTTAACAAACGTGGTGAAGGTTCGCTTCACCGATGCTGAGCTTGCCGACATAGAGCAAGCGGCCGAAATGACGACCGGCGGACGTATTGCGCCGCTTCTTCATGAGCTTTCTTTGGAAGCCTTGGAAGCGCGCCGTATTCAGCAAGCTAAGTTGCTGGACGATCTTGCGAACGGAAGAACGCTGGACGAAAGCGCCCGCCAAGCTTTGGCCGATCTGATGGCCCGCAACGCTGAACGTCATTTGCTAGACAAGGTGGCACAGCGCGCAATGGCCTGAAAGGGCCGAGGAGTAATTCGTGATTGATCGCCAAGTAATTGCGCTCGCGGTGACAAGTATGTCGCCAGAAGGGCGTCAGGCAGCGGAGGCAGAAGCGGTTAAGCGCCGCATGAGTGTTGAGGATGTTGTGCTGGAGGCGAATCTGGAAATGGTTCAAGACCAGTTGTATTCGCTGCGTCGCGTCACGCCAGCGTTAAAAGTTATTGAGGGAGGTCGGGCGTAAGCCTGACTTTTCGACATTAGGCCCTGATAGGGCAGTCCTGAAACGACAAAGCCCAGCAATAAACGCTGGGGAGCGTGCTGGGCTTTGAAGTAAACAACGTGAGTTAATTATGACTAATACCGCTGAGATTTTCCAGTTTCCACGTCGAGAAGACGTCGATAGGCCGGAGCCAGAGCGCTCTGGCAGGGGGCCACAAGTGGAAGACGGCTATACACGAATAGCTGATGAGTTGTACAAGGTGATTAATAATCGCCATACGTTCCCTGGTACAGCAACACACTTGAGGATCGTACACGCCATTATTGTGCGCACCTATGGTTTCAACAAAACCATGGACGAGATAGCTGATACGCAGCTGGCTGAAGACACTGCCATTCCGCGCCAAAAGATTAACCCTGCCAAGCTTCAACTGCTTGCGATGAAGGTATTAAAGCTTTCTCCGGACGGAAGAAAAATTGGGGTTAACAAGCACCACCGTGAATGGGATTTTAGTTCTCGCCCTGAAAAAAAAGCACCTCAACGCAAAGAAGTTCCAAATGGTGACACTGTCACCAAAAAGGTGACTCCAAGCGTCACCGATTTGGGGACACACAATAGAGAGATAGATAGATTAGAACCTAAAGGTTCTAAATTTTCGTCGAAGAAAAAAACTTCTCCGAAAAAATGGGGCGAGGAAATTGACCATGAGCTTGCCGAGTTCATGCACGCCACCGTCACCGCTGAGCTGACCAATCCCAAGAAACCCAATCTGACTGCCTGGGCCAACGATATGCGCCTGATGCGTACTCGTGATGGTCGCACCGTCGAGCAAATCCGCTACCTGATCACCTGGGTTTCCAGAGACTCGTTCTGGAAAACCAACGTGCTGTGCCCGTCGAAGCTGCGCGAAAAGTGGGATCAGCTCGAACTGAAGGTTATCGCTTACAAGGAATCTCGCCATGCCAACCGCTCAGGAACTGACGCAAAGCGCGCTGAACAGGATCGAATCGCAGCACGCCTCGCCAACCCAAACGACGACGGCTGGATGGATGGGCTCTTCGAAGAAGACGCAGCTGCAGGAGTTGGTGAACCGAGTATTTACGCGACTGGAAGCGATATACCCAAGGACGTGGCGAACGGCGTTCAGCACGGATCAGATGCTGACGTTGGCCAAACGGGAGGTAGCTACCTCGATGGCGAAGTGGTCAACCCTGCCGACAACGCAAGCGGTGGATGCAGCGGTCGAGCGGATCAAGGCGGAAGGTGGGGAATGGCCCCCGAGCGTGGCCAGTCTGGTGAGGTTTTTGAAGCCGAGGCCGGAGGATTTTGGAATGCCTGACGTGGAGATTGCATTCAGCGAGGCGATTCAGAACAGCCAGAACCCAGCTGGCCACCGCTGGAGCCACGCCGCCGTGCGTGAAGCGGGTAAGGCAACTGGCTGGTTTGATCTGGCTCAGGCAAGCAGCGACTCCAAGATTCGTGCCCTGCGCTCGACGTTCCGCAAGCAGTACGACGCCGTGGTGAATCGCGTCATGGCCGGTGGAACGGTTGAAGCGCGTGGGCTGGTGGGCCATGACGGCCAGCTAAGCGCTGCACAGATTGCAGAGCGCAACGGTCGTGAACAGGCCGCCGCCGAGGCTGAGTCAAAATTCGGTCGCCGCATGAGTGGCGAGCAGGGCATTGCCGCGCTGAAAGGGTTGCTACGGGGAAATGATGCATGAGCATTCACGAATCTATGAATCAGTGGGGAAAGATGCGGCGTTATGAAGGAGATGCCTTCAAAGAACTTATTGGGGTTGATCCTGCAGAGCCAGATGCAGAAGGAATCGAGCTGGTGTTGGAGGTTTTGGGAGATCAAGAGGCCCACACGATCACCACCATCGACGCCTATCTAACTCTCGATGGAGTGGATCTTAGCTGCTGCCAAATAGCTGCCTGCATCCACCGCCTGTATATGGATGGTCACAATATAAAGCTGCTCCCACCCTACGACATATTTGGGTGCCCCGAGCGATTTAAGCTGATTGGGAAGGCTGAGCCTTTAGCGGGAGGTGCGGCATGAGCAGAGACATTTACACCGACCCTCGCCCTGGCGACCGAGTGCAATTCAGGAGTTATGGAGACGAAAAGCCTAGGAACCCAGTTGTTGTGACTAAGGTGGATGAGCGAGGAGTTAGCTTCGTGAGGCCAAGTGAAGGAAGTTTTGGTTTTGCGGGCTGGGAGATATGGCAGTGCCGAAAATACAAGATGCAAGAGCTTCTTTCTGGGCCTCAAGAGGTTATTGAAGGGGGGCGACATGACTAAGCGCAAGAATAAACGCCAGCCTATTTACTTTCGCGCCGTACGCCTGATTGATCCCGCCACTGGCGCTGAGGTCTCTGCATTTGTTCCTGCAGGCGCTGCTGACGTTAACACCATCAAGGAGCGTGGCATCAATATCGGCAACATCGTGAGGGGTGACATAACGCGACCGCGCAATATCGAGTTCCACCGTCTCGCCCATGCAGTAGGCGGCCTAGTAGCTGAGAGTATCGATAAGTTTTCAGGCATGAATCATCACGAAGTGCTTAAGCGTCTCCAGTTTGAGTCTGGCGTTGAGTGCGACGTGGTACGTACAGAGCTACCAGAATTCGGCATGGTGCTAGAAAACAAGCAGCCGCGTTCACTGGCGTTCGATTGCATGGAGCAAGGCGAGTTTTACCAGTTCATGCGCGGTATCTGTAGCCATATCGTTAATGAGTATTGGCCTGAGTGTTCACCCGAGCAGGTTGAGGCTATGGCCCAAGCAATGCCTGGAGTGACTGCCTGATGCTGCCCAACGAGTGCTACTTGCCGACAAAACCGCACCGCTGCCGCCAGTGGTTGAGCAACGTGCACGAGATAGATAGCTGCGTGCTTTGCGGTACCTGGGGCATCCAAGCCGCCCATAGCAACCAACACCGTGGTCGCGGGCAGAAGGCTAGCGACGCATTAACAGCTGCGCTTTGCCCAAAGTGCCACGGTGAAATCGATAACGGTAAGCACCTTAGCCGTGAGGAGCGTCGAGCGCGTATGAACGAGGCCATCGTTCTAACACTAGATCAACTAGCTAGGCGTGGCCTGGTTAAGGCGGCCAAGTGATGAGCGCATGGATACTAATCGCTGTCGCCATTGTGGGCGCCGCCTTCCTGTTCGGGCTAGGCCTCTATCTGACTGACGGCTACGACGACCAAGGCGAACCGCTGGAGTACCGATATGATCATGATTAGCAGCAAGACCGGGCAGCGGTTGGCGAAAGCGCGAGCATCAGAGCTGGCGGCGCTTAATCATTGGGTTAAATACCCAAGCCAGGAAAATTGGGAGGTATGGCAAAAGACGCAGATCGAGAGAGCGGCTGCTGGTAGCGAGTTGGGTGACGAGTTGATAGCAGACCGCCACCACGAAGCTGAGGGAGACTGATCATGAGTGATTTAGCCCTAGGCCGCATGAAAGCCGGAAAGATGAATAAGACAGAGGCGGCTTATGCCTCACTGCTTGAATCTTTGAAGCACGCGGGTGAGATCGTCTGGTACTCGTTTGAGGGGATGACGTTCAAGCTGGCCGACAACACTCGCTACACGCCTGACTTCGCTGTTATGCGTGCTGATGGGCTGATCGAACTGCACGAAGTGAAAGGCTTTTGGCGGGATGACGCCAGGGTAAAGATTAAAGTGGCCGCTGAGCTTTTCCCGTTCCGTTTCATTGCTGTGAAGAAGCAAAGCAAAAAAGCTGGCGGTGGTTGGTCTACGGAGGCTTTTGAGTGATCGAGCGCCCAACGCAATGGCCAGATGGTCGCCCGCTTGGTGGGGTGAATGGCTACCCAGCTGAGTGGCACGAATGGGCCAGAGAGTGCGAGGTGAAGTTCATTGCACGACAAATGCTAGCGGTACCAAGTGAGCAACGTAGAGCAGTACACGCTCAGTGGGAAAAGAAGTTCCCGCACGCAACACCGCAACGGATAAAAGACGTTTGGAATGAAGTGGTTGCAGAGATAAACGCAACACGGCAGGCAACAAAACGCAACAGTTGCGCCATAACGCAACGAAAACGCAACGGTAGGGGGAAGTGATGCGTTACGACTCGGCACGATCAATGATATTTCAGGCGTATCAAACGCGACGCGGGAACAGCCCTATTGCCGATTTGTTCGACAACCTCAAACGGATACGTGAAAAGGTGGGTGATAACGGTGCCAAGCTGCGCAGTTTGATAGCAGAGCATAAACGCAACGTGAAGGCGCTCAGTAACGCAGGGCCTTTTGACGCAAACCTCGATGAACTGAAGCGGGCAGTAGCAAATAGCGAACGCCGCTTATCTGAAATGCGCACTGCTCTTGAGGATGTATCGAAGTCGAGTAATGAGGGCGTTTGCCCCGACAATGATTGGAAGATCGTGCATGGCTTGGAGGCTGGCCAAGTAATCAGTGCCGTCGAGAACCAACCGCAACACCTGCAGGCTTTGGCACGCTACTGTTTCGGGCCATTTACTAAGGATGAGCTCGCAGAAGATCGGGAGTGGCTGCACACCGCGTTGATGCACGTTGGCATGCAAATGCGCTTGCCTGGGCAAGGCCAAAATGAACGTCCATCAGTGGAAGCGGTGCGCCAGTTGCGTTGGATAGTGTCGGCTGCGATACACCACCACGCTGAGACGACATATCCCTATAACAGGCCAGGGTTGCACAACCCTCGGCGCATTGCTGCGTGGATTGAGCAGGAGCATGGGGAAGAGATTGAGGTGCGCCGTTGGTCTGCGCATGGGCGTACTTGTTGGCGGGGCGTGTGGGAGCGGTTGCTTGATACGCTGGATCGCTGGGAGTGCCAAGTATTAGGCTCGGTTGCGATTTTAATACCAAGAGCTGCTTAAAAAAAAAGCTGTAAGCATTCTCTTACGCCCTAAGGGGCATTGCCATAAGGTTGAATATATCGTTCCCTGACTCTGCAACTCCTAAAATTAATTAACGAAAGGACATACAAATGGCAGAGCGCAGAGTTACAGCTACAGGCAAAGATCGCGATGGCGATATTCTCCGATTATGCAATGGAGCTTATGCAGGCACTTGGTCACCGCGAAGCAAGGCTAACGCAATTAATGACATCGAAACGCGGGCTCACTCCTACTACGTAGAAGACTCTTACGGGAGGCGAGCAAACGTACTTGTTGTTGGCACTGGATCAAATAAATATTTGCGGACGAATCCTGATTCCTCCTGTTCAAATAACCTCGATAATCTACCTCATTGTTAATAGTGAAAAAGGTTGTGCTTGCATGATGTGCCTGAAATGGCTAATCTATCTTCACTATCCAATTCTACGCCCTGGCTTTGAGCCGGGGCGTTTTGCTATGAGGCCCTGCGAGTGCCGCCGTTGCTGCCAGAATACCTAAGCCTACCATTGCAAATCGTTGTTGAAGCGCCCGAGACCGATTGGAAGGCGGTCATTGCTGGCGGTTTTTTTACACTACTTGGTGCTGGTATAGGGGCTGGGCTTGGTGCCTACTTTAGCTACATGGCTGCTACAAGAGCGCAAAAAAAAGTTGCTCTTGAAGAAAAGCGAGAACGAATTTTAAAGCTGTGTGAAGAATGCAAGCACCATGCTGAAGTAATTAAAAGAAAGAGCCAGGAAAATTATGCTATCAAAAGGACTGAACCAAAAAAGCCCTTACCGAATAACCTTAGGCGAGATGAAGAAGAAGCATTAATACAATTCCGCGAGCTATACCTATTGGTTAATGATTACTATCCTCAAATCCCTGCCACCCTGCATGAGAAGCTTGATTATTGGAGCAAAAGCTCAGGTAATAGCATAAAGTGGGATGAGCTGTTGCAAGAAATTAAAGCTATCGAGGACTACTTGAAAAAATAGCCTGCTACTCAGCGGGCTTTTTGTTTAGGTTGCATTAGAGATGGCTTGGTTAGTAAGGGAAGCCAACCGAGGCGGCATGCAGTCGCACGGTGACTCAGGAGCACCCACCAAGCCTTCTTCAGTTCAACCGAACATTCTGCCTTTACACCTTCACCCAGTTATTCCCCTTAACCTGAGTGGGCGGTAAATGGCCGTCATCTGATGTGGTTTGCACTTGTCGAGCGTTAGGTACCTCTCCACCCCTAGGACCTACCTCTCGATACAAGCCTGGGCTTGGTGGTTTCTGCCCTGGTTCATACATAACCTTCTTTTTAGTTGCCATAACTAATGCCTTTTGTTGAGTACGCCCTCTCAGCATAGTTTATTAGGGAGTGCGCAATACTCTAACAAGAGGGTCAAACCAATTTCCCCCGCCGTGAGGCGCCGGAGTCCTATATGCCCAATAAGATAAGCCAGCATTTTCACCGCACCGAGTTCGCCTGTAACTGCGGATGCGGCTTCGACACCGTAGACGTTGATACGCTCGTGATCCTTGAGGCCGTGCGCACTCACTTCGGCAAGCCGGTGATCATCAATAGCGGCTGCCGTTGCCCAGATTACAACCGCCGTGTAGGCGGCGCGCCCAATAGCCAGCACACCTTTGGCCGAGCTGCTGATATTCGCGTTTCTGGCGTTCAACCTGATGCCGTTTACGACTGGCTGGCCGCCAACTTTCCATCTGCCAGCCTTGGTCGCTACTCGACGTTTACCCACGTTGATACGCGTTCCAATGGCCCGGCTCGCTGGTAATGGGAGGCGGCGTAATGCCCCAGGAGCGCGACGTGAAACCATCCGTATTCGAGCGGCATATGCAGACAGGGATACAAGTGCTGTTAGTGGCGCTGATTATTTGGGCTGGCTCTGAATTAGTGAAGCTGGGGCAACAGTCAGTCGTTTTAGAAGAGCGGCTAACCATGCAGGGCTTAATGCTTCAAGAAATGCGCCAGGAGCTTAAAAGCTGGGGCGATACTTATTACCGCGCTACTGATGCACGCCGTGAGCTTGACGAGATTGAGAGCCGCATCAACAACCTGAACAGCCGCGTGTCGGCGCTGGAGAGTGTGCAGTGAGCATTGCAGCTAAAGCGTTATCGGTGATTACCGGTCCGCTGTTCAGCGTGATCGACAAGGCTGTTACTGACAAAGACGAAGCGGCGCGCCTCAAGCATGAAATTCAGGCGCAGTTGATTGATGCAGAAAACAGCGCACTTAAAGCTCAGATGCAAGTTGTACTAGCAGAGGCGGCAGGGGAAAGCTGGCTGCAACGCAACTGGCGCCCGATTCTGATGCTTACCATCGTGGCTATCGTTGCTAACAACTATCTGATCGCGCCGTATCTATCAGCCATGTTTGACGTGGGTTTGACCTTGCCATTACCTGACGCACTCTGGAATCTCATGACGCTAGGTGTTGGTGGCTATATTGCTGGCCAGACTGCTGAGCGAGGCATTTCAACGTGGCAAAGTGGGCAAGTGGCCCGAGAACAAGCTAAAGCGCAAGGTTTATATAGAGAGATTAAAGGGAGATAGCTTCAGAGCCGAGCTTAATAGTAATTGTGATACATATCCCTTGTTAAACCGGACTGCTACAACAGCCCGGAATGGTATTACTTCTTCTTCTCCTTTCTAACTCCCTTGAACGGCGTCTGGTCACTTGTCTTCTGATCCATGAATCGTCCAGTAGAAGTGTCCCGCTTAACCCAGTTGCCGGAAGGGGTTTGTGTTTGAGATCGACCCTTAACCGCACCGTTACGCTTGCCATCTCCTGAAGGAGGGTTCGTTGCCATGTTGATCACCTCGCTAGTGAAACCATGTTGATCGAATTAATCTTCGACCATTAGTAAGTGTACATCTGCTGGAGTGTTGAAATGTCTATTTCTGAGTTTTCTAGACAAAAGTCTCTAACCCCGTTAGGGGAGGCAGCATCTGAACGTTTCGAAAATAAAATTAGGGATGCAATTGAGGATGCTAAATCCGAGGGGCTTTGTTGGGGAATGATTGTAGCTGTACTCCATCAAGCGGCTCATTGGATGCACCTTAGTATTGATAAAGAGTGAACATTGCCTCTTGAAGGCACTAGATTTCTCGCCGTGAGGCGACACGCCACGCTGTGAAGCGTTGCACATCGGCCATGCCGTGAGGCAGTGCCACCCTCGCCGCACGCTGTGAAGCGTCCGGCACCTATTCTATGGAGACGCTGCCTGCAAGGGCGGCGTTTTTTGTATGGCCCAACGAAACGACTGGGAGCTGATCGAGCGCGAATTCCGCACTGGTCGTTTCTCGATGACTCAGCTCGAAAAGCGCCACGGCGTTCATCGCTCCACTATCTCCCGCCGTGCAAAGAAGGGAAATTGGGAAAAGGATCTAACTGAGCGGGTACGTGAGCGGACGCAGCAGAAAATCACCAAAGCGTCTCTGTCGCCGGAGGCCCAAGCTGCTTTCGACAATGACGATGATCAAATCGTTGAGTATGCAGCGAACGAAAACGCTGCTGTCGTTAAGGGGCATCGTAAGAATTTGGATCGTTGGCGGGGTATTGCTGAGCGCTATGCCGAGCTCCTGGAAAGCCAGCTAGCCGAAGGCAAGATCGCTGTCGAGCTACCCTCGGGTGGTACTGCTGAAATAGACGTGCCGCTTGAGTATGTCGGTAAGTGCATGGGCCACGGCACCCAGGCGTTAGACCGCGTTATCAAGCTGGAACGTCAGAACTACGGGCTTGATGTCAACGACAAAGACGACGGCGTGAAGTCGTTTGAAGAGCTCATGGCAGAGGTCGCGCCTAATGATCCTGCCACCGAGTGAGCGGGCACGCCAGGTTAAGCGCGCAGAAGCATACCTACGAGCACACGCGAAAGGCAGGCTAACCGATAAAGCTGACTTGCTGGCCGCGCTTAGCCTCAAATGGTTTCGTCTCAATTCGCTCTACAAGATCAAGAATAAGTCAGGTAAGAAAGTGCGCTTCAAGCCTAACAAGGCGCAGCGGGAGCGCTACCTGAATGGCCACTGCCTTGACTTGATACTGAAGGCTCGCCAGTTGGGCTTCACAACGTTCGAGATGATCGACGCGCTGGATGACTGTCTGTTCAAGGATAACTTCGCGGCGGGCTGTATCTGTCACAAACTGGAAGATGCCCAGGACATTTTCAGAAACAAGATCACCTTCGCTTACGAGAATATCGACGACGCCTGGCACGCACTGCTGAAAATGCTGGGCACCAAGATACCCAAGGCAATCAGTGACAAGAGTGGTAGCGGCGCTTATGTCTTCGATAACGGCTCAAGCATCAAAGTCAGCACGTCATACCGTGGCGGCACGCTCCAGCGTTTACACGTATCTGAGTTCGGCAAGATATGCCGCCAGTTTCCACATAAGGCCAAGGAGATCGTCACCGGTGCGTTTGAAGCCGTCGGTATTGGCAATCAAATAACGCTGGAATCGACCGCCGAAGGCCGCGAGGGATATTTCTTCGACTACTCGCAGACCGCGCAGCAGCTCAAGGAAATGGGCCGCACGCTGACGGAAATGGACTTTCAGTTTCATTTCTTCCCTTGGTGGCAAGAGCCTACGTACACGATGAGCCCCAAGGGCGTCGTGATACCGCAGCGTCTGGCGGAATACTTCGAGCAGCTTGAACACAAGCACGGCATCAATACGACCGACGGCCAGCGTGCGTGGTACGCCAAGAAAGCGGAAAAGCTGCAGGATGATATGCAGCGGGAATATCCCAGCACGCCAGAGGAAGCGTTTAGTCAGTCTGTTGAGGGCGCTTACTTCGCCACACAAATGCAGTTCCTGCGCAAGAACAAGCGCCTCACGTCTGAAGTGCAGGTTAATCCCAGTCTGCCGGTTTATACCGGTTGGGATTTAGGGATGAATGACACGATGGCGATTTGGTTTGCTCAAGTCGTTGGGCGTGAAGTGCATCTTGTCGACTATCTGGAAGGTGAAGGCGAGGGCATTGAGTACTACGCCGACTTGTTGAACAAAAAGGGGTATCGCTACGGTGGCCACTTCGGTCCTCACGATCTAGCCGTTAGAGAGTTGGGTACTGGCCTGAGTCGTTCCGACGTTGCCAAGGGCTTCGGCATTAACTTTGAAACGGTACCGCGCATTAGCAACCACGCCGAGGGTGTTCAAGCGACGCGTCAATTCCTGCCAATGTGTTGGATTGACGAAGAGGCCTGCCATCAGGGCGTGCTATGCCTCGATAACTACCGGAAAGAATGGGACGACAAGCGCGGTGTGTACAAGTCAACGCCTCGCCATGACTGGGCATCCCACGGTGCCAAGGCCCTAGAAACCCTCGCGCGTTCATCACTGTTTGCAAGGGCGCAACTGCCCGCCACGCCCGCTAACCGCTCGTCACGCGGTGGCTGGGGCGCACACACTTAATCACCCCGCCGGGAGGCGCTATGATCCACACCACCCCGAACGGCTCGCAGCAACAGCGGGCGCGCACGGCAGCATTGCGCTTGTCAGGCCTGCAAAGCCGGGAAATTGAGAAGTTTGCCCGCGATGCTGCCATGGGCATGGCGCAAGAGTTGATGAAGCACGGTATCCCCATTCCCTCTAAGCGCTTTCGCCCGGACGTGGGTTATGTGCAGATCGATATGATCATCATCGAAGAGAAGGTCACGACGCCAGAGCCAGGCATGCGCCTGCAGTTTGAAGTTGAGGGCAATATGGGCGTGACGTTTAACGTCAAGCTGCTTGAGTTCTTAGACGATCCCGCTGGCTACGTGACCGATCTCTTTAAGCAGCTAGGCCCAATGCGCCGCAACGTGCAACGGATGCGTACCCACAAGCGTGCCGCTGATGCCGCTATTTACCGTGCGATAACGCAGGGTGCTGCTAATGGCTAGTTTGGGGCTACTGCAATACAAGTCGGCGACTGAGATGCACGCCGAGCAAGCCGCCGAAGCTCAGCAAATGCAGGTCGAGGAGGAACGCCGTCGTCAGCTCATGGAGTCGTCGCTGGGTGCGCACATTCGCCGGTCATGGGAATCCGCCAAGACAGCCAAGCAAGAAGTTGAATACCGACTGTTGGATTGTCTGCGTCGTCGTAAAGGCGAGTACGACCCTAACAAGCTGTCGGCAATCCGCAAAGAAGGCGGTGCCGAGATTTACATGATGTTGACCGCCACTAAGTGCCGCGCTGCCGGGGCTTGGATTCGCGACATTATGATGCCTGCGAATGAGCAGCCGTGGGGCCTACAGCCTACACCGGTGGCAGACGTGCCCGACGAGTACATTGCCCCTGTATTCCAGCAGATGCAGCAGCAAGCCATGCAGGCGGAGCAGGAAGGCCAACAGGTTGATATGGCCGCGTTGATCGAACAAGCGCGTGAGCAAGTGCGGCAAATGGCGCAAGAGAAGGCAGAGGAAGCTGCCGAACGCCATGAAGACGTGATTGCCGATCAGCTAGCCGAGGGCGGCTGGTCTGAAGCATTTGAACAGTTCGTTGATGACTTCGTTACCTACCCAGGCGCGTTTGTGCGTGCGCCGATCCTACGGCGCGTGCCCACACTGGAATGGCTAGAAGGCTGGCAGCCGATCAAGAGCACCACTATCCGGCCTGAGTTCGAGCGGGTATCTCCGTTCGATATGTATCCCAGTCCTGACGCTACAAACGTGGATGACGGCGCGTTCATCATTGAGCGAGCTCGCTTTACTCGGATGCAGCTCAACCAGCTGATTGGTGTGCCGTCATTCAATGAAGAATCTATCCGTCGCGTGCTAGAGCAGTACGGCCAAGGCGGCTTGCGTGATTGGCTATGGACCGACGGCGAGCGTGCTGAGCTAGAAGGGCGTGGCCATGAGTGGCTGACCCACGGCGAAACTATCGACGGCCTTATTTATTCTGGTGGTGCACAAGGCGTGACGCTGCTGCAGTGGGGCGTTAACCCTGACGATATTGAAGACCCGCTGGCAGAGTATGAGATTGAGGCCATCTTGATTGGTCAGCACGTTATTCGCGTTCGCATTAACCGCGACCCGCTAGAGCGTCGCCCTTATCACAAAGCGAGCTACCAGCCAGTACCAGGCAGTTTCTGGGGCCAAGCCATCCCTGAACTCATGGCCGATATTCAAGACGTGTGCAACGCCACCGCGCGAAGCCTAGTGAACAACCTCGCTATTAGTTCAGGGCCGCAGGTGGAAGTGTACGAAGATCGCCTGCAGCCGCAAGAGGACCCGACCAACATTTATCCGTGGAAAATCTGGCGTACTAAAGACAGCCAGGTCACTGGTAATAACGCCGCTGTTCGCTTCTACCAGCCCAGCAGTAACGCTGCTGAACTACTCGCTGTTTACGATCAGTTTGAGCGGCGCGCAGACGATGCCACTAACATCCCACGATACACCTACGGCAATGAGAATGTTGGTGGTGCTGGTAACACCGCTAGTGGCTTATCAATGCTGATGGAGTCAGCAAACAAAGGCATCAAAGACGCTATACGGCACATTGACCGTGGCGTGATGCGCCGTGTAATTGAAGCTTTATGGCTACACAACATGCAGTACAGCGAAGACCCGAGCATTAAGGGTGACTGTAATGTCGTCGCGCGCGGTAGCTCAGCCATGTTGATACGCGAACAGACGAACATGCTACGCCAGCAGTTCCTGCAGCTCACTCAGAATGAAATGGATATGGGAATTGTAGGTATGGAAGGCCGTCGCAAACTGCTGGATAGCGTGGCCGAAAAGCTGGATATGCCCGGCTTGATCCCCACGCAAGAGCAAATGGAGCAGAACCTAGCCGAGCAGCAGAAGGCACAGCAGGCGCAATTAGAAGCCCAGCAGCAGATCGAACAAGCCAAGGCCCAAGCCGAAGTGGCCGTTAAGCAGGCGCAGGCACAGAAGTACGGCGCCGACGCTGCCGAAACCCAAGCTGACACACAAATCGCCCAGCAAATGGCACCGCTGGATGCCCAACATCTGCTAGCACAGATTGCCAAGTTGATAGCCGAAACCCAGAGAGGTGCGAATGAACGAGCAGCAGTGGAAAGCCCTGTCGCGAATCCACAACAGCCCCGAGGGCCAGCACCTGCTGGATATCCTCAACTCCCAGCGCGAGGACTGTCGCAACCAACTGGAGCAATGCCGCGACAGTAATGAGATTGCGCGCAAGCAGGGCGAGGCGACCGCGTTGGCCGGTTTGATTGAGAAATTAAAAAGCGCGCGTGACGTGATCGATGCGCGCTTTGTCGATGCGCGCTTTAAATAGCCGGATGCGTCCGGCCTCACAAGCAAGCCGCTTCTCCGGAGGCGGCTTTTTTGTGGGCAACGCTCAACACTGCAGGTTGAACCCGTTACCCGAATCGTGAACCCCGGCTAAGTCCGGCTCACAGACACGCCAAGAGGCGTCATAGGAGTTGAAATGTCATTACCCCAGTCCGTACAGGCGCAAGTTGACGCCGCCGCACAGCACTTTGACCGCGAACCAGAGAATCCCGACGCCGATAAAGCCAAGGCTCCTGGCAGCGAGCAAAACCCGCCACGCGACGCTGATACGCTGGACACTGACAAACCCGATACGCAACCCGCTGAGCCACCGAAAGATGAACCTAAAGCCGAACCCAAAGCGGAGACAAAAGACGCTTTGTACTGGGAACACCGCTTTAACGTCATTCGCGGCAAGTACGACACCGAAGTACCAGCACTGCGCAAAGAGGTTGAACAGCTAAAGCAGCAGCTAGCCGATGCCAGTAAAGCACCCGACGCGCCTAAGCAGTCGCTGCCAGGTGTAAGCGATGAAGAGCTAGCTCGCTACAAAGAAGAGTATGGCGACGACCTTGTATCGCTAATGATGCGGTTAAGCGGCTCCCAGCAACAACAGCCCAACACAGAGATCGCACAACGCCTTGAGCGTCTTGAATCTGAGAAGCAAGAGGATGCAGAAGCGCGTTTCTGGATCGGGTTAGAGCAAGCGGTGCCCAACTATCAGCAAATCAATAGCGAACCGGCGTTCCTGCAATTCCTTAGTACATTCAATCCCCAAACGGGCAAGCAGTACCAACAGGCACTCAGTCAGGCGCAACATTCGCTAGACGCCAAAGGGGTAGCTGACGTTTTCAAACTCTATCTGAACCAGGCGAAGCCAACGCAGCAGCAGCGCCAAGTCCCCGATGAACAAGTGGAGCCACGCACCACGAAAGCAGCCCCAACGCCGAGTTCGCAAGGCGGGAAGCTGTGGACGGGTGCCGACATTACCCAGTTCTATCGTGACAAGACCGCTGGCCGCTACTCCGCTGACGAAGCGCAACGCCTGGAAGCCGACATATTCGCCGCCCAACGTGAAGGCCGGGTTCGATAACCCGGCTGGCGGTTCCGATTCCTCGCCGTGAGGCGATAAGAGGTTATTCCAATGGCAGGTCCAGCACGCGACGCATCGCATCCCGACTATTCCAGCACGTCCGCCTCCGGGTTTATCCCACAGGTCTGGTCGGGAAAGATGATTGAAAAGTTGTATACGCGAACGTGTTTCGCTGAAATTTCTAATACGGATTATGAAGGAGAAATTAAGTCGCAAGGCGACACGGTGATGATCCGCACCACACCGTCGATCACGATCAAAGACTACGAGATTGGCGGTGGCCTCAGCTATGATAAACCGACCAGCGATATGGTCGAGCTTCACATTGATAAGGCAAAGTACTTTGCCTTTGAAGTGAATAATGTCGATGAGTACCAATCAGACATCAAGCTGATGAATAACTGGTCAGATGATGCTGGCCAGCAGATGAAAATTGCCATCGACAAGGTGATTCTCGGAGACGTGTTTGCTGACGCGGCTGCTGAGAACGCTGGTACTGAAGCGGGTCTTGAGTCCGGTGGCTACAACATGGGCGAAGCCGGTGCGCCGGTGGACGTGAACAAAACCAACATCCTCGATGTATTTGTGGATTGCGGTTCAGTACTCGATGAGCAGAACGTCCCAGATGATGGTCGTTGGATTGTCATTCCTGCCTGGATGAACGGCATGCTCAAGAAATCGGACCTACGCGACGCGAGTGCCATGGGTGACAACACCTCGGTATTCCGTAACGGCAAGGTGGGCATGCTCGACCGCTTCGACGTGTATGTCAGTAACAACATGTCGAAGGTGACAGACGCAACAACCACCAAGCAGGCCACAAACTGCATCTTTGGTCATAAGAAGGCGCTCACGTTTGCGTCGCAAATGACCAAGATGGAAGACCTGAAAAACCCGAATGACTTCGGTCAGTTGGTGCGCGGTTTGAATGTCTTTGGCTATGAGGTCATTGATCCCAACGCTATGGGGCATCTGTACGCACAACGCGCCGCCTAATTGCCCACCTACGCCATCCTTCGGGGTGGCGTTTTACTTTCCGTGAGGAAACACGCATGACCAAGACACTGATTGAGCAGATTGAAGAAGCAGTGACCAAGGATGATTTCGACCCACTAGCCGAGAAGTTAGGTGTTGAACTCAATAAGCGCCAAGGCGTCGAGACCATCCGCGCCGAGCTGCTTGAAGCCGCTGAAACGCTGGCAGAAAAGGGTATCACCACGCCTGAAGAGCTTACACCTAACGAGACGCCAACCGAGCCTGAAGAGCCCGAAAAGCCTAAGTATCAGGGGCGCATGCTCAAGCATCTGAAAAACGGGCGCACATTCCCGTGGACGGCTGCACTGGCTAAAAACCGTTATATGCAGGAGGTGTAAGTAATGGCCGTCACAACTGTAGGCACCGTCATTCGTAACACCAAGTTGGTGTTGCAGGAAGTGACGGCCGCCGGTACCCGCTGGACCAACGAGGAGCTGATCGGCTGGCTAAACGAGAGCTACCAGGCCATCGTTCAGATTAAACCCGACGCCTCTTCAATCAACGCAGCGGTGCCACTTGTATCAGGAACCCGGCAAGAGATACCTGACGATGGTCTTCGCCTCATTGATGTAGTCCGTAATACGGCAGACCTCAGCGATAAACTAGGTATTTTGGTGACCAGTCGCCGTGCACTGGATACCACGCGCCGCAGCTGGCACGCCGACGAGCCTAGCGTGAACATTGAGCAGTACGTATTCGATGACCAAGACCCTACGCGGTTTTATGTGTACCCGCCTGCTGATGAGGGTGCCGAAGTCGAGCTGATCTATTCATCAACACCCACACCGCACGATGTTGCGTTGGGATTGGATGGCTTGAAAGAAGACCCGATTCGTCTCAACGACAGCTACGCCCCGGTGATTACCGATTACATCTTGTATCGCGCGTATTCGAAAGACGCTGAACACGCCGCGAACCTGAACCGCGCACAAATGCACATGCAGGCGTACATGGGCGCACTGGGGCAGAAGGTGGAAGTCGCGCGCGCTATCTCGCCTAACGCGCCTGATAACTCATCTAACCCACCGCGGACGCGTCAGTAATGGATTTGCTGCAAGCGGTGGTGCAGGACGTTCCAGAAGCGCCGTTGATGAGCGTGCGTGATGCTATTCGCTGGTCAGAGTTTCGGCTGTGTCAGGACGGCAATGCATGGATTGTTGATGCGCCAGTCACCAGCGAGGGGGCCATTATGGCCCCTGTTGACACTACCTGCGTGCGCGCACTAGCCGTGTACCGCAATGGCCGAGCCATGATGCCAGGCGCGGACTATGGACAGCCAGCGCCTGACGTAGTGACCATTCATCGGCAGCGCAATGCCGACACTTACACGGCGCGCATTGCGGTCAAGCCAACGTCTGACAATGCACTACCCGCCGAGCTACGCGACCAATACTTTGAAACCCTGCGTCATGGCGCTACTCATCGACTGCTGTTGCTGCCTCAACCGTGGAGAAACGTCGAGCAAGCGGCGTATCACGAAACGCATTTTACGGCGGGCATTAACGATGCCTACCGATTGTCAGTGTACGGGCAGCAGCAGGGCGCACGCGTTCAACCACGACGATTTATCTAGGGGGCGCTATGTCATTCGAGCAGGCTGTCGTACAGCTAGAACAAACGAACTCCAAGCTGCAAGAAGAAGTAGTGCGTTTCCGCGACGCAGCGATGGGTCTTAACGCGATCTACTCAACGATCACAGAGGGGCGTCAGAACACGGCTGATGGTAAATATTTCAGCGTTCCAGGTAACGGTGCCTATATGCGTCTCTACCGCCGTCAGGGATCTAGCGCCGAGTTGATCGCTGAGTTCCCTGACAGGAATGAACTGAACAGCGTGATTGATCAGCTGGGGCCGCTACTTGGGCGAGGGGTTGTTGGTGGCGGCACCGATGACTTGATGGCTGTAGGTGCGTTTGGTCTAGGTTCCACAGACCGTAACTCCGCAGTAGTCACAGATGGAAATGCTTCGCTTCCCTCTGGTTTCTTTGGAGGTACTGGCTCTCAAGGTATTAATTTCCCTGCTGGTGCCCAGTACAGGCCTCTAATTAATGTTAACAGGAGGTCTGGCCCTGGCGTCTATAACACTCTTCGCCTTTTTTCTACGTCTAGTGAGTTAGTGGTTAGAACAGGCACTATTACTGATGGTGAAGCAATTTGGGACAGTGATTCTCGTATATACACAGATAAAAATGTTCTAGGCCCTGTTTCACATCTAGCTGGTGTTCCTACTGGGGCGATTATTGAAACAGGTAATACCCCAGATGGACGTTACCGTAAATTTGCAGATGGCAGTATGGAGTGCGGAAAAACATTTGAGGTAACCGATATAGGTGAATTCGGATCGGGTACTTTTACTGATCCTTATCGCACAAACATCTGGAACTGGGATTTTCCTAAACTTTTCATAAGTGCCCCTCAAGTAGCATCCTTTTGTACTTGTAGCACTACCATAGCAAGCGAAAGAATAAACTCAGTGGTGGCTAATTCACTCAGTAATTCGCGTGCGTCAGGGGTGCAAGTTTATCGAGGAAGCAATGCGCTGGGTACACAGGCACCGGTCATCGTCACTTTAACTGCATCAGGAAGGTGGAGGGAGTAACAACAATGAAGTTACGTTTTAGGGTTAAGCCAATAGCTTTAAATTCAAATGTGGGAGAAGAAAGAGTTGGAAATTTCGATCTTTCCCAGTTCCCAGAAGGCGCTAAGTTCATTGGCAACGAAGATACTCTTTTAGAGGGAATCTATAACGTCGAGCGTATTGATGGTGAACTACACGTAACCGTAGGCCAGTGCGGACTTGCGTATGAGTGCCAGTCGACGAATGGCTCACATGACTGGTCCGACACCAACGAATGGATTGATGCCGCTAATTACAATCCCGATCGCTGCTATATCGTCGCTACCAACGCACCAGAGGGTGCGAAATACGTTAAACGCGATAACGGATGGACAGTCGTAGTACCGCAACCAGTGGGGGAACTAACATCATGAACGAGCCGTGGTTTATTCCAGCAAAAACTTCCGCTGAGCTATTAGCAGATGCCCAGGCATCGAAAATACGCGAGATAAACGCCGCGTATGCCGCAGAGGCTGAGCCGCTAATCAGAGAGTATCCGGCGATAGAGCAGCAAACGTGGCTTGCGCAAGAAGCTGAGGCGCGCGCATTCTTGGCGTGGCATGAAGACCCGCAGAGTGAGCGGCCATCAACGCCTGTGTTGGACGCGATACTACTAGGCCGGAACGGCGAAGACGGCACAGAGACGATGAAGGAGTTATGTGACGCGGTGATTGATAATGCTGAGCGATTCACTCATTTCCAGCAGCTGACCGGGAAACGGCAGCGGCTGGTAAAAGCGGTGCGTGCATCGCAGAGTATAGAAGCTGCCAAAGCTATAGAGTATTAGCGCTACAAGATGATTTTTTTAGGTATTAAAAAAACCAGTCGATACTAGATAGAGAGAAATCGCGGTACCTGCAACTGATAGTATGCTTAGGCCCAGGGCGAGCCCACCCCTTTCTTTTGCTGAAAATAAAAGAGAAACTTGAAAAGTAGTAGGGAATACTGAGCTCCAGTATACATTCCCTTTGAATGAATCATTGAAAATTAAAATAAGAACCCCAAATGAAAAAAATAATATTGATGCCGAGATATGAGAGAATTTGTATCTCGCGTTTTCCCTCTCTTTTATTTTGATGTTAGATAGCTCTTTGCTAGCATGCTCTTTAAATGATTCTAAATTTTCAATTCTTTTTTCTAGTTTAGCTGCTCGTAAGGCTAAGCGGCATTTTTTAAGTTTATTGAACATTGTGTCTATTATTTATGATGTTGGTTTTAATTAAAAAATTTTAACTACTTTTATGTGTGTTAGAGATATCTATAAGTAACTGGCTTGCATCTTTCGGTCGCTTTATTCCATGAGATAAATATGAAAATACAGCATAACGCTTTTCGTGGCGAGCTGCCGATAATGGACGCTCGACTGTTGCCAGAAAACAACGCACAGCGGGCGCGTAATGTTTACCTCAAACGCGGTACCCTCAAGCCTGAGCGCGCACCCTTGATTGTTGAGTCGCTTAGCACGGTGGCGAATCCATCCACGCTTTACCGCTACCCCAGCGGAAACAATGGGCAAGGCTTCTGGCTGACCTGGGGAATGGGGCGAAATGTTCACGTTGTGAAGTCACCACTAGCGAATGATGATTTTTCCCGCGTGTATTGGACGGGGGATGGTCCACCGAAAATGGGCGGTATTAGCGATATTACCAGTGGGACCCCGCCGTATCCTGGTGGTGGCTATCGACTGGGGATTCCCGCACCAAGCAGCGGGCCGACTGCATCTGCGCCGAGTAATCGCGCACCCGTTGACGAGCGTCCGCCCACGACATTGGAAACATCCTATGTCGTGACGCTGGTGTCGCGTTTCGGCGAAGAAAGTGCGCCCAGTGTGCCCAGCAATATCATTGAAAGATGGGATATGACGGGTGGCGCGCCTGCTGGCGGTGAAGTGCAGTTATCGCTCCCAGGCGTGCCGAGTGGCAGCCATGGCATTGTGGCAAAGCGAATCTACCGTGCTGAGTCGAATGGCATCTATCAGTACGTTGCCAATGTAAACGCATCTGCAAGTGAATATCTTGATAGTTACACCAGTGCCCAGCTTGGCCGTGCATTGCCATCTGTCGAGTGGGATATGCCAGACCCAAGACTGCAAGGTCTAACCGCGCTCCCTGGCGGCATTCTGGCAGGATTCTTTGAAAACACGCTGTGCTTTAGCGAGGCGTACTTGCCTCATGCATGGCCAGTGGCGTATCAGCTGGCTTTCAAAGACAACATAGTTGCTATTGGTGCCACGTCGTCGGGTCTGGTCGTGGCCACACAGGGGCAGCCCTACCTTGTCAGTGGTGCCAGTCCCGAAGCTATGTCACCCATGCAGCTAGACGTTGACCAGCCCTGTATATCCGAGCGTTCACTTGTCGACATGGGCGAGTACGTTATCTACGCAGGGCACGAAGGGTTAGTCGCTGCCGGAGGCCGCGATGCCCGCGTGGTGACGGCTGAGGTGTTTACCAAGGACCAGTGGCAAGCGCTGAACCCCAGCACCATGCACGCTTACCGTTACGATGGCCGTTACCTTGCCTTCTACAGCGGCGGCTGCATGGTGTTTACACCAGGCGAAGGCGTCGAGTTTTTGGATATCACCGCTAGTGGCGGGTATCTCGATGTTGCAGCGGGCACACTTTACCTGATCCAGAACAGTGCCATTAAAGCGTGGGGGAAGGGCAACTTCATGAATTATACCTGGCGCTCGCGTCTTCATGAATTCCCTCCTGGTAGCGCAGGATTTACCTGCGGCAAGCTTATTGCGTCTAACTACCCTGTGCGGCTTATTATTCGCGCCGATGGAAATACTGTTCTTGATTCCGGGATTACCAGCCCTGATATGTTTCGTCTTCCTGCAGGCTTTACATTGTGCCGTGATTGGGACGTTGAGATTCAAGGCAACAACGAAGTGCAGTCCATACAAGTCGCGACCTCTCCCAGCGAATTGATTTAACTCTTTCAGGCTCACCGTGAGGTGCCCATGAACCGACGCCGTCGGACACTGCCGCCTGTGCCACCGAAGGCACCGAGCGAGTTACGCCCCCTGATTGCTGCAATGACCGAGATTTTAGAAACCGGTGAGGGCGTCCGGGGCGATCCTTTAGACAGAAAAGTAACGTTGCGCGACCTGCTTGATAGCGGTATTGGCAGGCTAAGACCTGGTATGCGGCCAGGTCAGGACGGAAACCTAGATTCTGGCGCACTGCCGCCAGCGCCAGATTTAAGCATACCGCCGGCGCCTGCCAATTTTGACGCCCAAGGCGGCTTCTACGGCATGATCAATCTAAGCTGGACTATCCCCGGCCAGCAGTACCGCAACCATGCCTATACCAACATCTTTCGAAGCGAAGAAGACAACTTTGCTAACGCAGAAGTCATTGGCCGTGAAGCGGGCGGTTTTTACACAGACTACGTGCGTGATGATGCGGTTGATCCTGACGATCCGACAAAGCTAAAAGGGTACTACTACTGGATCACGTTTACTTCTGTTGCTGATATTGAGGGCCCGCCGAACAGCCCGAACGGCACCTACGCCGCGCCGTTGGCAGATCTTGGATATGTCATTGAACTGCTAACTGGCGAGATTGACGCGGGTGTTTTAGCGCAGTCCCTCCGAGAAGAAATTGAGAAGATACCGGCGCTTGAATCCAATATCGAGCGGCTTGACCCCATTGAAACTGCTATCGACCGTATCCCAGCCATTGAGGCGGAATTGCGTGGACCTGAGTCGCTGGATGGTAGCGTTGCAAGTCGTATTGCTGCTGAGCGTGAAGACCGAATCGACGCACTTGATGAAGAAAGAGCCGAGCGAATTGACGGACTGACGTTTGAGGCTCAGGCACGAGCGCAAGCGATTCAAGACGAGATAGAAAACCGCACCACCGCAATTACCCAAGCCGTTGAGCAACTGGAGCTAGAAGATAGCTTATTAGCATTGCAGCAGAATGTTATGGCGGCGACTTATGACGCAAACGCAGCGTCAATTTACTCGATGTCACAGGTTCGTATTAATGACAACGAAGTCTTCGCTAATCAAATTGATCAGCTGTATGGCAGTGTCGAAGATAACAATGCGCTGATCCTGAACGAGCGTCAAATCCGCATAGATCAAAACAGCTCGCTGGCAACGCAGGTCGGTATTCTATCGGCACGCCTCGACACAAGGCCTTCACTCAACTCAGGATTCGAGCCGGGTGCGGACTTTGATTCTTGGAATGCAACAAGCGGAAGCTCTATCACGCCAGCGACTGGTGATGTTTACAGCGGGTTGCAGTCAGCATTAGTCACATCGACCAGCGGTATCGCTAACCCAAATACAGGCGGTGTCCGTCGCGTTATCTCACCCGAAACAGCGGTAGAGTTTGCGGGGCACGAAATTCGTCTGGCGGTTTACGCCAAGCAGCCAGCTTCGGACGCGGCATCTGAATTTGCATTGGCCTACCAGGTGGGCGGTCAGTCAACACAGTGGCACCGCTTTACGCCAACCGACCAATGGGCGTTTTACGATGTTGTCGTTGATATCCCCGAAGGCACTGGAGGGGTAGAGCACGCGGTTGCCATTTGGGGGAGTACGTCGGGCGGTGGAAGCGGTATCGAGGTCGACCGCCTGCTAGTTACGTTCGCTGAAACGGATATCCCAGAAGTCACAGCAGCAATTGAGCAAATTCAGCAAGCGCTTGTTGACCAAGAACAAGCTGTCGCCAGCCAGTTGCAAGGTTATTTGTCACAACTGGAAGGCAATACAGCTGCTATCAATAACGAAACAGAAACCCGTGCAACTCAGTTCGACGCGCTGGCTCGCGATATAGGGACAATGACCGCGCTCACTGAGCAGAATGCTGCAGATATAGCGGCTGAGCGTGAGGCGTGGTCGTCTGCTGTTGATGCAGTTGCCAGTGATGTGCTGGATATGTCTGCGCGTGTGGGAGAAAACGAGGCCCGCATTACCGATGAATCTCGTGTGCGTGCCACCGAGAATGATCTACTTGCAGCCGTTCAGCGCGTTATCTCTGCATCGCGCAGTACCGCGTCTGCAACGCTTTACAGTTTGGACGAAGTGCGGCTTGAAGATAGCGCCGCGACGGCATTGCGCATTGATGGCATAGAAGTGCAATTTGGTGATGCTATTTCTGCGATTGAGCTGGAGCAAAACCTGCTCGCTGACGAAAATCAGGCACTGTCTGGGCAGATAACGACGATCAAATCGACGCTCGAAGACGATCTGGCTTTGGCTCGGCAAGAGTTTACGACTGAGGTTACGCGGCTAGATGGCCGCGTTGATGCGACGGCCCAAGCAGTCACGGCGGTTCAGTCAGAGACGGATAATGCTCTGGCGGGCGTTCGGCAAGACTTTAATACTGAAGTGTCATTCTTGAAAGGTGAGCAATCAGTCGTTGCCGCAGCCTATAAGGCAAACGCTCAGGCAATCACTGCTGTTCAATCAGGATATGAGTCTAATTTGTCTGTTGTTCAGCAGGACTTCAACACTCAAGTCAGCCGCTTGGATGGCCGTGTTGACAGTGCAGCGCAATCTATCAGCACGGTGCAATCGCAACTATCAGGTGACATTTCGACCGTACAGCAAAACCTTACGACGAACGTTAGCCGTATCGACGACGAGTTAAGCGCTAACGCTCGGGCAATTACCGATGTTCAAAGCGCTACTGATGATGCATTGGCTGGCGTGCAACAAGACTTTAATACTGAGGTTACGCGGCTTGACGGGCGAATAGATAGCAACGCTCAGGCAGTAACAGAGGTGCGTTCCGATTTGGAAGGCGATGTTGCGGGGGTACGTCAGAGCTTAAACACTCAAGTTAGCCGACTAGATGGCCGTGTTGATAGTGCTTCTCAAGCACTTACGACGGTTCAGTCCCAGTTAGAAGACGATATTTCGACCGTCCAGCAAAATCTTTCGACGAACGTTAGCCGTATCGACGACGAGTTAAGCGCTAACGCTCGGGCAATTACTACAGCGCAATCTGCGCTGGATGATGACATTGCTTCAGTGCAACAAAATCTCACGACTAATATCAAGCGCGTCGATGGAGAGCTTGAAGAAATAGGTGCGTTATACACTGCGAAAGTCCAAGTAAATGGGCTGATCGGCGGCTTTGCTATTTATAACGATGGCACTGAAGTAGATGCGGGTTTTGATGTTGACCGCTTCTGGATTGGCCGCACAAATGGGAATAAGAGAAAACCGTTTATCATTGATGATGACGTTGTCTATATGAACAACGCAATGATTAGAAATGGCTCTATTCAAGAGGGGCATCTTGGCCCAATTACGATCGGTAAGTTCTTTCTTGATGATGGTACGCCGGTTACCACGGCAGGCGGCTTAATCCGTGCTGATGCGATTGACGTTGATAATCTCAGCGTGGCGGAAGCAGCGCGCTTTTACGCTGATGTGCAGTCGGGTAACTACATTGCAGGCCAACGGGGTTGGCGTATCTGGCAAAACGGAAACGTCGAGTTTAACCAAGGCCAGTTTAACGGTGTTGTTAATATCGGCAACGTACAGGGTGCAGGGGCATTAGCGACAAAGGATTCGCTGCCCTATGAAGGGCTTTCAGGCACGACTGCATCGCTTGTACTGGAGCGCGCTAATAGCGGCGCAGCCGCAAAAAGCCGTACCGACGGCTGGACGCGCCCTGGCTCGACGCGCATCAATGGTAATCAGATTTATACGGGAGATGCCTATGTAGATACGTTACAGGTTAAAGGGCAGGCAATAACCATCCCTTCATCTGCTTACACCGGCGGTACGATAGTTCTTGGTGCGGCGGGGGGCAGTAATGATGTGGGAGGGTGGACTAACTGGAAGCAAATTCAAGCCCTGTATTTACCTGAATCCCCTGGCCCCATTCAAATTACATGCTCATTCAGGGTGCTCGTAGACACCACAGGTAAATTCCCTGTGTACGCGAAATTAGAAGAAGACGGGGTGAGTCGCTATGCAACAGAAGTACTTAGAGCGGGCTATTCAAACACCGCTTTTGATTACACACGGCAAGCAATATCTTTCACAATAGAGCGTCCAGCAAAAAGTAGCGGTCGGACATTTAGGCTCTATTTACGCGGCGCAGGTACTCAGAGCGGCCTACAGTTTCAGGTTTCCCATCGGATGATTAGCACACTGACGTTAAAGGATAACTAAATGCCTACTTACGTAGTTTCAAAGTTTAATGGTGAAATCTCTCAGTTAATTACAGGTGGTGCTCGCTATATAGAAGTTCCAGAAGGCTCGGACATTTCTGATGATACTCACTATGTGGACGTAACAGTCACCCCTAATGTAATTAAAGAAAAAGAAGAGGTACTGTTTGACCTAGGTGCTGAGGGATTGGTGGTTACTTTAACCGGCCTTCCGGTCGGTCTAACCGTTGAAACTAACGGATTTAGTGCTGTGACCGATTCTGAGCCAATGGCGATAAGCTATGACGTACCGGGTACATATCAAATCCGGCTAAGTGGGCTAGTTGAATATTTAGACTACACAGAGGAAGTGACTGTTGGCGACCCTTAAAGCTAGTACTTTCGCGAGTCGAGACGATGCTGAAGAGCACTATCTATCAATGATTGATATGCATGCGGCAAACGCGCGGCATATCGATTCTGCTCAAGCTGACGTTTATAAACAGAAGTTAAAGGAAGCCCGAGAGGGCTGCGGTGAATTACTGGAGTCAGAGGCTAAAGAATTAGGAATGCCACTAGATGTTTTAGTTAACGCCGTTCTTCATCAGCACGAAAAAAGGCAGCTGCGAAGCCATCACATTGAGCTAGATCGAGTAAAGGCAAAAGCAAATATTCGTAAAGCCAATACTGCCGCTGAGATGTATGAAGCGGTAAAGGAATTTAAGCAACAGCTAACCCTGCTACAATAACCCTTTAAATTGCCCCACCGTGAGGTGCTGCATGCCCCGCCAGAATGAAGCTACGTTTTTACGTGGCGTACTCCGCAATAACGAAGCGGCCGCACAATTTTGCGAGATGCTGTTTCGTATTTCTCAAACCCTCGACGACCTCGTTGATAAAGATAACCCAGTAGCCGATACAACGCTGATCCGCACGTTCTGGGAAGCGCTAATTGAGCTGCCCGCTAACCCGTTTTACCGAGAGCATGAACCTTACCTACGCCCGCTAATGGCCAGTGCACTACAAGATTGGCGTGATAGCGCGTGCCTAGAACGTTCTGACAGCCGCCATTACAAGACCCTTGCCTTTGTACTTCGCGACCAGCTTACCGGTGTGGTGACGCAGTGCGCCTATCTGATTGGCGGTTATGAGTGGATGAACAAAGTCAGCCTATCAATTCGCGATCACTTTCACGAAGACGGGCTTGATGACTACCTGGCTGGACTTGACCCCACGCAAGACGAAATGTACCAGCAAGATGTTGACGAATCACTTAATGGGGGTGAGGTGTGAGCGGCGGTGGTGGTGGCAGCAACACGATTAAAGACACACCTGAACAACGCCAGCTTGCACAAGTAGCCGCCGAAAAGTGGAACTTTGCCCAAGAGAAGCTGGCACCGCTTGAGAACGCTTACATGGAGTCGGTGGGCGACATGACCAGCGACGCCAATATGAGCTATATCGCTGGCCGCACACTGCAAAGCCAGCAGCAGGCCGTAAGCGAGGCAAGCGACCAAGCAGGTTTGCAGTTAAGCCAAGCAGGCATCGACCCGTCTAGCGGTCGCGCGCAATCCGCTATGAGCGGCATTGCGTTAGGTGGTGCCAGTGCCGGGGGCGAAACCCTTGGGCGCGCTCAATTTGAGCAAGAGAACCAGCAGGTTCAAGGGCTGCAGAACATTGTGGCTATTGGTCAGGGCCAAGCGGGACAGGCACAGCAAGGTTTATCGAGCATTGCTAGTCAGTCTGCGGTCGATGCCCGCCAAACAGCTGCTAATCGCTTTAATCGCCGTAGCGCCAACCTTCAATTGCTTGGCCAGGTGGCAGGTGCGGGTACCGCCAACTATCTCAACCAACCCAGCCAGCCCCAAGGGCTGAATCTTTACGATCAAGTCAGCACAGGCGGGGTGTAATCATGCAATACCAACCCACGCTAGGGCAGATTAATTACGCTCCTTCCCAGACGGCACAGCAACGCATTGACCCAAACCAAGCCATGCGCGGCGACCAAGGAGCCTCACAACTACTTGGTCAGCTCAACCGTGCCCAATGGACAGACTGGAAGAACCGTTTTGCGCCGTACGTCGATGAGCTGGCCCGCGTGGCTCAAGACAACAATGCCCCGGGCACTGCCGCTGCTAATGCTAGTAACGCGGTGGGCTTGGCGTTCGACAGTAGCCAGCAAGGGCTTGCCCAGCAGCGCCAAGGGTACGGCATAAGCCAGACACCCCAGCAGCAAGCCGCCGAAGAGCGTCGCACCAGCCTAGAGCGCAGTGCCTCAATGGTCAGTGCAGGTAACGAAGCGCGCATCTCTGCCCAAGATCGACAGCAAGCAATTCTCGCCGGCGGTATGGGGCTTTCGAATATTCCTGATCGGGTGATGAACCAATGAGCTACGGGTTACTAGGGCTGCGTCAAAAAATGGAAGGCGAGGCCATGCAAGGGCTGGGTGACCTCGCAGGCCAGCAACGCCAAGCGAAGGTGGCAGCCGATCAAATGAAGCAGGCCGAGAGCGCTCAAAAAATGAGTGCGGTTGGTACCGGTGCAGGCATCGGCATGATGGCAGGCGGCCCCGTCGGTGCGGCGATTGGCGCAGGCGTTGGCTTTCTCGCAAGCTCAATCTTCTAGGAGAACACCATGGCAGGACTAGATACACGCGGCTTGGCGAGTGGCTTTGCTCAAGGCTTTGGGCTGATGAATCAGTACCAGCGCGGTCAGCGTGCTGATGAGCGCGCCGATCAGCAAATGGGCATGCAGCAAGAGCGTATGGATATGCAGCGCGAGCAATTCAGCGCTCAGCAGGAAGATGTGCAGCGCCAACGCGATATGGAAAACATACAGTTCACGTTGGGAAAAATTGGTTCGGGCATGGATGTGGCTGAGGACGAGCTGGAAACGCTGAGGAAGTATCCCAAGTTTTGGGCAGCGCTCGATCCTCAAACAGACGCATCGATCAATCAAGCGATGAACGTTATCGACCCTAACACCACCGTAGATGCCAACGATCCCGAAAGCCTGGAAGCGCTCAACCAAATGTTTGGTGCTGAGATTAACCGCGGCGAGGGTGGGCAAAAACGTGTGGTGGGCATGTATCCGGCACCCGATGGCCAGAGCGTTGCACTAGAGCTTGAGGTGGTGGGTGAAGACGGCAACACCTACCAAGCGCCGATGACCGAAGGGCGCGGTACCGCTGACGATGACCTGGTGAAGTACGTGCCGGTTGAAGCACTGGTAGAGCAGGTGCAAGGCATGCGCTTGCTACGCAATACCATGCGCACGCCAGAAGCTCAGCAACGTGCGTCACAGGTGCTTGGCCTATTACGCGGTGATAGCAACGAACGCTGGGAGCAAGTGCAAGGGCCGGGCGGATCAATTCTGCAACGCAATACGGTGACTGGTGAAACTAAGCAGGTGCTAGGACGGGCGCCGCAGTCAGGAGGTAATTACTGGAATCGGCCAACAGCCACGCAAAAAGATATCGAATATCTTGTAAATAATGGCTTAGCCCCTAGCCGCGAAGCGGCCTGGCAAATGCTGAATCGCAGCAATGACTCATCTCGTGACGAGCTCAAATATTACACGGGTCGTTTAGAGGATATCGAAAGCATATTGAGTGCGCCTGGCGCAGCTAACGCTATGAATGATGAAGAGCTTGCTCAATTTCAAAGCGAAAGACAGGCCATTCGGGATATGTTGCCAGAGTTAGAAAGCCGTGCCTTTGGGCGTCAGCCCGCAGGATTAAGCATACCCGCATCAAGGCAGCCTTCAGCAGCGGCTAGCCCCAGTACTGAGCCGCCGCAGCCCGAGCCCGAGCGAGAGCGCGGTTTAAGGCCTGGACCAGCACCTAGCGAAGAAGCTGACGAAGATCCTGCCGCCGCTATTTTGAACAAATACTTCTAATCAAGAAGGAGCCGCGTGTGAACGCCGCCGAAAATCGCACACCTCCCAAATGGACAGATATCGCCAACGATCCAGACTTCCAAGCCGCTGATTGGGAAACCAAGCAACGTGTACGCGGCGAGTTTTATCGCCGCGCCATAGAGCCCAATACGCCTGCGTCGCTACGCGAAGATGTGCAAAGCCAGTTTTTTACCCGCACTGAAGCCGATGTTTTTGGTAAGCGTGAAAAACAGCAGAGTAATAATGAGAGTCAGGCTGAAGCGCCCAATTTAGCCAGTAACGCCTTGCGTAACGCGGGCGAACGGGGCCTTGATCTAGCAGGCAATGCGCTTCAGTTCGTCGGTAACGTGGCAGATCGTGGAGAGCAAGCAATTACCGAGGCGCTTGGAGGGATTAACCCTGGCGTGATTGGTGGCAGCGTTGACGAGATGCGCGAGCGTGGCTACAAGCCAGATATTGCGTTAGGCGGCTTTGGCCTAGATTTTACCATGCGCGCTAAGCCCGAAGACACAAGCACCGGACTTATCGATACAGGACAGGCGGTAGAAGATATAAGCCTCGGCTACCAGTCTAACTACACGATTGATCGCGCACTAGACGAGCCGAGCATTAAAACCATTGCAGGCGCGGCTGCCGAGCAAGGGCCCGCTGCGCTGGCTGATATGGCGGGTTTGGTGGTTAATCTACCGGCTTACCTAGCTGCCCGGACACAAGAGATTGGCGAAGGGCGCGTAGAGAATGATAACCGCGAAGGAATGCCGGAGGGGCGCGACTATGCTGTATCCGGCCCGACGGCTGCCGCTTCAGTGCTTCTAGACCGCTTTGCTCTTGGCCGTTTACTGCCGGGCGGCAAAAATGCAGTGGCCAGCGCCCGTCAAATTCCTGGTGCCGTTGGTCGTGCTGCCGCTACAGAAAGCGTAACTGAAGCGATTCAAGAAGGCGGCATTGAGTACACGGGGGAGTCTGTTGGTACTGAGACTGGCTGGGATGCTACAACCGCTTCGCGCCGTGCGGCAGGTGGCGTTATTGTAGGCGGTCCCACTGGGGGAGCTGTGCGAGCTGGTACCGCTGCCATGGAGGTGCGCGGAAATAATCAGCAGGGAAGCGAGCAACCAGAGACGAGCGAATCGCCTACTGAGCAATCTTCCCCCGCTCCAGAGGAAACGCCGACTCCAGAAGCCGAAACCGCTAATGCTGAGGCAGTCGGCACCGCTGTCGAACTAATCGCTAAGCCTCGTTTTGAGCTGTCATCCGCCGAGCGCGATGTGCGTGATTCCATCAGCTACGGTGACGCCTTTAAAGCCCTGCGCACTGCTGCTGAGGAGCGTGGCGATAGTGATGCCGTTGCTGAAATGGACGCCATTAGCAGCGAGATATCCGCCGCACTTGAGGCTGAAACCATCGCGCGGTCCCGCAACGATAGCGATGCTTTAATGCCTGTTCGTGAGCAGCTACAAAGCGTCTCTGAGCGCTTCACGCGCGTAATGGATCGCTTAAATAGCACTGACAACAATGATGGCACTCAAGAGCAAGCGGCAGGCTTGGATATGGGCGCTCAGCGCCGTTGGGAAGAAGCATGGCGTGAGCAGGCTGCCCAAGACGGCATAGCTGACTACGACCCAAATGCTGACTTGCCCGACACAACGGTTACCATCAACGGCGAGCAAGTGGCCGATGAGTCACTAGCGCCGCCAGTTGCGCCGGATGCCACGCGCCAAGACGAGCAAGCAGAAGAAGTAGCTCAGGAACCAGAGCAGTCAGAGGAAGCCCAGCCCGAACCAGTACTGCCCCCTAGCCAGCCGTCGCCAAACCCTGATTCTAAAACACCGCGCCGCGTGCCGGTTGAAAGCATCCAGGTAGACCCCCAGGCCTATCAGTTCCGCACCGAGGTTAATGAACAGGGTGTAGATAGCCGCCTTGAGGGCATTAAGAAATGGGACGATATACGCGCTGGCAATCTAATTCTTCATGAGCGCAGCGACGGCAGCGTGTACGCCGCCGATGGCCACCACCGCATTAACCTAGCCCGCCAGCTACAGCAGCCAGACGTGAACGCGATTGTGCTTCGTGAAGCCGATGGCGTCACCGTTGAGGATGCACGTCGCGAAGCTGCCGAGGCGAATATCGCTGCAGGTAGCGCCACAGCGATGGATGCCGCCAAGGTATTCCGTAACAGTGATGGCGATATTGATACGGTTATCAGAGAGAGTAATCTGCCGCGCACTCAGCTTGTGCGAGACGGTGCCGATATTGCCAAGTTGGATACTGAACCGTTTGGCTCAGTACTTAACAAAGTCATTACCGAAAAGGACGGTGCAGTCATTGGCCGGTCTTTTTCAGACCCCGATCAGCAGCTTGCTGCCGTGGGCGTATTCCAACGCGTGAAGCCGACCAACGATAATCAGCGCGAGCTGCTAGCTAATGAAGTACGCCAGGCAGGCTTTGCCGAAAGACAGGGCGAACAAGGCGGTTTGTTTGGCGAAGACCCGGCAGAATCGCTTATTGGCGAACGTGTGAAGGTGATGGATGGCCTGCGCCAAACTCTGGTGCGAGACAAACGCTTATTCGCTACGCTGAACGATAACGCCAAAACAGCCGAGCAGGCTGGTAATCGAATCGCCAAGGATCGTAATAACGCTTTGCAGGAAACGTCGGCAGAGGCCATTGCGCTACTTGAGCGAGCAACGACCACACCGGAAATTAACCAGCAGATCAACGACGCCGCGCGCAGGGTAAAAGAAGGCGAAACCCTCGCCAGCGTGACGCGAGAACTTAAAGAGGCATTACTGAATGGCCCTAACAGCACAGCAGCGAGCGAACGACGTACACCAGCACCTAGCAGCGGACAGGCTAATCAAGCAGGGCAAGACGCTGGACGAAGTGAACCAGTACCTGCAGTCAACGACGCACGAACAGCGCGTGCAGGAGAACAACGCCCACTTTCTGGAGCAGGAGCGCAAGCAGAACCAGCGGTAACCCTAAAAGCTGATGGCAAGCCCTTCCAAACACGCAAAGCCGTCGAGCTATCTAAGCGCTTCCGTGACACGCCGAACGCCCAGCCAGTGGAAATAGATGGCGGGTGGGGCTTTTATGTGCAGAATACTGCTCAAAAAACTGCTAGCCCCGTCATTAATGAGCAGAATAATACCCAACCCTTGGGAAGTTCCGGCAGAGGGATAGGACAAGCTGTTAATTGGCAGCGTCGAAGTAAAAATAGCAAAGTATGGAATGGTAGTAATGGCATGGTCATTGCTGACCACGGATTTAGCTCTGGCGGTAAACGTTTACCCATGTATATGGTGTTTGAAAACCGCAATGCTTTCGATAAAGGTATACAGCTGGCGACTAAAGACACGCTTCGAGAAGCAAAGCAGTTCGCTGTCACTGCAGGGCGCCCTACAACACAGCGATCAGATGATCTAACCCTTGAAACCCAAACAGAAGAAAGCCTTGCCCAGCGAGAGCAAGAGGTTCAACAAGCCGAGCAAGCTGACGCTGACCAGCGCAACCAAGCAACGCAGCGCGCACAAGCTGACCGCGATGCTAACGACTTTGTGCTAAGCGGCAGTAACCGTAATGCTGATATTGCCGAATCGCGCGGGCAGAACGACATATTCAGCACGTCGCCTTCCCTTGAGCCTGCAGCCCAAACCACAGAGTTGCCCCTGGCACCAAAGGATTCCCAGCAGCGCAAACCAAAAAAGTTAACACCACGTCAGCAGCTGGTTAGCGATGCTTTTGGCGGCGCCATGGTAGGCAATACGATCAAGCTAGCAACTGATGTCGGTTACTCCAAAGCTGGCGATTCCTATACCGTCGATTCGATCAATAAAGACGGCACACTTCAAGCCACCAACGTAGAGCGTGGCAGTTCTGTGCTTATCAGCCAGGGAGAGTGGACGCATGCCAGCAGACGCACCAAAGCCCCAATTGCTGAAGTGACAAAGGCCGAACAGGAAAGCGGTCAGAGTAACCAAGAGGCAATGTATAGCCTTCGTAGCGTGGTGCGTGGCGATGGCAAAGAACAGGGCGTGAAGCTAGAAGAAGCGCAACGCATCGCTGATGAGTTTATGGCAGACTACAATGGCAATATCCCGCTTGATTTAATGGTGGTGAATCGCCAAGAGGATGTATATGGACCCGCAGCAACCCGAGAAAACGTCGGCGTCATCAAAGGAGCCTACCACTCAGGATCAGGAAAGCTCGTACTTGCAGCTGCCAGCCTTCGTGACGCGCGAGACGGGCGAAAAACATTACGGCACGAGGTGGTTGGACATTATGGACTTAATACCTTCGAGCCTACAGTCAAAAGGCAGATCCTTGATCGCGTTCTTGAAACGCAAGAAGTCCCGTCGTTAAGGCCTGCTTGGGATCACGTTAATCAGCATTACCCAGCTGATTCCACATCGGCAGATGTTCGCGCAGAAGAAGTATTTGCACATTTAGCTGAACGGGAGAGAGGCCGTTTTGGGGCTGCCTGGGATGGTGTGCTTTCACAGCTTAACCGCGCGATGCGCCAAGCAGGCCTTACTAAGCACCCTCTCAGCCGTGCAGAGCTCCACGATTTAGCATCCACAATAAGTAAAGAAATACGTGAAGGCCGACGCCAGCAAAGAACATTTCCCGAAAGTGATCAAGCTTCCTTCCAGCGTGAACAGCCAGCGGTTCAAGAGATATCCGCTGAACCCCAATCATCCATAGATGCGACCGAAACGGCTCTACGCAATGCCAGTGAAGCCGTGGAGAGCGCTCAAGCAGCCCCCCGCGCTACTGATATTGCTGCTGCGCTAGCGGATACCCCAGAGCTGACTAACACTAACGTCATTCAGTCAACTACTGAGCTACCACCTTCAGCGCTTATCGGCATGATGCTTCGTAGTGTCAACCCTGCCGATGTTCGCGGCATGTTCATTGGTAATGAGTTGTATGTGATCGCTGACAATGTCGCCAGCGTAGAAGAAGGCGTACAAACCGCCATTCACGAAGCAGTAGGGCATAAGGGGATTCGTGGTGTTTTGGGCGCAGATATCGACCCCGTTATGCGCCAGGTTTATAACTCGTTGCCGCTGGATCCACGCGGACGTGAAGCGCTGAACGAAGTGCTGGAAAGCTATCCCTTCCTAGATCGGTCCAACCCTGAACATCAGATAACGATCGCTGAAGAGATGGTGGCCCACCTCACTGAGAAGGGCTGGCGGCCTAACGTGCTGCGCCGCGCCGTTGCCAAAATTCGTGAGCTCCTACGTCGCTACTTCCCTAGCATGAACTGGACAGACGCGGACGTTATGCTGCTGTCTGAGCGTTCGCGAGAATACTTGCGCCGCGAGCAGCAAGCCAGAGATTCCGAAGCAGCACTATTCAGCCTTAATCGTCCCCTGAGCGGACTAAGCGCTCAAGACGTGGCCGCACAACTACGCGAAGCACACCCTGGGTTAAAGCTAGATTTGATGGGCAAGGGTGGCCGTGCAACGCTTTCCCGCATTGTGGTGCCCGACAATGGCCGAGAGGAAGGTACTGGCACCCAAGTGATGCAACACCTAGCTCGCTGGGCAGACGCCAATGAAGTCACCCTTGCGTTGACTCCTTCCTCAGATTTTGGGGGCAATACACGACGCCTGCGTGACTTCTATAAGCGCTTTGGTTTTATCGATAACAAGGGGAAAAAGCGAGATTTTGAAATAAGCGAGGGGATGTATCGCGAACCTTCTCAGCAGGCAGATGACATGCTCTTCAGTCTTAGCCCCACGCCAGGCGGTGACTATGACAGCGACAGCACCAACTTCGCGCTGCCCGACGAGTCGCTAAAGCAGACCGCGCTGCGAAAGATGGCTGACAAGATGAACCGTCTCAAGGTAACTCAGGAGGTTATCAAGAAAGCAGGCGGGAATATCAATGAAGACAATGATGTCTACCTAGCCGAAGAGTTGTTTCACGGCAAAACAGAACGCGACCTGAACGAGCTGAGCCGCAACTACGTTGAAAAACTAGCCAAGGGCATGGCAGCGCGCGGCATTCAACAGGAAGAACTAGACGCCTATCTTTACGCCCGTCATGCGCCAGAGCGCAATGCCCGCATTGCTGAGCTTAACCCTGATGATCCGCGCTACGCAGATGGTGGCTCAGGTATGACCAACGCTGAAGCGGCTGCCATCATGCAAGAGGCTGAAAGCAGCGGTAAGAAGCTCCGACTTGAACGCTTAGCCGCTATCGTGGATGACATGCTGGCTCATCGCCGCGAGATAATCCGCGAAGGTGGGCTTGAATCTGATGAAACGCTAGATGCCTGGGACGCCAGTTACGATTACTACGTACCGCTAAAAGGCTGGGCGAATGATGAAGATGTTCCTGTAGGCCAGGACGGCAATGGTCGAATGCGTTCTGGTCGCGGCTATGAGATCGGTGGGCGAGAAACCAAAACAGCGCTTGGTCGCCTATCTAAAGCGGCGTCACCCTCTACGCAAGCGATTGTTGATACCACCGAGTCTGTTATTCGCAAGCGCAAGAACGAAGTCGGCAACGCCCTGCTATCACTGATTACGGATAACCCCAACCCCGATTTGTGGCAGGTGTTCACTAACAACGACCCGGATACTCAGCGCACTCAGGTCGAGCGCACTAATCCAGACGGTACCAAGCGTGTCGAAGTAGAAGAGCGCCCGGTAGCTATGGAAATGAATGAGCGCTACTTCAAAACCAAGAAGGCGGGCCGGACGTACTACATCAAGATTAACGACCAGCGCCTGCTGAACGCCATGCGCAATGTAGGGCCGGAAAGCAACTGGCTCATCACCCGAATTGCTGGAGCTGGTACCCGCGCATTATCCGCGATGATGACCAGCTATAACCCTGAATTCATGCTGACCAACTTTGCCCGAGACGTGCAAACGGCGTTGCTCAATGTTGCAGCAGAACAGACACGGGATGACGGCAAGATAAAAGGCGAGAAGATTGCCAGGCAGACGGCTAGAGATATTCCCCGCGCCATGAAAGCAGCCTATCGCGGGCTGGCTGACCCTGACGCGCCGCGCAATACTGAGTGGGATCGCTGGTTCGATGAGTTTATCGAGGATGGGGCCAAAACAGGCTACTTCGACATGAAGGACTTGGCCGGCCAGGCCAAAGAGATCAAAAGAATTATTGGCCGTGAGAACGGCGGCACCATGGGCAATATGCTGAAAGCGAAGAAGACCGTGGCTGACTTCGTTGAAAATATGAATGGCTCTGTTGAAAACGCGGTGCGCCTATCCGCCTACGTAAATGCACGCAGGACGGGTATCAGTCGCAAGAAAGCGGCTAGCTTGGCCAAAAACTTGACGGTCAACTTTAACCGGCGCGGCGAGGCAGGCACGGGGTTAAACGCCATCTATATGTTTGCCAATGCCTCCATCCAGGGCACTATGAACGTCGCCCGCACCATGGCAACCGTGAAGGATACGCCGGTGGGCGGTAATCGGATGAATATCTGGGGGCGCATGAACGCTGCGCAGAAGTTGGCGGTCGGTATGGCGGTGGGCAGCTACGCCCTAGCAATGTTTAACCGCATGATGTCAGACGAGGATGATGACGGCGAGCTGTTCTACGATAAGATTCCTGGGCACGTCAAAGAGCGCAATCTGATTCTGATGACCGGTGGTCAAAACTATGTTCGGCTGCCACTGCCTTACGGATACAACGTGTTCTCAAATATCGGCACGCATGCCGAGTCTGTTATGTCAGGCAAGTCATCACTAACGGATGCGGGCAAAGATATGACGCTGGCCATTCTGGGCAGTTTTTCACCCATAGGCTTCCAAGACTCTGATGACGCGGCTGTAATGATTGGTAAAAACTTAACGCCCACGCTGCTAGGCTCGGTAACTCAGGTGGCTGTGAATGAGGATTTTGCAGGCCGTGTGATCTTCAAAGAGAACTTCCCGTTTGGCACGCCCAAGCCTGATAGCGCGCTCGCCTTCCGGTCTACGCCATCGGCGTACCAAAGCTTTGCCCAGTTTATAAATGAGCTCACCGGCGGCAGTGAGTACCGATCTGGCGGTGTCGACGTTAGCCCTGATGTACTGCAGCATGTGGTCAACTATTACGGTGGCGGAGCTTGGTCGTTTACTGAGAAAGTGGCCGACAGCATTAAACGCACGGCGACTGGCGAAACCATCGACGCTCACCGTATTCCGTTTGTGGGTCGCTTCAAGTCCGAGATTAATGAATACGGTGATATTCAAACGTTCTATGAGCGCCGCACGGAAGTTGGGCAGCTGCATGAGGAGTTTATCAATCTCCCCAGGGAGGAGGCGCGCAGCTTCTATGACGAGCATGGCGGCAAGATAGCACTGTTTGATATGGCGAAAGATCTTGAAAAAACGCTGACAGAGCTACGCAAGGTGCGTGACGCCATCGAAGCCGATGACCGCTTTACCCCTGAAGAGCGCGACGAACAGCTCGACGAGATTGAAGACGCGATGGATAGCGAGGTAGATTTCTTTAACCTGCTTTACAACCAAGCAGGGGAGGCTGTTCAGTAACGATTAGGCTAGGAGGCGTCGCCAAGTAATTCTTGACGCGTCTCCCAGGCATCTATTACTTCCTGCTGCTTTGATTCAGGCAGCATTTGATAAAACCGCTGGGCATATCGCTCGGATTTTTTTATGTCATCAAGCGCTGATATATAAAGCATGACTGTGATTAACAGTGTGATGCTCAATATGGGGACAGTTCACGAAACGGAAAAAGTCGTACGCTAAGCTTGTGCTTCTTAGCGCTTATCGGGCTAGTCCATAACGATAAACGGAGAGTGCGCTGGTCAGCCTCGGCGTAGCCACAGAATCTCGCACGACATAAAAGAAAACGCCGATTGACATTTTTCGCTAAAAGTGTTAAAAGTCACGCATACTCACCTATTTGATTGGCTTGGTATGCAAAATACGTACGATTCAGATCAGCCGTCAGCGGGTAGCAAGCTACCCCTGTTACCGCTCGACTTGCATGTGTTAGGCCTGCCGCCAGCGTTCAATCTGAGCCATGATCAAACTCTTCAGTTTAAAATCATTGTGATGCTTACTCGTCACCCGAAAACGTAATGTTTACGAACAACAAAAGCGCATCAAACTTGGCTCAAGGTTCAAACGAATTCATTCAACTATTGTTTAAAAACTTACGTTTAAAAACTGTCGTTCTCATGACCGCTTGCCTTGATATTTGGTGATTTATCACCCTCATCGGCAAGCGCCCACATGAATTACCTGATCAAATTGTTAAAGAGCTACCGAAGGGCGTTGCCGTTCGATGTGGGGCGTATTCTACCCATTTCTATTTATTCGTCAACACTTTTTTATCTTGTTTGATAGCCACCTAGAAAGAAGATAGGCGACTACTTAAGAAGATAGTTTGTCTAGTAGGGACGTCATTACGGGTAGCAACCAACCCTATGCTGGCCGACGGTGAAATGGGAAGCGATTTACATAAGCCACCATCAACACGAGGTCGGCGGTTCTTTCATACCAACTCAAGACGTTGCAAAAGCTCTTGGCGACGTGGCTCATCAACAAAAGCTTCTTCAATTGCATTACGGTTCAGCATGCGGAACACCTCCGCATCCCAGCCAAATGCTTCAGCACAGGCAACATGATTTGTCAGCAACCCACCGCCAAAATAAGTCGGGTCGTCTGAGCTAATTGTCACCTTGAGGTTTTCTTTCAACAACTGGGGAAGAGGGTGATCTCGAAGATCATCAACCACTTTCAAACTGACATTAGACAGCGGGCAAACCGTTAGTACGATTTGACGCTCTCTGAGTCGCTTAACCACCGTGTCACTTTCGAGGCAGCGAACCCCATGGTCAATTCGCTGAACATCGAGAAGATCCAGTGCTTCAGCAATATATTCAGCAGGACCTTCTTCTCCTGCGTGGGCAACACGCACCAAACCAAGCTGTTTTGCTCGCGCAAAGAGCGCCTGGAATTTTGCCGGAGGGTTACCACGCTCTGCGCTATCTAAACCAATCGCATCCAGAAACTTCCAGTACGGAGCAGCATTTTCAAGCACGCTGAGCGCTTCTTCAGCCGGACGATCGCGCAAAAAGGCCATAATCATGCCAACAGACAGATCAAGCGTAGCCTCTGCCTCTTCTTTCGCACGAAGTAATCCCGCCATCACAACGTCAAGAGGAATGCCACGCTGGAGATGGGCCTGAGGGTCAAAATGCATATCAATGTGCACGACCCCTTCCCCACGAGCACGCTTGAAATAATCCATCGCCAAGTCATAAAAATCCTGCTCTGTGCGCAGCACGTTCATGCCTTGATAATAAAGATTTAGGAACCCCTGTAGGTCATCGAACTCGTAAGCCGCTTTTGCCTCTTTAACCGTAGCGTAAGGAAGCTCAATACCATTTCGCTTGGCAAGTTCAAACATTAACTCAGGCTCTAGCGAGCCTTCGATATGCAAATGAAGCTCTACCTTAGGGAGCTGAAGAAGAAATTCATGCATACGAAACTCCTGTCATTAGGATAAATTATTTCCAACATTATCAAGAGTATCCGTATTTAACTTCCCCCCAGCAAGTCGCCAGTGGTAGTTAACACCAGGCAGCAACGACGGGCATTCTACTTGGTGAATAAAATAGATCGCTGTTCGTCCAGTGAGCCAATGGTCAAGAGATTTAGCAATATGCATAGCGGTGAAGGCATCCACACCGGCAAAGGGTTCGTCTAAAAGCACGACTGCTGGATCCCGCAAAAAAACACGAGCCAATGCCACTCTTCGCGCTTGCCCACCTGAGAGCTGCTGCCCCATTTCGCCGACTTGGGTCATAAGCTGATTGGGTTGCTGCTTTACCCAATCCTTTAGGGCAACTTGAGAGAGAGCTTCCCACAGTTGATCATCGCTTGCCTCAGGGTTCGCGATACGCAGATTCGCCGCTAACGATCCATCAAAAAGATCAACCTGCTGCGTAAGCAAAGCAAAGTGCTTGGCACGGCTTTCCATAGTAACGTTAGAAGGCGCACAGCTGGCAACGTAAACCTGCCCCTCTGAAGGCGAAACTCTACCCATAATAAGGTTAGCCAACGTTGACTTACCCGCCCCTGAAATACCCGTCACTACTGCTCGCTCTCCGGCAGGCAAGGTAAATGTAGTATCAGACAGCACCGAATAGGCTGTATCGGGATAACGAAAAAAAACATTGTTGAACGCCACTGGATGCCCGCGAGAAGCATCAGGCAAGGCCAACGACGGCGCCTCAGTCATTATGCTGCTCAGTGCATTTAATCGCCGAGCAGCGCCATAGCTAGCACCGACTTTTAGAAAGGCGTTAGGCAACGTAGTGAATACTTCATTTATACCCAGCACAGCGATAACCGCCATAACAATGATAGGCCCCGCCACGTGGCCGGCCTCTACAATGAAGCTGCCCAGCCATAATACGCCCACCAACAATACGCCGGTCACCGCTAATACTAGCGCGTTGCCAATGGCCGACTTATAAGCAAGCTGACGCTGATTACTTAGCGCTTGGTCTTCGTGCTGATTAATCCGCGTACGGTACCAAGGATTAGTTTGGTAACTCATTAGCTCAGCCGACGCTTGTACTTGATCAAGCACTAGACGGCGTAACTCTTCTTGGTCGCTAACTTGCTGGTGGCTATTACCAAACCCCAACCACGCATAGCCAAGCGTCACTACAAGCCATAGCACGCTCAACACAGCGGCTATCAAACCACCCAACACTGGCACCCAAATAGCGATAAAGCCAGATACCACCAGGATGCTTAACAGCCCAACTAACGGAGGGATAAGCAAGCGCAGATACAGGTTGTCAAGCGTATCAATATCCGACGTTAAGCGACTTAGCCATTCACTCGCGCGGCGGCGCTTAAGCGTTGCCTCATCCAACCTGGTTAAATCGCCAAATACGCGGTAGCGCAAATCAGCTAATAATGTCAGTACGGTATTGTGGTTATAAAGACGCTCCGCGTAACGTGCCACCGTTCGCAGCAGTGCAAAAAAACGAATACCGCCACCGGGAACATAAATATCCAAAGTAACGGGCAATCCAGCTGCCAACGCGATGCCAGCCAACGCACACGCGGCAATAAACCAACCCGAAAGCCCTAACAGTGCAAGACCTGCCAGGAGCGTCACCAACGCTAATAATGCCCCCATAAAGAAACGCTGACGACGACGCAGCATTATGAGCAGCCATGGTTTCATATCGCGATAAAACTGCTTCATACCGTCGCCTCAATAAGCTGACCGGCTTCACAGGTAAAATGACGATTAGCAACGGCTACCAGCGCAGGGTGGTGCGTTGCAATAACTAGCGTACGGCCTTCCTTTGCCCAATCTAGTAGTGCCTGAATGACAGCCTTCTCAGTGATAGCGTCTAGGCTTGCCGTCGGTTCGTCTAATAAAACCAGTTGCGCCTCGCTAAGGTAGACACGCGCCAGCGTAAGACGTTGTGCTTGTCCCCCGGAGAGCCCGACACCACGCTCGCCTACCAGGCTTTCCAGACCATTTGGTAGCTGGGATAACAACTCACCCAGCCCTGCCCGTTGCAGTGCTCGTACCATTGACACCTGATCAGCCTCAGGAGCCGCTAAGCGCAGGTTATCGGCAAGAGTTCCCTGAATAATGCAAGGCGTTTGATCCAGCCACGCGACCTGACCACTGTGACGATAGCGGCACTCACCGCTGCTAGGCATCATAAAACCAGCCATTAAGGCTAGGATGGATGATTTACCGCTACCTGATTCACCGGTGATAACAACCACGTCACCACGTCGGATGGTAGCGTTCAGGTCGGACAAGACCGTGGCACGCCCCTCATATCCGACACCCGCCCCGCGCAGCTCAATAACGGTATTTTCCGAACGAGGCACTGATGTGGCTGAAGGAACCAGATCTGGTTCGTTCAGTATTGCCACGATACTTTCAGCCGCCCCTAATGCTGCTGCGCGGTCATGATAGTGCTGGGATAGTGTTCGTAGAGGCTGAAAAAACTCGGGTGCCAGCAATAAAACGGCTAGCCCAGTGAAGAGGGTTAGAGAGGAGGAAGGCCCATAGTCGATATAACCAAGTAGACCAAAACCGACGTACATGGCCACAACCGCAATCGCCACAGATGCAAAAAACTCAAGCACCGCGGATGATAGGAACGCTAGACGCAGCGTGCGCATACTTAGTCGTCGATAGTCATCGGTGGCATACCAAACATCTTTTTGTGCTGACTTGGTATGGCCAAACAGCTGGAGCGTCGTCATCCCTCTGACTCGATCTACAAAGTGGGCCGACAAACGCGACACGGCCATGAATTGATCACGATTCAAACGCTCAGCGCCCATACCTACCAACGCCATAAAAAGCGGGATAAGTGGCGCAGAAAGCAACAAAAAGATGGCCACAAGGTAGTCCAGCCATCCAACAATGCAAAGGATAAGTAACGGTAAGGCGACGACAATCCTCATCTGAGGATAAAAACGCGCGAAATAACCGTCTAACGCGTCAATATGCTCTACCGCCTGAGTCGCTATCGCCCCACTCTGTTGGCGAGTAAGCCAAACGGGCCCAAGCGTCGCCACCTTATTTAGCAACGCCTCTCGCGCATGCTGGCGAATACGAAGACTTGCCTCTGCACTACTGGCTTCTTGCAATGCTTGAAGTAGTGAGCGACACAGCACCACTGCCACCAACCCCAAGAAAACAACTGTCAGTGATGCCGGTGAGCGACCATGAATGACAAGCTGATCAATGCACCATGCAAGCCCCACCACTAGTAAAACCGTAAGCCCCCCTGCAAGCACGCCACCTATTGCGGCTAGTGTGAGCTTTTTGTGTTCACGCCGAGCAAGAGATTTCAACCATGAGCGTGAAGTTAAGGGTATTACCTGACCTGATTGAGAGGTAGCCATAAGGTTAGTGGCACTCCTCATTTGATGGTCGCGCCTTGCCAGCAATGGGTACATCCAAGCTAAAGACAACCGCAAACACTTTTGTCCAAAATAGCGAAAGACGGTCCCAAGCTGGGTTTTGGGTTTTAAAGAAAAGCCCATGGAGTAATGCTATATAGGAGACCAGCCCGATAGTAGAAACTGGAAAAATTGCATGGAAATATTCCACAAAGGCGAACTGAATTCGCGATAGCACGCAGAGGGCAAGCTCCATCACACTCTCCCAAGACCTGGATAAGCTGGGCCACACAAGCTTAGTTAAGCCTTACTGGTGCTGCACTTTAGCAATGAGCATAGGCTCTAGGCACGATGCAGCGACACAGCAACTAAGCCTGAGATTCGAATGTGTTGTCATTTGATGCTGTGACAAACGTTATACACTACTAGCGCTTCTTCAAAACTGTGTCGCATTGACGCAGTTAGGACATCACTACGATGCTAACCATGTAGCCAGTGTAAGCAATGAACATAGAGAACAGTACGCCACCCTCGATACGGTTTATACGCCGCGGGCGCCCCCGCCAAGAGAAAGCAAAGAACACCATCATGAGGGTCATAAAGGTCATGACGCTCCAATCACGAATTAGCACTTCGCGCCCCACTTCAATCGGTGTAATAACGCCAGCAAGACCTACCACAGCCAAACTGTTAAATAAATTAGAACCTACGACATTACCCAGCACCATATCATGCTCTTTGCGCCGCAAAGCGCTGATAGAAGAAGCAAGCTCTGGCAAGGATGTTCCTATTGCTACAACGGTTAAGCCAATAATTAAGTCGCTAACTCCAAAAGCTACCGCTATTTCGACCGCCCCCCACACCAGTATGCGCGAACTAGCGATCAACAAGACTAGTCCAACTAGCGTCCACATAAACGCCTTGCCACGAGACATGGGCTTACTATCCAGCGCTTCTGCTACTTCACCCACTAGCGGATCATCTTGCTGTCCTCGTGAACGGACAATACTAACCCCAATAAAGAGCGCCAACGCACCTAGCAGTAAGACGGCTTCTCCGCGAGAAATCCAACCGTCATAAAGCATATAACCCGTCAAAAGCATGACACCTATCAACAGTGGCATCTCCTTACGGATCACACCAGAATGCACCGCTAAAGGAGCGATCAACGCGACAAAACCTAAAACAAGGCCAATATTAGCGATATTGGAACCATAGGCGTTACCTACCGCTAAACCAGGGTTTCCTTGCATGGCCGCCAACACTGACACCATCATTTCTGGTGCAGAGGTGCCAAAACCAATAACCAGCATGCCAATTAATAGTGGCGATAGCCCTAACCACCTAGAGGTAGCTGCAGCACCATCGATAAATTTCTCAGCGCTCCATACAAGAAGCACCAAGCCCAAAACTACAGCCAAAAAAGGGAGCAACATTATTTCATTTCCTTAATAACGTAATGTTAGGCACTATCATTAGGCACCATTGCCGAGGCATCCTTGTCTAACTAGTTGGTTAGGTCAAGTGCTGTTTTACGGGGCGAAGATTAATCTCGATTTGACAGTAGTACCTGCCCACCGTACTAATTTGGATTCCTCAACGTATTGAGAATTAGCAGTTGCCTCATTTTCAGTTTATCAAACGACCTTCTTTGCGGGTGAACTCACCACAGGTCGACTGCCGCCCTCCTGAATCTCGCGCCCAGCGTAGACGCTTACGCGCCTGTCATGAGTGTGACTGGGTGTCTGCACTTCCTCCGCTTGGCTCTGGAGAGAAAGCATCTTGTCCACGCTGTTCACATGTGCTGGTAAAGCGGCATCGCTATCCTGCTCAGAGAAGCATGGCGCTAGCGCTTTCATCCTTAATAGCGCTACTTGCAGCAGTATCATTTCCGTTTGTTAGCTTTAGCATCAGTGGCATTGGTAATCGTATAGAACTTTCACAGACTGCCACTACGCTCATCGCTTTTCATCAGCCTGTTGTCGCTATCGCTGTCATTATGACCATTGTTGTGCTGCCCGCTATTTATCTAATTAGCGTGATCTGGCTTCAGTTTGGCTTACTTCGCGGCCATCCAATGCCGTTTAGTCGGGACATCGCTCGTTCACTAGCGAGGCTTACCCCATGGATGATGGCGGATGTCTTCATCGTTGGGGCGCTGGTGAGTTTGATAAAAATAGCTGGCATGGCACACATTGAAATAGGCATCTCTTTCTGGGCGTTCAGCGCGTTTGCCATCCTTTTACTGTTAACGACACAATCCATTGATTCAGATTGGATGTGGTTCTCTTTAGAGAAAGAACCCCTCGCGCCAGAAGGCACTCTCACAGGAACGACAGCGGCAAGCCAAGAGGTAACCGGCTGCCCAACTTGCGGCCTAATTAATCGGCTTAATGAGCATGGCAAGGGGCACTGTCTGCGCTGCCAAGAAAAGCTCCACCCACGATTACCACACAGCTTGCAACGCACCTGGGCACTGCTTTTTGCAGCAGCGGTGATGTATATCCCTGCTAATGTATACCCTATTATGACCACGACTAGCTTAGGGCACTCATCACCCTCAACGATCATCGGTGGGGTTGTGCAGCTGATCCAAATGGGCTCCTGGCCCGTGGCCGTGGTTATCTTTGTGGCGAGTGTTATTGTTCCCGTTGGTAAGCTGGTCGCACTGGTTTGGCTCTGTATGGTCATAAAGCATAGCAACGAGCTCAACGCACAAAGCCGAACTCGACTTTATCGGCTGACTGAATTTATAGGCCGATGGTCAATGGTTGACGTATTTGTGGTTTCAATATTAGTCGCTCTGATTCGCGCAGGGTCGTTAATGTCAATTACACCAGGGCCGGCGGCGCTCGCGTTTGCTGCCGTCGTTGTGCTCACAATGTTAGCAGCCATGACGTTTGACCCGCGCTTAATTTGGGACACTCCGCCTCCTCGCTCTACACGCCGTAACACGGCCACCAAGGAAACTGTTGATGGCTAATGATTCAACACCAAAGAAAGCCGATACCAACGACAACAACGATTTACATCGTGCGAAGTCATCACCGCAAACACGGCTCTCTCCGATTTGGATCGTGCCAATCGTAGCGGTGGTGATTGGGCTTTGGCTTGCCTACGACAACTACGCCAGCCGAGGCACGCTCGTCACACTAACAATGGACAGTGCGGAAGGTATCGAAGCGGGCAGCACGCTTATTCGCAGCCGCAATGTTGAAATAGGCAGAGTCCAAAACGTTCGCTTATCTGATGACCTTTCCCACGCCGTTATGACCGCCCGCATACAACCAGAAGCGGAAGCGATGCTTAGGGAAGATAGCCGATTCTGGGTGGTAAAGCCGCGCATCGGCCGCGAGGGCATTAGCGGGCTGGGCACGGTATTGTCGGGTGCCTATATTCAGCTAGAGGCAGGTCAGTCGGATGAACCTGAGCGCGAGTTTACGGTAAGTGATACACCACCGGTTGCCCCAGCTGGGCAGGCTGGTTTGCAAATCAGCTTAGTCAGTCAACTGGGTAACTCACTGCGTATAGGCGACCCTGTTTCTTACCAGGGCTATACCGTAGGACGAGTTGAAGATACTCGGTTTGACGCGGAATCTCGCACCATGCACCACCAAGTATTTATTGAAGAACCCTACGGCCAGTTGGTAACGGATAGCACTCGATTTTGGACATCGAGCGGCGTTGATTTCCAACTAGATGCCGATGGTGTACGTGTCAACGTGGAGTCTCTTGAAGCATTACTGGGAGGCGGCGTTACGTTTGGCGTGCCAGAAGACTTGCCGATGGGGCAACCCGTAGAGCCCAATGCACGCTTTAATCTCTATGCGGATGAAAATACTGCCCGGGAAGGAACCTTCAATCAGTATTTAGAGTACGTGCTATTGGTTGATGATACCGTTCGCGGATTATCGAAAGGTGCGCCCGTTGAATTTCGCGGGGTAAGAATCGGTACGGTTGCGTCGGTACCCTGGAACTTTACCGCTCCACAGCCCGACTCGCGTTCTCAGTTTGCCATCCCAGTGCTGATTCGAATCGAGCCTCAGCGGTTGGGCATTGAAAATGCCGACATCGACATAGAACAATGGGACTCACGCTTTAAGCGCCTTTTCGGCTTAGGGCTACGTGCATCACTCAAAAATGGCAGCCTATTAACGGGTGCACTTTTCGTTGATCTTAATTTTCAACGCGATTTAGCTGATGAATATGTCGCCGAAACGTTCTCCGAGAGGACAGTATTCCCTACTGTTGCTGGCGGCTTTGCACAGATCCAAGCGCAGATAACCAGCCTGCTTGAGAAATTAAACGCGCTTGAAGTTGAGCCATTACTTGCAGGTTTAGACCGAAACTTACAAGCATCTGAAAGTGTGCTCAACGAGATACGCCAAGTAAGCACCTCCATCAACCAGTTGCTGAATGATCCCGATACTCAGGCAGTGGGCGGAAACGTAAATGCGACTCTTGAGGAGCTGCGTAACACCTTGCAAGGTGTATCACCGTCATCTCCAGCCTATCAGGATTTAACAACGGCTATTCAACGGCTGGATCGCTTAATGCGCGACTTACAACCACTTACTCGCACATTAAATGAAAACCCAAGAGCGCTCTTATTCGACAACCTGGATACTCAAGATCCCGTGCCTCGCGCACCACGCTAAGAAGGAGCTTACTATGCGCTATAAGGCAATCCGCTATTTATCACTACTTGGCCTTTGCATACAGCTAAGTGCTTGCGCTAGCAGTGTCACACCACCCTCTCGCTACATGCTACCAAGCGAAAATGCAGTGAGTTCGCCAAACCAGCCGATCGGCACACTGCAGGTGCGAGCACCACGTTTAGCACATTATCTGGATGTGGACGGCATCGTCATGCAGCTTGATGACATCACCCTAAATGAAGCCCGCGAACACCAATGGGCTGAAAGTATTGGACGCCAATTAGAACGTGCATTACGTGCTCAACTATCCCAAGAACTCACGTCCATTCAGGTCGTTCATGCTGATGGCAATGCACCTGAAGCGCTCACATTACTACTTGAAGTTGATCAATTTCAGGGGCGGCACGACGGGCGAGCGGTCACCAGTGGCCAATGGCAGTTACGCGGCGCAGATAACAACCTACTTGCGCTAAAAAGTTTTTCTGCAGAGACCGAGCTCCAGCAGGACGGCTACCCTGCTCTCGTTCGCTCACTTGGCGAAAGCTGGGATAAGGTGGCCCTGCAAATCGCCAACGAGATCCGCGAAGGAAATTATTTTCAGATGTGACATCAGTAAGGCATCCAGCCTCTAGGTTAAACGCTGAAATGAAGTATCCATGATATACTAAAGGAGTCATCTTTCAGCATCACCACGTCACCCCCGATTCAAGCCAATGCCTATTTCACCGTCTTGATCGGCAAAAAAATGACCATCGCGGCAGCGTGCTTTATCTGGCAAACTTCGCTGCCGCGAAGGTGTACCATCCTCGCTTTTTGAACATTACGCTCAGTAACGACGACGCCAAGCGGCGTCACTTACTAAGCGATTGCGGAGAACGCATGAGCTTTTCTGAACTTGGTCTGCACGACGATTTACTACGCGCGGTTACCGCGCAGGGCTATACGCAGCCTACCCCTATTCAACAAAAAGCTATACCCGTTGTACTTGAAGGTCGCGACATGCTCGCCAGTGCACAAACTGGCACAGGCAAAACCGCTGGCTTTACGTTGCCCATGTTACAGCGGTTAGCGAATGGCAAGCGCCCCGGCAAACGCCAAGTACGCGCGTTAGTGCTCACGCCTACGCGCGAGCTTGCTGCCCAGGTAGGCGAAAGCGTAACCGCTTACGGCAAGCACCTCTCTTTACGCTCGCATATTATTTTCGGCGGTGTTGGCCAACAGCCACAAGTGGATGCACTCAAAGCGGGGCTTGATGTGTTGGTCGCCACGCCAGGTCGGCTACTAGACTTGCATCAGCAGGGCCACGTGGATCTATCGGCCGTAGAAATCCTGGTGCTCGACGAAGCTGATCGCATGCTCGACATGGGATTCATCCATGATATCAAGCGTCTATTGCGCTTAGTGCCGAAACAGCGTCAAAACCTGCTGTTCTCTGCAACATTCTCCAACGACATACAGTTATTGGCGCAACAGCTGCTCAACAACCCAGCGTTAATAGAAGTCGCACCTCGCAACACGACCGCTGAAAAAATTGAGCAAACCATTTACCGAGTAGATCGTGATAAAAAACGCGAGCTGCTGGCCCATTTAATTCAGCAGCATGGTTGGTTTCAGGTACTCGTTTTCACACGCACCAAACATGGCGCGAACCGCTTAGCAGAGCAGCTCTCTAAGCAAGACATACCCGCCATGGCCATCCATGGCAATAAGAGCCAAGGGGCTAGAACACGTGCACTAGGTGCTTTCAAAAGCGGTGATTTGCAAGTCCTTGTCGCCACTGACATTGCCGCTCGCGGGCTAGATATCAACGAACTTCCCCATGTCGTTAATTTCGACTTACCCAATGTGGCAGAGGACTATGTTCACCGCATTGGACGCACCGGCCGAGCGGGCAGCGATGGAGAAGCAGTTTCGCTCGTATGTGTCGACGAACACGGCTTGCTGAGTGGGATTGAGCGTCTTATCAAGCAAAACCTGCCAAAACGTATCGAACCCGGTTTTGAACCTGATCCCAACGCCAAGCCCGAGCCGATTGAAAATGGCCGCCGCGGTCAGAAGCAGCCCCGCGCCAAGCGTAAACCGGAAGGACAAGCAGCGAACACAGGCGGTGAACGTCGTCGTCGCGCCCGTCGCTAGCCCTTAGCTTAGGAATATGCGAAGGTTGTCGCTTCGCGTATTCCGCTGGCACAGCTTAACTTATTCATGGAGTGATTATGGCGTCGTCTCAACTTATTAACGATTACCGCCAGTGGCTTACCTTTCAACGCCAGGAGCAACTAAGCCGTGAGCACCAAGGTATTTCACAGCGGCTAGAAGATGCCCGGGCATCGGCTGGACAAGTGCTGCAGGCGTATCGCAGCATGGCTGAAAAAGCCTCTACAGAGGGCGCTTGTTATCGCACACTTTTCTTACGTGAACGTAATGATAACGAATCGCTACCCTGTGAAGGATGGTTATTTGTACGACGGGTACTTAGCGAAGAGAGCAGCACGCGAGTACGGGTAACGTTACTGGAAACCTTTACGCTGGAAGACGGCATTATTACACCTGGGGATAAACCTGCACGTAAATTAACCCTCGAAATCTACGACAAGCTGAATATTGATAAGGGGATGCGTACCGAGGTGCGCGTAGACTGCTTAGACACGCAGCAAGATTATCATTTCATTACCCTGCTTGATGCGGTACGCGGCGACTTACGCCCCCACCTCAAGTAAATGTCAGCATGGCTTCTCGTCGCACATACACCTTTATTGTTCTGATGTTCGTAGTAGGGCTTAATTTACGCCCTGCTATGTCATCAGTTGCGCCGCTGCTTTCCCGACTGCAAGAAACTGCAGGGCTAAACCCTGCATCAGCGGGCATTCTAACCACGTTGCCCGTGCTTTTTTTAGGCTTGTCAGCCCCACTTGCTCCTCTACTGGCTAAACAGTTGGGCAGTGAACGGGCCCTGAGCAGTGCACTGCTTTTATTAACCTGCGGTTTAATCTTAAGAGGCATGCCAGTGCCTGGCGCGCTTTTTATTGGCTCAGCAATGGCAGGCAGCGCGATTGGCCTTGCAGGCACCCTTCTACCAGCGCTTGTTAAACGCGAGCTTCCCCACAGCGCCGATCTTCTGACTGGTTTATACACCATGGCGTTATGTTTCGGCGGTGCTTTAGGCGCTGGTCTTAGTGTTCCGCTGATGCAATGGCTAGGCAGCTGGCAGTTGAGTCTAATGAGCTGGTCACTGTTAGCATTAGTAGCCCTGGCACTATGGGTGATCAACATGCCAACGGCCCAACACACCCCACTCAAGCCAAGAAGCTCTTCTTCGCTCGCCCAATTAATGCGTAAGCCACTTACGTGGCATGTCATGCTGTTCATGGGCATTCAGTCTTCCATGGCTTACATTGTGTTTGGTTGGCTGCCCACCTTATTAGTCTACAGAGGCTATGATGAAGCTGCGGCCGGCTGGACAATGGCCATCTCAATCATGTGTCAGCTAGTTTCAGCACTGGGCGCACCTTGGCTAGCCCGCTTAACCCACGATCAACGCCCTGCCTTACTACTAGTTCTTTTTAGCACTGCACTAGGGCTTTGGATGTTGCTTATTGCGCCACTAGCCTGGAAGTGGCCCGGCGCGGTACTTCTTGGTATTGGTCAAGGCGGCAGCTTCAGCTTAGCACTCAGCCTGTTGGTGTTACGAACGGCTAACTCGCGTCTCGCGGGGCAGCTTTCTGGCTTAGTACAGGGTGGCGGCTATACGTTGGCAGCGCTAGGCCCCTTTGGGGTTGGTCTGATGCTGCAAGCCGGAGCAGAGTTAGCCCACATAGCATGGCTGCTTATTCTGCTAATTGCTATTTGTTGCGGATTTGCCTTATTGGCTGGGCGTAACCGCCAATTAGACGATCATAGCGGTGAGTTGTTAGTACATCGCGGTTAGCCGTCGTGCATAGCAATACCTGCCTCAGTTTGCAGAGCCTGTTTCAATAGCATACAGAGGCACGGACACTTAGGCACAGGTACTTAGACACAAGCACTTAGACACACGTACTTAGACACACGTACTTAGACACACGTACTTAGACGCTACGATTGAGAAAGACCCTTTTAGATTCGCCCAATTCAGGAAACGGCTATGAGCATCACTTCTCCCCTGGCAAACGCCGCCCCCACTCAAGAACGTGTGCTGGTCATCTATACTGGCGGCACCATTGGCATGCAGCCAAATGTAAAGGGACTAGCCCCAGGGGGGAACTTTCAAGATCGCATGGCAGACGCACTAAGCCAGCTTCCTATATCGCACCAACATGCTCTTCCCGCTTATGACGTGCTTAGTTATGCATCATTGATCGACTCAAGTGCAGCGACGCCGCTGACTTGGCAACAGATTGCCAACGATATTGCTGCCCACTTAGCCAACTACCGTGGATTTGTCGTTATCCACGGCACGGATACCCTAAGCTGGACCGCGTCGAGTCTTGCCTATCAGCTACAGGGGATTGACCGCCCGGTTGTGTTAACAGGCTCTATGCATCCTCTTGAAATGATTAATAGCGATGCGATCGGCAACCTTTACGGAGCATTAAGGTTTGCTGCAAACGTTGAGTTACAAGAGGTGGCGATCTACTTTTCAAATCGCCTTCTGAGGGGTTCACGAGCGATTAAACAGCATACAGAGTCATTAGATGCGTTTATCTCACCAAGCTACCCCTGCATCGGTGAACGCGTTGGCGAAGACTTCATTTATTACCCAAGTAGAGGTTTAGGGTTTCAACAACGCGGCGCGCCCCGCTTTGAGCTTTCAGACTATCAAGCCGTCTCCGATGGCGCCGTTATCAGACTAGCATTGTGGCCAGGTATATCGCCTTGGCAATTGGAAGCTCTGCTCGGTGATTCGCGCGTTAAGGGGGCTCTACTGCAGCTTTGGGGAGCAGGTAATATACCCAACGACCCTGCACTCATTGATGTCATTGCTAACGCCAGTGGCGAAGGAAAGCTGCTGGCCGCGGTTAGCCAGTGCCCCCAGGGCAGCATTCATATGGGCGAGTACGCAGCGGGCCACGGTCTAGCAGAAGCGGGCCTACTGTCTGGAGATAACATGACGCCGGAAGCCGCTTTCACCAAACTCGTTCACCTACTGGCTCAACCCCTTTCCATGGACATTCGACGCCAGCGATTTTTAACGCCACTTGTCGGCGAGCGCTAAACACCGCACGTCGATCAATTCGCACTGGCGTAGTCACTTATACACGCTATGTTTAAACATACGTTAATAACCAAAAAGGAAAGCAGCGTATGGAACGGCCTGTACACCATTTTAGCGAGCTATTTGAACAACTCGGGCTACGCTCGGATGCAGAGTCCATTGAGCACTTTATTCAGCGCCACTCCCCCCTACCCAAAGAAATGCCGCTCGCAGAGGCTCCCTGCTGGAACGAAGGCCAAGCTGATTTTCTTCGTGAGGCCGTGGAAGATGATGCCGACTGGGCCGAAGTTGTCGACCACCTTGATGCCTCGATGCACAAACGAGCTTGATTGCTGCTGAACACCTCTTTGCGCGCCGCTCACTAACGGCGCCAATGTAGCCATTAACTGTTGAGGCGAGCTTCAACGCGCTCAAGAATTTGCCTGCTCACTTTTCCCACTAATGGCTTTGCAGCACGATTCACCGCTTTTTCCACCAATCGATTACGGATTTCATAACTCAGCGTAAGCGATACCTCTGTCCCCTCCGGCACTTCACGCAATTGATAACGACCTTGGTTTTTAACGCCTTCCAATGATTCCCATGCCAGCACATAAGGTGGCTTGATCTCGGTTACTGCCACATCAAATGACCAATCCATACCCACCGCGTGGACATGCCAGCGATAACGGTTATCGCCTAAGGTATCAATTGATCTAATGAGATCAGAATAGTCAGCAAAATCTTCAACTCGACTCAGCAGTTCAAACACTCTTTCAGGCTGAGCATTAATAATTTCGCTATGTTCTATGGTGGCCATGGATTCATCCCTTACGACTAGAAGGATTAGCTTAGCATGTTGGCCCATGCGCATACCGAACAGAAAATGGTACCAATTGCCGCTACCACTGGCCAGGCAAGCCCGCATTGCGTAAACTGCCGTCCTTCCGGACCGGACCCCGGAATCTCATTTAGCGCGACGCTAAAGCACTCAATAAATTCTCCGGCCAATGAGTAATTATTATGTCGTTACCCCCTACCTCTGGCGCAGACGCGTCATCTACCGTTGTGATTTATTCCGGCGGTATGGACTCCTATACCGTTCTTCACCGCGCAATAAAAGAAGGGCTCGAGGTTCATGCGCTCTCATTTGATTATGGCCAACGCCACGCCAAAGAACTGGACATAGCGAAAGCAGTTTGTAAGCAGCACAATATTCCCCATCAAGTCGTTGATATACGTGCTATTCACGGCTTAATTGATAACTCAGCGCTGACCAACCCAGATATATCAATGCCTGAGGGTGACTACACTGCTGATAACCTCACTACCACCGTTGTCCCTAACCGCAATATGATTCTGCTTTCGTTAGCCATTGCTAAGGCAGTTAATATCGGTGCGGGGCGTGTCGATTACGGCGCCCACAGCGGTGATCATATTCTCTACCCTGACTGCCGCCCTGAATTTGTTCACGCAATGAATCAGGTCGCTGGCATCGCTAATTTTGAACCGATAACGCTGCATGCACCTTATCTAGCATCGAGCAAAGCCGATATCTTGCGCGATGGCTTAGCAATGGGCCTGAACTACCGTGATACCTGGACCTGCTATGAAGGACGCCCACTGGCTTGCGGCAAGTGTGGCAGCTGCCGTGAACGTCTGGCGGCGTTCGCAGCCAACAATACTTCAGACCCACTGGCGTATGAATCGACCCCTGCACAGGTTATCGGCTGATGTATCACGTCAAAGAAGCCTTTTATACCTTGCAGGGCGAAGGTGCTCAGGCAGGCCGTGCCAGCGTGTTTTGCCGCTTTAGCGGCTGCAATTTGTGGTCTGGGCGTGAAATCGATCGCGCCAGCGCAAAATGCTCCTTTTGCGACACCGATTTTATCGGTACGGATGGCATTAACGGTGGGCGCTTTAACACACCACGTGAACTCGCTGATCACATTAAAGCCCTTTGGCCAGTTCATGCGGGGAGAGCAACGCCCTACGTGGTATTCACGGGCGGCGAGCCATTACTCCAGCTTGATACCCCGCTGATCGCACTACTACACAGCGATGGATTTGAAGTGGCTGTTGAAACGAATGGAACGGTCATACCACCGCCAGGAATTGACTGGCTATGTGTTAGCCCGAAGGGCACTAATCCACTGGTGGTCACCCGTGGCGATGAGTTAAAGCTGGTTTTCCCACAATCTGCAGCGCCACCCACTCAATTTGCCAATTTGGACTTCAACCACTTTTTTTTGCAGCCGATGGACCACGGCATAGCGCAGAGAAATCACGCGACGGTTCAGGCAACCACCAAGTATTGCATGGCTAACCCCCAGTGGCGGCTATCGCTTCAAACGCACAAAATTGCAGGATTTGAGTAATGGCGTTATTTGTAAATCGTCTCAGCCATATTGATGTTTCACTGTGGTGCCCTACAAAAGGGTTGGTAGGCTGTAGCTGGCAAGTAGATGCTCAACTGGATGGGGAGCTAGGCGAAGATGGTATGCTTTTTGACTTCGGGGAAGTTAAGCCTTGGATCAAACGCACACTCGATAGTGGCCTAGACCATACGCTGCTCGTACCTGTCAACGCGCCCGGCATTAAGGTTACTGACTGCGCTGAAGGTATCTGCATTAGAACAGCGACTCCTTACGAAATGGAAGTTCGCGGGCCAGCCCAAGCATTTACCTTGCTCCCCTGGGACACCATCACTGTTGAGCGTGTCACCCACTATTTAAGCTCACAGCTGACGAAGCAAGAGCAACGGCCAGCTAATGTCCACAGTGTCACGCTAACGCTGAGTGACGAGCCTATAGACGGCGCTGCCTATGGCTACACTCACGGACTTAAACGGCATCTCGGCAACTGTCAGCGGATTGCTCATGGCCACCGCTCGCGCCTGTTTATCTGGCAGCAGCAGGCACGTCAGCCAGCGCTTGAGCAGCGCTGGGCAGCATGGCTGGATAATCGATATCTGCTTGAACAGGCCGATATTGAAAGCCAGATTGATGAAAAGCTGACTTGCCGTTATCAGTCGGCACAAGGCACATTTTCGATCACACTGCCTCAAGAACGCTGCTGTGTACTGCCCAAGCCGACAACCGTCGAGAATATTGCGTTATGGCTTGCCAAGAGTATTGCAGATCACAGCGGCCATAAAACACTGGTTCAAGCCTTTGAGGGGATTGATAAAGGCGCGACGGCAGAAGCCTCGCCATGAGTAGTCACGTTTTCGCAACAGACACCGCCGCCTGCCGAGCAGGCTGCGGTGCTTGCTGTATTGCACCATCGATCACCTCTTATATACCCGGCATGCCAAATGGCAAGCCGGCGGGCGTTCGATGCGTACAGCTAAGTGATGACAATCTATGCAGGTTATTTGGCGATCCTAGCCGTCCCGCTGTGTGTGAGCGGTTCGACTATGATGCTGATGTGTGTGGCGAGCACCGAGAAGAGGCGCTCGCCACACTTAACTGGCTGGAAACATCAACCCGTTAGTCACCCGCTCAGGTTTCGTTTTCAACACTTACCGCGTGGGGCAACCGTCTATCAAGCAGACTAACCCAGCGAACAAGCACTGGCGCATCACTATGGCTCACTTCACTCAATAAGCGCCTAAATGCTTCTTTGGCCTGCAAGTCGTTTGGTGCAATACGCGTCAACCAAAGCTCGAGCGCTGCAAGCTCCTGATGGCGATTGCCATGCTCCCGGGCCTGATTAATGGCCATTTCAGCCAGCGCTTTCACTTCATTAGCAGGGTGCCCGAGCAAATCACGCACTTTAGCTAACTGCGTTGCCAACTCAGGTAAAAAGAGCGTTGTGCGCTCTTTGGCAATGACCAGACACTGATCCAGATAATCTTCAGCCGCTTTTAACTCGCCAAGCTCAATACATGCATCTGAGTACCATAGGACCGGACGCTGATAGCGATCACGCCCATTCAGCTCTGCCATCTGGTCCAGGCTGTCCCGCACCTGCACTAAGCCCCCTTGATCGCCCGCCAGCGCTCGCTGCCAGCCAAGAATCCCCTGGGCAGAAATCTGCCACAGTTGCAAATCGGGCGTACCCGTCATTGCAGCAGCACGCTCAGCGTGTCGTGCTGCTAGATGTACATGGCCAAGCTGCCGATAAAGCGCGGCGGAAAACATCAACGCCATGGCAAGCGTACCTGGATGGCCAATTTTTTCAGCTAATCGGATCGCGGAAGAGATATGCCGCTCTGCGCGCTGGTAGTCACCACGCAAGCAGAGCGCCCAGCCTTGGAAAGAAGCCGCGGTTACTTGCGGGTGATCAGAGAATGGCAGCCATTCAATCATCATTTGCGCATTGAGCGGGTCAATTTCGTCCAGGTGGTCATGCGCTTGCTGAATGCGTCCAGCCCAGTATTCGCAATGCGCCCGCGCATAATCTGCCAGCCTTTGGTAGCGCGGATCCTCTAAACGCCCAGCAATGTCTGCCAGCGTCGAGGCGAGTGCAAATGCATCGGCGTGGGCATAGCGCTGACTTCGGCCAACCCATAAGCCCCACTTAACCAAAAATATTTGCTCAAGGTCTTCGGGATCTTCCGTGGCGGCGCCACCCGACTGGCGGAGCAACTCCCTCGCACGCACGAAGCTCTCATGCGCAGTGGGCGAACCATGCCCCTCTAAGGCGAAGGCCGCTTGGCCACGCACGGTCAGCAGACTCACTTCGCGCTCAACTTCATGATCGACATGACGCAGGCTAGCAAGTCCGAAGTCTGCCATGCGCAGTGCCGTACGGTTAGCGCTCACCTTGAGGGCTTCCCGCGCGGCCAGTTCAAAGTAACGAGCGCCCCTGGCGTAGTGGCCGCTGCGGCGTAGGTGGGTTGCAAAATCTCCTGGGTGGCGGCTAATCCATACAGGGAAGCGCTCTTCAATCAGCGTGACTACCTGCTGATGAAGCTTAACCCGCACATCCCTAGGGCACGAAAGATAAGCGGCTTCTTGCAGCAGTTGGTGGCTAAACTGATGCTCTGGCTCCCCCCCGTCTTTATCCACTGGCTCGATAATTTCCAGTTGACGCATGTGCTCAATTGCTTGGCACAGCCGCGGCTTTTCCCAACCACTGCACTCTTGCAGAAAATCAAGACGGAAACGCTTGCCTAATACCGCCGCTACGTGGGCAATTTCCCGATCACCCTCCAACTGGTCAATTCGGCTAGCCAGCAGTCCTAACAACCCTTTGGGCAGCTCATCAAACTGTACACTGCGACCTTCACGGCGATCCATATCTAAACGCCGACAAATCTCTTGCATATACAGCGGCACCCCGTCGCAACGCTCAATGATTTGATTGCGTAGCCGTGGGCTTAAATGAATGCGATACCGGCGGGATAACTGAGAAAGCAAGCGAGACGACTGTTGCGCATCCAGCCTTCCAAGCGTAATTTGCTGATCCCAGTGCAATTTGACCGGAAGTGACTCTCGGCCATGGTGACTGGCGACTAGCATGAAGGCTGTATTGATCGGCAACCGAGCTTGTAACCCTGCCAACACCTTGAATGAAGGTTCATCAAGCCATTGCAGATCATCAATCATCAGTACCAATGTCCGTGAACTGGCCAGATGATCGATTAAGCGGTGTAACAGCTTTACAACTAGCTCAATAGCCTCACCATTCTGAGTTAACTGAGCAACTTCTTGAACATCACGCACACCGAGCGCTTCTTCAAGCAATTGCTGACGCTCATCCTCCAGAGGCTCTAAGGAGAGCGTTTCTTGCAATTGACGAACAGCTTCACAAGTTGGCGTTGCTTCAACATACCAAGCGAGCAGAGTACGTGCGACACCGTAGGGCTCTAGCACCGATAGCCGCGTCGTTGGCTGCCAACAAATGGCAGCATCACGACTCAGTTCTAACTGGCGAAACCCCACCATTAGCGCAGACTTACCCATCCCGGATGCACCACGTACTAGCACGCTCTGGCGCAAACCAATGCCAGCCCTCGCCAGCGCGTCTCTTAGCGTGCGTAGTGATGTTTCTCGACCCACTAAACTGGGAGGTAGCGCATCCCTACCGCCCTCATTTACTCCCAGGACTAACGCTCTCAAGCGGACGCGGCCATCGCTAGCCACTAAGCGAGATACCAACCGCGGTTGCAAATCAAGTGCAGGCGGCATGTGCTGGCTGGCTTCTTGAGAAATTACCAACTCACTGCCTTCTGCGGCACTCATTAACTCCAGCGATACTTGGGTTACTTGGCCAAGCGGGTCAGCTAGCTGACGTTCAGGTAGATAAACCACTCTTCCGCTATTAAGACCTGCGGCGAGCTCAAATTTTGGAGGATCACCATCACCGACCCAGTGGCGCTGGGACTCTAAAGGCAACGCCAGACGGCAGTGCTCATAAAGCGCAACCAGCTCTGCCAACTGATGAGCCGGTCCATGGGTACCAAAGCAGGCCAAGCCAAGCCCACCTGTTGCGCCCGGCAACCAGAAGCCACCCAAGTGATGACACTGCTGTTCTAACCAGCGCAGTAGCTCTAATTGAAGCGCCAAGCAGTTTCGGGTAGCCGCGCGATCTTGCCAATCACCTTGTAACTTAAGCCGGATAGCCATCACAGATAACTGGCGCAGCTCAATTTCATCTTCGCGAAGAGGCTTACTATCCGCGGCCAACACGCGCGAAAAAGCGCCTTGCGGGCTCAATACACGCGGGTCATGGTGACCATCTGACCAATAATTAGCTAACTGTAGAAAGCTCGGTTCGGGCTGCTGTCCAGAAAGCGCTAACAACTGTAAATAGCTGTTGTACTGTTCATGGGCAGCCGCCATCTGATTTTTCTCGGCCAACTGACGTACCAGACGTTCATGAAATGGACCGTAGCCAGAAAAGCGACTGACTAAACCTTCCAATAGATTGTCAGGTACATCTGCGTGAGCATCCAGCACCTGTTCAGCGAAACGAATAACACGCTGACGCCACTCATTGCGCACCTGAACTAACCAGCGTTGAAATTCGCTGCAGTTGGCAAGCTGGAGTTCTTCTATCAAATCCCCCTGATAACACGACATCACCTCTTCGAGGTTCGCCAAATCTCGAGGGCCTTCCAACAATTGCTGTAATTCGTGCAAGTCAACCCGCCAGTGGGCGGGCAACTGAAAAGCGATGGTCTGGCGGGATACGTTCAACACTTGCTCGGCATTGTCCCCCATCGACTGACGCAGACAGTGAAGCGCATGACGTAGGTTGGTTCTGCCCGATGACAGCCCCTGGTCTGGCCAAAGCAACTCTGCGAGGGAAGCTCGGTTGACCGGCTGTCGGTGCAGCAACAAATAAACGAGCAGCGCTTTTACCTTGTCATAACTGAAGTGCGTCAGCACATCTTCTCCTTGTGATAAAGAGAAATGGCCAAACAGGGTCAGTTGGTCTGTCTCACGAGCATCGCGCATGATACATATCCTACCTAGACTAGCGGTGGCTTAAGCAGGCACACCGCTATGAAAACGAAAAGCCGTATCTGGCGAAGTAATCAACTCCGCTTCACGCGCCACAAAAAAGGCGATTCTGTCATCTATTGATGCCGATGTTTGCTGTCTTGCAAGCAGCAAATAGTCTTCAAAGTGACGGCCTTCTGACTTCACTAACGTGCGATAGAACTTGGCAAGCTCTTCATCTAAATAAGGAATTAAGCGCGCAAAGCGCTCGCAGCTACGTGCTTCAATGAGCGCACCAATAATTAACACATCAATTAAACGGTCAGGATCATTGCTACGCACATGCTTGCGCAAGCCTTCGGCATAGCGTGACGCAGTAAGGTGACTATACGCCACGCCTCGCTTCTCCATTAAGCCAACTACCTGCTCGAAATGCAGTAGTTCTTCTCGAGCCAGTTGCGACATCTTGCTTAATAGTAACGGCTGATCAACGTAACGATAGAGCAAGCTCATTGCCGTTGAAGCGGCTTTTTTCTCACACTGAGCATGATCAACAAGAAGTATCTCTGGGTTATCCAGCGCCCATTGCAGCCAAGCATCAGGCGTTGAGCAAGCAAGAAACTGATGGAGACATTCTGGCAGTAAATCATCCGCTTGAAGCGCATGACCTACAGGTTGCAACATATTTAATTGTATCGACATAACACCATTACCAAGCGCTTATCTCACTATTGTACAACATATAAACGCCCTGGGCGTTTGTTCCCTGCCATTACGCTCGCTGTTGAAAGAGCCGTAACAACACTTTTTATATAGCACATATCTAATATAAAATTACGCTTATATTGAAGCTCCACACCACAATACCCGCGATTCAGCTGTCGTAGTGATAATAATACGACGAAATAATCAAACAGTATGGTAACGCGGCATCACAATAATCACACGCGCCCTCACCCTCAATTACGCCTGTTCGGTAAAAAACTTCCACCCGCTGGATTAATTAAGAAAAAAACGCGCTATTAAGAAACCCTACACCATCTCCTCAACATAAAGTACAAGGCCCTCAGGAGCTTGCCGCCTTAACATTGTCGACAGTTTCCCGTAGAATCCACCTCATCCACCAGACGCTGTTTGTCAAGCGTATGTCACGTGTCCGGGCACATACTCAATACCGTGTGGGTATGCGCTCGTCACCATTAAGAAGATGAGAGGGCCCCAACGTGCTTGAAGCTTACCGCCAACATGTCGAGGAACGCGCTGCAGAGGGCGTACCGCCCAAGCCCCTGAACGCCGAACAAGTCGCTGCCTTACTTGAGCTACTTAAAAATCCGCCGGCCGGTGAAGAAGAGTTTATTCTTGACCTAATCACCAACCGAGTCCCCCCAGGCGTTGATGAAGCTGCTTATGTAAAAGCAGGTTTCTTAACCGCGATTGCTAAAGGTGAAGCCACCTCTCCGCTGATCGATAAGATCCATGCCGTCAAACTTCTCGGCACCATGCAAGGCGGTTATAACATCGTCTCCATGGTCGAACTATTAGACAATGAAGAACTTGCTCGTGAAGCTGGCGAACAGCTCAAGCATACCCTTCTCATGTTTGATGCGTTCCATGACGTTGAAGAGCGCGCCAAAAATGGCAATGCTGTTGCTAAAGACGTTATTCAGTCTTGGGCTGCTGCAGAGTGGTTCCTCTCCAAGCCTGCACTGGAAGAGAAAATCACCTTAACCGTCTTTAAGGTTCCTGGCGAAACCAATACTGACGACCTCTCTCCTGCGCCTGACGCATGGTCGCGCCCAGACATCCCGCTGCATGCCAATGCCATGCTCAAAAACGAGCGCGAAGGTATTGAACCCGAAGTGCAAGGCACGACTGGCCCGCTGAAACAAATTGAAGAAGTTAAAGCGAAAGGCTTCCCCGTTGCCTATGTGGGCGACGTCGTTGGTACTGGCTCTTCACGCAAGTCCGCCACTAACTCTGTACTCTGGTTCTTCGGCGACGACATTCCTTACGTGCCCAACAAGCGCGCTGGCGGCTTCTGTTTTGGTGCCAAGATCGCCCCGATCTTCTTCAATACTATGGAAGATTCTGGTGCACTGCCGGTTGAAATGGATGTTGCCAAACTGGAAATGGGCGACATCATTGATGTCTATCCATACGAAGGTAAAGTGTGCAAGCACGGTACCGACGAAGTACTGACAACCTTCGAACTTAAAACCCAACTGATTCTTGACGAAGTGCGCGCAGGTGGACGCATTCCGCTGATTATCGGTCGCGGTTTAACCGGTAAAGCGCGTGAATCGCTAGGCCTTGAGCCTTCTGATGTTTTCCGCCTGCCAGACCAGCCGGTTGATACTGGTAAGGGCTTCACCCTTGCTCAAAAAATGGTCGGTAAAGCGTGTGGCCTGGACGGCGTACGCCCCGGCATGTACTGCGAGCCGAAGATGACCACCGTTGGCTCTCAGGACACAACCGGGCCGATGACCCGTGACGAGCTGAAAGACTTAGCGTGCCTTGGTTTCCAGGCCGACTTGGTCATGCAGTCATTCTGTCACACTGCGGCCTATCCAAAGCCTGTCGATGTGGATACTCACCACACACTGCCTGACTTCATCATGAACCGTGGCGGCGTCTCTCTTCGCCCCGGCGACGGCATCATCCACAGCTGGCTGAACCGTATGCTGCTGCCCGACACAGTGGGTACCGGCGGTGACTCTCACACCCGTTTCCCGCTGGGCATTTCGTTCCCAGCAGGTTCTGGTCTGGTAGCGTTTGCTGCTGCGACTGGCGTTATGCCGCTGGACATGCCGGAATCCGTACTGGTGCGCTTTAAAGGTGAGCGCCAGCCGGGCGTGACACTGCGCGACCTGGTTCACGCTATTCCCCTCTACGCCATCAAGCAGGGACTGCTAACCGTTGAGAAATCCGGCAAGAAGAACGCTTTCTCTGGCCGTGTATTGGAAATTGAAGGTCTTGAAGACCTGACCGTCGAGCAAGCTTTCGAGCTTTCCGACGCTTCAGCAGAGCGCAGTGCAGCAGGTTGTACAATCACCCTGTCTGAAGAAAGTGTCACCGAGTACCTTAAATCCAACATCACACTGCTGAAGTGGATGATTGCGAATGGCTACGGTGACGAACGCACTATCAGCCGTCGTATCGAAGGTATGGAAGCATGGCTTGATAACCCAAGCTTGATGCGTGCTGACAAAGATGCTGACTACGCCGAAGTCATCGAAATTGATTTGAGCGAAATTAAAGAACCCGTTCTTTGTGCGCCTAATGATCCAGATGATGCTCGTCTGCTATCAGACGTTGCTGGCGAAAAAATTGATGAAGTATTTATCGGTTCGTGCATGACCAACATTGGCCACTTCCGTGCAGCCGGTAAACTACTTGAAAAACAGCCTGCGGGCAGCCTGAAAACGCGCCTTTGGCTGGCACCGCCGACCAAAATGGATCAGCACCAGCTTACCGAAGAAGGCTATTACGGCATTTATGGCCGTGCTGGCGCCCGCATGGAAATGCCGGGATGTTCACTGTGTATGGGTAACCAGGCACGCGTTGCAGCGAAAAGCACTGTTGTGTCTACGTCTACACGTAACTTCCCGAACCGCTTAGGTGATGGTGCAAATGTATACCTCGCCTCAGCGGAACTCGCAGCCGTCGCTGCCGTGGAAGGCCGCCTTCCAACCGTGGAAGAGTACCAGCGCTATATGAGTGAATTTGACGCACTCGCTGGAGAAATATATCGTTACATGAACTTCCACGAAATCGAGGAGTATCAAAAAATCGCCTCGAACGTGATTCCGGTTGCCCAAGAAGCTTAATGCTCTTTGCAGTACCGAGAACTTATCGCCGATGCTCGCAACATCGCAAGAAGGATGACAATGTCTCCTTTTTGAGCCGATGACCGAACGCCCCAACCTGCTTGCAGGCTGGGGCGTTTTTTTATGGCCGCCTGACTTTCAACAATGGATCTTCATGGGCTAATTTTGAAGATAATGCTTCATAGGAGCGTGTAATGACATATGCAACCCCTGTTGTCACACCAGATTTATGTGATGCGAATCCTGACGTAATAGTACTTGAACCGATGTTTGCTAATTATGGTGGCGTCGACAGTTTTTACGGCCCTATTCGTACCGTTAAGTGTTTTGAAGACAACTCAATGGTTAAGCAAGCTGTTGCCGAACCAGGTGATGGTGCAGTGCTAGTTGTGGATGCTGGCGGGTCACACCGCTGTGCCATGCTTGGTGATATGCTCGCCGAGCAAGCCGCTAAAAATGGCTGGGCTGGTGTGGTGATGTATGGCTGTGTACGAGACGTCGATATTCTTGTCACACTGCCACTTGGCGTTCAAGCGTTAGGCAACCATCCGCGCAAGAGCGAAAAGCGCGGCGAAGGACAACGCGATATACCTATTACCTTTGCAGGCGCCACGTTACACACTGGACAATGGCTTTACGCAGATAACAACGGCATTATTATCGCCGAAAAACCGCTTGAGCTCTCCTAAGGCAAGGGCTTGCCAGGTGTGGTACTTAGTGCCACCCTGGTAATTCAACTCTGACAAAATTGTGACCATGCAGCCGCTTAACCAATTGGGCTACACCCTACTCCACACTCTACGCGACCATCTTCGTCCTCTCATTGCCTATCACCTGCTCTTCACCCTATTAGCCTCTGCTCTTGTAGTGCCATTGATTGCGTGGATCTCTCGGGCCTTACTAGCGCAACTCAACCGAACAGTCGTCACCAATGATGCGCTGATTACACTGCTATTTAGTCCACTGGGCTTAGTTGCGTTGCTCGTGGGTCTTGGTTTTGCATTCTTACTGATTTATTGGCAACAAGCAGGCATGCTGCTGGTTGCCGTCAGACCTAAAGACAACCACTATCGACTCGCCTTTGAAGCACTGTGGTTAAGCACACGCCGCTTACCAGCACTGGCGGGCCTGGTCATTCTTCAGGTAGGAGCCCACTTGTTGCTTCTAGCCCCTTTTATGATGGGCTTAGCGTGGCTTTATGATGTGTGGTTAAGCGGTATAGATCCCTACTATTTACAACAAACCCGCCCAGCCTCGCTGTGGTATTTTATTGCTTGCGCACTGCCGTTACTGATTATCTGGCTTGGGCTTGCTGCGTGGCTCTACCTGCGTTGGTTACTAGCGCTACCGTTAGTAGCGTTGGACAACTGCTCCCCTTTCCAAGCACTTAAGCGTAGCGTGCGCTTAACTCGCGGCTGGCACCGTTCGATTGGTGTGGCGGTCTTGACAGTCCTGATCGTCATTATCAGTCTGCCGATTATCTCTACATGGCTATTTGATAGTGTCGTGACGCCTCTGTTATGGGGGCTACCCGAACATAATGCCGTGCTGATTCCAGCGATGTTGGCTTATTTAACCAGCTACGTACTGGTTACGTTAACCATTACATTTTTAGGTATTGCCACCAATGCCCTCCTATCAGCGTGCTTATACTTGCAACTGGCTTTTCGAGAGACACGCCCTTCGCCTCGGTCGGAACACGCCCATCCTGGTCGCCTTGCGTGGGCGATTGAACTAAGCGTACTGCTACTAGCGGGGCTACAAGCATGGTGGATACTCAACAGCTTTGAAATACGCGATAACGTAGCGATCATCGCCCACCGAGGAAGCTCGATGGTAGCGCCGGAGAATACCTTATCCGCGATAAAACAAGCGCTTGAAGACGGTGCCGATGCGGTAGAACTGGATGTTCGCCTGAGTGCTGACAACCAGGTGCTTCTTTACCATGATCGCAGCTTGGCCCGGCTAACAGGCGATCGGCGAGAATTTGATTCACTCACTAGAGCAGAGTTGAGCAAAGTTGATGTCGGCAGCTGGTTTGGCGATGCCTTTCAAGACGAAAGGATTGCTGGTTTGGATGATGCTTTGGCGCTAGTGCGAGGACGCGCAGGCTTAATGATTGACATGAAGCCCTCGCCTGGCGACGAAGAGAGACTCGCTCGCGCCGTATTAGCAACCCTTGAGGCAGAAAGTGACATTCGTTATCGCTGCTGGGCAACCCAGGATAACGCGCTCAATGCGAACGCGAACTGCGGGTTTCCAAATGTATTCCTGGAAATGCGCATGGCAACCATGTCGCCCAGTATGGTGACTTATTTAAAACAGCAAGCCCCCGAATTACGCATTACCTTACTCGCCCAACTGATCTTGGCTGGCACACTGGATCGACGCCAATTCGATGCTTTAGGCCTGCGTCATAACCGTATCACACCACAAGAAATTCGATTGGCGGCGCTTTATAACTACGAAATACATGCCTGGACAGTCAATGACCAAACGCGCATGTCGGCACTGATTGATCTTGGGGTTGATGCGATAATCACTGACTATCCAGACCGTTTGAGCGAGCTAATAGAAGACCGCCGTGCGCTGAGCGACGGCGGCCTAATGCTGGTAAAACTGCGCAATTGGCTACGCCAATAGCAAAGATCTCTTTATGATTCTTCGCCCGGCCAATGGCCGGGCGAAGATAAGCAACTCAACCCACTATGTCACTCACTGGTGTTGCGAGCCAGTCCTGCGAGCTGACAGTATTATTCGATGGTTTCACCCGCCAGCATAAACCAGGTTTCAAGCACCGCATCTGGGTTTAAGGAGACAGAATCAATTCCCTGTTCCATTAACCACTTGGCCAAATCAGGATGATCAGAAGGGCCTTGACCACAAATGCCAACATACTTGCCTTGTGCTTTGCAGGCTTTGATGGCCATTGCTAATAGCTTTTTCACCGCTGGATTTCGTTCATCAAACAGATGCGCAACGATACCCGAGTCACGATCAAGACCAAGCGTCAGCTGGGTCAAATCGTTGGAACCAATCGAGAAACCATCAAAGTACTCGAGGAACTCATCAGCCAGTAGTGCGTTAGCCGGTAACTCACACATCATGATAACTTTTAAGCCATCAGGATTAGACTCACCGCCCCGCGGCAAGCCATTAGCCGCTAACAACTCTACGACCTCGCGTGCTTCATCGGTTGTGCGAACAAAGGGCACCATGATTTCAACGTTATCAAAGCCCATTTCTTCACGAACCCGCTTCAGCGCTCGGCATTCCAGCTCAAAACAGGGCCTAAAGGCATCCGAGATATAACGCGAGGCCCCTCTGAAGCCAAGCATTGGGTTCTCTTCACCGGGCTCATAAAGCTTGCCACCAATGAGGTTTTCGTACTCATTTGATTTAAAATCAGAGAGCCTTACGATCACTCGCTGAGGATGGAAAGCAGCGGCCAGGGTTGAGATGCCTTCAACCAGCTTATCAACATAGAAACTAACAGGATCATCGTAACCGGCAGTACGCAAATCGATGACCTGCTGAAGATCAGCAGGCAGCGTGTCGTAATCCAACAGCGCTTTGGGGTGAACACCGATCATACGGTTAATGATGAATTCCAGCCTAGCAAGACCAACCCCAGCGTGGGGTAAACCAGCAAAGCCAAATGCACGGTCCGGGTTACCCACATTCATCATAATCTTGAAGGGAATCTCAGGCATCGCATCGACACTTGAAACCTTACAGTCAAATGCCAGAAGCCCTTCATATACGTGGCCCGTGTCACCTTCGGCACAGGACACCGTGACATCAATGCCCTCTTTAAGCTGAGTGGTCGCATCTCCGCAACCGACCACCGCTGGTATACCCAGTTCCCGGGCAATGATGGCCGCGTGACAGGTTCGTCCACCGCGATTAGTAACAATCGCTGATGCACGCTTCATGATCGGCTCCCAATCCGGGTCGGTCATGTCTGTCACCAGGATATCACCCTCTTGGACCTTGTCCATTTCTTCTGGGCTAAGCACTGTTTTTACCGTGCCACGCCCAATCCGCTGACCAATCGCCCGGCCTGTAATCAGCGTGCGTCCTTTTTCACGCAGGTGGAAGCGTTCTAACTTTCCTCCTTCCTGTTGTGAAACAACGGTTTCAGGACGCGCTTGAACGATGTAAAGCTGACCATCATCACCATCCAGTGCCCACTCGATATCCATCGGGCGCTGGTAATGTTTTTCAATGGTCATGGCTTGCCGTGCAAGATCCATGATCTGCTCATCGTTAATACAGAACCGCCCACGATCGTTCAGAGGCACATCAACAGTTTCAACCGATTTACCAGCGCTGGCATCTTGCCCATAGATCATTTTGATCAGTTTAGAGCCTAGCGTCCGGCGTAGCACTGCGGGACGGCCAGCCTCAAGCGTGGGCTTGTGCACATAAAATTCATCAGGATTGACAGCCCCCTGGACGACGGTTTCACCAAGCCCCCAGGAAGCAGTGACAAACACTGCGTCGCGGTATCCAGACTCGGTATCCAGCGTAAACATAACCCCGGAAGCACCTGTCTCAGAACGCACCATCTTCTGCACACCCGCAGACAGCGCCACATTCTCATGGGCATAGCCACGGTGAACGCGGTAAGAGATCGCGCGGTCGTTGAATAGCGATGCAAACACTTCGTGCACCGCCTGTTTAATATTGTCAAAACCTTCAATATTGAGGAACGTTTCCTGCTGACCAGCAAAAGACGCATCAGGCAGATCTTCTGCCGTGGCGGAGCTGCGTACGGCAACTTTCAAACTGGGATGCTTAGCCTGAAGCTGCTCATAGGCACCGCGTAAAGCATGTTCAAATGCAGGGGGAAGTGGCGTATCAATAATCCACTGGCGGATAGTCTTACCAGCCTCTGCCAACGCCTTAACGTCATCGACATCCAGGCGAGCAAGGGTGGCGTTGATGCGGTCATTTAACCCTTCGTGAGAGAGAAACTCACGATAGGCATGGGCCGTCGTGGCAAATCCACCCGGCACTGTCACGCCCACACCTGATAAGTTCGAGATCATTTCGCCAAGCGAAGCGTTTTTACCACCCACACGTTCGACGTCTGCCATACCTAGCTGATCGAACCATAGAATGTACTCTTCCACGCAACCCCCTCGCTTTTAGACTGCTTTGCGACCTGACAGGCCGACTCTAATTGACCATGTCACACTAGCATCGCCCCGCCGCATTCGCCATTGGTCTAATAGCGAACGGAGTGGAGGATTTTTACAACAAAGTGCAATAAAGGGCTTTTTATGTAGTCTTAATGAGGTAATTTTTATTAAATAAGCGTTAAAACGAACTGCAAAAAGCGAATGGCTTGGCAACGATTGTGCTAACCCACGCCCCACCCCACAATAGCAATTTTATTTATTGACGGATTTAGTGATGAAGCGAACAGCCTTTTTTATTTCTGATGGTACTGGCATTACGGCAGAAAGCCTTGGGCGTAGCCTGTTAGCTCAATTTAGTGATGTTGAAATTAACATGCTGACAAAGCCCTACATTGATACGCTGGAAAAGGCTCGAGCTTTAGCGGAGATAATCGACTCTACCGCCGCCCGTGACGGCCATCGGCCGATTATCATTGATACCATTGTGGATCAGGATATCCGTAACGTCATTCGACAGGCCTCAGGCTTCAAGGTGGATATCTTCTCTACCTTTTTAGAACCCCTAGAGCAAGAGTTAGAGACGCACTCCTCTTACAGCGTCGGCAGAACGCACTCGATTGGTAGCGATGATGTTTACATGGATCGCATCCATTCCGTCCATTTTGCGCTAGATAATGATGATGGCGCACGAACGCACCAATACGATAAAGCCGACATTATTCTGGTTGGCGTTTCACGTTGCGGCAAAACACCCACCTCACTTTATCTAGCGCTTCAATTTGGCATTCGAGCAGCTAACTACCCATTAACCGAAGATGACTTGGATGAAGATGGCAGTTTAAAACTACCCAAGGCACTCGCCCCTCATAGACACAAGCTGTTTGGTCTGACAATTGATGCTCGCAGACTAGCAGCAATACGCAACGAGCGCCGTCCCAACAGTCGCTACAGTTCAATGGATCAGTGTTTGCAAGAAGTTGAACAGGCTGAGTCGCTATATCGCTCGATGCACATCCCGTTTATCGATACGACACGCTTTTCAGTAGAAGAGATATCAACCCGAATGATTGCAGAGACAGGCCTAGCTAGGCGCTTCTCGCCCCGCTAGGCCAGAGCATTACATGCCCTTGGGAGCAAATATTCCAGGGGCATTACGCCAGTAGCCTTTGTAATCCATGCCAAAGCCGAACACGTAACGATCTGCAACCTCTAGGCTACAGTAATCGGCTTTTAAGCCAGGTACCGCTTTACGGTCATGCTGCTTATCCACCAGCACGGCCGTTGTAACGCTCGCCGCTTGGGCTTCCTCGCAGTAGGCAAGAATAGCGGCTAACGTAGAGCCCTCATCAAGAATGTCATCGACAATGACGACGTGGCGCCCTGCCATGGGAATTTCTGGAGAAACGCGCCAAAAAAGTTCGCCACCTCGCAACTCGTTACGATAACGGGTGGCATGCAGATAATCGACTTCTAGAGGGAAACCTAATCGGGTTAGCAGGTGCCCTGTTGTGATCAAGCCGCCATTCATAACGCAGTAAAAAACCGGTAACTTATCCCCTAGATCTTTACTAATTTCCTCAGCCATTCGATCCAGTGCACGCTCAACTTGTTGTTGAGAAATCAAGCAGTCAGCGTTATCCATCAACTCACGCATTGAGTCAAGCGACTCAAGCGCCTCTTTATCCAGTTTGGACATCGGGTTACTCCAAGAAGGGGTTAACTAGTCAGTGACTTAAAAACGAAAATAACTTAAGAAAAGATGGGGTTAATTCGCCAACGCTTCTAATTTGGCATGGGTACGACGCCAGCGGCCAAGTGCCGTTAGCGCATCCACGTCTGGACGGGCTCGTCCATAGCGTAGCTTGATTGGTCGTTTACTGTGTAATCCTTGGCATGCTTCAACAACGTCTAACGCTGCAGAGCGGTCATTACAGACCAATAGCATATCGCATCCTGCGGCAAGGGCAGCCCTGGCGCGCTCCTTCGGGTCACCCGCTTCATGAGCACCCGCCATACTTAAATCATCTGAAAAGATACAACCTTTAAACCCCAGGGACTCTCTTAACATTCCCAACCAACTAGGTGAGAAGCCAGCAGGACGTGAGTCAAACGCACTATAAATAACATGGGCAGGCATAACACCATCAAGCTGAGTAGCAAGCTGGCTAAACGGAACAAGATCGCGCTGTTTAATAAGCGCCAGCGGACGGTCATCCACAGGTAACGCCACATGGGAGTCAGCGGCAACGCCACCATGGCCAGGAAAATGCTTACCTACCGCCGCCATACCCGCTTCATGCAAACCGTTGATAAAACACTGACCCAGCGCAGCGACGTGTGCAGGGTCGGTGCTGAAGCTGCGATCACCGATAACACTAGAGATGCCACTTTCGACATCTAAAACAGGCGCAAAGCTGATATCCAGACCGCAAGCAGCCATTTCCATGCCCAGCAACCAACCCGCGTCTTTTGCTAGTGCAAGACCGGATGCCGAATCCTCAGCGAATTGATCACCAATGCGTGCCATGGCTGGCATGCGAGTAACGCCTTCTTTAATTCGCTGAACGCGACCGCCTTCTTGATCAATACCAAGTAACAGCTCGCCGCGAACACGACGAATATCACTGCAAAGCTTTCTAACCTGGTAAGCATTCTCGACATTTCTAGCGAATAAAATGACACCGCCCACAGCAGGGTCCATCAAAAGATGTTTTTCAGCTTTGGTTAATCGCGGCCCTTCAAGGTCAAGCATGACCGGGCCTAAAGATTGAGTCATTGTGATGGATCCAACAAAAGGGCCGTCAATTTTAGTTGATCAATCTCTCGTGTCAAAAAATCAATAATAAGCTGCCTACGCTTAGCCATTATGAAGCCAAACGGGTGTGCCCGGCGGCGCATGTTCAAAAAGATAAAGCAGATCATCATTGCGCAGCCGAATACACCCATGTGAAGCGGCCACGCCCATCGGTTGATCAGGTGGCGTGCCATGAAGATAGATAAAACGACGCTGAGTGTCGACATCCCCGCCTCGATTCACTCCTCTCTCTAAACCACAGAGCCACATAATGCGCGTTAAGATCCAATCACGATGAGGGAATTCCGCCGCAAGCGCCGACGTAAACACTTCCCCAGTCCACCGCCGCCCCCGAAAAACAGCATTATCAGCTAAACCGCCCCCTATCGATGCGCGGATATAATGCCATCCCAGGGGGGTTTGACCACTGCCTTCCTGCTGCCCTACGCCTTTTTCACCGGTGGACACAGCGCACGTGTACTGCAGCGTGCGCCCTTGCCACCAGCATAGCTGCTGGTGTTTGATATTGATGTCTATCCAACCACCATTCTGCGGGGGTAGTTCAGCTAGCGTGGGCGTTCGCATAATGTCCTTCATCAGCAGCAGGCGGTAGCGGAGCATTCATGGCAGCAACCACGACAGGGCGTAAACGTCTTACCAAATCCCTGACGGTTACTTGCTCATTATAGTCTTTCGCGGCAATGTCACGCAGCGCATCTAAACCCGACAGCGTAAAAATCACGGTGCCCAGCATGAAATGCAGTCGCCAAAAACGCTCAGCATCAGGTAAATCTGGCGTTGCCTGGCGCACCAACTCAGTAAAGCGGGTAAACACGTCTCCGTACTGCTGTTGGATATAACGGCGTAAATGCCCTTGTGCCTGGCTATACGCCAACCCTAGCAGACGCATAAACACCTTCAGGCTATTGCGCTCAGCTGGCACTGCCAGCACCGTGCTTGCCATTGTTTCCAACAGCACTTCAAGCGGAATCACATCACCGTTGTACTGCGCTTCCAGCTCATCAAGCGCCGTGTGAAAACGTTGTGAGAAGGGATCTAAATAGCGCGCAAATACCGCCTGGATAAGCGCCTTTTTAGAACCAAAGTGGTAATTGACGGCAGCCAAATTAACCCGCGCTTTACTGGTGATATTGCGTAGCGATGTTTCGGCAAAACCACGCTCGGCAAACAGCACCTCAGCGGTATCGAGGATACGTGTTACCGTATCAGATTGCGCCATAGCGCCCTCCAGAAAACGAGTGTTTAAAACATCGTTAAATACTATGCCATAACGCTATTTGGCTCAATCACTTATCTTTAGCTTTTTACCCAACGCTCAAATGCACCCTAGGCCCCTATTCAAACACCTGCCATCAGACGCTCCGTCGACAGAGCCCCTCACACTCGTCGTTCCTATCTGCATTCCTGACACCATTCGCATAATGACTGCCATGCCATAGCGAAACGCTCTAGCATGTACTGGACAGAGCAACATACTGTATACTTAACCACATACTGTTTAAGCCGACATGTAGCCACTGTCTTGTTCAATTTTTTGGAGTTTGTTATGTCGCGTCCTCTTACTGCTCGTCAACAGCATGTTTTTGATTTTATTGTTAAAACGATGTCTGAATTTGGCTATCCGCCGACCCGCGCAGAAATTGCCAAAGCGCTAGGCTTTCGTTCTCCTAACGCTGCTGAAGAGCATTTACGAGCGCTTGAGCGCAAAGGTGCCATCCGCATTATCCGTAACACCTCGCGGGGGATTCGACTGCCTAATCAGGAACCACAGGATATCGGTGATGTCTCGGCAACAGCGCCTGCCGCCAACGTAGAACCACTACCGAATGGCTTACCAGTCATTGGCGAAGTGGCCGCAGGAAGCCCGATTCTAGCAGCGGAACACATTGATCGTTATTGCCCACTCCCCGCTGAATACTTTACCCCCAAAGCGGATTACCTTCTTCGGGTGCGAGGCTTGTCAATGAAGGATGTTGGCATACTGGAAGGCGACCTTCTTGCCGTGCATCGCACCGACCGGGTTCGTGATGGCCAAATCGTGGTGGCAAGGTTAGAAGATGAAGTCACTGTAAAACGCTTTAAACGACAGGGCCATACGGTGACGCTGATTGCTGAAAACAGCGACTTTGCGCCCATAGAAATTGACCTGCGTACGCAGCAGTTGGATATCGAAGGGGTGGGAGTTGGTGTCATACGTGGCGGTAACGGCCAAGCACTGGGATAAGCGAGTAAGTGTAAATGCCGGTGAGGCACTCGATAGAGATACTCACCGGCTATCGCAATGTTACTGAGAGTCTATATAGCGACGATCATTAAACGTAGCTACCCAACTCGGGTGATACACCAATAAAATACTGAGTAACATCCCTGTGATAAAAGCCTCGGAGGGCATTAACAGGGGTAAGAAGCGCGCATACTCTTGGGCTAAGTACACAGCTTCAGAGTCAGTACCCGCCACCATGATTAGCAAGACCACCGACAACCCTCCTGCCAGTGTTGCCAGCGCTGCGCCAAAAAAGCCGCATACGAATAAAAAGATCATCAAGTTATCCGGCAGGCGCCGGTCTACCCATCGCCATACCAGACCGGTAATGACCGCAGGTACAATGCCGGTTACCAACACATTAGCGCCTAGTAACGCCCATTCGTTACGGCCAATGGCTGACATCGCAACATTAATCAGCACATTGCTGATTAATGCGAGAGGCATTTTGAATACCAACGTCATTAAGACGGTGAAGACTAAGTGCAGGGTTAACCAATCGACTGCCTGAGCACGCAGTTGCCACATCAACACCACAGCGAGCGTCGCGGCTAACCACCGATGCTGAAGAGCCACATCGCCTATCAGCACTCGCCAAGGGCGCAGCCATATCATCCACGCAAGTACGCTCAACGATACCAACCACGTCAGCAACAATGCCCAGGGAGCTAAAACACTTTGCGCGAAAGACATGGATGCCCCTATCTACCCGTCAGCTAACGACAAGCCAGCTGTAAACTCGAATTGACTAAAAACGCTGCGTATCTAAACAACATGATCAGCTGAACACCACGGTCTTATTGCCATGGATTAATACCCGGTCTTCTAAATGCCATCGTAAACCACGCGCCAATACCGCTTTTTCGACATCGCGCCCAAAGCGCACGAGATCCGTTGGCGTATGGCAATGACTTACCCGATGAATATCTTGTTCAATAATCGGCCCAGCATCCAGTTCTTCAGTGACATAGTGACAGGTAGCTCCGATTAGCTTAACGCCACGCTGGTAAGCTTGATGGTAGGGCTTAGCACCGGCAAAAGAGGGTAAGAAACTGTGGTGGATGTTAATCACCCGTCCCGCGTAACGCGAGCAGAGCGAAGGTGGCAAAATTTGCATGTAACGTGCCAGCACAACGCAGTCAGCCCTTGCGCTATCAATCTGCGCTTGCACCTGCTCGAAAGCAGCCTGCTTGTTATCAGGATCTACGGGCACATGATGGTAAGGAATGCCATACCACTCAGTGAGTGATCGCATATCCTCATGATTTGAAATAACCCCGACAATATCGCAATCAAGCTCCCCAGCCTGCCAACGATAAAGCAGATCAACCAGGCAGTGAGACTCCCGCGACACCATCAACACCACACGCCTACGCTTTTGAGTATCGACGAGCGACCACTGCATATTGAAGGCTTTAGCCACCGGCTCAAACGCACTACGTAACGCCTCCGCCGACATACCCAACGAATCTGCCAAAATTTCGTATCGCATGAAGAATCGGCCGGTCTCAAGATCAGAGTGCTGACTTGCTTCAGTGATAGAACCACCTTGTTGAGCAATAAAGCTTGAGACACGCGCCACAATGCCCACTTGATCAGGGCAAGAAACCACCAAACGGTAATAATGAGACATAAATAAACACTCTTGACATATTTTAACGGCACGTTCGACAAGCACCTACCAGCGGTAGGGAAGCGGTATATAGGCGAAATAGTGTACCTTATGCTTATCAAGGAAGCACCGCAGCCAAATGCCACGATGATTGTTACCCGCCCCTGCCTTCCCGTATAGTTAAGGTCTTACTTTTTAGGCTTTTCATTACTGATGCACCCACCACGCGTTCAACTTCGTCCCCGCCGTCGCCCTCCCCTGCGCCTACTGCCGCTAGGTGGGTGTGGTGAAATTGGAATGAACCTTACGTTGTATGGATACGATGATGAGTGGATCGCCGTCGACTGCGGCATGATGATTCGCCAAGATCTACCCAATTCCCCGCTGCAGGTGCCCAATACAGATACATTAGCAGCACTCAACATTACCCCAAAGGCACTCTACATTACCCATGGCCATGAAGATCATATTGGCGCCGTGGCGTGGCTCTGGCCCAGGTGGAATTGCCCTATTTTTGCAACGCCGTTAGCGGCGGGATTGCTGCGCCATAAGTTTGCAGAACATCAGCTTAGTAGCGCCGCTATAAACGTTGTGGAACCAGGTGATGCAATGGAGCTCGGCCCCTTCACGCTGCGTTACCTTCACGTTACCCATTCGATTCCAGAAAGCTGCTCAATCCTAATGCAGGCAGGCGACTATCGCGTGCTACACACCGGGGACTGGAAACTAGACCCTACCCCATTAATTGGTTCGCCCATTAACGCTGCTCAATTTCGTGCGCTCGCGCCTATCGATCTCGTCGTAGGCGACTCCACTAACGCCCCGATGCCCGGCCATTCGGGCAGTGAAGGAGATGTTGCTAAAGCACTCGCTCACACCTTAAAACAGTGCACAGGACGCGTGGTGGTATCTTGCTTTGCCAGCAACCTTGCCCGCGTATTAGCGATTGGAATTGCCGCCCAACAGTGCGGCCGACGCGTCAGCTTGATGGGCCGTTCAATGGAACGCATGGTGAGTGTCGCGAAGGGCCTAGGGTATCTAGACGACTTTCCACCGCTAGTACCACCCCATGATTTAGGCTACCTGCCGCCAGAAGAGGTGGTGATTATTGCGACGGGCAGCCAAGGTGAACCACGTGCAGCACTGCAACGCTTAGCACAGCGGAGGCACCCGTTTGTGGATCTTGAGCCAGGCGATAGCATCATTTTTTCTGCCAAAGCCATACCAGGCAACGAGCGCCCTATTGAACAACTGAAAAAACGCCTAGCGCAGCTTGGGGTGTCAATTTTCGATGAGATGAACCACCCAGAATTACACGCGACTGGGCATCCTGCCGAAGATGAGCTGAGAAAACTGTATCAATGGGTTCGGCCAAAAACATTGCTGCCGGTGCATGGGGAGGCGCGCCATCAGGCTGCCCATCAAGAAATTGCCACCAGCCTCGGCATTAATGCCCCGCTCGCACCGGTAAACGGCGACATGTTGATGTTCGACAATCTAGGCTTACGCTGCGAAGCACGCTATCCCCAGCCGCCCTGCATCGTTAATCAGAACAGCGTCGTGCCTCATCCAGGGCTCGATACCGGCTCTCACTCATCGCGGCGCGGCAGTTTGTTCTTAGCGCTTCCCGTTACGGCTACCGACACTGGCTGGTGCCGCATTGGTCGTTTGATGCTGGATGCCAGCGGTACCAGCCCACTCGATGAAGATAGTTTCAGCGAATGGCTAGATGATCAGTTATTAGAAATAGCAGCAGAGACATTGGCCGATTTGCGTCAAGCACTGCAACCGAGGCTAATTCATTGGCTCGCTAATCACCTTCAGCATATGCCAGACGTACATTTACAAATAATGGCAACCGAAACGCCCTCTTCAGAAGCCATTAGCGATAGTTAAAGCCATTGGCGATATTGATGCTGTTGGCAATATCGTCTACCAGCGTTCTGCAGCTTGCTGATCAGTATGCCGCTCTTTTACCCAGTAAGCCCCCTGGCGGGAGTGCTCTTTCTTCCAAAACGGCGCCTGGGTTTTTAAAAAGTCCATAATAAAGTCGCAGGCTTGGAAAGCATCGCGGCGATGAGCACTGGCCACCAGAACGCGCACAATAGGGTCTCCCGGCGTCAAATCACCAATGCGGTGGATAATCCGTACGGCCTGTAGCGCCCAGCGTTGACCTGCCTGCTCACCAATCTGCGTTAATGTGCGCTCGGTCATCCCTGGGTAGTGCTCAAGAGTCAGCCCAATAACATCAGGGGATTCATTAAAGTCACGCACAAATCCCGTGAAGGTGACAATAGCGCCGATATCGGTGCGCTTGCGCAGCGCACTTTCATAGCCATCATCCATTTTAAACGCTGCTTCTTGAACCCTGACAGCAATATCCAATTCAGTCTCTGTAATATCAGCCATCTGATTACCCACCCGTCACTGGAGGAAAGAAGGCCACTTCATCCTCATCGGTAAGGCGCGCACTATCGTTGGCCATCACTTGATTGATAGCACACAACGTGCGCTGCTCTGACAACACATTAAAGCGTGCATCCATAGTGCTTAACGCCGCTTTCAACCCCGCCACATCTCGGCTTGGCAGTTGATCAAGCCCAATGGCAAGGTCACTCTCTTCCACCCGCTCACGCAGCTCAGCAAGAAACTTAACCCGAACGCAAGGGGATGCACATCGCTCGCCTAAGCGAACCTCTCCCGCAACGCCACCGCCAGTCACAATTGGTTCTGGCACACCTCGTTGATAGTCGCCACGAATACCGCCCCGCTTACTTTCCAATTGAATGGCGTCAATGCGCATCTCTTTATCCACCGCTTTACACATATCGTAAAGCGTCAGACAAGCCACTGACACGGCTGTCAGAGCTTCCATTTCTACCCCGGTCTGTCCGTTAAGGCGGCAAAGCGCGGAGACTTCAACACAGCCGTTAGCGTGATCAATATCGAAATCTACAGAGACTTTTGAAAGCGCTAATGAATGGCACAACGGGATCAACTCATGCGTGCGCTTTGCTGCCTGAATACCCGCAATGCGCGCGGTCGCCAGTACATCGCCTTTAGGCAACTCGCCATCACTCAACAGCTGCAACGTTTTAGGCTGCATAACGATACGCCCAGACGCTACCGCCTCGCGGCGAGTCTCTCGCTTATCTCCGACATCGACCATGTTGGCTTCGCCGTGTTTATTGAGGTGAGTTAGCTGCATATCGTTACCTTTTTAATCAAGCCACGGTGTTATAAAAATACTGATTTGGGAGCTGCTAATTTAGTTAGCCACAGCATTGGGTTGAGCATTCATCCACTCGATTACCCACTCAGTGATCGCTTCAATATTATTCAGGTCCAGCCGCTTAGCTGTTGGGCGAATTGATGGAGGCAGCGAACCACTTGACGCTACCGCCTGTACCCAGTCACCACTGACAATGGAAACATCGCCAATTCCTGCACGGTACAGGACTAGCTTAGGAATTGGCCACGCCTTAAAGCCTTCCACAATGACCAAATCTGGCGCCTGGGTAATCATCAGTGACAAGAGATAGCCAAGATCCGGTTCTTCTTGGCCAGGTGTCTCTTGCATCATGGCAAAACGCTCTCGGGATGCAATCAGCATAGGCGCAGCGCCAGCCTGACGAAGTTTATAGCTATCTTTTCCTGGCTGATCGACATCAAAGCTATGGTGAGCATGCTTTATCACCCCCACCCTAAGCCCCTTTTCGCGCAGGCGAGGCAAAAGCTGCGCTAACAGAGTCGTCTTACCAGTCCCACTCCACGCGGCAATGCCGAGTACAGGAAATGGACTATCAATTGCCTCTTCCATTAACAACTCCCAATGACCAACCGGTGGCTATGATTGAGTGACTATTCGCCCTCTTTTTCAGCGGGTAACAGCCAGTTTAGCGCAATGCCAACTAACGCGGCTAAGCTCACGCCCTGGAGAGTGAACTGACCACCTCCAAACTGCATTCCACCTATCCCAAATACTAAAATTAACGAAACCACCACGAGATTACGCGCCGCAGTTAATGACTGGCCTGCACGCACCAAGGTATTCATACCAACCACTGCGATCGAACCAAACAGCAGCGTCATAATACCGCCCATTACAGGGCCTGGAATAGTTTGCAGTAACGCACCCAACTTGCCTACAAAGGCCAGTACAATCGCAATCACCGCGGCGATGATCATGTACATGGGGTTGAATGCCTTAGTCAGCGTCACTGCCCCCGTTACTTCTGAGTAGGTTGTATTGGGAGGACCACCAAACAGCGCAGCCGCCATTGTCGCCAGCCCATCGCCTAACAAGGTGCGATGAAGACCAGGCTTCTCTAGATAGTTTTTGCGTGTCACTGAGCCTATCGCCACCATATCGCCGATATGTTCCACCGCAGGAGCAATCGCGACAGGAATCATGAACAAAATAGCCGCCCAGTGAAAACTCGGCGCGGTAAAGTTTGGCAATGATAGCCAAGCAGCATCACGTACCGCAGTGAAATCGACAACGCCCATAACAAGCGCCAAACCATACCCCACCGCGATACCACCCATTATCGGCACCAAGCGAAGAATTCCACGCCCGAAGACAGCTAATATCAGCGTTACCAGCAAACTGGCCATGGAAAGGAAAATCGCTTGACCATAGCCAATGTTATCGCTTGTCTCCCCTGTTGCCATACTGACAGCGACTGGCGCCAATGCTAAACCAATCACCATAATAACTGGTCCGACCACGACAGGCGGTAACAGCCTGTGCAGCCAAGCAGTGCCTTTAACACGTACTACTTGAGAAATGGCAACGTACACCACCCCTGCTGCCATTAAGCCACCCAGCGTGGCTGACACGCCAAAGCTTGCTATCGAGCCTTGAATGGGAGCAATGAACGCAAATGATGACGCCAAGAATACCGGCACCGTCTGCTTGGTAATTCCGTGGAACACCAGCGTACCAATACCCGCGGTAAATAGTGCGACACTGGGATCTAGGCCAGTCAGCAGTGGAACCAATACCAGTGCACCAAAGGCTACGAATAGCATTTGCGCACCTGTCAGCAGCATTTTGGGCCAAGACTCATGACTTGCTGAATGTCTCATCTAAACGTTTCCAATGTTTTCGTTGTCGGTGGTAAGCCAAAAAAATGCCCCCAACGCGAAGCGTAAGGGGCATTGTTAGTCGGAGTGCTTAGCGCGTTCCGAAGATTTTATCGCCTGCATCTCCCAAACCAGGCACGATGTAACCGTGCTCATCTAGCCGGTCATCAACGGATGCGGTGTAAATCTCAACATCTGGGTACGCGTCCTGAACACGCTTAATGCCCTCAGGGGCAGCTACCAGCACGATGACTTTCATATGCTCACAACCACGCTCACGCAACATATCTAACGTCGCAACCATTGAGCCACCAGTCGCAAGCATCGGGTCGATGACAAGTGCCATGCGCTCTTCAATATCATTAGCGAACTTAGCGAAATAAGGCACCGGCTGAAGAGTCTCTTCATCCCGATAAAGACCCACCACGCTGACACGTGCGCTAGGAATTAGGTCAGTGACGCCCTCCAGCATACCTAAACCGGCTCGCAGAATTGGCACAACCGTTACTTTTTTCCCTTTTAAACGACGCGTCGCAATAGGCTCGTTGTTCCAGCCTTGAATCTCATGATCCTCGAGCTCTAGCCCCTTTGTTGCTTCATAGGTCAGCAGCTTAGCCACTTCGCCTGCTAGCTCCCGGAAGCTTTTGGTGCTCAAATCGGCTTCGCGCAGCAGTCCCAGCTTATGTTGAACAAGCGGATGATTAATGGCGTAAACACTCATGGGACTTCCTCACTGCATGGGATTCAGGATGGCGACCTAGGTCGCATCGACAAGCTTACAAAATTGCGCGCCATTCTACCCGCAACTGACCACTAGGTTAAGGGGTTTCCGGCAATTGCCACTCAATCGATGAACGCCCATGCTCTGCTAAAAACTGATTGGCACGGGAAAAGTGGTGATTGCCAAAAAAGCCTCGATGCGCTGAGAGTGGCGAAGGATGCGGGGATTCCAACACCAAGTGGCGCGACTGATCAATCAGGACTTTCTTCTGGCGCGCATGGCTGCCCCACAACAAGAAAACGCACGGTTCAGCATACCGACTGACGGTTTCAATCGCGCAGTCGGTGAAGTGTTCCCACCCCTTGCCACGATGAGAAGCGGCATTACCCTGCTCAACCGTTAATGCAGTGTTAAGCAGCAGCACACCCTGGGTTGCCCAAGACTCCAAAAAGCCGTGTCGCACGGGCGTAAACCCCACATCAGCAGCTAATTCTTTATAAATATTGACTAAAGAGGGAGGCACTTGGATACCCGGCTGCACCGAAAAGCACAATCCATGAGCTTGGTTGGGGCCGTGATAAGGGTCTTGCCCTAGAATAACGACTTTCACAGAGGCTAAAGGTGTCAGCTCAAAAGCGCGAAACCAATGCGATGAGTGCGGGTAGATAACTTTTTTGGCTGATTTTTCTTGGGCCAAAAATGCTTTCAGGGCTGACATATAGTCAGCCTGAAATTCTTGCCCAAGCCATTGATTCCAATCGTCGGGTAGCGGGTTAGCCATATTACTTCTTCAGTTGATCCGCCAGCGGCTCAACATAAGCAATGCCCATATCCCAAGGGAACTGGATCCAACACTGCTGAGCCACTTCGGTAAGGTATTGGTCAACCAGAGGGCGCCCTTCTGGTTTGGCATACATTGTCACGAAATGCGCCTTAGGCAGCATTTCACGAACGGCACGGGCGGTTTTACCGGTATCTACCAGATCATCAACCAACAGCCAACCATCACCATCATGGTCAACGCCCTTCATGATGTCTAAACCGCCTTGATCCATATGATCATAGCTTTTGATACAAACGGTATCGATCAAGCGAATATTAAGTTCACGGGCGATAAGCGCCGCAGGTATTAATCCACCACGGGTAATCGCGACGATACCTTTGAAATCTCGTTCAATTAGCTGATGACAAAGTTGACGCACGTCGCGGTGCAGTTGATCCCAGGAAATGGTGAAGTGCTGATGATAGCGTTCGCTGCTCATAAGAGGCGTTACTCGTCTTCGGTGAATGAACATACCGCGAATACGCTATAGCCAGCGTCGCGAATTTTCTGGGAACCGCCCAGCTCAGGCAGATCAATAATAGTTGCGGTTTCCACCACGTGCCCACCAGAGCGTTGAATTAGATTCGCTGCTGCAAGCATAGTACCGCCAGTGGCAATCAAATCATCCATCAGCAGGATACGGTCATTTTTCTGGAAAGCATCGGCATGAAGCTCAACTTCAGAGTGGCCGTACTCAAGCGTGTAAGTCTCACTGATCGTCTTGAAAGGCAGCTTGCCCTTCTTGCGAACGGGCACAAAGCTGCAGCCTAACTCGTAGGCCAAGGGCGCACCAATGATGAAGCCACGGGCATCAATCGCCGCGATGGCATCTAAGTTCATTTCCTGGTAGCGATGCACAAAGCTATCAATCAGCTTGCGAAAGGCAGCACTATTTTGCAGGAGCGGTGTGATATCACGAAAATTTACGCCCTGCTCTGGCCAGTCAGGAACCGTGCGAATAACGGACTTAATGTAGTCGCCGTAGATGCTCATCGCGTCTCTCATTGATTAAAGATAAAGCGGGTAATTAACCCAGGAAAAGAAATTTTGCTGCAAACAGTAGCGCCAGCGTTATGACGGCGGGGTTCAAATCGCTGAACCGTCCCGAAAGCGCTTTAATCGCAACATAGCTAATAAAGCCAAGCGCAATTCCCTCAGCAATTGAGAACGTCAGCGGCATAGCCAGGGCAGCGATCAGTACCGGCGCAGCGTCGGTTGGGTCTTCCCAGTTTGCGTGGGCTAAGCTACCCGCCATCAAAACGGCCACGTAAAGCAGCGCCCCTGCTGTCGCATAGGCCGGAATAGAACCTGCTAACGGCGCAAAGAAAAGGCTAATTAAAAACAGCACACCAACCACAACCGCCGTTAACCCCGTACGACCACCGGAAGCGATACCCGCAGTTGATTCAATATAGCTAGTCGTTGTCGAAGTACCCAATGCAGCACCCGCCATAGACGCGGTACTGTCGGCCATCATAGCGCGACCAATGCGCGGCAGCTTGCCATTTTCATCCAGCAGTTTGCCGCGGTGAGCCACCCCTACCAACGTGCCTGACGTATCAAACAGATCCACAAACAAGAAGGCAAAAATGACGCTTAGCATCGCCACATCCAGTGCGCCCATTAGATCCATTGCCATAAAGGTAGGCGCAATCGAAGGCGGCATCGACATAATACCGCCATACTGGTTATGTCCGAACAGCGTCGCAAGGATCGTGATGCCCAAAATACCGATCATTACCGCACCGGTCACGCGCAGGTAGGAAAGCGCCGTAATAACGAAAAAGCCCAACAAGGCATAAAGTGCGGGTGGCTGGGACAAATCACCCAGCGCCACATAGGTGGCTGGATTAGCGACCACAATACCGGCATTTTTAAGTGCAATCATCGCTAGGAACAAGCCAATACCCGCAGCAATCCCCAAACGCAATGAGAGTGGAATAGAATTAATGATCCACTCGCGGATCTTAAAAATACTTAGCAGGAAGAACGTCAGGCCGGAGAAGAAGACAGCCCCCAATGCCGCCTCCCAGGTATAGCCCATTCCCAGTACCACACCGTAGGTGAAAAAAGCATTCAGCCCCATACCAGGTGCTTGCGCGATCGGATAGTTTGCCCAAAGCCCCATAACAAAACAGCCGATGGCAGCAGCGACACAGGTAGCCACAAATACCGCGCCGTAATCCATCCCCGCTTCCGAGAGAATGCTCGGGTTGACGAAAATGATATAAGCCATCGTGAGGAACGTGGTGAACCCTGCGATCAACTCGGTCTTTACATTGGTCTTCTGCTCGGTGAGCTTGAAGTAATTGTCCAGAAGTTTCATGTCGTTTTTATCCTTCGCGCTTACGCTAAATGCGTCCCTTGATGCGAGAAAAGCCGCACATACTACCTAAAGGCTCTACGCGTTGCGAGCGCCTCGTGTGCCGCTAGTGTTGGTGGGAACTCCCCCACCTATCTATTATGAATAGCAAACTTCAGGCCATGAGCTAACCGATTGGTCAACGGTAAGACAAAAAACACGACTAAAGACGACTCGCCAACACCCTTTCGACTGTTTCAACAATCACCTGGGTTTGCGGATCAATCTCGATATTGACCTTGTCGCCTAGCAAGCGATCTTTTAAAACTGTACGCGCCAGCGTCTCCGGTATCAGGTTGACACTGAACTCAACCCCAGCACCATCGGCTGCGGGGCGCACGTCACCAACCGTCAAGCTGATACCATCAACACCAATGTATCCCTTCTCGAATACAAATTTAGCGACTCTCTCAGGCAGTGAAAACCAAAGCCGACGATTGTTGGGCGCCTCTTCTATTGCCACCACATTGGCCACACAAATAATGTGGCCTGACATGGAGTGGCCACCAATTTCATCACCAAAACGCGCCGCGCGCTCTATGTTGACGCACTGACCTGGTGCAATTGCACCAAGATTTGTCAAACGCAACGTTTCACGCATCAGATCAAAACTGACATTCCCATCTTCTATCGCGGTTACCGTCAGGCAAACACCATTATGGGCTACCGACGCACCAAGAGTGAGCCCTTCACGCAACGCCTCCGGCAATGCGACTACGTGGGTGCGAAACTCTTCCAGCTCTTTAACAGCGACGACCTCAGCCACGCCTTGCACAATGCCAGTAAACATATTGCTACGCCCTCTTTCTCAACGTATTAAAGTCAAAACAGGTACTAAAATTCTGTGCAAGCTTACTACTAATACCCAACCCGTGTGCAGCCAGAAGCTTTGATACAAACGTTGAAACGGCTTTTTTTCTGATAACAAGCGCCGCATTAGCACTCATCAGAATCAATCACTAACAAAAATCATTGACTCAGAAAATAAACCTGAATTATTGCATTAAAACATGAAATAGAACGGCACTAATTGACAAGACACCCACCACTCTTTAGACTTTCGCCGCAAATGTAATGACGCCGATTTGTACCCAGATTGCGGGCGTCCACCAAGCTAATGGCTTGGTGAAGTGCAGCTAAAAGGGTGTGTCCAGCGTTGATGGCCACCCGCAAGGGTGGCCTTTTTTTATTTCCCGCCCTACGCTTGCTCCCTCGCACTCCGTCTTCGGCCTACCGTTAAGGCAGACGCTATGATTGAAATTAGCAACGTTAGTAAAACCTATGGCACTGGCAATAGTGCCGTTCATGCCCTAAAAGATGTCAATTTAACGATTCCCAAAGGCACCATTCACGGCGTTATTGGCCTTTCGGGCGCAGGTAAGTCGACCCTTATTCGCTGTGTCAACCTACTTGAACGCCCAAGCACTGGCAGCGTATCAGTCGATGGCCAGGAAATGACCCGCCTTAGTCGCGGCGAGTTAAACCGTGCCCGACACCGTATTGGAATGATTTTCCAGCATTTCAATCTGCTAACAACGCGTACGGTATTTGATAATGTGGCACTTCCCCTTGAGTTAATGGGCGAAAGCCGCAGTGCTATAAAAGAGCGCGTTTTGCCGCTGCTGGAGCTGGTGGGCCTGGCTGATAAAGCCAAACAATACCCAGCCCAGCTGTCTGGTGGTCAAAAGCAGCGTGTTGCCATCGCCCGCGCACTGGCCAGCAAACCCAACGTCTTACTGTGCGATGAAGCCACTTCCGCACTAGACCCCCAGACCACCAGCTCTATTCTTGAGCTGTTGAGAGAAATTAATCAGCAGCTCGGCATTACCATTTTGTTGATCACTCACGAAATGGAAGTTGTGAAATCTATTTGCCACCGAGTAAGCCTCATTTCCGACGGTGAGCTAGTGGAAGACGCTGAGGTCGGTGATTTCTTTACTGCGCCTATCACACAGTTGGGTAGGGAATTCCTGAACGACTTTTTGCAGCTAAGCCCACCTAAAGAACTGATCGAGCGTTTAAGCGATACACCGAGCGAACATACTCATCCCGTCGTGCGGCTAACGTTTTCGGGTGATGCTGTTTCGACGCCGCTTATTTCACGCTTAGCGCGGGAGTGCAGCGTTGATGTCAGCATCCTCCAGGCAAAGGTCGAGTCCATTCAAGACCGCACCTTAGGGCTGATGATTGCAGAGCTGCTCGGCAGCCCCGCTCAAACTCAGGAAGCAATGGCTTATTTAGAAGCACATCAACTACAGGTAGAGGTACTTGGTCATGTCCAGCGCAATGTTTGATCTTATTTTACAAGCCACGCTGGATACGCTCTACATGGTGGCTATTTCAGGCGTGATCGCCACCCTGCTCGGCTTGCCGCTTGGCGTCATGCTCTACGTGACTCGCCCTCGCCAGATATTAGCGATGCCAGCACTCAATCAAGTGCTAGGCATTGTTACCAATGTTGGCCGCTCAATTCCGTTCATCATTTTGATGGTGGCGATCATCCCGTTCACCCGCATGCTGGTCGGCACCTCTATTGGTATTAATGCGGCCTCAGTGCCGTTAACTATTGCGGCTATTCCATTTGTAGCTCGGCTAATCGAAGGGGCGCTTAACGAGATATCGCCGGGGCTTATTGAATCTGCTCAATCAATGGGCGCAACGCCTTGGCAGATCATTACCAAGGTACTGATCCCTGAGGCAAGGGGCGGCATTATCACGGGGCTAACGATTACGTTAGTGACACTGGTCAGTTACTCTGCCATGGCGGGCGCCGTAGGTGGCGGTGGCCTGGGCGACTTAGGCATTCGCTATGGCTACAACCGCTTCAACCCCACCATTATGTTAATTACCGTCGTTATACTGGTGGTGATGGTTCAAGGCTTCCAAAGCCTGGGCGACTATTTGGTGCGCAAAAGCGATCGCAAGTGACGATAGTCTGCATCTTTTATCGGCACAGTCGAATATAACCAAAACGCATTAGAATTTTATTTCTTATTGCCGCATAATCACATCCAACCTTTACTGAGCCACAGGAGTGACACCATGCAAAAACTACTTATCGGCAGCCTGACCGCCTTAGCCCTTGCAGTTAACGTTGCCAACGCGGAAACACGCACCATCAAAATGGGCACTGTGGCAGGCCCAGAAACCGAAGTCATGGAAGTGGCGGCTCGAATTGCCAAAGAAGAGTATGACCTAAACGTCGAGATCATTGAATTCACCGACTACGTCACGCCGAATGCCGCCCTCGCCGATGGCAGTTTAGACGCGAACGCTTATCAGCACGAACCGTACCTACAGGCTATGGTCAATGACCGTGGATATGATCTTGCCATTGCGGGCTACACCTTCGTTTACCCGATCGGCGCATACTCTGAGAAATACGACAGCATCGAAGCGCTGCCCGATGGCGCTCAAATCGCGCTGCCCAACGACCCATCTAATGAAGGGCGTGCACTCATTCTGATGCACAACCAGGGCCTGATCACACTTAATGATCCGAGCAACCTGGAAGCTACCCCCATCGACATCGCTGAAAATCCACGCAACTTCCGTTTCCGCGAAATTGAAGCGGCACAACTCCCCCGTGTACTACCAGACGTCGACATGGCGTTCATTAACAATACGTTCGCCCAACCGGCTGGCTTGAGCCTGAGTGACGCGATAATCAAGGAAGGTCCTGAATCTCCCTACGTTAACTTGATTGCGGTACGGGGCGGAGACGAAGATCGTGAAGAAATCCGTCAACTTGTTGACGCTTATCAGCGCGACGAGGTCATCGAAAAAGCAGAAGAACTGTTTAAGGGCGCAGCTGTACCCGGCTGGATCGAATAAACAGCACGGTTTTCTCTATCGATGTAATCAGGCCAGCCTTAGGGCTGGCCTGATGTGTTTAAACCTATAAGGAATTCGTATGCATAGTGTTGATTATGCGTTGCTTAATCGGCAGCTTGAAGCCCTGCTAGACACACGTGATTGGCTAACCAACAGCGCACAAACCTGTGCCTTTATTCAACACACACTGAGCGACATCAATTGGGTGGGGTTCTATTTGCAGCGCCAGCCCAACCAACTCAGCCTTGGCCCATTTCAGGGCAAACCCGCCTGCCATCCGATCCCCTTCAGCAAAGGCGTTTGCGGGGCTGCTGCCCGCCAACAAGCTACCCAACGGGTTGATGACGTTCACGCTATTGCTGATCACATCGCCTGCGATGCTGACTCTCGCTCAGAGCTCGTTGTTCCCATCGTGATCGACGGCTATCTCTGGGGAGTGCTCGACCTAGACAGCCCCCAGCACGCACGCTTTAGTCAAGAAGATCAGACGGGTATTGAGGCACTGGTGGCGACGTTTATTCGCCAGACTGACCTCCCCCTCTTTATCGACTAGCTTTATCGATTAGCCATAAAAAAAGCCCCATGCTAAGAAGCATGGGGCTTTTAAGTATTTGGTAGGACCAGGCGGATTTGAACCGCCGACCTCCACGATGTCAACGTGGCGCTCTAACCAACTGAGCTATGGTCCTATAAGTAACGAGCTGCACGTAACACGCAATATGGTAGGACCAGGCGGATTTGAACCGCCGACCTCCACGATGTCAACGTGGCGCTCTAACCAACTGAGCTATGGTCCTGCTGTGCAACGGATGCGTATTCTACGGCTTCATAGCTGAATTGCAAGTAGTTTTTAGCACTTTGAAATGACGTAAATGAATTAACTCCCCTCAATTTTCATGTCTTATCGACACTTATCTACGGTTACCGCTAAGCTAAACGTAGATTAACCACTATTCACGGTTAAACCAGGAGGAAAATCTTGCTTGGGCCTTTGCTAGGATGCATCGCCATCTCATTGTTACTCGCCACACTGATTGCCCGCGTGCCTATGCGCTGGTGGTGGGTGCGCAGTTTTGAATTTCCTCGACTGCAAATTGCCGTACTGGCTTTAGCGTGTGGCTTAGCTAGCCTGTGGTTATTAGACCCAGGGCCCTGGCGGGTTACCGCGACACTGGCCTCACTCGCCACGCTAGCGCTTCAGCTGCGCTACATTTTGCCATGGACAACACTCTGGCCTGTGCAGGTAAAAGCCGCCCATAATGCCCCTAAAGACCAGATGATTACGCTGCTAATCGCCAATGTACTGACACCAAACCGCCAGTCAAAAGAGTTACTGGCGATGATAACCCACCACCAGCCCGACATGATTCTGACGTTAGAATCTGACCAATGGTGGCAAGAACAACTTGACCCAGCATTAGATGCGCTGTGGCCTCATAGCGTTAAGATCCCCCTAGATAACCTTTATGGTATGCACCTCTACTCTCGCCTAGCACTGAAAGATACTGAGATTAAGTGGCTTATCCAGGATGACATACCTTCGATTCACACCCAGGTAGAGCTTAAAAGCGGCCAGCATATTCGCTTATTTGCCGTTCACCCAAGACCACCAGCACCCAATGAAAGCGAAAAATCTTTATGGCGTGATGCAGAGCTGTTGTGGATTGGCAAAGAGATACATCGACACCCAAAGGCCACTATCGTTGCCGGCGACCTGAATGATGTTGCCTGGTCACGTACAACACGCCGTTTTTGTCGCATAGGGGGTATGTTGGACCCACGCCGTGGTCGCGGCTTGTACAGCACCTTTCACGCTAATTACCCCCTATTGCGCTGGCCTCTCGACCACGCGTTTGTCAGCGAGCATTTCACCCTCGTCAACATGCAACGACTTGGGGCGTTCGGGTCTGATCACTTCCCTATATTGGCCACTTTTTGCTATCGGCCTTCGCGTCAAGATGAACACGAAACGCCCGATGCCAGTGCAGAGGAGCGTCAAGAGGCGAACGAAACCATTCAAAAGGGCAAAACGGAAAAGCAAGCAACCTAACCGTCTGCCCTCTGAATATCTCAATAGAGGCTACTCAGGTATGCCTCCTTGCGTTAGTACCGCAGGGTCTAGCAAACGTTCGAGCGTTGAGCGATCTAGATCGGTCTCTTCCTCCGCAACGTCGATGATTGGGCGCCCAGCTTGATAGGCTTTTTTAGCCACTGCGGCGGCGGCGTTATAGCCAATCACGCTATTAAGGGCCGTGACTAAAATAGGATTCCGTGCGAGCGGCCCCTGTAAATTATCGTCACGCACTTTGAATGTGGCGATAGCACGCTCACCCAACAAGGTGGCGGTGTTACTCATCAATGTAATCGATGTGAGAAGATTCGAAGCCACTAGCGGCAGCATCACGTTGAGCTGGAAATTTCCACTCTGACCCGCCACCGTTACCGCGGCATCCAAGCCGATGACTTGCGCTGCCGCTTGGGCGGCCGACTCAGGAATCACAGGGTTTACCTTACCCGGCATAATGGAACTACCAGGCTGTAGTGCCTCAAGCTCAATCTCGCCCAACCCCGCCAACGGCCCCGAATTCATCCAGCGCAAATCGTTAGCGATCTTCATAACCACACAGGCCAACCCTTTCAACTGCCCCGATAACTCTACGGCAGCATCCTGGGATGCCAAACTGGCAAAAAAGCTATCATTAGGCACAAAAGGTAGGCCTGTTTGCTGACTTAAATCGCCAACCATTAGCTCGGCAAACCCCTCAGGCGCGTTAATACCGGTGCCCACCGCCGTGCCGCCTTGCGCTAATCGACATAGCCTTGTCATGGCGCTATCAAAACGCTCGATGGCCTGCCCCACTTGGCTCGACCACGCTCCTAGCTCTTGATCCATACGCAGCGGCATGGCATCCATCAAATGGGTACGACCTGTTTTAACAATATGGGCCAGTTCACTCGCCCTACCATCAATCGTGGCCTGCAGCGTCACCAATGCGGGACGAAGCGCTTCATTAACGGCTATCGCTGCCGAGAGGTGAATGGCCGTTGGGATAACGTCGTTACTCGACTGCCCCATATTAACGTGATCATTTGGCGTTACTTCCACCCCTTCACGACTGGCAAGCGTCGCTAGCACTTCATTGACATTCATATTGGTCGACGTACCAGAGCCTGTCTGGAAAACATCGATAGGAAAATGCGCATCATGCTGGCCACTAATCACTGCCCGAGCCGCATTCTCAATCGCCTCTGCGCGGGGTTTATCTAACAACCCCAACTGACAGTTACTTCGCGCAGCAGCGAGCTTTATTCGCGCGACAGCGTGAATAAATGCCGTGGGCATGGGTGTATGCGAGACAGGGAAGTTGTTGATAGCCCGTTGGGTTTGAGCGCCATAAAGCGCATTTGCAGGTACATCGAGCTCACCCATGCTATCCCGTTCAATACGTGTATCCATCCTGGCACTCCTTTTAAAAAACGCCTTAGCCAACGCCGCTCACATCACTAACATCACGTTTCCCAACGATTATTTTAGTGATAACGGTTATCTATACGCTTAAGCCTAGTCCTACCGGCGCGTTAGGTAAATCCGTGCGTATCACCGACTCACACAGCTACACTCACACGATCCTTAAATTCACTTCACCATAATGTTGCACCGCACAAAAAGCCCTGTTATGCTGCAACGCAAGATAACTAGATATCAGCCGCGGTGGACGCTTAACAAAACCGTTGCTGATCAACCAACACTAACGGCACCGCCAATCAATGGGCCGATTAGTGAGCAATGGAACAGGAGTGTTTACCATGCAAACATTTAACACCAACGAAATGACTCAGCAGTTCGACAACATGTTCATGGCACCTGTGCGTGCATACATGACGCTAAGCATCGATTACTCTGAAAAAATGCTTAACGCACAGTTTGATGCCAACAAATCTTACGTAGATACTGGCATCACCCAAATGCGTCAGCTGATGAGCGTGAAAGACGCCAACGGCCTGCGCAGCTACATGGAAGGCCAGCAGAAAGTGGCTAAAGAACTCGCTGAGCGTGTAAAAGGCGATGCAGATAAAGTTGTTGCTCTTCAGCAAGACTTCTTGCAGAAAGGCCAAAAACTGACAGAAGATAATGTTAAGCAAGCGCAAGCTGCTGCTAGCAAAATGAGCAAAACTGCTTAATCTGTTAGTTATTGACTTGCTGTCATTAAAACACCCCTGCCAGTGATCTGGCAGGGGTGTTTTAGCAATTGCGCTTTACCAATTAAGGGCAGACTTGACGAAAGGAATAGTCAGTTTCCGTTTAGCGGATAACGATGCTTGATCAAGCGTTTCCAGTGCATGGCACAAATCCCCCAACTCCCTCGGTCCGCGGTGCATAATGTAGCGCCCTACATCATCAGGTAACTGCATTCCACGTACGTTGGCGCGAAGCTTTAACGCTGCTAGGCGTTCGTTATCATCCAACGGATGCAGGTGAAACGTAACTCCCCAGGTTAGCCGTGATGCCAAGTCCGGCAATGCAACGTCTAGTTGGCGTGGGGACGTATTGGCGGCAATCACTAAGGCTTTTCCAGCGTCGCGAAGCCGATTAAAGGCGTGAAACAGAGCCTCTTCCCAACGCTTACGCCCGATCACATATTCAAGATCATCAATGGCGACGAGATCCAGACGCTCGATATCCTCCAGCATCAGCGGTGGGAAATGACCAAGGTCTGCCAATGGAAGATAAAGTGCCCGCTTATCTGCATCCGAGGCGGCATGACACGCCGCCTGTAAAAGATGGCTACGGCCACTGCCCGGCGCGCCCCATAAATATAAAAACGGTTCAGCATCAGACTTAAGCTGCCGGCTCAGGTACTCCATTAATGAAGCGTTTGCTTGTGAGGCATAGTAATTATTAAATGTCGCGTCGTCTCGCAACCCTACCCCAAGCGGTAGCTGTGCCGGTAATCGGCTCATGGTGACTCCCTTTCGTCGTGACGACCCAGTCCATCATTGTAATGTTGCTGTTCTAGCGGACGTTGCTCGGCATCATAGAGAGCACTGCCTTTATAGCGATCTTTAATTTCCCTTAAAAGCACCATAATGACCGCTGCGGCAGGCAATGCTAAGAGTACGCCCGTCAGACCGAAAAGATGACCGCCCGCCAGTACCGCAAAGATAACCGCAACAGGATGCAAACCGATCTTATCGCCTAACAGCTTAGGCTGAAGTATGACACTTTCTGCCGCCTGACCGATACCGAATACCGCGATCACGCCCAGCACAGCCCACCATGTATCAAATTGGAAAAGCGCCACGATAAGCGCCACCACTAACCCCACAATAAAGCCAAGGAACGGCACAATACTGACAAGCCCGGACACAGCACCAATCAGCAGTCCGAAGTTCAGCCCCATCAACGTTAGTCCCGCCGCATATATAATGCCCAAACACAGCATGACCAGTAACTGCCCACGTAGAAACGCTGATAGAACTTCATCGCAGCGCTGAGCCAAGCGGGAAACATCGCTTGTCCATTGACGAGGAACCAAATCAGCAAGACTAGAAATCAGCCGGCTCCAATCAAGTAGTAAATAGAACGTTACGACAGGAATCAGGGCAACGTAGGTAACCCAGGAAACGAAAGCCATCCCAGAACGACCTATTTGACTTAACGCCTGAGCTGCATAGCTACCTGCATCACGCCAGTTTTTGATCAAAGTTTCTCTAACGTTTGTTAGCTCAGCACCTAAATCGTACCCCGTCCACTCCTGAACTTGTGGCGCTAATATGTTCTCAATCCAGTTGAAGACACTCGGCAACGCCTCTCCCAGCTGTTTTGTTTGCTGCACAACCAACGGGATCAAAATAAGCAGGCTTAAAATAAGGATCAGTAACAGGACAAAAAAGACGCTACTAACTGCCCAGGGCCGCTTCATGCCTAACCGCTGGAAATAATTAGCAAGCGGGTCAGCCAAATAGGCCAAAATTAAACCCGCAATAAATGGCATCAGTACCGCATCTAATAAGTAGAGGCAGCCCACCAATACCACCAAAAAAACAACGCCCCACCATGAATGTCGCATGCTCTTTATATCCCTCCTGGAAAGATGGTTAGCGCCCTTAGCGTACTGAATAGTAACAAAAGTAGCGTATTGAACATCGGTTAACGCCGCACATCGATGCGACTTACGTCTCTGGGTGTTACAATCCGTTCCGTTATCGCCCCAGCACTGGCCATTTCGCCAGCACTACCCGTATTGCTATAGGCTTCACAGGATCTGTCATGACCGATACCTCCACTTCTCAGGCCACTCCCTCACTCAGCTATAAAGACGCAGGTGTCGATATTGATGCCGGCAACGCGCTAGTTGATCGCATCAAACACGTTGCCAAACGCACGACACGCCCTGAAGTCCTGGGTGGCCTTGGCGGGTTTGGCGCACTGTGTGAGCTTCCCGCTGGTTATAAACAGCCAGTCCTGGTCTCCGGCACGGATGGTGTCGGCACTAAGCTGCGTCTTGCCATGGACCTTGGTAAGCATGACACCATTGGCATTGACTTGGTCGCTATGTGTGTCAACGATTTGATCGTTGCTGGTGCTGAACCGCTGCTATTCCTTGACTACTATGCCACGGGTAAGCTGGATGTGGATATCGCTGCAGATGTCGTGACCGGCATTGGCGCTGGTTGCGAACTGGCTGGTTGCGCACTAGTAGGCGGCGAAACTGCCGAAATGCCCGGTATGTACGAGGGCAATGACTACGATTTGGCAGGCTTCTGCGTTGGCGTTGTTGAAAAGGCCGATATTTTGGACGGCAGCAAGGTAGCCGAAGGCGATGTACTGCTGGGATTGGCCTCTTCTGGCCCGCACTCCAATGGCTATTCATTGATTCGCAAAATTTTGGAAGTTAGCAACGCTTCACTCAATGATACTGTGGATGGGCAGCCGCTTGGCGACGCATTAATGGCGCCGACGCGTATTTATGTGAAGTCGTTGCTGTCGATGATGCGCGGCACAGATATTTCCGTTCACGCGCTCTCCCATATTACGGGTGGTGGTTTACTGGAAAACATTCCCCGTGTTCTGCCCGATACCCTCGCAGCCCACGTTGATCTTGCTACTTGGCAGCGTCCAGAAGTATTTAACTGGTTACAAGCCCAAGGCAATGTCAGTGAAACGGAAATGCACCGCGTACTGAACTGCGGCATCGGCATGGTGGTTGTAGTGCCCCAGGCCCAAGCTGAAGACGCTATGGCGCATCTGCAAGCTCAAGGCGAGACCGTATATCGAATTGGTCAGATTATTCAGCGCCAGGAGGAAGCCGTCGTTTTGGAGAACCTTCGCGCATGAGCAGTACCGACTTTAATAGTGGCACGTTCAACGACACCATAAACGACATGGCGCCAGAACCAACAGCGGCGCGACGTATTGTGGTGCTAATTTCTGGCAGTGGCAGTAATTTACAGGCGCTGATTGACGCGCAAAGCCATGATCGGCTTGGCGGGGAAATCGTCGCTGTTATTTCCAATGAGCCGGATGCCCATGGCTTGAAGCGCGCCCTAGAAGCGGGTATTGAAGCCGTTGCGCTACCTCATCGCGAGTATGACAGCCGCGATGCTTACGACGGAGCGCTAATCAAAGTCATCGAACGTCATGAGCCTGACTTGATTGTTTTAGCAGGCTTTATGCGCATTCTGACGCCCCGCTTTGTGCAGCGTTTTTTAGGCAAAATGCTCAACATCCACCCTTCACTACTGCCCGCCTATCAAGGGTTAAATACCCATGCTCGAGCGCTGGCAGACGGTGTCAAACAGCATGGCTGTAGCGTGCATTTTGTCACTGAAGAGCTAGATGGTGGGCCCGTTGTGCTACAAGCAGAACTGAACGTTACAAATGAAGATACCGTTGAGACGCTTAAGGAGAAGGTGCACGCTCGTGAACACCTAATCTTCCCAATTGCCGTTCAGTGGTTTCTGCAAGGCCGCCTGCAATATAGCGCTGAAAACGCCACCATGGATGGCCACCCCCTGCCCCCCCATGGTATGCGGCTCTCCCACACAGATGCTGCAGAAGAGCTAGACGAAGAGTTTGACGAAAACACGTAAATGTCACTGCTCTGACCATAAAAAACGCCTTACCGCTATTAGCGCGTAAGGCGTTTTTTGTTTAGCTTGCGGATATTAAGTGCGAGGCAGCGTAACGCCTCGTTGTCCCATATATTTACCACCGCGATCTTTATAAGATGTTTCACACATCTCATCCGACTCAAGGAACAGCATCTGAGCTACCCCTTCATGGGCATAAATCTTGGCAGGCAGGTTGGTAGTATTTGAAAATTCAAGCGTCACATGCCCTTCCCACTCTGGCTCAAGCGGCGTTACGTTGACAATAATGCCACAGCGCGCGTAAGTGGATTTTCCAAGGCAAATCGTCAGCACACTGCGCGGAATACGAAAATACTCAACCGTGCGTGCTAATGCGAAGGAATTCGGCGGGATAATACACACATCACCCTTAACATCGACAAAGCTTTTGTCATCAAACGCTTTGGGATCGACAATAGCCGAATGTATGTTGGTAAACACTTTAAATTCATCGGCACAGCGAACGTCGTAACCGTAGCTCGACGTGCCATAAGAAATAACGCGCTGATCATTCACATAGCGCACCTGCTCAGCTTCAAACGGTTCAATCATGGCATCGCTTTGTGCCATGCGACGAATCCACTTGTCAGATTTAATACTCATTTGTTACGTCATCACTCGCTAAAAGAAATAGTGGGGCCGCCGCTATGGCTGGCATTTACCGATTGCGCCACTTGTTTGGCAATATCTGCAAACGTGCGACTCACTGAGCTATCGGGTTCGGAAATCACGCTGGGGCGACCAGAGTCAGCTAGCTCACGAATAGAGAGCGTTAACGGCAACCGCCCAAGAACTGTCGTATCATACTCTTCCGCGATGCGATCGCCGCCACCGGTACCAAAAATAGCCGCTTCGTGGCCGCAATTTTCACAATGATAAAGACTCATGTTCTCTACCACGCCAAGCACTGGCACATTGACCTTACGGAACATCTCAATGCCTTTGCGGGCATCAAGGAGCGCAATATCCTGAGGCGTGGTGACAATCACGGCGCCTGAAACAGGCACTTTTTGCGCCAGCGTCAGCTGGATATCGCCGGTACCTGGCGGCATATCAATCAGCAGGAAATCCAGATTATCCCATTGGGTTTGTGTCAGCATTTGCTGAAACGCACCAACGACCATCGGGCCACGCCAGACCATCGCCTCACGGGTGTTAACCATAAAGGCCATCGACATCGCTTGAAGGCCGTGCGCTTCTAGCGGCAGAAACTTATTGTCCTCCGTCGCCTGAGGCCGCACGCCTTCTTTAACACCCAGCATTTGCGCTTGGCTAGGGCCGTAAATATCAGCATCCAGTACGCCAACACGATACCCCTGGGCAGAAAGCGCTAGTGCCAAGTTCACAGTAACGGTCGATTTGCCGACTCCACCTTTCCCCGATGCCACTGCTACTATATGTTTTACACCGTCCATCAATGGCACTCCTGTCTATTGCGACTAATCTATCCGTGGTTTGAATGATACTCCTAGGCGGCCCATTTCTAAACCAACATGCAAAAAGCGGATGCAGGGGCTGCCTACATCCGCTTTATTACGCTAGCAATCAGCGCACGATCAAGTGTATAGATCAGTTACTGTTTTGTTGGCCCTGCTCTTCAGAACTTGCTTCTTCAGCTTGCTCAGAACCATTCGAATCAGCGCTGCCACTCTCTTCATCTGTCAAAGAAGGCACTTCGTCATTCGCCGCATCGTTTACATGTAAGCGACCCTCCAACGAAGAAAGCTCGTCACGCCAGTCACTGAGCTGGGTTTCCAGGCGTGCAAGCTGACCTTCACGAGCCTCAATATCACTTTCAACGTTAGCTAGTTCTTCACGACCAATATCCAGCGCGACCATGAGATCATCCATCTCGCTGCGCACTTGGTCGAGGCTCTGTTGCTCTTCTTCACGCAGTTGAGTTAACGAATCAACCTCGCTTTGCAACTCATCCCGCTCACTGGTGAGCGAGTCACGCTCGCTTTGCAAATTATCTAATTCACTTTGAACGGCTGACACCTCTTCCTCAGTACCGGACAGCTGTTCGCTAGCTTCACTAATCTGGGTTTCTAAACCCGACAGTTCCTCTTGAGCGGCACGAAGCTCGTCAACGGCCTCCTGACGCTCTTGTTCAGCTTGCTGACGTGCCGATTCCGCTTCTTGGCGGGACTCTTCGGCACTTTGACGAGCTTCTTCAGCTTCCTGGCGAGCAGACTCAGCCTGGTCTCGCGCGCTTACCACTTGATCACGTTCTTCTTTTAGTGATTGCAGGTCAGCTTCAGCGCTCTCTACTTGCTCGCTTAACGCATCGACTTCTTGCTGAAGTGCATCACGCTCAGCGACTAGTTCTTCAAGACGCGATTGCACCGCATTTGTCTCACCCTGAGCGGTCTCTAGATCGCTTTGTGCCTGAGCCTGCTGCTCTTCCAGCGATGCCATTTCCTCACGCATTGCACTTAAATCGGTCTCAGCTTGCTCAACTTCCGCAATTCGCTGGCTAAGCTGGTTATTATCTTGCTCGACGCTGGCTAACTGGCCCTCTAACGTTTCGACACGCTCTTGCCGTGTGCCCGAGTTCGATTGCGCCATAATTGCCCAAATAACAGCAATGGCGGCAATACCAGCAATACCTTTGACACGGTTGTCTTTAAACAGCGTTTTCATGTCTGGCTTACTCGCTGGCGCTTGATTATCCGAGTGGTTTGCTTCTGGCATACTGCGTCCCTCTCTTCTTTATTAGGCTACCGATATCAGCAGCGTTGATAGACATTTAGCACCTGACATTCTTTTACTAGCATACACATCTAGCAACATCTAGCCAGCGAACAACGTATATGACTAACGGCGCATACGGTTAGCCGCTTGTTGGTTAGCCTAGTGGTTACTTTCCTTAAAGCCTATCGCATCCGCAGCGGCAACCTCAAACCAAGAAAGCGTGGCGTGTAACGACACAACACTACCAATAATCAATAACGTAGGCGGCGTAATCTCACCTTGGTGAAATGCTTCAGGCAGCTGTTGCAAAGAACCAATATGCGTACATTGGTGCTGTGTTGTGCCCTGTTCAATCAGCGCCAAAGGGGTGCTGGATGCGAGACCATGGTCCATCAAAGCCTGGCAAATGGCCTCTAAGTTGCTCAGCCCCATATAAAATACCAAGGTTTGTCCAGGGCTAGCTAACGCCTGCCAATCAAGCGTGCTCTCTCCATGTTGCAAGTGGCCCGTGACTAAGCGAACCGACTGCGCATGGTCTCGGTGTGTCAGAGGAATGCCTGCATAAGCGGCACAACCGGATGCCGCTGTAATACCCGGGATGACTTCTACCACCACATTTTCAGCCATGAGCGTTTCTAATTCTTCTCCACCTCGGCCAAAAATGAAGGGATCTCCCCCCTTGAGACGCACAACTTGCTTACCTTGCCTGGCCCAAGCCACCAATGTCTGGTTAATTTCATTTTGAGGGACGCTGTGCAACGCCTTCGCCTTGCCAACGTAAAACCGCTCAGCCTTAGGCCCAATCAGGGCTAGCACTTCATCGCTAACGAGGCGGTCGTAGAGCACCACTTCTGCTACCTGAAGCCGCTTATACGCTTTCAACGTCAATAGCTCTGGATCCCCTGGGCCAGCACCGACCAAACTTACCAAACCACCGCCAACTTTTTGAGCGCTAGCCGAGTGGCCTGTCTTTATAGTGGCTGCTTTTACTTCGCTCAAAGAAACACCCCGACAATAAAAAATGATCCAATCTATTAAAAAGCAATAGGCCTTCCTGTGTCGCGCCAAAGTTTCTATGGAAGACACTGAACGTCACACCAAAATTCCTTTATAGAATATATATAGATCAATTGATTTTAAAAAAAGCAAGCATTGTCAGTAATGGCTTACATATTAGTTACGTTTTTAGGGCTAACCTTTACGATTAATTTTTATTTGGCATATGCTTTGGAGCTTCACGCATGCTCGTGAATGATACAGCCCCAGTACCGCAAAGTACTGATAGCCTGATATCCCAGATACCTGGGGTTATTTTTCAATTCTATCGATCACACTGCGGCCGTATGCACTTTCCCTACCTGGAAGGCGGGGGCGAGGCGCTGGCACACATCGACCGACAACAATTAGCGCATGACGCTGGCCAACTTATTGAACACCTAACCGGTCACGATCACCCCAAAATAATGTCATCTATTGAGCGATCTGCACGCTGGATGCTACCGCTCACGACTCGCTTCCGCCTCCCCTTCCCTAAAGGAAAGCCGCACTGGATTGCGGTAAGTGCTAACCCCTCCCCGGCATCCAATGGTGTTCGCTGGAGCGGCATCATGATGGATATTACTGATCAAGTCGCTGAAGAGCAGCGACTAAGAAAACTCTGCGACACCGACCCTTTAACGGGATTGCCTAACCGTCGCAAACTCATGGTGCACTTAACGCACCTAGCCTCATTAAGCACGCGGCATGGGACGCCTTTATCTATCATGATGGTAGATATAGATCATTTTAAACAGCTCAATGATCGTTGGGGACACTTGCAGGGCGATAGCGTACTTGAACAACTTGCCGTGCAAACTCAGCAACTCCTGCGCTGCGAAGATATGGTGGCAAGACTTGGCGGTGAAGAGTTTATGGTCGTGTTGCCGCTTACACCGCTGCAGCAATGCCATAAACTCGCTGACCGTCTCCGACATGCCATCTCAAGCTACGATTTTGGAATCGGTGCCGGCCAAGTAACCGTGAGCATTGGTGTAGCGGAGTATCGGTGCGGTGAGCCTTTAGCCAACTTAATAGAGCGCGCTGATCAAGCGTTATACAGCGCGAAAGAGGTTGGTCGCGACTGCGTATGCCTTCTATCCTGATTTGAGCAATACCCAAAGGAGGCAACCCATGACAACGCTAGCTCAGAAAACCTGCGAACCTTGCAGTGGTAATGCCATACCGCTCACTTATAGCGCATGCCAACCCCATCTAGCAGCGCTTTCAGAGTGGCAGATTGTTGACCACGATGGCATCATGAAGCTGACGAGACAGTTTACGTTTCGCAACTTTGCCGATGCCCTGGCATTCACCCAGCGCGTTGGCGATATAGCAGAGCAGGCTGGGCACCATCCTGTCATTGTTACTGAGTGGGGTAAAACCACCGTGACATGGTGGTCTCATGCAATAAAGGGCCTGCATCTTAATGATTTCATTCTTGCCGCCAGAACCGACGAGGTAGCCGAATAAATGTTTGAGCAAATTGAGCGAGTCCCAGGAGATGCCATTCTCGGGCTGATCGAAGCTTTCAAAAAAGACACCAATCCCCAGAAAGTCGATTTAGGGGTTGGCGTATATCGCGATGCACAAGGCAATACGCCGGTCATGCGCGCTGTCAAGGAAGCAGAAGCTCGCCTGCTCAAGAATGAAACCACCAAGACCTATATTGGCTCTCACGGTGCCCCTGCTTACGGTGATGCTGTGCTGCCTATGGTATTAGGTGCAGATTCTTCCGTATTGAAAGCCAACCGCGCGAGCGCTACCCAGTCTCCTGGTGGAACAGGTGCACTACGCTTAGCCGCTGACTTTATTGCTCACCAGCTTCCTGGAAAAGGAATCTGGGTCAGCGATCCTACTTGGCCAAACCATCACGGCATTTTCACCGCTGCAGGTATCGAGCTTCACAAGTACCCCTACGTTGATGCTGACAACCGCCTTGATTTCGATGGCATGTTAGCGGCACTGAAAAAGATTCCTGAAGGCGACGTTGTGGTGCTTCACGCCTGCTGCCACAACCCGACCGGCTTTGACCTGTCTAAAGATCAGTGGCATGAAGTAATGGCAGTACTGAGCGAGCGCAAACTGCTGCCATTGGTTGACTTTGCTTACCAAGGTTTCGGGGAAGGCCTGGACGAAGATGCCTATGGTGTTCGTCTGCTGGCCGAAAACCTTGATGAAGTTATCATCACCAGCTCCTGCTCAAAGAACTTTGGCATTTACTGCGAACGCACTGGCTGCTTGATCCTAATTGCAAAAGACGCCGAGCAGATGGAGAACGTTCGCTCTCAGGCTGCCATTGTGGCCCGTGAGAACTACTCTAACCCTCCCGCCCACGGCGGCGCGATTGTTAGCGAAATTCTCCACGACGCTGAGCTGTCTGCAATGTGGCGTGAAGAGCTGACCGAAATGCGTGATCGCATCAATACGCTGCGTCGCGACTTCGTTGAAGCCCTTAAGCCTTACGGCCTTGCTGAAAAATATGCATGCGTTGCAGAGCAGCGCGGCATGTTCTCTTACACCGGTTTAACTCCGGAGCAAGTAGACCGCCTGCGTGATGAGTTCGGTATTTACATGGTGCGCTCTGGCCGTGCCAACGTTGCAGGATTCTCACACGAGAATTTACCTTACCTCGCTAAGGCCATCGCTGCCGTTAACGAATAACGCCAGTGAGTTGTTAACCTTAGTGTCAACAGCTAAAACGCCCAGGCAAATTGCCTGGGCGTTTTTGTAGATGAATTGAAGATAAGCCACTGAACAGGCAAGCGATTGTTATGTACAATTGCCCGCTTGCCGCCAGAGCCTGGGGCGCCCGTGCGGCGTCCGCTACAACGCAATGCTTGACCGATCAGTCAAATCTTCGGCACACTCAGCATAGCCTTGTATACAACACACCATAACTAAGAGGCCTAACATGGCGGCTGTCGGCACTCACTATCCGTGGTACAAAAAAGAAGACACCGACGCGTTCTTCGCGCTGTTTCAAAACAATATTGCCAACTTTGTCATTATCGCAATTACCATGCTGGGCATGGGGTTCCCCACATCCATTGTGTATGGTCAGGTGTTGCCTGGTGCCGCAGTGGCAGTCATGGCAGGTAATTTTTATTACGCATGGAGTGCCGCTAGGCTCGCACGAAAAGAAAACCGCAGTGATGTCACCGCGCTCTCCTACGGCATCTCCACGCCGGTCATGTTTGTGTTTCTATTCGGCGTATTGCTCCCCGCCAAGCAGTTAACCGGTGACGCGGAGTTAGCCTGGAAAGTTGCCGTGGCCGCCTGCTTTATTAGTGGCGCAATAGAAGCCTTGATTAGCATCGTTGGCCGCTGGGTGCAGTATCACCTCCCACGGGCCGCCATGTTGGGCGCTGTTGCTGGCGTCGCACTCACCTTTATTGCCGGCGAGATGCTATTTAAAACCTTGGAAATGCCTATCATTGGACTTCTGGTGCTCGGCATTATCATTGTTGGTCTTGTGGCACGCGTCAGCATGCCGTTTAAGCTACCGACATCGCTGTTTGCCATTGTGGTCGGTACTGCGATGGCATATTTGATTGGCGATGCGGGCAGCGAACGCTTTAGCGATGCTTTTACCCATTTAGGGTTCTACCCCCTGCTGCCTAATTTGGCATGGTATGAAGGGTTAGGCTTGCTGTTTAGCGGCATGCTGGCCGTACTTACTGTCGTACTCCCCATCACCCTCTATAACGCTATTGAAACCATGAATAACGTTGAAGCGATGGAAGCGGCTGGCGATAAATACGATGTGCGTGAGTGCCAGGCAGTGGATGGAGCAGGCACGATGATCGGCGCTCTATTTGGCGGCGTATTCCCGACAACTGTTTATATCGCCACGGTGGGCGCGAAATGGATGGGCGCAGGACGAGGCTACAGCATTTTAAACGGTGCCGTTTATGCCCTCGCCACCATGTTTGGCCTGATCGCTGCCTTAGCGGCCATTATTCCGGTCTCAGTAGTGGCCCCTATCTTGGTATTTGTCGGCATGTCGATGATAGCCACTGCGTTTCAAGCGAACGATACCCGCTATTACCCGGCCATTGCGCTGGCGATGCTGCCCTACTTTGCCAACTACGTGATGACACGCTTCAACCGGGGTGCTGGTGACGTCGTCAGCGATATTTCCAGTGCCATTGTTGTCATGGGACAAGGTGCGATGTTTATGGCCATCTTCCTAGGGGCAATGACAGTGTCGGTGATCGACCATCAGTTCCGGCGTGCAGCCGCATTCGCCGCCATTGCGGCAGGCTTCTCATTTGTAGGACTGATGCACGCCCCAAAACTGGCCTTTAACGCGGCGCCTGAATTTGTCATGGGTTACTTGGGCATGGCATTACTGTTTATGTACTTCTCATTCCAGGAAGCCCCTAAGAAGCACTAAACGGCATTACTTGCTGAATCCCGCCTGCCGATGCGGGCGGGATAAAATGCGCTTGAGCACTATCCAAGCAACCATACCTGCCAACACGTTACCCAATGCCGCGCCAGCGGCTAAGCCTGTCCAGCCAAACAACTGCGCACCCAACCATAAACATGGTAGATAGCAAATAAACAAGCGTGCGCTTGAAAGCAGCATTGCTCTAAGTGGCCAGCCGAGAGCGTTACCTGCAGACACCACCAGCATACACACGCCCAGCGCAGCATAACTTGGCAACAAAAAGCGAATTAGCAGCGCGAGCTCACTTTGCACCTCCTGGTTCCCGGCTAACACCATAGCCACCCAGGGTGAAGCCAGCGCCAGCAACAGCCCCAGGCTAAGCTGCCATATCAACGCGACATTCACTGCCAAGCGCATCAGCTGCTGAATCTGTCCCCAGTCGCCCGCCCCATAGCAACGCCCAAGCCATGGTGGTAGCGACATCGTCATCGCCAATATCACCATCAGCGAAACCGTTTCTAGGCGGCTGGCAAGCCCCCAAGCCGCCACCTGGGTATCTCCTAGGCTAGCAACAGCCGCAATCGCCAACATCGCCGCCAGTGGCGGCATTAACTGACTAACCATCGCGGGAGCAGCGATACCGGTAAAAAGCCGCCACGAGCGACTAGCTTCTTGCCATAGCGCGGTATTCGTCGTCCACTTTTGATGCTTTAGTTTAATACTGCTGAATAACAGCCCCACAAAAAATGCAATGGCGGTCGCCCAAGCCGCGCCCGCTAGCCCCCAGCCCTGCCAAGAACCAATACCAAAAATAAATAGCGGGTCCAATCCCAGGTTAATAAGGCTACTGAGCACCATCATCTTACCTGGCAGCCGTGTATCGCCGTGAGCACGAAACACGCTATAGATAAAATAGAGCAGCGCGCCTAGCCAAGCTGAAAATAGCTGTGGCCCCCAGTAAGCGCGTATATAAACCAGCGCGCTATCATCGGCACCTAACAGCCTAAATATGGGCACTTGAAGAAACCAAAGCGCAATGACTAGTAGGCCGATGACAAGCCCACCGGCAATTAGCACAAGGCTGCTTAACCGCTTCGCTCGAACGTCTTCTCCAGCGCCTAAGGCGCGGGAAATAAGCGCCGCAATCGCGATCCCCATTCCCACTTGAATGCCAATAATCAGAAAGGACAACGGAAAGGTAAACGACTGAGCGGCCAAGGGCGCTGTTCCCAAACGGGCAATAAAAGCACTATCTACAAGCTGGAAACCCAATAGCGCCAACACACCAATGGCCATCGGCCACGTTTGACGCCATAAGGTTATCGCCAGCTCGCGTTGCTGCATAATGACCGCTGCCAAAGAGAAATCCTCAAAACAGAGTAGATAGCGGTGAACGCCACCTAGTTAACAATACTGACAACCTACGAGATGTAAGTTGTTTCTGGTAACTCCCAACGCAAAAGCGCCACCACCCAGGCAAGGGTGATGGCGCTTTCTGCTTACGCTCGCTTACTGACGAATGCCTTCAAACGTCACGTAAAGCTCCAGCTCGTGCATCGCTTCTGGGAAGTCACTCATATCAATACCGAAATCACCCAGCGTTAACATGGTGCTGCCTTCAAAACCTGCACGGTAATTGCCCCAGGGGTCATCACCTTCGCCCATCAAGGTAACAGGCATTTCAATTTCCTGCGTCTCGCCATGAAGCGTTAACTCACCGGTTACGACGCCTTCATTTTCACCCGTTGATTCAAAACCTGTTGAAGTGAAAGTTGCCGTAGGATATTCGCTGGCATCAAGAAAATCGCTGCTTAAGAAGTGACGATCACGCTCTGCATGATTAGTGCTCAGGCTTCCCACCTGCACTTCCATTTCTACAGAAGAGGCTTCTAAATCCTCGGGGTCATATGAAAATTGACCGTCAAACTCTTCGAAAGTACCCAGAATATAGGAAAAGCCGAGGTGGCTAATTTTGAACTGAACAAAGGCGTGCTGGCCTTCAGTATCAATTTGATATTCTGCTGCTTGCGCTTGGCTGAACGTCGCTAGCGAAGCGGCGGCAATTGCAGCAGCAAAAGCGGTTTTCTTTAACATCGTGGAAATCTCCTTTATTTTCCTAATAAACACTACGAGCAAACTATCAGCGCAGTGGACAAAAAAATTCCATTATTGCTTGCGGCCATGAGCAGGATTAACCATCCGCACGAGTGTCGAGTGGCGATCCCACCAATGATGCTTCATCGCGGCTAGCGCATGCCCTGCGGCCAATACCATAAGCGCCAGGGCGCTGTACCAGTGCACATCGCCTGCCAGACTAGCTTGATCAGGAAGCCCGTGAAGCAGTGCCGGCACTTCAAACCAATCAAACACGCTAATTCCGCGCCCATTGGCGGTAGAAATCAAATAGCCACTAACAAGCACTAACAATAACAAGACATACAACATTATGTGGCCAGCATGGGCAGCTAGACGTTCAAAGCGACTACCCTCTGCATGAGGCGTTGGTTGAATTAAGCGCCATATCAAGCGAGCAAAGGTAGCAATTAACAACAAGATACCAATCGAGCGATGCACCCACGGCCCTTGGTTATACCATGTATCGTAGTAACCAAGATCTGTCATCCACCAGCCAAGAACAAACAACCCCACAATCGTTAGTGCACTAAGCCAGTGAAGAGCAATACTAATGACTCCCCATCCACTCTGCGTGTTCCGCCACATCCTTGCTTTCCTCGTTCTAAACAGCAATTGGTCATGCCTGCTGTAAGCACATTTCTACCTAAAGCATACCGTCTTAATGATCAAAACACTGCTGAAAAAAGCAGAACACACCATTCGTAAAAAACGTTTGTTAAAAACATTGCTAAATGTTGTAGTTACAAAAACGCCGTCAGCGAAGCAAGCAATAAAAAAACCGGCCACGAATGACCGGCTTATCAAAACGCTATTTGAATCGCTCAGCCAGCCGCCAAAGCATCCAACCCAGCGGCAAGATCGCGCTGAATGTCAGCCTGGCTTTCCAGCCCCACCGCTACGCGAATCAACCCAGGGGCGATACCTGCGGCTTCTTTCTGCACATCGGAGAGACGTCCATGCGTTGTGGTGGCTGGATGGGTAATGGTGGTTTTAACATCTCCGAGGTTACCCGTTATAGACAGCATTTTGGTGGCATCAATGACCTGCCAAGCTCCCTCCTGGCCACCTTTCACCTCAAAGCCCAATACGGCACCAAACCCTTGCTGCTGTTTTTTGGCAAGCGCATGCTGAGGATGGGCTTCTAAGCCACTGTAGTGCACTTTATTAACGGCCGGGTGTTGATCTAGCCAGAGCGCCAAAGTCAGCGCATTCTCGCAATGTGCTTTCATGCGCAATGATAAGGTTTCAAGCCCTTTGGTGAAAATCCACGCATTAAAGGGACTCAGGCAAGGCCCGCAAGTACGTACCACACCAAACACTTCTTCCAACACGTCGTGTTTACCAACCACCGCGCCACCAATAGCACGTCCCTGGCCATCCAGATACTTCGTTGCAGAATGGATGACTAAGTCAGCGCCAAGCGCAATTGGCTGCTGAAGTGCCGGTGTTAAGAAGCAGTTATCAATCGCCAACAATGCACCACTTCGCTTAGCAAGTTCGGCTAATGCTGGAATATCCGCGACTTCAGACAGCGGGTTGGACGGTGTTTCCGCAAACAACAGCTTGGTATTTGGGCCGATGGCCTCTTCCCAGGCAGAAACGTTAGATAGTTCTACATAACGAGTCGTGATACCAAATTTGCCCAGGTATTTGTCAAACAAACTCACGGTAGAACCAAACAGCGAGCGCGATGCAACGATTTCATCGCCGGCACTTAGCAGTGCCAACGCCGTCGATAAAATGGCCGACATACCCGAACTTGTTGCCACGCACCGCTCACCACCTTCAAGCGCCGCCAAACGGCGCTCGAACGTATGCACAGTAGGATTAGTAAAGCGTGAATAGACGTTGCCCGGCTCCTGCCCCCCAAACTTGCGCGCGGCTTCAGCCGCGCTTTCGTAAACAAAGCTTGAAGTGGGAAAAATGGGCTCGGCATGCTCTTGCTCAAACGTACGGTGATGGCCCGCGCGAATGGCAAGGGTCTCTAGCGACCAATCGTCCTGGTGACTATCATCATGCATGGCTGAGCACCTTTAAAACGTCAATAAAAGTTGTAATACGAGCTATTAATACGCGGCATTAGTCGTCAAGATCGTCATCATCTTGGTTATGCATACCCACTAGCGCATGGTCGCCCGCACTTTGATCTTTGGCTGCGTCATTACGACTCGCTTCAAGCACCGCCAAGTAGGCATCATCAATGTCACCAGTGACATAGTTGCCGTCGAAGACAGAGCAGTCAAACTCATCCATTTCAGGATTAACCTCACGGCAAGCCGCTTTCAAATCTTCCAGGTCTTGATAGAAAATTCGATCCGCACCAATCAGCTGACCAACCTCTTCTTCTGTGCGGCCATGCGCAATCAGTTCTTTTGCCGCAGGCATATCAATGCCATAGACATTAGGGTAGCGAACGGGCGGAGCAGCTGAGGCGAAATACACTTTACGGGCCCCTGCATCGCGCGCCATCTGAATAATCTGCTTACAGGTGGTTCCACGCACGATAGAGTCATCCACCAGCAGCACATTTTTGCCTTTGAATTCGACATCAATGGCATTCAGTTTTTGACGCACCGATTTTTTACGCTGCGTTTGGCCAGGCATAATAAACGTGCGGCCAATATAGCGGTTCTTCATAAACCCTTCGCGATAGGTCACCCCTAAGTGCTGCGCCATCTCAAGGGCAGAAGTGCGCGACGTATCGGGAATTGGGATAACAACGTCAATATCGTGATCAGGCCATTCATTAAGAATGCGGTCGCCAAGCTTGCGCCCCATCTGCATACGCGTGCCATACACGTAGGCACCATCAAGAATAGAGTCGGGGCGCGCAAGATAGACATGCTCAAAAATACAGGAACGCAGCACAGGTCGATCAGCACAGACCTGAGTATGAATCTGCCCCTGCATGTCGACAAAAATCGCTTCACCGGGCGAAAGGTCACGCTCCAGCTCAAAGCCGCCGACATCTAAGGCGACAGATTCCGAAGCAATCATGACCTCCTGCCCCTCGTCACTTTGGCGAGTACCAAACACTACAGGACGAATGCCATGATGATCCCGAAATGCCACCATACCAAAACCGTTAATGATCGCGACCGCCGCGTAGCCGCCTTTGCAGCGCCGGTGCACTCTACGAACGGCATCAAAAATGTCCTCGGCTTCCAGGTGCAAACCCTGTTTGCCCAACTCATGGGCAAATACGTTTAGCAACACTTCGGAGTCAGAGCTGGTATTGATGTGACGAAGGTCCGTCGAGAAAAGTTCTTGCTTTAACTGATCAGAGTTAGTCAGGTTACCGTTGTGAGCCAGCGCAATACCGTAGGGGGAGTTGACATAAAACGGCTGAGACTCAGCTTCGCTAGAGGAACCTGCGGTTGGATAACGCACGTGACCAATGCCAAGGTTACCTTTTAGGCGAGCCATGTGGCGGGTATGGAACACATCTCGAACCAGCCCATTACTCTTGCGCAGTAGGAAGCGTCCCTCGCTCCAAGTCATCATGCCGGCAGCGTCCTGACCCCGATGCTGAAGTACGGTCAGAGCATCATAGATTCCCTGATTTACCGCCTGCTTGGCCAGAAGGCCCACTATACCGCACATTCAAGTTACCTCGCTTTAGTGCCATGGTTCACCGTAGCAAACCCGTACGTTCATCAAACGAATGTAAGCCACTGCCTATTTCTCGGTCGCAAAAGCGGGCATTGGTAGACAGCAGCTAACTGTATTACTAACTAAACATCACGTCGCGCCATCATTAAACAGCGCACTCACTGGCCACCATTTTCAGATGTTGGCGTAAAAGACTGTGGAACTGGCTCTTCCTGAGCGCCGAAATCTGGCAACGAAATATCGCGGAGCGAGTCAGGTGCTTGCGGTAGCTCCCGTTCCCATTGATCTAACTGGCTTACCGCCCAATCGCGCAGCTCAATAAACGTCGGCCGTAGCTCAGCTTCTTGCCAAGCCTGTAACTCAGCCAAGGGCGTTAGTGTAATAAGGACGGTTGCCACCAATAAAATGACAGCGCCACGAGTAAGCCCAAAAGCAGCACCGGCAAAACGGTTAAGCAACCCCATACCGACCCACTCTACCGCCGCATGAACAAGGCGGATCACAATCCCGCTAAGTAAAATGACTGCAAAAATCACTAAAATAAATGCCAACACTAAGCGCGCATCGAAACTGTCGATGAACCCGCTCATTAGATCTGCTACCGGCTCTGCCAAGACGCGCGCTACCAACAATGCGACTACCCATGCGGCCAGCCCAAGAGCTTCCCTGACAAATCCGCGCATAAAGCCGGCCAGCATGGAAAGTGCTAGCACCGCCAGGAAAAGCGCGTCTATCCAAGTAAGTGCCATAAGTTAATTTCTCACTCGCACTAACAGGCCCTGTACATTGGCACGCTGTTTAATAATCGCCATCGCAGACTCGCCGTCTTCAGACGTCGCATAAGGGCCAACATAAACAGAGGTAAGGTTATTATCGCGCTCACGTAGGTAGGCGCTAAACCCCGCCTGAGTAAGCTGATCGCTTAGTCGCCTTGCGTTACCCGCATCACCAAAGCTGCCCACTTGAACGGCCCACTCGCCTTGGGAAGAAGATGTTGGGCCAGCAGCATTCGATGATGTAGTTGCATTATTACGGTTATTGGCAGCCATTAACTCAGCAATTGGATCATCTGCTCCAGCACTCTGAGCATTAGAACTACTGGCTTGATCGGTTTGTGGCTGCCTTGGATTGGCATCAATTGGCACACTATTGGTCGCGCTATCTACAGAACGACCTTCACTTGAGGACGTGTTGATAGATGACGGCATTTGCGGAACCGGAACATCTTGCTGTGTTGCCTCAACAGGCCGTTCAATAACAAACGTAGGCTGAGGGCGCTCTTCTCGGGGAGCAGGATCACTCATCAACCACGGCACGAAAATCGCCAGCAACGCGAGTAAAATGACAATACCACTGATGCGTTCCGTTTTACCGTATTTCATATCCCTCTCCATCAAGCTTAGCGAGCACAACGGTTAGGCCGATTAAGCTTGCGGCAGTGTTATTTCCAACAAGGCCGCAACTGTAAAAAACGAGCCGGTAACTAACACCCGGTCGGAGGGTGCCAACTGCTCAGCCATTATCTGCACTCCAGCCTCTGGGGAACTGGCGCAACGATGTACACGCCCACCCAGAGATGTGATACGCGCCGCCAATTCGGCAGCTGACCGACCACGCTCACCCTCCAACGTCACGCATACCCAGTCAGTAATGCGGGGTAGCAAAGCGCTAATAACACCATCAGCGTCTTTATCATTGAGCATGCCGATCAACGCCCACTGCCGGCCACCTTCAGGCACCGATGGGAGTCGCCTAGCGACATAATCGGCTGCATGAGGATTATGCCCGACATCCAAGCACCACTGCCCTATCCACTGCATACGTCCTGGCACTTGCACCTCATGAAGCGCACGACGGCATGCGTCTGCATTCACCGCTAATCCGCTAAGTATCAATGCTTGGAGAGCCGTTGCTGCATTATCAATCGGCAAACCGGGATCAGGAAGGTCTGTCAGAGAAATAACCTCTCCCTGGCAGCTCAGTCCACTCCAGCTCCATTCAGACAGGCTATCAGCGGCAGAGTCATCAGCAATTGAGTGGCTAAACGCCTCACCAAGACAGTAAACAGGAGCGGCAATCGCATCAGCAGCCTCTGCTACACTGCTGGGAAGCAGTCGACTGCCCAATACGGCGGGTTTTGCAGCACGAAAGATGCCGGCTTTTTCCCGGCCAATTTGGGCAATATCAGACCCCAAAAAATTGGCATGATCCTGAGCAATGGTGGTGACAATAGCAACGTCTGCATCAATGATATTGACGGCATCCAATCGCCCACCCAGACCAACTTCGAGCAGCGCTAAGTCGAGGTTTTCCTGTGCTAGGCACCAGAGGGCGCACAGCGTTCCCGCCTCAAAATAGGTTAAGCTAATTTCAGGCGTTTGTAGCCTAGCTTCCTCTACGCGAGAGAAACCAGTCATTAGCCGCTGGTCGTCAGCATAGTCACCATTGATCGTCACGCGCTCGTTATAGCGCACTATATGGGGCGAAGTATAAGTACCTACCCGCAAACCGTGCGTGCGTGCGACAGCATCCATCATGGCAAGGGTTGACCCCTTGCCATTCGTACCCGCCACCGTAATCACCTGTGTTGCAATCGGTCGACTTAGCAACCCCATGCGCTTGGCAACTTCTGCTACGCGCTCAAGCCCCATATCAATCCCTACAGGGTGCAGGGTTTCAAGGTAGTGCAGCCATTCGGCTAAAGACCCAGGAGTTAAAGCGTCAGAAGCTAAAGATTCAGGGGCTATAGACTTAGACATTGCGGGTCGAATCGTCGCTCTTAACGGTGCTGGCTTCGCTATGCGTTTCAGGCGTATCAACGTCTGTTGCATCTACAGCATCGGCTATTGGCGCTTCATCAACCAACGGCTCGTCAATCGATGCGTCGTCACTGACATCACCTTCGCTAGGCAGCGCGATATTATGCGTCAGCTTACGCAGCACACCACCAACACGAGCACGCATATCATGACGATGCACAATCATATCTACGGTGCCGTGTTCCAGCAGAAATTCACTGCGCTGAAAACCTTCCGGCAGCGTTTCACGGACGGTTTGCTCAATAACGCGCGGGCCAGCAAAGCCAATCAAGGCATTGGGCTCGGCGATATTTAGATCGCCCAGCATCGCTAGCGACGCGGATACCCCGCCAAACACTGGATCTGTCAGCACAGAAATGTAAGGCACACCCGACTGCTTAAGCTTTTCAAGCGCTGCCGAGGTTTTGGCCATCTGCATGAGTGAAAACAGTGCTTCTTGCATCCGTGCCCCACCAGAAGCGGCAAAGCAGATCAGCGGAAGCCGCTCTTCAAGGGCAATGGTTGCCGCGCGGACAAACTTCTCGCCCACAACCGCCCCCATTGAGCCACCCATGAAGGTAAATTCAAACGCAACAGCTACAACCGGAAGCCCGTCTAGCTCGCCACGCATAGCAACCAGCGCATCTTTTTCACCGGTCTCTTTTTGGGCAGCCGTTAAGCGATCTTTGTATTTTTTAGAGTCGCGAAATTTCAAGCGATCATTAGGCTCAATCTCAGCCGCAATCTCTTGGCGATTCTCTTTATCCAAAAACCAGTCCAAACGTTTACGCGCGGTCAACCGTAAATGGTGGTCGCACTTGGGGCAGACGCTGTGGTGCTTCTCAAGCTCAGGGAGATAGAGAACCGCTTCGCACTTGGGACATTTACGCCAGAGGCCATCGGGCACGCTGGCGCGACGGTCTTTACGCTGGATACGCCCCATGGAGGGCACAATCTTGTCTAACCAGCTCATATCAAAAAGTTTCCGTATACGTCATGCTTAGCAACGCCAAGCTTGATGAGTGTCGTCAATCAATTCAGTGTAGACGATGAGGGAATGCGCTTAGGCATCCATCGCGGTGCGCATGTCGCCCAACACGCTTTTAAGCTGACCAGCAATGGTTTCAGGTGCGTCAACGCTCTCTGCAATACGGTTCACTAGCGCACTGCCAACAATCACACCATCAGCGACTTTCGCCACTTCAGCGGCGGTCACACCATCGCGGATACCGAAGCCAACACATAATGGCAAATCGGTCATTTCGCGCAAGGGCGCGAGATGCTCTGCCACATCGTCAGCATTGAGTGTAGCAGCACCGGTAACGCCCTTAAGCGAAACATAATAGAGATAGCCCTCACCGTGGGCGCATATTGTAGCGGCACGAGCATTGGAAGTGGTAGGCGCAACCAAGAAAATCGCTGCTAAATCGCGAGCTTTTAACAGCGGGCCAAGCTCATCAGCCTCTTCAGGCGGCATATCTACCACGAGCACGCCATCGACGCCAACGCTTGCCGCTTTATCAGCAAACGTTTCATAGCCAATCCGCTCTATCGGATTGAGATACCCCATCAACACGATAGGCGTTTTAGCATCCACTTGGCGGAACTCAGCGACCATATCCAGCAGATCAACCAAGCGAGTGCCCTGCTTAAGCGCTCGCTCACAGGCCTTTTGAATCACCGGGCCATCGGCCATTGGGTCTGAAAACGGCACGCCAAGCTCAATAATATCAGCCCCCGCCTCTACCAGGGCATGCATAAAGCCCACAGTGTACTGAGGCGCAGGGTCGCCGGCGGTAATATAAGGAATCAGGGCCTTACGACCCTGCTCTTTTAATTCGGAAAAACGCTGGTCAATACGGTTCATGCTAGCCCTTAAAACTCAATGCCATCGATGTTCGCAACGGTCATGATATCTTTATCACCACGACCAGAAAGGTTGACCACGATATGCTGGTCAGGGCGCATGGTCGGTGCCAGCACCTTCGCATGAGCAAGCGCATGGGCGGATTCCAATGCTGGCATAATCCCTTCCATGTGCGTCAGTTCACGAAACGCTTCCAGCACTTCTTTATCGTTTGCGGCTACGTAGTTAACTCGCCCAACATCTTTCCATAGCGCGTGTTCAGGCCCAACCCCTGGGTAGTCGAGGCCAGCAGAAATCGAGTGCGTGTCTGACACTTGTCCCGCTTCGTCAGACATTAAGTAAGTTCGGTTGCCATGCAAAACACCACGCGGCGCATTGGTCGAAAGCGGCGCAGCATGTCGGCCTGTTTCGATACCATCGCCACCGGCTTCGACACCGTACATCGCCACCGCATCATCTTCGACGAAGGGATAGAATAGGCCCAAAGCGTTGGAACCACCGCCCACACAGGCAATCAGCGCATCTGGCAAACGCCCAATTTGCGCTAATGACTGTTGGCGCGCTTCACGCCCCACTACCGAGTTGAAATCACGCACCAACTGCGGATAAGGGTGCGGACCCGCTACAGTGCCAATAATGTAGAACGTGTTATCAACGTTGGTGACCCAGTCACGCAAGGCTTCATTCATTGCGTCTTTAAGCGTACGAGTGCCTGATTCGACCGGGATCACACGTGCGCCCAATAGGCGCATACGATAAACGTTCAGCTTCTGGCGCTGAACGTCTGCCGCCCCCATATAAACGTCACACTCCAGGCCTAAGCGAGCTGCCACAGTCGCCGTAGCAACACCGTGCTGGCCTGCTCCGGTTTCAGCAATAACCCTGGGCTTGCCGGTTTTTTTGGCTAATAGCGCTTGGCCAATGGTGTTATTAACCTTATGAGCACCGGTGTGATTTAAGTCTTCACGCTTCAACCAAATTTGCGCGCCACCTAGCGACTGTGACCAACGCTCTGCATGGTAAAGCGGCGATGGACGCCCCACATAATGGGCAAGGTCACGGTCAAACTCAGCCTGGAAATCGGGATCATCACGCAGACTCAAATAGGTCTGCTCTAACTCTTCCAGGGCAAAGCTCAGGGTTTCCGACACAAACCGGCCGCCGTAGGGGCCAAAATGACCACGGGCATCCGGCATTCGGGTCAGGTCGCTGAACTTGGTTTCAGTCGCTGAGACAGTCACAGGCATACCTCACAAGATCGCCAGAACAGGCAAACAATAAATGAACTAACAATGAGGCGTAGTCACCCTGTTGGGTACGCTACGCAATGAGCTTAATGGGCGCTGGCTAACGCCACATTTTGAACAAAAGATGCCATTAACTCGGCATCTTTTATGCCATGAGATATTTCTATACCGCCAGAGACATCAATAGCATAAGGCATTACTTGGTTAACCGCAGAAGCCACATTATCAGCCGTTAACCCACCAGCCAGGATAACAGGTTTTTCTAAGGTTGCGGGGATTCTAGACCAATCAAACGTCTCTCCCGTTCCCCCTGGGATACCAGGTCGATAGGCATCTAATAGTAGCGCCTGTGCAAGCGAGTAGTCAGCCGCCGCCTGATGCAGGTCGATATCATCACGCATGCGCAGTGCTTTAATCCAAGGCCGTCCAAACTGCTGACAGAACGAGGCTGGCTCATCACCATGAAACTGAATTAAATCCAAGTAAGGTAAGCACTGCTCAATGAATTCTGCGGGCTGATTAACAAACAATCCCACTCGCGTCACAAAGGCAGGCACTTCCACTGCCAACTCTTCCAGCACAGCAGGCGTTATGCTGCGGGCGCTCTTAGGCCACATCACGAAGCCAAGCGCGTCCACACCCAGCGATGCTGCCAGCGCGACGTCCTCATGGCGAGTTAAGCCACAGAATTTAATCCGCGTACGACCAGAACGCGCGTTCATAATGGGGCCTCCTGCTGCTCTGAAGGCGCTGACTCTTGGTTTAAAGGCGTCTGACTCTTAAACGTCAACTTGCGCCGTGCCGCAATGCGCGGATTATCAGGTAACTGACGCTCCCCGGTCCACTCACCGGTAAATGCGAGCAGGTTGGGGCCTAACGGCTCTTTGGGCAGATCAAATCGTTCATCATAAAGTGAGTCTACAAAATGAAGGCCACAGGCTGGCGCTGTGACATCGCCTTTTCGGCGATTCTTCAGTGCCAGCAGGCGCGCAATGTGCCCTTCATCTTGTGAACCGCGCCCTACGCTAACCAGTGCCCCCGCAATATTGCGAATCATGTGGTGCAAAAAAGCATTGCCCTGAATATCAATGACCACTATTGGCCCATAGCGTTTCACTTCTACAAAGTGCATTTGCCGCCAAGGCGTTTTGGACTGGCAGCCCGCCGCTCGAAAGCTGCTGAAGTCATGCTCGCCTACCAGAGCCTGCGCAGCCCGATGCATGGCATCGGCATCTAACGGATCTCGACACCAAGTTACGTTGTGGCGCTCTAACACCGGACGACTAAGTTGATTCAACAAAATATAACGATAACGACGCCCAAGTGCGCCCAAGCGGGAATGGAAGTCATCGGACACAGGTTTTACCCAGCGCACAGCGACGTCTCTAGGAAGATTGGTATTACTGCCAAAAATCCAGGCTTTCTCAGAACGCTGAACAGGCGGGTCAAAATGGATGATCTGACGAGTGGCATGCACGCCAGAATCGGTTCGACCACTGGCATGAATACGCACTGGCGCGCTGGCCACTTTCTCTAGCGCATCTTCCACCGCTTGTTGAACAGAAGCTGCGTGTTTCAAACGCTGAAAGCCGCAAAAGCGCGTACCATCATATTCAATGCCCATCGCTAGGCGCCCCGTTAGGGGCTTTGTTTCGTCAAAATGGTAAAACAGCGTCATGAAGCCACGTCACATAGAAGATAGTTAGGGTGTACCATTATCCCGACGTCGAGGCTCAAATGCCACCTCTTCGACTTCCCAGCGTTCCTCGACGCTCTTTCCTCTATATTGGTTGCGTCCCACGCCTGGAGGTGAAGACGTCTCCTGCCGTTCGGCCTCAACTATCGGCCCTGGCTCACTGTTAGCAGGTACTGTATCGGCCGTTGATGAATCCCGCGCTGGTGGCTCAGTAGTAGAAGAAGGCGTGGTAGTTGAAAACGTAGTAGGTGAAGACGTAGTAGGTGAAGACGTAGCGGTTGGCATCGTATCAGCGTTATAAACTGAGGAAGTGGGTGCAACATCTTCCCACTGCCGTTCACGACGCCTACGCGACCAGGCTAGCGCTCCCAACAAAAGCGCTAACGCAGTACTAGCAAGCGGCCATTGATAGGCAGTAATGCGCTCAACAAGCGTGTCTGACGCACTCTGCGAACGGTTCAGGTTAAGCATCTCGTTAGCTGTATGGCTGTTTGCCATCAGCGCGGCACTCCCCGCCAGCACATCAGATACTGCTTGAGCTTGCTGAAGCTCGCGCTGAGAAGCACTCAATGCTTGTGCTAGCGACGCCACCTCTTGACGCAGCACCGCTAGCTCATCATGCATTTCTTCGCGCTCGTCAAGCGCCGCTAGCAGCCTATCCTGACCCTCCAACAGCTGTTCAGCGAGCATTTGCTCGATGGCGACAGTATCGGATGTTTGCGGGGATGGATTAGTGCCCTGGTCGACACTTTCCATGGTTGGCTCGCCCGCCTGCTCCATGCTCGAATCACTAAGGGTTTCAGGTTTTTCTTGGGGCTCGGCCTGACGGCCTACAGGCTGGCGCATCGCTTGAATTGCCGGGGCAGCATTGCTGGACGTTCGTGACGCAACCTGTTGACGGGTAGGGATATTGAGCGTCTGGCCTGCACGGAGCTCATCTACATTGCCAGTGGGAAACGCAGCAGGATTAGCGGCTAAGAGCGCCGTCATCATTTGCTGAATGGTTACATCGGCTGGCTTCACCCTTGCGGCAACGCTCCAAAGAGTATCGCCACTGGCTACGTAGACAATATCGCGTGCGGCCGATGCCATAGAAGCGGCTGCGCTGCTGGTCGCTTCGGCCGAGCCAATGGCGTCAATAGGGCTACCTAACGCGTATTCGGGTGGATCAAACAACAGCGTTAAAGCGCGCGTCTGCCGCCCTTCTGGCGAAGAAATCGTTAACAGTAGATCCAACCATGGCTCATGAACTGCCTGGGAAGAGCGCAGCAAAAGTCGATGCCCGGCAGGCTGCTCCTGAACCTGAACACTGATACTTGCGGTAAGGGGTGTCCACTCCAACCCCAGCGCTCTAAACGCCGATTCGTTTGCCAGGTCGACACGTAAATCACTCAGCGCGAAATGCTCGCTTTCCTGAAGCGGCACAGTGGCTTCAAGCGGCGCATCTAACGGCGAACTTACCGTTGCCTGGCCCAACCCAAGCGCCATTGCCAGCGGGCTAATAGCGCTCAGCGATAGCCCCAACATCCCTGTTAACTGTTTTCTCATAAAGGCCTCTGCTGCCTTTTATTTGATTGCGGCTAAGCCACACTTTCTTACATTTACTTAGCAAAATTACACTCTGCATCCTTTTTACCACACCCAGAGAATAAAAAAACGGGAAGCTGCGTACAGCTTCCCGTTTTTATCAACGCCTTTATTTAAGCGTGGCGTGCTCTACTGCTCGCGTAAGATCTTCAGCATACGCTTGAGCGGCTCGGCAGCACCCCATAACAACTGGTCACCAACACTGAAGGCTGACAAGTATTCGCCGCCCATATTCAGCTTGCGAAGACGACCGACCGGTACTTGCAGCGTGCCAGTCGCAGCAGCGGGCGTTAGGCCAGCAACTGTAGCGTCTTTGTCGTTCGGGATCAGCTGAACCCACTCATTATGCTTAGCAATACGATCTTCAATCTCGTCAAGCGGCACATCTTGCTTCAGCTTAATAGTGAACGCTTGGCTGTGAGAACGCATTGCACCGATGCGCACGCAAAGGCCATCGATGGGGATCGGGTTGTTTTGCAAACCTAAGATCTTGTTAGTCTCAACGCTGCCCTTCCACTCTTCACGGCTTTGGCCGTTATCAAGCTTGGTATCGATCCATGGCAGCAAGCTACCCGCTAACGGCGCACCGAAATTATCCGTGGGGAAGTCACCACTACGCATTGCAGCCGTCACTTTACGGTCGATATCCAGAATCGCGCTAGAGGTATCTTTCAGCTCTTCGCCTACGCTGTCGCGCAGTTGACCCATCTGGTTCAATAGCTCGCGCATGTGCTTGGCGCCTGAACCGGAAGCTGCTTGGTATGTCATGGAGGTCATCCACTCGACCATGTCTGCTTCGAACAAGCCACCCAAGCCCATCAGCATCAGGCTCACGGTGCAGTTGCCGCCGACAAAGGTTTTAGCACCCTTCGCTAACTGGTTATCGATCACCTTACGATTGACCGGATCCAGAATAATGGTCGCTTCGTCTTCCATACGCAGGGTGCTGGCCGCATCAATCCAGTAGCCTTTCCAGCCCGCCTCACGTAAATCTTTATAAACCGGCTTGGTATAGTCGCCACCTTGACAGGTAACCACCACGTCCAGTGCTTTTAACGCATCAATATCAAACGCATCTTTCAGTGGAGGCACGTCCACGCCGATATCGGGGCCAGGCTGACCAACTTGGGAGGTGGTGAAAAATACCGGTTCAATACCGTTAAAATCACCATCTTCCTGCATGCGCTGCATCAGCACTGAGCCAACCATGCCACGCCATCCCACGAAACCGACTTTCAACATGTGAAGTCCTCCAACTAAGAATGAGAGCGATATTATACACAAATATTAGACACAACGTCGGCCACCCCTAGGGTGGCCGACTGTTAATACCTTTCAGCGTCAATTAGTTAGCACGCTTTATACATAATTTAATTTTTTGCGAAGGCCGCCAATACGGCATCACCCATCTCATCGGTAGAGACACGGCGCGTTCCTTCAGAGGCAATGTCAGCAGTACGCAAGCCATCATCCAATACACTGCCAACAGCGGCTTCAATGCGCTCAGCCATGGCGGTTTCATTCAATGAATAGCGTAACATCATCGCGACCGACAGCATCATCGCTAACGGGTTAGCAATATTCTGCCCAGCGATATCCGGCGCGCTACCGTGGCAAGGCTCGTACATGCCCTGCCCACTCTCGTTTAGCGACGCTGAAGGCAACATGCCAATAGAGCCGGTAAGCATGGCAGCGGCATCGGAAAGAATATCGCCAAACATGTTGCCCGTCACTACCACATCAAACTGTTTCGGCGCGCGCACCAACTGCATGGCGGCGTTATCCACATACATATGGGAAAGTTCAACATCCGGGTACTCTGGTGCTAAACGCTCCATCACTTCACGCCACAGAATAGTGACTTCCAATACGTTGGCTTTATCGACCGAGCAGAGTTTTTTGCCGCGCTTCTGAGCCATTTCAAAGGCGACGCGACCAATGCGCTCAATTTCGCTTTCAGAGTAGATGTAGGTGTTAAAACCCACCCGCTCGCCGTTGCGCTCTTCAATGCCACGTGGCTGGCCGAAATAAATGCCACCGGTAAGCTCGCGGACAATCATAATATCCAGCCCAGCCACTAACTCCGGCTTCAAGCTAGAGGCGCTAGCCAACTGCGGATAAAGCATGGCCGGACGCAGGTTGCCGAACAAACCTAAGTTTTTCCGCAGACCTAACAGGCCTTTTTCAGGACGCTTGGAAAGGTCTTCGAGTGTGTCCCATTTGGGGCCACCGACAGCGCCCAGCAAAATAGCACTGGCTGCCTTGGCTTTTTCAAGGGTTTCAGCAGGCAGTGGCTCACCGTGAACATCGTAAGCAGAGCCACCGACAAGTCCTTCTTCGACGTCGATATCCAAACCAGCTTCCTGGCAGGCCTTCAGCAAACGAGCCGCCTGAGCCGCAATTTCAGGGCCAATACCATCACCCGGCAGCAGTAATACCTTATGAGTCATGCAATTTCCTTAGCATTTCAAACGTTAAAGGTGAATGAACACTTACGCAGGCTGACGGAACAACCAAGGACGCTGCTGGCGGTGTTTTTCTTCAAACGCGCGAATTGCGTCTTCGTCCTGCAGAGTAATACCAATATCGTCCAAGCCGTTCAGCAGGCAGTGCTTACGGAACGCATCCACCTCAAATTCGAGAATTTCGCCACTGGGCGTAATGACCCGCTGATTTTCTAAATCTACGTCTAATTGATAGCCTTCGCTGCCTGCCACTTCCGCAAACAGGCGGTCAACAACGTCTTCTTCCAAGGTAATCAGCAGAATGCCGTTTTTGAAAGCATTGTTGTAGAAAATATCGGCAAAGCTTGGCGCAATCACCGCTTTAAAACCAAAATCTTCGAGCGCCCACGGGGCGTGCTCGCGGGAGCTACCACAGCCAAAGTTGCGGCGCGCCAGCAATACTTCAGCACCTTGGTACCGCGGTTGGTTCAAGACAAAATCTGGGTTCAGCGGGCGCTGCGAACAGTCTTGTCCTGGCTGGCCTTCATCCAGGTAGCGCAGTTCATCAAACAAGTTCACGCCAAAGCCAGTGCGCTTAATCGACTTCAAAAACTGCTTCGGAATAATCAGGTCGGTATCGACATTAGCACGGTCAAGCGGCGCGACGATTCCTTCTAAACGTTCAAACTTTTTCATGGCTTAGGCCTCCTGCGCGTGGCTAGTGTCGTTAGCGGGTAAGGTACGTACATCAACAAAGTGACCAGCAATCGCTGCCGCCGCGGCCATCGCAGGGCTCACCAGATGTGTGCGACCGCCGTAACCCTGGCGACCTTCAAAATTGCGGTTAGACGTTGATGCACAGTGTTCACCAGCGCCCAACTTGTCGGCATTCATTGCCAAGCACATTGAGCAACCCGGCTCACGCCATTCAAAGCCTGCTTCAATAAAGATTTTATCCAAGCCTTCTGCTTCCGCCTGGCGTTTCACCAAACCAGAGCCCGGCACCACCATGGCAAGCTTAATCGAGCCAGCGACTTTATTGCCTTTCGCTACCTTGGCCGCTTCGCGTAAATCTTCGATACGCGAGTTAGTACAGGAGCCGATAAATACTTTATCGAGCTTGATATCGGTAATTTTCTGGTTTGCCTGCAAGCCCATATATTCGAGGGCACGCGCATGGCTGCGCTGCACGGTGTCATCCAGCGCGGCTTGGGGATCTGGCACTTGGCCGGAAATACCGGTGACCATTTCCGGGCTAGTCCCCCAACTGACCTGAGGCTCGATCTCTTCAGCTCGCAGAGTAACTACTTTATCGAACTGCGCATCGGCATCGGAAACCAGGTTACGCCAATCGGCTACGGCGGCTTCCCACTGCTGGGTGGTGGGCGCAAAGGGACGCTCGGCCAGGTAATCAATCGTCGTGTCATCGACGGCAATCAGGCCCACACGGGCACCCGCTTCAATGGCCATATTGCATACGGTCATGCGGCCTTCCATAGAGAGCGACTCAATCGCACTACCGGCAAACTCAATGGCATAGCCCGTACCACCAGCGGTGCCAATCTTGCCAATAATCGCCAACACCACGTCTTTAGCGGTCACGCCCAGGCCAAGTTCGCCTTCCACGCGCACTTGCATGTTCTTCATTTTTTGCGCCAGCAAGCACTGGGTCGCCATGACGTGCTCAACTTCTGAGGTGCCAATACCATGGGCCAAGGCACCAAATGCACCGTGGGTAGCGGTGTGGGAGTCGCCGCACACCACGGTCATACCAGGCAACGTTGCGCCCTGCTCTGGGCCTACCACGTGCACGATACCCTGGCGCGGGTCGTTGATTTTGAACTCTTCAATGCCGTACTCAAGGCAGTTATCGTCCAAGGTTTGTACTTGGATTAACGACACGGGGTCTTTAATACCGCTATTGCCTTCAGCGCGCTCTTTTACCGTCGTAGGCACGTTGTGGTCAGGCGTTGCCAAGTTAGCATCTAAACGCCAAGGCTTGCGATTAGCCAGGCGCAGTCCTTCAAACGCCTGGGGCGAGGTGACTTCGTGAAGCAACTGGCGGTCGATATAGATCAACGCCGTGCCGTCGTCACGCTGTTTCACCAAATGTTGATTCCAGAGTTTGTCGTAAAGCGTTTGACCTGACATGTTGCTCTCCTGGGCATTGCCCTGCTAGTTCGGTATGGCAGCCTCTACGTGCTGCTTATGTGGCTATACAGGCAGTGTCACGCGAGTCGCGCATAAAAGCAATTCATGTTATTCATAGATTAGATTCCAAACTGGAATACTTATTCAGTAGCACCTATTAACTACCTAGTTAGAAATACCTGTTCAGGGAGTCGCAAGTGGATACTCAAAGCCTGCAAGCATTTCTGGCCGTTGCCGAAACCCAGAGCTTTTCCCGCGCGGCAGAACAACTGTATTTAACCCAGCCTGCGGTAAGCAAACGTATCGCTACTCTGGAAGACCAACTTGGCACCCGGTTATTTGACCGCATCGGGCGGCGCATTGCGCTGACCGAAGCGGGCAATGTATTACTTCCCAAAGCACAGCACATACTGTTTACCGTGGAAGACAGCCGCCGAGCACTCGCCAATCTTTCCGGCCAAGTAGGCGGTAAGCTAATGCTAGCCACCAGTCACCACATCGGCCTACACCGACTGCCCCCGCTTTTAAAGCAATACACTCACCGCCACCCGGAAGTGGCGTTAGACCTGCACTTTCTGGACTCAGAGCTAGCCTACCAAGGCGTGGTCGACGGCACGCTGGAGATGGCAATAGTCACTCTCGCCCCCCACCCCGTTGAACAGCTTCACGTGGTAGAGCTATGGCGCGACCGGCTGTGTTTTGTCTGCGCCACCGACCACCCACTGGCGCAGCGTACCCGCCACACCAGCAGCCCGCTCAGCTTGACTGAATTATGTGAATTCAATTGCGTGCTGCCAGGTGCCAAAACCTTTACCCGCACCTTGATTGGCCAACGTTTTGCCGAAGTGGGCCTACAGCTTCCCGTCAGCATGGCGACAAACTATTTAGAAACGCTGAAAATGATGTGTAGCGTGGGCCTGGGCTGGAGCCTACTACCTGAAAACATGATCGATAGCGAACTCATCGAGCTCAATGTAGACACCGCTCCCATCCAGCGCCCGTTGGGCTATCTCGTCCACACCAGCCGTACGCTTTCCAATGCCGCTAAAAAAATGATTGAAGAACTGGAAAGCACCCGCCACGCCACTCTCAACTAGCCGCACGCACCAATGTTGTGGGCACGCACCAATGTTGCGGGAAAGCGATACGCGGGCCTATCAATCACCCGCGAAGCGATGCCTGAACAATTACAAAGCGCTATCCGTCTCCACAACCTCTCGGATCACACTGCCCAATTCAGCTATCGCGCTATTTCGTTCTTCAAAGGATGCGTCAGTTTCGGTGATATAAAACGCCACAATGGTAGGCTCGCGCTCAGGCGGCCATATAACAGCGGTTATCGATCTTGAACCAAAACCACCGGCTCCCGTTCGATCTCCAATTACCCACTCATCAGGCATTTGTGACCTAAACAAGCCATCAGCCACTTCATTATTAACCAACCATTCACGCAGCTGGTTTTTCGACTGGGGCGATAACGCGTTTCCCACTACCAGCTTCTCAAGGTTACTTACCATTGCATTGGGCGTGGTGGTATCACGCTCATCATGTGGAGCAGCCTCGTTTAGCTCTGTCTCCCAACGGTCCAAACGCGTGACACTATCCCCCAAGTCTCTCACAAACGCCGTCACGGCCTGCGGTCCACCAATCGCCTGTAAGATCAGGTTAGCCGCGGTGTTATCGCTGGTTGTCATCGTCGCTTCGCAGAGTTCAAACAGCGATATTGCCCGGTTATCCGCATACGCTTCGGTAACGGGTGAATAGGTGACAATGTCAGAAGCAGATACTTTCACTTGTCTTTCGAGTTGCTCACTTCCTTCATCCACACGCTGCAGCAGCGATGCACACGCTAAGGTTTTAAAAGTGCTGGACATCGCGAACAGCTGGTCTGCGTTGTATTCCCAGCGCTGCCCAGTTTCCAGGTCATAGGCTGCAAAACCAACGCGTGCATCCAACTGCTCCTCTATACGCTCAACCTCTGTAAGCAAATTATCATCCTGAGCCATCAACACAGAAGGAACCGCTATTAAGCAAATCGATATAACCCAGCGCGAAACTCGTTGTTTGCAATCCACTTTCATCATCCTTTTAAAATCTATAATGAGGGTAGAAGGTGCCCGCCGCATACAGGGCCTGGAAGGTTTATTAATCGAGAGAAGTTGGCGGCTGGTCACTTACCAACCTTCCATACAACGCGGAATCAGAGACAACACCATTCACTTCCCATCGCTGCCGAAGCACCCCTTCTAGAGTAAAGCCAAGCTTCTCAAGCGCTTTCGCTGAAGCGTGGTTATCTGGGTCAATTTCAGCTTCAATACGACGAAGCCCCAGTGCATTAAAGCCATACTGTATCAAGGCTTCACCCGCCTCATTAATATAGCCTTTGCCCCAATAGCGTTGGCCTAAGCCAAAGCCGACCTCAGCACGCTTAGACTCTTTGTCATAACTAAACAGCATGCACTTACCCACCAGATCACTTGTTGACTTTAGATATATCCCAAGCACTAGTGACTCTTCACGCAGCATCGAAGCGTTGCTGACATCAACAAAATCCAAAGCGTCCTGAATATCTGACCAAGGTGCCGTATTCCAATATTTCATCACTTCAGGGGAAGAAAATATGTCTAGCAGGCTTTCTGAATCAGCGGCTGCTAATGGCCGCAGTGTTAGCCGTTTGGTTTCGATCACTGGGAAAAACAACCCTTCTGACATTTATGCCTCCTTTTTTGCATAACGCCGCCAACACGTGCAGCTTTACAAGCCGCAACGTAAAGCGGTTATCACACCTAAGCTATCTATATTGCACTTCCTATATTGCACTTTTCAGTGCCTCCAGGATAAAACCCGCTTTGGCAGCCGTATAGGCTTCTCTATCTGACTTAAATTCTGCCGCCCATAACCGCTTATTCTTCTCATACCGTTGGGCTAGCTCAGCATTGGTACGCAGTATGTTTCGAAATGCCAAGCGCTGATCCCATTCACGGCTACCGTAGACCATGAGGTGTAAGTGATGCGTCCTACGCCCCTTGGCCCACCGCATAAGCCAACGCCGACCAACTAGCGAAGCGTTGAACGCCATTGATGTTGCATAGCCTGCGCGGCACAACGGTTCCATTAATTTATCGGCACGTGACATCGAGTCCATTCCAGCCAAGATATCGATAACTGGCTTGGCAGAAAGCCCCGGTACGGCTGTACTCCCAACGTGTTCGATCGCCAAAAAATCATCTGGAAACAAATCAAAGAGACGCTCTCGCTCCTCCTCGAACATTCGTTGCCAGTTAGCATCATATGGAAAGATTACCACTTCCTCATTAATCGCCCTGTTAAGGGACTCTGCTTCATCCATCGTCACTATCCCTTGCACTATCAACCTGATCAAAAATAACCATGGCCATGTACACCCGTCCGATCACTGTGGCGATGTTATTACCACGCCTAAACTGAACGCTCATAGCGACAGACCTCGGTTATTTTCTGTGCGTCGTGAAGCCTAAGCGATAACGCTTTTGCCAACTCACCCGCCCAACTCACCGACACCAGAGGATGCCCAGAGGAAGAGCTGACCAGCACAATATCAATACTAGGCAGTGCCGGCATTTCATGGGCAGCATCGACTTCGACCAAATCACTCGGCAAGGAAGCCGTCGCCGCCGCAGTGATGGCCTTGCCCTGCCGAACCAGCCCCATCAAAGCTCCGGTATTGGCGCTGAGCGCCTTAATGCGGTAAGCGCGGCGTGTTTTGTTTAGGCCATCCAGAGCCGAGCTGTGAAATTTGCAGTCGGCTTCATACAGAGCCAAAGGCAACGCTTCGTGCTGCTGCCAGTCAAATTCCGGGTGCTGTATCCAGATTCCCTTATCAAGCATCAGTACATGGCCCTCATCACTGTTGGCCGCTCGCGTCAGGATAGCCAAGTCCAGCGCTCCCTCATCCAGCTGCTTTCTCAACGTGATGGTAGGCGCGCATATCAGCTGTAGCTGAACACTAGGGTGTTGATCATGAAGGGTATCTACCAACAAAGGTAGCAGGCTCTGGGCGTAGTCATCGGGGCTGCCAATACGCAACGTCGGTAAAGCGGCGCTCGATCTCAGTTGAACTAGCGCCTCATCATGCATTGCCAGCAATCGGCGAGCGTAGCTGACAAGACGTTTGCCCTCGTTGGTGAGCTCTAGATTGCGGCCTTCTTTAAAGAACAAGCTGCAGCCGACCTGCTCTTCCAGCCGCTTCATTTGCATGCTGAGCGCGGCCTGAGTTCGGTGCACCTGACGCGCGGCACGGGTAAGGCTGCCGGTATCAACCACGGCAATATAGGTGCGCAGGAGATCCATATCCATGTAACGAGGCCTCTATTCATCAGCCCCACTGATGGCTGATATCAGTACTATTCGTTTGTCGAACTTCGCGGAAAGCGAAACACTGTCCTCCATGGCTTGGGTGTGCATTCCAGACCGGCCACCCACGCGTTCAATTCACAGGAGACGACGATGATATTGCACGACTACCTACCCTCCGGCAACGGCTACAAAGTGCGCCTATTACTGAATTTGCTGGATAGAACTTATGACTATCGCCATTACGATATCGTGCATGGAGAAACGCGAACTCCAGCATTCTTGCAGAAGAACCCCTCCGGCAAGATTCCAGTACTGGAACTCGACGACGGCCGCTTTCTCAGCGAGTCGAACGCCATTCTCTACTATCTAGCCCAAGAGAGTGATTATTGGCCGGAAGATCGCTGGGACCAGGCCCAGGCCCTGCGCTGGATGAACTTTGAACAGTACAGCCACGAACCCAACATCGCCACACCGCGCTTCTGGCTAACTCACCTTGGCCTGAACGATGAACGCCAAGCACAGCTCGCAGGTAAACAAGCACTAGGGCGCGAAGCGTTAGCGCTTATGGACGATCACTTAGCAAGGCAGGATTGGTTCGTCGCAGGCCGCTACACCATCGCGGATATCGCTCTCTTCGCTTATACCCATGTAGCGGAAGATGGCGGGTTCACATTGGCGAATTATCCCAACGTTTGCCGATGGCTGGATCGGGTAGCGTCTCACCCGAACCACACTGCGATCATAGCGGAGTAGGTACGTTTCCATGCTGACAATTGCTTTGCTTAAAATTGCCCCAGCTCAACTTCATATCGCTTTCTATTGGCTGACACAGCCACGCTGTTAAAAATCGGGTTGTCGGCGATACCTTCAGTAGATTTCCTGTGATAATGACCAAGCGCTTTTTAGCGGTTTGCCGCCAAGGGGACAAAAAACCAGCTGCGCGTGCTTGGCCATCATGGGAAATCTCTTGATAGCCTAGTTCGCTAGGAGTGCCCTCAATGGCCTGTTGCGAGGGGCCACCATGATCGTGGTGCCGCTCCTCCCAATGAGCGATGGTTTTGAAGTGCAAACCTTATAGCAACTATAGCTTCAGCCCTGCATAAGGAGTTTTACCATGTCGATGATCGGCCAAAGTATCAGCATTGGTGAGCTAGCACGACGAACCGATTGCAAACCTGAAACAGTTCGTTATTACGAGCGTATTGGGCTACTGCGCGATGCGACACGAACCAACGGGGGGCAGCGCCGCTATGGAGACGACGCGGTGCGGCGTTTGACCTTCATTCGTCATGCCCGAGACTTTGGCTTTTCGGTGGAATCAGTGCGAGAGCTTTTGGCCATGTCAGATCAACCTGAGATGCCTTGCCAAGAAGTCGATGCCATCGCCACACATCACCTAAAGAAAGTGGAATCCCGCCTTCAGCGACTGTCCGCACTGCGTGAGGAGCTTCAACGAATGGTCACGCAGTGTGCCGGTGGCAAAGTGGAAAGCTGCCGAATCATTGAGGTCATCAGTGATCATCAGCTCTGTATCACTGAAAACTCGCATGGAGGTGCTAACGACTTGAGTTAGAACTAACGCTACGCCCCACGCCCAAGAAGAAATAAGCCGCTAGCATGACACCAGCGGCGGTCCCAAGGCTAAATCGCTAACACCAAGATTTGGTGCTTAGGTAAACAAGACGTGGAGCACACCAACAGCCGTCATCAAGCCTGCCACAAGGCTTACCAAACACCGCATGGTGGCAAGAGAAACCTCTTCCACACCTACTTACCTGTGTTGCAATAGATGAGTGATTACACGGCTCGGGTTCCAAAACGAAGCAAGCACACGTTCACATTACTTACAGTCCATACAACGTTGCTAAGCACAGATGGTTATAACTAGTTATACGAGATCGAGTCATACATAGACGCCGTACCGATAGCTTGTTCCAAGCGATTTCTTGCCTCGTAAAGTGATGTTTGATATTCACTTTGAGTCAGTTGTTCGCCTAGCATGATGCGTTGACCTTGGCCAAGGGGATCAACAGGTTGGTTATTGATCCTCACTTCATAATGCAGGTTGGGGCCAGTGGTGACCCCAGAGGCACCTACCTCTCCAAGCAGCTCTCCCGCGTTGATTAAATCCCCAACCACTAACTGGGAGGAGAATCGGCTAAGGTGTGTATAGCGACTAACGACCCCTGTGTCGTGCTCCACCTCAACCACCTGCCCATATCCCCCCTGGCGACCCATAAAGGATACGCGCCCAGGTGCGATGGCGATAACTGGCGTCCCCGCTGGTGCAGCCAAATCAATTCCATTGTGAGGGCGGACTCCTCCATACACAGGATGTCGTCGATTGCCAAAGCGAGAGGTTAAGCGAGCACTAAGCACGGGTAACCGCAACGTGCCTAGTAGGGTATTGCTTTTGAAAAGAGCAACATCACCCTTTGGGGTTTCTGGCCAGATAACCTCTAAGGGCTCTGTCTGGTCAGGAAGAGCAGCATAATTGAGGCGTGGTGGCCCAACACGGGCGCCGTCCTGGCGTCGATCTTCCTCCCACACTAATTGAATACGTTCGTTGCCTGAAAGCTCCAGCGGCGCTGCGATAAACTCGCTGAGCAGTATTTCTAATTTACTGGCGAATCGCGTAGGGACATCTTCTGCTGCTAAAGCCTCGTAGAGGGTGGTATCAATGATCACATCACGACCAAAGGTCAGGGTATCAACGCTATCAAGCGGTAAAAGGCCTTCTTGCTCGCTAGCCTTTTGTAAACTGACAAGACTATGTTTAGACGGTGGCAATGAAAGATGCGCTTGCCAATTAGCTTCCACTAGCAAGGGGTAAAACCCCACCAAGCTTAGTAAATACCAGCGCTGCATCACTGACCACCCTCTTTCTCAGAATTTTCAGCTACTTCACTCTCAACGGCATCAATCAGCTCTTGCATACCAAAGGGGTCTAAAGGTTGGTCATTGACAAAAAAGGTTGGTGTTTGGCGAATCTGATTAGCTCTGACATCCGCCATGTCTTGATCAATTACCGCCTGCACCTCAGCAGAGGTCAATTGTTTTTCCGCAGCCGCTCGATCAAGGCCCGCTTGGCTAGCGATATCGAGGATAGCAGATTCATCAAAGCTGCCATGCGAAGCCCATTGGTCCTGGTGAGCTAGCAGCCTCTCCAGTACCGGCTCAAAGACGCCCTGCCGACGGGCGGCTTCTAATACCCGAATGGCCTTGTCCGATACGTCGCCATGGAAAGGGGTGTAGCGCACGATAAGTCGCACTTTTTCTGGGTAGGTCTCCAGAATGCTTTTTGTCAGGGGATAGAAAGCACGGCAGGCTTCACAAGCTGGATCGAAGAACTCCACAATCGTCACCGGCGCATCTTCTCGCCCCAAGATGGGGGAATGTGAACGCACCAAGGAGTTGTCGGCCTGGGCGCCGCTCTCATTTGCTGCCTGAGCTTGTATGTCTAAGAGCGCAGGTTTCGATACAGCGACGATGGCAGTGGCCAGCATTAACGTGCTGGCCAAGATAAAAGACGCTTTCTTGAACATTTTTTCTCTCTTTTTTAGCAATGGGGTGGAAAGCCAAGTTGAAAAATAAGCCAATTACGCTGGGAGTAGGCCGCCCGCTACCAACTTGAGCCCAGAGCCAGCCTCGGTCTATCACTCATGCCCATATAGATTGGCATTTTGATGCGCGTGGTCGCTATGCTCAAACTCTAGGCTGGAATGAGCAATACTGAAGCGCGTTTTCAACTCCTCCTTGATCTCTGCTTTGACGGATTCAAGCTGCTGCCAACCGGCTTCTGTCAGAACCACGTGGCAGTCAAGGGCTACTGTATTTTCCTGCATCTGCCATAGATGCACGTGGTGAATATCCTGGACTCCGTCGATATCTTGCACCGCTTCAACGACAGCCTGCCCGTCAATGTTCGGGGGAGAACCCAGCATTAGCGTACGGATAGGACCACCAATTTCAGAGAAAGCGAGGTAAAGAATATATAGCGCAATTCCTATGGTGATCGCGGGGTCTACCCAGCGCATGTCATACAGCAAAATAAGCGAACCTCCGATAATCACGGCGATGGAAGCAAACGCATCCGATAAGTTATGCAGAAAAAGAGCGCGGATATTGACACTCTCTTTTTGCATTGACCAAGTGAGCACGGCGGTAAGAGCATCAACGACAAGCGCGACGCCACCAATAATCACGATCGTCCATCCCTCTATCTCAGGAGGATCGATCATCCGCATAGCGCCTTCGTAAATCAGATAGACGCCGACAATAATGAGGGTGGTGTAGTTGATGAGTGCTGCCACTATCTCGATGCGGCCATAGCCAAAGGTCATGTACGCATCGGCGGGCCGCCTGGCGATTTTACGAGCGGCAAAGGCAATAACTAGCGCTGCCATGTCAGATAAGTTATGTAATGCATCCGCGATCAGAGATAGGCTTCCCGCCATAACGCCACCGACAATTTGAGCGATGGTTAAGAGTCCATTGGCCCATATGGAAATGCTGACACGCCGGTCGCCAGAGGCAGGATCAATGTGGGAATGATCATGATAATGTCCCATCGGCTACTCTCTCTAGAACTATCTGTTCTCGGTACTATAAAACCTCTAGCAACTAAAGCTTCAACCCTTGCGCACTGTCTATCTGCACCGCTGGATTGGGAAGAACATCCGCTGCCTCAAGGTAAAGCCTTGTAACCTATTGAAAAATGAAAAAAAGTTGCTATGGATCATATTCTGCCCGCTGGGTTCAGACTCGTTTCAGATTAATACCGTATAAGAAAGCAGTGACAACAACTCTTGCCTGTGTGCGGCACAAAGGTTCTATGCTTTTAATTAACACCATGTTTTTAACAAAGGAGGCACAATGCCAAGGTCAACACCTACTACCTCTGCACGGGTTTACCGGATGAAAACCGCCGAGCATATGTGCCCGTTCGGTTTGAAAACGGTTGATCTACTCAAGCGTAAAGGCTTTGAGGTTGACGATCATACGTTAACCTCCCGTGATCAGATAGACGCGTTCAAGGCTCAAGAAAACGTCGACACCACGCCCCAGGTATACATCGGTGATAGCCGCATTGGAGGCTATGAAGAACTACGCAAACACTTAGGTTTGAACGTTTCCAATTCAAAAGAAAAGACTTATCGGCCCGTGCTGGCGATTTTTGCCGTCGCTCTACTAATAGGTCTATCGATTAGCTGGGCCGTCCAGGGTTCGTTTCTCACAGCGCGCATGCCGGAATATGCAGTGGCTACCGCTATGGTGCTACTTGGCCTACAAAAACTGCAGGATGTCGAAAGTTTCAGCAATATGTTTTTGAACTACGATTTGCTGGCTCAGCGCTATGTGCCCTACAGCTACGTTTACCCTATGCCGAAACACTAGCTGGCCTGCTTATGCTGGCCGGGGCATTAACCTGGTTCGCCGCGCCGCTTGCCCTCTTTGTTGGTACGGTAGGTGCCGTCTCTGTGTTTAAAGCCGTGTATATCGACAAGCGGGAGCTGAAGTGTGCCTGCGTAGGCGGAAACAGTAATGTGCCGCTGGGCTTTGTATCGTTAACCGAAAATCTGGTAATGATCGCCATGGGTCTGTGGATACCATTACGCATGTTGGTAAGTTAAGCCTACCTTTCTTACGCTAAAGCGTAATCTGGGGCAGATAATTAACTGGACTATATTCAGGTTGTATTCAGCTAATTCAACCAAGGAGGGACGTCGGCCCACGAATGCAGATAAAACGGCACCAAACGCATCTAGATAAACAGCACGGACGTTATGTCAACGCCCGCTCGACAACCTGGACATTGAATCCCTCTGATTCTTCGGGAGGCTCAAAGTAGCCCGTTACCATCCTGAAAACCTCCTCGGTATCGAAGCTCGCCCGCTCAGGCTGCTCCCTTTGGCGCTGTTTCAGCTGTTTTAGACAAACCTCGTCTTCTGCCATCACATAGTACAGTTCGTGGGGTATCCCGCGTGGCGAGTAGATATCCTTAAACCATGCCCTTTGCTTCCTGGTATTGCCGGGGAAATCTAGAACCACAGTGGTGCCTGCCAAAAGTATTTGCTCAACGTGTTCCCTAAGCAATGGCTTAAGGCGTGACGAGTAGCTGATGTAGTCGTTGAAATCGTTGATTTCGCCAGGAAAAAGAGCAGATAACCAGTCATCCTCTGAAAGCAGCACGGCGCCGCGCTCACGCGCAATGCTGGCAGACAGCGTGCTTTTTCCAGCGCCCATCTTTCCGCAGAAAAATATTAACGTTCCATAAGAACTCATTTCTTACTCCTTTAACTACGCCTACTGCGTTTCTAATCCCTGCATCCATAACAGGCTTAATTGCTCAGCAGAAATGCCTAAAGTCGCTGGCTGAGACGCAAGTTGTGTTCCAAAAATTCTCTCGGCCACCTGTCTTCCAACGGTTTGAGCTGAGGACGTCTTAACGATTCGCTGCTGATAAAAACTTGTCAGAACACTTTCCAACTCACCTTGCTCTCCCAAAAGCCTGACAAGATGCCACGCATCTTCCAGCGCTTGACATGCTCCCTGCCCAGATGTTGGTAAAGACGCATGGGCCGCATCTCCAATAATGACAACATTGTCTTGATGCCAATAAGGCAGGGGATCAAGATCATGAACAAAAATGCGATTGAGCGATGCTGCATCATAGAATTTCAGCACGTTGCGTACCGGGTCAGGCCAGCAGCGAAAACGCTGATGCAGCTCATCATACCAAGCAGATAAGGGCCGTTGTTTATCAATATCGGCATTCCATGCGCCAGCCCAGAAACATAGCCCATTATTCATAGGGACAATTCCAAACCGCTCACCCAAGCCACGAAAATCATGGATGGCGTTATCTAAAACACCTTCATTCAACTGACTGATACCAATGATATTAATGAATCCTTGATAACGGGGGCTCACCTTTTCGGCATATAGCGTGTGACGCACCACCGAATTCATTCTCCCATCGGCTCCTACCACCACGTCAAACTCTTGCTTTAATCGGTCAATATCCTGCGCCGTCATTGGGCAACCAAGGTGTATTTTTACCCCCAAATCATCCAACCTCTTGGCCAGTATGCCCATAAGATCACGGCGCAATATTGTTATACTGGAGAAGCCACTCCGCAGGTTCACTTCCTCAATATCAAGCTCACCCTGCCAAACGCCAAATTGATCAAACTGACGCATTAAACGGGGAGCACCACCCAGGTGTTTTAGCTCTTTTTCCACCCCCATCTGTTGCAGAACAAAAATTGCATTTGGCCATAAAGTCACGCCAGCACCAATGGACGAGACCTTACTGTCACGCTCATACACGCTCACTTGATAGCCTTGTTGTGTGGCGAGTATTGCCAGCGCTATTCCAGCAACCCCTGCACCAACAATGGCAATACGATTAGTGTTTTTCATCGACCCTACCTCAATAGTTAAATTCGGTAGAGATTGTCACAAAGCCACTCTCGGGGATAAACACGCTATTATTGCGTTATTAATCCCATTTTATGAGAGAATCTATGATTGAAAAAATCGAGCTTCAATGGCTACTGAGCTTTCAGGCGGTATATGAACAGCTGAGCTTTAAGCGTGCAGCGGAGCAGCTTCAATTGCCAACATCCAATGTCAGCCGCCATGTCGCGTTATTGGAGCAACAACTTAGCTTGCGACTATTGGAGCGCACCACCCGCAAGATGATACCAACCGCTGCAGGCAAGCAACTTTATCAAGCTATCACGCCGCTCACACGAGCAATGAATGACGCACTTGAAGAAGCCTCACTGCATGGTGACTCTTTATCCGGCCACCTTAAGATCATCATGCCTGACCTCCCCTTTCTGGCCGAAATCACCGCAAATTTTTGCCTCCAGCATCCTCAAATACAACTAAGCTGCGACACCCAATTAAACCCTTCGGAAGGCTTGTTAGAAGGGTTCGATCTAGTATTACGTTTCGGTAGAGGGCCATTGGAGGATTCTGGCTGGGTCGCTAAAGAAATCCAACGCTGGCCGAGTTGCGTAGTTGCCGCGCCGCAGCTTCTTGAGCATCACCGATTGCCGAGCTCACTGGATGAACTGAGCAAAGCGCCCTGCATTACCAGCCTGTCTGTCCTGCAAGGCATGCCCTGGCGATTCAAGCATAACCAGACCATTCAGGTGCAATCCAGCTATAAGGTCAACAGTGGCTACATGGCTAAAGCTGCCGCGCTGAAGGGACTTGGCTTTGCTATTTTACCCACTCATGCATGCCAAGCAGATATAGAAAATGGATCGCTTATCAAGATTGATCTTAACTGCCAGCCAGAGGATCTCGTGTTATATGCGTTTTACTCGGGAAAAAAATACCCGCTGGAAAAAGTGAGAGTATTTTTGGAACACCTAAGATTAGCAATTGTGGATCTTGATTCAGATGGAAATAAAGTCTCGTGATGACCTCCTCTATATCAGCTTCCACCTGCTACTCAACGTCAGCCTGAAGACATATGCATGGTAGTTACGCTTATAGCCGCACCCTAAAGCCTGCGACTGGGCTACCATCATAAACGATGCGAGGAACAAGCGTCCGGCGGCAAATTGATGGCATTGCCAGCACCGCGACTACTCTTCAACCTCTTGCAAATTCTCTAATGGAACCCACCCTGATTCTTTGCTGGTAGATTTTTCACACCATAGCCATCCATTCAAAATTCTTGCGCCAGTTAGTCGCTCACCTTCCCGCACATTAAGCTCTCTAGCTGTGTAGTCATCAAGTGCACGCCCCACTGAATTTCCTAGTCGCTCAATAACTTGCCCAGGCACCCAGCCTGGTTCCTGCCCGGGAGAACTGCAGAAAAACCAGTTATCCCACTCTTCAGCTCCCTCATACTCCTCGCCAACAACAAGAGGGTCACCTTTTCTGAAAGTGATTGGGTTAGGAAACTCACTTTCATGTGAACTAACAACGAGATATTCCTTGATGCTCATATGGCTCTCTAACTCTGATTAACGCCCATTTCAGATATGCGAACTTGTGAGCATTACAATGGCCGCAGGTCGCGCATACCTCACCTTGCTATGACTCACTCACCCACTTTGAATAACTGGCACGCTCAATATCCACAACCTCGACGGTTAACGAGCAACGTGGAAGCTCAAGTGTTTGCAATTGCGCTAATACCGATCTTGAAAGCATTTGCTTTTGGGCAAGGGTTCTACCTGACAGAATTTTTAACACCACATGCACAAACTCAGACGTTGCCTGCCCCGTCAGGTAGCTTTGGTAAGCGATTGATCTGACTTTTATATCACTACCATCTGCCTCAAATAGCGCTGACGTCATGGCACCTGAAAATACCAATGGTAATATCAACTCACCGTCCAGTGATGCGGAATGCTCAACAATGCAATGTGGCACGAACTACTCCAAAATATAAACCCCAAGGAACTGCCGCCGCCATTACTGCGCTTGTCAGGGCAAAGGCTTTGAAAGGCGGAACGAAAAGTTTCCATAGCCCAATTCTCTATAGAAATTTAAAGCGTCCGCATTGAACTCCATTACCTCTAGCTTGATATCCTCAGCACCTTTCTCTTTTGCATAAGTTTCAGCAGCAGACATAAGCTCGCGGCCTAGCCCCCTTCCACGATGGCTTTCGGCCACTACTATTGTGGCTACGTGCCCACGGGGCCGAGAAGTCAGAAATGGGTATGGCGTTGAAGTTGATACCGACACAGCCACGACGCCTGTTAATACGCCATTGTCCTCCGTCACGAAAACCGCAGAGTCACCCACATTCATGAATCCCCGCCAATATGGCTCATCACGATTACTTCCATCTGGCTTCGCAAAGTCATGCGGCATATGCGAATAGTGAATGCTATTGATCTCATTAGAAAGCTGGAAAATGGCTTTCAGATCAGCTTCCCTAGCTTTACGGACAGGCAATTTACGACTTCCTTGTTCTTCTATAATAAGCTTAGCGGCGCGAGGAACAAGCACCTCGTAACCACAGTCAGCGAACAGCTGTGTCTAGTTAAGTTTTGGCCGTCCAGACGTCAAACTCATCGCCATTGATGATAATTGCTTGCGTATTACTAATTGGGCAAAGGTCTATTTTTTCATCATAGCTAGTGATTATGCTTTCAACGACTTGCTTGAAAGGAGCGTTGGTATGGTGTGGTACCGGATAAAAATCAACCATATTTAATGATGAAAAAGAGACTACACTAGGTGCCGCCGTGAAATCGTCCATGTCTTTCACATATTCGATGTTAGGTGACATAACGATAGAGCCTGCAGACTCTCCGATATACATTTTCCCTGAACTTATTTGTTCCTTTATGATTTTATCTGCACCAGTTCTCTTCAATTCTTGAAGTAAAAAGAAAGTATTTCCACCAGTGACATAGATATAGTCATTTTTTTGAAGCTTGCTGTTTATCTCTTCACTTGGAGCAGTTGAAATCTCAAGCTCATCAACAATTAGCCCACACTTCTCGAGTGCTTCTCTGCCTGCGGCCACATAAAAATTGACCTCTTCGACTAGACTTGCAGTAGGAATGAACGTAACCGTTTTTCCTACACATTTTGCGCTGGTAAATTTCACAAATAGATCGGCAACATCTACGAAAGATGAAGTTAAAAACATGTTTTTCATTCGACTTCCTTATTGTCTAAATGCTGTCATTATAGAGGCTTAACAGGCTGTAGAAAATCCATTTCCGAGCCCTATCTACCACCTTCCATGTTGGTTAGTTTTGGGTAAAGATCATTGCGATACTTCGGATGGAAAACCGATAAGTCTAACTTTTATTCGATCAGGTAATGTAGCGTGCGCTCAAACATACCTAGGTAGAGGTGTGGACGGTTCGCAACTCCCGCCCACATTACCTGGTTGAAGTGCCGGCGCTATTTACCTGCGGCGCACGAGAGGCTCGACGATTAATTGCGGCGTGCCATCCGACGTCTTTTGTGGTGACCGACCTTCTTGATCAATGACGCCCCTAATACGACGGCGCATGTTGGAGAAGCTCGCAAATTGGACGGTATCGATTGGCTGGTCCAGCTGTATCGAAAGCCTATAGCTTTTTCCCACCTTAGATATCGCAACAATCCGGCCGCTAAAATTTTGCCCCAGGTACTGGCCACGAACCTCTTCATGGATATTGAAGGGCGTTGGTTCGGCACCTGACAGCCGAGCATAAAGCGTGTTCCAGTCCCGCACCCCGTTTTGCTGGGCGATGAGCTCCAGCGCTTGAGCGTGACTAATCTGTGTTCCTGCAGCGGCAAGCGCTTGGCGCAGCGATTTTGCCTGCGCCTTGGCTTCCGCGAGCGTTTTCAGGCTCATGTCGGTTCTCCCTGTATTGCCAGCCCGAATCCGGAGCCGGTGGTATGCCGTTTCAGGCTGGCAATCACGATGACAACTGCAAGACTAGCCATGAGGCCATCGGCAATTGGAAACGCGAACCAAATCGCCTCGGCGTCTTTGGTGAACCCAAGCGCAACAATCAGTGCCGGACTCAGTAAGAAAGGTTTGGTTAACGTCAGAATCGCTGCTCTCCCCGGCTGTCCCACCGCTTGAAAATAGAGCGCTAGTACTAGAAGCGGACCAACGACGAAGTAAAAATACATCATCGGACGCAGGATCGCTCCCACTTGGGCCACTACGACGGGTTCCCGGACAAAGCCCGCCCCAATATAGTGGCTGCTGCCGAGCAGAATGATCTCAACTGCAACGCAATAAAACAGTGCTGTGCCGAGTGCGAGTCGCAGTACAGCATCCGACCGAAGGTAGAGCCCCGCGCCGACATTGTTCCCGACAATACTCTGGGTTGCGAGCGCGATAGCCATCAAGGGTAGAAAGATGAAGCTGAAGATCCGAGTGACGATCCCGTAGGCCGCGATAGTGTCGGCATAGCCAACCTCTGCTGTCAGCCGCAGGGTTGCGATCAGAGTCGCCGAGACAAGCGCGATACCGATGAAGCTGAGACTGAGAGGTGCCCCAAGGGCTAGTATAGGGCGCCAGCCCCCAGACCAGCGATATCTGCCGAGCGATGAAAGCGGCAGTAATCCGTCTCCACGCACACGCAGGCCAATCAATAGCCCCAAGCCCAGGCCCTGGGCTAGCACCGTGCCCCAGGCTGACCCGGCGACGCCGAGGTCAAAAATAACGATCAGCACATAGTTCAATGCAATATTAGCAAGCGTCACCCCAACCGACATTAGCGCAATGAACCCCGCCCGGCCCTCATTGCGCAATGCATCCGCATGCAGCCCAAGCAGGAACTGTAACGGCGTCGCATAGATCATGATCGATAGATAAGTGTGGGCCATCCCAGTGATGCCGTTCTGCCCATCCGTCAAGTAGCCAACGGCGGCACGCCCTCCTACCAGGAAGATCACGATCAGAGTGAGTGAGATACAGAGTGCCAACCCATGTGCTCGGGTGAAGACTGCCGCAGCCTGATCTCTTGCGTCCGCGCCCAGGTGACGGGCCAGAAGACTCGACATACCACCGCTGACAAGAGTCGACAGGGCAACGGTGATCATAAAGGCCGGAAAGACGATGCTGACGGCAGCTAAGGCATTGGTGCCGACGAAGTGCCCTAAAAAAGTGGCGTCGACAACATTCAGCAGCCCGTTCATTGTCATGACGAGCATCATTGGAAATGCATTAGCTAAGAAAGTTCGCCCTATGGGGGCAATCAAAAAACGATTGTCAGGTGAGTGTCGGGACGACATCATTCACTCCTCAAATGAGGCATTTCGTTCTTGATGGGGGCCTGCATTGCCCACCTACGAAATGCTTCGAGAGTGAGTATGTTCGTACCGTCGGGCTTCACCGTGACTTGCGTCTGCAGGCGGCAGGTGCCCGATACCTTTAGCCGCAGACTTTAGGACCTTACCAACGCATATGTCAAGCAGGAAGGCATCAGCCTAGTCGTAACGAGATATCTAGCTTTGAAGTGTTTATAGCCCTACCTCCTCGAGGGTTAAGGGGCAAATAATAACGCCCGAAGTATCCGCCTGCCTTTGCTTGTTATGTGTTTTTCAACTTCTGATACGCGTAGAAGCAGATTGAATCACCCACAAAGTTGATCATGTTTGAATGGTACTCAGTATGGAATATTTTCATACCTTCATTCTCACCGTAAAACAGCGCCATTCCAATATATGCTTTTTCACTAGGAACGTAGAAGCGGCTGACTATTTCATAGTGTTCAGCTATCAACTTTTGAACACCTTCATTGCTAGGATCAGCAGCATCTACATGAGAAACCATCTTTTTATAAAGAACGTCCCAGTCAGAATGTACTTTAGCTCGATCTACATGAGACCAGTTATTCGTTTCCGATAGACTCTTTGTTTGTTCTTCGCTCAATGCGACTCTACATTCTTCGCGAAATTTTTCACTTAACTCATTTATGTACATACTTTCCCTATTTCCAATAAAGTAAAAACGACCAATTCAGATTTTCACATAATACTCGCCATCATACGCTTATCGATTGCATGAATTTTATTCTCATTGAGCCTTCTCACTTGACTCAGTTTTCTTAGCTAAGCTAAAAGATGCTTCTACGTCCGGCCACACTTGGCCGAAATATTCAAAACACCCACCTTCACTATGCACTAAATTGCCTTATCAAGCCTGAATAACTAAACCATCTATGAGGGGAAGCTTTATGGTCATTCAATCCGCGAGCTTGACCATTATCACTCACAAACTATCGAAAACTTGGAAGTTCTATGAAGCTCATTTCGGCGCACGTCCAGTTTTCGACTGTGGTTGGTTTATATCTGCCGAGTCAGCTCATCAAGACCTTCTCCATGACCGGCCCGAAAACCCAAAAACCGGGTTTCGTCCGCACAAACGATCAGATTCATAGATGTTAAGCCTTTGCTATCAGATACGATCCGGCTCCAACCATTAAACCACCAGCCGTCACTTTAACTGCTCGTTCTGCTCTATGGTTAATGACAAATGACGCAACGGCCCCCGCGAAATATGCATAGCCTAATTTGACACCACCCACGGCGACTATGGTTATCATCGCAATTGCTGCGATATCCAATGTCCGGATAGTGGCCAAATCAACAAAAGTAGGGAACAAGCTCGCGTAGAAAAATATAGCTTTTACATCACCAAGAGTGAGGAGTAGGCCAGAGAAAAAGCTTGCTGATAATTTCGATGCTGACCGGCCGGAATACTCCACCTGCAATGGAGCTTTCGATCTCATGAGACTTATACCAAACCAGATCAAATACGCGCCTGCCAAATACCTCAATATCAAGAAAAAGCTACCCACAACGTCTGCCAGCGCAGTCATCCCTAAAACAGCTAGCAATACAAAGATAAGATCACCGACTACAATTCCCGCCGCCACGGCACAGCCGTTCGAGAATCCGGCAGAAGAAGCGCGAGCAACGACCAAGGCGACACTAGTGCTGGGAACTAGCGCTAAAGCTGACATCACTGTAAACAGAGCTAATATTTCGACTAAACTCATAGTAATTCCTGGGCTTAACGCCGATCAGCACGCGCGGCTACGAAATGGAGGCGCAGACGTTTAGTAGCCGTCGCGGTGGTTAGCAGTGTTAGAACAAATCCAGTGCCTGTTCAGTGCGAAGAATAGACGCATACTCTCCATCCAGGTTGGCGAGAGACATAGCATGAACCTCGCTTGCAGACCGCAGGACACCTGAATAATCCGTTTTTGGGAAGGTGAATGTACCGTCCGCCACGACATATACTTTGAGCCCGAGATTACCTGCCGTGCGCGCAGTCGCCTCCACCGAATTATTGGTGCTCACCCCGACTATCACCACTTGCCGTATGCCCCGCACATGCAACCATCTTTCGAGCCCTGAATGAACGAACGCATCTGGGACATTTTTCTCCACTACGTGCTCGCCAGCTAGCGGCGCCAACGCCTCTTGAAACTCTGCGCCAGGCTGACCCGGCCAAAATGGAGAGCCGGGAGTTCGAGAGATATGTCGAATGTGGATGATCGGGAATCCGCTCTTTCTCCATGCAGTCTGCAGATACTTGATATTGCTTTCGGCATCTGGGTTGTTCCGTTCTCCAACAGCCGGACTGCTCATGCCCTTCTGCATGTCGATAATTAAAAGGGCGACGGTTTCTTTATTCATGAGTTTTCATCTCTAACGCTGTGCTCATCAGTAAATTAGAAGCGTAGCGAGTAATTTATCCGTGTGAAACGCCTTGATACTCATAGTCACTACTGTGGCATCGACCTTTCCGATAACACTGACCCGCCCAACCGGTCATGTTTATCCCGGCCCACAAGCCTGGAGAGCTGGGCATTGCTGGCTTCACCTGGGTTAGAGAAACGGTGACCATTGCAGGATCGGCCTTGCCGCACAAGCTGTTTCACTACCGCCTGGTTGTCAGCGGTTGGGCTGAGTCGCCCTTTCCATCATTCATCTCGCTCGAAATGCAGCTCTGGCATCGGTCCTCGTTCCAGATAGGTGCCAAGCACAACATAGCTGTGGGTTGAATGTACTCCCTTGATCTTCTGAAGCTGGGACAGAAGCTTTTCAAGGCCGGCGGGCCCAGAGCAGCGCAACTTAAGGATCAGGCAGGTATCACCTGTAACCGTGTGAATCTCTTCCACATCGGCCAGTTTCCGCAGGGCAAGGATGGATTCCGTTATGTCTCCGCCCTCGGTCGTGACGTGAATGAAGGATAAGAGTGGGCAACCGATTTTTTCGCCATCAAGCTTCGCCACTGTCCCCCGAATAACTCCTTCGCGGCGCAGGCGTTTTACACGTTCATGCACCGCCGGAGGCGATAGATGGACTTGTTCAGACAGTTCGACATAAGACCGATCCGCCCGCTCGGCGAGCAGCCTTAATAACATTCGGTCAATGCGGTCAAGACCTGACCTATACGAGGTGCCTTGCCGTATACCATTCGTTTTCATCGCCACAATCCCCTAGTTCAATTGCTTTAGCCGCACCAAAAGCTAGGATACTGCTATATGACATATTACAAAAACGGTACTATTTCGAACGGCATTAGGTTAATCCAGGTAATCGCTTTGCTTTCTGGCGTTCTCCTTGTTGGATCGAATGCCTTTGTTCTGACCCCAATCCTCTCGGAAGTAGCCCAGGGGCTGGCAACGGAACCCTATCGTATCGCTTGGTCGATCTCTGCCTTTGGCGCGGCCACCGCAATTTCGGCCCTGACTCTTTCAGGGCTGATAGACAGGGCGCCAGCCGGGTGGGTCTTGGGCAGTGCCGCGTTACTGTTGGGGTTAGCGCAGGCATCAAGCGGATCAAGTCAGAACTGGATTTGGCTTTGCTTGTCGCAGGCGGTTGCGGGGATGGCGGTCGGTGTTCTTCTGCCTGGTGCCTATGCTACGGCCGTGGCGACAGCCCCGAAGGGACGTGAAGCGTCAAGACTTGGTATTGTGCTTACTGGTTGGGCGCTTTCTCTGGTATTGACAGTGCCATTGGCAGCCTTCATTGCCGAAAGGATCGGATGGAGAATGGTCTATGCGCTGCTAGCCGGGCTTTCGGTGCTGACCGCCCTAGGGCTGGTGACGGGTCTGCATGGTGTTCGCGGTGGTGTTGTATTACGTACACCTCCTTGGCGGGCACTACGGCTGCCGGGCGTGACGCGGCTGCTTTTGGTGATGTTTACCTATATGACCGCCTTTTACGGTAGTTTTGCTTTTTTTGGCGAAGGTATGCGGCAGGCTTTTCACCTTTCAGCAGAAGGTGTCGGAGCATTTGTAGTGGCTTATGGACTAGGGTTTGGTCTGGTTGGTATTGGGCTTGGGATCGTCGCGCCAAAGATCACACATCGTTATATCTTATTGGTACTGTTCAGCATCGCAATAAGTTATGCATGCTGGCATTTTGCACTTGGCATTCGACTAGTCGCGCTTATAGCAGCCTTTATTTGGGGAGCGCTAAACCAGTTGGGGCTGAATGCATTGGTCGTTTCGTTGAACCAGCACGCCGCAGAAGCGCGAGGCACTGTGATGGGACTTAACACGGCAGTAACTTATTCAGCGGTTTTTGCCGGGCCACTGGTTATGAGCCCAATCTATGCTGTCGCAGGCTTTACCTCGGTGTCCGCTCTTGCCGCCGTCTTCATTGTGATTGGCGTATTGCTCAGTTTGAAGGCCGAATAACCTCCAAATGAGTACCGTCATAAGCCCCAACCGTAAAAGCAACTCCTCCGTGATACCGCCATACAGAACGCGGTCGAGGAGTGGCACGGTGAATAGCTGCGACTTGTTAGGCTTCACGATCTTTGATCATAATTTCTGTCTGAACACCATTCCAATCTGCCAGCTCTAAACTACGCCAACCCAGCTTGCGATAGAGCCCTTGCTGGTCTGGAGTGTGCAAATATAATCTCGTAACTCCCCATTCCCACGCCTTCCTTTCTGCCACTTCACAAAGTTTAGCTGCGACTCCACGGCCTCTGTAACCCGGCATTACAAAGATTCCTGCAAGCCAAGGTGCTAGGTCTTCTCGCCCCTCTAAATCACAAACTCTCAAAGCACTCGTACCCAACGGAACGCCATTCTCATGCGCTACCCATGCGAGTGGTAACTGGTCTCGATTTTTGTGAGAAACCAGCTTCTCGTACCGTCGATCGTAGCTTTCTCCTGGGATTATATTTCTCCAGTGATCTGCCATTGCAGGTGCAAGCAGAGAGACAAACTCTGGAACATCTTCAAGATAATCAATTCTCAAGCTTGGCTCCTTAGGTTACGCCTAACGTTTGATATGAGTGACGACCGGAAGCGGGCGCAGCACGCTGGAAGGTGTCCGCCCCATGGAATGGTTAGACGTCACGGTGCGGTGAGAACTCAACGATGGCCTCAATTTCCACAGCAAACCCCTTGGGCAATGAGCCAACACCAATGGCGGAACGGGCATGCTCACCGCGCTCACCAAGCACTGCGACAAGTAGGTCAGAACAGCCGTTGATGACTTCCGTGTGAGAAGTAAAGTTTGGGTCGGCATTCACCATGCCAAAAACCTTGACGACACGCTGCACCCGCTCAAAGCTTCCAAGCGCCTCTTTGATGAGCGCCAGAAGGTACAGTCCGACCTCTTGAGCATAGACCCGGCCCTGCTCGACAGACACTTCCGCCCCTACTTTTGGGACAGTGCCTGCGTCTTCGCGCAGAGGAGCACCCTTACCAGACAGATAGAGCGTGGTCGACGAGATGACGTAGGGACGAAAGTTGCCCCTTGGTTTGGTGACGGAGGGTAGTTCTAGACCTAGCGAGCGAAGACGTTCTTCCACAGTTGGTTGCATTGTAAGTTCCCTATGTCCGCTTTTTGAGGCTCCGTGACATCTAACGCCGCATTCAGCAGTTTGTCCGCTGCAATGCTTTGATACTGCCCTCAGCTCAGACCGTTTGGTTAAGCTGAAAAGGCGACCAAACCTGACAGGAGAAGGCTCAATGAACTTTTACAGTAGCACTCATCGTCACTACTGTGGAATTGATCTGCATGCCCGTAGCCTGTATGCCTACATCCTTAATCAACAGAGGGAAACCCTGTTACATAAAGAGATTCCCGCTAGCCCAGAACCTCTACTTCGGCTAATCGAAACCTACCTGGATGATCTAGTGATCGGCGTCGAATGCATGCACTGCTGGTACTAGGTCGCTGATTTCTGTGAAGACCAGGGCATTGCTTTCATTCTCGGTCATGCCCTTTATATGACAAATTCTTCTGGAAAGAATTTAGACAGCTTTAGCTGGCCCGAAGGGAAAAATAAATCCTGCCCTTTTTGTTTTTTAAATTTACCAAAGTAGAACCTTTATTAGCAGGCGACCTACAGCACAAGTTTGAACCCTTCATGTGTGGCTTTGAATCCGAGTTTTTTATAAAACCTGATTGCATCTTGGCGCTGCTTGTCACTTGTCAACTGAACTATTGTACAGCCTTTATCTTTTGCCAACTTTATAGCATATTCAAACATTTGCTCACCGAGGCTTTGAGCACGATAGTCGCTATGAATTCGAACACCTTCAATAAGGCAGCTCCAACTACCTAGATGTGTAAGATAAGGGATGAATGTAATTTGAAGCACCCCAACTAGCGAATTTTCCAGCTCAACGACAAGCAATTCGTTGTTTGGGTCTCGTGTAATCGCTTCGAACGCAGCAATATATGCGCTATTCAAAGTAATGGCTGAGTCTTCTCTTTGACTACCAAGCAGATCATTTGAAAGCAAAGCTACAAGACTCTCCAGATCTTCAGATTTAGCTGAGCGATACTTTAAATCCATTGAAAGTTCCTTTTTACTGCTGACTGCTAATGCCTCAAGCTGTGACGCGAAGCCTCCGGCAGCCTTGACTTTTCATGTGTGGCTATTGATTATTTTACCCATCGAAAAGCACGCTTTAATTCGGCAACACCATTCGTTTCATACCAACGACCATGGGCAATGATTACCTTATCAGGACTCCATTTCAGAATTTTATCAATCGCCTTTTTTAATTGCTTATGGCGCCCTATATATGCCATTCGCAAATCAATTGGAAGCTTGCCGTCAGGATCCAAATTACCGGCAAGCCACATGAATATCCTAATAATTAGTGATTTTTCCATTTGAGCCTCAAAGTTCTCGATTAAATCAGCAAGGATAAGCGTATTAGAACCTTTATGGTAAAAGACTACCTCTTCTAAAATCCTGCTCCCTTTAACGATCAATTGCTCTATATCCCCTCGCCATTCAATTTCTGGCTCATCTGAAAGATCCTTATCAAATTCCCAACCAGCTTTTCGCGCGGCGTCACGAGAACCAGGAGATGCCCAGGATATTGCGTTTGGATATAGTGTTTTCCATTCACCAATCCACCAGTAGTGAATTCTGTTGGGAGACACAAGATGTTTAACTTCTCCTAGCTTTTCAACTTCTTCTTTCAACCGCTGAGTAAGCTCGACCGGAGAATGTATAAATAATGCCCCAGAAGATAATCGAACAATCGTCATCCTAGTAGGAAAGCTTACCCCTTTAAACTTTATGAGTGGCCCATCCACAATCCAAATATCTTTGGCAACAGGTTTAAGAACCTGTATAGGCTTATATGTTTCCACTGCTTTACTCCTGCATCTTTAACTGCTTCAACCAAGATAAGTAACACCTTGCTACTTACTTTCCTTGACCGATTTTACTTTGAAGGTAACGGTGCGAACGCCTGCATAGGCTGCGTCGTTGTCAACGCCACCGATAATGTCAGGTCGGTCGCTGTTCCGCTCAGTAGCGAGGCCTTGGTCAGAGGTACCGTTTTCTGCTTCCCCAAAGACTAGCCCACAATGCGACGGGAGGTTTGCTTCCGTCATGAATTAGCGATGGCTTTTAAAGCAGATTATTAACTACAATGAGCGTAACGTAAAAATCGAAAAACTTGTATTTTTCCAAAAATATAATTGAGCGCTAGTAGACCTGAGGCTTTAGATTTTGAAAAATGTCGCTGGAATTTTGTGTTTTCTTTTTTGTACACCTGTGTTTGCGCAGAATAGTTTTCATTTGCCAGGCGAGGCTAAAGTAGAGGGTGGAAGCTTTTACGTCGGCACAGTTTTCGGCGACCAAGATTATGCTGGCAATGCCAATCTTTCTACCCCGTCATTCTTGATAATGAAAACGGAAGTACCGTATCGGCTCTATCAGGAAGTGCAGTCCTGGGCATTCCAGCATGGTTATTCATTGGGCGACGCCTGTGATGGCGCCACAATTGACGGCTGTCGGTCAGACAACCAGAGTAGCGGCCAGCACCCTGCCGTTAATGTCACCTGGTGGGATACCATTTTATTTGCCAATGCCCTAAGCGAATACCAAGGGCTGACTCCCTACTACCTAGACACCGAGGGGGCGCCGCTTAAAGCCATACCGGAAATCGATGATAGCTCCGGCATACGAAGGGAGCCTAAAGCATCGGGGTACCGCTTACCTGATATGGTTGCATGGCAAGTCGCGGCTAGAGGGGGCTATGAAGGTATTGCAGACGGTTCCTATGGCTACCCTCATTCAGGCAGTCCACAACCGGAAACAGTCGCCAACTTCCCCTCTGAAGATGGCGCCGTATCGGGTACGTTGCCCGTAGGCTCTAAGCTTCCCAATACTTTGGATCTTTACGATATGAGCGGTAACGCGGCGGAGTGGATTGATGAAAGAAACCATTACGCTCAGGGAATCCCCATGTATTATTTTTGTGGTGGCAGCTATCAACAGGCTGTCACTAACGTGCTATCAGGTTGTGATGTACATTCTCCGGGGTTTGGAATGCCCGATATCGGTTTCCGGTTAATAAGAGCGGTCGATGAGTAAGCACCTATTCTTCCTGCTGGTTTACTTTTTTAGCACTAATGCCATGGCGTTTTCTCAGCTTGAGTTAACCGATGGCGTAAACCGTATTGATCTCAACAGAAACGGTATGGAGGATTATGTCATTGCCTCGATATATGACAGAAACATGTCATATAGTAATAATTCGCTGACCTTCTTCATTCGCTTGCCTAACGGCGAGCTCAGCATTATACCAGCAGCCAATCGAGATACATTCACTTGGCTAGATCATCGTATTTTCTCCGGCGCCATAACGATTCGGGACAACCGCCTTTTCGAGTCCGATAATGGCGTTTTTCTAGTGGTCGCCAAAAAGCATACTGAGAATAGGGATTTGTTTGGGCCTGGGCCTTTTACGTTTGAGGTTTACGGTATCCAACAATCCAGCCAACACCCCGGCGCCCCACTTTATGAGTGGTCACTATTGAAGACTTTTGAGTCGACTGGGCAACATGAGTCTTCCGAGCAGGCTTTCCTGGAAATCGACGCAGAGGCGCTGAAGCGGGGCAATAACTGAGCGCCCTAATCATTTCCCTGAGTAACGGTTAGACAACACTTAGCATTACTTGGTTGATGCTTACGTGTTCACGTAAGCATCAATGATGCCCGTCAAACAGTGTCTTCTTCTACTTCTTGTATGCTGGATTTTTTCGCCTCGCCTGAACTAGCCCAAGGTACACACTAAACCGAGAAAATCACATAATAGCTTTCGAGCAGCATGTTAGGCGATTTTTCGTGCTTTAATTGCGTACAACAATGGAACCTGTTGTCCCTTATATAACATTTGATACCCTAAGTCTGGCACCAACTCTAAACCATCAAAGCAATTATAAGGGCTATAGGGATGCTCAGAGAAAGACTCTATAGCTAACCCTGCACCAATTAAAGCGCTTATAACCTCACTCATTGAATGGGACCAAGTCACCACAGTTGATTTAGTGCCATCGCAGTTTTCGGTATAAGTACCTTCCTCTTCAACATCAGGGGCACCGCGAGAGAAGTACGAGTAACCTGACAACAAGTCGCAAAAAGCATGAAACTCAATCAGATGAAATTCGCCACCAGTTTTTAATGATTTAGCGACTGTTTGTGCCCAATCCGCCAAATTGGATAGCCAGCACAAAACTCCGTATGAAGTAAATACGATATCAAATTTCTGTGTGTTTTCACGACCAAATTGAACAACGTCACTTTCGATAAAATTTGCTTTTAAGCCTAAAGACTGCTTCAGTAAGTTTGCCTGTTCGATTGCATCAGCAGACAAATCAACACCCGTGACCTCTGCACCTAAACGAGCCCAAGACAGGGTATCTTGACCAAAATGACACTGTAGATGTAATAAAGATTTCCCCTCTACATTTCCAACCTGTTTCAGCTCTACTGGGTTTAACGAGCATTTACCATTTTTGAATGACTCAATATCGTAGAACGACGATTCAACGTGTACTTTGGTTCTTTTGTCCCACGCCTCTTTATTTATGCTCAAATAATCCATTTCACGCCTATACAGTATATTTTATCGTTTAACGAGACGGTAGAAAACCCCATTTCGAGCCGCCTCCACCGCCTATCATCCTAATTTATTTACTCAGCGAGTTATCTGCCTGAATCGTCATAATATTGGAATTCAGACGTTTGAGGGTCCACCTTAAGAGAGATGAAGCCGGAACGAAAAATACATCTCCGTGCTTAGCATTGTTAGCGAAAGATAGCCTATCGCTATATCCACACATCATTTTCCGCCCGAAGCTCGCCGCCGGAGTCCCCTGTATTGACCACGCCTTGAGGCTCAATAAGGAGGACATGGCATTCATCTTCAGCGAAGGGCCGATGCTCCACACCCTTGGGAACAACATATATCTCTCCTTCTGATAGATGAACAGTACCATCTCGGAGTTCAATGCCCATTGCTCCTTTGACTACCAAAAAAACCTCGTCCGTATCTTTATGATCATGCCAAACAAAATCCCCCTGAAACTTTGCCAGCTTGATCTGATAGTCGTTCATCTCCGCGACAACGCGTGGCGACCAGTGTTCAGCAAACTTACTGAATTTTTCGGACAAATTAACTACGTCTGATTGCATTGGTGTATACCTCCACCTTCTCGATAACGCCTTGCTCATTTACGCAACGGTTGTAGCGATTTTTTGTGCAACAGTGAACATTGTGAATGCATAAAAAGGAGCGTAGACCGCTGAATCAAATGGAGCAATTTGTTATGCATTAGTTTCATTTTGCTACTGGTTTTTTCTTTTTATCTATCAAAACATCCTGTTGCCATTTACTAGGTTTCTTGTCAGTGCGATGTATACACCCTACCCAGCAACAAGGTCTTTTTTTTCCTTTTAGAAGCTCTTCAGTAGCTCGAGCTATCCGTTTTACTCTAGTTTTCTCTTGTTTGGCGTCTTCAACCCAACAAATAAACTCATTACGGCCAATTGCCGATAAGGCTTCCCAAGTATTAATGAGGCCTTTTTCAGTTAATGCTACGGCCAAATCAACGGGCAATTCATGCACTAGGCCTCCGGAAAGTTTTGGCTTCATATTTAATCACCTAATTTCTGGTTTTGCGGGCCAACGTTCGAAATACATAAGAATGGCCGGATCGTAGGCCAGCCGTCCGGTCGCGTCGTTACGGTACTGGGAGATGGAAAACGGACAAGTCGAGCTTGTGCTCGATCAGATATAGCGTGTTCAAAGATGCTTGACGGGAGCTGGTCTTGGTAGTTGATCCCCCATGGCATTCTGATCGTGGTTATAAGCCTTGAAGCGCGGCATGCTGACCACTCCTCATCTGTTTTTCCCGATCCTACCAAAACCATCGTGCCGTAAACATTTGAAGCAGTTCAAACCCAAAATACCAAGCGTTGAAAATCCGTCTTAAACGCTTTTGTTATGGGCAACTTTGACGCGCCTGACCATCTTAATGTGAGAAATTCCCGTACTCTTAGCAACGTAGGATTGACCTGAAACCTTAAAGCCCAGCTTTTCATACATTGATACGGCATGTAGCCTAGCATTTAAATAAATTTCTTCAGCTCCCTTTTCAAGCGCTTCATGTGTCAGTTTCGTTAGGACACTTGTGCCTAAACCCTGCCCTTGCATGTCTGGGCGGACTACCATCTGAGATATCTTAAAGATTCGTGGGATTGCTTCGCTTAGCCGACCATATGCGCACAACGAACCATTCTCAATTGCAGCGATATGAAAACTACTACTTTCGAGTGCATCAAACAATATTTCTCGCGGAAGACCAGGAGCTCGGAAAAATAAGTCATACCGTAAATCCAATGCTTCTTTGTATAACTCATCCGTGCTTTCTAAGTAAATAAATTCCATTTTATCTCCCTTGCCCATAACGCCTGAGTTGATTGGCGTTTGTAGAGCAGACACAGCCTACGGAGCAAACATCTATTTCCAACGACTTGATATTCCTTGAGCCTGATCCCCCAACCCAGCCCGTTTGGCTAAGCTAAAAAGGCGACCAAACCTAACAGGAGAAGCCTCAATAGGCGACCGAAGGAAATACCCTTGCGGTATTTTTTCTGTAAGCCATCAACAGCCAACGATGACAGATAAAGCAGTATCACTGCTCAGGGTCTTGATATTGACCGCTTACGCGGCCAATAAAAATACTGTGGCCTATTGACAGGCAGAAGGCTCATAGGCGCTATATGTAGTTTCTAACTTCATCAATGGTTCTGGTTAATTTATTTCTTTCTTCATGATGAAGTCATTTTGCACTTCATTACCCATTATAAAGCGATGTGAACCAAATTCGTAAAAACCATTCTTCTTATAAAAATCTATTGCTGCTAAGTTTTTCTCCCAAACACCTAACCAAGCAAAGCTTTTAATTAATTCCTTTGCTCTTTTAACCCCATGACTGAGCATAATCTTACCCAAGCCTCTAGATTTATATTGGGCCTTTACATAGATCCTTTCGATTTCTAGTCCATTTTCATTTTTTAAATCAGATTGAGCGCTATTGACATTTAGCTTAAGGTAACCAGCAAGCTCATCATCTACTCGAATAAAATAAAACTCACTATCTTCATTCATAATTTCTTGACGTATTTTATTTCGTTCAAATGCTTGATCCAGATAAGTCTTCATCACTTCATCGGAACAATACGATTTAAACGCTTCAAGATATGTCGACCTTCCAACTTCAACTAATTCGTCAAGGCTTTTAACATCACATTTTTCCAACATGATCTTTTCGTTAGTCAAAATAACCCCCTTACATCAATGTATCTTTTTCATATAACAGTTTATTAGTGCGCATGCGCATTATCCTGAAAGCCCTGTCTCTCTAAAAGCATTCCAATCTATTGATAAAAAAACACCACCATCTCCCGCCCTAAAGCCTGCTATAAAATGCGCGTGCGTGGGATAGAAAACCAACAGATCCAGCTTGTACTCGACTAGGTAGTGTATTGCATGCTCAAAGGTGTTTTTTTGCAGTCTAAACACCCGCCTAAGGGGCTAGCAACGCACTGCTAACAAATACAACAACCGTATCCACTTCGGTGCAACGTGACTGGAAGCGCCGTGCGTTAATAACTCCTCTTAAGCCGTTGATTATGCCCAAAGTACTCGCTTCATTAGCTGCGCACCATCACCATAACTTTTACACACTTCTTGTTCTAATGGTGTAAAACCTTGTTTTTGCCAAAACTGCATTGAGTTCTGAACAGACACTAGCCGAATTTCTCTGTAGCCTGAAACGATGGCAACGTTCATTAAATGCGCCATCATTTTTGAACCAATACCTTTGCCAAACGAATTACTCGACACAGCTAAATCGTGGAGGAACAAAATTGATCCTTCTGTCCCTTTCGGTAGCTTGTTGAACAATTTCGGTGGCATCTTACTGTTCCAAGAATGCGCTAATGCATATCCTGCTAGCCGCTCATTATCTCTATAAATAAAACAGCTACTTGGCGACCTCAGCCACTTATCCTGCAACACCTCTAGGCTCTCTGGTTCAACCAAATGGTAAACTTCTGCTTGCAGTTTCAATATCTCAGGCCAAGTTGTTTCCACGATAGATTCTATTGACATGCTCTGACCTAACATACGTTGGGCATAACAGCGTGTTCTAGCTCATTAGTCCCAGGATATGCACTTGATGGCTTCACTCAGGTACAGCTTAGAGCTACCGCAGCGCTTTCGGCTAGTTAAAAAAGGCACGCTACCGCCCCGGTACAACTGGGCTGCGTTAACACGCTCCGCTGGCGACCGTCTGTGTTTTTCTTGTCTGATATTACGTTAAGCAAACTATCTATTTTTGACATTACTCAGTTTTCTTCGGTATGGCAAAGTCCTTTCGCGGGAGCCTCATTCACTCGTTCCTCGCGATATTCGTTACCGCGCGCTACAAGTTGCTTTGATTGGTTATAACGGCACGGCTAGTGTTGGCGGCATTATCATCGCGCGCTGAAGCGCCCTCCCACAATAATTCGAGGCCTATGGGCAGCAGCACGCACCGCACTACATGAATGCACTTATTGTTACGTTTATGCGAAGTTTCCCGCGCCTTCTGCTAGCCAATTGTTGAAAAGCCTATTAGCCTGCTAACTCAACCAGCAAGGGATTGAGATGCAAGAGACAACGATGCGGCAGCGGGTGGCGGGTGTTTTGATTCTGCTTGGGCTGTTCGCTCAAATTATTGGTTTTATCGGTGTGATACCGACGGCGCAGGCGGTGAGCTATGTGCTGTGGATAGCGGTGGCGCTGCTGTGGCGGGATATTCCGCGTCGTTCGCGCATTCAGGCGGGGGTATTGATTACCCTTGGAGTGCTGATGCTAGTGGTGGCGCAGGTGATTTATGGTGCCAATGTCAATTGGCCTGCCATGCTTCAGGGCAATGTGTTTGTGGCCACGATGCTGGTGGGCGTTAGCTTTATTTCGTTGATTGGCACCCAGGGTAATAAGCGCCCGCCGGGTAAACGAGTGACCGGTGCAGATGGCGTGCTGCGCACGTGGCTAGGGGTGCACTTTCTCGGCACTATTCTGAATCTTTCGACGATTTTTATGGTGGGCGACCGCTTAGCTAGGCGCTCTCCGTTAACCATGCCCCAGCTGTTGGCCTTAAATCGTGGGCTTTCAAGTGCGGCATTGTGGTCGCCCTTCTTTGCCTCTATGGCGGTGGTGATTGCCTTAGCGCCCGACGTTCAGTACGGCCAGATTGCGCTGATTGGGTTTCCGTTGGCGATGCTATCGGGGCTATTAACCACCCTAGAGTTGAGGCGTCGGTTTGATTTAACCGAGATCGACGGCTTTTCACTTTCACCACGCAGCCTGTTAATGCCGGCGAGCATGGCAGCACTGGTGATGCTGTTTCATTTTTGGCTGACGCCGTCGCTCACCATTGTCAGTATTATTACCTTTTTACTGCCAGTGGTAGCGGTGCTGAGCAACCTACGGGAAGGCACCCGCTTTACCCTGCGGCGCATTCGCCAACACACCACCACAAGGCTACCCGCCATGCGCGGGGAAATTTCGCTGTTTTTAGCGGCGGGCTTGTTAACGCTGGGGCTTTCTACCCTGGTAGCGGCCGCAGCAGGTGACGAATGGACGCTATTTGCTACCTTTGGCATGTGGCAAGCCATGGTGAGCTTTGCGGCGATTACGCTGAGTGCGCTGGTGGGATTACACCCGATCATTGGCGTTTCCGTGCTGGCATCTATTTTGAATTTAGCAAGTGGTGAGCAAACGCTGTTTGCCTTTGTTGCCCTGAGCGCCTGGGCGGTAGGCACCAGCGTTGGGCCGTTATCTGGCATTAACCTTTCGCTGCAGGGGCGCTACGGAATTAGCGGCTACCGCATGATGAAAAACAATTTACTGTATGCCGCCATGATGAGCCTGCTCTCGCTGGGCGCGATCGCAGGCCTGAGCATCTGGGTCAATTAAGTGATGAGTGCGCTAGCCGCTTAGGTTTCGACGATTTTACTGGGAAAGCGGTAGAAATAGCGGTGGCCACACTGGTGGCATGGTTCCAGGCGCGAGACGCTTTCTAGCATCACCTGGGCATCGCAGTGTACGCACGCCATCAGGCCCGGTGCGGCAACTTCACCCTCGCAGTAGTCGGCACGAGCAGCTTCCAAGTCATCTTCGAAGCGTTCGCGCTCCACCACGCTGCGGTCGGCGATTGAAAGCAGCGATTCCGCTACCCGCCGTGAAAGGTTGTCGATATCGATGCCCAACCAGCTAGCAACCTGTTTACCGGTATCCGCCATGTAGTAGCGCATATCTTTCAGGTCACGTTCTACCCAGGCACGCAGCAGGGCTAACTCATCTTTGGTGTACTCTTCCAGCTCCGCTTCAAAGGCAACGGCGTCGTCCAAATCCTTTTGTAGATTATCCCAGGTAAGATCGTTAGCCCCGTCCTGCATACGTTCTAGCAGGCGCTCGTAGCCTTCGCGCAAACGGTGATCGTTATGTTGTTCCATGGTACCTCTCCTTTTGTCGACCCAAGGTGCGGCCTATCATCGGCTAACCGTTCAAGGATACACCTGCATAGGATACAATCGACGTTACTTATCTGACAGCCGTCATCCATTATTCACTTTGCGCCCTTTTTGGGCGAATTACCCCAAGGCATTGAAAACACCGATGGACGCACATTACAGCCCCCGTGAGATTGAACGTGACGCTCAGCAGTACTGGGATAAACACCAGTGCTTCAAAGCAGTAGAAGACGCTAACCGCGAAAAGTTCTACTGCCTATCCATGTTCCCCTACCCCAGCGGCAAGCTGCATATGGGTCACGTGCGTAACTATACTATCGGCGACGTTGTGTCCCGTTTCCAGCGCATGCAGGGTAAAAATGTCATGCAGCCCATGGGCTGGGATGCGTTCGGTATGCCTGCGGAAAATGCCGCGATTCAAAACCAGGTGCCGCCCGCGAAGTGGACCTATCAAAACATTGATTACATGCGTAACCAGTTGAAGGCACTTGGCTTTGCCTACGACTGGAGCCGCGAATTCGCTACCTGCGATACCAGTTATTACCGCTGGGAGCAGTGGTTCTTTACCAAGCTGGTCGAAAAAGGCTTGGTCTATAAGAAAATGTCCACGGTGAACTGGGACCCAGTTGACCAAACGGTACTGGCTAACGAGCAGGTAATTGACGGCTGCGGCTGGCGTTCTGGGGCACCGGTAGAGCGTAAAGAGATCCCGCTGTGGTTCTTGAAAATTACCGACTACGCCGATGAACTGCTGGCAGATCTTGATAATGTCGAGTGGCCCGAACAGGTCAAAACCATGCAGCGCAACTGGATTGGTAAATCCCGCGGCGTTGAGATGACCTTTGATATTCAGGCGGAAGACGGCAGCGCCTGCGAGCCGCTGGCGGTGTATACCACCCGCCCGGATACGCTGTTGGGTGTCACCTACGTGGCCGTCGCCGCTGGTCACCCGCTGGCTAAGCAGGCTGCCGCGCAAAACAGCGAACTGGCAGCGTTTTGTGACGAGTGCGCCAAAGGTGGCACGTCGGAAGCCGAAATGGCTACCAAAGAAAAACTGGGCATGCTCACTGGGCACAAAGCGATTCACCCGCTCACCGGTGATGAAGTGCCGGTGTTTGTGGCCAACTTTGTATTAATGGAGTTTGGTACCGGTGCGGTGATGGCGGTACCCGCCCACGACCAGCGCGACTGGGAATTTGCGACCAAGTACGGTGTAGAGCTGAAGCCTGTGGTGGCCGATGCCAACGGCAACCAGCCGGATATTTCCGAAGGTGCTTATGTTGAGCACGGCACGCTAATTAACTCAGGCGAATTTGATGGCCTGGAATTCCAGGCGGCGTTTGATGCGATTGCCGCAAAGCTTACTGAGCTTGGCCGTGGTGAAGTAAAAACCAATTACCGTCTGCGTGACTGGGGTATTGCTCGCCAGCGTTATTGGGGTGCGCCAATTCCTGTGAAATACGGCCCGGAAGGCCAAACCGTGCCGCTCTCCGATGATGAACTACCGGTAGCGCTACCCATGGAAGTCACCGTGGATGCTTCCGGTTCGCCGCTGAAGAGAATGCCCGAGTTTTCTGAACTGGGCGATGGTTGGGTGCGCGAAACCGACACCTTCGATACCTTTATGGAATCGTCCTGGTACTTTGCCCGCTTCTGCTGCGCGGATAACCACGAAGCCATGCTAGACGAGCGCGCCAATTACTGGCTGCCCGTTGACCTGTATATCGGCGGTATCGAACACGCGATTCTGCATCTGCTCTACGCCCGTTTCTTCCATAAGCTGCTGCGCGATTTCGGCATGCTGGATTCCGATGAGCCGTTCCAGCAACTGCTCACTCAGGGCATGGTCATCGCGGAAACCTTCTACCGCTTTAAAGATAACGGTGGTAAGGAGTGGTTCAATCCCGCTGATGTAGAAGTAAAACGCGATGAGAAAGGTCGTCCGTTAAGCGCTGTTCTGATCAGCGACGGCCTGCCGGTAGAGATGGGCGGCATCGAGAAGATGTCTAAATCGAAAAACAACGGTGTTGATCCTCAGTCGATGATCGACAAGTTTGGTGCCGATACTGTCCGTCTGTTTATGATGTTTGCCGCACCGCCCGAGCAGTCGCTGGAGTGGTCGGATTCAGGCGTTGAAGGTGCGCACCGCTTCTTGAAACGGATTTGGCGTCAGGTGACCGAGCACCTTGCTGCTGGTACACCGGGCGAATTGACGGTTGATGCGTTAAACGACGACCAAAAAGCGCTGCGTCGTAAGACCCACGAGACAATCAAGAAAGCTAGTGATGACATTGGCCGCCGCACCACCTTCAATACCGCCATTGCCGCAGTCATGGAACTCTCTAACGCAGTGGCCAAGTTCGACGACACGTCCGAGCTCGGCTTAGCGGTCAGTCGCGAAGCGCTTGAGGCATGTGTGCTGCTGCTAGCACCCATTACACCGCACCTGTGCCACACGCTGTGGCAACAATTAGGCTATGACCAGCCCGCCATTGAAGCTCAGTGGCCGAAGGTGGATGAAGCCGCGCTCACCCGCGACAGTATCGAACTCGTCGTGCAAGTGAACGGAAAACTGCGCGCGCGCCTAGAAGCCCCGGCCAGCGCAGATAAAGCCGCCATCGAGCAACTGGCGATGGAGAACGAAAACGTCCAGCGCCATCTGGAAGGTAAAACGGTTCGTAAAGTCATCGTTGTACCCGGCAAGCTGGTTAACATTGTGGTGAGTGGATGAAACCATCCCAACACGTTACACGCCGTCGTTTCCTCGCTACCAGCATCGCCGCCTCAGCGGCGGTGTTGCTCAGCGGCTGCGGGTTTCGCTTGCGCGGTTTAGATTCAATGCCGCGCCTGCCGGCCCTGTCACTAGAGGGCGACGACAAAAGTGCCTTGGCCCAACAGCTACGCATCCGGTTACTGCAGCAAAGCAGCGAGGTTTCTGATGGCGCCCCCTGGCGGGTCACGCTGGGCTCACCAACGCTTCGCCAACGCCGTATTGGCAGCGAAGGACGTGCCAGCCAAGAACATGAGCTAACGCTAAGCACGTCTCTCTCCGTGCAGCAGCGAGAGGACAATGCTTATGTGCTTAATAATGCAACGATAACGACCGATACACGCATTCGGGTCAGCGATGATGATCTGCTCAATCGCGAAACCCTCTTTCAAGAAGCGGAACAAACGCTAACGCGACAACTGGCTGAGCGCATTGTCGAAAGACTGGCGAACCTTGAGGCCATTCAGTGAAGGTATTTTCGGATCAGCTTCCCGCGGCCTTAGCAAAAAAATTGCCTAAGGTGGTGATTGTTGCCGGTGATGAGCCACTGCAACATCGTGATGCCTGCGATGCCGTGCGCTCAGCCGCGCGGCAAGCGGGTGTTGAAGAGCGGGAAGTGCTTGATGTAGAGCCTAACTTTGCCTGGGGCCGACTGCTGGAAACCGCCAGCAACCTCTCTTTATTCGCCTCTAATAAGCTTCTGGAACTGCGGTTGGGGACACACAAACTTGGCCAAGATGGCAGTAAAGCACTGGCACAGTATGCGGAATTGATGGATGGCAGTGACGACTTGCTGCTGATTAGCATGGGCAAGCTAGACGCCAAGCAACAAAAAAGCGCTTGGTTTAAAGCACTCGATAAACACGGTTTATTTGTACCTGTATGGCCCGTTGATGCTTCGCGATTAGGCTACTGGCTGCGGGATCGCGCATCGCTGCATGGTTTGCAAATTGACCTAGAAGCGGCTCGTTTATTGGGTGAGCGCACCGAAGGTAATCTGTTGGCCGCTGATCAAGAGCTGCAAAAACTCGCACTGATTCATCCACCTAACACTCGCCTTAATGTTGAAAGCATTGCCCAAGGCGTGGAAGACAGCACCCGCTTTGATGTGTTTAACCTTGCGGATGCCTGTTTAAAAGGAGAGCCAAGCCGGACCTCGCGTATCGTTAACGGGCTGCGCAGTGAAGGGGTTGAAGCTCCCATCGTGCTTTGGGCACTCAGTCGCGAGCTACGCACCCTGCTTTCGCTGCACCAGCATTTGGATCAGGGACAAAGCTTTGAGCACGCGTGTAAAACTCAGAAACCAATGATTTTTGATAAACGCCGCCCCGCTTACCAAAAAGCGATCAGTCGCCTATCAATGAAACGTTTACACAAACTCCTGCTGATGGCCCAACGGTTAGATCTTGCTGTGAAAGGGGCTTCTGCGGTGCCCTTATGGCCAGGGCTTCATGACCTAGCCATGACCATGGCGGGCGGTAAAGGGCTGTTAGCTGAATCCCCTTGGACCTACCGCATTAGTGCAAATAATTAGCACTTTTCGTTTTCGCCTTAAATCCAGTACGGTTTATTTCTATACTATTGATTCAGGTTACAAATTACCTTGCTCCCCGATACGTCTAAGGATGAAGACAATGAAAAAAGTGCGTGCTTATCTCTCAAGCTTGCTGATCGCTGCGTTAGTCATTACCAGCCTACCTGTTGCCGCTGCGCCCACAGCCCCGCAGAGTATGGACGCTACCTCTACAGACTTAGCCTCTACAAACTTAGTCTCTACCCAATCTGTTTTAGCAGGCGACCGCGCAGGTGCTGACCGCGAGCGTATCAATGAAATTCTCGCCCGTGCAGATGTGCAAGAAGAGCTGCTCAAGCAGGGTGTCGATCTAGATGACGTTGAAGCCCGCGTTGCCGCACTAAGCGATGCAGAAGCGCAGCAAATGGCCGAACAACTCGAACAGCTGCCCGCCGGCGCCGGCGTGATTGGCGCCCTGTTTGCGGTATTCGTTATCCTACTGGTGACAGACATTCTCGGCCTGACCGATGTTTATCCGTTCACTCGCTGATTTGACTGCCATGATGAAACACCTTTTAAACGCCCGCTTTGCGGGCGTTTTACTGCTTGCCCTGCTGCTGCCCACTCTGCTTAGCGGCTGCGCCAGAAGCCCGGTGCTGTTAGAAAGCACTAAAGCTAGCCTAGCACCGCAAACTGAGCTGACCGAAGTACCGTTTTACGCCCAGACGGCGTATCAGTGTGGCCCAGCAACACTGGCAATGGCGCTCAATCACCAGGGGGTAGATGCAGGGCTTGAGCAGTTAATCCCACAGGTATTTCTGCCTGGGCGAGAAGGTAGCGTCCAACCTGAAATGCTAGCCACTGTGCGCCGCTATAAACAGTTGGCAATTCCCGTTCGTGGCACCATGGATGCATTGCTTGGCCATTTGGAAGCAGGTGACCCTGTAGTGGTGATGCAAAACCTCGCCTTGCCAGCTTTCCCGATGTGGCACTACGCGGTAGCCATTGGTTTTGATTTACCTAATGAAACGCTGATTTTACGTAGTGGCGAAATCGAACGACATACGATGTCGTTTAGCCGCTTTGATGCTACCTGGGCACGCAGTGAGCGCTGGGGATTTGTGGTTAGCGAACCAGGCAGCCTGCCCGAAGGCGTTACCGCCCGCAATGCACTGGAAGCCATTAGCGCTTACGAGGAGCAGCATGGGCCTGTAGCAACACTTTCCAGCTGGCAAGCCTTTGTAAAACGCTTCCCTGCCAATCCGCTAGGTCAATTTGCACTTGGCAATGCGCTATACGCCGATCAACAACCTCAAGCAGCGCTAGAAGCCTTCGAATCAGCCACACAGCTTGACCCTGCCATGGGCGCTGCATGGCTCAATGTCGCCATACTCAGGCTTCAGCAGGAAAATAGGGAGGGTGCGCGGGAAGCACTCACTCAGGCTGCCACCTTAGACGGTGACTGGCAGCCACGCGCGCAGCAACTGCTGGATGGTTTGTGAGGCGTGAGTATGGGGGCATAGCCCCCCCCTACTTAAAACATTTTAAAACACTCGGTTTAAGCCATTTTGCGCCGCCACCCGGTACGCTTCGGCCATGGTGGGGTAATTGAAGGTCGTATTGATGAAGTACTTCACCGTATTCGCATCCCCTTCCTGCTGCATAATGGCCTGGCCGATGTGCAAAATTTCCGACGCCTGGTCACCAAAGCAATGGATACCCAGAATCTCCAGCGTGTCTTGGTGGAACAAAATCTTCAGCATTCCCACCGTATCGCCGGTGATTTGCGCACGAGCAGTATCTTTAAAGAAGGCCTTACCCACTTCGTAGGGCACTTTGGCTTCGGTCAGCTCACGCTCGTTGGGGCCGAAAGAGCTGATTTCAGGAATAGTGTAGATCCCGGTGGGGACATCACTAACAAAGCGATACTCTTTTTCCAGTAGCTCGTTACAGGAGTTTAATCCCTGGTCGTAGGCAGCACTGGCGAGACTCGGCCAACCAATCACATCGCCTGCAGCGTAAATATGCGAAATCGCGGTGCGGTAGTGCTCATCAACGCTAAGCTGGCCTCGGCCGTTTGCCTCTAAGCCAATGTTCTCAAGTCCAAGGCTATCGGTATTACCGGTACGACCATTCGCCCAAAGAAACGCATCGGCGCGGATTTTCTTGCCCGACTTCAGATTTACGGTTACGCCAGCTTCATCACCTTCGACACTTTTATAGTCTTCGTTATGGCGAATCAGCACACCGTGTTTACGCAGATGGTAGGAAAGCGCATCACTGATTTCATCATCCAAAAATGACAGCAGGCTATCGCGATTGTTGATTAAATCAACCTTAACGCCAAGGCCCGAAAAGATAGAGGCGTACTCGCAACCGATAACACCTGCCCCAAAGATCACCAGTGTCCGCGGGGTATGGGAAAGGCTGAGGATCGTATCAGAGCAGTAAATACGTGGATGTCGAAAGTTAATATCCGCCGGACGATAAGGCCGAGAGCCGGTAGAAATAACAATTTTCTTGGCTACCAGCTCTTCCACGCCTTCCTGTCGATCTCGCACCACCACGGTATGCTCATCTTTAAAACGCGCCACACCATGAAACAGATCAATGCGGTTACGCGCGTAAAACGTCGTGCGCATTTCGACCTGTTTATCGATGGTGCCACGCGAGCGCTCCATCACTTTAGGAAAAGAAAACCAGCGGGGTTCACCGATATCGCGGAACATGCGGTTGGTATTGAACGCCATGATCTGTTTGACCTGATGGCGCAGCGCTTTCGAAGGGATCGTGCCCCAGTGGGTGCAGTTGCCCCCCACCTGGGCCTGCTTTTCAATAATCGCCACTCGCTTACCATGCTTTGCGGCGTTAATAGCAGCGCTTTCCCCAGCGGGACCAGTACCTATCACCACAACATCGTAATTGTGAACGGCCATACGACTTGGATCTCCTTATTCCTGACTTAAAAGCGCTCTCAACGATGGCATTTACATAAACGCTCGCGGTAAGCGAACGTCTGAGCAGCCAATGGCTAGATTAACGACGCGTTGCGTCATAACCTAGGTCAGCTCCACGGCTTTCATCGCTACGCCGACGTACACTTCCACGCTTGCGGTTTTCTTCTTCGCAAACCTCATCTTTACCGCCGCAGATGTCACAGCCTTCTTTTAGGCCTAACTGATTTAATCCACCACAGGAACCCGCAATAGGTTTGCGGCCCATTAAGACGCCAACGGCCATTGCCGTCATTACCAGTGCCATAAAACCAAATACCAGTAGCCAGATTGTCATGTTCACCTCCCAGCATTGCATTAACTGCTCACCTGCTGACAACGGTCATGTCGTTAAGTGCCGTAGAATTTTAATGCCTATTGTACCTCAGCCACTTCAAAATGATCAGGCAACTCATCGTTTTTCAACCATTCACATACAAACGGGGCTGACCAAAAGGCCAGCCCCGCTCATGCCCGAAGGCAACTTACACAATCACGTTGTTAACCGCCGAAGTCATCCAGCAGGATGTTTTCCGGCTCCACGCCCATATCGAGCAATAGCTTGATAACAGACGCGTTCATCATGGGCGGCCCACACATGTAGTACTCACAATCTTCCGGAGCTGGGTGGTCCTTCAGATAGTTTTCGTACAATACGTTGTGGATGAAGCCTGTCGGCCCTTCCCAATTATCTTCTGGCTGCGGATCGGAAAGCGCCAAGTGCCACTCAAAGTTCGGGAACTCTTCGGCTAGCTGATCATACTCTTCATTGTAGAAGGTCTCACGCCAAGAGCGCGCACCGTACCAGAAAGTAATTTTACGATCTGACTTCAAGCGTTTGAGCTGATCGAAAATGTGGCTACGCATTGGCGCCATACCCGCACCACCACCAACAAAGATCATTTCCGCATCAGTGTCTTTGGCAAAGAACTCGCCAAACGGCCCCATAACGGTCACTTTGTCGCCCGGCTTCAAATTGAAGACGTAGGTCGACATAAGGCCCGGCGGGTGGCTTGTACCCGGAGGCGGCGTCGCGATACGAATATTGAACTTGAGGAGGCCTTTTTCATCCGGGTAGTTAGCCATAGAGTAAGCGCGGATAACTTCCTCGTTATTCTTATGGGAAACTTTGAACATATCAAATTTTTCCCAATCGCCACGATACTCTTCTTCGATGTCAAAATCGGCGAACTTAATATCGTAAGGCGGCGCTACCAGCTGTACATAACCACCGGCGCGGAAGGCAACTTCCTCACCTTCGGGCAGCTTCAGGTTCAACTCTTTAATAAAGGTCGCGACGTTGGGGTTCGCGGTAACTTCACACTCCCACTTCTTAACGCCGAAGACTTCTTCAGGCACTTCTACTTTCATGTCCTGCTTCACAGGAACCTGACAAGACAGACGCCAGCCTTCTTTCTTCTCACGCATAGTGAAGTGAGACTCTTCCGTCGGCAAAATAGAGCCGCCTCCCTCTTCTACTCGGCACTTACACTGAGCGCAAGAACCGCCGCCACCACAGGCAGAGGAAAGAAAGATTCCGTTTGCAGCTAAGGTGTTAAGAAGCTTACCACCAGCCTGAGTCTGCAGGGTGTGCTCGGGGTCGCCGTTGACTTCAATCGTCACGTCCCCGCTACTCACTAGCTTGCTGCGCGCTGCCAGAATGATCGCCGTTAAGCTAATAACGATGATCGTGAACATGACAACACCGAGCAAGATGACAGATGTATCAACCATGTCGGTTTCCTATTGCTGAAGGTTTTCTGTACCTCGGCAGCCTGAGCTGCCGAGAAAACCGGCTCCGATTAAAGCTGAATGCCTGAGAAGGACATAAAGCCCAACGACATTAAGCCAACGGTAATAAACGTGATGCCAAGACCCTGAAGACCGCCAGGCACGTCGCTATACTTCAGCTTTTCACGGATACCAGCCAACGCTGTAATCGCAAGCGCCCAGCCAACACCAGAACCGAAACCGTAGATTACGGATTCACCGAAGTTGTAGTTACGCTCAACCATGAACAGTACGCCACCTAGGATGGCGCAGTTAACGGTAATCAGCGGCAGGAATACGCCCAGCGCGTTGTATAGCGCAGGAACATATTTATCGAGGAACATTTCCAGAATCTGAACCAGTGCGGCAATAACGCCGATGTAGCTCAGAAGACCCAGGAATGAAAGATCGATGTTTTCAGCACCGCTTATGCCAGTCCAAGACAAAGCGCCTTCAGCCAGCAGCAGGTTGAACACTAGATTGTTGACCGGAACCGAGATTGTCAGTACGACAATAACGGCAATCCCGAGGCCAAATGCAGCGGAAACCTTCTTAGATACCGCCAGGAATGTACACATCCCTAAGAAGAAGGCCAGCGCCAAGTTTTCAACAAAAACCGAAGCAACGAAAAGGCTTAGATAGTGTTCCATGTTACACGGCCTCCTTCGGCTTGGTGTTGTGCTTCATTTTGAACTCGTTCTCTTCTACCTGCTCAGGATTGACTGAACGTAAAACCCAGATCAGTAAACCGATAATAAAGAAGGCAGAGGGAGGCAGGAGCAGCAGACCATTGGGCACATACCAACCACCATTTTGCACTGTTGGTAGGACGGTAAAGCCAAAGATACTGCCAGCACCCAGCAACTCACGGAAGAAGCCAACGATCATTAAGATTAAGCCGTAGCCCAAGCCGTTACCGATACCGTCAAGGAACGACATGCTCGGCGTATTGGACATCGCAAAACCTTCCGCACGGCCCATTACGATACAGTTGGTGATGATCAGGCCCACAAAGACCGACAGCTGCTTAGACATTTCGTAAGCGTAAGCTTTGAGGATCTGGTCAACCACGATAACCAGCGACGCAATAATGGTCATTTGAACAATGATACGGATCGAAGACGGAATATGGTTCCGGATCAACGATACGAACAAGTTCGAAAAGGCCGTTACAAAAGTAACCGCTAGCGCCATTACCAGCGATACGCTCATGCTGGTCGTAACCGCTAGAGCAGAACAGATCCCCAAAATTTGTAGTGCAATGGGGTTGTTCTTAAAAATCGGCGCCGTTAAAACACTTTTTGCATTTACATCCGCCATGATCAAGCCCCCTCAACGTCGTCGAAGTCGGTATCGGTGTCTTCGGCATCTTCTGGTTCAGTACCACTACGGAAGTTAGCCAAATACGGAGCGAAAGCCTCTTCGCTGAACCAGAACTGCAGCATGTTGGTCACGCCGTTACTGGTTAGCGTTGCACCAGAAAGCGCATCAACTTCGTACTCGTTGCTTGCGCCACCTTTGGTCAGGTGGATTTCCGGTGAGAGGTCGCCCTCTTCGTCGTAAATCTTCTTACCTTCCCATTGAGCTTGCCAGCGCGGATTATTTACCTCAGCACCGAGACCCGGCGTTTCGCTATGGTCGTAGTAAGTGATACTGACGATAGTGTTACCGTCGCCTTCAACCGCGAGGAAGCCCATCATACGGCCCCAGAGTCCTTGCCCACGAATGGGCAGAACAATCTGCTCGGGGTTTTCAGCATCACCGACAAGATAAACAGTCGCGAAGTTCTCAACACGAGACAGGCCTGCAATGTCGCGATCACCGGAAAGCGTACGACCCGTTGCAGGATCACTCGAGGCTTCAAAGCCATCGAAGGTAGCTGGGTCGAATTGATCGGTGTACTCACCGGTATCCAGCTCAACTACACGTGCGGTAATTTGCGTGCTGAACGCTTCCTCAACATCCATGCCCGGCTCATAGAGACCCGCCACGTTAAGAATGTTGGTTTTACGATCCAATTCCTGGTTGAGCTGCTGCATAGGTCGCAGCGCAACGGCAGCCGTCGAAACGATTACCGAGCACACGATACACAGCGAAAACGCTACGGTTAGGATCTTTTTGATGGAGTTGTTACCTTGTGCCATTAGGCATTCTCCTCGGCCGCTACGCCAGTCCGCTTGAGACGGCGTTTAATATTGGCCTGGACGAACATGTGGTCAATCAGCGGCGCAAATAAGTTAGCGAACAGAATGGCCAGCATGATGCCCTCAGGAAAGGCGGGGTTTACCACACGGATCAGAACGGTCATCACACCGATCAACGCACCAAACACCAAGCGCCCCTGGTTAGTCATGGAAGCAGACACCGGGTCCGTTGCCATAAACACCATGCCGAAAGCGAAGCCACCAATCACCAAATGCCAGTACCAGGGCATTGCAAACATGGGGTTGCTGTCAGAACCAATCAGATTAAACAGCGTACTGGTGACGACCATGCCCAGAAGAACACCCAGCATGATTCGCCATGATGCAATACGCGTCCACAGCAGTACTGCCGCACCAATGAAGATCGCCAGTGTCGAGACCTCACCCACTGAACCAGGGATAAAGCCAAGGAAAGCATCCCACCAGCTCATGGTATCAGTCAGCGCTGTCATACCGTCTTGGAACGCCATGGAGAGCGCAGTTGCACCAGTATAGCCATCAGCGGCTACCCATACGGCATCACCTGAGATTTGCGCTGGATAGGCAAAGTAAAGGAACGCACGGCCAGTAAGCGCGGGGTTCAAGAAGTTTTTACCCGTGCCGCCGAAGATCTCTTTACCGATTACCACACCAAAGGTGATACCCAGAGCAACCTGCCAAAGCGGAATTGTCGCCGGCAGAATCAGCGCAAACAGTACCGACGTTACGAAGAAACCTTCGTTAACCTCATGACCACGCTTGATTGCGAACAGTACTTCCCAAAAACCACCCACCGCAAACGTGACAAGATAGATAGGCAGGAAGTAGGTCGCACCAAGGACAAAGTTAGCCCATAAGCTGCTGGGATCATGTCCACCCGCCAGGGTCATCATGATCGCTTCACGCCAACCGTTCATTGAGGCATAGCCTGCATCAATGGCGGTGTTGGCCTGCCAGCCTGCGTTCCACATACCGAAGAACATCGCCGGGAAAGTACACAGCCAAACGGTGATCATGATGCGCTTAAGATCGATACCGTCACGCACGTGGGCGGTGGTTTTAGCAACGCTGGGGGGCGAGTAGAAAATAGTATCTACCGCTTCGTAGAGCGGGTAGAACTTTTCGTACTTACCACCTTTATGGAAGTGCGGCTCGAGATTATCGAGTGTTTGTCGAATACCCATCATCAGGCCTCTTTCTCGATCATGGTGAGATTGTCACGCAGGATAGGGCCGTACTCGTATTTGCCTGGGCAAACATAGGTACACAGTGCCAAATCCTCTTCGTCTAACTCAAGACACCCAAGTTGCATGGCAACTTCAATGTCACCCACGATCAGCGTGCGTAGCAGCTGTGTTGGCATAACATCCAGAGGCATAATGGCTTCATATGCACCGATCGGTACCATGGCACGTTCAGAGCCATTGGTTGACGTGGTTGGTGCATAATTGCTCAGGCCTTTAATCTTAGAAATGTAAATGCCCATGATTGAGTGCCGATTAGCCCCCATAGACATCCATCCCAAGAAGGTGCGCTTGTTACCTTCCTCGAGCAAGCTTACTTGGTTATGGAAACGTCCCAAGTAAGTCAGACTCCCTTCAGCGGAAGCACCAGAGAACACAGAACCTGAAATAACACGGGTGTCATCGGGTTTGATGACCTCACCTGCTAACAACTCCTCCGTACTGGCACCAATACGGGTGCGCAATAAACGAGGATTTTCAGCACGCGGGCCGCCGACAGCAATAATACGGCTTGTATCAAGCTTGCCTTCTACAAACAGCTTGCCGAACGCAATCACATCCTGATAACCGATGTGCCACACTTTTTTGTGCAGGGCTACCGGTGAAAGATAATGAATATGCGTTCCTACCAAACCTGCCGGATGCGGGCCAGCAAAGCTCTCAGTCTTTACGCCGCTGACATTACCACCAGGAATGGAAGCATTAGCACCCGTACACAGAAAAACGTTGCCCTCGGTCAGGCGGGTTAGCACCTTGAGGCCGTCTTCAAATGCCTGGGAGTTTTCGTTGATCACTACCGCAGGGTCAGCGCTGAGTGGATGAGTATCCACAGCAGTAACGAAAATATCGGTAGGTGTGCTGTCGATAGCTGGCGTGCGAGAGAAAGGCCGGGTGCGCAAAGCAGTCCAAAGCCCTGACTCAACCAGTTGATCAACAACAGATTGACGTTCAAGCTGCCCTAAAGCGTCACGATCATGAGAAGCAAATGTCATCGCTTCTTCATTTTCATCGACTTTAATAACGACAGACAGCAGACGTCTCTTTTCGCCACGGTTAATAGCCACGACTTCACCGCTGGCGGGCGCTGTAAAGCGTACACCATCAATTTTCTTATCGGTGAAGAGTAATTGGCCCAGTTTGACCTTATCCCCTTCCTGAACTTCCATCGTCGGCTTCATGCCAACGTAGTCGGTGCCCAGGATTGCCACGTGGCGCACAGGCCGCGCATCTTCAATACGCTGCTCGGGCGCTCCCGTGATGGGGAGATCCAGGCCTTTTTTGACTTCGATCATAGTCTCGCCCAGTTGATGGATCGGATATACGAAGGTAAGGGGTTCGAATGCTTATTTCTGTTCAGTAAATTTTTATTGTCTGTTCAGATTGTTACCAGTCAGGCTCAAGCACGCTTGAACCACCCCGAAAAATCCATCGTATTATAAAGATAAGCGCGGCCAATGACCACATCCCTGACAGCCTCCTAAAGTGCTATAGACGCTTGAACTGATCTCGCTTTCAACACCAAAAAAGCCACCCGGAGGTGGCTTTTGGTACAACTTAGCGGTTAAAAGCGCATTAACTGCTGCTTAAACGCCATTAATGCTCAAACGGCTTAATGCGGCAGCTTCAAAAACTTCACATTAGACATATGCTGAAGAATACGAATAACTTGGCAGCTATAGCCAAATTCATTGTCATACCACACATAAACGACGGCGTGGTTACCGTTTGCGATGGTGGCTTTAGCATCGACAATACCCGCATGACGATTGCCAACAAAGTCAGACGATACAACTTCGGCTGAATCCACGAAATCAATCTGCTTCTGGTAGGAGGAATCAATCGATACGCGACGCAGGTAATCGTTCAACGCCTCTGCATCGGTGCCCTTTTCCAAGGTTAAATTCAAAATAGCCATAGAAACATTGGGCGTAGGCACGCGAATGGCGTTACCTGTGAGCTTACCTTCAAGTTCAGGTAGCGCTTTTGCGACCGCTTTTGCTGCACCTGTTTCGGTCAATACCATATTCAGCGCCGCACTACGTCCACGACGGTCGCCTTTGTGGTAATTATCGATCAGGTTTTGGTCGTTGGTGTAGGCGTGTACGGTCTCTACATGCCCCGTCACTACGCCATATTCATCATTTAGCGCTTTTAGCACTGGCACAATGGCGTTGGTAGTACAGGACGCTGCCGACACAATACGGTCATTATCGCCAATCGTTTCATGATTAATGCCGAATACGATATTTTTGATATCGCCTTTGCCAGGAGCCGTTAACAATGCTTTCTTAGCACCCTTGCACTCAAGATGCTGACCCAAGCCAGCCTCGTCGCGCCAGATACCGGTGTTATCAACAATTACAGCGTTGTCGATACCGTAGACAGTGTAATCAATTTCACTCGGTGAATCGGCGTAAATAACCTGAATCACATTACCATTGACAATCAGTGTACGCGCTTCAACGTCGACGGTAATCGTGCCATCGAAAGGCCCATGTACCGAATCACGACGCAGTAGGCTGGCACGCTTCTCAAGGTCTTTTGCCACATCGCCGCGGCCACGCACAACAATGGCCCGCAAGCGCAACAGATTACCGCCGCCCGCTTTTTCGACCATTACTCGCGCCAGCAAACGACCAATACGGCCAAAGCCATAAAGCACTACATCTTGAGGCTCGCCTTTACTGCCATTCGGCTGAAAGCCATCAATAATTTCAGCAAGCTCTTCACGCAGGAAAGCATCAAGATCACTACCACCCTGGCGCTTAAAGTTAACGGCCAGCTTACCAACGTCAACATGAGCAGGCCCGAGGTTCATCTCGCTCATCGCTTTTACGATGGGGAACGTATCTTCAACAGATAGCTCAGTGCCTTCAATTTTGCGTACAAAGCGGTGATCTTTGAGGATGCGAATGACTGACCGCTTAATCAGGGAGCGACCGAACATAGTGGCGACAACATTGTTTTGGCGATACAGCTGGCCCACCAGTGGAATCATTTGCTCAGCCAGAGCTTCGTTGCTTTGCCATTCCTGAAAAACGTTTTCGAGAGCTTGCTGACTCACGTGCGGCCTCATTGGGTAGTGAAAAGAAATTTCTTAGAACATTATCCTGGGCTTACCTACATGCCGCAATGAATGGATAGTCGCACAACATGTAGGGGTATTACAGAAAAAGCGGATTGACTACAAACCACAATAGTGTATCGGAACCACAAGGCTTACTTAACTACTAGTGGTTGCTTTGCGCAGGCCTCTGCCTGAAAGTACTGATCGTGTATGATCCAGATTCCGTTTCAGCGCAAAACGATACCGTGACTATGTCCTCTTTTTCTCTGCTCGAACCGCCCCAGCCCAAAGGGATTCGCGACACGCTCTACCTAACAGCGCCGCCGGGCAGTGCAACTGCCCTGGCGCTGGCTCAGGTCGCGTTAAGCGCACCATTATTGGTTATTACGCCGAATACTGCCAGCGCACAGCGCCTGGAACAGGATCTGGCATTCTATAGCAATGTTCCCGTCCTGCCCTTTCCAGATTGGGAAACGCTGCCTTATGACAGCTTCTCCCCGCACCAGGATATTATCTCGTCACGCCTACGCACGCTGCGCTTACTGCAGGATGGCGTACGCGGCATTGTGCTGGTGCCAATCAATACGCTGATGCAGCGCTTGCCCCCCGTATCATACATCGCTGGGCGCGTGATGACGCTAAAAGCGGGCGCCAAACTAAATCGGGAAACATTTCGCGAATCGCTATCGCGGGCAGGTTATCGTGCCGTAGAAACGGTCTACGAGCCTGGCGAATACGCCATGCGCGGCGCAATCATCGACCTTTTCGCCATGGGTATGGATGAGCCAATTCGTATCGATTTGTTTGATGACGAAATCGATACATTACGCCATTTCGACCCTGGCAATCAGCGCTCTACCCATAAAGTCGATGTGATTGAGCTACTCCCAGCTCATGAGTACTCACTCAGCCGCAGCGCCACTGCTTGCTTCCGGGAACAGTTTGAAACGCTTTTTGATGTTGATCCGCGCCAGTGCCCTCTCTATAACGACGCACTGAAAGCCATCCCCTCCCCGGGCTTGGAACAATATTTGCCACTGTTCTTCGACGAAACCGCTTCTTTATTTGAGCACGTTACCGATGACACCCGTGTAGCACTGCTGCCAGGTGTATTCGAAGCAGCTGAGCAGCACTGGCAGTCTATTGAATCACGCTACGAGAATTTGGGTGTTGACCCAACACGCCCCCTTTTACCACCGCTTCGCGCGTTCATTCCCGTTAATGACGTTTTTTCGGCGATCAAAGCTCGCCCCCGAATCGAACTAACCAAAGACAACACGCAACGCCATGCCCTGGCGCCGAAAGCCCAAGCGCTACCCTCGCTGGCAATTAACGCTCGCGCCAAGCAACCCCTTAACGAACTGGCTAGCTTTCTGGATGCGCAGCAAGCTACGCGGGTACTGTTTGTTGCCGAGTCACGGGGACGCAGAGAAGCGTTAGAAGAAGTGTTGGCGCCGCTTAAATTAAGCCTGCCCCATATTGATAGCTTCCAAGACTTTTTAAGCAGCACTGACCGCATAGCCATTACTGAAAGCTTGGTAGGCAGCGGCTTGTGGCTTACCGAACCGAATGTCGCGGTGATCAGCGAGACCGAACTCTTTGGCGATGTCGTGCGCCAGAGCCGGCGGCGAGAAAAAGCGACCGACGACAACGAATTGGCCGTGCGCCATTTATCTGAGCTACGAGAAGGCGCACCAGTTGTTCACCAAGCACATGGCGTCGGCCGCTACTTGGGGTTGGAAACCCTTGAAGCTGGCGGTCAAGCTAACGAATTCCTGGCGCTTTCATATGCCGACGGTGCCAAGCTTTATGTCCCGGTCGATAGCCTGCATCTTATTTCTCGCTATAGCGGCGCTGATGACGAACTCGCTCCGCTGCATCGGTTAGGCTCAGATCAGTGGGAAAAGGCACGCCGTAAAGCGGCTGAGAAAATCCGAGACACTGCCGCTGAGCTACTCGACATCTACGCCCGGCGGGAGGCTCAGGAAGGCTTCATTTATGATACGCCGGGCGATGAATACGTTCGCTTCTCTGCCAGCTTCCCATTTGAAGAAACCCCTGACCAGCAGGCAGCCATTGAAGCAGTTATAAGCGACATGATCTCTCCTCAGCCAATGGATCGCGTCGTTTGTGGCGATGTAGGCTTTGGCAAGACCGAAGTCGCCATGCGTGCTGCATTCCTGGCCGTTCAAACCGGTCGCCAAGTAGTGGTGCTTGTGCCCACCACGCTGTTAGCCCGCCAGCACTTTGAAAACTTCCGCGACCGCTTTGCCGACACCGCTGTGAATATTAGTCTTATTTCGCGCTTCACAGGCGGCAAGGAAATGACGCAAACCTTGGAAAGCATCAAAAATGGCCAAACCGACATCGTAATCGGCACCCATAAGCTGCTGTCTAAAAGCGTTGAGCTGCCCAAAATGGGGCTTTTAATTATCGACGAAGAGCACCGCTTTGGGGTCGCACAGAAAGAGAAACTCAAAACGCTGCGCGCCGAAATCGACATTCTGACGCTAACGGCAACACCGATTCCGCGCACCTTGAATATGGCCATGAGCGGTATCCGAGATCTTTCGATTATTGCCACTCCACCCGCGCGGCGCTTATCGGTCAAAACGTTTGTGCAACAGCGAGACAGCAGCGTCATTAAAGAAGCCCTGCTGCGTGAAATATTACGCGGCGGACAAGTCTACTTTTTGCACAATGAAGTCAAAACGATTGAAAATGCTGCTGAACAGATTCGTGAACTGGTGCCAGAGGCACGGGTTGCTGTTGCTCACGGCCAATTACCCGAGCGCAGCCTTGAGCGAGTCATGTCAGACTTCTATCATCGTCGCTTCAATGTACTAGTGTGCTCTACCATTATCGAAACGGGCATTGACGTGCCCAGCGCCAACACGATTCTGATTGAGCGCGCCGATAAGTTTGGCTTGGCCCAGCTACACCAACTGCGTGGCCGCGTTGGACGCAGCCACCACCAAGCATATGCTTACCTACTAACACCGCCCCCCAAGGCAATGACACGAGATGCCGTAAAGCGCCTGGAAGCGATTAGCGCCTCCGATGATCTCGGTGCTGGTTTCACCTTAGCAAGTCACGACATGGAGATACGTGGCGCAGGCGAGCTCCTGGGCGACGAGCAGAGCGGCCAAATGGAAACCATCGGCTACACGCTTTACATGGAGATGCTGGATCGCGCGGTGAAGGCTATTCGTGCGGGCAAAACGCCTAACATTGACGCCCCCTTCAACACCGGTGTCGAGATTAGCCTCAATCTGCCAGCATTGATTCCAGATGACTATATTCACGACGTACAACAGCGCCTGGTGATGTATAAACGTATCGCCAACACCCAGAGCGACGCTGAACTTAAGGAGCTACAAGTCGAGCTTATTGATCGCTTTGGACTCCTTCCTCAGCCCTTGAAGAACCTGATACGCCAGACTAGGCTTCGCCACCGCGCTGAACAACTAGGTGTCGCGCGCATTGAAGCCGGTGAAAACCGTGGACGAGTACTTTTCAACGGCTCTACCCAGGTCGATCCATTAACACTTGTGACACTCATTCAAAAATCGCCACAGCACTACCGACTGGATGGCTCAGACACTTTACGGTTTGAATTCCCAATGGAAACTACCGAACAGCGTTTTGATAAAGTCGAAGCTCTGCTTACAACACTCAATCAAAAAGTAGCGGCGGCGTGAACCTTGGGGCAAACTTGTATGAAAGCCCTACGCACGGCCCTCTAACTGCCGCCCATGACAATGCTAGTTTGCAGCAATGTGGCGCATAAATTAATTAGGAACCACCATGAACATTCGTAAGCTATATAACGCCTGGGGCCCAACGAGCTTAGCTGTCTTACTTACAGCAAGCCTCTCTACCCCTATTTATGCACAGCCCTCAGCCGATACAGCTGAAGGCTCAACCCCTGCTACAGAAGAGGTGCTTACCAGCGCTGACCAGCTCGCTGAGCAAAGAGAACTACCCCGCGGCCATTTTCGTCTTCCTGAAGAAGGCGACATTATTGGAGAACACTACACCGTCGTCGTAGAAGATCCTGAAGACACACTCATCGATATCGCGCGACGCCATAACATTGGCTACGAAGAAATTCGTATGGCCAACCCAGGCGTCAGCATGTGGGTACCTGGGGAAGGCACAGAAATCGTTATACCTGCGCGCTATATTTTACCGCCTGCACCCCGCGAAGGCGTGGTCGTAAATTTGTCTGAACTGCGACTCTATTATTATCCGGCTGACAACCCCGGCATTGTTGAAACCTACCCTGTCAGTGTTGGCCGTGAGGAATTTGCCACACCGGTCGGCATTACCCGCACGACCGTAAAGGTAAAAGATCCTGCCTGGGCGCCGCCAGCCTCTATGCGTCGTGAAGCAGCTGCACGTGGCGAGCCAGCCCCGTCTATTGTGCCTGCTGGCCCCAACAACCCACTGGGTCGTCACGCTATATTGCTGGCGATGCCTAGCTACCTGATTCATGGTACCAACCGCCCTGAAGGCGTGGGCATGCGGGTCAGCCGCGGCTGCATCCGCATGTTCCCCGAAGATATCAAATCGCTCTACGAGCGCATGCCTACCGGCACTCAAGTCAACTTGATGGATGCACCGTTTAAAGCAGGCTGGGCAGCGGACGGCACACTGTTTGTGCAGTCTTACCCTCAGCTTGAAGAAAACGTTGGCGATTTTGAGCCACTGCTTAATGCCATCGAACGAGTAAGCGAACTGGCTGAAGACCAAGCAGAAGTTGACTATGCCCAGGTAAAACTAGCAGTAGAAAATCCGGATGGTCGCCTTATAGCGCTGTATGGCCCTCAAGCACCAGCGCCAGCCCCTGCTGAAGAAGAGCCTGTGGAGCTTGATGGATTATTCGAAGAAATTGAGCTCACAACAGCGACACAAGCCGAGGAAGAGGCATAACCTTAGTCAAAATAAAAAAACCCCGCCGAGGCGGGGTTTTTTTACATCTACAGCAACCCTAAGTTTTAACACTTAGAGCCCAGGCAGAATTACTTCTGCATGGAACGCTGGAACATGCGGTTCATTTCTTCACGGTTCTGCTGAGACATCTGCAGAGCAGCTTGCGCATCGCGCTGAGCTTGGTTAGCAGTGTTCATTGCTTGTGAAGCCATGCTGCGTGCTTCTGCGGCATCAGCCTGTGCAGATTCAGCAGTCATGCGAACTTCTTCCAGGGCGCTGGTAGAAGCACAGCCAGCCAGGATTGCCAGTGAAGCGGCAGCGGCAGTCATCTTCAGAGCAGTCTTCAGAGTCATAATGTTCTCCTTGAGTCTTCCTTGGGTACAACGTTAAGGGTATGACAAATTTAAGGCTAAAGCGTTAGCTCAATTTTGTCTACCTGCGGTGCAGGTTCTTTACAGCGACTTGTACCATGGCATTACACCAATGCACGCAAGTCAAACGCTGTTTTATAATAGACCACAGCGGTTGTCTATAGCCACGTATTTAAAACCTTTAACTTCCTTCAACAGCATAGCCTATCGGATCACTACGCGAGTGCCAACACCTACCAGCGACGCAACGCGCTCAATTTGCTCGTTGGTGACAGCAACACAACCCTGAGTCCAATGGAACCGGCCATGAATATCTGGATCACCCTCACCAATACCATGTATACCAATGGCACCGCCTAATGCCGTATTCTGCGGTGGTGAGCCGTGGCGCTGATAGTGATCAAAATAAGCATCATAATCCGCTTGGGAGTAAATGCCTTTTTCGAGCGCCATCCTCGCATGAGGTGGCGTAGGATAATCGATACCAATAAAGATATGCCACTGACTTTCGTAATTAAATCGATTAATTCGAAACTCGCCAAGCGGTGTCACGTTATCACCGCGAATCCGTTGGGTTTTCGCCCCACCTCGCCCAAGGGATATGGGCGCGTAGTGCTCAACCAACGCATTACCACGGTAGACACTCAACGTGGCGTCTTTGTCATCAATTAACACCCATAGTTCATTGCTGTGACGCGGGATACTCGCACGCGAAAGCAGCGTCTCAACCAGATCTGTGGGCTCATAATTATTTAAGCTACCGGAAGTCGCTGCACTGGCCACAGCAGGCCAGCCCAGCGCCAACGCTAAAAAACGGCGACGGTTTACAGGCATCATTATCGTTCTCTATATAGGCCAGCATCACCAGCCAACAAAGCATTTGTGGCGGTTGTTATACCTTATTCTCACACCAAATGTCAGTGCTTTCAAAAAAGCCAAAAAACAAGCCAGTGCGCCAATATGGCAACCGCGCCCTTATTAAACGGTAGCTAAATCACTTCACATACCCGCCTAGATATCTTCGAATTCTTGCATACTCGTTACTAGCTTGCGCGCTTCAGCATGATGCCCTTCTGCCAAGGCGTTAAAAAAAGTTTCCTCTGGCTCTATTTTTGCCCGTGATGCACGGTGCTCATAGAGGTCCTGTAGCTTGCGATGCGACTCAACCGCTACGCGAGTTAGTTCATCAATTGAGTCTGCTATCGTTTGTTGCGCAAGCGCCTCAAGCACTGGAGGCTGAGGAAAGTCATTAGGATCATCAAACCATATTTCCAACACTTCTTTATGATTAAAGCCATCACTAAAAAGCGCCTCTAGCCCAGTCTTCATCCGGAGCTCGCTGTCGGCTAAATACGTTAACGCCATGGCAAGACGTTGATGGTCACTTGAATCGGCTGCGGCACGATACTGACGCGCCATGCGCCCATGATAATCCGCGGCCCATTCAACGAAGTCTTTGACTTGGTTATAGCGCATCTATATCTCCTCTTGCGACTCACTCTCTCTAGGCAATACGTTTGACGTTATAACTACCACTCTTGGCTAGTTTCACGTAGCGCTGCAATATCGCGTTTTGCAGCATGAAGGTTAGTTAACAGCTGCTCAGCAACACTCACCTGGCCGCCGACAGCGATCATTGAGGGGTTCTGCACTGCGCGCTTACTTGCCCCCTCGTCACTGTGCAGCTTCTCAATTTGCCCCACCAGCCAGTGCAACCAGCTATCCGGCTGCTGCAGCATATCTCTTAAGCGCTGCAGCTCAGCAACGGCAGGGCCCTTCTCATTAAGGAGCACTTGCCAGCCATGCTCGTTAAGACGCGCATGCTCGGTCACTTCTTTGAGCAGCGAGTTTAATGCCAGCTCAAAGAGCGCCAAGGCGCTCTCTTCAATCGCCATTTGACGAGCCTGAGCATGCTCGTCATTACCTGTTGGAAGACCAACCAAAAGCTCAGCTTGATAAAGCAGTTGGTTGGTACGAGAACGTGGGCTCACTTGCGCTTATCCTCCACGTGCCATTTACCCGCCTCAAACGTGGCTTTCCAGCCGGTTGCTTTGCCTTCTTCATCGGTCATCACGTACTGCTCTTTATTTTTCCGTGAATAGCGAATTTGCGCAGGACGGCCATCCGGGTCTTCGCTGGGCGCCTTTAAGATAAAGTGATACTTTTCCGGTAGTTCGTCGGCGTGGGCTTTTAACTCTTTTACCAGCGGTGGACGAGTTTCACGGTTTTTAGGGAACTTGCTGGCCGCTAAGAACAAGCCGCTGGCACCATCGCGCAGTACGTAGTGATCCTCTACCTTTTGGCAGGCCAGCTCCGGCATCGGAATGGGGTCCATTTTGGGCGGTGCCACTTCACCACTACGAAGCAACTTGCGGGTGTTTTTACACTCGCTGTTGGTGCAGCCGAAATATTTGCCAAATCGACCTGACTTAAGCTGCATCTCAGAACCACACTTATCGCATTCGATAATGGGGCCGTCGTAGCCTTTGATTTTGAACTTGCCCGCTTCCACCTCATAACCATCACAATCAGGGCTATTGCCGCAAATATGCAGTTTGCGACCCTCATCGATGAGATAGTTATCCATGGCGGTTCCGCACTTCTGGCAACGACGCTTGGCACGGAGTGCGTTGGTTTCTGCTTCTTCGCCTGCATCTTCGGCAACAGCTTCTTCACCAGGAATTAAATCAATGGTGGTTTTACAGCGCTCTTTGGGCGGCAAGTTATAACCACTGCAACCCAAGAACACACCGGTGGAAGCCGTCCGAATTTGCATTTTGCGACCGCAACTTGGGCAGTCAATATCCGTAGGAACCGGCTGATTAGGGCGCATTCCTTCGTCGCTTTCGGCTTTGCTAAGCTCCTGGCTGAATTCACCATAGAAAGCATCCAGCAAGGCTTGCCAGTTACGCTCACCTTCCGCAACTTCATCCAGGCTATCTTCCATTCGAGCCGTGAACGAATAATCCATCAAATCGGGGAAAGACTCTTTCAGCCGTTCGGTGACAATATCACCCAATTTTTCAGCATAAAAACGGCGACTTTCCAGCTTCACGTAACCACGATCCTGAATCGTGGAAATGATGGCAGCATAGGTAGAAGGACGGCCAATGCCCTGCTTCTCGAGCTCTTTTACTAAGCTGGCTTCCGTATAACGCGGGGCCGGTTTTGTAAAGTGCTGCTGGGGATCAAGCTTTTCAAGCGCCATCGCCGTGCCCTTCGGCAAATCAGGCAGGCTTTGGTCTTCATTTTTACCTGATGGCTTCATCACCCGCGTGTAACCATCAAACTTGAGCACTCGCCCTTTGGCGCGCAAGTCGTAGCCATCAACCTCAACACTCAGCGTGCTGGAAAGGTACTCAGCAGGCGTCATCTGACAGGCCACAAATTGACGCCAAATCAGCTCGTAGAGACGCTCTGCATCACGCTCCATTCCAGAGAGGTCACTGGCCTTGCGCTCAACGCTAGAGGGCCTGATCGCCTCGTGGGCTTCTTGGGCGCTCTCCTTGCTGCTGTAACGGTTAGCAGAGTCTGGTAAATAGCGTGCTCCGTACTCATCACCAATAAACGAGCGAACACTCTCTACCGCATCCTTTGAAAGATTGGTGGAGTCGGTACGCATGTAGGTAATGTAGCCGGCCTCGTAGAGGCGCTGAGCCATGGTCATGGTTTTCTTAACAGAGAACCCTAACCGGCCGCTGGCAGCCTGCTGCAGTGTTGAGGTAATAAACGGCGCGGTAGGCTTGGAGCTCGTCGGCTTGTCTTCACGGGAGGTAATCGCAAGCTTGGCTTTGCGCAGTTGCTCAATGCGTGCCAGCGTGTCCTTTTCAGAGGTAGGACGGAAGGGCTTACCATCCTGACGCACCAACGCAAATCTAACCAGCTCGCCATCCGGGGAAGCGAGATCTGCATGCACATCCCAAAACTCCTCAGGAATAAACGCACGAATTTCTCGTTCACGCTCAACGATCAGGCGAACCGCGACAGATTGAACACGACCTGCTGATAAGCCCCGGGCAATCTTGGCCCACAGCAACGGTGAAAGCATAAAACCAACAACGCGGTCCAAGAAGCGGCGCGCCTGCTGCGCTTCCACTCGGGGAATATTTAGCGCCCCTGGCGACTTAAACGCATCCTGAATGGCATTTTTGGTTATTTCATTAAATACAACGCGCTTATAGCGACTGTTATCACCACCAATCGTCTCGCGCAAATGCCAGGCAATTGCTTCCCCTTCGCGGTCCAAATCCGTTGCGAGATAAACAGCATCAGCTTTTTCAGCCAGCTTCTTTAATTCAGCGACGACTTTTTCCTTACCCGGGAGCACCTCATAGCGCGCTTCCCAGCCGTTATCCGGGTCGATGCCCATCCGCCGAATTAACTGATCATGAGCCTTACGTTTTTTGTACTCTGCTTTCTCTTCCGCCGACATCTTGCGTGTTGCCGCAGCCTGGCGAGCGCGCTCCTTCGGGTCGGAGGCTGCCTTACCTGAGCCGCTGGTCGGCAGGTCACGGATGTGACCCACGCTCGACTTTACGATGAAATCGTTGCCGAGATACTTATTGATCGTCTTCGCTTTCGCAGGCGACTCGACGATGACCAGTGACTTGCCCATAGTGCTCCACTTTCCTAATGCTCAGGCGCTATCGCCCATGCTCTGAATACGTTGTCGCCTGTTGTTACCACTTGACGACCATGAGAAAAATGCGCCTACCCTACCCCAGGCCTGCAACAAGCGCCAGTAACAACCGACGCATAAGTAACAAACTAATGCTGAAGCGCAAGGTGTCTATCCGTACTATTTTTCATAATGAAGTAGCTAGACACTAGACTGCCAATACGCAGACGGCAACCCAAAATACGGAAACAAAAAAACGCCCCTGTATCAAAACAGGGGCGTAGACAAACGTTACAACACTTAGCGCTTGCGCGGTGGTTTCCTACGCGATGCCGCTTTTGGTCGAGGCTTGCTTGCTGCTTTAGCTGCATCTGCTGCTACATTATTAGTAGCAGGCACCGTTTCGGTAGATGCGCGTTGGGTAGCCTCCTTTTCCGTCGATGCTGTCTCTGTCGACACGCTTTCAGCTTCTGTCACCACGCTTTCAGCTGGAGAGCTTGCAGCGGTTTGCGTATCAATAGCCGCCCCTTGGTCACCTGCTTGCTTAGTGTCAGTAGCGGGTGCGCTCACGACTTTTGGCTGAGTAGCTTTTGGTTGAGCGGCTTTCGGCGGCCTTGCTTGATCAAATAGCGTCTTCACCTGTTCAAAACGCTCTGCTGCGTGCTCGGATAATTCACCGCTCGCGGCGAACACATGCATAAGGTGCTCAATATATCCGTCGATGTCACTGCTGCTTTGCCCTTTTAACAGCTCGGGCAATGACGATAGCGCTCGCTCACGATCTAATTTCAGGATAAAGAACTGATCGCGTACCAAACGCTTAAATTCACTCAACGTTGAACTAGGCTCTAGTTCAGCACGGGAAGCACGTAACCGTTTGAAATTGCGTTCATCTGTCGCTGGCGCTCCGCCTAACACATAGATAACTGAGCGCATGACTGCTTCGTGAGCGCCACCCTGGGCTATTTTATTGCGCAGCTCATTTTTGCGGTTTTCAACAAAACGCTGATGCTCTGGCTCGGCTCCAGGACGACGACGATGCACATGCGCATCACCATGCAAACCTACCGCTGCTTGCAATAGAGGCTGTCCGTAAATGTCCATAAACAGCCTTTCCGTCGTGCTATCGCGCAAATCTCGCACGGCATTGAGATTGGCGACGATTTGATCGGAGCACATCGTTTCTAATGCTTTGAAAACATTATCTTGACCCACTTGCTGACGATTGCTGCGTACTGCTTCAGCCATCACCGGCAGCGGAACTGTCAGCGGATTACGATCAGATAGAAGCTTGTAGCCTAACCGGATAGGATGCATACGACGAATCCAGCGTGCCGCTTCTGGCGTCATCATGGCCTGCACCCAGGGTTGAACGTATAACCGATAGAAACCAAGGTTGATCTCGGAAATACGTGCAACCGTTGCAAAGCGACGATCATCCTCTGGGATATGCATTACATCCTGATCCAGCTCCTCAAAGTTACGCGATGTGAACTCAAGCAAATAATCACGCTCAAGTAACTCCGCATCATCTCGCTCGCTGACATGCGAGACCGTTGTCTCATACAGCCCGGGCGGCATAACATCGATATAGTCCATGTTGGCCGTGAACTCAGCATGCTCTTTGCGCGACACACTACCGGAAACAAAAATCCCTAAGTGCCCTGTTGTGTCGTGCATGCAGTACACGATCGTCTGCTCGTTGGCGATGATATCTTCTTCGCCTTCGTATAAATCACGAATCCAACCCAGCGCCTGAGGCGGCGGCGTTATGTCGTCACCACGCGAGCAGAATACGACAACAGGTGAGCGCACATTGCGAAGATCAATACGGCGACCATCGCGAGTCACCAGTTGGGCCGTCGAGAGACGATTACCAACAAATAGGTTATCGACAATATATTGGATCTCTTGGCCACCTAACACAACGTGACCGCCCCACCAGCGCTCGAACTCTAAATAGCGCTTGGATTCGGTATCAATGTTGTCATACAGATGGTACTGCTTTTTCCAGTAGGTATTGGCTGGATTGAGACGCTCGAAGTTCTGTACTAGCCAAGCACCATCAAACAGGCCGTTACCAATGTCACTCGTTAAAGCAGTAATCCAGCTTCCACCGGTCATACCACCGGTATAGCGCATAGGCGCTTTACCGTGTTCCCCGGCCCAGTAAGAAAGCGGCGCACCGGCAATAAGAATCGGACCAAACACATCCGGCTCAAGTGCTGCAGCCATCATTATTTGCCAACCCGCCTGACAGTTCCCCACCACCATTGGTTTTTCAGCTGTTTCTGGGTGCAGAGCGATAACATGACGCAAAAACGCAATTTCCGCTTCTACCACATCCTCAACGGTTTGCCCTGGTTCAGGAAAAGGCAAAAAACCAATAAAATAGCAAGGGTGACCAGCCTTTAGAGCAACCCCAAGCTCGCTATCAGGCTTGAACCCGCCGATACCAGGGCCATGACCTGCTCTGGGGTCCACGACAACAAACGGTCGTTTCTCAGGGTCAATCTGAATATGGCTGGGGGGAAGAACTCTCAGCAGCTCATAATTGGTTGGATGGGGAAGCGTGCGACCATCCATGAGCACCTCTGTATCAAATCCAAGCACGTTCGGCTTGGTTTGCTCCATATGCTCAAGATATTGATTTCCGCGTTCGCGCATAACATCCCAATACAGGACGCTACGCTCAATACTGTCGCGCCAATAGCCCGCTGCAGCCCGTCCGAATCCGAACGGATCTACCATGCTAGCAAAGGCCTCGCCGACCGGTAATGGAGCCATTTGATCAGACGCTCCTGGCCACAGGCTTTTCAGCGCGCTGCCAGGCAACAAAGGATGAGCGAGAAAGTTCATAAATTCTCCCATTGGGTTGATGCAAAGCATCAGTCCCGAAGCGTTGATGCTGCAATGCAATATAGTTTAGGCCACTCGCTGCATAACGTCGATGCTTACCTTTGCAAATTCACCATTGTTGTCATAAAGACGCCGCACAACATCAGTGGTAGCATTTCCAGCGTAATGCTGAGACTTTTTGTTTTGTGGCACTTTCTATCTTCGGAGGGTGTATACCTAGAGGTTGTTATGTCATCCCTTACACTACTCAACCGTTTGACCTTCCGACAATTACAGGTATTCCAGGCAGTTCACCGCCAGCGCTCCTACTCGCGCGCAGCCGAGCAGCTAGGACTTACCCAACCTGCGGTTAGCGCACAAATTCGTCAGTTAGAACTCGCTGTTGGTCAGCCGCTGTTTAAATATGCCGGTAAAACTCTTCACGTGCTACCTGCCGCGGATACCCTAGCGCTCTCCACACGCGAGATTTTCGGACAGCTCTCTAGACTGCAAATGAATCTCTCGGAGATTAATGGCAGCATTAGCGGTGAGCTGAACATCGCGGCAGTCTCCTCAGCCCAATATGTGGTGCCTTATTTACTAGCACGGTTTCGAGCACGCTATCCCGACGTACGCATTCGTCTAAAGGTATGCAACCGCAGTCAAGCGCTAGAAAGGCTGGCAGAACAAAAAGATGATGTTGTGATTATGGCCATGGTGCCTGAAGACGACGACCTGGTAGTTATGCCCATTCTTGAAAATGAACTCATCGCTCTCGTATGGCCAGACCACCCACTACTTCACATGGAAGCACCCACATTAGCCGACTTTGCGCGCCATTATGTATTGATGCGTGAACCAGGTTCTGGGGTACGTATCGCATTTGAGCAACTGGCTGTTGACCAAGAAGTCGGCCTTCCCCACCGCATTGAATTAGGCACTAATGAAGCCATTAAACAAGGCGTTATGGCCCATTTAGGCGTTGCCGTTTTGCCCCGTTTGGCGGTTCAACTTGAACTAGAGCAAGGGCTGCTATCCGCGCTCCCTTTACCTAACTTCCCCATTCGACGCTCGTGGTGCACGGTGTATCGTCGCGATCATTTTCCGACACCAGTCGCTGATCTTTTTTTACGCTTTACACGGGAACACCTGCCAGATTTTCGTCGGTATTTCCAAGCCCCCTCTAGCCCACTGCCTAGCCACGGCGTTTCCTGCCTACCTTTACTGTCACTATAGTGGGCTATCGATTGGTTGGACTGTCTGTTTGGCGGTTCGATGAAGGGGGCTTAGTGTCTTGTTAACCAACAGATATGTTACATTAGCCTACTACCTACGTATCATTCAGAATCTTCAGGGTTTGGCATGTATTCGCGCAGGCGATCCAACTGTCAACGCCATGGCATTTAAACGCCATCGCCACAGCATATGGTTAGACGCCACGACGTTTGGGCATTGCCTGCCGCACAGTAGAGAGGCTCTTTCCTATGAGCAATAACCCCACAACGCGTGTCCCTAGCGGCGAAAAATTCCGCAATGAGCATGGCATGTCGGTCATTAAAGACGGCATGAAACAACGTAAAACGTCGTCAGATGAGGCGTCCCCCAGTCTTGACCGTAAACCTAAATGGTTGCGCGCACAGATTCCTGGGGGTGAACGCTTCGAAGCCGTCAAAAAGAATGTTTCTACGCACCGTCTTAGCACTGTTTGTGCAGAGTCGCACTGCCCCAATATGGGCGAATGCTGGAGCAATGGCACCGCCACTATTATGTTAATGGGGTCTGTATGTACACGCGCCTGCCGTTTCTGCGCAGTGGACACAGGCAACCCAAAAGGCTGGCTGGATCTAGAAGAGCCGGAGAACACGGCAAAATCAGTCGAGCTGATGGGGCTGCGCTACATCGTATTGACCTCCGTTGACCGAGACGATTTGGACGACGGCGGCGCCACGCACTACGCCAACTGCATTAAAGCTATCAAATCCCGCACGCCGGAAGTGGTTGTAGAAGCTCTAACACCCGATTTTGACGCTGATAAAGCCGCCATTGAGCGGGTAGTTGATTCGGGCTTGGAAGTGTTTGCACAGAACGTAGAGACGGTAGAGCGACTAACCAGCAAAGTACGCGACCCACGTGCAGGTTATCGCAAAACGCTGAATGTCTTAGCGCATGCCAAACAGTATCGACCAGACATAATTACCAAAACAAGCTTGATGCTTGGATTAGGTGAGACAGACGAAGAGATTCTTAAAACCTTTGATGACCTGAGAGAGATTGGCGTTGATATCGTGACGCTTGGACAATATTTGCGCCCAACCAAAAACCATCTAGCCGTAGAGCGCTGGGTCACTCCAGAAGAGTTTGATCGCTATCGCGTGCTTGGCCTTGAAAAAGGCTTTATGGAAGTGCCGTCCGGGCCGCTGGTTCGCTCTAGCTATCGCGCTGACCGTGTTTTTGAGAAAAACAACTTGGGCCTCGCGTCGCCTGCTGCGGTTCCTGGTCATGAGCCTGACGCTAACCGCATTCCTGCGTTTAACGTCGGATAAACCGTCTAGGCTAGCGGCCTTTTATTGACTATTTTCGCTAGCTCTATTCACTCACTATCTGCACGCAACTGGCACAGCTAACTCAGTTACAACAGTGCCTTGCGTGCAGATCGCTCATGATTGGATAAACGACACATCCACCAACTGCCGATCCAACCGCTGGGCCAGTGCAGACGCTAGTTGATCACCCACCTGATGAACGGCAGGCAGCGCCACTAAATCAGCCAATCGCGTTACTTGCATACCTGCATAGCCACAGGGATTGATGCGCCCGAAGGGGGATAAGTCACCGTCTACGTTTAGCGCAACCCCGTGATAGCTTGCGCCCCGCCGAATTCGTAACCCTAGCGAGGCAATTTTCGCTTCGCCCTGTTGCGTATCAACATAGACGCCAGGTGCATCTGGCTTCGCCCAGGCAGACACGTCATAGAGAGCGAGTACGTCAATCACTGAATTTTCTAGCGCAGTTACTAACTCACGAACACCAATCTTGCCACGACGAACGTCCAGCAATGGATATAAGACAATTTGGCCTGGGCCATGGTAGGTTACCTGCCCCCCACGATCCGTTTTCACGACAGGGATATCACCTGGCATTAACACATGCTCTGGCTTACCCGCCTGGCCCTGAGTAAAAACGGGGTCGTGCTCAACTAGCCAGAATTGATCAGGCGTTGTCTCGTCCCGCGTGTCGGTGAGTTCGCGCATCGCGCTCCACACCGGCAAGTAGGCACGATGGCCAAGCTGATGCAGCTCAATAGGTTGACTAGCCAAGGTTATACCACCATGTGTACGCGACCTGTTGCCTTCAGATCATCGAACAGCTGGCGTAATTGCTGTTCGCCAGTGGCCACAATAGTGACACGCACCGATTGAAAACGGCCGTTACGGCTGTCGACGACTTGAAGTGACGTCTCATCAAAATCTGGGGAATGTTTAACAATCACTTGGCACACGCAGGCTGGAAAATCCTCAGCGGCATCGCCAACCACTTTCAATGAGTAATCGCAGGGAAAAGTGATTTTAGGTGGCTCGTTTACTTCAGGCTGACGTAAATCTCTTAGCCCATTTTTCGCGCCTTTTTTCATAGCTCACCTTTACACGGAATTTATTGATACTTTTGCTCAGGGTACGAATACAGTAAAGCCTTAAAAAGATTAATAGCTTAAGCGCAAAAAAATTAGAAATTCTGCGCTTAAGCTCACAGCTACTAATCAGTAAAGCTACTAAACAAACCACTGAAGAAACGCCTTACTTGGTCAAATAGCCGCTTAAACAAGCCACCCTCTTCAACACTTTCTAGCGCCACTAGCTGGCGCTCGCCGACCATTTCTTCGCCTAAATATACTTCTAACGTACCGACATCATCACCCACGGCAATCGGCGCTTGAAGATCGCTATCCAGGTTCAAGCGAGCACGCAACTCTTCGTTACGGTTGCGCGGAAGCGTCATAAAGACTTCACCGTCAACGCCAACACGCAGTTCATTGATATCTCCCCCCCATACTCGTGGCGTTGCAAGCACCGCACCACGCTCATAGAGCTTCATCGTTTCATAGAAGCGGAAACCGTAACTAAGGAGCTTTTGCGTTTCCTGCGCTCTTGCCTCTTCTGAATTAGTACCCATCACGACTGAAATTAGCCGCATGCCATCACGCTCGGCCGAAGAGACAAGACAGTAGCCCGCCTCCGTTGTCCAACCGGTTTTCAGACCATCGACACTTGGGTCACGCCATAGCAAGCGGTTACGGTTTGTCTGATCGATACCACCAAACGCGAAGTTGCGTTGAGAGTAAATAGTATAGTGTTCGGGGTAATCATTAATAATATGCTGTGACAACAGTGCCATATCACGAGCAGTGGAGTAGTGATTCTCGCCAGGAAGACCTGTCGGATTTTGGAAATTCGTATTGTGCATCCCTAAGCGCGTAGCATGCTGATTCATCAAATCAGCAAATGGCGCTTCACCACCCGCTAGGTGCTCTGCCATTGCCACGCTAGCATCGTTACCCGATACAATAATGATGCCATGCAGCAAATTATCGACCGAGACTTGATCGCCTACCTCAATGAACATCTTGGAACCGCCGGTACGCCAAGCTTTCTCACTGATATTGACCATATCCGTCAAGCTAATTGTACCGCGATCTAACTCACGCTCGACCAGATAGGCGGTCATGAGTTTAGTCAGGCTGGCGGGTGGTAAGCGTTCATCAGAATTATGTTCAGCAAGAATGCGACCGCTGTTGGCATCCATTAGAATCCATGAGCTCGCCGCCAGCTGAGGAGCGGAAGGAATAATCGTCTGCGGCTGTGGTATCACCTGGGCCATGACCGGCGAAGACACCACGGTAAAAACCGCAAACAAGCAAAGCCCTGCGGTACGGCGAATAGACATCAATACATTCATTTCTTACTTCTCACAACAAAGAAAAAACGTCAACGAAGCACGTTTAATTTAGCTAATAATTGGGGAGAACTATCTCACGATAAACGCTTGTGGGAAGCCCGCCCGACGGAGTTCTTCACGTGCTTGGGTTTCCTGCTTAGGACTCACTGGCCCAACTTGCACACGATGCACGTCAGCATCACTCATCACCCGTACGTTATGCGGGAGTTCACTGACCAGACGTTGCTGCAGCTGCTGGGCTCCTTCTTCACTGCCCAATGCCGCAATTTGTAGATAAATAGCATCATCTGCTGCCACTGGCTGCTGAACAGCAGCATCTCGAACGGACCGTTCATTCACAGTAGAAGACGCCGAAGACACCTCACCAACTGGCTGGCTACTTCTACCTTGCTGAGCCAGCCATTGCTCAGGCTCGATAGCCTCAACCCGGACGGCGCCAGTGCCATTATCTAAAAAGCCTAGCCGTGCAGCCGCTGCATAGGAAAGATCTATTTCACGGTCGCTATGAAATGGCCCCCTATCATTGACGCGCACGATAACAGATTGACCGCTGTCTAAGCTGGTGACACGAGCAAATGTTGGCAGTGGCAACGAACGGTGAGCCGCAGACATTTTATACATGTCATAAATCTCTCCGTTTGATGTGGCATAGCCATGAAACTTTTCACCGTACCAAGAGGCCGTCCCTTGCTTCACGTAGCCCGCCGCATCCGGCAGCACATGATAGGTTTCCCCCCACACTTCATAAGTGGAGCGATTACCGGAACGCGATGGCGGCTCTATGCGAGGCTCAGCGTTTGGCACTTTGCTCACATCCGGCGGCTCTAGCGGATAGGCGTCGCCCGTCATTGCATAGCGCTCCCCCGATGATGCACCATCACTACTTGCTCCACTGCTGGGCGCACCGCTCGTACTTCCAGCAGGCTTACTAGCAGGCTGATTAGCGCTATTTTGTTGAGCTTCATGGCTGGCACAGCCGCTAACCAACGCTATGATGATCACCGCACCACCTATGCCACGAGCCTCAGACAGCACTGTTCTCATAGTTAGCCCTCAACCTGCCGTGCAATCGCCTCTGACAGTTCTGTCACTGCCATTGCATAGAGATGGCTGTGGTTATAGCGGGTAATAACGTAAAAGTTATATTCCCCCAAGCGATATTGGATACTATCATCAGCAAGCTCGAGCCTTAAAGGCACCACAAGCAGCTCTGAATCCAGTGCACTCTGTGGTTCAATGCCAGCTTCAATCGCTTCAGACACAGTCACTTCAGGCTTACTGGTTTGGTTAATAGGAAGCGTATCAGGCGCTGAATCAGGGCCATCGGCCTCATGATAAATTGCCCCATCACGCTGCCAACCATGTACAGCAAAATAGTTCGCCACACTGCCAATAGCATCGACCGGATTCTCCCATAAATCTCGTTTACCATCATCGTCAAAATCGACGGCATAGGCTTGATAACTTGTGGGAATAAACTGGGGATACCCCATTGCGCCGGCATACGAACCATACAGCTCGTCAACCTCAACGCCTTGCTCATGAGCGATTTTCAAAAAAGCCGCCAGTTCGCCGCGAAAAAAGCCACCACGAACAGGATGGTTGAAGGCTAATGTTGCTAATGAGTCTAATACGAGGTGGCGCCCTTTGTGTTTACCGTAATAGGTTTCAACACCAATAATGGCAGCAATGACCTCTGGCGGGACACCATAAACGTCCTCAGCCCGAGCAAACGCATCCTCATACTCACTGATGAACTCGGCTCCCTCCTCAATACGCTGCTGAGTTAAGAATATATCTCGATACTCATACCAACGTAAGCGGCGTTCAGCCGCACCTTCCATCGCGTCCAAAACAGATTGGTTAAAGCTGGCTTGATTCAAGGCATCTGTTAGCCATTGCCGAGGAATGCCTTGTTCTGCTAACTCGTCAACTAGCTGTTGCGTACCTTCGTGCTGCTGCGGATCAAAAGGCGACGCGTCGTCAGCCCATGCAACCGTGTAAGAGCACGCCAATAACATAGCTGCTACGCAGCCGCTTGCTTTACTTCGGGCCCATTTCATTAACTTACCACTCCTGTGAAAAAGCACCGCTACTTATCCATTCGATACTAGCGCGGCAACAACCGCCGATGGGCATGTATTGACATGAGAATACCGAACCCTGCCAGCAAGGTCACGCTGGAAGTCCCGCCATAGCTCACTAGCGGCAGCGGTACGCCAACAACGGGCAAAATACCACTTACCATGCCGACATTGACAAACACATATATAAAAAACGTCAGGATAATACTGCCTGCAAAAAGTCGCCCGAAGGTGTCCTGAGCAGAGGCTGCCAGCCAAAGACCTCGCCCCACAATCATGACATACAGGGATAACAGTACCAGCATTCCCACTAGGCCAAACTCTTCACCTAGCACGGCAATAATAAAATCCGTATGGCGCTCAGGCAGGAATTCTAATTGAGACTGAGTACCTTCAAGCCAGCCCTTCCCCCATAAGCCACCGCTGCCTATCGCGGTTGTTGATTGAATAATATTCCAACCCGCCCCTAAGGGATCACTATCCGGATCCAGGAACGTTAAAACCCGTTGACGCTGATAGTTGTGCATATTCATCCATAGAACAGGTAGTCCTGCCGCAATTAAGGCGCCAATCAAACCAATCAAGCGCCAGGACAAACCTGCTAGAAGCACAACAATCACCGCCGCGCTAGCCACTAAAAGCGACGTTCCAAGATCCGGCTGAATAGCCGTAAGCACCACCGGCAAGCCGATGATCACCGCACAAACAAAAATATGCTTGAAACGTGGCGGTAATTGGCAACGATTCAGATAGGCAGCCACCATCAGTGGCACCGCTAGCTTCATCATTTCAGATGGCTGAAATCGAATAACGCCCGGTATTTCAAGCCACCGCTTTGCTCCCATCCCCACATCGCCCGCTATTTCAACTGCCAACAACATGGCTAAGCCCAGACCGTAGGCAAAGGGAGCCCAGCGCAGAAACGTGGAAGGCGACAATTGAGCAATAACCACCATAACAGCGATGGCAACACCGAAACGTATCGCTTGCGCAATCACGGTATCAATACGCTGCCCGGAAGCGCTATAAAGCACTAATAGGCCACCCCCCATTAGCAACAGCAGCAAACCTAACAGCCACGGGTCAAGGTGAATCCGCTCCCAGATGCTTTTGCGCCGAGCAATACCGCTATCGGGTGGGCGTACTGGATAACGACGCAGTGGGCGAGAGAGGGTTTGCCATGACCTCATTAGTTGCCCTCCACGTTGGCAGTATCTTCTTCCAATACTTCTTTAACTTCTTCAGCGTCTGGAGCATCGTCTCTTAATATCCATGCATCGGTCATCGCACGCGCCAAATGAGCGGCATGCGTACTCCCGCCCCCAGCATTTTCAACAATAACTGAGACCGCAATTTGTGGATCGTCGATGGGCGCAAACGCCATAAAAAGAGCGTGATCGCGTAAACGCTCTTCAAGTTCTGCGGCGTTGTAACGCTGATCTTGCCCAAGCGAGAACACTTGGGCAGTGCCTGATTTCCCCCCCATACGATACTCTAGCCCCACCCCTGTGCGGCGTGCCGTGCCTTCTCTCCCGCTGATTACTTTTTCCATGCCGCTGAAAACACGGTCCCACCAGCTGTCATTATCCAACTGAATATCGGGCAGCGTATCCGGCAAATCCAGCGCTAAGGGCTCGTCACCTATTGCTAACGCAAGACGTGGCTTTATCCAATGACCGCGATTAGCCAATGTAGCCGTTGCACTCGCTAGCTGTAACGGAGTTACTTGCCAGTACCCCTGCCCGATTCCCACAGAGAGTGTTTCACCGGGATACCAAGGCTGATTAAAACGCGCCCGCTTCCAGTCACGAGACGGCATCAGGCCGGTGCTTTCGCCTTGCACGTCATGAGCAACACGTTGGCCAAAGCCAAAATTGGTCATTTGTTCATGCAGATTATCGATGCCCAGATCATGGGCTAGGGTGTAATAATAAGTATTGTTTGAAACGGCAAGAGACCGCTCCATATCTACTCGGCCATGCCCCCAGCGCAGCCAGTTACGATAGCGACGGGAGTCGTTGGGCAACTGATAAAAACCAGGATCATTAATCGTGCTATCGGGTGTGATAACACCCTCGACTAGCCCCGCAAGCGCCAAAAAAGGTTTAATGGTTGAACCTGGCGGATAATGGCCACGAATTGCTCGATTAAACAGCGGGAGGTCGATATTTTCCTGCAAGCCGCGATAAGAAGCGACATCAATTCCCGTTACAAACTGATTACTATCAAAGCCAGGCGTCGAGACCATAGCGAGGATTTCACCCGTCCCAGGAACGATCGCGACGATAGATCCACGCCGGCCATCTAACAGCTCGTAAGCCAGCATTTGCATTGACTTATCAAGCGTTAAAGTAAGGTTTTCCCCAGGTACCGGATCAGTACGACCAAGCTCTCTAAGTACACGCCCACGCGCATTCGTTTCAACTTTACGCAGCCCCGCCTGCCCGTGCAGTTCCGTCTCGTAAAAACGCTCAATCCCCGTTTTACCAATAAAGTGTGTTCCCGCATATCGCCCAGCATCGAGGGTTTGCAGCTCTTCTGCGTTGATGCGCCCTACGTAGCCCAGCGAATGGGCCATCATTTCGGCATCAGGATAGTAACGGAGCAGTTGCGCCTCTACTTCGACCCCAGGTAGACGATGTCGATTCACCGCTAGCCGTGCGATTTGATCTTCACTCAAATCACTCATTAAAAGCGCAGGCTGAAACGGGCGTTGGCGTTGCCGTGAACGGACATTGAACGCTTCAATATCATCTTCGGGCAAGTCTAGAAGCTCAACTAACAGCGCCAGCGTTTCATCTAAATCATCAACGCGTTCGCGCACCAACGTGAGGTTGTAGGTAGGGCGATTTTCGGCAAGGAGGACGCCATTGCGGTCATAAATCAACCCCCGATTGGGGGGCAGCGGTTCGACACGGACACGGTTTTTTTCGGAGCGAGTACTATATAAATCGTGCTGAACGATCTGCAAGTATGCTAATCGTCCAGTTAGCAATCCCGTCAAAACAACCACCACTAAGACGGCAAGTAGCGCCCTGACACGAAAAATACGCAATTCTTGCTCAGGGTTTTTAAGCGTGTCATGGCGCTTAGGCATGGGTAACGATGACTCTCAAATCAGACAAAAAACAATTATCGATGATAGGGATGACCTACTAGCAGTGTCCACGCCCGGTAAAGTTGCTCAGCCAGCATGATGCGTACCAGTGGGTGTGGCAACGTGAGAGGCGATAAAGACCACGCTTTATCAGCCATTGCTGAAAGGGATGGCTCCAAGCCATCAGGTCCTCCCACCAACAACACAATATCTTTGCCCAACATGCGCCAAGCGTCGGCTTCGTCAGCAAGTTGCTCGGTACTCCAGGTTTTACCCTTAACCTCAAGTGCCACGATATACTCGTCGCCACGAAGCTTGTCACGTATACGCTGAGCTTCTTGCGCACGCGCTTTAGCTATATCAGCATTTTTGCCACGCTGACCGAGTGGAATCTCTTCAATTTCAAGCGAGAAGTCTCGAGGCAGCCGTTTGCGGTAGGTCTCAATGCCCTCCTCAACCCACGCAGGCATTTTGGTGCCCACCGCTAACAGCCGGATCTTCATGACATCGTGGCTCGCTCTTCAAACCGTTTGAGCGATTCACTAATAGCCCCAGCGTCATTGGGTAGGTCTGCCCATAAGCGCTCAAGATCATAAAGGGCTCTGGCTTCAGGCAACATAATATGGACAACCACATCGCCTAAATCGACCAATACCCAGTCAGCATTATCGCCACCTTCAACACCTCGGGGCGCAAGGCCTGACGCTTTGGCCTTTTCCACAACATTTTGCGCTAAGGCAGCCACGTGGCGAGTAGAGGTACCACTGGCGATCAGCATCAAATCAGTAACTTCAGTCAGCTTGGAAACATCTAACTGCGTAATATCTCGTGCTTTAAGTTCTTCTAGGGCATCAACCGCTAGATTTTTAAGTGTATCGATGTGCATGGCTCCTAAAGGCAACCCCTTGTTGTCGTAAGCTCAGCAAAAGCAAGCTCAGTGATATTCAGTCAATAAGCCGGCCATTGTAACGGCTTCTTTCCTGACTGCCAGCGCTATTCATCAGAATGATAGAAACCATGCCGCAGAATGGCTTCCTCGACGGCCTCAGGCAGTAGATAACGAACGCTTTTGCCCTTTTCTAAACGCTCTCTTATATAAGTAGCCGAAATCGCCATCATGGAGGGCAAGGCCAGCGTCAGAACATTACCATTAGGGCTTCGCATCAGTTCATCTACACTATCGACTTCACGATTACCCACCAGTTCCCTTAATTCCTCAGGCCAACGTGCGTTATAGCCAGGTCGAGCGATCACAACGAGATGTGCTAAAGAGAATATCTGACTAGCTTTGTGCCATTTGGCTAACCGCAGAAAAGCATCGAACCCAATAATCATCACTAGACTCGCGCTATCGCCATACGCTTGCCGCAGTTCAGCAAGCGTATCCACGCTATAAGAAGGCCCTTCGCGGCGTAGCTCCCGATCATCAGCCATCACACCTGGCGTGTCGCTAATACCTAGCCTTAACAACTCAAAACGCTGTTCCGGCGACACCTGAGGCGTATCACGCAGAGGCGGCTGAGGTGCGGGAATCATATGCAAACGATCAAGCCCAAGGGCTTCACGAACCTCAACGGCGCTTCGCAAATGCCCCAGATGTACAGGATCAAATGTGCCCCCCAGCATGCCTATTCGCATGGGTGTTGAACTCATTGCCTGATTTGCCCATCACCAAAGACTACATATTTTTGCGTTGTAAGCCCTTCTAATCCAACCGGCCCGCGCGCATGCAGCTTATCGGTTGAGATACCAATTTCCGCACCCAGTCCATACTCAAAGCCATCAGCAAAGCGCGTAGAGGCATTTACGATGACTGAGCTTGAGTCGACCTCTGCCATGAAGCGTCTCGCGAGACTGATGTCTTGAGTCACAATGGCATCGGTATGATGGGAGCCATATTGCTCGATATGCTGAATCGCCTCATCCATTCCATCGACGACTTTAATCGCTAAAATCGGCGCAAGGTACTCAGCGCCCCAGTCTTCTTCAGTGGCCAACGCTGCTTGGGGCAGCAATGCTCGTGTACGCTCGCAGCCACGTAGCTCTACATGGTGCTCGGCGTAGGCACGAGCCAACTCTGGCAGCACGAGATCGGCAATCGGCGCATCCACCAGCAGCGTTTCCATCGTATTGCAGGTGCCATAGCGATGCGTTTTGGCGTTTACCGCGATGGCCAGCGCTTTAGCGGGATCTGCCGTAGTGTCGATGTAAACGTGACAAACCCCGTCGAGGTGTTTAATGACCGGCACCGTTGCTTCGCGGGAAATGCGCTCGATCAGAGACTTACCACCTCTTGGAATAATGACGTCGACGTACTCGGGCATGCTTATCATCGCACCCACTGCAGCGCGATCGGTGGTGGCAACAATCTGTACGGATTCAGCTGGCAAGCCAACATCGGCTAGCCCCTCCTGGATACAACTGCTAATCGCCGCATTTGACGCACTGGCCTCAGAACCGCCGCGTAGCAAGCAAGCATTACCCGATTTTAAGCACAGGCTTGCTGCCTCAAGGGTAACGTTCGGGCGAGATTCATAAATAATGCCAATAACCCCTAGCGGTACGCGCATTTTGCCAACTTGAATGCCGCTTGGGCGATAGCGCATATCGTCAATTTCACCAACGGGATCTGGCAGCGCAGCCACTTGGTGAAGGCCTTCGACCATGGCATCAATTCGCGCATCATTAAGCGCCAGACGATCAAGCAGTGCAGCGTCTAGGCCAGTTTCTTTGCCACGCTGCAAATCAAGCGCATTAGCTTCCAGTATTAACTGTCTAGAGGCCGTCAGGCGCGACGCCATTGCCTCGAGCGCACGATTTTTCAATCCTGTATCAGCACGACGTAGCTCTCGAGCAGCAGCCCTAGCGCCTTGACCGAGCACCTGGATATAAGCGGGCACATTCCCCGCAGCTAATTGCTGTAGGGCTATGTTTTGGTGTGCGTTTGAACCGCTCATACTTTCTCCCTGTCTTATTGCGTATGCAAGGCAAGTTGCATTCTATGGTAGTGGTACTAGGTGTTTGGCAGTATGTTACGCCATTAGGGCGTTATACTGACGCTATTAATGATTACATTTCGACGCCCACGCCTGGTCAAAGTGCTCCATGGGCAATCTTGAATTAAAGGTGAATAGTAAGCCACCATGCAAAACAAGTACAAAATACGCCTGCTAAGAGCCAACTTGTTCGCAGCGGCGTTAGCATTAGCGTCCTGGACATATATGGCTCAGCCAGCGGCCGCGCTAGTACTTTGGTTGTCTGTAGGCTGGCTTTTTGTTACTGCGCTATTGCTCGACTTTAGCCATCGTCGTTCTAAAGGCCTACCTTGGCAAGTGCTCACCGGGGCGCTACTGCTGGGGCTAATTGCCGTGGCTCCAGAGCGCCATAGCTTTTTAATATGGGCGTGGGCGGCAATGTTTATGCTGCCTCAGAAACGCTGGGTGGCCGTGTTCAATACGTGCGCCGCGTTGATTAGCTGGTCATTAATCGCCCCTCTTCTTAGCTTACCCGAAGCGCTGCTACTGTTGGCGGCATTGATCACACTAGGCGTGCTGTCCAGCGCAAAAGCGTGCCAGTTAATCGATATTAACGGCTCCATTCGCAAACGCCTTCGGCTAATCCCCGGGTTAAATCTATGGCCTAGCGGGCAGCTGCTGAGAGACCTCAGCCGCGAACAAACCCGTTCTGAACGTGAAGCCATCTATGCAGAGTTATTAATTATCCAAGTAAAACGCCATCAGCTTTGGTCGTCGGCGCAAAAATTATGCAGCCTCATATACAGCTTTGAACACGTTTATCGCTTAAATAATCAGACACTTGCCGCCTTGATGTTGTCGCATAACCCAAAGGAAGCCGCCCAACGCCGCAAGCTTCTCTGCGCAGGCCTCCCAGAAACACAGCACTCCCACCACCTACCACTAATGGATATAGAGCTATCGGGTCTATCCGTCGAGGCGCTAGTTCAGCTCCCGCCTCAACAACGGGAAGGTAACAATGATTGACCAACTGCGGCACAGACACCTGATGACTTTTGCCTACACCGCGAGTGTGATCCTAGTAGCAGGGTACACATTCTGGCTTTATCGCATGGGCAATTATCACGACCTTTTAGTGCCAATGTTTGTGACACTGCTGCTACTTACTGCGTTGTTAATGCACCACAGCCAGGCGTTAAAGCCTGTTATTCCCCGCGCTATTTTACTGGGTAGCAGTTATGTCATTACCCTGGCCGCCTTCTACAATCATCCTAGCACCTCTACGATTTGGATCGGACTGCCCACGGCCGCTGCATTTTTTTTACTACCGCTATCGAGCGCTTTCTTACTAACGGTATTTTCCAGCCCCCTGTGGTGGCTACTAACCCGTCACAGCGATGCATCCTCAGAGACAGTTATTGCTTATACCGCTCTCATTCTGCTGATGGCCTTACCACCATGGGAGCACGCACGACAGAGAGCATTGCTGAGGGCAACAGACCCAAACGACAATGATTGCAATGCTTACCATATTGATACGCTAAAAGAGCGTCTTCACAATGAGTTTCTGCGCGCAGCAATGCTCAACAAGCGCTTAGCAGTCTTAGTGATGCATTTACCCCAACTTGATATGGCGGAAGAGCAATTTGGTTCACGCGCAAAAACGGCGCTGCTGGGTGCGCTCTGTAACGAAGTCAATAGCCGTTGCCGCGACCACGATCTGTTAGGCCGGGCAGGCAATGCCACGTTCTGGTTAGTGCTGCCCGACACAAGTGAGAGCGGTGCTATGTTGGTGCGCGAGCGGCTTCAACGCGCACTATCACAACGTGTTCTAGTAGAAACGGGGCAGTTAGAAACCCGTATTGCTGTTTGCCTACCATGCCGAAATGAGAGCTTTGAACGCTACATAAATCGCCTGGAAGCTCGTGCAAACGCATTATCTATCGCCTAATGCGGATTAAATGGAGCAGTATTTTTCATGGCTGATACGCTTTTTGCCCTGTCACTCTCGCCAGCCATGTTACTCCTGATGGTTACACTGATTTCGCTGCTTGAATCCCTTGCGCTGGTTGGCTTATTGGTGCCTGGCGTTGTGTTAATTACCGCCGCTTCGTCCGTGGCGGGACATGAAGCCATTGCCCTGCCATGGCTAATCGGTGCTGCGTTAATAGGCGCAATTTTGGGGGATAGCATTAGCTACCTGCTCGGCTATCACCATCGTGAACAGGTCACTAACCGTTGGCCTTTATCCATGCACCCAGAATGGCTGGAACGCGGCGTACGTTTTTTTAACCGTTATGGTATCCATTCAGTATTTATTGGCCGATTCGTAGGCCCAGTCCGCCCCATTATTCCGCTTATTGCAGGTATGATGCGGATGCCTAAGCGCACTTTTTTGTGGGCCAATATCACCTCCGCAGCCCTGTGGGCTCCCGCTTATGTGTTGCCTGGCTACTTACTAGGAAGAACCTGGCAACAGCACCTCAACCTCCCCCCAAATATAGAAACGGCAATCATTACATTAAGCGCCTGTATCGTCGTGCTGGCAGTGATTTTTTCCTGGGGAAGAGCCCAGGTTGGACGCCACGGTTTCATCTACTTGGCAACAGCACGTCTTATTCGCCGTATCCCCTTTATGCGTCGGTCGTGGCTCTCAATGAGCCTTAATGATGAAGTGCCGCTAGCCTCGTTACTGCTGTTTTTGATCACGTTGGCCAGTGTCTCCGCCTGGACTCTGCTAGTAATCAATCACCAAGGCCCGCTGGCAATAGACCTACAAGCACAGCGACTGTTTAACTGGTTAACCAATGAACCACTTCAATTAATCAGCGTAGCCTTAGCTAAAACAGGGGATGCACTTGGGGTTAGCGCACTACTTTTGCCTTTGGCCGTTTGGCTGATCCACCATAAACGCATCGATGCTTTCTGCCACTGGGTCTTTGCCATCGGTGGCGTTGCGCTGCTCAATACAATAGGAAAAATGGTTTTTGAGCGCACTCGACCAGCAACACCAGAGCACTTAATTGGCTCATTTTCATACCCAAGTGCACACACCTCCACGACGGTTGTTATTGTAGGGCTAGCAGCGGCTTTTATTGCGGCAGAATTGCACCGCAAACAACGCGTTTGGGTTTATTGGCTGGCCATTATCTTAGCAACACCCATGGCGTTATCGCGCTTGATATTAGGCGTTCATTGGCTAAGTGATCTCATCGGCGGCGCCCTCTTGGGCTTGCTGGTATGCGCCCTCATTCGGCTGAATTGGCAGCGACGCGTTAGAGCTCCTTTACCTCATTGCCCATGGGGCAGACTCGTGGCTTCCACCACCGCGCTGCTAGTTTTGCGGATTATGCTGATGCCACCTGTCTAGCCATTCGCGGTTATCCCAGGGCCAGCCAGATCCCCACGCCTATCATCAATGTCCCGGCAATGCGATTAAGCAACCTTACATTGCCACTTTTGCCCAGCACATTACGCAGCGTTTTTCCCCCTGTTGCGTAGACCAGCATGCTGGCAAACTCGATCACTAGAATAACCGCAATCAGCAGGGTTAACTGAGGCGCAAGTGGCCGACTGCCATCTAAAAACGGCGGCAACAGCACCATGAAAAAAGCCCAGCCTTTAGGGTTGGCCACTGCCGTGACTAATCCCTGAGTGGCCAACTGCACACGTCCTGCAGCAGGCCCGGCATTCAGTTCGGCAGGAATAGCCATACGCCCTCTAGAGCGCCACATCATAATGCCCAAATAAGCTAAGTAAGCGCCGCCTACCCACTTAAACGCAATGAACAGCTCTGGCTGACGTAGCATTAACGCGGCCACACCAGCACCTGCAGCGGCGGCCACAATACCAACACCCACTAACTCGCCTATCATCATCCACAGCGTTCGCTTCACTCCCTGGGTCATGCCCAGCACCATGGCCAGCGTCATACACATCCCCGGCGTTAGTGAAACGAATAAAAAAGTGGGTACAAACACTGACAGCGTCGCCCATGACATCATCATTACTCTTCCGTGTTGTTTACTTCGTTATCTGTATCGTTCGACGTGGTTTCATACCCCTCTCCCCAACGCGGTACAAGGCGGTGGTCAATACCTAACTGGTTGAGTATTCGGGCGACCACAAAGTCGATCAAATCTTCTATCCGTTCTGGGCGATGATAAAAGCCGGGGGCCGCAGGCAAAATCACGACACCCAGGCGGCTTAGCGCCAGCATGTGCTCCAGGTGAATAGGGGAAAATGGACTTTCACGCGGCACGATGACTAATGTCCGCCGCTCTTTGATGGCAACGTCAGCAGCACGCTCAATTAAGTTATTGCTCGCGCCAGTGGCGACTGCTGACAGCGTACCTGTAGAGCAGGGGCAAATTACCATCGCAGAGGGAGCGCCGGACCCCGATGCCACGGGCGCCATCCAGTCTTCACGCCCAAAACAGCGGATTTGACCGGGCTTGGCACCACTCTGCTCAGTAAGCGCCTCTACTAAGCGTTTTGGCTGAGCAGGTAACGACACATCCGTCTCAGTGGCAATAACCATGTGTGCCGCCTTGGAGATCATTACCCACACTTCATGCCCTGAGGCCACCAGTACGTCGATCAAGCGCAGGCCATATTGCGCCCCTGAAGCACCTGTCAGCGCCACCGTCACCGGAGGTTTAAAGTCTGTCACTCAGTTTGCTCCTTGGCAGACAGCGCACTCAATAGACGCTGGTGAACGCCCTCGAAACCGCCATTGGACATAACAACAATACGGTCGAGTGGTGACGCTTGAGTAACAACCGCCTTAACAAGTTCATCGATATCGCTATATAGCTCAGCGCGTTCGCCTTGTTCAGCCACTAACGCCTCCATTGACCAGTCAAGCCCTGCCGGTTGAAACCAGAACACTGCATCCGCATCGGCAACGCTCTCGTTTAGTCGAGCACGTAGAGCGCCTAAACGCATGGTGTTGGAACGTGGCTCAATCACCGCGAGTAGTCGCCCTTTGGTGGTGGCTGCGCGCAGCCCTTTTAAGGTCGCTGCAATTGCTGTTGGATGATGGGCAAAGTCATCAATAACTTGTACGCCGTCCACTTCACCGATGATTTCCTGACGCCGACGGGGCGTTTTAAAACGCGCGAGAGCGGCACAAGCGCGAGCGAGATTCACACCACAACGGCTCGCTGCAGCAAGTGCCGCGAGTGCATTGCGCGCGTTGTGCTCACCGGTTAGCGCCCACTCGACCACGCCGTCCTCTTCGCTGTTTGCCCCGATGTGAAGCACCTGAAAGCGACTACCATCCTCACGTTCCAAACGCAGTTGCCACTCGCTACTTTCTAACGTGCCGAAATGCTCGACCGACGACCATGCTCCCATTTCCAGAACACGCTCCAGCGCTGGCTGTTGATCAGCAACCAGCAAGCAACCTTGGCTCGGCACAGTTCGCACCAAATGGTGAAACTGGCGCTCAATCGCTGCAAGGTCAGGAAATATATCGGCATGGTCAAACTCCAAGTTATTCATCACCGCAATCTGGGGGCGGTAGTGAACAAACTTAGAGCGCTTATCAAAAAACGCCGTATCGTACTCGTCAGCCTCGACAATAAAGGGGCTGTCGTGATGACCTAGGCGTGCCGACACGCCAAAATTACGTGGCACGCCGCCAATCAAAAATCCAGGCGTTAAGCCAGCGCTTTCCAATAGCCATGCTAAAAGGCTGGCAGTGGTGGTCTTACCGTGAGTACCTGCAACGGCAATGACTTGCCTGCCAGGCAGTACATGTTCAGCCAGCCACTGAGCGCCTGAGGTATAGGGCAAACCGCTATTTAGCAGCGCCTCGACTTCCGGATTACCCCGCGATAGCGCATTTCCTACAATGACAAGTGCAGGCTGATCAGCAAGGTTTTCGGCGCGATACCCTTCCATCAAGGTGATCCCTGCCTCTTCCAACTGGGTACTCATGGGAGGATACACATTCGTATCTGAGCCGCTCACCTGATGCCCTAACTCCCGCGCCAGCAAAGCCAGGCTCCCCATAAAAGTGCCGCAGATACCCATAATATGCAGACGCATAGGTGAAGCGCTCCTTACTCAACCAGTTAACTAAGCTGCTGAGACTAGCATGCAACGTTAACTGGCTCATCTAGTTCAAGGCAGGTCTGGGCTTTAAAACTAGCGCCTAAGCTCGTTCAGAAGTGACAAAACGCCCAGTTTGATGCAGGATGCGGCTACCTTTTTGCTCATGATCTCTTAAATACGATCATTCATACATATCCTATCGCTGACCAGTGTCAGTGCTACCGAGGGAGCTTACGATGCGTGTTTTAATTCGCTATTTCTTCAGAGGTGTTCGCCTTATTTTAGCCCCCGTCATGTTGATCTCAGAGAAGCTTTCAACCCCTAAATCGGTCGAGCGTACCGAGGAAGAACAAGCTAAAGTCGATGCCGCCTGTGAACACTTAGCCCTCTACCAGTTCCGGACGTGCCCTTTCTGCATCAAAGTACGCAAAGAGATCGCTCGGCTGGGCCTAAAGATCGAATTGCGCGATGCTCAGCTAGACCCTGCTCATAAAAAAGCCCTTCAAGAAGGCGGTGGCAAAGTCAAAGTTCCCTGCTTAAAAATTAATCATGAAGACGGCCGGGAAGAGTGGCTCTACGAATCAGATGCCATTAACCGCTGGTTACACCAACATTTTGCTTAAAACACATTTATACAGATGCCGCTATTGAGCAAAAGCGCCTTAATAGCGGCTCACACTCCCTCCACCTTCGTCTAACCTCCCCTCCTTGCAAGGCCGTACCCAGCCCAGTCATTCAGCAGATGAATGATACCTCTCATTATTTCGATTGTATGACGCGCCCCACACTCTCTATGTTTATAGCGAACAGAATATTGTTAGAACAGCTGACAAGCTGACCGTGTCTGTTTTGCTGGTTTTTAAGAGCACTTAGCTTTTAAACACACTGTTTTTAAACACACTTGCTTTGGCCAGCAAAGTGAACAATAAACAATACAAAGGGAAACATTATGACGTTTAAGAAAACGCTACTGGCTTCTGTTATTGGTGCTGTGGTTGCAGGCACGACGATGCTGCCCATGACCGCGAGCGCAGAAACCCTGCGCATTGGTTACTCTGCCGATCCTGAAACCCTCGATATCCACGAGCAGTTATCTGGCGGCATGTTGCGCCTCTCACACTTAGCGTTTGACCCGTTGGTACGTTGGACAAAAGATTTCGAGTTTGAGCCGCGCCTGGCGACCGAATGGGAACAGGTAGACGAAACCACGACACGCATGACGCTGCGTGAAGGCGTCAAGTTTCACTCAGGTAACGATTTCACCGCCAAAGACGTGGTATGGACCATTGAGCGCCTGAAAGAGAGCCCCGATTATCGCGCTATTTTTGAGCCCGTCGCAGGCGCCGAAGCAGTTGACGATTACACTGTCGAAATTACCACCACTGAGCCCTACCCGCTACTGCTCAACCTTGCGACTTACATTTTCCCCATGGATAGCGAGTTCTACACGGGAGAAACGGAAAGCGGCAATGAAAAAGCAGAAATCGTAAAAGCGGGCAACTCATTTGCATCGCGAAATGCATCGGGCACAGGCCCATTTATTATCACTGAACGCCGCCAAGGTGTCCGCGTTGATTTTGAACGCTTTGAGGATTACTGGGATACCGAAAGCGAAGGCAACGTTTCTAAAATTGTCCTGACCCCTATTGCTGAGAATGCCTCACGCGTGGCGGCACTACTGTCAGGCGGCGTTGACTTTATCGATGCCGTACCGCCCAACGATCTGGACCGTGTTCGCGAAGCCGATAACGCTAACCTGGTAGAAGTGGATGGTACGCGCATCATTGGCTTCCAAATGAACGAAGAGCGCGTTGAAGCCTTCCAGGATGCACGTGTGCGCCAAGCCGTTGATCTGGCGATTAACCAAGAGGGTATTGCCGACCGCTTAATGCGCGGCTTCGCCACGCCTGCAAGCCAGTTCTCTCCCGCAGGCTATTCCGGCCACAACCCTGACTTAGTGCCTCGTTATGACGTTGAACGCGCCAAAGAGCTGATGGCAGAAGCGGGCTACGAGGAAGGGTTCAGCGTTGACATGATCGCGCCCAACAACCGCTATGTGAACGATGCTCAGATCGCTCAAGCAGTGGCAAACATGCTGGCACAAATTAACATTAACGTTAATCTGCGCACGATGCCCCTCGCTCAATACTGGCCTGAGTACGATGAGCGCGCTTCCGACATGGCGATGATTGGCTGGCACGCTGACACCGAAGACACCGCCAACTTCTTCCAGTACCTCTCTTTCTGTATTGATGAAGAGACTGGCGCTGGCCAGTACAACTACGGCAGCTACTGCAACGAAGAAATCGACGCACTTGTGACTGCGGCAGATAGCGAAACCGATCTCGAAAAACGCAATGAAATGCTGCGTGAAGCCGAAGCCATGCTTTATGAAGACGTGGGCTACATCACGCTGCATTGGCAGAACCTTGCCTATGGTGCAGCTAACGGCGTTGATATCGAGCCGGTTGTTAACGCCCTAGACTTCCCCTACCTAGGTGATCTGGTAATTAGTCGCTAATTGCCACGCTTACTTTCAAACGTGCAAGGATGCTTCGTTCCCCAAAGCTTTGGGGAACGAAGCGTTGTATGTGGTTAACAGCCTCATCATAGGCTTCGCCCTAACTTGCAATTAACTCTCTATTAAACCTATGACATAGGTGGCGTACGCCATGATTGCTTTTTTAATCAAGCGCCTGATGCACGCGATATTGGTGATGTTTGTCATCAGTGTACTGGCCTTCGCCATCCAGGATAACCTGGGTGACCCTGTACAACAGATGGTCGGTCAGTCGGTTCCCGAAAGCGAGCGTGAAGCCATTCGCGAGCGCTTGGGCTTAAATGATCCGTTTTTAGTTCAGTATGTACGCTTTGCGAAAAACGCCGTTCAAGGCGATTTTGGCGACTCTTATTTTTATCGTGAACCTGCGCTGGAGGTTATCGCCCGGCATTTGCCCGCAACCCTTGAACTGGTGTTTGCGGCTACGCTGATTATTGTGCTTTTCTCAGTACCGATTGGCGTTTATAGCGCGATAAAACCTCGCTCACCTATATCACGTTTTTTTATGGGGGCTTCGATCATCGGCATTTCGATACCGGTGTTTTTGACCGCCATCTTATTGATTCAGATTTTTGCGATTGGCATCACTATCACGCCGTTTCCTGAAAGTACCAGTTGGGGAGCTTGGCTCAATGGCCTGCTATCGACAGAAGGCAATATGCCGTCGTTTGGTCGCGGCTATGATTTAGTACATGTGGTAGGCCACTGGGACACTAACTTAGCCACCTGGAGTGGTTTACAGCACCTAGCATTGCCCGCGATTTCACTCGCATCGATTATGTTGCCGCTGTTTATCCGCCTGATTCGCGCAGAAATGATGGAAGTGCTGCAGTCAGAGTACGTGAAGTATGCCCGAGCCAAAGGCATTTCAATGCGACGCGTTTACTTTGTGCACGCGCTAAAGAACACCATGCTGCCGGTTATCACCGTTGGCGGCGTACAGATCGGCACCATGGTGGCTTACACCATTTTGACCGAAACCGTTTTCCAATGGCCGGGCATGGGACTGATGTTCCTTGATGCGATTAACCGAGCCGATATACCGCTGATTGTTACCTACCTGATGATTGTCGGCGTCATTTTCGTGGTGACGAACACCATTGTGGATTTGATCTACGGCTTCGTTAACCCCACCGTAAAACTAACAGGTAAGCCCGCATGACAACGCCCACAACAACGACTGCACCCAGCCGCTGGGAACGCCTGCGCGACTCTTACTTATGGTACAGCTTTAAGCGCGACCGCACGGCTCAACTGTGCCTCGCAGTATTTATTTGCTTAGTGATCGCAGCGTTTTCAGCCCCATTGCTAGCCCCTACCGATCCTTATGATCTGGCTCAAATCGACATTATGTCGTCCGAGCTGCCCCCCTTTTGGATTGAGGGTACCGATGAGCGTTACAGCCTAGGCACCGACGCCCAGGGGCGCGATTTGTGGTCGATTATTCTCTACGGAACCCGCGTATCGCTACTGATTGGCTTTGGCGCGGTCATACTTCAAGCACTGCTCGGCGTAACGTTCGGCTTAATGGCAGGCTACCTAGGCGGCCGCGTCGACGCGTTGCTAATGCGCTTGGCCGATATCCAGCTGTCATTTTCTACCCTGATGGTCGCTATCGTGGTGGGCGCTCTAGTGAAAGCCACTATGGGCAGCGCGTTTTACAGCCAATATGCCGTGCTCATGCTTATTTTGATTATCGGGTTAGCCGAATGGCCACAGTACGCACGTACGGTGCGTGCTTCAGTACTGGCTGAGAAAAACAAAGAGTACGTCGATGCTGCACGCGTCATGGGGCTACGTAGCAAACGCATTATGTTCCGCCATGTGCTGCCTAATACCATGTCGCCGATTTTTGTTATCTCAACGGTGCAAATTGCCAACGCGATTATTTCAGAGGCTGCGCTGTCATTTTTAGGCTTGGGAATGCCCGAAACCCACCCATCGCTTGGGTCACTCATCAAATCGGGCTTTGACTATATCCAATCGGGGTCTTGGTGGATCACCCTAATTCCTGGAGCAGTACTCATTGTGCTGGTGCTGTCTATCAATCTATTGGGCGATTGGCTACGTGATGTCATGAACCCACGACTCTATAAAGGCTGAGGACACCATGGCACTACTTGAAGTCTCTCAACTCGATGTACGCTTTGCCCTTCGCCAAGGTGAAGTGCGCGCTCTACGCGATGTCAATTTCACCCTGGAGCGCGGCGAGCGCTTAGGCATCGTAGGCGAATCTGGCGCGGGTAAATCCGTGGCTGCCTTCTCGCTACTTAACCTAATCGCCAAACCCGGCTTTATAGCGGGTGGCAGCATAACGTTTGAAGGCCAGACGCTTAACACCATGTCTGAGCGCGGCCTGCGCAAAATACGCGGCAACCGCATCTCGATGATCTTCCAAGATCCGATGATGACGCTGAACCCCGTGCTCTCGATTGGTGAGCAGATGGTCGAGTGTTTAAAAGCCCATCGACGGATCTCCACCAAAGAAGCCCGCGCGATTGCCCTGGACAAGCTGCAACAGGTACAAATCCCATCGCCAGAAACACGCTTGGATCAATATCCCCACGAGCTTTCTGGCGGTATGCGTCAGCGTATTATTATCGCCATCGCCCTACTGCTCGATCCCGATATTATCATTGCCGATGAACCGACTACCGCCCTGGACGTGACCATCCAAGCGGAAATCATGGCGCTGTTGCTTGAGCTATGCGAACAGCACAACGTGGGTCTGATTCTCATCACCCACGACCTGGGGGTAGTGAGTCAGGTCACCCAGCGCATGCTGGTTATGTACGCCGGTCGCGTTATTGAGCAAGGCCTCACACGGGAAATTATCAACGATCCTCAGCACCCCTATACCCAAGGACTGATCAACGCGTTACCGCAAATGGCGACCCCAGGTGAAAAGCTCAACCAGATCCGTGGCAGCATGCCATCACTCTCTAACTTACCTAGCGGCTGCGCGTTTCATCCTCGCTGCGACTTCATCAATAGGGCAGATGGTCAACCACGGCCTGCCTGCACCCAGCAAGTGCCTGAATTTGTCGAATCCGGCAATTGCCGTGTCGCCTGCCATATGGTGGCTGAAATGCTTGAAGATCGTCGCCTGAAGGAGGAAACACAATGAGTGCTCAGGTCGAAACTCGCAACGCTGCGCCCACGCAAAATGAAGAGAGCAGCGAATCGTTACTACAAATTCGTGGCCTTAAGAAGCGCTTTTCATTATCAGGGGATTTTTTGGAACAGCTGCGCTTTAAAGGCGGCAAGCTGGTGCGTCATCAAGAGCATGTACACGCGATTAATGGTGTTAACCTTGATATCAAACGCGGTGAAGCGCTGTGTGTGGTCGGTGAATCTGGCTGCGGTAAGTCCACCGTGGCACGCACGGTAATGGGCTTACTCACCCCCACAGAGGGTGAGATTCGCTATGACGGGCAGCGCATTGATAATTTGAGCTCTCGCCAGTTATTACCTTATCGCAAGCGCATGCAGATGATTTTCCAAAATCCTTATGCCTCGCTTAACCCACGGATGACGATTCAACAAACGCTGGAAGAACCGCTGCGTTTGCACCACCCCGACTGGAACCGAGAGAAGATACTCGACAAGGTCCAAGACGTTATGGGGTCCGTGGGGATAGACCCCGATTGGGGCAAGCGTTTTGGGCATGAGTTTTCCGGTGGTCAGCGCCAGCGTATCGCCATAGCACGCGCCCTAGCCGTTGACCCTGAGTTTATTGTTGCCGACGAGCCCATATCAGCACTAGATGTCTCCATTCAGGCACAAGTACTCAACCTGCTGATGGAAGCGCAACAAGCGCGTAACCTGACCTATCTATTTATCACTCACGATTTGGCAGTGGTCGAGCACTTTGGCACCCGCGTAGCGGTGATGTACTTAGGCACGGTGTGTGAAGTGGCTACAACGGCAACGCTATTTGCTAAACCTCGCCACCCCTATACCCAAGCACTACTATCCGCTATTCCCCGCTTAAAAGATGACCGCCCCCAGCATATTCGTCTTACCGGAGAAGTGCCCACGCCGGTCAACTTACCGAGCGGTTGTGTCTTCCATGGCCGCTGCCCCCATGCCAACGCCCGCTGTCATCAGGAAATCCCTACCCTGCAAACACAGGGTGACGGCACTCGCGTTGCGTGCCACGCTGTTGAAGAAGGCCGGCTATGACGCCAATTTTAACGACAGCATCACGTTTGGCAGGACGACGAGGTAAGGCATGGAAATTCGCTGGCTAGAAGACTTTATCGCCCTGGCCAGAACGCGACACTTCTCTCGCGCAGCGGATGAACAGCACGTCACACAGCCCACCTTTTCCCGGCGCATTAAATTGCTAGAGGAAGAGATGGGCGTGACGCTGATCAACCGGCAGACGTTGCCACTTTCGCTAACCCCGGCGGGAGAGGAGTTCCTGACACTGTGCGAACAGGTAACCGATCGTGTGCGCTTAACCCGTGACCGCGTGCGAGAAATCAGCGCCGGACAGCAGCGCCGTATCATGGTGGCTGCTCCACAGAGCTTACTCCCGCAGTTCTTGCCAGAATGGCTCGCTGCTACGGGTTGGCAAGAGCGCATACAGCCCTATTTGCGAGCAACCGGGTGGGCGGCGAGCGACTATTTTCAAGCACTTGGTCGGGCAGAGTGCGATCTTGCTATCTGCTATTGGCCAATCGGACGTTGCGATTTAGATATCGATACCAGTGCCTGCACGTATCGGATCATTGGCCACGAGCGCTTGATTCCTGTCACAGGCCTCGATGCGAATGGCACACCTTGCGCGTTGCTACCCGGCTCGCGCCAGCAACCCGCGCCTTGTCTGGCCTATCCAAAACGCGGCTTATTGGGCTCAGCGGTAAAGGCGCATCTCGCTCGCTTACCGCAGAGCACCTACCTCACGGCGCAAAGTGAAAACCTCTATGCGGCGGGTATTAAAGAGCTAGTGCTGCTCGGCTACGGCATGAGCTGGTTACCCGAACGCAATATAGCCGCTGAGCTCGCCAACGGCACATTAATCAGAGCCGGCGATAGCCGCTGGGATGTCCCGATGGAGCTACGACTATATCGGCACCAAAACCAGCATCACGCAGAGCTGGATAGCCTGTGGAGTGAGCTTGCTCCACCACGCAGTTAAGCCCGTAGTTAAAGCACTAGCCCGACTTGATACCGTACCCTGAGCCACTAGCCAAGCCGCCATTGATAAAAGGACACCACCTGCATGTCAGCCTCTTTGTTTAACTTGCAGCGCAAACACTTAGCGCATTTACAGCAAGCCTATGCAGACCTGTTGACCAGACACGGTCTCGATAGCTTAGCCATCTATAGCGGCCACGCCAGTGCACACTTTGGCGACGACCAAACGCCAACCTTCCAAACGTACGGCCATTTTATGCACTGGGTAGGCATGGCCGATATTCAGCACAGTTGGCTGGTGATTCAACCCGGCAAGCGCCCGCAGCTGTATTTGTATGCGCCAGCAGATTTCTGGCATTTGCCTACTCGCCTGCCTGAAGAGCCATGGGTAACTGAGTTTGATATCCACCTGTGCAGCGAAAAGACCACACCAACGTTAGCGGGTCGCGCGGCAGTGATCGGTGATATTGAGGCCACCACACGCCTAGCACTAGACGCGCAGTATCAGCCCGAACCGCTGGTTAGGGCCCTCGATGAACTGCGCATGTTGAAGACCGCTTATGAAATAGCCTGTTTAAGCGAAGCCAACCGGCTTGCCATCGCAGGGCATCAAGCCGCGCAGGCTGCTTTTATTGGCGCATCAGCGGAGTTAGATATTCAGCTGGCCTACCTGGCTGCCAGCAGACAGCGGGAGTCTGATGTCCCCTATCAGAACATTATTGGGCTAAATGATCATGCGGGCGTATTGCACTACCAACACTATGATCTAAATAGCCCTACGCAACGACATAGCCTATTGGTTGACGCTGGTCGCCGTTTTCGCGGTTACTGCGCAGATATTACACGCACTTATGCAGGCCCTGACGCGCCAGGCATCTATCGCGATTTAATTGACGGTATTCACCAGGTAAAAGACACGCTAGTGGAAAGCGTTGCTCCAGGCGTCGAGTTCATTGCGCTACATGAGCAAATGCATCGTTTGCTGGCAGATATCCTTATTGCCAATGACCTTTTTCAGGGCAGCGCAGAACAGGCAATTGATGAGGGAATCACGCGAGCTTTTTGCCCACACGGTTTAGGGCATTCGTTGGGGCTGCAGGTTCATGATGTGGCAGGGCTTCGCCATCCAGATGGAACGCCCTCACCCGCTCCTGAGCAGCACCCAGCGCTACGTTTAACCCGTACGCTGCGCCCTAGCATGGTAGTAACGATAGAGCCTGGGTTCTACTATATCCCTATGCTGCTGGCCCCATTGCGCGACAAGGCACTACCGATTAACTGGAAAGTCGTTGATTCGTTAGCCAACTGTGGCGGCATCCGTATTGAAGATAACGTCGTTGTCACAGAGAGTGGCTTCAAAAACTTGACCCCCTGATCAACAAAACGCCCGACCCAAGGATTAACTCCCCAGGCCGGGCGACTATCAGATCGCGGGCAAGATCACCCTGCGCACTTCTCGTTAGAAGCGGTAGGTGACGCCACCACCGATAGTAACGGGTTCCATGTTTACTTTACCAACCTTGTTACCACCTGCATTGATGTCGGCATTCACGTCTGCATAGCTAACATAACCGTTTAACATGATGTTATCGGTAACCGCTAAATCAACCCCCGCCTGACCGATCGCACCATAGCTTTCATCAACGCTTAAGCCTGTGGGCTCGCCTGAGAAGCGAGTATAGTTCAAGCCAACGCCTACATAAGGCTGAACTTTAGAGTCTAAACCGCCCATCGGATAGTAGTTAACCAACAGATTAATCGGCAGGCGGTCTACGCTACCTGCGCTGCCACCAGGACTGGTGTTGAGGTCGTGTTCAAACTTCTCGGAGCTGTTCAGTTCAGCGCCAAGCTTATCGGTGAACAGGTAACCCGCGCCAAACGTAAATCCTCGCGCGCTTTGTACGTTTAGGTCTGCCGCGCCAACATTGCCATTTCCAGAACCCGTATCCGTTTGGGCGACACCACCACGTACGAAAACGTCACCTGCTTCGTAAGCGAGTGCTGCTTGGCTGGCGATCAATGCGCTAGCGGTAAGAACAGCAGCAGAAACTAATTTTAATTTACTCATCAGGGTCATCCTCTTACATCTTACTCGGGATTGGTGCCGGTAACTCCAGCTACCTATACAATATATACCAATCGAACAGCGTTTCCAAACTTATTGTGTTATTTTAATATAAGTTTTACATATCAAGCACTGCCGAAAAACAGAATTGGTTATAAAAGTCAAGCACAAAGGACAGACATAAAAAAAGTCCCCCGAAGGGGACCCAGGTGGAGCACGCCAGCTCACTCAGTGTATCGCTTACCGATCTCTGTCGGGGCGATGTAGCAAAGAAGGAAGAGACACCCATTTAACGCCGGTAACTCTGTTCATTTGCTTCTTACCTAATATATAGCGAACTGCGTGCCAATTTAATTTTTAATGATTAAAAACAATATCTTATTAATAATTAAAACTGAATACTTATCGAAAGGCGTTGTTGCCAATGCCAAAGCGCACCATCTATGCGCATGACAGGTTGGTTTTGCCTCATAACGAATCGCTCAATTGGAAATTCCGTTTAACGTTGAGCAGAGAAGTGCTTCTAGCGTGATCGGTTGATCTCGTCTTCAGCACATGCTGCTAAATCTTTTAACACCTGACGCTGCTGCTCATTTAAACGCCGTGGCACGGAGTCAATAATACAAAGCGTTCCTATCCTGAAGCCATCCACCGTTGTCATTGGTATGCCCGCGTAGAAGCGTATGCCTCTATGTACTTTTACCAAAACAAAGTCTTTAAAACGACTGTCTTGGCTGGCATCTTCAATCTCAAAAATTCCTTCTTCCTGAATGGTATGGGCACAAAGCGACTCTGTGCGACACGTTTGGGTAAGCGCGATCCCTTGTCGGGATTTAAACCATTGGCGATCTTCATCGACTAACGTTACCAGCGCAGCCTCTACACCAAAAAACTGAATTGCCAGCCGAACAATTCTATCGAAACGCTCTTCTGGCGGGGTATCCAAAAGCGCTAGTTGGCGCAATGCCTGTAGCCTTGCTTGCTCACCCTTTACCATGGCGACACCCTCATCTTAGGTAATGGATAGCGTCATTCATGCAGCAATGCTGCTTAAATCGTTTTGATTAGTAAAATGTATGCATTAATTCATCTTTTGTCGCTGATTAGACAATTATTCTGCACTTACACTCGGCCTTCTCTGATAACTATCACTTTATAATCATCAACTTAAATCAACCCGCACATCCTTTCAAGATAACACTCAAAATGTCTATTCTCGCGCCAATAATTAATTTAACCCCACAATTATGCATAGAGCCGTTCAGCTAGGCCCTCGGGTTAGCAAAAAACGCACCATATAACGGTAAATTGTCTTGCCCCGATATCATTGCTTAGGCTGCAAACATTTAACCACCAACGTATCCCCTGCCCAGTGCTCCCCAACCATAAGGCATTTGCGGTGACTTAATTGAAACGATTGTCCTCGAGGGCATCTTCAATCTCAAAAATTCCTTATTTCTAAATCACTTGAATACAAAATATACTCTTGGAAACACGTTGACCAAGCACTAATTTCAGTAAACTTTCAAGACAACCCTCATCCTAATTGGCTGTTATTTTTAAGATAAATCATTACCACCAACTAAATTTAATAATGCAAAGCCAAAACACTGGAAAATGCAATAAGATGGTCTACGCTAATTCTTAATACTTTTTAACTATTTGGAATCACCAGAATTCTAATCGGCAGCTACTTAACCCTGCGGAGGTAACTGTCTGTTCAAACAGCTTTATTCTAAGCATTTCGGGTCTTCTCATTAGGGCGAAAAATAATTTTTTATGTCTACTTTATTTCTCTTATAAGTTTTTATTGAGACACATAACATCTTACTTTCACTCTGTTACATTTTCGAAGAACCTTATCGATTGTTAAAGGCTTACCTAACTAAGCATTTGATTAATTTTACTTATGTGGCGTGAGAGATAAAAAAGAGTCGGTCACAATAAAGGAGTGTGCATGGATACCTATCAGTACGACTACTCTTATGCACTGACCAAAGACAAGGTCAATGACATCATGAGTACCAACCTTGCATCGGTTTCGATGCCCCTTGTTTATACAGACCATGACTCTGTCACAGGTGCTATTACCACTATTAATGTCAACCTCGGCGTATGGAGCATGGCAGATGGGGGGCAGAACAGATTAATGAAGCTCAATATACCGATTAAAGAAGGTTTTATGAGTATATCGGGCCTGCCAGGCGTTAATGGCAGTTGGGATATGACTGGGGTTTCACTGCTGGTGGAAATTACGCTCGGCTGGCTTGGGCCCGGAAATCAACAAGAACTCGATGGCGAAGGCTCTCTGACCAGCTTAGTCTTCTCTCCCTCCGAAGCCAGCACACCCAATGACCCCGGCTATATCGCTATTCTCACTGTAACAGACCCATCAGGACAAATGACAAGTGCCGCCACCGGCATGCTAAAACAAATTGCGCAACAAGCATTTTATGAAAGCCGGGATAATCTGCAGTACATCTTCGCAGGTGTCGTTCCGGTGCCTGCTGGGGCGACCACATGGTTACGCCCATATAAGTGGCAATACTTTGTTGCATCTGGTGATATTGAAGCACTTTGCTTTCTGTCGATGCTCGATGATTCGCCATTTCCTGCCACCCCTGCGTTTGATTCCACAGCGCTGACGTCTGGTTGTAACGCTGTTGCACTGATTTCTCAACAAGCTTTTTTTAAAAACACGCTATTGCCCGGCATTGAAGACACCTTTCCCAAGGGAACATTTTCTGTACACCAAACCAACCAGCATTCGGTTATTTCTAGTAATGGGGCGTTTGATGCGCAGATTGATGGCGACAATATCAACACCGACTCCTTTTCTCTTTGGCCTTCCGATGCTGGTGACGGACTCCAGACATCCTCTGCTGGCGGCGGCCCACTTACCTTCCTTTTTGGTCTAGCCGACTTGCCAGATGCCACTTATAGCTGGACGTCAAAAACTGTCAATCCGCTTTCTTTAAATTATTCGACCGGGGTGATGACTTTTGAAGAAGACCCTAGCCCACAGACGACGCATGATCAGGATATTCCTTGGTATGACTACATCATCCTCGTTGGGCTAGGTTTAACGCTCCCCGGTCTGATTGCCGATATAACCGATGCGGTCAACCATTATGGCGACCAAGTGAATGCTGTGGGCATGGCTAATATTAACGCCGCCGTACAATCAACTTTTGATAACGATGTCGTCAACGTAGCCAGCCTCCTCGACTGGCAAATTGATGGCCAGTCGTTCAGCTTGACCGAGGGAGGCCTAGACGGAGCCCTCTATTTTCGTGGAAACCTTTCCTGACCACCCCTCTTAGCTGATCTGAGCATAAGTTGGAGTGAATACTCATACAGTGACGAAGGAGAAATACCATGACCGATAGCACTTCACTTGCCCCAGCTGCTGTAAAGGAAATTGACGCCCGTGCGGTTGCCGAGACATACAATTGGGATACCGTTGTAGCACTGCATTTTGACACGACCAACCGAGCACTTACTGACAACTGGAGCAGTGTTGATGATAGAGCCAAGAACATCTCACAGTCAGCCAGCGATGATCCAAGCTACCAACTCACAGCCAGTTTGGACGCTTGGCAGCTGTCTACCGGAGGCGATGGCAAGAACATCAATATGAGCGTTCCAGTTTCTGGTGGTAACTACCTAGCAGGTGGCCAAAGTTACTCACTGGATGGGCTTGGGATGAGCGTTATTATCCAAATTAATATGGATTGGATTCCAGACCCAGACCAGAAGGCTTTTGTGATCAACGAAGGGGTTGGTGCCATCGTTGCCGATCTCGATAATAGCGTTGTGGATGCTGCGCTTATCGAGGATTTTGCAACTAACGGTGTCACGATTAGCAGTAATTCTGCGCTGTCTACCGTTACGCCAGGCGCCGCTTGGGTGGTGACCGCGGAGGACAGCTCTTTCTATTACATGTTTTATAGTGAAGACAAGGATCAGGATAAGTTTCTCTCTGTCTATCAATACACTGATTCCTTCCAGAGCCAGCTTCGTGCCCTTAGTCAGGAAGCTGGCGGAACAGCTGCCGTCGTCGTTATGAACATCGTCAATCCACCAGATGCTGGCAGTATCGGTAACGCGGTATTACCAGAGCTTCTTAGTGAGTGGTTCAATACCAATATTGGCTATTTTAACTTCGTTTTCTCAGTAATAGATCTGACTCCCCAGCTCGGCCAGTCTCCCAACTATACCTGGATTGATCCCACAGCCACCAGTTATGCCGTGGTGGACGAGCAGACCATGGAAAGTTCGGTGATGGGTGTATTGACGATGATTCAGAACAATACTCCCGGATCAAATCACCAGGTGTCACCTAATGCCATTCCAACAGGCGAGGATGCCAACGGGGCCGATACAGGCTTGCTGATTAGCGGCCCGAACTTTGTGAAGAATATGATCCTAGCGGGTGCCAAGAACCTCTTTGACGAGGCGACAGACGAGGATTTCACTACATTTAATGATGGTCTGTCTGTAAAAAACGTCAATAAGTTGACTTACGGCTACTTCAAGATGGATGACGACCCGTCTGCCACAACGGCAGACGACGGTTATTCCTCTCAACTAGACGAAGGGATTCTCCCTGAGGGGCTGGTAAATGCCTTCAGGACTCAGGGCCAGTATGGATATATTTATAACCCTGACCTCCGAAACGATTCAGTTAAAGTCAACATCAAGGGAAGTCAATGGTTCCTAAGCGGTAACGGGGATGAGTACATCGTAGATCTCAATGACGGCAAACTCGAATTATACACCGCCACCCAAGTCACCATTGAAGCTAATCAGTTTGAAATGAGTTTGGAACACAGTTTTCTGGAAATCAAATTCATTGACTTAACCTACCACCAAAGTTGGCAATACGACGTCCATATTAATTATACCGAGCAGGTGAGCCTAGGTCTGAAAACGGTCACGACGTCTTCCGGAGACACGAAACAGATTTTCAATTTCACCCAGTCCGTACGCAATATGACGGTCAATGTCACAAAAACCCAAGCCGAAATAGACTTTGAAATTGTCATGGGAGCGGTCACCGCGTCCCTCGCCTTGATTGCTGTTATTGGCCCGGTTGTGGATGGCCTTGCTGCCTCTGCAGAAGTGACAGTTGCCAGTGTTGATGAAGGCTCGGCCCTTCTTGATGAAGAAAGCTTTTTCAGTGCACTTGGTGAGGACAGCGAGAGCGAAGAACAAAATGTCGCCAACGAAGAAGATGCGCTGGCGAATGGTGCTGAACAAGCTACAGGGCGAATGACGCGGATCAAAAATGCTTTCAATTCGACTCGCTGGAAAGTATTCGGTGGTGTCACAGCAGCTTTGACTGCAGCGTATGGTGTTGAAATGACCGTGGCGGCTATTTTGGAGTCTGTATACAAAAACGATTGGGAAAACGTGCCTGGCTTTGACGAGTTTGCCAACGATGCCATCGCGCCTTATACCTTCCCTGGTGTCAATGGATATGAGCTCAAATCAGCATGGCTCGCCGATTCTTTACAAATTGGCCTGAAAACCAAGTAAACAGCGACAAAGGAAAGCAGCCATGTCCACCCAAAATGCTGCCGCAAATACCTATAATTGGGATACCGCTTTTGCTATTCCGATTCCTGACGTCAATAAAACCATTGTGGATCAGCAGTCATCACCGCACAGCTTCTCGGTTACGGCAGAAGGTTCTTACACAGCCTCCGCTGATTTCTCGGACTGGCAAGTCTGTATGGGTGGGGATGGCAAAAACATCCGTATTTCCATCCCCATGAGCAACATCGTTGTTGACTACACCAGTGGCAGTAAGGTTGCCGTTGATGCTGGCAACGCAACGATAGAAATCAACCTTCACTACATTCCCCACAGTGCCGCGAATGACGACTCATCGAACTTGGTTGCTCTGGTTGCAAAAACCAGCTCAGACAATGCCTCAACTCCAGTAGCCGCTTTGGTGGGAGAGGTATCACTCACCCCCAACCCTGGAAGTGTCACTCAGGCCGTATTTGGCCAAGCCCTTTTAGATTGGATCTGCGCTAATTTAAGCGAGTTCAACCATGTATTTTCAGTGGTTGATCTCAACCGAATGATTGACCAGGGACAGTGGGGGTTCGTAACACCAAATTATACAGAGTACGCTTACCTAGATGGCAATTCGCTAAGCGACAGCGTTCTTGGCGTGCTGACGATGACAGGTGATCGAACCGGGCAATCGTTGAGCGAGCAGGTTTCTCCTAATGCCATCCCAGCGAATAGCGAAGCCGGTTTTCTCGTCTCCCAGGAAAGAACCTTATACGATCTGGTACGACCCGCCATCATGGTTGCCTACCCTGGGCTGAATAGCGATAACTTCCTGATGAGCAATGATAAAACCAAACTTTATCTGGATCAGGGGGTATCAGTGGATATGCCTCCAGTTGAACATGATGGTTCAACTTATCACCCTATACTCACATCCCTTACAGTAGAAACCGATGGAGAAACATTCATCGTAACCAGCACAACCAGCACCTACATCACTTTTGGCATTACATCAGAGACAACCGCAACCAACTGGTACACGCTAAATCTCGGTAGCTCAAATAATGGGCAAACCATCAATTTCGTACAAACACAACCAACTGACCAGCAGTATACAGTTCACCAGGATCCGGGGGTCGTCGTTACCGAGATCATCATATCGATCATTGTCGGCCTAGTGGCCTTGATTTGCGCCCCTCTGACGGAGGGGGCATCACTCGTGATCGGTGGGCTTGTGATTGGGCTGCTATTGGGTGCTTCAGAAATTGCAACAGGTGCCATTGAGTCGGTCAATAAAGAGACATCACCTTCTGTGGATTTGCTTTTGATTAATGCCGTTGATCCTATCAAATGGACGGGAAGTGACTCGTTCAAGCTTGATTATGTACACCCAAATATTTCCTTACAGCTGGGCGGAGATCCACTCTTCGTATAACACACGCAACGCTAATTCAGGAGAACCATGATGGCTGATACTGAAAAAATCATTGATGTACTGATCGCTATTGATGCCGAGTCAGTCATTCAAAAGTACGGAACTAATACAGACTCTGATAACCCTCAGCAGATCGCTACCAGCGCGAATTTTATCTACATGATTGTGCGTAGTGACGAAGCGGTTTCTGGAAACGGCGGCGCGGAGTTGACCATTGCGGCCCAGACACTAGACGTTATTCGTTGGCGAGAAACTTCGTTGACGCTAAACGGCACTTACTCAACCATACTTTATGAGTTCGATTCGACCAATAGCGACGGCCTGATCACCCCTCCCCAGCCCATAACTGTAGAGGTAGATACCCCCTTACCGGTTGCTTCTGATCCCCTTCATCCATCAACCCAGACGATCAATGACTATTTCTGGAACTGCACGGTCACCAGAGCCGGAAATGTAACCTACCACTTCAAGTTCATGATTGTTGATCGTGATAATAATGTACAGGGTTACTATTGGTGGGATCCCTTCATTCAGATCACTGACTGATTTTATTCTCTGAACCTCTTTCAACCAAGAGGACAAATACAACAAGGAGAATGCTGCATGGAACGAAGCACCACGCCACAAATCATCGATATATTGATGGCGGTCGACGCGGATACCATCGCATCAAACTACCTCCCTGGAACCCCATCCAAGCCAACGCCGATTGACGAAACGATGATTTACTTGATCGTCCGGCAAGACAATGGGGCCTTCGGGGAGGGAACGGGGGAGCTAAAAGTAACTGCTCGTACACTAGACACCCTCAGATGGCGAGAGACATCACTTTCTGCAAATGCGACATACTCAGCAATTCTGTACCAATACGAACCCGTGGGTGGAAAACAGAACATTCTGTCAACACCTTATCCAGTTGTCGCAGAAGTCAAAACCCCGCTTCCTGTTCCTGGTGATCCTCTTCACCCTGTGACTCAAACAATCAACAGTTATTTTTGGTCGGCACAAGCGGTTGCTGAAGGGGAAATTACCTACGCGTTCAATTTTATGCTCACAGATCGGGACAACATTGTTCAGGGCTACTACTCGTGGGATCCATTTATTCAGGTCACTGCTTAGCAACTTCAGCAGAAGGATATTGTCATGGCAACTGATTCTACTCACTTCGTAAAATATCGATTGAAAAGCCCAAATCTGAAGGAGCAGTACATCACCTTCAGCTCTAGAACGCCTAAAACGCTACAAATTGCCCAAGATCATCCATTAGTCCAGAAATTGGCAGAAACTGACTCCAAAGCAGCCAGCAATGTGGAGCAATTAATCCAGGAACTATTGACACATGAAAAGCGCTTTTTCGCATGGCTAGGGGCTAGCGAATCACACATGGAGCAATTTATGAATGACCCTGTCAGCGCCTTGAAGCTGGCGATACCTGACCTGCCAGACTCCTTCTTCAACGAACTTGATTCGCTGCCCAAGATATTCCCAAAAAAGACGTAGCCTAGTGCTAATGACAGTCAGTTAAGCCTAGCTGGCATTAGCCGATGGGCTGGTTTTTTGTTTAATAAGTGCCTGACGGTGACTCCCCCCCAGCCCTCCGAGCCGCCCTCGTCATTCCCGCAGGCCCTTAGCGGGAATCCATGTTGACCTGGGGTTTCGGGCTGCTGCAGGCCAAGGTCAAGGTGGATTCCCGATTACCCCACTCGGGAATGACGGTGTGGTGACTCGGGAATGACGTGCGGCGCTCGTTTTGGGAGGTGGCCGCTTTGTTATATGGGGCTTGGGGATAATGCCAGTAAGCCTTAGCTGACTGGCAGTGTAGTCTAGTGCTGTGTATTTTAGCGATCACGTTATCGAAGTATGGATCGGGTCCCCTCCCACTTCAATAAGCGCGATGCGCCAAAGGTGTAAAAAAAGGCCATCATAGGATGGCCTTTGGTCGATGCCCGTATAGCGCTAGGGCGTGACGATTATTTTCACCTGCGCTTTATCACTCAACAGTGCCTCGAATCCCTCTTCAACAATATCTGCTAGCGGGATGCGTTGGGTTACCATATCTTCAGCGCGGAAATAGCCTCGCTGCATGAGTGCCATTACCGCCGGATAAACATGGCGATAGGCAATAATGCCCTTCATGGTACGCTCTTTAATGACCAGATCGTTGGGATGGAAACTGGCCTCCCCTTCCCAAATACTGACCACGATCGCTTCTCCGCCTTCGTGAGTGCTGTGCAAGGACTGATTCAGTACGGCTGGAATCCCGGTCACTTCGAACGCTACGTCAACGCCACCGTTGCTCAACATTTGTAGCTTAGCCACTGCATCTTCTTGCTGCGGATCCACCACGATAGCGCCAAGCGCTTCGGCCTTCGCTTTACGTGAAGGTGCTACCTCGACGGCGTAAATTTGAGCGGCGCCTGCCGCTTTTAGTGCCTCGATAGTCATTAAGCCAATCGGGCCCGCGCCAAATACTGCTGCGCTATCCCCAGCCTTCAAACTACTTTGACGAACGGCATGCAAAGCAACCGCCGCTGGCTCTACCAGTGCCCCTTGCTCGAAGCTGAGGTCATCCGGCAGCTTATGCACCATATGCTCCCCCATCACGGTGAACTCCGAGAAGCCACCGCCGCCACCAGAAAGGCCATGGAAACCCAATAGCGGCGTGAGGTTGTAGCGCTCCATTTGATAAGCACCGTTCTGGTTAGGTGACAGAATCGGTTCTATGGCGACGCGATCCCCCACTTTCACCCGAGTTACTTTGTCGCCTACCTCTACCACTTCACCAGCGAATTCGTGCCCCATGATAATCGGTGCTTGCTCACCGCTAATGGGGTGCGGCTTATCGACCGGAATAAAAATCGGCCCAGCGGCGTATTCGTGCAAATCGCTACCACAAATACCACACGCCGCCACCTTAACTTTTACCTCATGAGGGCCGTTAATCGTCGGTATCGGCATTTGCTCAACACGCAGATCTTTCGCTGCATACCAAACCGCTGCCTGCATTGTTGACTGGCTCATTAGCTACCCCTTAGTTATGCAATTTGTGTCTTATGCTCTGTGATGAACTGGCTGCAGGCCATAGACAGGGGTATCTAGCCCTTCCATGCGTGCTTTTAACTGCAGCGCTAAATAACGTGAGTAGTGCCGCGACTGGTGTAGGTTGCCGCCATGGAACCACAGTGCCTCTTGCTGAGTGGGTTTCCACATATTGCGCAGCTCACCTTCCCATGGGCCCGGGTCTTTGGTGGTGTCGGAACCTAGCCCCCAACACTTGCCGACTTTATCGGCCACTTCTTGAGAAATAAGCCGCGCCGCCCAGCCATTCATCGAGCCATAGCCGGTGGCATAAACAATCAAATCAGCATCAAGCTCGCTGCCATCAGTCAGCGTGATGGAGTGAGGGTTAATTCGCTCAATGCCCACGCCGCTGCGCAGTTTGATGTCGCCACTGGCCACCAGATCACAGGCTCCCACATCGATGTAATAGCCCGAACCGCGGCGCAAATATTTCAAAAACAGCCCAGATTCATCGTCGCCGAAATCGAGCATAAAGCCTGCGCTCTCAAGCTTTTGGTAAAACTCGGCGTCACGCTTTTTAATCGCTTCAAAAGCGGGGCGCTGAAAATCCGGTAATACTTTGTACGGAATCGAAGCAAACACTAGATCGGCTTTTTCATGGGTTAAGCCATTCGCCACAGCCTCTTCCGAATAAAGTGGTCCTAACACCTCTTCCATCAGTGAGTCTGACTTCACAATATGAGTAGATGAACGCTGGAGCATGGTGACATCGGCATCGTGCTCCCATAACGCGGCGGCAATGTCATGGGCCGAGTTATTAGAGCCCACGATGACGCATTTCTTACCTTTATAGGCATCCGGCCCGGGGTGTTGGCTAGAGTGCTGCTGCTCGCCTGCAAAGTTTTCTGCCCCTGGGAATTTAGGTACATTCGGCATCCCAGACATACCGGTAGCCATTACCAACTGCTTGGGCCGTAGCGTGATCTCTTCGCCGTTGCGCTTAACCTTAACCACCCACTCACCTGCGGCTTCGTCGTAGCTAGCATTCTGACACTCGGTGGAACTCCAATAATTGAGCTCCATCACTTTTGTGTACATTTCCAGCCAATCACCCACTTTGTCTTTCGGGGCGAATACCGGCCAGTTATCTGGGAAAGGGATATAGGGAAGGTGGTCGTACCACACTGGATCGTGCAAGCAGAGTGACTTATAGCGCTTACGCCAGGAGTCTCCCGCGCGCTCGTTTCGCTCAATGATGATCGTTGGCACACCCAGTTGCCTGAGCCGTGCACCTAAACCAATACCGCCTTGGCCACCGCCAATAATCACGCAGTAAGGTTGCTGGGTGTAGCCCAGCTCCGCTTCTTCACGCTCCCGTGACTCCAACCACGTTTCACGCTGCTTATTGGCACCGTGCTCAGCTCCTTTGGGACGATGGTGATTGCACTGCTCAGGGTAGTCGTTCAGTGCTTGCATGGTAGTTAACAACGTCCAGCACTTGCCTTCTTTAAGACGCAAATAGCCTTTACCGCGGGCAACCGCGGTATTGAAAGTAAACCACGCATCGTAGATGTCGCCGTTTTCAGTGGCCTCGCCATCTAACTGCCAGTCCGTAGGCTGTGCGTTATTGAGCGTGGCATTGAGCATGGCCTGAATTTCATCTTTGCCTTCGCAGGTTTTTAAATTCCAGGTAAACGTAAGAAAGTCACGCCAGTAGCACTCGTCTCCAAACAGAGACAGCACTCGCTCAATATCCTGGGTTTGAAGGGCAGTATCGAAATCCTGCAGCCACGCTTGAACAGTCTCCGTGGGGGTTTGCTGGACTTGTGCCGTTATCTTTGACATAGCGGGTACTCCATGTGCATTTGTTATTGTTGAGTTAACTGTGATGCACCCAATACATAGCAGCTGCCGTGCCAAACCAACCATATAAAAAATAAGCAACTGAAAAATATATAATTTATTCACATACAGACAAATAGATAAGACAGCAAAAGTGCCGTACACCTGTCACGCCGTTTACAGATTGACGTTACAGGTGTAACGCACGACTAACGGCGTAAGCAGACCACGTTGACTCTGGGGGTAAAGCGCATAGGCTGAAAGAACAATAACGACAGCGCCCAACGAGTAACGCCATGCTGCACTCCACGCTTGCACCTACACGGCTTCAATCTGAACAACGTCAACATATCGAGCATATTTTTCAGCTCGGTGAAGGGCTAGATACCCCCAGCTTGCCTGCGCAGGCCCCCATTCGTCGCTCCTGGCTGCGCTGCCTGAACGAGTATCAGCTAGACCCCACTCATCCACGCCCAGCACGGGTAGTGCCGCAGCAAACATTGATTGAGCACCGCGAGTCTGTTGATGAATTACTGCATGTCGCCCGCGCCGGGGTCGATCAGCTTTATGGTCAAATAGCGCAGCTTGGCTACGTACTACTCGTCACCGACCACCGTGGCATTACCGTTGAGTTTCGCGGCGACCCCAACCAGGACCAGCAATTACGCAAAGCAGGCCTCTACCTGGGGGCTGACTGGGATGAACGCTTTGCAGGCACCTGCGCTGTCGGTACCTGCTTGCATGATCGCCAGGCCATTATCTGCCACCGTCAAGAACACTTCGATGCATCCCATATCTCGCTGACCTGCACCGCCGCTCCTATTGCTGACCCTCAGGGTAATGTGATGGCCGTGTTAGATATCTCCGCGCTGCAGTCGCCTACCCAGCACGAAAGCCAGAATTTCAGCCTATCGCTGGTAACGCTTTATGCGCGCATGATTGAGGATGCCTATTTTCTGCAGCGCTACCGCGACTGCCTTATGGTGCGTCTAGATACCTCGCGGGAATTTGTGCACGTCAACGGGCGTGGTTTAATCGCCATTGAAGAGAATGGACAGGTCATCGCTGCCAACGCTGTAGGCCGCGAGCTTATCGCCGAACACCAGCACCGCTGGCCACCTTGGTCGGCAAATCACACCCCTATGCTGGGTGAACTGTTCGAGTGTGAGATCGCCGATATACTCAGTATTAATAGCGGTACTGATGATCAATTGCGTGCCTTCCGCGCTCGCGCCAGCAACACCATCCACTTTATAAGTTTGCTGGAACCCCGCCGCCCCCGCATGGCGCAACGGGCAACACCGCTTACTTCTGAACTGCCGGCCCCCTTAGCTCGGCTGGGTGCCGACGACCCAGCGATGCGCAAAGTGCAAAAACTAGCCGACCGCTTGCGCAATGAAGCTAACGTGAACGTACTGATTAGCGGCGAAACCGGCACCGGCAAAGAGGTCGTTGCACGGGCGCTGCACGAAAGCGGCAACCGCGCCAAACAACCGTTTATTGCCGTCAACTGTGCAGCCATTCCCGAGTCACTGATTGAAAGCGAACTGTTTGGTTACGAACCAGGCGCCTTCACCGGCGGCCGCTCAAAAGGGATGCGCGGGCTTATTCCGCAGGCCCATGGAGGCACGCTGTTTTTAGACGAAATCGGGGATATGCCGTTAGCGCTACAAACCCGACTGCTGCGCGTGCTGTCCGAACGGGAAGTGATGCCACTGGGGGCTAACACGCCAGTTAAAATCGATATTCGCGTTATTACGGCCACCCATCGCCATATCGAAGAAATGATCCAGCAAGGGGAATTCCGCGAAGACCTCTATTACCGGCTCAACGGTGCTCAGCTTCGACTGCCAGCGCTACGCGAACGCGCCGATAAACTGTTTGTTATTCGCCGCGTGTTTGAAGATGTCGCCGCCGAACGCGCCACGCAAATAGCGCCGCGACTTCGCGCAGATGCCATCAGTGCGCTACTCGCGTATTCATGGCCCGGTAATATCCGTCAGCTCAAAAATGCCCTCGCCTTTGCCCTCGCCACCTCAGAAAGTGACGAAATAACCGTTCACGACCTGCCAGAGCAGTGTCTTAGTCAGCGTATTACTCACAGCGCGGCGGCCCAACTTGAAACGAACGCCAATGAAACCCTTTCAGATTCGCTTATCCACCTACTTAAGCAACATCACTGGAATATCAGCGCGGTTGCCCGTGAGCTAGGCGTTTCGCGTCCCACGGTGTATCGGCAAATGCAGCGCCAAGGGATTGTGCCCCCCAACTGGCAGGGCTGAAAGCCAATCGCGCTATCGACTAGTTGGCCTTGGGGTTTACCCTCACGTACACTTGTTTGAATCTATTTTTAAACAACGCGTTTCGACAAGCCGAGGCTCCCCCATGGCGTTTGATTCAACCTCTTCTTACATTGCAACTGATGCACTCAAACAGGCAGTCAATGCTGCTGTTGTGCTGCAGCGTCCACTACTCATCAAAGGTGAACCCGGTACCGGCAAAACGCTGCTGGCCGAGGAACTCGCCGAATCCCTGGGCACTAAGCTGATTACTTGGCATATCAAGTCCAGCACCAAAGCCGCCCAGGGGCTTTATGAGTATGATGCCGTCAGCCGCCTACGCGATTCCCAGTTGGGCGTTGAAGGGGTGGAAAATGTCGGTAACTACATCAAGCCCGGCAAGCTGTGGGAAGCTTTCACCGCGGGCGAGCGTGTGGTGCTGCTGATTGATGAAATCGACAAAGCGGATATCGAGTTTCCCAACGACCTGCTGCAAGAGCTGGATCGTATGGAGTTTCATGTTTATGAAACCGGTGAAACCATTCGCGCCGAACAACGCCCTATTATCGTGATCACCTCAAATAACGAAAAAGAGCTGCCCGACGCTTTCCTACGTCGCTGCTTTTTCCATTACATCGAATTCCCCGACCACGAGACTATGCAGGCGATTGTGGATGTTCACTTCCCGGATATCGCTCCCAAGCTGGTCGGCGAAGCCTTGGAAGTGTTTTTCGATCTGCGCAACGCCCCAGGGCTCAAGAAGAAGCCCTCTACCTCAGAGCTGGTGGATTGGCTCAAGCTACTAATGGCCGACGAACTGGCCCAGGAAGCACTCTATAACCGCGACCCGGCCAAAGCCCTGCCGCCGATGGCGGGCGCACTGGTTAAAAACGAGCAGGATACTCACCTGCTAGAGCGCCTGGCGTTTATGATGCGTCGCCAAAAGAGTACGGGGCGCTAAGCCATGTTTATTGGTCTGTTTGATGCCCTCAAACGTGCCGGTGTGCCCGTTTCTCTGCGCGAATTGCTCGACCTGCACGCGGTGGTCGAACGTGGCGTCGTGTTTGCCGATATGGAAGCGTTTTATCAAGTGGCGCGTACTGTCATGGTCAAAGATGAGCGCTACTTTGACCGCTTTGATCGCGCCTTTGCCGCCTGGTTTAAAGGCCTTGAAGATATGGATTCGGCAATCGAGGCGCTCATTCCCGATGAGTGGCTGCGACGCGAATTTGAAAAACAGCTTAGCGACGAAGAGAAAGCCAAAATTGAGTCGTTAGGTGGTCTTGAAGAGCTGATTGAGACCTTTAAAAAACGCCTGGAAGAGCAAAAAGAGCGCCATGCGGGCGGCAACAAGTGGATTGGCACGGGTGGCACCAGCCCCTTTGGGGCGTATGGTTACAACCCCGAAGGCATACGTATTGGCCAGGATGGCTCACGCCACCGCCGCGCTACCAAAGTTTGGGACGAGCGGCGTTTTCGCGATTACGATGACTCGCTTGAACTGGGCACCCGCAATATCAAAATGGCCTTACGGCGGCTGCGCAAGTTTGCCCGCCAAGGAGCGCAGGACGAGTTTGATGTAGACAGCACCATCCGCGAAACCGCACGGGATGCGGGGTTACTCAATATTCAAATGCGCCCCGAACGTCATAATGCGGTTAAAGTACTGCTGTTTTTAGATATCGGCGGGTCGATGGATGATCATATTCGCGTCTGCGAAGAGTTATTCTCAGCGGCACGTTCCGAATTCAAACACTTGGAACATTATTACTTCCACAACTGCCTTTACGAAGGGGTTTGGCGTAACAATATGCGGCGCCGTAACGAACGCATCCCGACCATGGATGTGTTGCACACTTACGGCGCGGACTATCAGGTGGTGATTGTCGGTGATGCCGCTATGTCGCCTTACGAAGTCACCCACTCGGGTGGCAGCGTGGAACACTTCAATGATGAACCCGGCGGCGTGTGGCTAAAACGCTTGGCTGATACGTTTCCACGTTTGGCGTGGTTAAACCCCATGCCACCCCGTGCCTGGGAGTACACCTACTCGACCCAGTTAATTCGTGACGTTATCGATGACCGCATGTATCCCATGACCATGGAAGGCTTGGAAACAGCAATGCGCGATCTAGCCAAGTAGCGCTACTTATGTAGCGGCATCATGCCTTCTAAACAAAAGCGGCGCGTCCAATGGAACGCGCCGCTTTTTACAAACTGAATCATCTAACAGATTCTTGCTAGGACATACGCGACAGGACATCGTGATTGGTTAATTTACGATGCAAGATCGCCATCACGACATGGCCCACAATCAACGCCAGTAGCGTCCAACCAAGCTCACCGTGTAATAAGCCGCCGAGCTCTGTCATCCACGTGATTTCCTCGCCGTCAAAGCCCGACATTAAGTTAATCCCCAGCACATCCAGCGCACGACCGGAACCATACTGGCGAATCAGTGCAATCGTAGGCACCGCAATCATCAAGCCATAGAGCGCCAGATGGCCTAGCTTTGCCATCACACTGACCGATGGCGGGCGACGGGAGGCATTAAGTAGTGACCAAACTGCTCTTATCACTACAAGCGTCAGCAGCAACACTCCGACGGTGTAGTGGGTGCCCCATAAAAACTCTTCCACGGGCGTATCCGACAACAGTAAATGCGCGCCGGCACTCAAAAACTGCCATACAAACAGCAGTGCCATCCCCCAGTGCAGCGCCTTACTGACGACACCATAGCGGATATTAGTATCCATTATTGCCAGCGCCATATAGGTTCCCCTTCTTATATAAGATAAATATTGTCGCTATTTTACCTAGGAAAGTGGACGACATCATGACACCAGCGTGCAAGTTCGTTGCATAAAATGGAACGGTTCGTTGTTTTTTAGCCTACAGCGTGGCCGGAAAGTTGTTTAAACCTGACAAAAAAGCCTCTTTGGCCTCAGTAAATGCAGCAGGATCATGCTTAAATCGGCGCAGTATTAGCGCTTCATCAAGGCTCAAGGTGGGCGTCAGGTCATTACTATGCTTAGCAGGATGGCGGGCGCCTAAACCAATGCGTTGCCCCTTCTCACCATCAAACCAGCGCTTAAACCCACACTGCTGATAGAACGCTTCTTGGGTGGCATCACTTACCTCAACGCGCAGCGGGGCCTTGAGGCTTAACTCGCTGATTAGACGCGCTTTAGCACCATCAACAAACTCGCAAGCGTGGGTTACCGTCATCCCCTCGCCAGCCTCATCCAACACCAGCAATGCTAGCGCCAGGGGGTTACCATCGCCATCGACACCCGCCAACAGACGGGCTGCCTCTTGGTCAAACAGCACGTTTTTCGTGCCGGTAAAAATTACCAGCGGCGTTAACCCAGCTTGCTGGCCGTATACCTTGGCACACAAGGTTGCCAAACACGCATTACGCGGGGCGCTCTGACTAATATGAACTACCTTCATTACGCTCTCTCATGAGAATTTAAAATCACATCAACAACGGGGAAACCTTAAAAGTTGGCCAGCCTAGAGCAAAGCTTTCTCCAGCACCACCCTCTGCCTCAAAGGAACTACACGCTAGTAGCAGAGTCGCACCCATCGCGACTCGCTTATTTGTCGCTAAGGAGAGCCAATGCCACAGTATATCGACGATCCCACGTTACCCAAACCGAGTTTCCCTGGTAGCCACATGGTTATCGATGACCATTATGTGTTTATTTCAGGGCTAACGGTTACGGATCTTTCTAACGGCCAAGCCACTCGTGGAGATGTCAAAGAAGAAACTCGCCTCGTCATGCGCGAACTTGAACGCATGTTAAAACAACAGGGAGGCAGCCTAGCGGATATTGTTAGAGTCGACATTCATCTTGCTGACTTAAGGCAGATCAATGCATTAGACAGTATCTACGCGGAGTTTTTTGAACCAGGCCGCTACCCAGCCCGCACCTGCACCGAGTCACCAAATATTTGCGGGGGCAGCACCGTCGAAATCACTTTGATGGCAAAGCGCCCGCCGCAAGAATAAACACTCAGCATTCTGGGCGCTTAATGCGCCCTTACCATCGCCAACACCGCATCAATATCCAAGTGCGCTTCCAGCGTATCAGCCAGTCGATCAAGCGCTTGCTCGCGGTGGGCGCGATAATCGACGGGTGCCGCACTTGCTAGCCCTAACGTAGTAAGCAACGCTTGGCAGGCTTCAGGATGATCAAACAACCCATGCAAGTAAGTGCCCATCACTTGGCCATCGATACTGATAGCGCCATCCACGTGGCTACCTAAATCAAACAACGGCCGATTGAGTGCAGCCCCGTTGCTCACACCATTGTGAATTTCATAGCCCGTTACTACCGCTTTTTGCCCGACCATAACGCCGCTGACATTGCGCAGCTGCTTGCCCGCGACCATTCTCGTGGATACCTGCAACAACCCCAAGCCTGCTACCTTCCCGGGCGCGCCTTCCAAGCCATCCGGGTCATCTACCCACTCACCTAGCATTTGAAAACCACCGCAAATCCCCAGCACCTTGCCGCCGTAGCGCAAATGGCGAGCAATCGCGTCTCTCCAACCCTGGCGTGTTAGCCAGGCTAAATCACTGGCGGTGCTTTTGCTCCCCGGCAGTATTATTACATCAGCAGGTGGAATCGGTTGATCTGGCCCTACAAAGGTAAGCGATACCTGAGGGTGTAAGCGCAGCGGATCAAAATCCGTATGATTGCTGATACGCGGCAGCGCGGGAACAATCACCTTAAGGGTGTGACTGGCTTTCTCAGCGTGAACCCGACCAATGCTATCTTCAGCATCCAGCAGTAGGCCCTGCAAGTAAGGCAAGGTGCCCAGAACAGGCTTGCCAGTATAGGCCTCTAACCACTCAAGCCCCGGCTCTAAAAGGCCAATATCGCCCCGGAAACGGTTAATAATAAATCCTTTCGTGCGTGCCTGCTCGCTGTCGCTTAATAGCGCCAGCGTTCCTACTAGCTGAGCAAACACACCGCCGCGGTCAATAGCGCCTACTAACAAAACCGGACAGTCGGCAGCTTCGGCAAAGCCCATATTAGCGATATCGCCTTTACGCAGATTGATTTCCGCCGGACTGCCCGCGCCTTCGGCAATGATCACATCAAAGCGGCTTTCCAAGGCCTGCCATGCCGCCATGACGCTCTCTTTCGCCGTGCGCTTAAACGCGTGGTAATCCAGTGCATCCATGTGGCCATGCACTTTACCGCGTAAAATCACTTGGGCTCCGCGATCCGTCTCCGGCTTTAATAGCACCGGATTCATATCACTATGGGGAACCACACCCGCCGCCTGTGCCTGTAACGCAGTGGAGCGGCCAATCTCACCGCCATCACTAGTCACGGCGCTATTCAGTGCCATGTTCTGCGGTTTAAATGGCGCCACCGATACTCCGCGCCTTGCCAGCGCGCGGCAAAGGGCAGCCACCACAGTGCTTTTGCCCGCATCCGAGGTGGTGCCTTGAATCATTAATGTGGTCATGCCCGTCGGCCCTTGCTGAAAGTAGCCGAACTGTAGCCGCCGAACAGCTAGTTAGCAACGGACAAAACCTCTCAACAACGTGCATAGCCCATGGCATTTCGGTATCAACCGCCAGCAGACAAGCCTGCTCGTTTCCGCTAGGGTAGCGCCTCACGCTGCCAAACGAATTCGTATTACATGCAAGAGTTACTCAATAAGATTGCCGCCGAGCTGGCCCTTGAAACCGAGCGCGGAAATGTCGCTGACTATATTCCCCAGCTTGCCCATGTGGACCCCAGCCAATTCGCTATCAGTTTAGCTACGGTAGACGGCCAGCGCTTCTCTGCGGGCTGCGCCACCACACCGTTCTCAATCCAGAGCATTTCCAAAGTTTTTACGCTAACCATTGCGTTGGGCAAATGGGGGGATGGATTGTGGTCACGGGTCGGGCGTGAGCCTTCTGGCGACCCGTTCAACTCTATCGTGCAGCTTGAGCATGAAGGCGGTAAACCGCGCAATCCGTTTATTAATGCCGGGGCGATTGCGATTGTTGATGCCATCATGATGGGTCACGAGCCTAAAGAGACACTGGCGGAAATTCTTAGCTTTGTGCGCTATATCGCCGACGATAACAGTATCTGTTTTGACCATCAGGTAGCGGCTTCCGAAATGCAGCACAAAGACCGCAATGCTTCTCTGGCGCATTTTATGAAAGCCTTTGGTCGCCTGCGCCATGATGTCGATAAAGTGCTCGGCACCTACTTTCACCAGTGCGCAATTGCCATGAGCTGCGAACAGCTTGCTCACGCCGGACTGTTTTTGGCATCGGACGGTGTCAACCGGCCAAGTGATTTACGCGTGGTATCGCCCCAACGAGCGCGACGGATTAATTCATTGATGATGATGTGCGGCCACTACGACGCGTCGGGGGAGTTTGCTTTCCGCGTTGGCCTGCCCGGCAAAAGTGGCGTAGGCGGTGGAATTTTGGCTATTGCACCTGGGCGTGGTTCGCTTGCCGTATGGTCACCGGGGTTGGATAAATACGGCAATAGCCTACTGGGAACTCGTGCCCTGGAAATGTTTGCCCAAGAAACCGGCTGGTCGGTATTTGGACACTAAGTCAGGGCTAATGCGGCTCAAGCTGAGGAGAATGCTGTGCCGCTTCCCAGGCCTGGACCTGTTGTTTGGTTTCAACCCCCCAGCGATAACCGCCTAGCGCACCACTTTGCTGAATCACTCGATGGCAAGGAATCAACAACGCAATAGGGTTAGCACCCACCGCATTGCCGACGGCTCGAGATGATTTCGGCATGCCAAGAGCCTGGGCAATTTGCGAGTAGCTCGCCAACCGCCCTTCAGGAATAGTGAGCAGCGCGCGCCATACAGCAATCTGGAAATTAGTGCCGCTCACGTGGAGCGATAGCGTGGCAGATGTCGCTTTTGTGGTCGTTTCTGCAGATGTTGTAAACAGTGCTTTTACCGCATAACGGGTGGCATCAGGGCGATGGCACAGCGTACTGCGTGGCCACTGTTTTACGAGTTCTGCCAGCAACGCTTCCTGGCTGGTAGACGCCACAAAGGCCATCCGGCAAATTCCTCTCGGCGTCATCGCCACCAATATTTCGCCGAAAGGTGTAGGGTGCACGCCATAGGCAATCTCAACCCCCTCCCCTTGGCGCTTAAACTCACCCGGCGTGACCGCTTCTAGCTGCACAAAGTGATCATAAAGCCGCGAGCCGCCGCTTAGTCCTAGCGCATGCACGGTATTGGCAAGACTTTCTGACGATGCGATCAGTTGTTTGCCCCGCTCCAAGGTCAACGCCTGTAAAAAACGCTTAGGGCTGATACCCGCATAACGACAAAACAGCCGCTGGAAATGGTAAGCACTCAAATGCACCTGAGCCGCCACCGTTTCCAAACTTGGCTGGCTAGCGGCATTGGCCACCATGTAGGACATCGCTTTTTCGATACGGGCATAGTCATTCATAAAGACGTTCTCACCGGAGCTAAACGAGGAAAAGCACAGGGCTCTCTGAACATAGAACAAGCTTAACCAGACCGCGTCATCCGGCCTACCCGAATCTTGCGCAATATCGTGGCATCTCAATTTTGTTCAATACTCTTTTCTCGCGCTCTTGCAAGCTCTTGATTCTGTTTAGGAGGACAACAATGAGCGTTTCACTACTGTTACCGATGTCAGCATTTGCCCTTGCCGCGTCTATTTCCCCAGGTCCGGTCAACCTTGTTTGCCTGAGTAGCGGCACCCACTACCCTATTGCCAAAGGGCTTATTTTTGTCACGGGTGCGACCCTGGGGTTTCTAGTGCTTTTCCTGGCGATTGGCGCGGGGCTCTACTCACTGCTAAACGTAGTGCCACTGCTGGAGGAAATATTACGCTGGGCGGGGCTACTTTTCTTACTCTACTTAAGCTATCAGCTTTGCCAACATGATGGCGCTGTTCGTGGCCAGAGTACCGATAAGCCACCAGGCTTTATGACCGGCGCGATGATGCAGTGGTTAAACCCTAAGGCGTGGCTGGCGTCTGCCGCCGGCATTGGGGCTTACACCAGCAGTAATGACCCCTACCAGTTATGGCTGTTCGCTGCTCTCTACCTACCCATTTGTTGGTTGTCATTGGCCAGCTGGGTTTATGCAGGCGCTTTTCTTAGACGCTATATTCACCGCCCACTCATTCTGCTTACCATTAACCGCACGCTGGCTGCTGGCCTAGCTGCCAGCGCTATTTTCCTGCTGTTTGAGTAGCGGATAGCGATACTGGTTGGGTGTTGCCGCCACTAACCGCTTAAATGTTCTCTGGAAGTGGGGTTGGTCGTTAAAGCCGGCTAATAAAGCCGCATTAACGATCGACTCCCCCTGCCTAAGCGCCCGCTGGCCAAGCTGAACACGGCGATTAATCAAATAAGCATGGGGGGTAAGCCCATAGTGCTGCTTAAACGCACGGATAAGATGGCCAGCGCTATAGCCGGTTAACTGACACAGCGTTTCCAATGACACATCAAAAGCCGCATTCACGTCACAATAGGCAGCCGCAGCCTGCAAACCCTCCGGCGGCTGTGGCCTAGAGACGGTTGTCTCGTGCGCTAATGCCAGCATCAATGCGGTAAGAAACCCGGTAACCGACGCGTGCTTGGTAGCGAGAGCGCATTGCTTATCCAATAAACAAGCCGCCATTTCACAATAATGAGTATACAGCGCTGGCTGTGAGACCACCGCCGTATCGATATCACTCCAGACCGGGGAACCAAGCGTGCCTATTTGATAGCGTAAATCCGCTAGCCATTGTGCATCCACATAGAGCATCAAATATGCCCAAGGTTCGTTCTCAATGGGGTTGCAGGCATGCACCCAGTCGGGATTCATCATAACCAAGTCACCGGCGCTAATGGGGTAAGTCGATTCCCGATAGAAAAACGTACTGCTGCCTGACGTAATAGCCCCGACCGACCAGTGAACATGGCTATGAGGGGCATAGCACACTTGCCTCGCATCACTGATCTTACGCAGTTCGACATAAGGCAGCCGCGAGTCGCGCCAAAAAACAGGCGGCGATCCAGCACGCGGAGACCCAGCTTGTAGAGACCCAGTCTGTCGAGATTTAGCATGTAAAGACTTGGCACTTGGAGACTTATGGCTCATCTTCTGCTCGCATCATTAAAAAATAGCGAATAGCCTGATAACTTGACCTACGCTAAACAATAGCACAGCACGCGCACAGTATGGCGCGCCGGAAAAGCACCGGCCATCGTGATGCTATTACTCTTTTTGGAAGCCAGCCCTTTGGCCAGTGGTTGCTTGCCTTTGCCGCACTGGGGCTTTTTGTGTTTGGTCTCTACAGCCTTTTAGCAGCCGTTTATCGCTGTATCAATACCAAAATGTAGAGACCATAAAATGCTTTTAAATGCCTCCACCATCTCTCGACTGGACTAAGCCTTATCGCTATTATCCAATGGCAATGTGCCATACTCTTTCACTGGCTGAATAGCAAAGTTGCTGCGAATATCGCTCACTCCTGGTAAGCGCAGCAACGTCCCCGTTAAAAACGCCTCGTAAGCTGCCAACCCAGGCACTACCACCTGTAGCAAAAAATCCGACTCACCAGACACTAGGTGCGCAGTGACTACTTCCGGCAGTTTAACCACTGCTTCTCGGAAAGCATTGGCTTGCTCTTCATGATGTCGCTCTACCTTAATGCCCACAAACACCGTTAACTCCAGCCCGACGCTTCGACGATCAAGCTCCGCGTGGTAGCCACGAATAATGCCGCTTGCTTCCAAGCGTCGCACTCGGCGTAAACAGGGAGACGGCGACAAATTTACTTTCTCTGCGAGCTCTACATTGGTTAAGCGAGCATCCCCCTGCAGCAACGCAAGAATGCGTCGGTCGGTAGCATCTAACTGACCACTTGGCATAAGTAAGCATTTCCCCACTCTTAGTTGGCACAAAATACCAATAATTGATAATTCATGAGCGTAAATGGCAAGAAATCACTCACCAATTTAACGGTACCATGCCCTTTATCAAGCCACTAGGTGAAATCTTGAGGGAGCGGTGATGGAAATCGGTCTTTTTATTAGCGCATTAGCCATTGTTTACCTGATTCCAGGCCCGGATATGCTACTGGTGCTGCATACCAGTAGTACGCTAGGCCGCGGGCATGGGCTAGCTACCGCGCTAGGGTTAGCCATCGCCCGAGGGCTGCATGTGGCGTTAGCCGGTTTGGGCTTGGCCGCCCTATTTGTCGCCGCTCCGTGGCTTTTTGATGCTGTTCGTTATCTCGGTGCGGCCTACTTGATTTGGGTGGGCGTACAGCTGATTCGTAGCAAACGGCGCACTGATACTAGCCACCCGCAAGCATCGCTCAGCGGCAGCTATTACTTAGCCTGGAGACGAGGTCTGTTAACGAACCTGCTGAACCCAAAATCGCTGCTGTTTTGTTCGGTGTTATTACCCCAGTTCGTTCACACCCAACAGGGTGACGTTGCGCTTCAATTTACGCTATTGGGGGCTGTGCTAGTGGGCGTGGGGCTTGTGTACGATGCGCTATATGCCTGCTTGGGAGCGCGGATGCAGCGCTGGTTTGCCAGCCATCAAAAAAGGCAAACCCTGCAACGCTGGGTATTTGGAACGCTAATTATTGGCTTTGCTCTGAGGTTAGCCTCTTAAATTTAAGCAGCAAAAAGCCTGCCTAGGCTGTAATGCCTGTCAGTTAAGGCTGACAGGCACTATCCCCTAGCCCCATATAACAAAGCGGCCACCTCCCAAAGCGAGCACCGCACGTCACTCCCGAGTCACCGCACCGTCATTCCCGAGTGGGGTAATCGGGAATCCACCTTGACCTTGGCCTGCAGCAGCCCGAAACCCCAGGTCAACATGGATTCCCGCTAAGGGCCTGCGGGAATGACGAAGTGGCAGAGCCTGCGGGAATGACGAGGGCTGGGGTGGAGTCACCGTCAGGCACTTATTAAACTATCAACGCAGCCTAGGCATAATACCTAGGCTGCGTTGATAGTTTAAATACCATAATCTCGTTCGACTTTGGCAATGCGCGTCTTAAAATGCTGGTACCACTGCTGATGGCCTAGTCGCTGGGCTTCCTGATGCTCAGCGTGGGCCTTCCACGCTTTAATTGAGGCCAAATCAGCCCAGTATGACACCGTCACACCCACTTCATTTCGGGCAGACTCTACTCCCAAGAATCCCGGCTGCTGTGCTGCAAGTTCAACCATTCTGGCCGCCATTGCGTCATAGCCGTTATCGATCTCGGTGCGTTGTGAGGTAAAAATAACCGCGTAGTAAGGCGGCTCGGGCGTGTTAGCAATACTAGGCATAGCATCACCACTTTGGTACGCGCCGGGTGCGGCATCAGTCATTTACAAATACCTATTACAAAGAAGCATTACACAGAACTATTACACAGAGCTATTGCACATAATAACCACTGACTCGCCACTCACCATTTTCAAGATGAGGTGTTACGGTTTCTACTCCTCTCGCTTTATGTTCAAACCGAGTATGGAAGATAAAAACCATGTAGTCGCCATCGGGCGCACCCGGCATAGATCGGTAGTGAGAGACTTGCACTTGCCGACGTGATTCTACCGGCCCAAACTCATTACGTGCTAACTCAATAATGCGCCTAAGCATGCTAGGCGATAGCGGCGTTTTTAGTAGCGGTGATGAGCTCTCCCAGGCTTGTTCAACCTCACCATTATCAATTGACTCTAACCACGCGAGCGCCGCTGATTCAGCCGTATTTGCAAACGCCTGAGCATAGGTGACTAGGCTAAGCAGTATCGCAGCAAGAAGGAAAGCAGGTGATTTGGGCATGGCAGACTCTGTGACGGCTTGGTGGCTTTTACCTGTTAAGTGATTATCGGACAATGACCGAATTTCTTTAGGATCAAACCACATAACAGCAAAACGAAGGGGGAAAATCCTTCTGGATTCTCCCCCTGTCACTGCTGCGTCGACCGTTAGTTAACCGCTTAACGACAGCACTTAATAACCCACGTAATAGCCTAATACCAGCGCTGCCCAGCACATAACGTAAACCAGTACCAATAAAGGGGTAATAACACGTAGCCACTGCGCGTAGGAAACCCGGCCTAGCGCTAGCATGGCAAGGGTGCCACCAGACGTTGGCACAATCAGGTTAGTCAAACCATCTCCCACCTGGAAGGACGTGATCATTAACTGACGGCTCATGCCAATTAAATCTGCTAAGGGGATCAAAATCGGCATGGTAACCAATGCTTGACCCGACCCGCCCGGAATAAACAGGTTGATCACGCCTTGAATCACACTTGAAGCGACAGCCGCCACGGCGGTAGGCATATCCCCCACCAGAGCGCTAAGGGAATTAACAATCGTATCGATAATCTGGGCATCTTTAAGGATGACCTGAATAGAGGCTGCAACACCAATCACTAAGGCACCGGCGGTTACCGATGAGGCGCCTTCCATCATCTGTCTTACCAGCGCATTGGCTCCCAGGCCGTTAGTGAGTCCAATAACAATCGCCATCAGCAAGAACATGGCGGCAATTTCATTGATGTACCAACCGCGAGTAAACACACCGATTAGCATGATAATCAGGCCAGCAATAAAAATAGCTAATGTAATGATGTTCTGGCGGGTCAAGGTATAGTCTTCGAGACGCTTGGTTAGCTCGGCTGGGTTGTCATCGTGGTAGTCCATTTTGACAACGTAACGGCAGATAAAAAGCGTCAAGGTAGCCAGACACGCAACAACCATCAGCGTACGTAACCACCAGCCTGAAAACGTAGGTAATTCACCAATATCTTGCGCAACGCCAACGGTATATGGATTGATTGGAGACAAAGCGAAGCCAATGCCGATGCCCCCACGGCCATCACAACGCCGACTAAACGAGAGCAGCCAATGGCAGAAGCTATCAGTACACCAATGGGTACGAGCGCAATATTATTTTCGAAACCAACCGCAACGCCAAAGAATCCATAGATAAAGGTACCAGCAGCAATAATCAGGTTGCGGCTTTTAATGCTATTTTCAGCGCCGACGCGATGAACGGCGACACCAATGGCATTTTCCAGCGCGCCTGTCTTCTGCAGAATATGAAACAGCCCACCAGCAATAAACACGATAAACAGATATTGCGACGCATTAATCAGACCTTGCGGTATGGCGACGAAAATCTTGAAAAAATGCAGATTCGCAACATCTGACAAGTACATGAAAGATTCAGGAATAACGGTCGTACGACCATCGACAGTCTGACGTTCAAACTCGCCTGCGGGCACAATAAACGTCATTAGGTAGGCGGCGACCAAAATGAAGAAAATCAGCACCATCGGGTCCGGTATTTGTTTGTACCACTTACCTGATGCAGGGGCTTTTGTGTCTGAAACTTGCTGTTGTTGGCTCATAATCAACCCTTATGATTTTTGTGGCTTTATGTTGAGCTAGTTGGACAAACGTCGTGATACAAGGCTGCCAGCTATTGCTGTTGGGCAAGTCGCTGGCAGGTGTTTAAGAGAACCTCAATGGCAACGCCGAGATCCTCAAGCTTGATAGCTTCGCTGGGGTGGTGGCTGATACCGCCGCGACAACGAACAAACAGCATGCCGATGTCACACAAGTCAGCCATGGCTAACCCATCATGGCCTGCGCCGCTGAATAGTACCCGTGGCTCAATTCGCGCATCCTTAAGCGCACTCTGCATGGTATCGATAAGGTGCTTGGCGCATTGAACAGCAGGTTGTTCATAGGTATGACGATGCTCAAAGCCAAGATTCAAGGCTTTCAGAGACGTGTCAATTTGGCTTAACAGCTGAGTTCTTGCTTGGCGGCGAAGTGCATCATCCGGCGAGCGCAACTCAATGCTCAAGGTGGTGGTCTGAGGGATAACATTGACGCCATTAGGTGCGTTCTCAATTTTGCCCACAACACCGACGAGTTCATCGGTGCTTTTGCATAACGTATCGACCAATTGGATAACGTGGGCAGCACCCACCAATGCATCCTGGCGCATGTGCATCGGAACGGTGCCGGCGTGACCTGCCATGCCCTTGATCGTTATCTCGTGGCGTTCGATCCCAGTAATTGCACTTACTACTCCCAGCGGCACATCAGCCTGCTCAAGCTGAGGCCCCTGCTCGATATGTGTTTCGATAAAAGCAATCACGTCTTCCGGTAGATAGCGATCCGCATCGATTCGTTGAGTGGCGCAACCGAAGTCAGCCAGCGCCTGCCCAAGGGTTATGTCCTGACTATCGCGGGCTTTAAGCATCTCTGGATTAAGCGTGCCCGCCAGCACTTTAGAACCAAGTAAGGTAGAACTGAAGCGTGTCCCCTCCTCGTCGCTAAACGCCACCACATCAATGTGAAAGGGCATTTCGATCGCGTTTTCATGCAAGTAGCTAACCAAGGCAAGCGGCAGAATAACGCCCATCATGCCATCGTACTTGCCTCCATTAGGAACGGTGTCCTGATGCGATCCGAGCAACAGCGTCCTGGCACCGGCTTGTGGACTGGCATAACGACCGATCAGGTTCGCGGCGTTATCCATGCGCACAGACATACCCGCGCTTTTCATCCACATTGTAAGTTCATCGAGCACAGCGCGGTGTTCAGGGGTGGCGCAGCGGCGGGTAACGCCATCGCGTTCAATATTGTCGGTTTCACTGAACTTAGCGGCATCTTCTAGCCACTTCCACGCCTGTTCTCCGGCCTGGGTTAAAGAAAGCGTCATGGTTGCCTCAAGGGGTTATTGTTTGGCTGCTGCTCAGCACGGCTATTTATCATGATAAATAGCCTATGAGAGCGTCAAACATGCTGTCAAACCCTTAAGGAGGTGGACGAGCAGGCATTCCGACTGGGAAAACAAAAAACTCAGTCAGAATAAAAGGTTAAATTTTTGGGGATTCTCGGCTTTTAGACTTATGTCTAAATTACGTGGTGGTGGTTAATGACGATGCGGATTGTCAGCGGTGGGCAGACGAGCAAGAAATGACTGAAAATCACCATCCTGCTCGATACGTAAGTGAAGTTCGCTCAGTGCAGTAATCGCGTTCGGGGCATAATCGATACGCAAATCGTAGGGCAATCCACCTGGGGCGCATACTTTCAGAGCCGCTGAGAGCGTGCCACGATGATCCCCGCCCTGCTGCTGAGCAGCACTCAGCGCGGCTATCAAAGCGCTAGCCATGTCATTACGCTGACGAGTCTCAAGATAAGCCGCCTCCATGGCGGGAATAACATCTAGACTGGTCAACATATTGCCTGCAATCAACAACCCATCGCTGATTCGCATCTCAGCAACCGAGACGTTTTCATCGCCTGTCCAGCCTGCGGCAACGCCATGCCGATCCATTAACGCCACCTGTCGCCACGCAGCGCCTTTGTCCTGTTGTTGCAGGCTACCGATAATATCCGCCACCTTTTCGCCGTTGGCTAAGCGCTGCAGCCCTTGTTCTGCACTGAATACATTGGTGCTAAAGCCCTGGGTAATAGCGGCACCAATGCCCGGTAGCAAATGGGGAACAAAACCACCCAGTGCAGGCCCTCCGGTGGCACATGCGATACCGAAAGTGTCAGATTGTTTATCCAGTGCGATCAAACTGTAGGTCATGATGGGTTACTCGATTATTAGGTAGAAGGAGTCTTTAAATTTATCATTATAAATTATTTTCACCTCGCTTCTAGCGGCTTAACGCAGCTATACACGAGGCGACATTTGCTAGACATCACGCCACTTCAAGGGGATGATTCTTACTAAAACAGCCTCTTTCAATGTTAGCTGAGACAACCATGAAGCAAGCACGCCAACCTGCTAAACCTAAGCGTACCGACGTAATCAGTGAGGCGATAAAGGAATACATTGCGCAACATCAATTAAAGCCCGGCGATCGACTTCCGCAGGAACAAGAACTGATCCAAGCGTTAGATGCATCCAAAGGTACGGTGCGTGAAGCTCTCAAAGGACTTGAAGCCCAAGGGTTGGTTCAAACGCGAACAGGCCCAGGTGGCGGTGCCTTTATCAGCGAAGTCAGTGATGATCGAGCGATGACCTTGCTGGGTAACTATTTTTTCTTTCACTCTCCCACCATTCATGACATCTATGAAGCACGTAAAGCGCTCTGGCCAGCCCTGGTAAGGAGTCTTGAAGGTGTGCTCGATGCGGATGCCTTTGATCGACTGGCGTCAGTAATGACCTTTTATGACCACCCGCCAGCATCGCTAGAAGAAGAGCGCGAGCAGCGATTGAAGGAATTGGAATTTCATTTAGTTCTGATTGATTATTGCCCTAACCCTCTATTGGCCTTGATGTGCCGATTTCCAGTGCGTTTGCTGATGAATATGACCGTCTGTCAGCGAATCTACGCACAGCCCAACCCTGAGTTACGCCGCCAAGGCTATGATTATCAACATCAATTATTAGAGGCGTTGCGTAAAGGAGAGATTGAGCGCGGTTGCAAGATTGTCAGCGAACACATGCAGATGGCGCAAACACTTATGGAAGCTCGAGAGGCAATGCTGGAAAAAACTTTCTTTAAAGCCGGCAATGACGGCGCTATTGATAGCAATCGTGACTATCTAGCGCTAACAGGGTACACGCAAGCTAAGCAGTTAGCTGAGCAAAATGGCGGCAGTAACTCTCTTAAATAAACACAATTTACCTATGGTATCTCCCGCTTTTTGAAAAAAAGCGGGTGTCGCCTTGTCCTCGCTTCTAAAACCTTGCTCGCTCGTTTACTATGCGCCACCCCAATATTTTAGCGCCCACCATTAGGCTACTATGTCCGCCAATCTGTCCGCCAACGCACTCTATACCGACCTATCTGGTTACTACGATTTGATGTGCGTCGATATTGACTACCAAGCGCAAAGCAACGCCATTCGTCGGCTCCATCAGATTTTCGGCAACGGCGGGCACACGCACCTTGATTTAGCCTGTGGCACGGGCCCTCATGTCCGCCATTTTATTGATTTTGGTTATCTGAGCAGTGGTCTTGATATTAACCAACCCATGCTGGATATCGCCGCCAAGCGTTGCCCAGAAGCGTTTTTTTCACGGCAAGATATGAGTGCATTCGAAACCAGCGAACCCCTCGACTTGATCACCTGCTTTTTGTACTCGATCCACTACAACGATGGGATTGAAAAGCTAAAAGGGTGTATTTCCAGCGCCCATCGCGCACTAACACAGGGCGGCGTTTTCTATTTTAACGTGGTCGATAAAAACAAAATCAATAACGATTTATGCGTTAAACACAGCGCCAGACAAGATGACAATCTCTTCACGTTCCGCTCGGGTTGGCACTACGGTGGGCACGGCGAAAAGCAATCGCTTAGGCTGAGTATTGAAAAAACCAGCGCAGGCGCCACGCAAGTCTGGAATGACGAGCATCCGATGGTAGCGGTCAGCTTTACGGAATTAACCGCCCTACTGGCGCCTTATTTTGAGGTGCATGTATTTGAGCACAACTACCAGACCATTGCCCCTTGGGATAACCTTTCAGGCAATGCGATTTTCGTCTGCGTGAAGCATTAACATCGGTAAAGCAGAGAGGCTGCCAAGGTTGCCCCTCTTGCTTTTACCTCACAGCAGATAGTGCGCAGAAGCTCAGGGCTTAAGGTGTTGCGTCTGCATCGGCCGAACCAGGTCGTAGCTGGCGCTGAATACCGAGTAAGAAATTACGCAGCATTTGATCTTTACACTCACGGTAATTTTTATGGCTTGGCTTACGGAAAAAGGCGCTGAGTTCATGCTGGCTCAGCGGTAAGCCCACCTGTTCAAACACTGCCAAGATATCGTCTGCTTTTAAATTCAGTGCAATGCGCAGCTTCTGGAACACCATATTATTGTTTAGTTGTGCTTCAGGCACAGGCTGCGGGCCTTCACGCTTGCCACGTTTAAAGCTGATAAAGCCATTCAGAAACGCCGCCAACTCTCTATTTTTCATCGTGACAAAAGCATCATCTTCATCTTTTTTCAGCCAAGCCGTCACCTGCGCTTGACTCACACTGACGTCAGCCAGTGAGAAGATGTTCACGATGGTGCCGTCTTTTAAATCAAAGGTGTAGCGGATGCGGCGAAAAATATCATTATTGGTCAAAATAGACTTCCTAGTGGGTCGTTAGCGTTTCAAGCAGCTGGTCGATTTCTGTTTTCAGCTCGTCGTCTTCAATGCCATCGGCACTGGCTTTCGCATGTTGCAATCTTTCGATGGCGTCATCCGTTTGACCTAACTGTACGTGCAACGTTGCCATGGAAAAACCGATAGAGGCCATATGGTCTTTCGAGTTCTTAGCAATGGCTTTCTCAAGCGCCTTTTGGTAAATCGGCAGTGCATCCTCTAACTCTTCGGTAAAGTCAGCCAAGGTTTCCCACTGCTCTGGGTGGTCTTTATCGGTATTTTCGTTGTCGGTGCAAATCGCCTGCAACTCGGCATAGAGCGGATCAAACGCTTCTCTGTCATCTTTAGCCGCGGCTTTCATTAACCGCTCAGCTAGTTCATAAACCGCTTTATATATTTTGGTGTTAATCATTACCAGCCACCTTCCTTTCATTAAAACAAACATCAAAATCAACCAACAAGCCGGCTTATATAGGTATCTTCGATAAAAACTATGGACGCCAGCTCGATAGTTAAAAGTCACGGTAGCGGTATTCCACCATAATCACGCTATTATAGCCTTTGATAGCGCACCACCGGGTGATCATTTTACCGCTTTCGATATCAGCAAGGTGGCTTTTCACTTCCTTGTGACGTTTTCCGAGAGATACACACCTTTAGTTGCTATCTACTGCGGATCTTCCTTCGGATGTGGGCTGGGTCTCCGCCTTGGGGAACCTATTCAGCCAGCTGGCTAGACTGTCGAGCACACCGTCGGCAAAAATAGCGTCGCCAAGAAACCAGATTTTGAATAGTTTCAGCCAAGCATCCATGCCTTGATGGTCAGGTTTCAGCTGATCTGACTTCATCAGGCTATGGTCAGCGTCGTCAACGCGGTGAACTTCGAAGAACGGTGCGGCTGAACGCTCAAGCAGTTGACGATAAGCAGTCGCGCTGGAAATCGGATCGACATAGGCATCATGGGAACCAAAGAGCGCCAACATAGGTACCTTGATAGCCTGCAGGTCGCTACGCACATCGGCTTGCCAGTTGCGTTTCGCGAAGCCCCAGAAAGCTTCGCTCATTGGCTCAACGTCTACCTCACCTTCGATATGCTCCAGATAGGTTGTATAAGGTGCATTGCGCTGTATTAATGCGTTGACCTGTTCAGCGGCATACTCTTCCGCCTTGATCTCCTGCTCTGCCAGGCCTTCTGCGATCATACGTTGACGTCCAGAATAACGCGATTGATCCATCCAATTGACCGCACCCGACACCGAGATCAGGAAGGTAATATCATCGCGCAAGTTAGCGACCTTGGGCAGCACCCAGCCTGCCTGACTAAACCCAATCAGGCCAGTTTGCCTCTCCCCCAGGCCAACGTTTGTATGCAGAAACTCAATAGCCTCTGCAACTTCATCGGCCCGATCTGCCATTGACTGCAGTCGCCAATCGCCTTCGGACTCACCCACCCCGGGTTTGTCCCAGGACAGCGAGCACCATCCTTGCTCCGCAAACAGACGCCACAGGGGTTCGTAGTAGCCATAAGCATCGCGCGGCATATCGCCGGAGCCGTGAACAAAAACTACGCATGAATCAGGCATAGCCGTCGAGCTTGGCAGTACCAATACGCCTTTCAGAGTATGACCAGCGTGAACGAAACTGATCTCCCTACGCACCAAGGAGTCATCATCAGCGATAATAAAAATTGCCCCTAAGCCCAGGCATAGCAGCAGCAAGACAACAGCAATACGCCTAGCACTTGTGCTCTTAGTACTTGTGTTCTTAGTACTTACTGAGAAGAGTGGCATGGGGGTTCCTTGGGCGGTTTGATTGACGGAGCGACCTGGCGGGTTCGTTTCAGATCCTGGGTAATAGCCATTAGCACAGGTACTAGGAATAGCATTAGAACGGTGGAGAATAGCTCGCCAAAGGCTAGCGAGGCCGCAGCAGGCTTCAGGTATTGGGCTTGTTCGGAGCTTTCTGAGAGCAGCGGCAGCAAACCAATCACCGTAGTGGTCGTGGTGAGAAAAATCGCCCGAAACCGACTAGTGGCTGCAGCCTGAATAGCGTCATAGGGGGCCATGCCGTCGGCCACAAGCTCGTTGTGGCGGCTCAGCATCACTAGACTATCGTTCACGACCACACCGGCCAGGGCTAACATGCCGAACATCGATAGCAACGACAGGGCTAGGTCGAGATACAGGTGGCCGAGAATGGCGCCAACAAAACCGAACGGGATAATTGCCAGGATAATAAAGGGTTGCCAGTAGGATTTTAGCGGCACCGCCATGAGCACGTAGATCAGTACCATAGCGATTAATAGCGCTTTCTTTAGACCACCCTGCAGTTCACCCATTTCTTCCAGCTCGCCTCCAGGACGAACCGCCAAGTCCGGGTACTGCTGCTGGAGCTGTGGCACAAGTTGGCTCAACACGGCCCGTGCCACCTCCTCAGGGGCAACCACGTTACGATCAATGGTTGCCGAGACCAGATTGACCCAGTTGTTGTTTTCCCTGTACAGCGCCTTGGGCTTGAGAATCCGCTCAACGTCGGCAATGTCAGCGAGCAAAAACCACTGGCCCTGGTGGTTGCGGACGTGGGATTGCAATAGATCATCTATCGTATTGCGTTGCTCGATAACATATTGCACCAGGACCGTTAGTTCAGTGTTATCACGCTGAACTTTCTGCACCTCAGCGCCGCCGAAAGCAGACCCCACCTGCATCGCGAGGGCCTGTTGATCAAATCCCAGGCTCTCGGCGGTGGGTTTAAGCGTGACCATAAGTTCGCTCTGTGCCCCAGCCATAGAGTCACGAGGGTTATGCACCCCATCAATACTACCCAGGTAATCCTTGAGCACGTTGCCAGCCGCAACCAACGTCGCCTGGTCGCCACTGGTCAATTTGATCTGAAAACCGCCACCCACCTCTTCAGAGCCCGTAAAATGTAATTCAAGGCTTCCTTCAAGCAGGCCAACCTGCTGGCGCCAGCGTTGAATAACGTCTTGGATATCGATACCTGGACGCTCTGCCACCGGCGTTAGCTCCGCATAAATACTGGCGGATTCAGCACTGCTAATCGCTTCAAAGATAGTTCGCACTGGGGCTTGATCCAGACCATATTGCTGTTGCAATAGCGCATTGACAGCATCCCCTTCGCGGCGGATACGCTCAACATTGGCGCGAGTCAGCTCAAACGGCGCTCCAGGGTCCATCTCCAGCGTTATGCTGACAACCTGGCCGGGCACCTCTGGGAAGAACACGCTTTTCACCAGGCCTTTCATGGTTAGTCCCAAGACGAATACCGCGACGCTGATAAAAAGGATGATCACGGCATAGCGGTGACGGACAGCCAACGTGAGCAGAGGCACGTAGCAGCGGTCGCGCAGGAAAAACAACACAGCTTGGGCGCCCAGTTGCACCGGCAGCCAGAGACGAGCCAGTATCCACCGTGGGGGCTTGCCCATATCAATGCTGGCAAGATGAACAGGTAAAATGAACTTACTTTCCAACAGTGAAAACAGCAGCGCGAGAATGACCACCCCCGAAAAGCTCGCTAGCACTTTACCTAAGGGATTATCGAGGATAAGCAGCGGGAAAAAAGCGGCAATGGTGGTTAGCACGCCGAAAACGGTGGCCACCGACACCCTGGCCACTCCAGCCTCAGTGGCGGCGATGGGATTATTATTGAGACGGCGTTGCTCGAATACGCTTTCCCCGACGACCACGGCGTCATCAACCAGGATACCCAACGCCAGAATGAAACCGAACGTGGTGATATCATTCAGCGAGTAATCCATCCAACCAGTGCCAGACACGGCGATAGCGCCCAATAACGATACAGGGATGCCCATGGCCACCCAAAAGGCGAGCTTCACATCAAGAAACAGGGCTAGGATTAGCACAACCAGCACTAAACCTTGCAGACCATTTTTGGTTAGCAGGACCAGACGGTCGGCGATGTAGTCAGCGCTATCGCCCCAGGCGACCACCTCAACTCCCTGAGGCAATTGGCGGCGAAAGTCATGCAGCACATCATGAGTAACGTCGGAAATACGCAGCAGGTTTTCACGCTGACCCACTAATATTTCCATGCCCGAAGTGGGCTGACCATTAAAGCGAAACCGATAGTCACCCTCGACTGTCGTATCCTGGATAGCGGCGATGTCCCGTAGCAATACTTGATCGCCGTTATGCTCCTTGACGATGGGAATGGCCCCGAATTCGGGCGCATACTCAGTGTCACCATCGGTTCTGATATAGATTCGACCCGCGCTAGTTCTCAGGGAACCAGCCTGAAATTCCAGCGAACTGGCACGAATACGTTCCATCACATCGGGCACGGTCAGGTTTAGCTGGCGTAACTTCCGGCTGTCGACTTCAATGCGCAGCTCCTGTTTATGCAGCCCCCAGACATTCAATCTCGATAGTTCAGGCTGTGCCAGGAGCGCCCACCTTAACCGCTTGGCAAGCTCATGTAGGGTAGCCTGCTCAGCATCACCGTAAACGTTGATATAGAGCGCCGGATAGTCAAAGGCGCTGGCGTCGATTTGCGGCCTTTCGGCCCTGGCGGGTAACTCGATCCCGCTATCCATTCGCAATCGTACCTTGTCCAGCAGCCTATCAAGGCTTTGCCCACTAGCTCGTCTAAGCGTAATTGTAGAAAGGCCATCGCTGGAGACCGCTGAAAGGCTGCGAACCCCTTCCAAGCCCTCTAAAGCCGTTTCAATTTTCTGGCTGACCAGGGCATCGACCTTGTTGGGAGGTGCGCCTGGAAACACGGTAGTAATAGTAATGCTATCCGGCTCGACGCGGGGAAAGCCCTCTATACGCATGTTGTTCAGTGTGACTAGGCCTACTAACAGGATAAAGGCCATCAGTAGATTAGCGGCAACCGGATTACGGATAAACCAAGCGGTCAGTACGTGCATCACCAAGCCTCACCGATGGTTGTCCGTACACGCTGCCCCGGTAGATAGGAGGACAGCGGGACAGCAACGATTTGCCATTGATCGTTATCGGACGGCGCTCTTACCAGCACGCGGTCATCGCGGTGGGACAACACATCGACCACGCTACGAGCCAGGGTACTGCCGCCCTCTTCAACCCACCAGATCGAGCCATCGACCGTCAGTGCCGATGCAGGGATGCTGAGGGTGTTCTCCTCTATGCGGCCTTGAAAGCTAGCTTTAACGAAGTCGCCTGCCAGAACAGCAGTCTCGGCACTTTGGAGATCGAGATGCACGATATAGTGGCGTGTTGTAGCATCAAGATAGCCACCGCCCTCACGTATGTCTGCCTCGCCAATGGGATGGCCCAGGTCGTTGTAGAGCACTACTTTTTGTCCCTGGATAGGATGATTAAGCCGTTGCCAGTCGCTCTTACTGATACTGGCGGCCAGCTCATAGTGAGCATCACCTATCAGCCGAGCGACCGGATCACCTGCCATTAGCATTTGCCCCGGGCTGACATAGCGCTCGACAATAAAGCCGCTATAGGGCGCTCTTACCACCGTTTGGTCGAGTTCCCGCTGCGCCATATCAACACGGGCTCTGGAAGCTTCAACCGCAGCATCGGCAATATGGCGTTGAGGAAGGTGCAGAGCCAAATCATTGGGCGGTTGTTCTCTGGCGCTTGCAAACTGCCGCCTGGCCACCTGGGTAGCGTATCCCGCCCGCTCCTGTTCCAGCTCCGCCTCACGGAGCAAGCGCTCGGCATCAGCCCGTTCTGCCTGATAGCGGGTATCGTCAATGACCACCAGTGGCTCTCCCTCACTAACGCGACTGCCAGCCAAGGCGCGGTCATGCACCCTAACAACAGCACCACTGACTTGCGCTTTCAGTTCGACTGCCCAACGTGACGTCACCTCGGCATAGGCTTCAATCTGCACAGGCTGCTCACCACGGCTGACTTGCTCTACACTGACGAGAGGCGGAAGCGGTGCCTGGTTGCGTTGCTCAACCCCACTAGGGCTCTCAACTTCAGCAAGCAGCCCAGTGACAGCTAACAGAATGCCTATTGCCAGAAATAAGGCCAGAACGCGGCTGTTGAGCAGCCTTCTAAAACGCATAGAGATAACCTGCGCTGATAGACCACAGATGATCATTATCGACGATAGGACTATCGTGAACCTCGTCGGAAAAACGGCGCTGGCTAAAGTCAATCAACAGCCGGTGGGACTCGCCAAACGAACGGGATAGGCTAATACCGGCCTGATATTGATAGGCACCTTCAGGACGGTATGCAGGACGCCCTACCTTCGCATCATCAGCATCAACCCCAACGTAATAGCGTGCTACCTGACTGCCCGCGTAGGTCAGTGAAACATGCGGCTCAATACGCCATTGCTGAAACTCAAGGGGATAACCGTAGCCAATTACGGCCGAGCCTCCCTTATGGTTGCCGGAGATATCCTGCCGGTAGCCTAATGTCAGGTAACCCAGTGAACCAAACCAGTCGACACTCACTGCGGCAGTGTAGATGTCGTCGAGTTTCTTCATATCCTTGAGCTCAGGACTGTTACCCCGCTCAACATCGCCGAAGGCGTCATAACTAATCGCCGCGGACAAGGCCCAATTGTCTCCTCCCGCTAGATAGCTACCCAGTGAATAGTCACGAAAGAACCAGTTGTCCGACTCCCACTCGATATAGGGCAGCAGACCTGCATTGTCCTTACCGCCCACGTAAAGGGACGGTTCCGTGTAGGCAATAAGCCCGATAGCAAAGGTGTCGGCGCTTTCTTGTTCCTGGCTGAAGGACCAGGGTGAATAGGTGGCCAGAATAGCCGTCGCCAGGGGAATGAGAGAACGAATCTTCATTGGGTTGACTCCGTTTTGAATCAGTAACTCAAGGTGAAGTGAGAGGCTGATGTTTGCGGAGTCGATTGTCAGACAGAGGGTATTAAGCGGGTCTTAAGATAGTTAGGTGGGAATGGCGATAATTACCAGCGTAGGGTTACGCAAGCCCTCGGGTAGTCAAGGACGAACTCAAACTGCCAATCAAGCCGGTTGGCTATACGCTCAACCAACTGCAGGCCTAATCCGAAGCTGACCGTTTCAGATTTGCCAGCAGCATCTACGGGGTTTGAAATAACCAACGAGTTATCTGTAATCACTAGGGTAATCGTCCCACTACTGGTGTGCTGGAAAGCATTACGGATCAAGTTGGCTAGTACAATGCGAAACAGATCATGTTCAATGTTGATACTGCTAGCCTGATCGTTAAGTGACACCTGAATATTTTTATTCTCAACCAAGTACTGCATATCCACCAACAGTTCGCTACACAATGCGCCTGGCCAGACGATGGACTTTCCAATAGGTCTGGAGGATGGGCGTGCCAGCCACAAAAGGGCTTCCGACAACAAAATCATATTGGCGCAGGCGCGACTAGCCCGCAACAGAGAAGGGAAATTAGGATCCTCAGGGGCAGTTCTCACTCCTAACGTATCCAGGGAGGCCTGAATAATCGCCAGGGGGGTTCTCAACTCGTGGCTAGCATGGCGCAAAAACTGCTGCTCACGTTCGTTGTATTCTCTTAACTGTTGTAGTGTCGACAGCAGTTGATTGGCAATTTGGTTGAGCTCACTGATTGAGAACTGAACATCAATCTCACTGCCTGGATGCTGCTTGACCCGACTTGACCACTCCACGAGTAGCGATAGAGGCTTCACTGCGCTCTTAAATAGCCAGGAGATAACCAAAAATAGCACCAGGCTAAATATCCCAGTCACCAGGCTAGCCTCGATCAATGCCTGCTTGAAAATAGCTTCGGCCAAGGCATCAATCTTGTCGGCCTCTTCAAACTCCAACAGGTAAAGGCCACCGGTCTGCTGTTCTTGAGACCGCTCTTGAGACTGTTCTTGAGACGGCTCTTGTGACTGAACGTGCGAATAGAGCAAATAACCGTATTCACGAATACCCTGCTCATTAACTCGCTCTATTTCCAGCGGCTCCAGGGGTTGAATTTGACTGCTAGAAAATAGCTGCCGGATCTCTAGGGGAATGTCATCCCACTCCCGGTAGGCGCTCACGTCACCTCGCTGCGGCAGTACATAGTCGGGGTTGTTATTGGCCGCCTGCTGCAGCTTAATCGCATCAAGATGCATATAATACTTAGCCGCCTGACCCACCTGATAAAAGCTGAAAATAGTGACCAGCGCAATCTGCCCAATAAAGATGGCAATGGCCAAATACAGCAAGTGCTGTCGAGACTGGGCGGCTAAACTACGAACCGGATTGGAAGGCATCAGCGCGTCTCCACAAACAGCGACAGCCCAACCCCGACATGGGTATGAATGAGGAGCTGTTCAAAAGGCTTATCAACCACTTTACGCAGTTGGTGTAAGTGCACGTTGACGGTTCCCTCCTCCACCTCCTCACCTGGCCAGACATGCTCCACAATTTCGTTTCTCGAAACCACAGCGGGCGATCGACGGGCAAGCAATAACAGAATTTTCCAGCTGGTCGGCGTCAGTTTCAGCTCCTGCTCAGCACGGATGGCCCGGTGCTCTTTTGGATAGATCCTGAGATCAGCAATCCGTATACATTCACGCTCGGGGTGACGACGGCGGTACAGCGCATTCAGTCGGGCCAAGAGCAGCGGCATCGTGCAAGGCTTGATGACATAGTCATCGACACCGGCATTAAACCCCTCCATTTGATCGCCTTCCATATCGCAAGCGGTCAGCATTAGTATCGGCGTATCAACACCATTAGCCCTCAATTGCCGACAAACATCGATGCCCTGCACCTTCGGCAGCATGTTATCCAGGATCAAACCGTCATAATGCTGCTGGGATGCCAGGGTGATACCGCTGGCTCCAGTATAGGCAAAGTCGCATTCGACACGGTGCAATTCCAGGTACTCGGAAATAGCCAGTGCCAAGTCCCGGTCATCTTCAATGATTAATATTTTCATGGCGGCCGACTACGCGAAAAAAGAATAATTAGCTTAAATGGAAATGCCTTAATATTACATTAAGCCTGCCGTTTTTGAGGCGTGTGCATAAATTGTCGCTTCCCCGCCTTAGTTTGCCGCCACCATTAATGCTATGTGGCCGAAATTGACCGCTTTTAGACCGCGCAAGGTATCGTTGGCTGAAATGGGAATAGCTAATCTGTAGCCTCACTTCAACACGATGAGATTAGCCATGACCCAGTCTAAAACCGCTCTGCTATTAATTGACGTTCAAGCCTCCTTCCCCGCCCGCGATTATTGGGTAGAATCTCTGGCGCAAGCATGGCGCCCCAAGCAGCGGGCGATGCTAGACGCGGCGCAGGCAAATAACATACCTGTTGTGCGCATTTTTCATGAAGAACCTGGTAGCCAAGGCGCTTTTGACCCCGCTAATGGCCTAATTCGCCCGCTTGATGGTTTTGACGATGAAGCGGCGATGACCTTCCATAAGCGTGTCCATAATGCATTCAGCGATACTGAGCTTGAAAATTGGTTACGCGAACGCGGCATTACGCAACTTGCGATTAGCGGTATTCGTACAGAACAGTGCTGCGAGACAACCACCCGGATAGCGTCAGATTTAGGTTTTAGCGTTGATTTTGTCAGCGATGCAACGCTGACGTTCCCTATGACGCGTAACGGCATTACATGGTCAGCCGATGATATTAAGGCACGTACCGAACTGGTACTTGAAGACCGTTTTGCGCGTATTATCAGCACACAAGACTTGATCAATGAGTGGCAAAACACGCGTGAGTAAAGAGCAACAAAACAGTCAACCGCTCTCCCAAAGAGCCAACACCCTGCGGATTGCGGTATTGATGATGCCTGGCCAAGTGCCACTTGACTTGGTCGGGCCTCTTCAAGTCTTACAATGTGCCGACCGGCTATCAATCGATGTTGAGGTTTGCTATGTCGGCCCAAAGACCGCTATGCCGTGGTTAGGACCGCTGACGCTTAGTGGCATTGACCCGTTACCCGAACAACTTCCTCCTCAACACCTACTGCTAATTCCAGGACAGTATCGCAATAGCGTTGAGCCATTGGCACAGCAAGAGTGTGTTAGTTGGCTTAAGGCAAACGCATGCTATGCGGACACACTGATGACAGTTTGCTCCGGCACGCTATTACTGGCTGACGCAGGTTTGCTGGAGGGGCGACGCTGCACGACGCATCACACATTAATCGAGCAGTTACAGGCCAAAGCGCCAAAGGCCAAGGTGCAAAGCGATTGTATTTTTATTGAAGATGGCCGCTATTTAACCAGCGCAGGGATTTCAACCGGTATAGATACCATGCTCTACTGGCTTACCCGCGCTTGCGGCCATTCATTAGCGCTAGCGGTGGCGCGAGAGATGGTGCTATATCTTCGCCGCAGTGGACAGGAGCCCCAGTTGGGAGCCTGGCTTGAGGGCCGCAATCATGTGGATGAACGGCTGCATCGCGTTCAAGATGCTATATGTGCCGCCCCCTCGCAAACCTGGCGTATTGAAACATTAGCCACTCAAGCAGCCATGAGTGAGCGCCATTTTCGGCGCCGATTCAAAAGCCTCACCGGCATGCTGGTGGGTGAATACATTATGGGGTTGCGCTTGCAACGCGCTAAAACATTAATGACCGAGACGCCATGGACACTAGCAAGGGTGGCCGAAGCATCTGGATTTGGTGATGAACGGCAACTAAGGCGTATCTGGGCTCGCCATGAGAAAGTACCACCGAGTGTATGGCGTCGCGCTAGTTCTCAAAAGCTGCTGGATTGAGACAATACGAGCTACCATTAGGAAAACATATCGCTGGTTGAACCCATGACCGATCTTATCCTGCCAAGCAATGCTAACTACCTCAATTTTCGGCATCGCCTACCTGATAAGCGTTTAGCCCCGTGGGTACAGTGCCTTTGGTCAATGGGTGGCTCAGGGGATGTTACTGGCCCCAGAACCGAAAAATTTTATCCCGATGCTGGCGCTAGTCTCAGTATCAAGCTAGCTAGCTCTCACCCCATCATTACGCTCTGTTTTAACAGGCGAACGCTAATAGAAACACTCGACGCCCAAACTCCCTGTCTGGGGATTCGCTTTAAAGCAACAGGCGTTCACTGCCTGCTAGGCTTGCTACCCGAAGCATTCGCAGATAAACCGCAGCGCTTAGATAACGAGCTTGAAACACCGGCGTTACAAGGGTTAATGCCCGTGGCGGAGCACCTCTACCGCCTGGACGCACAGCAGGGTTTACGCCTGTTAGAAACATGGTTGTTACACCGGCTAAAGAGCCAGTCACTGGTCAATAGCCGCACCCTCAGGATTGTTCAAGCGATTGGGGAACTAAAGCATCCCCCTCAACAGTTAGGCGCCACACTAGGGGTGACTAGGCGAACCCTGGAACGCAAATTAAAGCGCGAGGTGGGCGTTACGCCAGGCCAATTAGTCGCCTATGCCCGACTAGACCGTGCCCGTCACAGACTGCTTGAAACTGCGCTGCCCCTAGCGGAAATAGCGCTGCAATGCGGCTACTATGACCAAGCCCACTTCACTCACGCTTTTCAATCACTCGCCTATGAAACGCCCGCCGCCTATCGCAAGCGTAAACTGTCGCAAATTTACAAGGCGTAAAAAAACCTCGACGTTAAGCTGAGCTCTCAACTTACTCACCGAGGTCACTCACATGTCTACTCGTCTATCTCAGCAGTCAGTGTATCGCCTTGTCCCACGCCTAGCTAAAAACCTGACTGCATTAGGCAACGTTGCGGAAGATTCAACGCTTAATCGCACCATCGTTCACTTAGTCAACCTGCGTGTTTCGCAAATAAATCACTGCTGCTTTTGCCAACATATGCATTCCCAAGAGGCCAGAGACGACGGCGAGCATCAAGTTCGCCTAGACGTGTTACCGGCCTGGCGGGAAGCCTCCTGCTTTAGCACACAAGAACGTGCCGCACTCGCCTGGGCCGAAGCACTCACACTCATCAGCCAACAGCCCTCCATCAGCGACGACACCTATCAAAACGCGTTAACTGCCTTTGGTGAGCAGGGGCTAATTGACCTAACTGCCATTATTGTTCAAATCAACAGCTGGAATCGGATATCGGTGGGCTTTCAGTTTGCACCGGACATCCGTATCTAAGCCATCTTAGCTACTTGACAATAAAATTTCAGATGGGTAAATAAAATGAACAGTGTGACGAAACAGCGTCAACAGCTACCTAATATTCTGGGTCTCTTATCCAGTTTATGTTTTTTCTTTGGCAGTCTTTTATTCCTACCCGACAGCGCTTTCTATGCAACCGTAGGCGTATGGTGTTTTGTGATGGGCTCACTCATCATGTTTATTATTTACGCGATGGGTATGAAAGATACGGGCAAGAAATACGTCTAATTGAGCCAATACTCGACGTTAAGATAGCCGCTGGGTTTTTAGCTACCTAGCGGCTATAAGAGGCGATGCCCCTACGCAATACCAATGACGCTAGCACTTTCGCTTTGGGTATCCAGTATAACCACCCCTTCTGACTCGCTATCCATCTGCGCCAGTAATTCACCTTGGTTATTCCAAGCAGCAGACTGACCTACACTGATGAAGTTGTCGCACGGTCCAATACAATTCGCCATGATCACCGGCATCGTGTGTCGTCGGGCCACATCTGGATAATGCACCGCTCCCCTAGCAATGCCATTCGCAGGTTTGGCGACGCTGGCCAGATAAACCTCAGCAGCTAGCGCAACCGCTTTATCAGCGTGGTCTATCTGGAGTGACTCGTAGCAGATCGCAGGCGCAAGCAACATACCGCCTCTTTCGAGCACCAGTTGCTCATCACCAGGTATAAAATAAGGAATTTCATCAATATGCAGCTGCTGCTTAGCGTAAAGTTGTCGCGCTTTACTTGGTGTGAACCACACCATACCGATCTGCACACCTGCCTTGACGGCGATAGGCATTCCAACGCCTATAAGTATGCGGTGTTGATCGCTTAATTCCTGAAACACATGGAACTGCTGATCTGCTAACTCAACAGCCAGCGAACTGGCTAGGCGGGGCTCAAACCCAGTAAGCGAAAGCTCAGGGAAAAACACTACATCGGCCTGCTGGGCAACCGCCAACTTGATAAACTCAAGGTGCTTAGCGGTATTCATTGTCACATCACCAGCGACGGGGCGAAGTTGAGCGGCACATATCTTCATTGCGCTTTTGCCTGCCTTATTTTGTAATGCATACCATTGCTGGCAACGTTAACCGGTACAACCTCACTGGGCGACCGTGGAATTCGATAGTATCAAACTGACTAAACCCTGCCTTCTCTGCGACCTTGAGTGATGAACCATTATCAGGCTCGATAATAACCACCACGGAAGCGAGTTGCTTCTGGCTAAATGCCACACTGAGTACCGCTTGCACTGCTTCAGTCGCCAAGCCCATGCCCCAGTACCGTTTAGCCAGCCGATAACCTAGCCCAATTTCTTCTACACCATTAACCTCTTCGGGGCTAACACCGCAAAAGCCAACCAGCTTATCGGTTCCCTTCTCAACCAAAGCCCACGGCCCAATACGATGAGACGCATAGCACTCCAAACACCAGTCGATAAATCGCCGCGTTGCGGCTTCATCACAAACGCCTCGGATCGAGTGCTTCATGACGTCAGGATCACTGAGGATCTTGGTCAATTCGGGAACATCGTTTAAGGACAACGTTCGTATAACCAGACGCTCCGTTTCACAAATTTGCACCATTTTCTCCTTGTGCACAATGACCAAAGCCGCTGTTGCTGCGGTACTGCTTAGGCAGCCTTGAAAATCAAGTTACCTTGTATTTCGTTTGAATAAAATTGTTTGGGAATGCGATCGCTTCGGCCTCTTCAAGCCTAATCTGTTGGTTAAGGCTTCCAAAAAGAGCGATACCGCCACCTAAAAGAATAGGTGCTTTTGTAATGGTCATTTCATCAATAAGCCCAAGATTGAGAAACGAGGTTATAGTTGACCCACCATCTATATAGGCATGTTCAAATCCTTTACTTTCTAGGTCAGCCATTAAGTCCTGAACCTCACCAGCGTACATTTTCACTTTGCCTTGCAGGTTTTCAGGAGGCTCGCTGACTGAATGACTAAGCACAACAATATGAAGGTCACCATAGGGCCATTGATCAGGCGCTAAATTCATCCCCGAGATAACGTCCATGCACTTACGCCCCATCACCATACAGTCAACGGAGTCAATAAAGCTCTGAAAGCCCATGTCGGGGTTCTCACGCATATCTGCCTCTAAGTTGCCAGCGGTATGAAGCCAGTCAACGCCACCGTCTGGGGTCGCAATATATCCGTCAGCACTTGTTGCTATATAGACAGAACACTTCATACGCATCTCCGTAATTTACAAACCATGACCAAGTGCCAACTTAATGTGTGTAGAGAACTTTTCGGGACTTTCTTGGGGTAACATATGCCCCTCGCCAACAACTTCGTTAATCACAGAGTTGGCTAACAAATGAGCGGTTTGTTGAGCAATAAGTCTAAACATATCACGCGTTTCCGCCCCATAACCTATAACGATTGGAGCACTGATTTTGGAGACCAACTCAGCGTTTATGGCTGGCTGCTCTTGTTGATTCAGTTGATGGGTTAACGTGTACGCTTTAGATATCTGCAGCGCTTGGATACTTTCGTCCTGAGTAGAAAAATACCCTTCTCTATTGCCTGAACCGTCAATTAAGCGCTCAACCGCTAATTGCATATTTTCAGCATGAAAATTTTCAAAAACCGGACTAAACATGGCGCTGGCATCCGACTGCCAAACCTCCATTTTTTCTCCTTGTAAGCAGCCTGGATAACCAGGCTCGTACAGGAACACGTTGGACAACGCTAAGTCATGTGTCACCAACATATTAATGATGACATCCGCCCCGTAAGACCAACCAACAGTATTTATAGGTTTATCTTTAGGCAAGTTCGACAGCAGTTCAGCTAAATCATTGGCATGCGTATTTAGACCAAAACCACCTGAACAAGGCTCGCCAAAGTGCCTCAAAGTAACAGAAATCACCTCATAGTCAGCTTTCAGGTATTCAATATGAGGAAGCCACATAGCGCCATCGGTGAGCGCCCCATGAACCAGTACTAAGTAGTCACCGGTTCCCTCTTGAAAAGAGTCCATTACAGTCATTCCTAAATCGGTTACAAGCTTTTTCCATGCTCTAACTAGCACGGGATTGAGCAAAAAATAGCACCACCACAAGTTGCAATAATATCCTGGTGGCAATCACTGTGACCTGGCTGCAGAAAGCGTAATCCTAACGATTCCAGCGATACTCCATTTGTCGCGCTGTTTTCTCCGCAAGCTCGGTGCTGCGTAACTTGGCGACCAAGTGTAAGCACATATCGATTCCCGCAGAGATGCCACCTGAACTAATGACACCGCCATCGTCTACCCAGCGCACGTCATCCACCACATCAAGCTGCGGAAACTGAGCTTTTAAATCACCTTGGTCATCCCAGTGAGTAGTTACTCTGCCTTTCAGGCTAGGCTGTGCATTAGCAACTAAGAAGATGCCGGTACACACTGTGGCTACCTGCTGCACTATGGCTGCTTGATGTGCAATCCAGGCCTTTACCTTTTCGTTTGCCATCTCCCCCGTGTGAACACCACCGACAACAATCAATACATCAATGGGCGGGTGATTATCGATGGTGGCATTTGGCAGCACCTGGTAGCCCGCCCGGGCAGTGACTGGGCCGTCTTTTTCAGCAATTAAAAATACTGAAAACGGCTCGTCTTCATCACTAACGCGACTGGCCGTGGTAAAAACTTCAAAGGGACCCGAGAAGTCGAGTACTTCTGCTTGGTCATAGATATAGATGCCAATGTTCATTTGAGGACGTCCTTAGAATCTAAGCCTGCTATTTGCCAACAGTTAACAATAAAGCCACCACTCCTCGCCATGCGTTACACCGCGCACAGTTCAACACTCATTAAATCAGCTGGTGTTAAACACTTACTACCAACTTTGGCCAAGTTTGAAGCCACCGCTTGTTGTATACCCGAGCGTCAAAATCCGTTCGTTTTGGCCGTTTTGGATTTAATGTAATGGTGTAGCTAAACAGTGGCTTAACACCAAAAGGAGCCATAATTATTAGCTCTCCGCGATCATCCAACGCAGCGCCTACAGCAGTTTCTACTTCTACCCAGAAACTCATGGCATCTTCGGTTGACGTATACGGATAATCGCCATTGCGCGCGTGCATTCTTGCTTGGTTCTTTACTGACCAGGGTAAGGTTGAAACGCCCATTAACCTTCGCTCAATCTCACGATCACGAGAATCACCCACATCGTCCGAGTCGAAGTAAATTAAATCAATGTCGTTCAATGGCGTACTCGCTACAAAGCCATGCAGCTTGTCCCACACTAAGTTTCTAACGAACCCTGCAGCGAGACACCAACCCGGCAGCTTCTGCGCAGCTGCGGTAGTCAGCGCCGCCATGCGATCAGGATCACTCATTATCCATTGCTTGATCAGCGCTTCATGATCCATCTCTATACCTTACTTATGACCTATTTAAGCAGCCGCAGGCGACCACTTAACAATAACACTCCATGACTAACTCAGGATGGCCTGTTTGTTTATCAACTTGCTCACCTAATGAAATAAACCCCTGCTTTTTATAAAAGTTGATACTGGGAGTATTTTCCCGGTAAACCGTTAGTTGCAAGCACTCCCTTCTGCTCTTGGCATCATCAAGCATAGCGGCTCCCACACCTCGCCCCTGCAAGCTTGGAGATACAAAAACGGCAGCCAGTGTATTTCCGTATAAACTGTAGAATCCCGCTATCTGATTGCCAGACTCAAACACAAAAGTTTCCGAGGCAGGGATATAAACATCACGCATTTCGTTAACCTTTGACGCCCAAAACTCCGCTTCAACAAAAGCGTGCGCTTTAATCGATGCTGAAAGCCAGATCTCCAAAATCTGGTCAATATCCGTCTGTCGGTATTTGCGAATCATCTAAACGTTCCTTATTGATGGTCAGATGAGCATACAATAGCTTGTTTTTATTCGCTATTCTTGGGCTCCTTAAGGCTCGTTTCTCACCCTGCGTTACACCGCGCTACGATTTAGCCACTGATTGAGTTAGCCGGTGTTTTATTGCGTGGTAAGCGTAACACACCCGCAATGGTGGTCTGTCGCAATAACACCTGCTGCACGCCCAAGTTAACAACCTTTATGCCGCAAACTTTTTGCTGACTTGCGCCACCCGCTGGCCTAAATAACGCGCGGCTAGTAAGTCCGTTTCATTTAATACGCCGTCTATTGAATGAGCGATAAGCCCAGATTGTGCTCCCAGCCGGTTACGCATACCTGGATCGTAGTTGCCCGGTATATCCAGGCCAACCCAGCACATGCCATGCTGATTCGCGAACACTTGCATGTACTGAAGGGTATTCAACTGGTCGCCGCTTAAGTTAGCACCAATAGTAAAACCAGCGGCAATCTTTTAAGTATTGATCTGATTTACGAAGCCAGTCTCATCCCTTATACCAACTCGGTTGCCATCGGGGTCGGCGATGTTGATAGTTCTACCCCAAGCATTCTCAATAATGGTGGTTTGAATACCCCAAGACCTGATTACCCTTAGCGCCTCTTCCAAGTCATCAACGTTGAATCGCAATTTAAAACTACTTTCTTCTGGCGATTTGACGCCTTTCTTTGCCTTACCGCCCTGCTCGACCATCAAATAACCATGACCAAACTCTAAACAGGTTAGCTTAAAGCCGCCTTCGTCTCTCTCAAACAGCTGATGCAAGCCAAATAGCTCCCGATAGAAAGCGACACACTCCAAGTAGTGTTCAGTATTAAGAATTACTCCGTAACGGACTACATTCGCCTTCATGAACCCTCCTATTACATAGCGCTAGGCTGTGCTGCCGCTCCAGCAGCGACAGCCTGGGCGAGTTGCTTAGTACTGCCCAAAGCAGAATGAAACACAGCGGCAACGTTCATTACACTGACCCTTTGCGTTACGGTACTACTGGTTACTGAGCATCGCGGTTTAAATTTCGCTCGGCTGGGATATCGCTTAGGTACTCGACAAACTCCACTTCAAAACCAGCCGGATCGACAAAATAGACATTTTTCCGAAACGGCTCTATAGCGCCAGGTTTGGCGATGGCGTAGCCCACTTTATTGAGCCTAGCGACAACGGCATCAAGGTTATCGACCACATATGCAAAATGAGCCAGCCCAACGGAGTGACCTTTCAAATCGCGGTTCTCCCCTTCGCCGTGATCGCTTAACGCCAAGTAATTTTCATCGTCACCAAAGTGCACCCATTTACGCGGTTTGCCATACCACTCGCCATGACCTTCGTCCCGCACCCGCCAATGTGGAAAAACTGCCCGGTAAAAATCCAGCATGGCATCCATATCAGTAACCACCAGATTAACGTGCTCTAAGTACATAAGAGACTCCTTGCGCTATGTGAGATGCCAGGGTAAAACCTCAACTTAAGTTGAGGTAAAGTGGTTTATGGAAAAAAATGGCAAAAATATGAGGTGAGTAATGGCAGAAGCAATTTGGAGTGTTGGTAAGGTTGCCAAGCGCTGCGGCATTAAAGTAAGCACCCTGCACTTTTACGAGCAGCAAGGGCTGATCCACAGCTGGCGTAATGCAGGCAATCAGCGGCGTTATAAACCAGAAGTGCTAAGGCGAATTTCGGTGATAAAAGCAGCGCAGAGAGTTGGCGTCAGCCTGGAGGAAATAAAGCAGGCTTTTGAATCATTACCGAATAACCGCACGCCAACGGTTGAAGACTGGCAGCAGCTTTCAAAAAACTGGCAGCAGATGCTAGATGGACGAATTGCTTACCTGCAAAAACTGCGCGATAACCTAGCGGGATGTATCGGCTGTGGCTGCCTCAGCATGACTAGCTGCCCGCTCTATAACCCCGACGACAAACTGGCTAAATCAGGTAGCGGCCCTGTGCTGCTCGATCAGGCAGAGCAGAATGCCAGAACCCAGCAAGAGCCAAACGCTGGTTCATAGCTCTTAAAGTAGCCCTCAATAGCAGCTCTTACGTCTTAATCTACACCAATGAACCACTTGGGTTTGATACGCCCAAAGTCTCGACGGATATTGGTTTTCAAGGCTTTCTTGGAATCCAGAACGACAGTATCCCGTTCAGTTCTAACAAACACCACCCAGTGCCAGAAAGGCCGGCCCTGCTCCGTGCGCCACTTGATCGCCAACAACGCCTTATCTGGAAGCGTCGCCCAAGCCTCGAATGGCGTTTCTGTTGGCGCAGCCGTGATACCCAAGGTACACAACAACCTACGGACATACTCGGTATCTGACCAAAGCGCGGTGTCTTCGGCATAAATACCCAAAGCATTGGCTGTCGCTTTGGCCTGCGCATAAGTAATGCCCGCAAGCGCGGCGCATGCAGCAATTCCACAGCCGGATATTTCTTCTTGAACAACAGGGTTCATTGAGTCTTCCAGTTAGTAAAGAACTATATGAAGTGGTACAGGAGAAAACTAGCGGATAGTCGCTACCCTCGAACTGCCGAGCATGCACGTCACAGCCATTAAGATTATAATCACTGGCTAAGCCAGACCCACCCTACTATCGAACTCTAAGCCTCGGGCGTATTACTGTGAGCATCTCCCATCGAAGTGAAAAAAGCCAAGCTAGACCTGTTCGCAAAGGCCTACACCCGAGAAATCAACATAACCAAGGCTATGACTTCCCGGCTCTCGTAACAAGCCACCCAGCGCTAGCCTCCCATGTGAAACCGAACGTGCATGGCGACCTTTCCATCGATTTCGCAGATCCATTGGCAGTCAAAACGCTCAACGCCGCGTTATTAAACCGGCACTACAATATTGTCGACTGGGATATTCCAGAGGGCGCGCTTTGCCCGCCAATCCCAGGCAGAGCTGACTATATCCATTACATGGCTGACTTGCTGGAAATTGGGCCTGGGCTAGAACAGCGCAGTATTAAGCTGCTCGATATCGGCACGGGAGCAAATGGAATCTACCCAATACTAGCCTGCCAAATCTACCGCTGGCAGTGTGTTGGTAGCGACATTAACCCTCAGTCGCTTGAAAACGTAGCCACGATTATCGCCAACAACCCCACACTCAAAGAACGCTTCACGCTGCGCACACAGCACGATAAAAACCACATTTTTGAGGGGATCATTCAAGCTGGGGAATTCTTTGACGTCAGCGTATGCAACCCACCTTTCCATGCCTCGCTTGATGAAGCTCTTAAAGGTAGCCGGCTTAAACTCAATAACCTCGCTCGTAGTCGCGGTGAACAAAAGGTAAAAAACCAATCCCCCACCCTGAATTTTGGCGGATTGGGAGCAGAGCTTTGGTGCAAGGGCGGCGAACAGCTGTTTCTTAAAAAGCTAATAAAAGAAAGCAAGCTGTATTCAACTCAATGCCGCTGGTTTACTAGCCTAGTTTCAAAAACTGACAATGTTAAGCCTGCCAAGAAGTTGATTGGTAAGCTCGGTGCAGTTGATATACGAGAAATAGAAATGAAGCAGGGAAACAAGATTACGAGAGTATTGGCCTGGACATTCATCTGAGCCGCGCAGGCGATTTATGCTTGCAGTCAGCCTGCGGTAGTCGGCACTAAACACCAAACCAATACGAATTTGATGGTTTGGTGTCGTATGGGCGATTCAAGTCAGAATACGTTGGCGATACCTGGAAACAATGTGGCGTAGCGCTTCGAGCTCATCCTGGCAAATCTCCTTGAAGGTGCACGACAATGAAGTAACCATCGCCGTGCCTCTTCAGGCTTATGATACTAATCAACGACAAACAATTTAGCTCCTTGCTTTGTCGATGAGCGATGAAGTTCGGCATTATCGGCAACTTGATAGCTCGAACCAGGCGTGAGAACAAAGCAGCGTCCATCCGACGTCACCCCATTCTCAGCAGCATCCGAATTTAGAATCTGAAGTTCCTGTATCGTGTTTTAATCGTAGAGAAACTCTACGCGCTTATGATTGACCTGTTCACCCGCTTGACGCTACTTAAGGTAGATCACGCCAGCGCCGTAGCAACAATGCCGATGTGCCACGGCGGCTCGTTGCACAAATTTTGCGGCCCATCAGGTATTGACGAGGTCGCGGTGCGCTTCGCGCAGGTAAGCACAACGGGTTTGGACGGCTGCGATGCGACGGGAACCGCCAGCTATTCGTTTTTCATAACATTACTCCGTGCTTACCAGCCGTAGAAGCGAGGCCAAGTCTCGATATTGCCATCGGGCAGCACAGCTTGGTACTCAGGATGTTGTGTACCGGTAGCACAAGCGTGATTGGGCAGAATGCGCAACCGCGTGCCGATGGGGAAACGTTCCGCGATACTTCGGTCCGGCTCTCCGGTACGGGACAGGACCCCATGCTCCTGATTGGCAGCGCTCAAGATATACCCCTCCAGCACTTTTCCATCTTCGGTGCATACTTGCCCGTAGCCGAAGTCTTGTGCCTGTTTTTGTGTTCCGCGGTCACGGCTCATCGCCATCCAACCGGCATCGACGATGGCCCACCCCTTCTCTTCTTGGTGGCCAATGACGGTCGTGAGGACACTTAGGGCGATGTCGTCTACTGTGCACACACCTACATTGCGCATCACTAGGTCGAAAAACACGTAGACGCCGGCACGCACCTCTGTCACACCATCGAGGTGTTCGGCCGACAAAGCCGTCGGAGTCGATCCGACGCTAACAACAGGGCATGACAAGCCAACATCATACAGTCTCTGCGCCGCACGCACGGCGCCTGCCCGTTCTTGTTCAGCGATGGCCAGCAAGGCTGCGGGGTTGTCATAATCGTAGCTGGATCCCGCATGGGTCATGATGCCACCCAGGCACATGCCAGCATCATGAAGCACACTCGCCACCTCCAGCAGGGCATCTTCTTCTGGCTTGATGCCCGAGCGGTGACCGTCGGTGTCAATCTCGATCCATACTTCAAACACTTCCTCATGCGCTTTACCGAAGCTGCCGATTTCCCGGCCCACCGCGACATTGTCCACGATGATCTTCAGGTCGCAGCCACGTTGACGAAGCGCGAGCGCTTGCGGGAGCTTGCTCGGTACCATGCCAACGGCATACAGGATGTCGGTAATCCCCGCGTCGAAAAACTGCTCGGCCTCCTTAAGTGTCGAGACGGTGATGCCCTGCGCCCCGGCTGCAATCTGGGCCCTAGCGACGGACGGGCATTTGCTCGTCTTGACGTGTGGGCGGAAGCGCACCCCGAGGGCGTTCATGCGCTCCTGCATGCGCTCGATATTGCGCTGCATGCGCTGAGTGTCGACGAGGGCGGTGGGCGTACCAAGTTCTTGCATGATGGTCATGGGAGGAGCTCGCTCAGTAAACATGGTGAAGTTGCATATTGACAGATTGTCCATATTTATACAAACTGTCAAAACATCAACAACACCGGCCCTTGTCATGACACAACGTACTCAGGAGCAGCGATTGCTGCTCGAACAACTCAAACAGGTAGCAGAGGGGCTCGCCAAGACGTTCGCGCCCTTCTGCGAGGTCGTGGTGCACGACTTGCTGGACCCCTCACATGCTGTGCTCGCGATTCACAACAACCTTTCTGGCCGCGAAGTCGGCCATCCAGCTACCGAGCTCGGACTTGCCCGTATCATGGACGCCAAGTTCGAGCAGGTCATCGCCAACTATCCTAATAGCTTCTCTGATGGCCGCCAGATCAAGAGTACTTCGATCGGCATCAAGGATTCAGAAGGACGATACATTGCAGCACTCTGCATGAATATTGACCTCACCGTGTTTCAGGGCTTTCAGGGCATGTTGAATCAGTTCGTCGATATTCAGGTAGATGCCCCCGCCAAAGAGTCGCTGGACCCTACGGGCGCAGACGCCATTCGTGCCCGTATTGATGAGTTCGCGGCACGCCTAGCCACGACGCCACGAGCCCTCAAGGCGGAAGACCGTCGTATTTTGGTCAAGGAGTTAAAGGCGGAGGGCTTGCTGGAGTTACGTCGCGCGATGGAAATCATTGCCGCGCACCTGGGAGTCTCCCGCGCATCGGTATACAGCTATGCGAAGTGACAGCCGCAACTTGAGCTTTTGGAGTACAGGCTCAGCCACACTGATAATGCGTGAGGCTCTTGAGCCGCATTCAACATGACTGAATTCGTGCTGCAGGCGCTGTTCGAGGAAGCCGGCCCACTGGTTGCCTTGGCTTCGCCGCGGCTCGACAGATGAAAGCCGAACTGCAAGGCAAACGCATCGGTGTGCTCGTCAGCGGAGGCAACGTCGATATGGCGCGATTTAACAGTTTGCTGTCTTCGTAGCGTCGCGCCAACCAGACACTAGGGCTTCAATTTTCGTTCCACCCCCAGCCGCCGGTCTCTTCCGATCGAGGGTTAGGGACTCCTTTGTCCAACAATCAGAGAAATGCTCACCATGAATCAAGCCATCCAACGCTCCGATATTTATTGCACGAACAGTTTGGAGCTCTCTTCTCCTGCTGGCCACTATTCCCACGTCTGCATAACGGCAGGTCAGGTCTTCATTTCCGGCCAGCTCCCGATCCAACAAGATGGCACGCCTCTAAGCGATAGCTCATTCGAGGAACAGGCCCGTCAAGTGCTTGAAAATGTTGATGCCTGCCTTGCATGCGTAGGCCTTGATAAGACAAGGCTGACACAGGTGCGTATCTACGTCACCGATATCAGCAACTGGCCGCTGTTCAACGAAATTTATGCAAGCTGGCTTGGTGATCATCGCCCTGCCCGATCTGTTGCAGGAGTCAAAGAACTTCACTTCGGTACTGCGGTGGAAATTGAAGCCATCGCATTGCTCCAGCCCGCTACCGGCTCCCACGAGGAGATCTTTTAAGCCACAGCGGGCAAGCCCGCCTACTAGAGCATTCTTCAAGTGCTGTCCGGCCGTGCGCCATGCTTGCATCGGGCATGGTGTATTGAGGCCTTACCCCAAAAAGCGCCAAAAATTCCGACTCTCGCGTTCCTGTGCTCGCCAGACACGCAGAGGTGATGGCGTCAAATTTGAAACAAAGAAATGTCGGAGAACTAGGAGAAAAACAATGACAAAGCATGTCTCTCATCCGCCCATTCGTCGTGGCCCCTTCGCATTATGGAGGGGTATGCCACTTTGGAAGAAAATATTCATCGCGCTAACGCTGGGGCTGGTTTTGGGTATAGCGCTCAATCAAACAGGTAATGCAGATATTGCTACCAGCATCAAGCCGATCGGCGATCTCTTTATCCGCGCGATCAAGATGTTGATCGTTCCGCTGATTTTCGTTTCGCTGGTCGCTGGCATCGCCTCACTTCAGGATCTCGCAACCATGGGGCGGCTCGGAGCAAAAACATTTGCTCTGTACCTGGCTTTAACAGCAGTGGCGATTTCGATCGGTCTCGCCTTATCGATCATCTTCAAACCCGGTGTCGGCGTCGATATAGGCACGTCCAAGACCAGCAACGTAAACGCTGATGCCAGCGAAGCACCGACCATTATCGACACCGTCCTGGGCCTTGTTCCGACCAATCCCATTGAAGCGTTCGCGACCGGTAACGTATTGCAGATTATCGTTTTTGCCGTCTTGTTCGGTATCGCGATTGTTCTCGCTGGCGACGTCGCCAAGCCAGTGAAAAACTTCTTCGATTCAGCCGCTGAAGTGATGTATCGGCTGACATCGATCATCATCTCCTTTGCCCCCTATGGTGTGTTTGCGCTGATGGCCTGGGTGGCCGGAACCTATGGTCTCGATATGCTGGCCCCGCTGGCCAAGGTCATCGGCATGGTCTATCTCGGTTGTGCCATCCATGCACTTGTGGTTTACGGGGGGTTGATCAAGTTCGTCGCTCGGCTTAACCCCGTACGCTTCTTCCAGGGCAGCATCGAACCGATGATGGTCGCCTTTACCAACACATCCAGTTCAGGAACGCTACCTGTCACGATGATGGCGACCGAGCGTAATTTAGGCGTGTCACGCCGCATCTCGAGCTTCGTCCTGCCGTTAGGCGCCACCATCAACATGGATGGCACAGCAATTTACCAAGGCGTATGTGCTGTATTCATAGCGCAGGCCTATGGCGTCGACCTTAGCACCAGCCAATATCTGACCATTGTGCTGACTGCGACGCTGGCCTCCATCGGTACCGCCGGCGTGCCCGGCGCCGGGTTGATCATGCTATCACTGGTACTGACTTCAGTCGGCCTTCCGCTCGAGGGCATCGCAATCATCGCGGGCATCGATCGAATCCTCGATATGGCGCGCACGTCGATGAACGTAGTAGGCGACTGCGCGGTAACCTGCTTGGTCGCGCGCAGCGAAGGTGAACTCGATCAAGCCGCCTACGATACCCCACATGTACTTAAATCCGAGGAAATAAGCGGTCGGGCAAAACCGGACACAACCCTCGCTTGAGCCCTCCTCAGCCTAGCCTTTTGCGGGGCGGACTCCGGCCCGCATACCACTCTTCCGCTGGCACTTGGGCATCGGCAAAGATAGTCATTTGACGACATGGCAAGGGATGATCGATAGGTTCTATGTTGTGCGTACGACCAACGAGCATCTGGAGAAGGTCCGCAAGGCACTCAGAAAGGAGCTAACGGCCAACCAGCGACGGGGGCCCCTCAAGGATGATCGGAAGATCCTATTGAAGCGGGCTCACGACGCTTCAGGCCGTGAGCAGCTCATCATGGAAATCTGGACAGGGGGCTCCCTCAACTTCTGGAAGCCTAAGAGCTAAGGAGCGGTTCTACCACATTCGGAACTGTGCCACCCGGCGTGAAAACTTCTGTACTTAATGGGTTCAGCAAAGTCAGTAGCACTTTCCCCAATAAAGTAACCATCGCCGTGCCCCCTCAGGCTTGTGATACTAATCAACGACAAACAATTTAGCTCCTAGCTTTGTCGAAGAGCGATGAAGTTCGGCATTATCGGCAACTTGATAGCTCGAACCAGGCGTGAGAACAAAGCAGCGTCCATCGTCTAGCTCAGTATGAAGTTCACCTTCAAGACAGAGCAATATGTGGCCCTTAGCACACCAATGATCCGCCAAATAGCCAGGACTATATTCAACCATACGCACCCGGATATCCCCAAAATTTCGGGTCTTCCAATAAGCAACGCCACTTTCTCCGGAATGCTCAGTCTGCTTAACTTCAGACCAATCTGTCACCCCAAAAGGTAAATCTGTAATGTTCAAACTACGTCTCCATAAGTAGATAACACCAAGTATTCCAGCACGGGCTTTGTTTGGTATCGAACAAATCAAAGCACTTCTCTACGATTAACTCAAGGTCTCCGCTCTGTTAGCCAGAGAACAGCGCAAGGGCTCCCTACTGTTGCCTTTAACTAAGCTAACCACTTCATAGCACGAATTCTCTCAAATACTAATAAAGTTGCTTAAATTCTCTAATGCTACTCGATATTCCAAATTGAGGCGCATTGATGCACTCATCAACGACAATACTGAAGAAAAGACACAAAACCCTAGACTGATGGATGCCACTGCGAGTCGACCTCGCGGTTGACCCCAACAACTATTAGTAAGACAAGAACCTAACTTAATCATTATTAGACAATGAATTAAAAAATTACATTACGCAAAGAAAAAAAAACATCAAATTTTAAGGTTGTTGCTATGTTAAATAAAGTGAACCTTCAGGTGTCCATGTGTAGGGAGTAGATAAATGTCACAACAATTTGACGAGCTTGCCGCCTTATATGAAAAAATGGCCGAATGGCCATTTCGAAAGTACTGCGAAATACCTTCCACTATTGAAGCTCTAGGAGATATTAGCGGGCTTTCTATTCTTGATTTCGGCTGTGGAAGTGGCTTCTATACCCGGCTGTTAAAAAAGCATGGCGCCAAGGAAGTCGTCGGCTACGATATATCTTCAGGAATGATAAGTTACGCACGTCGTCGCGAAGAGAAAGAGCAGCATGGCATCTCGTATATTGATAATAAAGACAATATCCCAGAGAAACACTTTGATATCGTTCTTTCTGTATATACTTTACCCTACGCGAAAAACCTAGCGGGCCTTATGGAATTATGCAGTGATATGGTGCGCCCCATAATCCCAGGCGGTCGCCTCGTAACACTTCCTCTTCACCCGAACTACGCGCTACAAACATCTTACTATCGCCCCTACGGTTTCGACCTCATCAGCAGCACTACCACTCCTAGAACTGACGAAACACCGCTGACACTTCACTTGTGCAAGCCCCCCTATGATGACTTTGTAACGGCTTACTACTGGTCGAGTGAGGCATTAACTAGCGCCTTGGAACACGCCGGGGTGAAAAATATTGAATGGCAAAACTTTCATGTAACCGATGAGGGCAACGAAGTTCACAAGAGCAGTTTCTGGGAGGCTTATCAAACATGCCCACACTCAATCATTCTCTCAGGACACAAAGGAGCATGAACGTGCTGACACCTCCCGTGTCCACCAGCACCTCCCTGCCTCCCTTCGGAGCCGTCTGGGTCCGCTGGTTCAATTCGATCAGCTCTCTTGACCATCACGAGTGGGACTCATTGGTCGAAGACAGCAATTTTTTTAATAGCTACAGATGGTTACAGTCTCTCGAATACTTCAGTCGACCACGCTCTGTCTTGACGGTTTTCGGCCCAGGTGGGCTCTTGGCAGGCTGCCCGATATGGGAAGGACAGCCTGACGATCCTCTGTTTGCCCCCTCACACTGGTTTACAGGGTTGCCAGGGCCGTGGGAAGAGAAATTTCTTTGGGTGGGGGCATACCGCTCCACGCATAATGAGTTGATTTGCGGACATGGGGCTCGTCATCAAGAAGCGCTGGCACTGCTGCTTCATGAGCTCCAAAACAAAGCCAATCATGATGGGCTGGCTGGCGTTCTACTGCCCTATATGCCGTTGAAAAGGGCGCTGTATGTAGCCTCATACCACCCTGATGCACAAGTGCTGCTACATGATGCCGAAGCTTCCCAGCACATCTCTCCAGGAGGCTTAGACGACACCATCTCGTCCTGGAAGAAACACTATAGAACACGTACACGAGCCGAAATAAATGCCTTTCACAATCAGGGAAACCAAATAGAGTGGTCACCCATTACGCCAGCACTAGAGGAAATACTGGTCAACCTTGTTGCCATGAATCGATCCAAACACGGCGCGACCACTGGAGAATCATGGATGCGCAAGGTTTTCATGAGTCAACACCAGTCCAAAGCCATTGATCACTCAATCGTTGCCCTTTCTCGAAACAAGGGGAAGATAAATGCTGCCACCATATTTTATCGTTTCGGAAACTCGCTTCACGCCCGATATTTCGGTTCCGACTACACGGAAGAAAAGGATGACTTCCGTTACTTCGTTCTCAGCTACTACGCACCTTTAAGATACGCACCCAAATATGGCTTAAAAACATCCCATCTCTCAGTTTCAGCCTTGGATGCTAAAGCAAAACGTGGAGGATGCATCGAGCCGCTCGCCACCGTCGCAATTTTTAGAAAAGAAAAGTTAGCGGACGACCTTGTGAAGAAGCACAACTTCGCTGTTGTTGACAGTCACCAGAACAGGTTTCGCAAACACCTGACCTCGGAATGGTTCGACGATGGAATCATCTGATAATAGGAGAGATTCATGCTTCATCTAGTCTATATTCTTCAGCCCACCGAGCATGCACGAACCCACACAAAAGAGCTCTGGGAGTGGATACGCTCACGCCAGTCATGGTTCTACGATGGCTTGGACATGGTTCATGAGCCCCGTTGGTTCAACTACGTTATCGGTAATAACGTGCACTGCCTGGAGCACTCGGTAGCTTTCGAAGACGAAGCGGCCTGGGGCGCCTACCGCAAGGCAGTTTCACAGCGCTCCAAGGATCCAGAGTGGGAAGCAAGGCGGATCGAACAGGAAAAATGGTGGGAAATCATTGACTCCCGACTCATGAACGATATTCAACTGGAGAGTTAAGAATGACGGAGCATACAACAACAACGCTACACACACGTGCGAACCGACTTCTGGATACAGCCTCTTTCATCACATTGGCCACCTGTAACGATACTGGAACGCCTTGGGCATCCACCGTCAACTATGTGGTGCTTCGCTCTCCACTGCGCCTTATCTGGTACTCCATGACCCAGGCTCAACATTCGATTAACATCGAGCGACAACCCATGCTATCAGGTTCAATCTTTCGCACCGATCTCGGCGAGTTATCACCTCCCGCAGGCTTAGATGGTTTGCAGCTCCTTGGAGATGGACGTGCCCTACCCGATGAAGAAGCAGAGGCTATCCATACCTTGTACTACCGCTTGAACTTTCCCGATCCAGAGCTAAGAAAAACCTGGCAACTGCCACTCACAGAATTTCTCGAAGGCGGACGAAGACGATTCTATGAAATGCGCCCACATAGTCTATGGTTGCTCGATCTGGACCAGTGGCGAGAGGACAAGGTGGACCAACGAGTAGCGGTCGATATTTCGCAGTTGGTTTGAAACGGCACGAGCTACTGTAATCTTCACAATACGCTTCGTGGCGGCTAAGAGCGTTGATCAACAAGATAGCCAAGCCACTCAGCGTATCCATAAAGAACTGCATCCATGAAGAGCTAGCCAGCGGACGGCAAAAGCTTCTCAAACCTGCAGCTTACGGCAAACGCCCATATTAGCTGCCAGCACGAGCCAAATACGCTTTTGCGCATTCACCTACAAAGCGTCGACCGGGATTATCACCCGCTATCCAGTCCTCAATAGGAAAAAGGTCAAACAGGCCAACCTTCACAAGCGTTGGAACGGCAAGTTCAAGCTCTTTTTCTACTTGGCCTCGCTCGCCAGCGTTATAAAGATTAATGTTATAGAGCATCGTTGCAACAGTTCCTGTCTGAACCTTACTGCCATCTTTTAGATGAACTGAAGGGAGGACTTCCCCACCGCTAACGACTTTCTGATTTACAGCGGCCAGCTGTTCCGTATTTTCAACACTTTTTTTCATTAGCACTCTCCTTCTTTCAAATAGCTCTTCTTTTAAGCGACTCTGCTTTCAAACAGCTCTTCTCTCAAGCAGCTAAGGCCACGTTAAGGTGCGAACAACCTACCATTTTACCTAGATCATTGTGCCGTAAACACTTAAGCCAATTAAAACCTAAAATGCCAAGCATTGAGAATGAACGTCTAAACGCCTTATTAGAGCAAGGAGATTAGGAGTTTCTATAATCTGAATCGAGCATAGAATAGAAATATTCATCCCACCATACTCCCTCACCTTTCGGAATGCATTGCCTAAAATAACCTTCCCTAACCATGCCCAGTTTTTCCATCAAAAGATATGAAGCCGGATTTTCTGGCTGGGCAGTCGCCACCACACGGTGAAGGCCAAGTTTAGTGAAACCATGGTTTAGCACACAAGAAGCCGCTTCATAAGCAATGCCTTGCTTTTGATACTTAGGATTAACGATCCAGCCGACTTCATAGGTATGATCTCCAAACCAAGCATAAAATTCAATATGACCAACCAACCTTTTTTCCTGTTTATGGTATATCGCGAAGGCCTTTTCAGTTTCATTAACAAATGATTTAACCGCCTCTTTTGACATTACACCTTCAGCCAAATAATGAGTAGCTTCGGCGTCAGACATATATTCAAAAACATCTTCCACGTCACTAAACAAGAATGGCCGTATGATAAGGTTCTGAGTTTCAATATTCATACAATCCTCAAGTTATAAGTGCGCCCTAATGCCGCTTCAAGCAGTGAGCAACACGACCACCATTATACAGCTGACTGGAACCAAAAAACCGCCAAGCGTTGCGAATCTGCCCTGAGCACGTTGTTATACGATTTTCCCACCACATACGGAAACGCCCAAGGTTATTAGCCTCGGGCGTTTCTTCTAGCAAGCCTGGTTACCACAAATCTAGCCTTAAAGTGTCATATGCAGAATTGGAAAGGGTTTTCCCATATCATCAAAGGGTGAACGTGAAACTACTTTAAAACCCATATGCTCGTAAAAACCAACAGCCTGTGGATTTTGTTCATTGACGTCCACTTTGGTTGCACCTAACTGCTCAATTGCGTATTTCAGTAGTGCCTTACCAATGCCTTTCCCTCGCGCTTCATTCAAGATGAATAGCATTTCAATCTTTGAATTTTGGGCACCCAAAAAACCTAGAATTGAACCACGCTTATCTTTAACGCACCTCAATGTAACAGCGGGAAACGCCTGCTCAATGATAACTGGTTTAAAAAACTCAATATCTTCTTCCGTTATAAAGTCATGAGTTGCTCGGACTGACTCTTCCCAAACATTAAGCATTTCTGCATAATTTTCAGGAAGCACATTTTCTACGATCATCGTACTTCTCTACAGTTGACTGAAATTCATGCGCAGCCGCTCTTCACTAGTGACTATTTTCATCACTCCCTCTCTTACCCCCCTTCACTCGGTGAACTGCTTGGCTCCTCGTTCTCCCGGATAGCGCAGATATCTTCAATATCCACCGGCCGTGCGAGTGTAGATTTATACCACACCAGATCATCCTTAAGCATAAGAGGAAGCTCAAGACCCAGTAAATGTACGGTCAGATAGCGAGAAAAATCTATGTTGAGCGGCACCCAGGTTTCTTGACTTGCATCGAAAATTTGCGAGCCGTCAGCGTTACCCACCTCCACTTTAATACCTTCATACTTGAACTGGACGTAGGTTAGATCCCAGCCTTCCTCCTGGCGGTGAGCGGCAGCTTTGGATATAAACTCCTGACCGGCCTGAACCACTGACGCAAAGTGCTCGCCGGGGACAAATAGGTCAATGTCATTAAGGTCACGCTCAGAGCCATACCCCTTTGCTGCGAGCCCCCCGCAGATCAAAAAAGGAATACTCCTTTCTCTCAGTAACCCCACAATCCATTGAGCTGCTAAATGATGCACGTCTCCTCCTTTTTCACATACCCTCCTTCAACCTTAACTAAATAGACCACACGATCAGATATTAATTGAATGCGCAGCGCTGCCATCGTGGGTGCCTTATGGCTCGCTCCTAGCCAAGCGTTACGCCGCGCACAAACATGCCATCGGTTGATTTTGTAGTGCGTGGTAAGCGCAGCGCACCCGCAATTGTGGCTCGAAAATATGCGAGGCCGAAAGCGCCTCCGCTGCAGTGGCCAGCTATTTAGTAAAAGCTAATCTATTCAGTTAAAGCTAATCATAATTCAAACACACAGCGTTCAAAATTAAAAAAATCATAAAAAACAAAACGTACTACAAAATATCACTTACCATTCATTTAATTAATGTCTGTCATTTCATCATAAAAGTCACCATTCGGCACTATGAAGCTAATTGTTCTATTCGAGTAATGAATGGCTGCTTTTAGGCTATACTGCGTCATCTTTAATTTTCGACACACCTGACGACCATCTGTCTGAGCACCTCATGCCATTTTCAAAACTAGGCTTATCCCGTCCTCTTGTTCAAGCGATTACCGAACTAGGTTACAAAACGCCAACGCCCATTCAGGAACAAGCGATTCCTACCATTCTTTCGGGCAAAGACTTAATCGCCACCGCACAAACAGGCACAGGCAAAACCGCGGCCTTTGTTCTGCCACTGCTAGAACGATTCAGCAAAGCGGAAGCGTTACGCGGCAAGCGCATACGCGCGCTGATTCTGGTGCCGACCCGCGAGTTAGCGGTTCAGGTCGAAGTCAATGTGGCTCAATACGCTAAGCACACGCAGTTAACCTCTATGGCGGTGTACGGCGGTGTGGATACTGCGCCTCAAAAAGAGCGGCTAATCGAAGGAGTGGATATTCTAGTCGCCACGCCGGGCAGATTGCTGGATTTGGCGCATCAGCGTGCGCTGCACTTTGATGAACTTCAAGTCATGGTGTTGGACGAAGCGGACAGAATGGTCGACATGGGTTTTGTCGATGATATCCACAAAATCTTAGTACGCCTGCCTGAAAACCGTCAGAACCTACTGTTTTCAGCCACCATGACCGGCGACGTTCGCGCCCTCGCCTACGGTTTTTCAGATAGTAAAATGACCGACCTGGCGGCTGACATCTCCATCTCTCCCAATATCCGCGCCGCCGCCAATATCAAACAGTGGCTAATCACGGTAGACAAGGACACCAAGTCCGCCCTGTTGAGTCACTTGATCAACGAGCAAGCGTGGGATCAGGCGCTTATTTTTGTCGAGAAAAAACACAGTGCAGCCAAGCTAGTTGCTCAACTGGAAAAGCGCGGCATTCAAGCAGACTCCATCCATGGCGGTAGAAGCCAGGCCATGCGCGAGAAGGTGTTAGATCAGTTCAAAACTGGCGAACTGAAGTACCTAGTGGCTACGGGTGTAGCCGCTCGGGGGTTGGATATCGGTGAACTGAGCCGTGTGGTGAATTACGATTTACCTTTTCAGCCAGAAGAGTACATCCACCGCATTGGCCGAACCGGCCGTGCAGGCGCCTCAGGTGAAGCCATCTCTCTTGTCGACATCAGTGACTTTAAAAACCTTTGTGCGATTGAAAAGCGATTAAAAAACATTATTGAGCGCAAAGAAGTTGAGGGCTTCCCGGTTAAAAAAGCCGTCCCCGCCTCAAACTTGAACCATGTTAAAAAAAGCAGTCGTTAAGCCTTAACAAAGAAGCTCACCTCTTACAAAATGAGCTTCTTGATCACATGCATTCACGAGGCGGGTGAAAACGCATCTAACAGCTCGGCATTGGTTGGATATTTATCCAATAACTCAAGCAACTTCTGCGCGCCTTCTGCTGGCTTAAGATGTGTCAACGCTCGACGCAATGCGCGTACTTTTTCAATATCTTTCGCATCAATCAATAGCTCTTCTCGGCGGGTACTGCTTTTGGCAATATCTATCGCCGGGAAAATCCGTTGATTCGCCACTTCCCGTGATAGCACGATTTCCATATTGCCCGTGCCCTTGAACTCCTCGAAAATCACCTGATCCATACGGCTTCCCGTATCCACCAGCACGGTGGCTAGAATCGTGAGCGATCCACCGTTTTCGATCTTTCTTGCAGCGCCAAACAGTTTTCGCGGTATTTCCATCGCACGGCTATCCAGCCCACCCGACATCGTACGACCATTGCCGCGCTGCTCGGCATTATGAACGCGCGCGAGTCTCGTAAGAGAATCGATCACAATCATCACATCATGCCCCTCGCCTGCCTGCTTACGCGCCGTCTCAAGAAGCTTATTTGCCAAATGCACATGGTGTGAGTAGCTTTCGTCTGAAGACGATGCATGCATTTCTGCCGACACACTGCGCTTAAAATCGGTCACTTCTTCAGGGCGCTCATCAATCAGCAAGGCATACAGCTTTATGTCAGGATACGCGTCTGCCACGGCCTGACAGATATGTTTTAACAGCGTCGTTTTGCCAGAGCCCGGCGGCGCAACAATCAACCCACGTTGCCCCATTCCAATGGGCGTAATCAAATCCATCGCGCGCACACTACGCTGCGTAGAACCAAGTTCTAAAACAATGCGTGGGCTAGGATGAATCGCCACGCCATTTAAAAAACGCTTTTCGGGATCATCAGGAAATGGATCTTCAACTTCATCGGCGGGCTTGGCATCTAGCTGCCTTTTCGTTTTCAAACTGAGTGTTTTTCTCGCCATAATATTGATGGATCGCCTTGAATAACCTGGATTAATAGAATAATTTCATCTGAGCGCTTCTTCACTGAATGGCGCATTGGATGGTGGGTTACGATAAGGTTCTTAAGACAGCTTGTAGCTCTTTGGCGACGACATGCAACAGCGCCAAGGCTGGCCATCACCGAGTTCCCAATGCCTTAACGTGGCGACGCTAATACAAAATTTAGCTGCAACGTTGCACCCGTGATTAAGGTCGATAGCTTCTTGCAAGTTCTGGGCAATACTCTCTAGGGACTAGCCATGATGCTTCTCCAATGCGGCATTAACAAGCATATTGACCAACTTGGAAAACGCATCTCAATCTACTTTTGAGAGATTTTCGCGCTCGAACGCTCGCTCCGAGGAGTATGAACCGGCTCCCCTCATTCCTATTATTTCCGCCCCACCTCAGCCCCGTCATTCCAGAGCCACCTAAGCCCCGTCATTCCCGAGTGGGGTTATCGGGAATCCAATTTGACCTTTTCAGCCGAAGCCAAGGTACTTAAATCAAAATAGATTCCCGCTAAAGGCATGCGGGAATGACAGCTGGAGAGAAGCATTCATTCCTGTCGCCCTATTAGGCACCGAGCCTCATCAGGCAACGTTGAAAGCCCAGTGTTAGCAGCGGGCTGTTACTGACCCTATCTGCTCATTGCCTATTAAATCTTCCGTGGTTCCTCTCAGTAGCTGAGTGTGTGCGGTAGACGCGACACTTATAGCAGGATGTATGTTGTAGGCCGCCGATTAATTACTATCTGCCTGTTTTCTGACTATGCCAAAACTAGGCATCAGCGGCTTTTAGTACAGCTACAACGCCTTGCGTAGCACAGCGTAGGTTTGTCCCTAGCAGCGCCTTGTTAGCCGTCACTCTTATGCCTTTCGAATGCGCTGACGAATATACTTTTCATTGGCTCTTTGAGCTGGTTAATATACCCGAACAGCAGTTTGAATTTTTGGAAACGCACCCACTCAGAATGATCGGGCTTAGAGTCACCCTTGCTGGTTGAGTCAACATCTCCGAAAAAATTTGCTGCAACTTGTGCAATGCGTTCCAGAATTTTGTGTGAGTAACCGCGATTAAATATTTCACTAACGATTGGGTAGAATTCAGCATAGTTCGGCACTGTTTCACCAGAGCACTTTTCGAGCGCTTGATCAAGTTCTGACACGACTTTTTCAGCCTCTCGTTCAAAGAACGAGGCATGCTCGCCGGGTTCGTTTATGATTTGAACGATTTGAGTAAATATGCCCTCAATGGCGCATGCCAACTCAGACAAACGGCTCCATACGGCGTCGTCTTGGCATCTACGCTGCATCTCGCTTCGGATCCGTGCGATTCTTTCGCCAGCTAATGGGTGTGAATCCTGAAACTCGAACCCCAATTCCTCCAACCCACGAAAAATCTGAAGTGCGAATTCAACGGCGGTATATTGAAGCTGTGTATTAAAGGCATCGCGCTTAGCATCCTCGTTGTGGAGTTCCATAACCATTTGAACACCGAGAAAATCAGCGGTGAATTCATCGAGATGATGGGGTGATATATCGTCTGGAAGATCAAACAGCTTCCTTTCTTCATTTTCGAAAACATCGGCAATTATGTGCCCGATTTCGTGGGCAACGAGAAAGGCTTCTGCTTCCATCGCCAACATATTTGCAAATTGGATTTGATTCTCATCGATCGGATACTGTGGACCGAATGCATGGCCTGTTTCTTGAAACCACCAAAACACTTCGGCTATCAATCGAGCCGTTTCTTGTAAACCGTCACCTATCGATGGGTCGATTTCCGTGCCCATAGGGTGAGAACGCGTTGCGATAACCCTTGCGACGCGATAGATAAAATCTTTCAGACCTGTATGAAATACGATCGCGTAGCCTGAAGGAAGTTTCTTTACGTAGACATCTGGAGTTGGGTTGGCAACTGTTCCGATTGCGATGTAATCGGAGTCAAGAAGCGAAACAAGTGAAGGATGAAACCGAGGTTTTATATGTTCGAGCAAACTCTGCGCCCAGTCAGACTTGTTTGCTGATGCAATTAGGTCGGAGATATCTTGTCCAGATATGACCCACTGTGTCTTCAGCCAGTCGGGCAAACTGGATTCTGTGATCTCGTCGATAGGGTTTTCCGCCTTTATCGATGCGATGTAGTCACTGGGTGTCATTTCGAGTCACGTTTTATCTTGACCTTGATACTTGCTTGCATCCCCGCTTCCAGTTTACCAATCAAGGCGACGCTCCCCTTGCCATTTACACCTAGTGAAAGCTCTATCTCATCGACATAATAGCCAGATTTCGACTCAGGTTGCTCATCAAGAAGAGTCTGGAAGTCGGCGAGGACCTCCTTCAGGTTACCGCTAAGGACGGTCAAATCTACCTCGGTTGATTTGACCCGAGATTTACCAAACGTTGGCAACGCGTGCTTTGTTTCCGATTCTGCCGCCTCCGGTTCCCATATTTCAATCGTACGTGGATCGTTCATTCTAACTCCTATCGGTGGAATTACGGCTAACGCTTCAATCAGCCGCCGCGTCAGCGGTCGGCTGGATTAGCTTGTTAGCCTCTCGTGTGACCAAAATGGGGGAAGTTCCTATACTTTTATATCCGTATATGGCTTTTGCTCTTTTTATCAAACGCTTATCCTCTGATAGGATTGCTGAGCAGTACGCACCCATGGCTATATGGCCGGCATCACTTCTTACGTTATGAATTTTATTTAGTTTTCGGCATTTTTTCTCTGCTTGAAAACCTAATATATCAAGTACCGCATTGCATCCGATTATTCCGAGGTACATCGGCCAGGACTCGTAACCTTGCTTTTCAATAGGATCAAAGCCAAAAAATTGATCGCAACTAATCTCAGCTCCCTGCATTGTTGGAGATATTATTTCCCATATTTTTTCGATCTCCTTTTCTCCTGAAACGCTACCGATAGCGCCTTTCTCATCGCCAAAAGCCGCCCTAGTTTTCTCTATACCATTTCCATTCAAGATCATTTCATCGATCATGGAATCAAATTTGGGCTTTATAGACTTAACTTTGCCGATCATTTCGGTAGTATCAAAAGGCAACTCAGAAGTTAGACTGAGAACTTGGTGTGCGAATTTTTCAGATAGATCCTTTAATGGCCCTTCGTCTCCGCCACCATTAACCCAAACCTGAAGTGGGTCAAAAAGAGCATCGTCGAAATCCACATCTCTGTTTGCCTCAATATAGGCATCATAATGCTGATGAGGGGTTCCGCTCTCATTTAACCGGGCTTCACCAGTAATCTTCCAGCTCTCGTCGAGAACAAGATCCAATAATTTTGCGTCTATAACATCGAGTACATCTAAATATTTCGCGGGTTCATCAGAACGTCTAATCTCCGCAAAGTGTTCCTTTGAGTAAACCCAAGTTACATCATCCCGCTTAGCTAAGCTGATAATGCCCTGCAACTGCAGTCCGATGATATTCTGATCGACGTAAATTAAAGGCTTACTCATAAGTCTCCATGGAGGCTAACGCAAAGCGCACCGGTGGCCTTTTTGGAGCAACGCGGGGAAAAGGCCATCCGCGTGGCGCGAATTGTTAGATCTTTTCGTTTTGGACAAGAGGTCTAAAATCATCTGAATACTTCCACGCCATGTGACCTCTGTGATATCTCAGGAAATTAAAAACCTTAATGCGCTTTTTGCTTCCAGTAACGAACACGCAGCCCTCGTATTTGTTGCAGAAGCTTTGCATGAACGTCATTGCACTAGAGCGTGTTGTACCGAACTGCTTTGCGCAGAACTCCGAGCTGGCGAAGCCAGACACAACATCATCAGAAAACCCCATGAGGTGGTCTGCGAGATGCTGCCCGATAGACAAAGACGCAAGCAAATACATGTAGCGATACGGAGTAGTGGATAGACTACCTTCGAAATTTCCTAATAGATATTCATCGCTAAAGCCGATTCGCTCTGAGTAATATTCATGCACCTCTAGATAATATGCAACACGATCAACAATCAACTTTGCATCGCGCAATCCTATAGAGAAAAACTCTTTGCTAGAATTTAATCGATAGTCAGCAAGCAAAAGATGAATTCTCGATTCGGCCGCATCTGCGTCGTCAACTTCCTTGTAGTGATCAAGGATGAAGTCTTCAGGAATCGAAGTACTACGACTCAGAGAATCTATTCTTTTCTCAGGTTTTTCATGGGTAAGCCCAATTTTTAACAGATTTCCTTTTAGGGATGGATTGCTTGCTATGTAGACGTATCCTTGACTCATCGTTCCATCCAAAATCTAACAGTGAAGCATTTATTCGCCGTGCGGAGCATGGCGTATAAATGCCTGTTGGACTAAGGCGCGTCCAGCAGGCGGCTATTTACTAGGGGATTGTATTGACGGGCATGTGGCCGGAGGCACCAAGCCATGCATCGGCATGTTGCTGGTAACGCGCTCTCATGCTGAGATTAACCGTCATGTCAGTACTCCCGAACCAAAGTTAACCCAATGTAGCGTGCCTGACGGCTAAAATCCATCACCGGGACGAGGGTAGCCGTGACCCGCCAGCGGGTCGGTGAACCATGTCCCTCATCGTGGTATGCCGTTACATTAGGTTCGATAGCGTTGCTCCTGGTGGTTAGGCGGTGGACCGCAGGAGGGGCGCTGAGGGGAGAGTATGCCGATCATCTGCAAGCTGGGTTGCCTACAGTGTGGACAGGTGTAGGTCGGCTCCGCCTCGCTGGCAGCCATATCAGCATCCGGTGCTGGCTCTACAACCGCTAACGCGCGCCGGATCTGTACCAAACGCTGCCGACGACAGCGATTGGCCAGAAAACCGTAATGGCGTACCCGCATCAGCCCCTTGGGCAGGACGTGGAGCAAGAACCGGCGCACGAACTCCTTGCCATCAAGGATGAGTGGCTTGTGCCGCTCGCGGTCACGATAGTCCTTGTAGCGTAAGATCACCTGGTGATCATCGACGGTCAGAATGCGTGCATTGCTGATAGCGATCTGGCGCGTATAGCGCGCGAGGTAGCGAACCACGGCGGGGGTGTGTTCAAGGCAGTCCTTGCTGTAAACCACCCACTCAGTGGTCATCAACGTGTTCAGTTGTTCATCGACATCACCGGGCCAAGTGACTCGGTGAAGATCGCCTGCCGTGGCGACTTTGCGCAAAGCACTCACCATGTGCCCACGGAAGTGGCGTGACAAGGCCCGCACGGGGAACAAGTAGTTACTACGCGCTTCACGCCAGTTGCCATCGTCACTCAAGGCACCGCCTGGAACCAAACAATGCAGATGCACATGCTGGCTCAGGTTCTGGCCCCAGGTGTGAAGCACGGCGATCATCCCCATCTGGCCGTCAAGGCGTTTAGGATCGCGCCCAAACATGCGCAGCGTGTGCCAGGCACTTTGGAACAGCAGCCGGTGGATCACCTCGGGATGAAGCTGAACCCAGCCATTAAGGCTGTGTGGCAGTGTGAACACGACATGGTAATAGCGCACCGGTAGGATATTGGCCTGTTGACGCTCGGCCCATTGCTCTATAGCGCGGCCCTGGCACTGCGGGCAGTGACGATCTCGGCAACCGAAGTAGTGTGGCTGTACGTGGGCGCAGTCGGAGCACTGCAAGACCATCCCGCCCATCACTTCCGTTCGGCAGGCTAGCAGATGAGTACACACTCGTTGTCGGTGGCGATCAAGACCGGCTGGATCGAGAAAACGGGTCAGCGCCTGTTGCAGAGTAGCGGTCTTAGTCATGACCCATCTCCAATGTCGCCACCAGGTCGATATGGCGCTGACTTACCCCTTGCTGGTTCGGTAGCCAGTGTAGGTAGCGCATCGTCGACTGGAGGTTACGATGGCCCAGCAGTCGCTGAAGCTGGTGAACGGGTAGGCCCTGCTCCAGGACATGGGTGGCATACGCATGGCGCAGACTGTGGATGCCCCCTATCCGCTCAACCTCGGCAAGGCGTTTGGCCTGGGTAAAGGCCTTCTGCGGCGCACTGGGGTGCAGTGCTTGATCGGGAAACAGCGCACTCGGGAAGAGCCATGTGGATGGACGGTAGGCTCGCCAGTAATCGCGCAAGCGATCAATCAAGGTCGCCGGAAGCAACACCATGCGATCTTTCGCGCCCTTGCCTTGAGCGACACGCAACTGGCCACGCTGACTGTCGATGTCACTGACACGCAAGTGACAGACCTCACTTACGCGTAAGCCGCAGCCGTAGCACAGCTCCAGCATCATGCGATGCTTGGTGTTTTGGCAGGCGGCCAGAATCCGCCGAACCTCGTCGCGGGTCAGCAGTTCTGGAATCCGCTGCGGTTTTTTAGGGACGGTGAGCGGCACATCAAACGACGGCCACTGCAACACGTGCAGGTACAGGAACCTTACGCCATGTAGGTAGACACGGCAGCTGGCCGCGGACAAACCGCGCTCCTGAACCAGATGATTAAAAAAGTGTTGTAGGTCGTCGGTACTCAACGTGTCTGGCGAACGGTGGAAATATCGTGCCAGCTCAGTGATCACCATCAGGTAGGTGTTGTGGGTACGTTGCGAAAAGCCACGCTGACGCATGGCCGCGATCATCTTCTGTCGCAAGGCAGTCATCGTCGTCACTCCTGTTGATTGACCCACGTGGGTCAATCAACAGTGTGGCCCGATGAGGCGAGAAACGTGGTTCGTCGATAGCTACCGCGAAGCGGTTTAGTTCAACAGTGATTATATAGCCTGCTGCATAACACCCTTGAACATGCCAGCGCGTTTATTGGTGTTATCTAGCCACCCCAAAAATCTTAAACCACTGTTTTATAATCTTATTTACCCAGCATGGCAACATATCCAAAATTCGCGTGCCGGCTCGTTTTTACGATTTAATCATACTTTATTGATAAATTTTGCTTAGGTCACGTGGCTTTGAAGAAAAATTGAGCTGGAGAAGGCTTTGGGCAGCAGTGCTGCCATCGCGCCGGGCCGCCGCTGCGGGTGCCTTTTGGCTCGTTCCTCGCCAAGCGTTACGCCGCGCTACGGGGTGGCTAGATTGCTTATGTGGCGTGATCATCGCGCGCTGAAGCGCCCTCCTACAACTAATACAGTGCCGGTGTTGCGGGAGACGTATGAGCTTAGGCTTCGAGGACGTAACGCAGGGTTTCAACGACTTGATCTGTCGTGGTGCACCAGGCTTGGGCATCGACTTATTTCAGCGGGTGATGTAGGGCTTCGCGAATGCAGAGGAGCATGAACCAATCTCCTCAATCCTGTCATTCCAGAACCACCTCAGCCCCGTCATTCCCGAGTGGGGTTATCGGGAATCCAATTCGACCTTTTCAGCCGAAGCTAGGGTACTTAAATCGAAATGGATTCCCGCTAAAAGCATGCGGGAATGACAGCTGGAGAGAAGCAGTCATTCCCGTCGCCTTATTAGGCAACATTGAACGCCCAGCGTTAGCGGCGGGCAGTTACTGATCTTAGCTGCTTGGCCTTGTTATAGGGCGTGTTTGTCGCTATTCCAATCCCTGATTTGATCAATCGTGGACGTAGCGCCGCCACATACTACGACCAATATATTGCTGAAACTTTCGAGTTCTGATGCATTCTCATACGCCATTGCCAGGCTCGCACCGCAGGCAGGCTCTACCACGATGCGATGATCGTCAAGGAAACGTTCGCAGGCAGTCAGTGCGCTTTGGTCTGATACCACGACGCTGTGGATAGGGTGAGTTTTTGACCATTGGAAAGCATTCTCGCAAACACGTTTGGCACCAAGTGAGGTGGCGATGCTTGTTATCTTTTCCAACTCAACCGTATGACCGGCGTTTACGGCTGCATGAAATGAGGCGGCACCCGTAGTTTCTACGGCGAAAACGGGGATATCACTCCATCCGTTACGATGAAGCCCTTCTACCACACCTGAAAGCAGACCACCTCCGCCAACGGAAAGCACGACAGCGTCGGGCTTAAGACCGGAACGAAAAACTTCATCAATCAGCGTGGCGTGGCCCTGCCAAAGCAGCGGATCATCAAAGGGATGGAGAAATGCATCCGATGCGCCGATCAACGATTGTGCAAAGGCGTTGGCTTCTTGCCAAGAGGCGCCATGCACGATGACCTCCGCTTTCTCCAACCGCAGCAGTTCTTTTGCTCTTTCAGTGGTGGTTTCCGGCACTACAACCGTAACCGGAACACCTAGCCGACGACCGGCGTAGGCGACAGCCAAGCCAGCATTTCCTCCAGATGACGAAATGAACCTTCGAGCACCTCGAGCTAGATAGGTTTCACACGCATGGCCAATGCCCCGTATCTTGAATGAACCGGGCGGCTGCAGTGCATCAAGTTTAATCCAGACCGAACGTCCAGTGGTAACGCTCATTGTGCGGAATTCGATCAGAGGAGTTTCAATGTGTAGTGTCATGAGTACCTATCACGAGGCTGAAGAAAAGCCCGATTTCGAGCCGTTTCCGTCGCCTGTTTTCCTTATTAGTTTACTCAGCCGGTCATCCGGCTGAGTCATCTTAATATCGGCATTCAGCCACTTGAACGCTCAGCTCAAGTGAGTTGAAAACTGTATTTGCCCTAATAAAGTAACTTATTCCGCTCTGCAAATGGCACACCAGCAGCACTTGTTCAAATAGCGCTTCAATCTCATCGGCATGCCGACTGACGAAGCTGGCCAGTGTGGTGAGGTGGGGAACCTGCCAGGGTCTCCCCCTTTACATTCTGTGTTTTCACGAAATTGGCGAAGCCGGATAGCTGGTTCAGCCTTGGAGATCGCCCTCTTTGGGTTCCGACATCACAGCTATTACTTCTGCATCTTCATCACCCTCGGCCAGATAAATATGCCCGATGGAACTGTTGAAGTAAGCCGTTTCTCGTTCACCCAGGCTGATGCTTTCACCATTTTCAAAGTGAATGCAGACGCGCCCCGATAGCACCATGGCAAACTCCTCTCCGGGGTGGCGGATGAAGTCTTCAAACTCACCCAGATCACGCGCCTGAATCCGAGCATAAACCGGCATCATGCTCCGACCGGGAAACTCACCCGCAATAGGATGATATTCATAGCTGCCAGTAGCATACCCAGTCGCCTCAGAAATTTTGCTGGTGACCACCGTTGGCTTAGCTGAACTGTCTACACCCGATTCAGGGTTGAACAGCTGGGACAGGCTGACATTTAGAACACGTGCGGCAGCAGCAAGCTTGTCATAGCTGACAGTTGCCTGCCCCAACTCCATTTTCGACAGCGTCGAAAGCGCAACACCACTTTTCTCAGACACCTGTTTCAGGGTGAATTTCTGCTGTTTACGGTGAGCCCTTAGGCGAGAGCCGACCAGTACTCGGTCGATCAATGTATCGGACGGCTGGGATTGAGAGTCTGTTGGCATGAAAGCTTCGCGGCTCGACCTGGCTATGAATACGAAGTCCTAGTGTATCCCGAAAACAGCTTGACTTTAAGGTTCTCACATTTGATATTCCCTTTTACGAGAATTATCATTTAAGAGAATTTGTGATTCTATCGTGCCGCGCGTGCGGCTCGGCCACTCAATAGCCATCAACGAGATATAACCTCATGTCCAATTCAATCGAACGTATCCCCAGCGACTTGCCCTTCCCATTCTCCCGTGCCGTTCGCGTGGGAGGTTTCCTGATGCTTTCAGGCCAAATACCCATGACTGCTGAAGGCGAAGTCGTCAAAGGCAGTATTGAAGAGCAAACCGAAGCGGTCATGACCCGTATCGGCGAGTCCCTTGAACACTGCGGCGCGAGTTTTGCGCAGGTCGTTAAAGCGACCGTCTGGCTGTCGGACATGAAGCACTTTGCGGGTTTCAACGAAGTCTACAAACGCTATTTCGAAGCAGGTCTGCCGGTTCGCTCCACCGTGACAGCAGGCCTAGCACTGGGCGTTGATGTCGAAGTAGAAGTGCAAGCCTGGGTCGGTGAAGCCTGATTCAGCCAGCTAACTGGCATAGAAAAATAAGAAACTGAGGGCTTGGCATCATGAAAGATGTATTGAAAATCGCAGGCGCTTTTGTCGGATTTCTGGTTGGAGCAGGCTTTGCTTCAGGCCAGGAGCTGCTTCAATTCTTCGTTAGCTTCGGCGTTTGGGGGCTAGCAGGTATCGCGCTGAGTACTGCCGCTTTTATCTTCCTGGGCATGACGCTGGCGAATCTGGGTAGCGAGCTTCAAGCGACTTCTCACAAGGAAGTTGTGCGAGCTATCTGCGGCCCCTGGCTTAGCAAGCCCATCGATTTGCTGATGACATTTTTCATGTTTGCCATAGCCGTAGTGATGCTGGCCGGTGCCGGTGCACTGCTGGAACAAAAACTGGGCCTGCCTGCAGCCTGGGGCAGCGCGCTGGTGACTCTGCTGGTAATTGCAGCCACCTGTCTCAAACTGAAAAAAGTGCTCACGCTGATCAGCAGCATCACTCCTCTGCTGATTCTGGTGGCACTGGGTATCGCGATCTACGCACTGGCAACCCGAGAAACCGACCTGACGACACTGAACCAGTTGGCACTCGACCAAAACGCAGCCACCAGCCATTGGGCACTGGGCGCCATGCTGTACGTTTCGTATAACATCTTCGGCTGCGTCGCGATTCTTGCCATCTCCAGCGGTGCTGTAAAAAACCGCCGCAAGGCAACCTGGGGCGGTATTCTTGGCGGCATTACCCTGGGTGCGCTGATGATGACGATCAGTCTGGCCATGCTGTCGCGCCTGGACAGTCTGGTCGATACGCCTATGCCGATGCTGGCTTTGGCACTAGAGGTTTCCCCTGCGCTTTCCTCGCTGGTGTCGATCGTCATTCTACTGATGATTTTCAATACCGCAGTGGGCTGCCTCTATTCTTTTTCATCCCGATTCTTGCAGGCCGATACCACGTCTTTCCGCGTTGGATCCTTAATAGCGGGCATCATTGCCTATGCCTGCAGCATGTTTGGATTTGTCAGCCTGGTCGGCATGGTGTATCCCGTGTTCGGCTACATCGGGTTCATCCTGATTACCGCAATAACCGTTGCCTGGGTGCGCCAACGCATGAAGCACAGTCACAAGGCACAAACTGCACGAGCCCAATAAGAAATTAATGGATTTATGGCACGTGAGATGCTGGTTCTGGGTGCTGGGCATGGTCGGAGTATCCGTTGCCTGGCACCTGCAGCAGAGAGGCCATAAGGTCACACTGGGGGATCGCAAAGCACCTGGGTGCGCCTTGCTCCTAACGCCTTACTAAGATGTGAGTAACGCAATGCAAAAGTTACCGCACCTTAAACACGTAAGCCTCCGCATACCAAAAATGCCACGCGTTACGAATCACTCTTAAGCAATTCATTAGAATTCAATATCAACACTAAAACTTAGCCTGTATCTTTTTTACAAAAGACTCAACCCTTGAAGTTGATGCACTCTCACTTTTATAAAATGAAAGCATCTCGAATTTACACCCTTTTGTACACGCACCTAGCAAAGCTACTTTTAGTATCCGCTTTACTGGCTGCCAAAGAACAAGCTTATCTACCCACCAAGGAGAACCTAGCGTAGTGATAACCTTTACTTCTTGCAATTTATCTAGACAAGGGGTAATTGCACCTAAATCTGACGCATGATTGTATGCGTACCCAGGAGCCCACACTCGATCAAACCACCCCTTTAAAATGGCAGGAAAACCAAACCACCAAGTAGGAAAAACTAACACGAGAGACTCTGCTTGCTGCAATTGGAAAATTTCCTGTTCCAACAAAGAATGGTCAAAATCCGGCTGATAATAGCTGTGTCTTTCTCGAGCCGTCAGCGTAGGTGAAAAATTGCTTTCGTATAAGTCAAGTAATGTAACTTGATACCCCTTAGACTCTAAATGCGCAATTGTTTGATCCATCAAATAGTGGCATAAACTCTCTTTTAAAGGGTGTGAAACCACCGCTAAACATTTCATCAAGTTCCTCCTTGAATTCTAACGCCGCCAAGAGCGGCCGAGCGAAGCGAGTGTCAGGCGCCGCCAGGCTGGACTTTACCCACATCATCAACAAGATATGAAAACTCAGACATGTTACGGCCATCTATTTTCATGGCTTCGTCATAGTGTATTGGATCGTATATAAATCCAACTCTAGACTGCCCAAGATAAAACCCAACAATCGCTTGACCTCTAGCTGATGTTGAACATACGTTATACTCGTAATGGTACATTCCTGTTTTGTTGGTGACTTCTCTTTGAGCCGGATCATCATCACCTAATACGATAGTATCCCACGAGAACGCGCCTGCATGTGTGTTATAGCAGTGTCCATATGGAGAGCATAAGCAGTCTATGATTGCACCTCCGACACCTTCACAACGATTATTTCTCATAAAATCATGAAACGCGTTTTTAAACATCATTTCGTTAACACTTATGTAGCCTGGTAAATTCTCATAACTAGCAGTTGGAAGTTCTACTTTTGATAGTTCTGCGGCAGCTTGAGCACTTCCTATCCAATATGCATCTCCACCCTCATAAACTACACCATTTGCAATTTTGACCATTCTAACGCTCTTTTCATGAGAGCAGACAATAAAGTCAAGATCTCCGCTATAGGATCTCGAAACATCAGCCAAAAATTGTATTGCCACTTCAGTGGTAATATCTTTATTTCTATAAAGCTCTCTAACGGCATCAATAGCCTGTGTTGAAAGACCAGCATAGGAAACGGTTAGCCAATGATTAAGGACTATAGATTTTAGGCGGCCAGGAATGATGTTATTGCCTGTACCTTCTCTATTGCTAATCATCGTATCCGACAAGACACAGATCCGATCAGAGAATTTCATCGCTGCGACAATGGTCATCTACTATCTCGCATAACGCCGCCAACACGCGCGGCTTTGTAGTGAAGGCGAAGCCGCAACGGAAAAGCTGTCGCCGTGATTGGCATTGATACTCATTGAGCCTTCTCCCCCAGCTCAGCCCGCTTGGCTAAGCTGAAAAGGCGACCAAACCTAACAGGAGAAGACTCAATGAACTTTTACAATAGCATTCATCGTCACTACTGTGGCATTGATCTACATGCCAGAAGCCTTTATGTCTGTATCCTTAATCAACAGGGGGAAACTCTGTTACATAAAGAGATTTCCGCTAGGCCAGAACCCTTACTTCGGTTAATCGACACCTACCTGGATGATCTAGTGGTCGGCGTCGAACGCATGCACTGCTGGTACTGGGTCACTGATTTCTGAGAAGACCAGGGCATTGCTTTCATTCTCGGTCATGCCCTTGATATGACAAATTCTTCTGGAAAGAATTTGGGCAGCTTTAGCTGGCCCGAAGGGAAAAGTACAGGACGTACTTTTCAATGCCATTCATGGCGGTAAAACCAAGAATGATCGCGTGGATTCTTACAAAATTGCCGCGCTTATTCGCGGTGGCAACTTCCCCCTCGCTTATGTCTACCCACGCAACATGCGAGCTACCCGTGACCTGCTTCGCCGCCGTACTGGGCTCGTTCGCCACGGCGCTGATCTCAAAGCTCATGTTGCCAACACAACGAGTCAGTACAACCTGCCACCCAACAAGGTTAATTTGAAGAATTTCAGCGCCAGAGAACAACTGAGTAAAACCCCTCACAATCCGACAACTTAGCGCAATATCGATGCTGAAATTGGGCATCTGCTGACTGACCTTGAGATCTGAAGCCCGATTCCTACACCCAATTCGAAGCCATCGCTTTAATTATCCATCCTGCTGGCGTGCACCAATACCCTGAGCGAGTGAGCTTACACCGGCGCTGAACCTGAAACTAACTGGGACTGTAAAGTAACCCGCTATTTGAATAGGACAGAGGCTGGTTAACCGATGAATGCCTAGTGCCCCAGACCCACCTGCAAGGAGCAATTCGGTTTGGCAGTGGTGAACTACCACGTTAGAGAGCCTCAATAGGTGTTTGCTGTAAGCCATTCACCTGATTTTACGATTGGTGGCATCACGATACTCTCCTTGCATATAACACTTTGCTCACCGGTAAATCAGGAGCGAAGCGAGTAGTTTATCCGCGTGCAGCAACTTGTTATGTATTGCTTTCAATAAATGAAAAAACATATTTTTTGGTGAAACTATAGGGATCTGATACATACTCTTGCGCGACTTCGGCAGGATCATCAAACCAAGAGTGGTGAGACCATTTCCATTTTTTTGTACCATCGAATTCGTTGAATGAATCCCAACTGGATCTCTTCTCATAAGAGTTACATGTCAAGATCAAGCACTCAGTTAAACGAGGCAGGAAGACTATCTCGGAAAAAACCCGATTGAGAGCCATAGATTTTGGCTCAAAATAAATGCCGACATGAACGGATTGCAATTTGCTATGATTCCAAATGTTATAAGTCGTATCATAGTCATCTTCTGATGCAAATGCGGCTGCTGCTAGTGCTGCGGTCATACCAAATGGATGCCGCCGTTTCGTTTTTTCAACATCGCTCTCGACAAATGAATCCGATCCACCTCGACGCCTCAGAAGATCAATCACTGAGCGTTTATTTTGGACTAGCTCAAAATCATCGTATTTTACAGTTCGAATATCAAACAAGTCATTTATTTCCGGCGTTTTTCCTGAAGCACTTACAGTGTTCTCGAACACGCCATTGATAAATTCCTGCGCTTTAGCCATCGATGGAATCAATGATTCAATCTCTTCAATAGCCGCCTTTGCACAAGCAAACTCTGTAACTGGTGGTGACACTATTTGGTTATCGCTACCGGGCACGACTAAAAAAGTCTCTCGGAAATTTTTTAAGTGGGTGGCGTCGGCGCAAAATTTTTCTTGCGAAGTGCCCTGCCGTATGAAATGTGGTGTTTGACTGTAGTGGCTCAAAAAAGCATCTCGAAGAGCGCTCTCAACATCGGAATAGTAGACGGGGCCATTCTCTTTATTCAAGCAAGCCTTGATAAATTCATCGGTGAAAAGGCTTATTCGGTCCCCTGCAAGTGAAAACTGACTTTCCGTGCAAGAGGAAAACTGAACGAAGTTGGAAAACTTCGTCTTCAAAGTGTATGAGAGTGGTTTTACATGATTTTTGATTAAGTTTCGACCAGCCTCACATGCATCTATAACAACCACTGATAATTCGGCCTTGAACTGGCGAATCAATTCAAATGCATCGTTTCTTGAGAGTCCAGTGGTATTAGGCGAAGACTCTTTAAAATTTGAAAAGCACATAAAAAAGTCATCGGAGTTTGATAGGCCGTGGCCGGAGAAGTACAAAAAAACCTCTTCAAATCCGTCGCCAGATTCCGCCAACTCTCTAAGCTCATCTTTAACCAAGTCAACGGGCTTATCTACACACTCTACTATCCTACTGAACTTTTTAGCTGCTAATAGCAACTCTCGCATTTGGTGAACATCGTTAGCGCAACAATTTAACGTCGATAATTCATCGTATTTTGTATTTCCTATGAGTATTGCGATATTCTGACTCATTTAGTTCACCTAGGTCTCTAGAGTAGTCTTATACTTGGCCATTCCATAATCCGCTACAATGAGGAATTAACCGAGAAAAACTGATACTTATCCTTGTTCTGGATCGTAAGTAGACCTTCGCCAAAACACATAACGTTTGCAGCATGCGCGCCCATGGAATGGAGCCGAAGGCGCAATGTAATAGGCGTCGTCGTGCCTGCATTGGTTAGCCATAGCCCAGAACCTTGGTTAAAACATTGACCATGGTTCCCGCTGCAACCTGAAGTGAGGTATCTGACGACTTTTTGAATACCGCCTTCAACACAGAGATATTCCTGTCCTGCTCATCAGCTATTTCGCCACCTTTGAACGATTTGTTCAGGTGCGAAAATCCCTTCGCCGTGAGCTGATACCCACTGTCACAGTCACGTATGAGGCCTTCCCAGCAGAGAAAATCTAGGGTGCCATTAAAAATTCGTTCTTGCCGGTCTACATCATTACGCTGGTCACGTTCTAGTTCCGCAAGTCGCGCCTCAATAGCGGGACGCTTTTCCTTGGCCTTCGCCTTCAGCTCTTCGTCATCTACGTGATCAACTATTTCAGCAAAATCACGCGCGATCTTTAGCTTTTTTAGCTCTTCATCATTGTCGAAGGTCAAATACTCCGCGATTACTTCCCGCCGGTCGATAGCGCTCGGAACGGGAAAACTGTCATACAAAATCTCGAACACCTTAGCGGCATAAATTGAAAATTGATCAACATTATCTGACATAGGAATCCTGATTGGCTAACGCCCGCAGCACGCGCACCTTTGTAGTGAAGGCGAAGCCGCAACGAAAAAGCTGTCGCCGTGCCTGCGATTGTTAGGTGCTGATTCAGGGAATTGGCTCATAGATCACCTCAAAGCTCGCCCCGAGCTCTGCTTGTAGTTTTGCCCGCATGCTCAGTGCGGCCGCCTCAAACTCCTTGAATTCCGCCTGACTCCAAGGACTTGGGTCAGGCGGGTATTCCCAATTAAGTGCTTTATCGTGCCAGGTCGATAATGTGTCGAGTTCTTGAAGCGTGGCCTCTGACAGCGATAACTTTTCTTCGATAGGTCCAACATCAAATCTTTCGAGTGCAGCATCATTACCACACCAGATGCAACCACCACCCCACTCAAACATAAGTCGTACTTTGTAGATAGTTTGCATAAGAACCTAACAGTGATTATATAGCCTGCCGCATAACACCCTGGAGCATGTCAGCACGTTTATTGGTGTTATCTAGCCGTTAAAAAATCATAAACCACTGATTTTATAGATTTATAAATCCAGCGTGGCAACATATCCAAAATTCGCGTGCCAGCTCGTTTTTACGATTTAATCATACTTTATTGATAAATTTGGCTTAGGTCACGTGGCTTTGAAGAGAAATTGAGCTGGAGCAAGCTTTGGGCAGCAGTGCTGCCATCGCGCTGGGCCGCCGCTGCGGGTGCCTTTTGGCTCGCTCCTCGCCAAGCGTTACGCCGCGCTACGGGGTGGCTAGATTGCTTATGTGGCTGAGTCTTCGCTAGCTGAAGCTCCCTCCCACAACACCAGGTCAGAATATCGATTCAGAGGCGGAAGTTGTTTATGGGGCGAGATCATCGCGGGCTGAAGCTCTCTCCCACAACACTTGGGTAGAGTATCGATTCCGTGGCGGTGTTGCAGGAGGCGTTAAGGTTTAGGCTTTGAGGACGTAACGCAGGGTTTCGACGACTTGGCCGGTGGTGGTGCACCAGGTTTGGGCTGTGCGGCTTTAGGAAACGATCCACTTTGTTCATGGCGGCATCTAGCGAGAGAATCGTCTTGGCCCGCCGGATATCCCTATCCAGATCGGCCTCCGTCTCGGCCTCATCACGCGCGTAGTGCTCCAGTAGGTGATGCCGAATCAGGCCTCTCAGTTTCTCACGTTTCTCGCCCAATTCTTTGAACGTGCCCGACCACTCTTTGGAGGCATCGGAGGACATCTTGCAGCCGTCAATGGCAAAGAGTTCGTTGCCCAATAAGCCTTGTTCATGGCACACCAGCAGCACTTGTTCGAATAGCGCTTCAATCTCATCGGCATGGCGACTGACGAAGCTGGCCAGTGTGGTGAAGTGGGGAACGGTATCGCAAGAAAGGGCTTTGAAAATAATATTGGTCTCGCAGCTCCACTGTATTTCACGGCTAGAGGTGATGCCTTTTGAGTAAGCAAACAGGATGATCTTCAACAAGATAGCAGGATCATAGGCCAGCCGTCCGGTCGCGTCGTTGCGATACTGGGGATGGAAAACTGACAAGTCGAGTTTATGCTCGATCAGGTAGTGCACAGCATGTTCTAAAGGTGCCTGGCCGGAGCTGATCTTGGTAGTTGATCACCACCATGGCGTTCTGATCGTAGTTATAAGCCTTGAAGCGCGGCATGCTGACCACTCCTCGTATGTTTCCTCGATCCTACCAAAACTTAGTCGTCAGCGGAGTTTTTCTACAGGCTCAACGCCTGCGTAAGCGGTAAATTTGAAGTGTGAAGCAACGGAAAATTTATCCGTTTGACGCACTTGTTACATTTTTACGTGTATAGGTAAAGCTGTAGCCACTAGACTGAGAAAAGTAATATACCTTGTTAGTATTTCGCTCGATACCAGCGCAGTTCTTTGCTCCACAACCAAGATAGCGAAGTTTCTTTTCGCTCTTATTAATCAAAACAGTAACCATGCTGCCGGGACTGTTATCGTTAGCCATATGCCTATCAATAATTTCCTTTGCTTGCTGCTGACCTTTATTTTCGAAATACACAAGACTAAGTATGAATGCCATGCCAGCCAATGAGTAAAGTGCAACACGATTAAACCTACGTTTTTCTTGATCTTCTATGCCTGATGATACCCTCTTTCCTATCCAGTATCGGCGAATTTTTATAACTCGCCGTTTAGATTTTATACTACCTCTCACCCAGTCAATATATGAGGGAAGAACAGCATGAGACCAGAAAAACAATGAAAGCGAAGCTACAATTAGCATTAAAATAATAGGGCCAAACGATATAATTAGGCCACCGTATATTACTTGATGGAAGCTTCGTTCCATCATGTCCGAATCCAAGCTCGCTGCTATCAGAAATCCATGATAGTTCGCAGTGCTCCAAGAATATAAAAGAGCTGTACAGGCAGCCAAGAAAATTGCGCTGTCTATAGGCTTTCTCATTATCTCTCCTTTAAATGTAACACCCGCAGCACGGGGAAAATTGGAGCGCAGCGGAAATTTTGTCCCTGTGCCTGCGATTGTTATGGCTTAATTGCATTCAGAAATTCTTCCATGGACTCATGGAGCTTAAATACACCAAACTCTATGTCTACGTAGTACACGCAACCTTCGTTATTTGTGCTATCCCCGATAAAAATCATTTCATCTCCGAGCGTAACGGCCGCCGGTGCAGCACTTATACCACCTAGAAATTGTTCGTACCTTGAGCGAATTTCTGATGTCTCTTTCGATTCGATCACTTCAATTATTTCCAACTGCCTATCTGGTATAGAACTACTCAGGTGTGGATATCGTGTGACATCTATAAAACGCCCAATGACCTCTTTACCCAAAATGCTCATGCTGAAATCTCTTAGGAGCCATAACGCCGCCAGCATGCGCGGCTTTGTAGTGGAGGCGAAGCCACAACGAAAAAGCTGTCGCTGTGCCTGGCCTTGATACTCATTGAGCCTTCTCCCCCAGCTCAGCCCGTTTGGCTAAGCTGAAAAGGCGACCAAACCTAGCAGGAGAAGACTCAATGAACTTTTACAATAGCATTCATCGTCACTACTGTGGCATTGATCTACATGCCAGAAGCCTTTATGTCTGTATCCTCAATCAACAGGGAGAAACCCTGTTGCATAAAGAGATTCCCGCTAGCCCAGAACCTCTATTTCGGCTAATCGACACCTACCTGGATGATCTAGTGATCGGCGTCGAATGCATGCACTGCTGGTACTGGGTCGCTGATTTCTGTGAAGACCACGGCATTGCTTTCATTCTCGGTCATGCCCTTTATATGAAGGCCATTCATGGCGGTAAAACCAAGAATGATCGCGTGGATTCTTACAAAATTGCCGCGCTTATTCGCGGTGGCAACTTCCCCCTCGCTTATGTCTACCCACGTAACATGCGAACTACCCGTGACCTGCTTCGCCGCCGAACTGGGCTCGTTCGCCACGGCGCTGATCTCAAAGCTCATGTTGCCAACACAACGAGTCAGTACAACCTGCCACCCAACAAGGTCAATTTAAAGAATGTCAGTGCCAGAGAACAATTGGGCAGAACCTTTGATGACCCGCTTGTTCAGCGCAATATCGATCTAGATATGGCCGTTTTAGAGTGCTACCACCGGGAACTAAGCCAGGTGGAATGGCTATTGGAATAGCAGGCTAAAAAGCATCAGCCGACCTACTACCACTTATTAACAACCACTCCCAGCGTTGGCCGTATTCTGGCCCTCACCATTCTATATGAAGTGGGTGATATTCGACGTTTTGAATCTGTTCAGAAGTTTGCCTCCTATTCCCGACTGATCAAGTGCAAAGCCGAATCGGCCGGTAAGACCTATGGCACCCAGGGCAACAAGATTGGTAATGCCCATCTAAAGTGGGCATTTTCTGAGGCTGCGGTGCTTTATCTACGCGGTAATCCAGGTGCACAAAAGCTGTTGCAACGCTTCCAGAAACGCATGGGTAAAGCCAAAGCCTTATCGGCCCTGGCCCACAAGTTGGGGCGTGCAGTCTATTTCATGTTAAAGAACGAAAAGGTATTTGATGAACAACGCTTTTAACGAGTTAGTCATGCAGCAGGATGATGATCAACGTCTAACTGGATCATCATGGAGTGTGCTGAACAGGGTGTCTGCTGACTGATCTTGAGATCTGAAACCCGACTTCTACACCCAACTCAAAGTCCGTCGCTTTGATTATCCATCCTGCTGGCGTGCATCAACACCCTGAGCGAGTGGGCTTACACCGGCACTGAACCTGAAATTAACTGGGACTGTAAAGTAACCCGCTTTTTGAATAGGACAGATGCTGGTTAACCGATGAATGTCTAGTGCCCCAGATCCACCTGCAAGGAGCAACTCGGTTTGGCAGTGGTAAACCACCACGTTAAGAGAGCCTCAATAGGTGTTTGCTGTAAGCCACTCACAGCCAACGATGACAGATGAAGTAGGATCACTGGCTCAGGGACTTGATATTGACCGCTTACGCGGCCAATAAAAATACTACGGTCTATTGACAGACAGAAGGCTCATATGTGTTAGTTGTTGACTGCAAATTTCTCTGCGTTCTCTTTGACGAAATCACGTCTCTTTGATTCCAAATCATCATACATTTGAAAGTATCTATCATTAATATCGCTTTCCTCTTGTTTTTCAATTGATGCAATATCCATTGCCTCTCTTGCACGATTCACCCGATCGTAAAAGTGGGAATATAATGCCATTGCTTCTGAATATAAGATCTCTGCAGCAAGGTGATTTACTTTTTTAATTGCCCGTAGAACTCTTGGATAAAGCTCCTCTCTGTTGTAGCAACCAAAGCAGTCAACATCCCTTGCAAAGTATTGATTTAAACCTCCATTATCGGTATCGCACTGCCAATCAACTAATGCATACATATCGAGAAGGTCTTCTGGTATATCTTCGTTTCTCTGCTTTTGAGCAGGTACAAACATAAAGATTGCTGAATCTAGCTCCCATTTATCTACGTAAGATATTAACTCTTTAGTGAACATTTTTTCGTAAATAAAATTTGGCAAACTGCCGTTAATATCAGGCTCGACTTCAGATAGAAAATTGAACGGGCTGCCTTCCCAAAAATACTCAAATTCAATATTTTTTCCTTTCACATTGATATTACAGCGATAAATTGGACCTAAGCTTTCTTTTTTAGATTCTTCGCGCAGCTCGAAAAGCTTACTACCAAAATCATCTCCGTACTCTAGGTCAAGCTTTTCCAGTATTTGGGTAATATCAGTTTTAGTTCTTTTTAACAATCCAGAGGTGATGCTTCCGGTGTGACCTACAGATCCACCCGACATGTCACATTTCACTTGCCCATCCGGCCAAGTTCCTAGGTCAGCCTTCTCAAATATGACTCGAATTTCCTGCTCTACTCTCTGCATGCATTGGCTTCCTTGAAGCAACTAACGCTTGGCACAGCGGACGTTTTGGAGCGACGCAGGAGCGGAAAAACGTTCCGACGGCTGCCACTGGTTAGGATTTGTTGGATCATTTTCGGAATTCGTCATAGTAATAGGATGCCTTTTCAGGGTCGCCCAGTGCGATCTCAAGCATTAGCTGCAACGTCAGGAGAGGCCCTGGAATAATTCCGCCTTCATCGATCTCAGCATCTCGGAAGTCTGGGTTGATAGCGAGTTCGAAATTTACAATCCACCAAACCTCGATTTTTCTCAGCAAGGCCACCATCTGCTCGAACTGCTGAGCAAAATTAACAGAGCTCTCTCCTCCAAGAAGATTGGGCATTTCGTGAGCAACTTCGTTTCTAGACTCACGGATCTTATCAAATGCTTCAATATCCTCTGCAGTTATTGCTTCTTGCTCCTTCAGCCATTCGAGGGAGGCTCTGACCTTGCTTTTGTGTCTGGATTTAACCTCGGTCTCATACTCTGGCGAGAGAATATTGCCCTGCGGCCCAAAACCATCGGTGAAGAAGGTCTCAATCCGCTCCATGATTGAGTCCTTGAGAATCTCAAATGCCGCAAGATATATCGAAGCGGAGATCAGTTTCGTTTTGAGGATCTCAGGATTAAGAAAATCCTCCCATCTCCTAGATGACTCGCTCATGGAAAATCCTAACAGTGATTATATAGCCTGCTGCACAACACCCTTGAACATGTCAGCACGTTTATTGGTGTTATCTAGCCACCCCAAAAAATCACAAATCACTGTTTTTATAGATTTATTTATCCAGCATGGCTGGCATATCCAAAATTCGCGTGCTGGCTCGTTTTTACGATTTAATCATACTTTATTGATAAATTTGGCTTAGGTCACGTGGCTTTGAAGAAAAATTGAGCTGGAGAAGACTTTGGGCAGCTGACGCTGCCATCGCGCCGGGCCGCCGCTGCGGGTGCCTTTTGGCTCGTTCCTCGCCAAGCGTTACGCCGCGCTACGGGGTGGCTAGATTGCTTATGTAGCTCGATCATCGCGCGCTGAAGCGCCCTCCTACAACACTAGGGCAGAGTATCAATTCAGAGGCGGGGGTTGCTTATGTGGCTGGATCTTCGCGGGCTGAAGCGCCCTTCTACAACACTTGAGCAGAGTAACGGTTCAGTGGCGGGGTTGTTTATGGGGCGGGATCATCGCGGGCTGAAGCGCCCTCCCACAACATCACTAATGCAGTGACGACGTTGCGGGGGGCGCTGTGCGCTTAGGCTTTTAGGACGTAACGTAGTGTTTCGACGACTTGATCTGTCGTGGTGCACCAGGCCTGGGCTTGGGCGTCGACTTCTTTCAGCGGGTGGACGATGTCTTCGCTGTGCAGGGTGATGTAGGGCTTGGCGAGTGCGGCGCAGTAGCCTGCATCAAAAGCGGCGTTCCACTGTTTGTATTTGTCGCCGAAGCGCACAACTACCAGATCTGCTTGCTCGATCATGGTACGTGTGCGGATGGCGTTGACCTTGGAGGACTGATGATCGCGCCAGAAGCCATTTTCCGGCTTGCCCAGATGATCGCCTGCGGCGTCACTGGCGTCGTGATCGGTGACGGGTGCGGTAAATACGATATCCAGGCCCGCTGCATCAGCGCCGCGCTGAATCTCTTCGCGCCAATCGGTGTGGATTTCGCCAGAAAGATAGACGTAAAAGCTCATAGTCGCTCCTGATAACTTGGTTATTTAATAGGCAGGATTATTTTATGGAAAAATATTCCATATTGATACCTGGGTTTATTTTTCCGGCTTTTTGGCGAGCAGGTAAATATCCATAATCCAGCCGTGGGCGTCGCGTAGTTCTGCGCGGCGTTGGATGATTTGGTCGCTGACCTCGCTTAGCCAGCCTTTGATTAAGCACTGTTTATCCATGCCCAGGTAGGCGCCCCACCAGATGTAGGTGTCGTCAAATGGCAGCGTGGTAAACGCCCCGCCGCTATCCAGCATCACGGCTACCGTGGCGGCATCGTTCGGCCAGCCGCGCTCGCGCAGGCGGCGGCCGGTGGTGATTTGTACTGGCTCGGCGAGCGCATTGAGAGGAACTTTATGTTCAGCGGTGAGCACCTGCAGGCTGGTGATGCCAGGCACGACCTCGACATCCACCTGCTTACCCGCAGCGTTTAGCCGCTGGGTAATGCGCAGGCTGCTGTCGTAAAGCGAAGGGTCGCCCCACACCAGCATGCCGACCCGCCCGCCATTGGGCAGATGTTCATCCATCAACTGCGCCCAAGCGCTGGCAATCGCAGCGTGCCAGTCGTCTACCGCACTAAGGTAATCATTATGATCATCGCGACTGGGGAGATCGAACTCGACGATTTTGGTAGTCACCGGTTCTTCTAACAGGCGCTCGCAGAGTAAGCGGCGTAGATCGATTAGATCCGACTTGGCCTCACCCTTGCGGGGCAGCAGGATCAGGTCGGCGCTATTGAGGGCGCGCACTGCGGCCAGGGTGACGTGATCAAGGTTGCCGGTGCCGATGCCTATTAGCGATAGCGTGATCATGAATCGCTCTCTTGGTCTTGGCTTGCCGTGGCAAAAGGCGAATCCGCCGACTGAGGGCGAAAGCGGCGGTCGTAGCCCACTGCGTAGAGGCTGCTCTCCTGGAAATCATCGCTTTCAAGCACTGCCCCCACCACTATCAATGCGGTGCGCTGCATAGCGTCATCGATCAGCCCTTCTATAGTCGCCAACCGCCCACGCACGACCCGTTCGTCGGGCCAGCTTGCCCGCCATACAATCGCTACCGGGCACTGCGCTCCGTAGTAAGGCGTCAGGCTTTCGACTACCTGGGAAAGGTTATGGATGGAGAGATGAATGGCCAGCGTTGCCCCGCTGCGGGCGAAATTGGCCAGCGTCTCGTGACTGGGCATGGCGCTGGCACGACCCGGCGTGCGGGTGAGCACCACCGACTGAGCCACGCCGGGCAGAGTTAACTCCTGACCTAAGGTTGCCGCCGCTGCCGCAAAGGATGGCACGCCGGGGGTAATGCTGTAGGGGATATTCAGCTCGCGCAGGCGACGCAGTTGCTCGCCCATGGCCGACCATACCGAGAGATCCCCCGAATGCAGTCTGGCGACATCCTGGCCTTCGGCGTGGGCGCGGCTGATTTCCTGCATAATCTCATCCAGCGAGAGCGGCGCGGTATTAATCACCCTTGCCCCCGCCGGGCAGTGTTCCAGAATCTGCTCCGGCACTAAAGAGCCCGCATACAGGCACACCGGGCAGGCGGCGATTAAGTCGCGCCCGCGTAGGGTAAGCAGATCCGGCGCGCCGGGGCCTGCGCCAATGAAGTGTACGGTCATTCGGTGGCTCCTTCTGGTACTTCTAACAACGCCAGGGCGGCGGTGGCCTGTCTATCCGCTGAAATGATCCTGGGCCCCACTAATCTCGCATTCGGGCCTGCGGCTATTAGCGCTACGGCCTCGGCAACGCTGCCTGTGCCGCGTGCCTGCAAACTTTGTGTTGAATGAGTAAGCGTTGCCACTGTTGATAGCTCGGCATCCGCTACGGCGATGACTTCAATATTACGCACTCGGCCTAGCTCTTCTACCAACGGCAACATAGAACGCGCCGCCGCCAGCCGGTTGATAAGGCCGTACTTGTCGACAGAACCGTACTGGTCGATAAGCTGATCTAACGCTTGAACAAGCGATTCAAGCGTGGCTTCACTGCGAAAACCAAACCCTGCAATTCTCAATATTGATGGCTTCATCGAACGCCCCGCCACTGAACAATCGGGTAGCTGGCTTTCCAGCCTCGCCGCGTGCCAATGGGGGCTGCGTTGGCAAGCTCTAAACGCAGCAGTTCGCCGCCTGCTTTTTGTTGCCAGTGTGCCAGCAGCGCTTCGGATTCCAAAGTGACGGCATTGGCAACGATACGCACGCCCTCAGGCAGGCGCTGCCATAAATCGTCTAGTAGCGCTTGGGATAACCCGCCGCCGATAAATACCGCATCGGGTAGCGGCGTATCGTTTAGTACGTCAGGCGCGCGGCCCTGTTTTACTTCTAGCCAGTCAACGCCCAAGTTCTCTGCATTGCTGCGCGCTCGCGCTGCCCGTTCAGCGTTTTGCTCAAAGCCCACCGCCTGATTATCCGTATGGGCGAGCAGCCACTCAATGGCAACGGAGCCTGAACCGGTGCCGATATCCCACAGCCGCTCGCCGGGCATGGGGGCAAGGGCCGACAGAGTGATGGCGCGAATGGTCTGTTTGGTAATCTGGCCGTCGTGGTCAAAAAAATGATCCGGCAGGCCGGGCGTCAGCGGCAAGGCGGGGCCGTTACCAGCAACTTCCAGCCCTACCGCAACCGGGTGGGCAATGTCGTCGGGCAAGCTGGCGTCGCTACGGCAATGGCGAATACGCTCGCTATCGCCGCCCAAAGATTCCAGCAGCGTTAGCTGGGTATCTCCAAAGCCAAGGCTAGTTACCAGCGCCGCTAGCTCGGTCACTGCCGCGCCGTCTCTTACCAACACCAGCAACCGCCTACCAACATGCAGGTAAGGCCGAATGCGCGATAGCGGTTTGGCGTGCAACCCCAGGCAAGTGCAACGCTCCAACGGCCAGCCCAAACGTGCAGCCGCCAGGCTAAAGGTGGAAGGGGCTGGCAGTGCCTGCCACTCGTTTGCGCTGAGATGCTGCGCTAATGTCGTCCCCGCCCCAAACCAGAACGGGTCGTTGGAGACCAGCATCACCACCCGGCGGCCACGCTGGTTTAGCAGCTTTGTAATGCCATCGGCAAAGGGCACTGGCCACTCAATCACCTCGGCGTTTAGCGGCAGTAAAAGGCGTAGGTGACGGCGTGCGCCGAACACTACCTCGGCACTTTCCAATGCCTGTCGACTTGCCGCTGTCAGCCCCTGTGTGCCACCCTCTCCCCAGCCTAAAAGGGTAAGCCAGGGAGCGTTGTTAACCTCAGCCATGATCAAAATCCTAATTCTCGGGGGAACCAGCGAGGCCAGCGCCCTGGCTAGCGCTGTTGCCAAGCGTGGCATTCCCGCCATTTTTAGCTACGCAGGGCGCGTTAACACGCCTAAACCCCAGCCTCTACCCACCCGCATTGGCGGCTTTGGTGGCGTTAATGGGCTGGTTACGTTTTTAGCCCAGCAGCGCATTACCCATATTGTTGATGCCACCCACCCGTTTGCCGCACAGATGAGCCGCAACGTGTTAGCCGCGGCGGCGCAGTGCGATGTAAAGGCCACCGCTTTTACCCGGCCTGCCTGGCAGCCTGTTACCGGCGACCAATGGCAAAGCGTGGCAAGTATTGATGAGGCCGTTAACGCCTTGGCTGGCCCGCCCCAACGGGTGCTGCTTGCGATTGGGCGAATGCACCTTAGCGCCTTTGCCGCCCAGCCTCAGCACCATTATGTGCTGCGCTTGGTTGATCCGCCGACCAGCCCGTTGCCACTGCCGGATATCAGCAGTGTGATTGATAGAGGCCCGTTTACCCTAGAAAGCGATCTCGCCCTGCTGAAAAATCAGCGCATACAGCGCATTGTGTGTAAAAACGCTGGCGGCGAAGGTGCGTCGTCCAAACTTAGCGCGGCGAGAATGCTCGGCCTACCCATTGTGATGATCGAGCGGCCTCATCTGCCATCTCGTCTTGAAGCTCATACTGTTGATGAGGTTATCAACTGGCTAACTTAACCCTACATCAGCGGCACATCTTGGTAGCGAGGTCAGGCTGCTGCGAGGGCGCTGTAAACCCGTCCTTGGGCGCTACTTTTCCCCTCCATGGGAAAAGACCCTCGCATCAACCTGCCCTCACCCCTTTCATACTCACTGGGAGGAACGCGGCGTATAAACCAGCGGCACGCCACTGCGTTCAATCAAGCGGGTTTGCTGGGAACCAACGATGACCAGCGTGCGCATATCCGCCATATCCGGCGTCGCTTGCCCTAGCGTGGTGACTCGAATCGCTTCTTCGGGGGTCGAAACCGCGCGGGCGAAGATTATCAATCGATCCGGCCCGCAGGCTTCCCGCAGTACCTCTAGCGTTCGTTCAAAACCCGCCGGCCGTGCCTTGGAGCGCGGATTGTAAAACGCCATGGCGAAGTCGGCCTCGGCAGCCAAACGCAGGCGCTTCTCAATCAGCGCCCAGGGTTTGAGGTTGTCGGATAGATTAATGCAGCAAAAGTCGTGCCCCAGCGGTGCGCCGACGCTTGCGCTGGCGGCCAGCATGGCAGAAATGCCCGGTAGAACCTGAATATCCAGCGTGCGCCACTGGGCATCGCCCGCTTCCAAGGCCTCGAACACCGCGGCGGCCATGGCGAACACGCCAGGATCACCAGAGGAGACAACCACTACCCGGTGGCCCTCAAGCGCCAGCTGTAGCGCCTGTTCCGCCCGGCGAATCTCTTCGCGGTTATCTGAGCCATGGCGGACTAATCCAGCCCTAGGTGCCACGCGATTAACGTAGGGCACATAGCCCACCACGTCGGTGGCTTCCAGCAGCGCAGCCGAAACCTCCGGAGTAATCATGGCATCGGCACCCGGCCCTAGGCCGACGATTTTCAGCCAACCGCTCATGGCCGCCTCCCGTTGCCATGAATCAGCACAATCGAGAAGTAAGGCACGCTTTCGCCAACCTCACTCAGTGGCAGCACACGCTGCTGAGTCATGGCGGCGTACTCGATCAGCCACGCCTCACCTTCACGGCCAGCATGCGTCAGCGCTCGGCGTAGTTTGGTCAGGTTGCGGCCAATTTTCATCACCACCAGTGCATCGGTTTGGGCGATGCGCTCGGCCAGCGTCTCTTCCGGCAGCGTGGCCATCAGCACCGTCATAATGTCATCGCCCCAGGTAATTGGCTGCGCGGTCGCCGTCCAGGCCGCCGACATGCCGGTAATACCCGGCACCACCGAGACCGGCACGCGGTTCAGCAGCCGCGTGTAGAGGTGCATAAAGGAGCCGTAGAAGAACGGGTCGCCTTCACAGAGCACCACTACATCGCATCCCGCTTCCGCCATCTCGATCAGTTGGGCCACGCTACGTTCGTAAAAGGCCGACAGCAGTTCATTGTAGCGAGGGTCGTCAAACGGAATTTCCGTGGTAACCGGATACTCCATGGGCAGCTCGGTTGCACCGGGGGCGATCAGTCCTTCCACTATGGTACGCGCATGCCCGCTGCGGCCCTGCTTGCGAAAATAGGCCACATGGCTGGCACCACGGATCAAGCGGTCGGCACGCACGCTCATTAGGTCTTGGCTGCCGGGTCCTAAACCCACTCCGTAAATGGTTCCTTGGGTCATTCGATACGATCCGCCATGGCGTTGATGGCCGCTACCGTGACGGCGCTACCACCCAGGCGGCCACGCACGATACAGCTGGGCAGCGCGGGGTTAGCCAACAGCGCTTCTTTGGATTCCGCCGCGCCAACAAAGCCTACCGGGCAGCCAATAATGGCCGCCGGGCGCGGGCAGTCTGGGTCTTCGAGCATATTAAGTAGATGAAACAGCGCGGTGGGCGCGTTGCCAATGGCGACGACCGCGCCTTCCAGGTGCGGCCGCCACAGTTCCAGCGCTGCCGCTGAACGGGTATTGGCCATTTCCTGGGCAAGGCCAGGGGTGCGCTCATCGTTAAGAGTACAGATAATCTGGTTATTAGCGGGCAGCCGTTTGCGGGTAATGCCTTCGGAGACCATTCGAGCATCGCAAAGAATCGGTGCGCCCTGCTCTAACGCTGAACGCGCTCGATTGACCACGTCATTCTGAAAATGAATATGCGCAGCCAGCTCCACCAGCCCGGCGGCGTGAATCATGCGTACCGCAACCGTTTCTTCTTCCGCTGAAAAGCGATCAAGCTCAGCTTCATTGCGAATAATCGCAAACGACTGCCGGTAAATCGCCGGTCCGTGTGTTTCATAAACGTGAGGCACCCAAACTCTCCAAATAAACTAATTCGCAGTTACTGGTCTGCAAGGCATCCGTGCTAGGGCAGGTTTCCGCGAGGGCGCTGTGAACCCATCCATGGGCGCTACTTTCGACATCCATGTCGAAAGACCCTCGCTACAACCTGCCCTGGCACTCAGCTATCCAGCATATAAGCTACTATTTTTTTAATCTCGATAAACCTAAGCAACCTCTGATTAACTATTACGCTTGGCCATACTGCGTTAAAAATCGCCTCAAAATGCTCATTTACAACTCGTAAACTCCGCTTTTTCGTTAATTTTTGCCTTGTCTGGCCTGCGCTCATCACATTAATCAGAGGCTCCCTAACGGCTTTCGCTGAGCTTTTTAATAACATCCAACGCCTCACTCTCAGTAAGGCCTGACTTAACCGGTGCGCTATCGGCGCGACCGTTAACAATCACGTCAAAGCGCCCTTCGCGGCCGGCTAGGCACAGCGCTGCTGACCGTTGGCGGGCGCAGCCTTTGGCGCACCCGGATATATGTACGCTTGCTGCCACCCAGCCACTTAGCCGTTCGGCAAGCGGCTGGGTGGCAACACTCGCCTGTTCGCAATAAGGTGCGCCGGGGCAGGCGTCCATCGCTAACCGCGGGTCGCTATTATGACGGATTAAGCCATCAACCGCGGGTAGTGTATCGCAATCTTTCAACAATAAGCGCCGCCAGGGCGTGACCTGCACAGCGCTGATCTTTACTAAAGAGCCACTTGTCTGGGAGACAGTCTCACGCAGCGTATTAGCCGCTACCCGGCCAAAAGGCAGCCCCACCACCATACCGTTGCTATGTTCGCCCAGCGCCAGCTTCTCGCCAGGGGATGCGGGGGCAGTATCAGCGGTCGCCCAGTCAGGCAGCGGTGCTGTGTGCCGCCGCATGCGCCCAGAGTCCCAGCCACCGCTGTCCACAAACCAGTGGGTCAGGCGTATTAGCTGCTCAACGGCGGCTTCGGGCTCGTTCACCGCCGTGCCACACTCATAGCCATCGGCACGTACTATCAAACCGCCTTCTGTCGAGCGCTCAATACGAAAATCAGCAGCGCTATCGCACAGCACCGGGGCTTTTCCCGTATCAATCGCAATGCCGATCTTGCCGGGCATGGGCGCTAATTCGCTGCCCCGCGTTTGCAACAGGCGGGCAATGGTATGAGTGTCGTCGCCCTCTTGCCAAGCAGGTGCCAGCATCAGTTGCGGCTGGCGTTCTGCTTGCGGGTCGTCGTTCACCAACTGATGCTCAACCAGAAAGGCCATCAGCGGAGGCCAGCTGGCCTCGGTCACTCCCCGTAGTTGAATATTGGCCCGGCTGGTTAGCTCGATTAAACCACTACCAAAGGTCTCGGCGGCTTCGCACAGTGCCACTACCTGCTGCCGTGAAAGCTGGCCCAGCGGTGGGCGTACACGCACCAACAGGCCATCGCCAGTAGCCATGGGCCGCCACGCGCCGGGGCACCAACCTTTAATGCGCGGGCTGGTGGTCATAGTGCCCCGTCTCTTTGGCTTCATCCATTTCCAGCAGCAGATCTTGTAGCGCCTGGCCATGTTCGCCGGGGGCTTGCCACATGCCTCGCTGGGCGGCTTCGAGTAAGCGCTCGGCCATCTCTTCTAAGGCTGCGGGGTTGTGCTCACGCAGGAACTGCTGATTAGCAGCGTCGAGCACTAGGGCGTCACTCACCTGGGCGTACTGGTAGTCGGCGACTAGATCAGTGGTGGCATCGTAAGCAAACAGGTAGTCCACCGTGGCCGCCATTTCAAACGCGCCTTTATAGCCGTGCTCGCGCATGGCATTGATCCACTTGGGATTCAAAACGCGCGAGCGAATCACCCTCGCCAGCTCCTCTTTCAAGGTGCGAATCTTGGGCACCGCGGGATTGGCGTGGTCGGCGTGATAAATGGTCGGTGCTTTTCCGCTTAGCGAGCGCGTGGCGTTGGCCATGCCGCCCTGAAAAGCGTAATAGCTATTGGAATCAAGAATATCGTGCTCACGGTTATCCTGGTTTTGCATCACCGCATCCAGCCCTTGGAGTTGCTGCTCGAACGCCGCCCGCGCAGCAGTGCCGGAAGCCTTGAACTGGCCGTAGGCGTAGGCACCTGTATCCATGTAGGCCTCGGCTAAATCGTCGGCGCTGTCCCAAGAACGATTTTCAATTAGCCGGTTCAAGCCCGCGCCATACTCACCGGGCTTGCTGCCGAAGATACGGTAGCTTGCCTCTTGGGCGGCCATCTCTGGGCTTAGCCCTTGGTCTTCCAGTGCTTGCTGGCGAGCAAGCACCGCCTCGCGGATGGTGTTGCTGTTACCCGGCTCTTCATAACTGGCCACCGCTTGCACGGCGGCGTCAAACAGACGGATCACATTGGGGAAAGCGTCGCGGAAGAACCCAGACACCCGCAGCGTGACATCAACCCTTGGCCGATTGAGCAGCATCGAGGGGATCACTTCGAAATCACTCACCCGCTGGGAGCCCAGCGACCATTTAGGGCGCACGCCCATCAGCGCGAAGGCCTGGGCGATGTCATCGCCGCCGGTACGCATGGTGGCGGTTCCCCAAATCGAAAGCCCCAAACGGCGCGGATAGTCGCCGTTATCCTGCAGGTAGCGCTCAACAAACGCCTGGGCGGACTTTTCCCCTAGCGTCCAGGCGGCAGGCGATGGAATTGAACGGTTATCGACGCTGAAAAAGTTACGCCCGGTGGGCAGCGTATCTAGCCGCCCTCGGCTGGGCGCACCGCTAGGCCCAGCGGGAACGAAGATACCTTCTAGGCCGTCGAGCAGCGACTGAATCTCCATCTTGACGCCGCGCTGCATAGCGACCCATAGCTGGTCGCGGGCATAGCGCAGTTGCTCCGCCGTGTTGGGGTAATCTTGGGCCAGTTCCTCCAGGCAACCAGGGGCTAATACATAGTCGGCCACCCAGCGCTCGGCCAGCAGTTCAAGGCGCTCGCGGGTATCCGCGCCGGTGCGCCAAGGGGTATCGAGCAGCTCACTTAGAACAACGGGTTTAGGCTCCTGCCAAGGTTCGTTGCCAGCGGCTAACGGATCAAAGTCTAAACCCAGGTCGCTAGCCAGGTTGTGCAGCAGTCCGCGGCTGGCCACCGCTTCACCACGGGGTAGCCGTAGCAGCGCCACCAAGGTGCCCGCCCGCTTCTCTTCAGGCGGCAGCGTGCCGAGTATGTGCAAGCCATGGCGAATCTGCGACTCTTTGATATCGCACAGAAAGGTATCCAGCTCGTTGAGAATGTCGGCATCATCAGTACTGTTTTCACAACCGTCGACGGCGTGCGCCAGTTCCTGATCGATACCGGTATCACGCAGGTGAGCGAGAATCTGGCTGCGTATCAACGCTTCCCGGCGCGGGTCCATATCCAGCGCTTGATAATACTCATCACATAGCGCTTCAAGCTCGGCCACAGCACCGTAGAGTTCGGCTCGTGCTAGCGGCGGCATCAGGTGGTCGATAATGACCGTCTGACTGCGGCGCTTGGCCTGGGCACCCTCGCCGGGGTCATTAACAATAAACGGATAAAAGTGCGGCAGCGGCCCCAGGGCAATATCCGGCCAGCAGTCCGCGCTCAAGGCGATGCTTTTACCCGGCAGCCACTCTAAGTTGCCATGCTTGCCCACGTGGATAACCGCGTCGACTTGATAGTGCTCGCGCAGCCAGTAGTAAAACGCCAGATAGCTGTGGGGCGGCACCAGCTCCATATCGTGATAGGACTGGGTGAGATCGTCGATAAAATCGCGTTCCGGCTGGATCCCCACAAAGGTTTCGCCTAAGCGAATACCGGCGATCATCAAACGCCCCTGGCGGCATTTGGGGTCTTCGTGAGGCGTCCCCCAGCGCGTACATACGGTTTCTTGCAGCTCGCTGGGCAAGGTTTTAAACCAGGCTAGGTAATCATCAACGCTGATACTCTGCCAGCAGGCGCGCTGGTCGAGGCTGCCGTGATCGTTGGTCACCGCGCCCTGAAGTTGGCGGATCAACGCATCGCCATTTTCCGGTAGCTCGCTTAACGGATAACCCGTCTCTTTCAGGGCGCCTAGAATCTGCAGCGTCGACGCGGGCGTATCCAGCCCGACCCCGTTACCGATCCGGCCATCGCGATTGGGGTAGTTAGCCATAATCAGCGCGATACGCTTCTGCCCATTGGGGGTTAGCCGTAGCGAACAGATGCGCCGCGCCAGCTCAGCGACAAAGGCGGCCCGTTCTGGATGAATCACGTGGTGGGTCACCGCCAGCTGGCAGCGCTGGTTGTAGTGGGCTTCGGCTTTAAACCCCACCGCCCGGGTGATAATGCGACCATCCATCTCGGGGAGCACCACCTGCATCGCCACATCGCGGCTATGCAGTCCGGCGGCTATGTCCTGCCAGTCTTCCGAGGTATTGCTGGCAAGAATCGCCTGAAGTACCACGGGTCGCCCAACAAACAGGCTGTCGGGTAGCTTTTCACCCAGAGCATCCAGCCCGTCGGCGTTGCGATTGACCGCAAAGCTGGTGGTATTAATCACCAGCATGGCGCCGGTCTGCTCAATCAGGTGGTTGATAAAATCAATGCATGGCCCCTCTTTCAGGGACGCCACGGCTACCGCTAGCGGCTCTAGGCCTTTTTCTCTCAGCGCGGCCAACAATCCGTCTGGGACAGCGGTATTCGCCCCCTGCAAGTGGCTGCGATAAAACAGCAGCAGGCACACCGGCCGCCCTTGTATCTGACGATCGCGCCACTCGCTAAGGCTTAGCGCCTGCTGGTCTTGCGACGCATAAATCACCGCGGCCGGAATAACTTTCGGCTCCTGCCAAGCTAGAGAAAGCGAAAAACATTCGCTGGCGATAAAGCGCAGCAGTTGCTCGGCGTTATCCACACCGCCTTCTCTTAAATAGCGCCACACCCGGTAAGCGCCATCAAAGGCGATGGTGGAGTCTTCTAACAGGGCATCATCAGGTGCGTCGCAACCCGGCACCAAAATCAGCTGGCGTTCGGGTTTGGCTGCCGCCCAGGCCAGCAGGCGCTCATGGCCGTACTGCCAGTAGGCTTTACCGCCCAGCAGTGAAACGACGACCAGTTGGGCGTTCTCCAGCACCCGATCTTCATAGAGATCGTAGGCCGCCGGTTTTACTAGATTCATCCAGTTGGCTAGCCGTACCGAGGGGTACGCTTCACCCAGGCGGTCAACCGCCTGAGCCAGTGCCGATAGATTGCTATCAGCGGCGGACATTATCACGACCTCGGCGGGACTCTGTTGCAGGTCGATAATGCCTTCATCATCGACAAAGCCTCCGGGCTTGGCGGCAAATAAGTGCATTAGTTGGCCGTTTGAACCTCTGCCTCAGTTAGCGCGTCACGCAGCGCGGCGCTATCCAGCGATTTGCCAATAATGACTAGCTGGGTCTGGCGCGTCTCGTCCTGGCTCCAAAGCCGATCGAAGTAACCTTCCAAACGCTCGCCAACCGCCTGAATAACCCGGCGCATGGGTTTGCCCGGAATTGCCGCAAAGCCTTTGGCGCGGTAAATTTCGTGGCTTTTCAGCAGTTGCTGCAGCTTGCTGGCCAGGGCGTCGCCATCCACTTCACCCAGGGTAATCACGCAGGAATCAAAGTTATCGTGGGCGTGGTCGTGGTGCGCGCCTTCAGCGTGGTGCTTATCGTGGTGATTGGTGATGCTGTCGATATGCTCTTCGCTGGCCGCACCAATGCCCATCAGTGCTTCCAACTGGGCGGTGTCGGTGGTCTGGGTCTGATCGATAAACAGCGTTTTTACCGATTCGCTCACCCGTGACTGAATTACCGCTTCAACCTGCGTGCGCTCTTCCGGGCTAAGCAGGTCCGCCTTGCTGACCAGCACCAGATCTGCCGCGCTTAGCTGGTCATCAAGCAGCTCGCGCAGGCTGGGGTCGTGATCCAAGCTTTCATCAGCGCGGCGTTGGGCTTCGACCTTATCCACATCACTAGCATAACGGCCAGCGGCTACCGCGGGGCCATCAATCACGGTAATAATCGCATCGACGGTGCAGTGCTGGCGCACGTCGGGCCAGTTAAACGCCTGCACCAGCGGCTTGGGCAGTGCCAAGCCGCTGGTTTCGATCAGAATGTGGTCGATATCATTGCGGCGGGCAACCAGCTTTTTCATCACCGGCAGGAACTCTTCTTCTACGGTGCAGCAGATACAGCCATTGGCCAGCTCATAGATGCTGCCGTCTTCCCCGTCTAGCTGCCCGCCTTCATTACCCTCTTCACACCCCAGTGCACAGCTGCGCAAAAGGCTAGAGTCGATATCCTGCTCGCCGAACTCATTGACGATCACGGCGATCCGCTTGCCGGTGACTTGGCGCAGAATATTGGCCAACAGCGTGGTTTTGCCGCTGCCGAGAAAACCGGTGACGACCGTGGCGGGAATCTTATTCAATTGCATGGGTAAATGCCTCGCTGTGCTGCAGTTCGCAGTGCGCCGGGCTGGCGGAAAAAAGCCTCGCCACAGCGTCAGGATTGTTGGGGAAAAACAGATGTAAATAGGTCGCCGTTAAGCGCTTTTGGCGGTAAATTGCTTCCCCCGGTGCGGGGTGGCGCTGGCGACGGCCATGAGCAATCGGCTCGGGAGTGCCTTCTGCCATAGAGCGGTGGTGCGCATGGCCGCGAACCGGGCCTTCCGGCAATTCGGCAGTTTGCATCCCCTGACAGCCGCGCCGACCGCGCATCGCCCCCTGCCCAGGCAGCAAGCCGAGCATGGGATGGATGATATCGTCGTAGTCAGTCAGGGTTTCCAGGCAGTACAGCAGGCCGCCACACTCAGCCAGAATGGGCTTGCCGGCGCGATAGAAAGCCTCAATGGCCGAACGCATGGCGCTGTTACCTGCCAGTTGCTGGGCGTGAAGCTCCGGGTAGCCTCCCGGCAGCCACAGCGCATCGCATTGCGGCAGGCGGCTATCCGTCAGCGGCGAGAAGAAGCGCAGCGTGGCGCCCATCTGCTCTAGCAGGTCGAGATTGGCCTGATAGATAAAGCTAAAGGCGGCGTCACGAGCTACGCCAATGGTGCGGCCTTTAAGTACAGGCTTAACGGCCGCAAGCTGCTCTTGCGGAGCGGCAAAAGTCACCGGTGGCAGTGCTGCAAGCGCTTCCAGCAGCCCCGCCGCTTCCAGCGCTCGGGCACCCGCTTCAAAGCGTGCCTCTAAATCCTCGCGAATCTCCGCAGCTTGCACCAGCCCAAGATGGCGTTCGGGGAGCGCTAAATCAGGGTCTCGTGGCACAGCTGCCAGCAAAGGAATCGTCGCTGGCAGCGCTGATTCGATCAGCTCGCGATGGCGCTGCGAGCCGCAGGCATTGGCGATAAGCCCGGCGATATGGATGTCGTCGCGAAAGCTGGCAAGCCCAGAGACCAGCGCGGCAGCGGTCTGTGCCATACCTTTTACATCCATGACAATTGCCATGGGAATAGCAAACAAGGCCGCCAGATCAGCGCTAGAAGGCTCGCCATCAAACAGCCCCATGGCACCTTCCACTAAAATCAAATCCGCTTCACAGGCGGCATCATAAAAACGCTGGCGGCAGTAGGCTTCGCCTGCCATCCATAAATCTAACTGATCTACCGGTTGACCTGACGCCTGAGCCAATATCTGCGGGTCCAGATAATCAGGCCCGGTTTTAAACACCCGCACCACCTTGCCCTGATTACGCAGCAGCCGCGCCAAGCCCGCCGTGACGGTAGTTTTACCCTGGCCAGAAGCCGGGGCAGCGATAAACAGCGCGGGGCAGCGAGCGGTTGGCGTGCTCATTAGTATTCGATCCCCGCCTGGGCTTTGACACCGCCGCGAAACGCGTGGCGCTCATCCTGAACAACGCTGATGGTATCGGCGATCTCTTGGAGCGGCGTGGCCATGGTGCGCCCGGTAATGATCACGTTCTGGTGCGCCGGGCGGCATTTAAGCGCTTCTACCACCGGCTCGGGGTCGAGATAGCCGTACTTGAACATGTAGCTCATCTCATCCAGCACGATCATATGATAAGCAGGGTTCTCCAGCAGCCCTTTGGCGACGGCCCAGGCGGCTTGAGCGGCTGCGATATCCCGCTCACGGTTCTGGGTTTCCCAGGTAAAGCCATGGCCCATGATGTGCCAATCAAGCTTGGGATGATCGCGAAAGAACAGGTATTCGCCGGTTTCGCGGCGGCCTTTAATAAACTGAATGACCGCGCACTGCTGACCGTGCCCTAATGAACGCGCCATGGTGCCAAAGGCCGAGCTGCTTTTGCCCTTGCCGTTGCCTTTAAGCAGTATCAGCACGCCGCGCTCTTCGGTGGCGCGGCTAATGCGCTCATCGACCACGTCTTTTTTGCGCTGCATGCGGTTTAGATGGCTAGCGTCACTCATGGGCTTTCCCCAGGTTGATGTGCAAAAACAGAATGTGCGAAAACAGGATGTGCCAAAGAGGGTTTACCAAACGAGGCTGGCCAATAACGGGCGCCTAATTGCTGGGCGATGCGTACGCCCTGCCCGCGTTTAACTCTCGACTGCTCGGTATCGATCAGCAGGCAATCACCTAGCGGGGCGAGGTCGTCAACAGATTCCCGTGTGCGGCCATCGGTAATCAAATAAGTACGTACCTGTAAGCCAGGCTCGCGGCGCTGCCACTGTTGAATTAGCCGTTTGGCTTCAACAATCGCTTCCCGCAGCGGCGTGCCACCGCCGCCCTTGGCATGATCAAGCGTGCCCCGCGCGTTTTTGGGAGCACGACGACGTGACAGTAGCGACACCACGCCACCATTACCAAACCCCAGCACCGCGACCTGCTCCCGCGCAGCATAAGCTTGGGTGACCAGTGACTCAACCAGCCCTTTGGCTTGGCCTAACAAGCGCTGCCCCAAGGTGGAACCAGAGGTATCCAGTAGCACCAGATGGGCTATCGCCTGCCCTGCGCGAGATTTGCGCATTTTTAACTGCCACCAAGGCCACTGGCCACGATTGGCGATCAGCGTCGCAAATCCGTCTAGCCGCGAGGTTTCCGCCTGAGAGCGCCCTCGACCGGAAACACTTCCTTTGCCTGTGCTAGCTGCCGTATCGGCGCGTTGCGCACGCGGGGAAAAGCTATCGCTCTCGGGCAGGTTAACCGCTGACTGGTTAATGGACTCCTGTGCTACAGGCGGCATAGCGCCCCACTGGCCCTGCTCACCATTTTGGTGGGATGATCCGCCGGTGGGCGCTTTATTAGCTGACGACGATCCGCCCTCCCCATTTGAAGGCGTTTGATTAGGCGGGGAGGACGGCGGATGTTGCTCTGGCGGCTGGGTTCGACGATGTGCCAGCACCCAGGGCGCCACCGTATCGATATCTACTTGGCTGACGCTTTCCGCCCCCCGCCAGGCTGCATGAGCCTGAGCGGCTCGATGCCAGGTAACGTCTGCCCGTAGCCCTTCAACACCTGCGGCTTCGCAGCGTGCAGCAATGGTCTCGTACACCCAGTCTTGGCTAGTCACTGACGCTAGTGCCTGTTGGGCATGGTGAAGCTGCTGAGTCAGCGCTGCCTGCTCTACCGCAAACTGTTGTATGTAAGCCTCAGGGTCGCGGTCAAAGGCTTCGCGCTGCTGAACAATCGCAATGCGCTGTTTAACGCTGACACGGTCAGCCTGTTCAATACAGAGGCCAAAACGGTCGAGCAGTTGCGGCCGCAGCTCGCCCTCATCAGGGTTCATGGTGCCAATCAAACTAAAACGCGCCGAGTGTGAGTGGCTGATGCCATCACGCTCAACGATATTGACCCCACTAGCGGCCACGTCTAGCAGCAGGTCAACCAGCATATCCGGCAGCAGATTAACTTCATCGACATACATCACCCCGCCGTGGGCTTTGGCGAGGAGTCCTTCATGAAAAGTGGCTTGCTGCTCGGCTAGCACCTTTTGCAAATCAAGACTTCCCACTAGCCGGTCTTCGCTGGCACCGAGGGGTAAGGTGACAAAGGGTGGCTTTTTGCCATTGGTGTCGTTAGGCAAAACCGCCGCCAGTGCCCGCGCCAGGGTGGATTTCGCACTGCCCCGAGGGCCGCTGATCAGCACACCGCCAATGCGCGGATTAATCGCATTCAGCAGCAAGGCGGTTTTCAGCGCTTCTTGGCCGACAACACCTACAAAGGGAAAGTCACTCAACCGAACCTCCCATGCAGAGCATGCCCGAAGCTTGAACTTTATTCATGATGATTTGGTAAGTAATGATAAAACCATTCATAAGGAAGCGATGAAATAAAACGTTGCAGTATAGAGGAAGGCGCGGCTTTGAAGCCAGCTTAGTGCCAAGCATACCCTAGAAGACAGTGCCTATTAGCACACGGTAAGACAGGCCTAATTTCGACACTAGGCCAAATTGATATGACATTTAAGAATACCAAGCCACAGAAGATTTGGTTTGTCTTATCGTAATGAAAAAAATGGCTTTAATGTCAAATTTAGCCGAAAGATCGGGCTTTTTGTTGTTCTACCCTTACCCGCCACCTAGAATAGCTGCCGTCGGTGTTCCTCACGGAACTTAATAGAGAATCCGCTGCGGCTTAGCCGCGAAACGGAACTGCCCCCGCAACTGTAGGCGGTTAGCGATGCTCAATGAGCCACTGGACGTATTGTCTGGGAAGGCGAGCTAGCCATGACCCGTCAGTCAGGAGACCTGCCGACCATGTTAATTAATCGAGCGAGACAGTTCGGCCAGATATTTTTTTCTGGCTGGACGCATCGCTCATCATGCACGGGAGTGTACATGATGTTGAGATTGACCACGGCGGTAGCTGCCAGTGTTGTAAGCCTTAGCCAAGCGGCTTACGCCGCTACCGATTACCCCCTCACACTCACCAACTGCGGCGTAGAGATAAGTGTGGCGTCGCCCCCCGAGCAAACGGTAACGGTGGGTCAATCGGCCACAGAGATCCTTTACTCACTAGGGCTCGCTGATAGCGTGGTTGGCACCTCAGTCTGGTTTAATCCGGTCTTGCCGCAATTTACTGACGTCAATGAACAGATCGAGCGAATCGCTAACGACGACCCCAGCTTCGAAGCCGTGGTCAATAAACGCCCAGACTTGGTTGCGGTGCAGTACGAGTGGCACGTGGGGCCTACCGGGAGCGTGGCCAGCCGAGATCAGTTTCATGAACTTGGTATCGCCACCTACATCATGCCCGCCGATTGCGACACCAAGGATAACTCTACCGGTGGCGATGGTACCCGCACCGCCGCTTTCTCGACGGAATCGATCTATAAAGGGATCACCGAGCTAGCCGAAATTTACGATGTTCAAGACGCTGGTGACTCCCTGGTGACAGACCTAAACGCCCGTGAAGAACACGCTATCAACCTGGCAAGCAGCCTTGATTTGCCAGAAGACCTGTCGGCAGTCTTTTGGTTTTCATCAACGGATCTGGGAGTTAGCCCTTTTGTTGCCGGTCAACTGGGCGCACCCGGCTATATGATGGACAAGCTGGGCATTCGCAATGTCATTGAGTCTGATGAAGAGTGGCCCACCGTTGGCTGGGAAAGCATCGCCCAGGCTGACCCCGATGTGATTGTTATCGCCGCCATGGATCGTCGCCGTTTTCCTGCTGACGACATCGAAGCAAAGCGTGAGTTTCTACACAACGACCCGGTTACCCGCGAAATGACGGCGGTTCGAAATAACCGCATCGTAGAGATGGACGCCCATGCCATGAGCGCCACTATGCGCAGTATTTACGGCCTTGAGTCACTCGCCGAAGCGCTGTCGACGATGTCTTTCAACTGAGATGGCTTTTAACACATGAGCATAGCGCTAACACGGCCGACTGCTAGACGCTTCGGGCTGCGCTGGCTTTGGGTAACGCCTCTTGTGCTGGTGGCCGCACTCATCGCGGGCACCGCCATCGGCGAGACATCAATTCCCATTGATACGATTCTCAAAGTACTTGCCAACCAGCTACTTGGCAGCGATTACCCGGTTGACCGAATCGACGAGGGTATTATCTGGAACTACCGCCTCAGTCGCGCCGTCGTTGCCGCTTGCTGCGGCACCAGCTTGGCATTGGCGGGAGTGGTATTGCAGGCCCTGCTGCGCAATCCCCTAGCCGACCCCTATTTAATGGGCATTTCTGCTGGAGCCTCTACGGGTGCCGTTGCGGTGGCAGTTGCTGGGTTAGGCGCTGGCATGCTGTCGTTATCGTTGGGTGCCTTCGCTGGCGCCCTTCTCGCCTTTGGCATCGTAGTGATGCTCGCCCATGCGGCCAACAGCGGTGTTGGTGGTGGGCGTGGCGTTCAGGCAGCAGGAGCAATTATTCTGGCGGGGATTGCAGGTTCGCAGCTGTTTAATGCACTGACGGCTTTTATCATTACCAAGTCAGCAAGTGCTGAACAGGCGCGGGGCATTATGTTTTGGCTGATGGGCAATCTCTCCGGGGTGCGCTGGGCTGATGCTACCCTAGCGGTGCCTGCCGCGCTGTTCGGGCTAGTGGTTTGCCTATGGCACCGCCGTTCCCTGGATGCGTTTACCTTCGGGGCCGATAGCGCCGCGTCTATGGGCATTGCTGTGCGCCCGGTGCGCGGTATGCTGATTATCGCGATGGCGCTGGTCACTGCGGTAATGGTTTCCATCGTAGGAGCGATTGGCTTTGTTGGCTTAGTGATTCCCCATGCGATGCGCTTTATTGTCGGCAGCCAACACACGCGTTTGATACCCGCCACCGCGCTTGCTGGCGCGGTATTTTTAATCGGTTCAGATATTCTTTCGCGCACTCTAGTGTCTGGTCAGGTGCTTCCCATCGGGGTGATTACATCACTAATCGGCGCACCCGCTTTTGCGCTTATTCTTGTCCGTGGCAAGAGGCATTAATGCAATTATCCGCAGAACAACTCACCTGGGCGGTACATGGCACGCCACTGGTCATTGACGTCACCCTGACTGTAGAGCCCAGTCAGACCTTTGGTCTGGTGGGGCCCAACGGCTCGGGAAAAACGTCCCTGCTGCGTCTGCTGGCCGGTTTGAACAAACCAAAGACAGGCCAGGTGCGGATTGATAACCAGCCTTTACACGCCCTCAAACAACGCACTATCGCTCAGTCTATTGCCTTGGTTGAGCAACAGGCTGACACCACCGATAGAATTACCGTGCGCCAAGTGGTCGCGCTGGGTCGCACGCCTTTTCTTTCCGCCTTACGCGCCTGGTCGATTGAAGATGATGCCATCGTGGCTAAAGCGCTGATAGATGTTGATATGGCGCATATGGCAGACCGGCTTTGGCATACACTTTCTGGCGGTGAGCGCCAGCGCGTGCATATTGCTCGGGCATTGGCCCAACAGCCTAAGATCCTGCTGCTGGATGAACCCACCAACCATCTGGATATTCGCCACCAGCTGTCGATTCTTGAACTGGTCAGGCAACTGCCGATTACGGTGATTATTTCCCTGCACGATCTTAACCAAGCCATGGAGTGCGACCGAATCGGCGTTATGGATAGCGGCCGCCTGATCGATAGTGGCCCACCCCACGACATACTCACCGCCAGTAGGCTACAACAGACCTTTGGTGTGCATGCCCACGTGATCGATGACCCTGTCGATGGCAAGCAGGTCATGCGTTTTCGCAATGCTGTTTAGAAACGTTAGCAAAGGGTCAATGACTTGGGGTAAATGACATAAGGTAAAAGCCAAGTAAAAGGTGGCGATACCTCAGGGTATAGTGAGGCGTTTTCTTGGTTAAGATATTGGGGCCCAAATGAGTACTGACCATCCACCAAATGCGCATCTTGCCAAATGGGAAAATGCTAAAAACCCTGTGGTGTCGATGTTTAAAGAGTACCCTGCGGGCCATCACATCCCTCCCCATCAACATCAGCGTGGACAGTTAATCTATGCCAGCACAGGTACGATGAGACTGTGTACCCGCGATGAATACTGGTTATTACCTCCGTTTCGTGGCGTATGGATGCCTCCTTACGTAGAACATGAAATGCGCGCCAGCACAGCGGTTTGTTTGCGGACGTTATATGTCAATGTCGAATCGTTCACCTTGAACTTGCCCAGTCATCCGGTAGGAATAGGCGTCACTGCGCTTTTACGCGAGCTGCTGATTAGGGCCTCCTCTTTTTCAATCACCTATCATCCAGACAGCTTCGAAGAGCGCTTGCTACGGCTAGCATTAGAAGAGATGAAGCAGGCCTTCGAGTGTGGATTAAAACTGCCCATGGGCAGAGATAAGCGTTTGAAAAAGATCTGCGATACGTTGCTGGAACATCCGGGGGATGTGCGCTCACTGGCAGATTGGGCGAATGAAGTGGGAGCAACGACGCGGACACTATCCCGACTATTTCGCACTGAGACAGGTATTTCTTTTATTCAATGGCGAGAGCAGGTACGCATTGTCAGTGCCATGTCGGGGTTAAGCACCGGGCAACGCGTTAGCCAAGTTGCAGAGCATCTAGGATATGCTTCACAAGGGGCGTTTACCGTGATGTTCAAACGTGTCACGGGTAAATCTCCCCGCGAGTATTTAAACGATCTGTCCTGTTCTCAAACAAAGTTGTCTCGCATGGAAGAATAGAATCCGAGTGAGATTGATATCGTTTCTCTACTTCTTGAAATAATCGGTAGAGGAATATGAAACGTTCACTAACGTCACTCACTGACCACTATTACGTTCTGATAATCGCATCTACATTCCTGCAAGGGTCTTCTTTTGTCAGCACTAAGCTCGTTATGGAGCAGATGTCGCCGTTATGGGCAGCGTCTGCTCGCTTCCTGGTCGCAGCAGTATCCTTGTCGCCTTTTGTTTTTATCCAAATGCACAGGCATAAACTATCTCTTAAAGAGCTTCCTTGGGTAAAACTGCTAATAATTGGTAGTTTTCAAACAGCCGGCGTCATGTCGCTACTTAACATCGGACTAACGGCGACTAGCTCTTCAATAGCGGCCATTCTAATGGCCAGTAATCCTCTACTGGTGGTTGTCTTGGCATGGTTTATTTTAGGCGAGCGCTCCTCGACGTTTGCCTTATTCGGCTTAGCCTCTGCATTTATTGGAGTAGTTATTTGTATTGGGATCGACGTTGACGGCTACCACGGAGTCGGGCGTGGAGAAGTATTGGTGATGCTGGCATCTACCTGCTGGGCCTGTTCTACCGTGTTAAGTAAGAAATTTGCCATGACGCTCTCACCCTGGATAGTCACTTTCTGGCAGATGTTGATTGGCTCCCTGCTGCTTATGGTGATAGCTGCCTGCAGCAAACAACCTTTTTCCCTGCCGACGGATGCTTACCACTGGGGAATGTTTGTGTGGCTGGCAATTCCCGCATCGACTGGGGCTATCGGGCTTTGGTTTGCAGCATTAAAGATTGGCGGCTCCGTACATACAAGCGGCTTCTTGTTTCTCTGCCCACTGTTTGCCGCCCTGGTTGCATTTATATTGATCGGACAACACCCGGCATGGCATGAAGTGATTGGCGGGGTTTTGGTGGGCTCAGGCCTGTTTCTGATGTCCCGCCAGCGTCAACCAAACCAGCGACAGCAAAAACCAGCCCCCTTATTAGATGCCCGCTAACGTAGCAGCGAGCGCTAACTGTTGAGCTAGCTAAGCTTGTCATCACTCCTTTATGGGCACGAATACCGGTGCCCCTTCAACCTCGGCCACCGCCAGCCGCTGCTGGTAAAGGCGTTCTAATGCACTGGGCACCAGCATGCTGTCTCGCGTGCCCCAATAGGCGTCGCCATTTGGGTAGAGTAGTAAAAGATGGTCACACCAGCGGGCGGCTAGATTTAAATCGTGCAGGCACATCATCACCGCACTGCCCTGGGCTGCCTGCTGGGCCATCAGCGCCATCACTGCGCTTTGGTGGTGTAGGTCGAGGTGGTTGGTGGGTTCGTCAGCCAGCCAGATATTGGGAGCCTGAGTCAGTACCGTGGCCATCGCCACACGCTGGCGCTCACCGCCAGAAAGCGTACTCACCAAACGGTCGCGCAGGTGCGCAACGTCTAACCGTTCAAGCGCTGCTTCGGCTTGGGCATAATCATCTGCTCCCTCCATTTGCCACAGCGATAGATAGGGGTGGCGACCAATCAGTGCGGTTTCCAGCACAGTCGCGGGAAAACCATCCAAGCGTTCCTGGAAGACAATTCCCAACATTTGCGCAACTTGCCGCCTGCTCAGCGTCTCAAGGGGCTGTTCCCCCAGCAGCACTTGCCCGGAGCGCGGCGCGTTTAGCCCTGCCAAAGTGTGCAGCAGCGTCGTTTTACCCGCTCCGTTGGGGCCGAGCACGCCCCAGACCTGCCCTGGTTCGATGGCAATATTCAGTGCCGTGCCATCGCCTCTTCCTGGCACGTTGATGATCAGGTCTTGGGTAACCAAACGGCTCATCAGCGGCTCCGATAAAGCAGAAAGAGGAACGTCGGCACACCTAATAGCGCGGTAATCACTCCTACCGGCAGCTGTTCCGGCGCGATCATTGTGCGCGCCAGTGTATCGGCCAGCACCAGTAAGGTGCCCCCAGCCAGAGCACAGGCCGGTAAGATTAACCGCTGATCATTACCTAGCAATAGGCGCAGCATATGTGGCACTACCAAGCCGACAAAGCCAATGCTGCCCGCCGTAGTAACAGCCGCGGCGGTTAACAAACTGGCGACAATATAGATGCACCACTCAAGTGGCCGGACGGCAACGCCCAGCGCAGCAGCCTGCTGCGGGCCACGGGCCAGCACATTTAAGCTGCGTCCAAGGGGCATCAGTACCACACAAGTAGCCAGTAACAGCAGCAGCGGCGACCAAGGTGCGCGCGCGTAGGAAAGATCGCCCATTAGCCAATACAGCATGCCCGGTAACCGCTCAGCAGGGCTCAGTGCCAACATCAAAGTGATCACCGCGCCCCAGCCTGCCGCAACCACTACCCCGGTTAGCAGTAACCGCGAAGGGGTCCAACTACCGCTGCCGTGGGCCAAGCCGAAGACTAATAACGTCGAAACTAGCGCACCGCCAAACGCCGAGCCTGAAATCGCCAATCCGCCCAGCCCCCCCAGCATGGCAGCAAGTGCACCAATCGAGGCACCACCGGAAAGCCCGAGCACATAAGGGTCTGCAAGAGGATTACGCAGCAGCACTTGCATCAGAGCACCCGCTACCGCTAACAATCCACCGACAGCAAAAGCCGAAAGTGCTCTTGGCAAGCGCAGCTCCAGCACCATAGTACGCGCCAGCGCATTGCCCTCGTCCTGGCCGATATAACCAAGATGACCGAGAAGCACTTGCCAAACTTGCCCAGGGGAAAGCTGCGCACTACCAATACCAAGGGCGATAATCAGAGAAGCCAGTGCCACCAGCAGCAACAGGCCAAGCGGGAAGCCCAGTCGTGCTAACATTTAATGGCGCTCGCGTTTTTGTCGGGCGATATCAAGCTTCTCGCAGAGAATTTGGCTGCCTTCCATCAAGCGTGGAGTAGGCCGCTGAATTAAAGAAGGCGGGACAAAAAAGAGATTATCATCGGCAACCGCCGTTACGTTTGAGTACTGCTCCCAGTGGGTCAACCAATGGCGATTCTCTTCCCCCATCCCTCCGGCAACAATCGCTTCAGGGTTTGCCGCCAGGACAGCCTCATCATCGATACGTGGCACTAGCCGCGCCTGCTCACCAAACACATTTACACCGCCACAGATCTCGATCACCTGGCCGATAAGATGTGCGTCATTGACACTCATTAACGGCTCGTCCCACACCTGATAGAAGGTGCGCACTGGCTCCCGATCACGATAACGAACTGCCAGCTCAGCCATCCTCGACCGGAAATTATCAGCGACTGACTGCCCGGCAGTTTCAGTGCCAGCCAGTCTCGCCAAACGCTCAATTGCGCTGGCCACTCCCTCAAAATTCCTAGGCTCAATATAGAACACCGGCATACCCAGCGCTTCAAGGGTTTCCAGCTGTTCAGCGGGGTTTCCGGTTACCCAGCCGATCACTAAATCAGGCGCCAGCCCTACCAGGGCTTCTAAATCAATGCGCGTATGGCTGCCAACAGACGCAACCTCTTTGGCCTCCGGTGGATAATCACTGTAGCTAACCACAGCCACCACCTGATCCCCGGCGCCCGCAGCGTAGGTCAGCTCTGTCGCCCCTGGCGAGAGCGTGGCAATACGTTGAGCTGGCGTGTATAGACACACTTCACGCTCACGATCATCCACCGCGCAGCGGCTGTGGTCATCTGCCAATACGACGTTTGCAACCACACCACTGAGCATCGATAAGCTTAGTATCAATCGACTTAACAACAGTGCGGGGCCAGTGGCCCCGCGATGTTTAAACAATGTCTGATTCGCTGTTTTATTGGCCATAGTGAACGCTTAAGAATCCTGCACGGCCTGCGTTAAGATAGTCGGCACCATCAAACGAGCGCGTTGTAATGTAATCTTGATCCAACACGTTTTCCAACGTTACACGCGCACTCCATAACGGGGCAAACTGCCAACCTGCGCGCAGGTTAACCTGCCCGTAACCGCTGAGGCGATCTTGGTTCTGCGTATCGCGGTAACGGTGGTTTTGAGCAATCCAGGAGCCACCCACCGACCAGTCGCCCAGTTCACGGTCTACGTCTAAGCGAAGACTTTGTGAGGCACGGTTTTGCAGGCGCTTACCGGTTAGGCGGTTTTCAGGATCGGTGTAGGTCAGCGCAGCGGCTAGCGTCCAATCGTCCAGCTCGACGCCTGCAGCCAGCTCAGCTCCACGAATACGGGTTTCGGGTACGTTAAACAGCAACCCCTGACCAGCAATCAAGTTGTCGATATCGGTTTGATAGAGTGCCGCATCCCAGAACCAGTGGGCATACTGACCGCGCACGCCTACCTCAATGCTTTGCGACGTTTCAGACTCTAAGTCGCGATTACCAAAGCCTGGGTAGTAGAGCTGGTTGTAAGTGGGTGCGTTAAAGGCTGTACCGTAGTTGGCACGCAAGGTGTGGTGGCCGTCTACGTCATAGCCCACGCCTACGCTGCCGGTGACTTCTTCGCCGTAAGCCTCATTGTCATCAAAGCGCAAGCTGGCTTGCACAGTAAAGGGTGCAAAATCGAGCAAGGCTTGGGTAAATACCGCCACGTTGCTACGGCTAGTTTCATCGTAGGCCGTGGTGCTCTTAACACGGTCTTCGCTGTATTCAGCGCCTGCAATCAGCTCATGGGCACCGGCTGTTAAGGTATTTTCCCAGCGCGCGGTACTCACCTTGGTGTTAAACACTGAGTCACCAAAGCTATTGATGTTATCGCTTTCATCACGAGATTCGCTAAGCGTTAAGCGGCTGCGCCAGTTATCGGTTATCGGCAGCTCGCCATAGATACCCGCCACCTGCTGAACGAAGTCGTTTTCACCGCCATCGTATTCGTTATGACCACGGGCACGGAGCGCCAACACACCCGCTTCTGCACCACTTGCAAAAGTGTGAGAAACCCGCGCTAACGCCGTGGTGTTGTCATAGCCCTTATCGTCGCCATCGCGCCGAATCGGTTGACCATCTGTGGTGAAATGGCTAGCGGCAAAGCTATAGCGGGTGCCGCCCTCTTTGCCGCTAATACCGGCACTCAGGCGCTGGGTATTAAACGAACCACCACCGACAGAAATACGCGGCTGCGGACCCTCCTCTTCGCCTTGGGGGGTAAACAGCTGAATAACGCCGCCAATCGCGTCGGCACCATAAAGGCTGCCACGCGGACCACGCACAATTTCGGCGCGATCAAACATACGCGGCTCCAGATACTGCCAAGCAGAACCACCACTAGTGGCGGAGCGAAGACGAATACCGTCGATCAACAGGACATTTTGGCCGCTACCGCTGCCGCGAATAAACACGCTGCTGTTTTTGCCAAAGCTGCCGTTGGTGGAAACATCCACCCCGGGCTGGCCGCGGAACAGGTCGGTAATACTTACCGGATCTTGACGGCGTAACGTTGCCTCATCCAGTACGGTAACCGAGGACAGGCTTTCATTAGCAGTACGCGGGGCTAGTGCGGCGGTAACAACAACGGGGTTTAATGCATTCGCAGCAGACTGCGCGTTAGATTGGGCTTGAACGGCCATGGGCAATGCGGCCATCGCAAATGCCGCCAGCGTGGCAGTAGAATGAAAACGGTAAGACATGAGGAGATCCCTTGCTCACTGTGCTCACCCGCACAGCGTATTTTTTTGACCGGGCAGAGGGATGATGGGGAGATCGGCAGCCTAAGCTAGCGATATCACCCTGAGCACGCCCTCCGCGTCTCGGCATGTTGTGGTTCTTTAGAACCATGCCTCTTAGGCCGGTCTCCGGGCTGACGAGCGAAAAGCAGATAACAACATCCTGCCTTTCCGAACGACCACCTTCCCATGCATTAGCACAGTGGCATCTTTAGCCGTTCTTATCTCGATCACCGTTGCGGGGGCAGCGCTGGATTCACGTTAGTGTTCACCAACTTCCCGTTTAACTGATGGCGGTAATCGCCACCAGCACCTGAGAGTGCGCGTAAACTAGCAACTTGTTAGGGGCTGGTCAATTTAACCGACTAGGCTTTAAGCGCCTGCACGAGCCCATGTCGTACATGCCAGACCTGCTCGGATTGGGCGGCAACGTCTTGGCTAAACCAGCCGCTTAAATCGCGCAGGCGACGCTGGTCTCGGGCCATGGGGACGATTCCCCGCCCTAACTCATTCATAATGACCACCAGCGTCACGCCATGGGTTTGTGCGGCAGTGGCCAAGCTTTCCAGATCTCCCCGCCACTGCGCGCGCGACGCATCGCTGCTCATGTCCGAGTGCAGCACGGCCGCTAACCACTCAAACACACCGTGCAGAACGAGCGGCACATTAGGCTGCATGATGTGGGTCGCTTCGTGTAAACGCTGCCCTGGAGAAAGCCGCCACCAAACAGCGCTGGGAAAGCGTGCTTTTACAACATCGCGCTTACCTGCGCAGGCACCGCCGATGAACAGCTGCATTGCCACTCTCCTTTGCCATCTTCACGTTTTAGATACGTCAGTTGCCAACGCCGTCCTTGTGCTTGATGAACGATGCCTTCCCAAAAGCCAATGGTTTCGAAACGACGCCGCAACTCGCGTATTACCCCGCCGTGGGTAACAACCAGCACTTTTTGATAATGATGTTCGCGGGCGTGCACAGCCACCTCTTCAAGCCAAGCATTTAAACGGTCACGTAGCTGGCCAGAAGATTCGCCGCCGGGAATTTGCAGCTCACCCACGCTGTCAATCCAGGCGCGATAATGGGGTAAGTCTTTTAGTTCATCGTAAACTTTGCCTTCATAGTCACCAAAATCCAGCTCACGTAATCGTGGTTCTAGATACAGCGGCACACCCGGCTTTGCCGCCTGTGACCACTCAAGAGTTTGCTGACAGCGGTTTAAATCACTGGAATAAACAGCGTCAAAGCACTCTTCTGCCAATGCGTCACGCAGTGCCAGCAGCCCCACTTCTGCATCAGGAAATAGCAGCGGAATATCGCGCTGTCCTTGGTAGCGGCGCTCTAAATTCCAGGCGGTGATACCGTGGCGAACTGCCACCAACTCCACATTAAGACCAGTAGCCAAAGCTCTCCTCCTTCAATGGTGGCACCTACCATATCGCCATTGATGCCGTTAAATAGCCGCAGCAGTGCCTTTCTGGCGATTGCTACCCACACGACGATGACTACCCCCCAGGCAAGCAATGTCGGTGAAACCGCAACAACCAGCACCAACGGTAGCAAGGCATAACCAACATCACGGGCACTTAGCGACTGCTGCCAGCTCCATGCGAGCCCCTTCGAGTGAGCACAGGGGGTAAAAATCAGCAGTGCGACCCCAGCAAATCGACCTAATGCAGGCACTGCCACCAGCCACCACAGCGGCGCCTGATAAGCCACCAGTGCCCAAAGCAATACGCCCTTCCAGGCCAGCAAAAACAGCAATGCCAGGATGCCGAAACTGCCTATCTGAGCGTCCTTCATGATTTCCCAACGCCGCTCAAGGGGCTGGTTACTGCCTAACGCATCGGCAAGGTCCATTACGCCATCAAGATGCAAACCACCCGAAAGCGCTACCCATAGGCTTAGCAGTAGCAACGCAGTTATTGGCGCTGGTGACGCTATGAAACTTAATAGCAGCGCGCTTAACGCCAGCACGCTGCCAATTAATAACCCTACCAACGGATAAGCGCGAATTGCCCAGCGACGGGTGGCAGGTGTCCATGGGCAGGCAACAGGAAGCGGAATTCGGGTTAGAAACTGCAGCGCGAGTATTAGGCCGAACAGCGCATTTTTCATCGTTTCCACTCCTTGGCACAGCCCGCGATGACTTCAAGCACTGAGTCAGCTTCCAGCGCTAACCAACGGTGTAAGCACTGGATAAACTCAACGTAGTGCCAGGTAGCGGAGTGATCAGGAATCAGCTCTTCGTTGAGATCGTTCGACACAATTACTAATGTCAGCCCCCGAGCTTGTGCATCACCCAGGCAGCGAGCCAGCGGCGCTAGGCCTTGCTCATCACTGAATTCTTCATTTGGCCCAGCGCCAAACAGCACTTGTCCTGCCCAGAGAGTTAAACAATCGAGTAGCACCGCGTGGTGATCGGGTACTTGTGCAATCGCTTGGTCAATTGCCAGGGGCGCCTCTAGCGTCACCCATTGGCCTGCCCGGCGTGCCTGGTGGCGCGATACCCGGTCGGCCATTTCGGCGTCGTAAACATTGGCGGTGGCAATGTAGTAGCAGCTGGCGCCACCCGCCGCGCTGAGCACACGCTGCTCCGCTACTTGGCTTTTTCCTGAGCGAGCGCCCCCACTAACAAAGACAATCATGCAGCACCTTTAGCAAGCGGTTATTTGCCGACTCATCACGCAGTGCCAAACGTAACCAACTGCCCTCAAGCCCTTTAAAGCTGTGGGTATGCCTCGCCAGTAGTCCTTTATAAAGCATACGTTCAAACAGGTCTGCGCTGGTCACGCCGCGTTCACGCTGTAAAACACCTGGCCGCACAAGGAAAAAGCAGCTGTGACTGGGCACCACCTCAAGCCCTAGCGCCTGCAACGCCTTGCCCAGGCGTGGCTGCTCACTGGCCAGCCACTGCTGGGTGAGCCGTGCAAACTCGCTATCCGCTAACAGCGGTGCCACCAGTTCAGCAGCAAGATGGTTCACACTCCAAGGCGGTTGGTGGTGACTCATGGTGTCTACTATGTTTTTCGAAGCCAGCACGTAGCCTAGGCGTAACCCAGGCAAGGTATAAAACTTGGTCATTGAGCGTAGCAGTACTAAATGACAGTAACGCTTAAGCAGCAGCGTCAGCGCCTCGACGCCTATTGATAGATCGATAAAGGCTTCGTCGACCACCACTTGGGTTCCGGTAGCCTGCGTATGTGCTAGCAGTGCCTCTACTGCATCGATGGCTATCAGCGTACCAGTCGGGTTATTCGGACGACACAGAAACACCACGTCGGCGTTTGCTGCGTTCTCTAGCAGGTCGTCCATCTGACAAGCGAAATGCGGCTCGCGCAATACATGCTCGGTCATTTCAATCCGGTGGGCAGAACAGGCTCTGGCATATTCACCAAAGCTGGGAGCCAATAATAAGGCTCGGCCACCGGCATGCAGCGCAGCGGCAAGAAAAATGGCCTCTGCCCCACCATTGGTCAGCAGTACTTGTGCTGGCTGAACACCGTTGTGCGCCGCAATGGCCTGCCGGGCTGAGGCGTAATCCGGCGAGGGATAGCGGCTAAGCCCACCAAGTCGTGTTACCAACCAGCCTGCCAGCCATTCGGGCGGCCCAAGCGGGTTAAGGTTAGCGCTTACATCGTCAATCACATGATCGGCAGCTAATCCAAAACGCTTCAGCAGCGCTGCGGCCTGGCCACCATGGCTTGGCCAATCAGTCGCCTCGTGAACAGTGGTTTGACGACTCATAGCCATGAAATCCCCGCGCTTGTTAAGCCCGTTAATACGCCCATTAACAAGAAAAACAGCAGCCAAGCGCCGTGCATTAATTTAATAGTGGCGTTGATATGCGAATACCTCAGCGTTTCCAGTGGCGAGCCAAGGGTTGCTCGATGGGAAACCACCCCCTGATAAACATTAGTGCCGCCCAACTGCACACCTAACAAGTTCGCGACCATGGCTTCTGGCCACCCCGCATTAGGGCTTGGGTGACGGGGCGCTTCGCGGCAGGTGGCCAATATGGCCCGGCGCCAATAGAGCGTCGATGATTGCCAGCTGATTAGCAGCCCAGCAGCCCACAAACAGAGCGCGGTCAGCCTGGCGGGCAGCCAGTTAGCCATATCATCGAGCTTCGCCGAGGCATAGCCGAAGTCGCTATAGCGTTCGTTTTGATACCCCACCATGGAATCCAGCGTGTTAATCGCTTTATAAGCCAGCGCCAGCGGCGCACCGCCGATAAACGCGAAGAATAGCGGCGAGGTGATGCCATCCACGGTATTTTCTGCAATGGTTTCCACCGCTCCTCGGGTAATTTCCGCTTCATCCAGTTGCTCGGTATCACGCCCCACCACCATGGAAAGTGCCTTTCGCGCCGATACTAAATCACCGCTAGCCAGCGGCACGGCAATGGCGCGCCCCGCTTCCGCCAAGCCTTTTATAGCCAGCGTTGTCGCCAGCAACCAAAGCTCGGCAGCTAGCCCAAGCCAAGGGTGCACCCAAGTCAGTAGCTCCAAACTCAGCCAAGCGAAACTAAACGTGCCCAGCACAATGGTGGCGGTGAGTAAAAAGCCTAAGAGCCGACGGCGCTTGTCACTGCCCTGGTTCCAGCGCTGCTCAAGTACGCTGATGGCACGCCCAATGATGACGACTGGATGCGGCAATGGGCGCGGGTCACCCACGATCAAATCAATGACAATCGCCATCGCGACTAACCCAACAGTATCTACCCCTAGCATGGTGAAACCTGCTGCGATTTGCTCAGCGAATCTAGCGTTGCTCGATACACTGCTTGTCCAATCGCCCGTCCAAGCGCCGTACCAGAGCCTGCATAAGAGGTCTGACAACCGCGTTGAGTAGCAGCAATAGACAGGCTATCAGTTGATGTTCCAGTTGCAGGCGTATCACTGAATGGATCATTAACGCCCACTTTTCTCAGCGCCTGAACTTTCGCCTCCGTTGCCGAGAGAGAAGCATTAACCAGCGCACCGTCGGTCAAATGGGCATCTAAAAAAAGGAACGTATTAATCGTGCCCACCTTGGATATGCTCCGCAGCACTAAACGGGGGTCTGAATCACTTGAAACGCTAATATCTACCGCATTGCCAACACCTGCTGTCACCAATGCCAGTACACCATTGGCTGTATTAACTAGCGGCACACTGGCGACACATGCGTTGCGCAGGCGCACTGCCGTCATCATCGCAACAGCACATAGCGGTAGCCGCTGATTGTCCAGCCAGCGAATCAGGTCATCTTTTGGGTGATGGCCATCGTAATCTTTATCGACGTGAAAATTTGCGAAGTGTTGGCGATGTCCAAACCCGCCCCCCACGAGTGCGCTACTCAGGGTATACAGTGGCTCAGCAGCAGACACCACCAAGCAGTGCTCGCTTTGCGACCACGTTAGCGGCTGGCTAAATGAAAGCGTTTCTTGCTCACTCATAGGGCACTATTATCGTGAATACCCGCATCGGCAAAGGTGGCCATTTCACTGAGCATCGCGGCGGCAGCCTGCAATAACGGAAACGCCAATGCCGCGCCACTGCCTTCTCCCAGGCGCATTCCCAAGGCTAACAGCGGCGAGGCATCAAGTGCCTCAAGGGCCGTGGCATGGCCGGGCTCTTCAGAGCGATGTCCAAAAATCAAATAACCGCGCACCGCCGGACATAAACGGCAGGCCGTCAGGGCGGCTACCGTAGCAATAAAGCCATCCACAATGGCAGGCAGTCGGTTTGCCGCCGTGGCCAAATAAGCCCCTGTTATGGCAGCAATCTCTAACCCGCCGAGCTTGGTTAGCACCTCCATGGGGTCTTCGGCATTGGCTTGGCGTGCCTTTAGCGCCCGCTCGATCACCGCTACTTTATGGGCCTGCTGGGCGCTGTTAATACCGGTGCCAGCGCCCACTAACTGGGCCACTGGCTTACCGGTTAGCGCCGCCAGCATGGCGCTGCTTGCCGTGGTATTAGCAATGCCCATTTCACCAACAATGATGCATTTCGCTCCCGCCTGAACGGCTCGCTCAACGGCTTCGCAGCCTACCTGTAACGCAGCCAGCGCTTCGTCACGGCTCATGGCATCTTCAAGCACCATATTGGCGGTGCCCGCGCGCACTTTGGCATCAATCACGCCAGGCATTGCCAGCGGTGACGCAACACCAACATCCACAACCTCAATCTGGGCACCAATTTGTCTGGCAAAGACATTGATCGCCGCCCCGCCATGGGCAAAGTTAGCCACCATTTGCGCCGTCACTTCTTGTGGAAATGCCGACACGCCCTCTTCAGCAACCCCGTGATCAGCAGCAAAGACAATGATCGCCGGTGGCGTGATGCTTGGCTGACATTCACCAGTGATCTCACTAAGCGTAACGGCCAATGCCTCTAACTGGCCGAGGCTGCCCGGCGGCTTAGTGAGCGTATCAATATAGCGAAGCGTTAATGCGCCAGTGTGGCTATCAAGTGGCGTGACTTGGTTAACGATGGGATGCATAGCAGCTCCAGGGCAGCAATCGAATTCATTTTGCGCCAGATGGTAGCAAAAGCGCGGCTGCTATACTTGCGCTTTAAGCTGCTTCAACACGCAACAACCCCATCCGGGGACGGATTGCCCTGTTAGCGGTAATGTTCATAAAAGCATCATCATTTACGACGATAGTTGCTATTAACCAGGGGTAATAAAACTACAAATATGGTTTTTATTGCCGTAAAGTCTCTTATATCGACACAAAAAGATGTAAAATAACTACAAACTTGACTCACCGTCTCTACCATGCAGAGGTCTCTATGCCGAGCTCAACACCCGCTACTTTAAATCCTACCGTTGCTGAGGTTACCCAACGCATTCGTGAGCGCTCTGCTGAGCGGCGTGCTCTCTATGAGCAACGCATGGCGGACCAACATAAGCGTGGTGTGCACCGTGCAGAGCTATCCTGCGGTAACCTGGCCCACGGCTTTGCCGCGTGTAGCCCCCAAGAGAAAGACTCCCTGAAGCTAATGAATAGCGCCAACTTGGGGATCATTTCTTCTTACAACGATATGCTGTCGGCCCACCAGCCGTTTGAAACCTTTCCGGAAACCATCAAAGCCGCTGCTAGCGCCATGGGCTCAACCGCCCAGTTTGCCGGTGGTGTTCCTGCCATGTGTGATGGGGTTACCCAAGGGCAACCGGGCATGGAACTGTCGCTGTTTTCCCGCGACGTGATTGCGATGGCTGCTGCGGTTGGGCTTTCACACAACATGTTTGATGCTGCCCTTTATCTGGGCGTGTGCGACAAGATTATCCCTGGTCTGTTTATCGCAGCGGCACGCTTTGGTCACCTGCCTGCTATGTTCGTACCCGCCGGCCCAATGCCCAGCGGCCTGCCGAACAAAGAGAAAGCGCGCATCCGTCAGCTATACGCAGAAGGCAAAGTGGGCCGCGAAGAGCTGCTGCAAGCAGAGTCTGACTCCTATCATAGCCCAGGCACCTGCACCTTCTACGGCACTGCCAACTCAAACCAACTGATGATGGAAGTGATGGGGCTTCACCTGCCAGGCACCTCGTTTGTGAATCCAGGCACGGAAATGCGCGAAGCCCTGACCCGCTACGCGACCGAACAGGCTATTCGCAACACTGAACCTGGCGGCGACTACCGCCCTTTCTATAAGCAGATCGATGAACGCGCCATCGTCAACGCGGTGGTAGGTTTATTGGCATCTGGCGGTTCAACCAACCATACGATGCATTTGATTGCCATGGCCGCTGCGTCGGGCATTACGCTGAACTGGGACGACTTCACCGACCTCTCCGCCGTAACGCCCAGCCTGATGCAGGTATACCCTAACGGCCAAGCAGACATTAACCACTTCCAGGCGGCAGGCGGCATGAGTTACCTGTTCCGCGAACTGCTGGGCGCTGGCTTGCTGCACGGCGATATCCCGACGGTGTTCGGCACCGACCTGACGGCCTACACACAAGAGCCCTTCCTGGAAAATGGCAAAGTGGTTTGGCGCGAAGGTCCAGAAAGCAGCTTAGATGAAAACGTTTTACGCCCAGTCGCTACCCCCTTCGCAGCGACTGGCGGCCTAACGGTAATGAAAGGCAACCTGGGACGCGGCGTGATCAAAGTATCCGCCGTTGCCGACGAACATCGTGTAGTAGAAGCACCGGTGAAAATCTTCGCCGACCAGAACGAAATGAAGGCTGCGTTTGAATCCGGCGATTTAGATCGCGATGTCATCGTTGTGGTGCGCTTCCAGGGGCCAAAAGCCAATGGCATGCCGGAACTTCACAAACTGACGCCGTTCCTGGGCGTACTGCAGGACCGTGGCTTCAAAGTGGCACTGGTGACTGATGGCCGTATGTCTGGCGCGTCAGGTAAAGTGCCCGCTGCGATTCATATCAGCCCAGAAGCACTGGACGGTGGCCCGCTATCGAAACTGCGTGACGGCGACATTGTGCGCCTGGACGCCAACGCAGGTACGCTGGAAGCCAAAGTAGAGGCGGCTACCTGGGCCGATCGTGAGCGCGTAGTGGCGAATTTGGATCACTACCACGTTGGCCTAGGCCGCGAACTGTTTAGCGGCTTTCGCCACCTGGCCATGCGTGGTGAAGAAGGCGCAGGCTCGCTGGGCGGCTTTGAAGCCGATGATCTCGCTCGCCAACAGGGCCAGATTCTTCAAGAGGATGCCTAATGCGACCGGCCTTAATTGGTGATATTGGCGGTACCAATGCCCGCCTGGCGCTCGTCACGCCAGGTGAGGTGACGCCCCACGATATTATTAATCTTCCCTGCGCGGACTACCCTGGGGTTATCGACGCGATTCAGGACTACCTGGAGCGCGTGGGCGCCACGGGTGAAAATGCACCGGTGGAAGCCTGCTTGGCGTTTGCCTGCCCGGTTCACGCCGAGCGGGTCAAGATGACCAATAATCACTGGGATTTTATGAAAAGCGATGTTCAGCAGGCGCTGAACCTATCGCTGTTTAAAGTGATTAATGACTTTACCGCACAGGCACTGGGCGTACCCCATGTAGACGCCGACAATCTGGTGGAAGTGCAAGCAGGTGTGGCTCAGTCTCACTCTACCCGCTTGGTGATTGGCCCCGGCACAGGCCTGGGCGTTGCTGGCGTTTTTCCCGGCCAACACGCCTGGATACCGCTTCCCACCGAGGGCGGCCACGTCACGTTCGCCCCCACTGACAGCACCGAACGGGCGCTGCTGGATGTTTTTCTACAGCGCTACCAACGGGTCAGCGTAGAACGTATTTTATGCGGCCAGGGCTTACTGGAGCTGTATCAGGCCCATTGTGCTCTGAACGAGCAAACGCCTAGCTGCGCGACGCCAGCCGAGGTTACCCAAGCCGCTAACCAGGGTGACTCTATCGCCACCGCCAGCCTACTGCGCTTTTTAAAAATCCTCGGCGATGTATGCGGCGACGCGACCCTAACAATGGGCGCAAGAGGCGGCGTTTATCTATGCGGCGGGATTTTACCGCGCCTACTGGAGTGGCTACCCAAATCCGAACTGCGTGATAGCTTTGCGAACAAGGGCCGGATGGGCGCGTATAACGCCGATATTCCCGTGTGGATTGTTACTCACCCGTGGACAGGGCTGCTCGGCGCCGCCGAAGCGCTGCATAACGAAGAAGTCTTTTAACTTATTAGGAATGTCCATGCCTGCTCACACCTTCGATGTGCCTTTTGTTCTCGGCATGATGCGCCTGCATGAAGCACCAGAGATGCACCAGGCGAGTTATCTCGCCGACTGGATCGAAGCCCGTATCGAGCAGGGGTTGCACTGGTTTGACCATGCCGACATTTACGGGAACGGTGCGTGCGAGACGCTGTTTGGTCACGCGCTAAACACGCGCCCCGGACTGTCAAAACGGCTTAAGGTGGTGACCAAAGCGAGTATCGCCAACGATAACCCAGCCCACGGCTCTGGCAAGGTGAAACACTACAACGCCAGCCCGGATTATCTAAGCCGCGCCATTGACAATGCACTTAACCGCCTTGGCGTCGAGCGGCTAGATCACTTTTTAATTCATCGCCCTGACATATTAATGAACGCAGAAGCAACTGGCCGTGCCCTTGATGACGCTATCAATGCAGGCAAAATTGGCGCTGCGGGCATTTCTAACCATTTGCCAAGTCAGTGGCGTAGGCTGCAAAACGCCATGCACCACCCTTTACGTGCCAACCAAATCGAACTTTCCATTAACCATAACGCCCCCCTGTTTGATGGTAGCTTTGACGATCTATGCGCCGACGGCCATTGGCCGATGGCGTGGTCACCGCTAGCGGGCGGCACACTAATGCAAGGCGACGTCGGTAACGTTCTTAACCGCGTAACTCGAGAGCAAAACGGCACCTCTAACGCGTTAGCGCTGGCTTGGCTGCGGTCACTGCCTGGTCGGCCGATTCCCGTTGTGGGCAGTGTGAAGCCTGAGCGTATTGCTGACATGCTCGACGGGCCTGAGACGCTCTCAAGAGAGACATGGTACGAGCTATTAGAGGCCGCGCGAGGCCACTGCGTCGCGTAACCCCTTCATCAATTAATAATATAATGACAAGGAATGACTTATGACGCCGGTGATTGCTTTCGGTGAAGCCTTGGTTGATATGTTGTCCAGCCGCTTAGGCGATGACACTGGCCAAGAAACCTTCACGCCTTACGCGGGCGGCGCGCCTGCTAACGTCGCGGTTGCCTGTGCCCGACTTAACGTACCCAGCCAGTTTTTAGGCATGGTGGGTGACGATACGTTTGGCCACTTCCTGATTCGTGAGCTAAAAAGCCATGGTGTGGATACTCAGGGTGTGGTGTTGACCAAAGAAGCACGCACTGCGCTGGCGTTTGTTTCTCGGGACAGCAGCGGCGAGCGCACGTTTGATTTTTATCGCCCACCGGCGGCCGACCTGCTTTATCGCTTAGAGCACCTGCCCCACGGCGTGTTTGAACAACCGGCGATTGTTCACTTATGCAGCAACAGTTTGACTGACCCTGAGATTGCCGATACCACCTTAGCGATTGCCGCTATGGCAAAGCGCGCGGGCTGTTTAGTCAGCGTGGATGCCAACCTCCGCCACAATCTGTGGACCGAAGGGTCAGCCGACCTCTGGCTGGTAACCGAGCTATTGGATAGCGCCGAGCTCGTTAAAGTCTCATTAGATGAGCTTGATTATCTTCGTGGCGGGCACTCTCAGGAAGCGTGGATATCTCAGCGGCTAGCCGCCGGGGTAAAAGTAATTTTAATCACCGACGGCCCTAACAAGGTGGTGCTGAAAGGTGTTGGCCTTGACCACACCATCACACCACCCCAGGTGACCGCTGTTGACACCACGGCTGGCGGTGATGCGTTTATTGGCGGCCTGCTGGCTGAGCTTTCACGGCACGGCATTGATGAGAACTGGTACCAGGACAACAGTGCCTTTCTAACCCGCGCGGTGGATATTGCCTGCCGCTGTGGTGCTCACGCAGTAACACGCCCAGGCGCCTACGCCGCACTGCCGACCCATAGTGATATTGAAGCGCTAAGAAATACGTAACGTCTGTAGCAAAAAAGGGCGTGCAACAGCACGCCCCTTAACTATGTAATTACATGCTAAATCCTACTAACGCGCTACCGCACCTTTACTCGATACCACACTGCCACCGAGCAACCCTGCGCTGCCTTCCAATACGTTGACCTCAATCGAGCCTGTTGTTTGAGTTGTAAAGCTCACCTGAGTAATCGCTCGTTGTTGCGTATCACCGTTCACCAGGATCTCCAGCGAGCCATGATCACACCACCACTCTAGCGTGATCGTTAAACCATCAACGCTGCCCGCTGCATGGTCACAGGCGAAATGGTCATCGAAAGCTGCTTGTCCGTTCACGCCGTTACGCGTGTAGCGAAGTGCAACGCCCTCTTCTCCCGCTTCAAGAGTAAGCTGTTGATGATCTCTCTGCTGAAGCGACAGCGCCACTCGGCTGCCAGCCGTTAAGGTCAGTTCAAGCACACCACGACTTACCGGTGGCAACGAGGTTAAGACGCTATATTGCCCAACACTCAGCATCGCCTGTGGCGGGATAGTATGCGGTACGGCTGTCAGCGCCTCATGGCACTCGCTGGCGATACGTTGGCAAAACTGAATGCCGCTCGATGTCGCACGCAGGGTTAACTCTCTGGGCAGACTCATCATTCCCCGCCAGCCAGCTTCAGGCGCATGATTGGCATACTGCCAATTATTCAGCCAAGCCACGGCTAAACGGCGCCCCGAAGTATTCGACCAGCTCTGCACAGCGTAAAAGTCACGTCCTTCGTCCATCATCATGACGTCATCAGGCGAGTGGTCGTTAGTAAAACGCTGGCCGTCGAACTCGCCCACAAAATATTGCGTGAACGAGCCAAAGGCATTATCTGGCGTAGCCCCAATGCCAACGATTAATACCCAGCGGCTAGATAGCTGCCCATTGCTAGCGCCTTCCACTGGTAGCTCGAACAAATCGGGGCATTCCCAGGGGTGCTGAGTATGCGCGCCGTGGCCCTCGCCAAACGCACTGGCAAACTGCCAGTCCAATAGGTTTTGCGAGGTGTAAAAATGAATTTCCTGCCCACAAGCCAGCGCCATTACCCAACGCTGGGTAGCGGCATGCCACAACACTTTTGGGTCGCGAAAATCTTTAAACCCTGGCGCGGGTAGCACTGGGTTATTGGCGTACTGATGCCAAGTGCGCCCCTTGTCGCGGCTATAAGCCAAACACTGTGACTGCTCATAATCTTCAGGATCATCGGAAAGCACTCGGTGGCAGGTATAAAACGCTAGCAGCCCCCGCTGGCCGTCAAACAGGCCCGTCACATCATGCTCATCCACGATGGCACTACCTGAAAAACACGCCCCTTGGGCGTCTGGCATCAATGCAATAGGCAAGTGCTCCCAACGGCAGAGATCGGTGCTTACCGCATGCCCCCAGTGCATGGGCCCCCATACCGTGCCGTGGGGATGGTATTGATAAAAGAGATGATACTCCCCTTCGAAATATACAAGCCCGTTGGGGTCATTCATCCAGCCAGTAGACGGCGTAAAATGCAGCGTTGGCCTAAGAGGAGTAAATTTGACGAGATTCAATGTAAAAAACCCTAACTTAATCGATTAAGTTGAGGCTATCACGCTTTTTTCTTCCCGGCTCTAGGTTTAGTACGAAAGCTCGGCTAAAGGAGGCTAAACAAGGGAAAAATTAACAAAAAACCATCACGCTGCCTATTCCTGCACTTCCTCGATGGCACTGAATAGAGGTTGATCTAGCCGGGTCGATCTTTACGATGATTCAAAGACTCAAACGTCGACATGGCACGAGAGGTTCTTCAAGCAATGTCGACAGTGGACCTGCCAGGCTCAGCCTCCCACTGCCCGTGCATATACTTCAGTGGAGTCATCCCTGTGTGCTGACGGAAGAAATGAATAAAGGCGCTGTCCGAAGAGAACCCCAACAGGTAGGCCACATCGTTAACCTGACGTTGCATTGATAGCAGTTCGATAGCCGCAAGCAGACGCCATTGCTGGCGCCAGGCCTGGTAGCTCATCCCGGTTTCACGGCAAAAAATCCGGCTGACTGTCTTAGCACTAGCACCAAACTGTCCTGCAAGCGGGATCAGAGCTGGGGGTAATTCCCCCTCAGGGCTCCAGCGTTCAACCAGCGCCTTCAAACGCGTGTGTAACGGTAGCGTCAGTTGCAGTGACTCACGCTCAGCCTGCTGCATCTCTTCTATAAACAATGCCAGCGTGTTGTGCGTACTAACATCCGTTATATCCCAAGGCCACCAGGCCATACGTTCGATCAGTGCGCGCAAAAGCTCATTCACCACGACCACTTTCACCTCCTGGCCAAGTAACTGAGACACCTCGAGGCTGAAGTAGACGGAGCGATATGACACCACATTGGTCATCATCGCCTGATGCTTAACCCCAGCAGGGATCCACGCCGCTCGAGTTGGCGGCAACACGCATCGCTGACCATCAAGCACAATGCGCATACACCCACGTGGGGCATACAACAGCTGCCCTTTGGCGTGACTGTGCATACCTGAATCATGACGACCGACCTCGGCGGCAATTCCCACCACGTTGCCTACTACCAAGTCCGGGTCAAAAGACTGCTGCTGGTTGATCAGTGCCACTGTCTTATTTTCGACATATTTGGTTTGAATAACGTTATTTGAACAACACAAGACTAAGTAAGCTAGCACCACGTTTCAAGAGACATGGAATCGTCACGATGAACCCGCTACTTTATTTGATCCTGGCACTGATGATGTTCCCCCAGGTGGTCGAGACTATCTACAGCCCTGCACTACCGTCGATGGCGAGCTTTTTCGGCGTATCAGCCTCCACTGCGGGTCTGACCCTCTCCTGCTATTTTTTAGTGTTCGCCTTCGGCGTAGTGTTCTGGGGCATGATGGCGGACAAGCTAGGTCGTCGCTCGGCTATGCTGCTTGGGCTGGGGTGCTACGCACTCGGTTCCGGCATTGCTATCTACGCTCCCGATTTTCATTGGCTACTGCTAGCCCGAGCGCTAAGCGCCTTTGGCGCAGCGACCGGCTCAGTGGTCTGCCAGACAATCTTGCGTGACCGTTGGCAGGGAGCGAAACTGGCGCAGATTTTCTCTTACATGGGAATGGGTATCGCCCTTAGTCCGGTGGTCGGTCTATTTGCTGGCGGGCAGTTGGTCAACTTTGGTGGTCATCAGGCAGTGTTCAGCGCACTGCTTGTGCTGGCACTCCTGCTGCTTGCCATCACCGCTAAAATACTGCCAGAAACCCGTAAGGTACAGGTGCCTGTTGACCTAGTCACGCTAGGAAAACAGATGGTGAAAGACGCTGCGCTATGGCGCGATGTCATTCTGGTGGCCTGCTTTAACGTGCTGCTGTTTGGCTATTATCTACAGGGCCCATTCCTATTTGATAGGCTTGGACTGAGAGCGCAGGCGTTCGGTTACAGCGGGTTAGCGCTGGCAACCGGCAGCATACTTGGCAGCTATGCTAACAAGACGCTACTGAAGAATGGCAGGAGCCCCCATCAACTTATCGTCCGAGCCTGTCAACTAGCGATGGTCAGCGCCCTGGGCGTCTACACCCTGCAATCTTCCTTGCTATTCCTGTTACCGATGATGGGTATAGCAGCAGCGTTTGCGGTGGCTATTCCCAATATCCTCAGCCGAGCACTTAAAAACTACCAGCAGCAATTGGGCAGCGCGGGCGCCCTATTCGGCCTCGGCTACTACCTGCTAATAGGAGTAGGGCTCGGAGCCAGCAGTTGGCTAAATAATATGGGCCAGAGTGCATTACTGTGTGCCATCACGGCACTACTCGCCACGGGTTGGGAAAGGTCGCGCCGGTAGCCCCTACCTGGCGCACCACAAAAAAGCCCGAGCATGGCAATATGCTCGGGCAAATGACTTACCCACACGACCCGATATCAGTGAGGCAAGTAACGAGAGTGCTCGTGTCGATTTACATCGTATTCGTTAGTGGTGAAAACGCTCAGCGGCCTGACGGGCCAGCTCGCGAATACCGTCCCAATCTTCTGCTTCAACCATGGCTTTCGGTGTTAGCCAAGAACCGCCTACACACATAACATTGGGTAGTGACAGGTAGGTTTCAGCGTTATCAACCGTGATACCGCCGGTTGGGCAAAAGCGTGCTTCGGGAATCGGCGCGCCAAAGGCTTTAATGGCTTTGGCACCACCGCTGGACTCAGCCGGGAAAAACTTGAAGCGGCGATAGCCGTACTGCCAGCCTGTCATCAGCTCAGAGATCGTTGATACGCCGGGCAACATCGGCACCGGGCTCTCTACGCCATAGCGATAAAGCGCTTCCGTCGCGCCAGGTGTCACTACAAAATCCGCACCTACCTGTTCAGCTTGGCGGTATTGCGCGGGCGTCAACACGGTACCAACACCGATGCTGGCTCCCGGCAGCGCTTCTTTCATGCGTTTAATTGCTTCCAACGCGCAGTCGGTACGCAAGGTAATTTCCAACACGCTTAAGCCACCTTCAACCAAGGCGCGACCTAGCGGTACCGCATCTTCAAGACGCTCAACGGTAATCACCGGAATGACCTCAGCCTTTAAGCAAATGCTGTCAAGCTCGGCAGTACGTGTTGAGGGTAGCTGTTTATCGATTGTCATCAGTGAGTCTCCAAGCAGGTGTTACTGGCAAACGTTTATTGGCGAAAGCCCAGGCGTTACGGCGCCCAGTAGATCGCTAACGGGCAAGATAAAAACGCGCGAATAGGTAGCTTACGGACATCATCACCATTCATGGCGTTTGCCAATACGCTGCGCTTATCATCGCCAGTAATATGTAAAATATGTCGATGCGCCTGATGCAGGCGATCTGCTGAGAAAGTAATACGCGGCTGCGGCTGACTAGGCGTGCGTACCGCGACAAGCGGCTCATCGGTAGAGAGCGCTAAACCTAGTTCTAGGCTGTCGGGGAACAGCGACGCCGTATGGCCATCGCCGCCCATTCCCAAGATCACAACGCTGGCGGGCCAAGGCAGAGATGCCGTGCGTTTGGCAACCTCATCAACCCCCTCTTCCGGCGTCGAGGCATCCGAGGTTAGCGGTACGAAGTTGGCGTTCGCCGCCGCTCCTTGAAGCAGGTTTTCGCGCACCAGCTTGGCATTGCTATCGCTACTTCCCTCATCCACCCAGCGTTCGTCGGCCAAGGTGATATCAATGCGCTCCCAAGGCAGCGGTTTGGCTGCCAGCGCTTTAAAAAAAGGCACCGGCGTAGAGCCACCCGAGACGACCAGTAGCGCGCGCTCTTGGCGGCTCAAGTCTTCGGCCAATGCCTGGAAGACCGCTTCTGCCAGCTGTTGTGCTAGCGCTTGACGTGCTTCGCTCATATTAATAGTCCTCGTACCAACTGCGGCCATCTTGGGTAATCATGGCGATGGAGGCGACTGGCCCCCAAGAGCCTGCCGGGTAACGGCGCGGCGGGGTTTCACGGGCTTTCCAACCGTCGATGAGCTGGTCGCACCAACGCCAAGCGTGCTCAACTTCGTCGCGGCGCACGAACAGATACTGTTGGCCTTTCATAACTTCCAGCAGCAAGCGCTCATAGGCATCTGGGATACGTGATTTGGGGAACGCGCTGTTAAAGTCCAGGTGCAACGGGCCAGGGCGTAAGCGCATGCCTTTATGCAAACCGCTGTCTTTGGTGAGCACCTGAAGCGCGATCCCTTCATCCGGCTGCAGGCGAATGATCAGCTTGTTAGACGCAATCCCCCGCTGATCAGGATCAAAAATATAGTGCGGCTGCTGGCGGAAGTGGATCACGATTTGGGACAGTTTTTCAGGCATGCGCTTACCGGTACGCAGGTAGAACGGCACACCCGCCCAGCGCCAATTTGAAACCTCGGTTTTCATTGCCACAAAGGTTTCGGTCTGGCTCTGGGTATTCGCCCCTTCTTCTTCCAGGTAGCCGGGTACCGGCTGACCATCATTGGTGCCCGCGGTATATTGCCCACGTACTACATCACGCCCCAGCGCTTCACCGGTAAACGGCTTTAGGGCTTTAAGCACTTTTACTTTCTCATCACGAATCGCGTCGGCATCCAGGTTGGAAGGCGGGTCCATGGCAATCAAGCATAGCAATTGGAGCAAGTGGTTTTGCACCATATCGCGAAGCTGCCCGGCATCATCGAAGTAGCCCCAGCGCCCTTCAATGCCGACCTTTTCTGCAACGGTAATTTCTACATGGGAAATGTGGTTCTGATTCCATTGCGTCCCGAATAACGGGTTAGCAAAGCGCAGCGCAATCAGGTTCTGTACCGTTTCTTTACCTAAATAGTGGTCAATACGGTAAATACGCGACTCAGGAAAAACGGCCCCAATAGCGTCGTTAACTTCTTCTGATGACACTAAGTCGTAGCCGATGGGCTTCTCAACGATGACCCGCGTTTGCTCATCCAGGCTGCCACTCGCCTCAAGGTTGCGGCAAATATCGCCGTAGATCATGGCGCCAACGGATAAGTAAACCACCATGGGGCGATCAGAGCCTTCGCGCCATTCACGTATTTGCTCAAAGCCCTCAGCTTTTTTGAAATCCAGCTGGCAATAGTCAAGCCGATTTAGAAAACGCTCGAGACTCTCTTTATCCTGCTCATCTTTTTTTAGCCGCTTTTGCAGCGCGCCGCTGACCAATTGGCGGAATGCAGCGGTGTCATGCGCTTGACGTGCCAGCCCCATAATCCGCGTGCTTGCGGGCATTAAGCCCTCACGGTCAAGGTGATAAAGCGCAGGAAACAGCTTGCGCATCGCAAGATCGCCCAGCGCCCCAAACAGCGCTAAATCAATAGCGTGTTTCTGATCGCCCAGCGGGGAATGTGACTGGCTCATCTCAGCTCCTATTTATAATTAGATGATCTAATGTAGTTAGATTACCTAAAATCTATCTGATATCGGGCATTATACGCAACATTACATGTAATTTTACTACAAAAAAATAGCACTGCCTCCCCAATTACAACTTTAAACGTTATTTACGTCTCTATTTGAGCAGTGTCGACCCTGAGCAGTACCGATGCCGACACCTAACGTTATACCGCTTTATTGTTACCTTTCATTCCACTCTACGCCCCTTGGATACGCCATCGCTACGCCCCTTGAGGATGAGGTGACGTTGCGCGTAATTGGCGACGCTGGCACTGACTAAAGCGCTGCTCATCAAAATATTCGCAGCACTCTACGACAACAACAATCTACGACAACAACAGTGAGGTATTTACATTATGGCAACGTCTCGCCCCATTATGATGCCGCTGCTAACCGCCACGCTGGCTGCCAGTGCCGCCCTTCCCGCCGTTGCGTTTGAGGACGACCGCCTGACTATCTGGATGGGTGATAATAAAGGTCAAGCAGGCATTCGCGCAGTTGCCGAGCAGTTTCTTGAAGAAACCGGCATCGAAGTTGAGGTGGTATTTCCCGATAACCTTACCGACCGCTTTCAGCAGGCTGCGGGAAGTGGCCAGGGACCGGATATCGTCATCTGGGCTCACGACCGCATGGGCGAGTGGGCACAAAGCGGCTTATTGAAACAAGTCGCCCCAAGTGACAGCTTCCGCGAGGCGTTTTACGACTTCACCTGGGAAGCTGCGCTGTGGAATGGTGAAACCTACGGCTACCCGATATCGGTAGAGTCACTGGGCCTCATTTACAACAAGGCCTTGGTAGAAACACCACCAGAAAGCTTTGCTGAACTGATGGAGCTTGACGAAACGCTCTCTCAAGATGGCAAAAAGGCCATCCTATTTGATTATAGTGAGCCGTATTACGGCTGGACCCTGCTAGCGGCCAACGGCGGCTACCCTTTCAAGCAGACTGACAGCGGCTATGACGTCAGCGATATAGGCGTTAACAACGAAGGTGCCTTACAAGGGGCAGAACTGCTGGTTGAGTTGATCGAAAGCGATGTACTCCCCCGCGGCACTGATTACAACTTGATGGACACCCGCTTTAACCGGGGCGAAGTGGCTACCATGATTAGCGGCCCATGGGCTTGGCCGAACCTGGAGCGTAGCGGAATTGACTACGGCGTCGCACTACTGCCGAAAGTGGGCGATGAACGTGCTAAACCCATGTTTGGCGTGATGACGGCAATGATTAACTCCGCCACACCCAATGATTTTCTCGCCGTGGAGTTTTTAGAAAACTATCTGCTTAGCGAAGAGGGCATGCACACATTCAACAGCGACGGCTCACTGGGAGCGGTTGCTCATATCGATTATCAGGCTGAGCTTGCTGATAACCCCAACATTGCCGCGACGCTTGAAAATGCCGAAGTCGGTATGCCCATGCCAAATATTCCTGAAATGGGTGCTTTCTGGGCAGCCATGGAGCCCGCCCTGCAAAACATCGGCAGTGGACGCCAATCGCCCCAAGAAGCGCTGGATGCCGCTGCGCGGCGTATGCGCCAGTAAGCTTTTTCTGCCCTTCTGCCCGGTAGCCAATGCCACCAGGCAGCTTTCAGGATGTCACTATGTATACCACTAACGCCTCTCGTGGCCTTCCCCGCCACCGCTCTCGCCATCTCACCGAACGTTACACCCGCTGGACACTTCGCTGCGTCATTGCCACCTTGGTAATCGCGCTGTTATGGCTGGTAGTCGCCTTTCACCTTAATGGCCAGTGGATGTTCGCGCTGCTCTTTCTAGTGCTGGGCGCCTCGCTGGGCGTGGTGTTTACCAAACGCACGTTAATGAGCCACCGGTATATTTTTCCTGCCGTGGCGGGGCTGGGTGTATTTGTTATTTTCCCGCTGCTTTACACCATCGGCATTAGCTTTAGTAATTACAGCTCAAGCAACTTGTTATCGGAAGAGCGCGTGCGCGGCCAGTTGATGAGCCAAACCTATCAACAGGAAGGCAACGCGTTTGAGCTAACTCTTTACCAAGCAGGTGAGCTTGTCCGCTTGTACCTGGAAAACAGTGAGGCAGACACGACCCAGCGTTTCGTTTCTTCACCGCTCAACTTCGCCAACCATGAAACCCGCCAAATAGGCATTCAGGCAGTAGACGCTTCGCCTGCCCAAGAGCCACTGGGAATGCGCGCTATTATCCAGGCACGTGATTCTCTGCAAGGGCTTAGGCTGCTGACACCGGATGGCGCGGAGCTGCGTATGGCAGGGTTACGCCAGTTTGCTCCTATGGTAGATCGCTATGAAGCACGTGAAGACGGCGCGCTTTATGATCGCCGCGATGACCGCGTTCTTACCCCCGACCCCGCTAGCGGATTTTTTGTCGCTGATAACGGCGAAAGCATCACGCCTGGATGGCCAGTCAATGTAGGATTTACCAACTATACGAAGATATTCACCGATCCCGACATTCGCGGTCCCTTCATGCAGATCTTTGTGTGGACCTTTGTGTTTGCCGCACTGACGGTGGTCTTCACCCTGGCCGTTGGCTTTGTGTTGGCGTCACTGTTGCAGTGGGACCAACTCAAGGGCAAAGCCGTTTATCGCACGCTGTTAATTCTGCCCTACGCCGTGCCCGCCTTTATCTCCATTCTGATTTTTAAAGGCATGTTTAATCAGCACTTCGGTGAAGTGAACATGATTCTGGACACGCTGTTTGGTGTTCGGCCAGAGTGGTTTACCGACCCGTGGCTAGCGCGCTCCATGCTATTGATTGTTAATACCTGGCTGGGCTACCCCTATATGTTGCTGCTGTGCATGGGGCTAATCCAAGCTATCCCTCAAGATCTCTACGAAGCCTCGGCAGTCGATGGCGGCGGCCCCATTACCAATCTATTCAAGATTACCCTACCACTGATTATTAAACCGCTAACACCGCTGTTAATTGCCGCCTTTGCATTTAACTTCAATAACTTTGTGCTAATTGCGCTATTAACCGGCGGCAACCCTGATATTTTGGGCGCCAGCACCCCAGCAGGCACCACCGATCTATTGGTCAGCTACACCTACCGCATTGCCTTCCAGGATGCCGGACAGAACTTTGGGCTGGCAGCCGCCATCGCAACGCTCATTTTCCTCTTGGTCGCGGGTATGTCGTTGCTTAATTTGCGCCTTTCCAAGGTTAAGGTTTAGGAGGTTACTCATGGCCATGGTTCAACCGCGTTCTGTGGGCGCGCGCCGCTTGGGCGCACACCTTGCACTGATCTGCTTTGTTTCGCTGATTGTCTTCCCACTGTTGCTGGTGATTTCAATCTCATTTCGCGAGGGTAACTTTGCCTCTGGCAGCTTAATTCCCGAGAATTTCTCGTTGGAACACTGGTCGCTAGCACTGGGAATTCCCTGGGAACGCCCGGATGGCAGTATTGTTCAACCGCCCTTTCCCGTGCTGTTGTGGCTGTGGAACTCGATAAAAGTGGCGGTGGTGTCTTCCGTGCTGATTCTAATGCTCGCGACGACGAGCGCTTACGCCTTCGCACGCATGCGTTTTAAAGGCAAAGAACCGCTTTTGAAAGGCATGCTGATTTTCCAGATGTTCCCAGCCGTACTGTCACTCGTGGCGCTCTACGCCCTGTTTGATCGGCTGGGACAGTTTGTTGGCTGGTTAGGCATTAACACCCACGGCGCGCTGATCGTGGCATCACTGGGCGCGGTCGCGCTGCATATCTGGACCATTAAAGGCTACTTTGAGTCGATTGATGGCTCGCTGGAAGAAGCGGCTATGGTTGATGGCGCCAGCACCTGGCAGGCGTTCCGCTACATTCTGCTGCCGCTGTCGATTCCCATTTTGATGGTGGTTTTCATTCTGGCTTTCGTGATGAGTATCATGGAATACCCCATGGCCTCAGTACTGCTGGTGGATGAACACAAACTCACCCTGGCGGTAGGTGCCCAACAATACCTTGCCGACCACAACCAGCGCTGGGGCAACTTTGCCGCCGCTGCTGTGCTTTCCGGCCTGCCCATTACCGTTGCGTTCTTGATCTGCCAACGCTGGATTATTGGCGGATTAACCGCTGGGGGCGTCAAAGGCTAAATTCCTGGATTTAACTACTAAGTGCAGTACTCCCGATTCCTCGCTTGAGCACCTTGCTCGTCACCGGCTCTATTGATGGGGCCGGTTTTTTCATCATTGTGTTCATTACTTGAGTATTTTTTTAGAGAAATTTTACGGACTTTTTGTGGTTGCCATGGTGTTATATCGCGATAAACATTAGGGCAATTTAAGAGCGGATCTATGACCATCTTTCCCAGCGGGATTTACTATCGAGACGCTTACCGCAATTGGGCACAAATATTTAAAATCATGGCAGTGCTATGGTTAGTGCTTGCCATGTTTATGGCACTGCCTTGGATTGTTCTGGTTATTGAACAAGATCCTGACGCTCCTGCTTTCGGGATGTCGCTTCTCATTATTCTGAGCGCCACGCTGATCACTTGGTTGCTAACCCGTCGAGTATCGCTGGAGTTGAAGCCCTGGCAAATGTTTATATTGACGGCGGGCAGTTGGACCAGCATTAGCTGTTTTGCCAGCCTTCCACTTATTTTAGGTGCGCCCCAGCTTAGCGTTACGAATGCCGTCTTTGAGTCGGTCTCCGCGATTACCACTACCGGTTCCACCATTTTAACGGGGATCGAAGAGTTATCCGACGGATTAAAGCTGTGGCGAGGCTTAATGCAGTGGATGGGTGGTATCGGCATTATCGTCATGGGCATCGCTATTCTGCCGTTTCTTAAAGTAGGCGGCATGCGGCTATTCCATACTGAATCTTCGGATTGGTCCGATAAAGTAATGCCCCGTACGGGAGGAATTGCAAAAGCGACGCTAACTATTTATGTGGGGCTGACACTACTGGCCATGTTGAGCTATTGGGTCGGTGGAATGCTGCCACTAGATGCCGTGGTTCACGGGATGACATCACTGGCGACCGGTGGCTTTGCCAACTCTGACGCCTCGTTTGGTGCCTACGCTGAGCAACCGTGGTTGGTATGGATGGGTAGTCTTTTTATGCTGAGTGGTGCGCTACCCTTTGTCTTATATATTCGCTTTATTCGCACCTCCCGCAGCGCCCTGTGGAAAGACCAACAGGTGCGTGGTTTGTTAAAACTCCTGCTAGCGGCAATTTTAGTTCTTAGCACATGGCGCGTTTTACAAGGCGATGATTGGTTTGTCTCGCTCACCCACGTCACGTTCAACGTCATTTCAGTTGTAACCACCACTGGCTATGCATCCGACGACTATACGCTGTGGGGTTCATTACCCATCGCGGCGTTCTTCTATCTTACGTTTATAGGTGGCTGTAGCGGCTCTACCAGCGGTGGTATGAAAGTTTTCCGGTTCCAAATCGCTATGCTGATGCTGCGTAATCAGTTGCGCTATCTGATTCACGCTAATGGTGTTTTCACTACGCGCTATAATCAGCAGCCGGTGACCAACGATATTTCCCGTAGCGTAGTGGCCTTCTCTTTCTTCTTTTTTATCACGATTGCAGTGCTTGCCTTGAGCCTTTCAGCATTGGGACTGGACTTAGTCACTGCCCTTTCCGGTGCGGCCACTGCGGTGGCGAATGTAGGCCCGGGTCTCGGTGACACCATTGGCCCGGCAGGTAACTTTGCAACACTACCCGATGCCGCTAAATGGCTACTGTGCCTTGGCATGTTAATGGGCCGCCTGGAAATTTTAACGGTCGTGGTGCTGCTCACACCGATGTTCTGGCGACGCTAACCTTGTTAGAACCGTGCTACGTTTCAGGGCGTAGCGCGGCTTCTACCAGCAATCGATATCCGACGCCTGCTTCTGTTTGAAGCAAGGTGGGTGTTTGTGGGTCATCCCCCAGTTTCTGCCTTAGTCGGCTGATCACGATGCGCAAATAGTGCGTATCATCAACATGCGTTGGCCCCCAAATTTCTTTTAACAACTGGGTCTGGGTAACGACCCGCCCGGCGTAGCGGCACAGGCGCGCTAACACAGCGAACTCTTTGCGCGTTAAATGCACATCGTCTTGCTGTAGTGTGACCCGCCTTAGTTCCAGATCAATCGCTAACCCCTGACTGACATAGTAACTTGATGTTTGCTCTCCCCGAGCTTTCTGGGCCAAGCGCAATACCGCTCTTATACGCGCTAGTAACTCTTGAATGCCAAAGGGCTTAGTAACGTAATCGTTGGCACCGTTATCCAACGAAAAGACTTTCTCTTCTTCCCGATCACGAACAGATACCACAATGACCGGCACGGTACTGTGCTCACGTATACCCTGCAGTACTTCGTGGCCATCCATATCCGGCAAGCCTAAATCGAGCAGCACGACGTCAGGGGCTTGGGTATACACCATGGCTAACGCTTGCTCGCCATTCTCTGCTTCCAATACTGCATAGCCCTGAGAGGCTAAACTGATACGCAGAAATCGCCGAATCTGCTGCTCATCATCAACAATTAGAATGCGACCGCTGCCTTCACTCTTCATCACTCCTCCTAATATCTGCACCTAACAGTGGCAGCGTTATAATAATCGCGGTACCTCGCCCACTTTCGCCCGTACCGGCCATAATAGTGCCGCCATGGGCACCAATCATGCCACGACATATGGCTAAACCAAGGCCGCTGCCGTGGGCACTTCTATCGCCGTCGCCACCGCTGTAAAACATATCGAATACCTGCTCGCGCAGCTCGGGAGAAATACCAGGGCCTTGATCTTCAACAGTAATCACCAACGTTGCGGGGTCACCTTCGTCAAAGTGCGCCTTTATGCTCAATTCCCCCCCTGGTGGTGAAAAACGTTGAGCGTTATCCAAGACATTCACTAACGCTTGTTCTACCAGCGCAGGGTGGACATAAAGTAGCGGTAACGAAGGAGGCCAAGACTTGCGGACAACGACATGCTTAAGCGACTGACCCAAGCGCTTGAGCGCTGAGTTAATAACGTCGTCAAACGCTACCCAGTCTCGCTCAATTTTTAACGTGCCGTGGCCTAGCCGGGTCATATCCAACAAGTTTTGTATGTATCGATTGAGGCGCTCACTTTCGGACAAAATGCCATCAAGCAGCTCACGCTGGTCGCTATCGCTTAGCTGCGGTTTGAGTTCGATTAACGAACTGGCTGAGCCAATAATAGAAGAGAGTGGTGTACGTAGGTCATGAGACACCGATGAGAGTAACGCAGAGCGCAGGCGTTCGTTCTCTTCGGAGACACGGGTTGTATTCAGCTCTGCCACTAGCCGGGTACGCTCTAGCGCCATACTAAGCTGACGCACCAGCGTATCCATTAACGACTCTCGTTCGAAGGTGAGCGCTTTTAGGCTTTCCGACAGTTTAAGCGCCAGCATCCCTACTTTTTCGCCCTGCACTGTCAGGGGTATTAAGCGCCAAGCCTGTTGACTCAGGGTGTCTGTACCCTGGCCACTGGGCTTTTGATGCTGCCAACTCCATACCGCCGCTTGCTTAGCGGCCATGTCTAAGCACACCGAATCCGGCAGCGCCTGCACAACTCGCACTTCATTCGCGCTTTCGGCGCTTTCAATAAATACCGTGGGCACCGCAAAGCACTGCACCAATGTATCAACGCCAATTTTTGCTGCACTGGCGCTGTCTGTCGCGGTTGATAGCTGTTCGGCATAACGCAACAAAAGCTGGGTCTGATCGCGGCTAGCGCGCAGTGCAATTAAACGCCGCCGTCCCCTACCCGCAAGCTGCCCAACCACCACGGCGACGAGCAAGAAGAACACTGCGGTCAGCAGTTGACCACGCTCCACCATGGCAAAGGTTAGACGCGGCTCGGTAAAGAAGAAGTTGAATGCTAAAAAGCTCGCGATGGCACTGAACATCGCCATAGCGGTACCCGCCCATACGGCACTAAACAGTACGGCCACTAAAAACACTAAGGGTAAGTTGGCCAGCTCAAGCCAGGGCTCTAGCATGACAGCCCCCCCTAGGGATGCCATTACCGCCAAGCTAGTGGCCAGTAATTGGGGAGGATGCAGTTTCCAGCCATGCCGCCATTTATTGGCACGTTGTTTTAAGGCCCCTTGTGCCACTATAACAATATCGAACGCCTCGGCATGCGCCATCAAACGTTGGGCCAGTGGCCGTGACCACTTCCACCAGCGACGCTTCGCTTCGCGGCCGACTACAATGGTGGTCGCATTAATTGAACGTGCATAGTTGAGAACTTCGCTTAGCTGACTATGCCCTTGTAAACGTATTGAATCGCCACCCAGCCGAGTAACCAGGCTGAAAACTTGTTCAATGGCCAGTTGCTGCTCTGGGGAGGCAATTCCTTTATCAACATAGACCGCTCGCCAGACCGCCAAGCGCCGCTCTGCCATCCGATGAGCCGCGCGAACCAGCGATACGTCGTCTTCACTGCCATTAATCACCAACAACAGGTGCGGTCTTACCGGCCAGGGGCCTGCCCTACCACCCGCATCCATTGCCACTTTAACATCCGCATCCACCCGCTCGGCCATGGTTTGAATTGCCAGCTCACGCAGCGCGTTGAGATTGGATTCATTAAAGTAACCTTCCATGGCAGCACGGGCTTGTTCGGGTATATAGACTTTGCCACGCCTTAAGCGCTCAAGGAGCTCGTCGGGCGTTAAGTCAACAAGCGATACGTCTCGGGCGCGCTCTAACAGCGCATCAGGCACCGTTTCGCGCATGCGAACCCCAGTAATCCGCGCGACATCATCATTCAAACTTTCGAGATGCTGGACGTTAACGGTTGTCCACACGTCAATACCTGCATCCAGCAGCTCTTCAATATCCTGGTAACGACGCGGGTGCCGACTGCCGGGGATATTACGGTGGGCAAGTTCGTCCACCAGCAAAATACTGGGACGCCGCTCCAGGGCGGCATCAATATCAAACTCATAGAAGGTTCGGCCATGGTGCTTTAAAGGCGCTAGCGGAAGCCGTGCCATCCCATCACACAAGGCTTCGGTATCAGCGCGACCGTGCGATTCCACCACGCCAATGACAATATCTTCACCTTCCTCTGCCCGTTCACGGGCGGTGCGAAGCATGGTGTATGTTTTACCGACACCGGGTGCGGCTCCCAGAAATACACGCAAACAGCCGCGCGCCTCTCGGCGCGCGGCTTTTAGCAATGTATTGGGATCGGGTCGCTGATCCGCTGAATACATTGGTTTACTCCATGGTGTCTGAAGCCATCGGGGTGACGGGTGCTGAGGTTAATGGCGCTGCGGTGGTTGATGATACTGGAAAACGATCATCCAAACTGACATTCAGCCGCAACACATTCACCACCGGCGAGCCCAGCCAGCCTGTGTTTTCAAGTGCTTGATCAATTAGCGCCGTCACAGTAGCTTCGTCGATGCCACGTGCTTGCGCTACTCTGGCAACCTGTAGCTCAGCCGCCTCGGGGGAGATATGCGGGTCGATACCGGAGCCAGACGCGGTAATCAGATCAACAGGGATTTGATCGACACTTACGTTTTCACGTTGAGCAATGGCATTTGCATCTGCCTGGGCACGCTCGCGCAGCGATACATTACTCGGCGCCAGATTAGAACCTGAGACGCCACCTGCGTCATTGCCCGCCGCTGATGGACGACCAATAAAGTACTCATCGCTGACAAACGTCTGAGATACCAGGCTTGACCCGACCACCCGACCAGAGGCATCTCGAACCAAACTGCCTTGCGCCTGTTCGGGGAATAACCAGCCACCCAGTGTTGTGGTAACCAGCGGATAAATCAGCCCTAGAAGAACGGCCATTACCACCATAAAGCGAAGTGCATTGCCCCAGGAGGCCTTTGCCTGCAGCACATCGTCATTCACTGCGATCTGGCGTTTCATATCTACATTCATCACGTTTCTCCTAGATAAATAACGCAATCAGCATGTCGAGAAGCTTGATGGCGGGGAATGGCAGTAGCAGCCCACCCAGGCCATAAATCAGCAGATTTCGACGTAACAACTCCGTCGCCGATGCCGCTTTCACAGACACACCGCGCAAGGCAAAGGGAATCAATGCCGGAATGATTAATGCGTTAAATAGCACGGCTGCAAGCACCGCCGTGGTCGGAGAGTGCAAATTCATAACATCGAGCACGCCAAGCGCAGGGAAACTGGCGGCAAACAGCGCTGGCAAAATAACAAAGTATTTAGCCACATCATTCGCCAGCGAAAACGTCGTCAGCGCGCCTCGGGTAACCAGCAACTGCTTGCCAATTTCCACCGCACTAATCAGCTTGCCAGGATCAGAGTCCAGATCCACCATATTGGCCGCTTCACGGGCTGCCTGGGTGCCTGAGTTCATTGCCAACCCTAGATCCGCTTGAGCAAGAGCGGGAGCATCGTTAGTACCGTCACCCACCATGGCAACCAAGCGACCACTGGCCTGCTCTTCGCGAATCAACGCTAGCTTGCGCTCTGGCGTGGCTTCGGCAATGTAGTCGTCCACGCCTGCCGTCGCGGCAATAGCCGACGCCGTAATCGGGTTGTCACCCGTAATCATTACGGTTTTGATACCCATGGCACGCAGTTCAGCAAACTTCTCCGCGATACCGCTTTTAATCACATCAGACAGCGCCACCACGCCCAAAATCTGACTGCCTTCAGCCAACGCAATGGGGGTTGCGCCATCCCGTGAAATACGCGCAATGACCTGTTCGTAATCGCTGGGTATATCACCGCCCTGGGCTTTTACCCATTCCGCAATCGCATTCGGTGCTCCCTTACGCAGCTTTTTACCGCTGGACAGATCAACGCCTGACAGGCGTGTTTCAGCACTGAACGCTTCAAAGGTTGCACCATCGGCTTCTTGTCTAAGCTGGACATCGACGCCCTGCTCAGTGGCTAGCTCCACAATTGAACGCCCTTCTGGCGTAGGGTCTTCCAGGGACGTTAAAAACGCCACGTCACGGACTCGCTGACGCGGAATCTGTTGGCAAGGAGCAAACTCCGTCGCACGGCGATCGCCAAGCGTTATCGTGCCGGTTTTATCCAGCAGCAAGGTGTCGATGCTGCCAGCAATCTCGACGGCTTTACCTGATTTAGCCACCAGGTTAGCCCGCATAGCGCGCTCCATACCCGCAATACCGATAGCAGGCAAGAGGCCACCAATAGTGGTCGGAATTAAACAGACCAGCAATGCCACGAGCATAACCGTGGAGGTTTCAACGCCCACGAAAGCCGCCATGGGTACCAACGTGACGACCACGATCAAAAACACCAGCGTTAGCATTGCCAAGAGTACCGATAGCGCCAGCTCGGAAGGTGTCTTCTGACGGTTGGCGCCTTCAACCAAGGCAATCATGCGATCTAACAACGATTCGCCAGGGTTAGCGCTAACTTCAATAATCAGATGATCTGACAGCACTTTGGTCCCGGCACTGACACCGCTGTTATCAGTGCCCGCTTCACGCAGTACGGGCGCAGATTCACCGGTGACAGCCGACTCATTGATCGAGGCAGCCCCTTCAACGATATCGCCATCGGCGGGAATCAGCTCCCCCGCGACAACCTTCACACGATCGCCTTTGCGGAGAGAGTCGGCCGTAACATTACTCGTCGTACCATCAGCGTTCAGCTTAACTGCCTTCAACTCTCCCTTGGTTTTACGCAGCGCCCCAGCATGGGCTTTACCACGTGACTCTGCCAGCGACTCGGCACCCGTGGCGAACAGAACGGTGGCCAGTAACAACAACGCGATAGCCAACGCAAAACCGCCATTTTCTCCCTGGGCGAAAGCAATGGGCGTCAGCCCAAAGCACACTACGGTACCAATGGCGACCACGGCCATCACGGGGTTTCGCGCAAGTTGTTGAGGCGCAAGTCCTTTCACAGCCCCAGCGACGACCTGGCCAATGGGTAGCGGACGACGCGGCTGTTTAGCAAGCTCAGTATGTGACATCTCGTTTCTCCTAGAAGCCTTGCGTCACGGCTTCAGCAATCGGGCCAAGCACTAACGCCGGTAAGAAGCCCAGCAGGTTAACAATCACAATCACACCGGCGGTCAATCCCATAAATGCCGGGCTATCCATCGGCAAGGTGCCGCGTCCCGCGGGTGCAGTGCGCTTCGCTGCCAGCCATCCGGCCACCGCTAATGGCACCAGCATGGGCAAGAATCGACCGACCATCAGGGTGATAACACAGGCAAGGTTCCACCACGGCGTATCATCGCCAAGCCCTTCAAAACCAGAGCCGTTATTGGCAAATGCAGAGGCAAATTCGTAAAGCACTTGGGTTAGGCCGTGAAAACCAGGATTTGAGGTTCCAGCAGCGTTAGGCATCGCTACGGTAAGCGCGGAGAGACCAAGAATGACTAACGGCTGTACCAGGATCGCTAGAGAGATCCAGCGCATTTCACGGGTTTCTAGCGGTTTGCCAAACAGCTCAGGCGCTCTACCAACCATCAATGAGCCAACGAAAGCCGCCAACATCAGATAGAGAAAGAAACCGATAAGCCCAACACCGATGCCACCAAAGGTGACGTTCACAAACATATCCATCAACACCATCATGCCGCCCATGGGGTTGAAGCTGTCGTGCATGGCGTTAACTGAGCCGTTCGATGTTTGTGTCGTCCAACTGCCCCACAAAGCGGAAAGATCGGTACCAAAACGCAGTTCTTTGCCTTCCAGATTAGCGCCGGGCTGGGAAAGCTCGACAAGCGCAGCATTCGGCATACGTTCCGAAGAAACCACAACCGAGGTGGAAATCAGCGAAAACGTCAGCATCACAGCACCAATACCCATCATTAATCGGCGTCGGCCAATAATAAGTGCGATGGCAATCAGTAATGCGAAGGGAATAATCGTCAGCGAAGCGGTTTCAATCACGTTGGCCAACGGCGTTGGATTTTCGAGCGGAACGCTAGAGTTTGGTCCATACCAGCCACCACCATTGGTGCCTAGCTGTTTGATCGCAACCATTGATGCAACCGGCCCTAAGGGAATCGACTGCACCTCTTCCACTTGCGAATCCAGCATTTCCACCTGATGCGCCGCTTGGTAGCTAGAAGGTACTCCTTGCGAGGTCAGTAACAGCGCCACCACTGCTGCCAGCGGCAACATAACGCGCACTAACGTGCGGGTCATATCATGATAGTAATTGCCAACCCCTTTTACCGTTCCCGCAGGCCGAGCCACTAGCAAAGTACGCGCTATGGCGACTAGCACAGCGAGCCCCGTAGCGGGGGTTAAAAACTGCAGCGTTACAATGGCAAAGGTTTGGCTTAGGTGGGAAAGCTGCGCCTGGCCCGAGTAGTGCTGCTGGTTAGTGTTGGTGGCAAACGATACCGCCGTATGCAGCGCTGTATCCCACTTCATACCAGGTATGCCGTCAGGATTCAGGGGCAATAAGCCCTGACACATAAACACCAGCCATGCCAGCAGTATCAAGCCTACATGCAGTTTCAGAATAGCTAGCGCATAGACTTGCCACGTCATTACGCTTTGACTATTAACGCCTGCTAATCGGTAGATAGGCGTTTCTATCACTCTGAATAGCGTGTCGATTCGACTGGGCTGAGTACTTAGCGCGCGGGCAATGTATATCCCTAATGGCACACCAAGTAATGCCACGATGGCATAAATGGCGATCATGTCGTTCATGGCAATCTCCTAAAAACGCTCGGGGCAAAATAGCGCGTAAAACAAGTACGCTGCTGTGCCGGTGGCGATTATCAACAGTGCAATATTCATCGATGTGCCTCCTTTGATTGGCCCCCAGAGCTTAGAGATTGCCTGCGTAAAAAATCGATGGCGTTTAAGGCGTTAGCCGTCAAAAAGATGTAAAAAAAACAACTTTTGGCCCATTAAGAGAGCTGCCTGCCATTGCTGCACTCGACAGCTTCCCTATAGATAGGTGACTATCTTCAGTGACATGTCGCCAGAGTGATCTAACCACCGATGAAGATTATTATTTTGGGTGCCGGCCAAGTTGGTGCCACCCTGGCGGAGCACCTTGCCCGCGAAGAGAATGACATCACCGTTGTCGATACCGACGGCGCAAAACTGCGCGAACTGCACACCAAACTGGATATCCGCACCGTGACGGGCTCGGCGTCATATCCCATTGTGCTGCGTCAGGCGGGCTGTGAAGACGCCGATATGTTGATTGCGGTGACCAACACCGATGAAATCAACATGATCGCCTGCCAAGTCGCCCATACGCTGTTTCGCACGCCTACCAAAATTGCCCGCGTACGCTCAACCGCCTACCTCACCCGTAAGGGGCTGTTTGCCCACGAAGCGATCCCTATTGATGTACTGATCAGCCCTGAACAAGTGGTCACGGATCATGTTCGCCGCCTGATTGAGCACCCCGGTGCGTTGCAGGTGTTGGAGTTTGCCGGTGGTTTGGTGCAGCTGGTGGCGGTCAAGGCGTTCTATGGTGGCCCGTTGGTGGGACAGGATTTAGCCTTTTTAGCCAAGCACATGCCCAATGTGGAAACACGCGTGGCGGCAATTTATCGCCGCAATCGGCCGATTATTCCCCGTGGCGATACGGTGATTGAAGCCGACGACGAGGTGTTTTTCCTGGCGGCACGGCGTGATATTCGCGCGGTAATGAGCGAACTACGCCGCGTTGAACGGGATTTCCGGCGGGTGGTGATTGCCGGTGGGGGCAATATCGGTGAACGTTTAGCCGAACACCTGGAGCACAGCCATCAGGTCAAGATTATCGAGCACAGTTTAGAGCGCTGTACTGCGCTTTCCGAGCGGCTTGACCGAACGGTGGTGCTACACGGCAGCGCCACCAGCAAGCGGCTGCTGGAAGAAGAGAACATCGAAGACTGCGATATCTTTTGTGCTCTGACCAACGACGACGAGGTCAATATTATGTCGTCGCTGCTGGCCAAACGCTTGGGCGCCAAGAAGGTACTGACGCTGATTAACAACGCTGCCTACGTGGACTTGGTTCAGGGGGGCGAAATCGATATCGCCATTTCACCCCAGCAAGCAACCATCGGTAGCCTGCTTACTCACGTCCGCCGCGGCGATATTGTCAATGTACACTCACTGCGCCGTGGCGCTGCGGAAGCCATCGAGGCGATCGCCCACGGTGACAAGCAGTCGTCCAAAGTGGTGGGCCGGACCATTGCTGAGATCAATCTGCCTGAAGGCACCACCATTGGTGCCATTGTGCGAGGCAAAGAGGTCATGATTGGCCATGGGGATGTGATGGTAGAGAGCGGCGACCACGTCATTCTGTTCGTGATTGATAAGCGGCGCATTCGTGACGTGGAGCGGCTGTTCCAAGTGGGATTAACGTTCTTTTAAGCCACCCGGAACTCGCCTGTGATGTCGTTAGCATCGTTCATAATGCTATGCGTTAAATCTCCACCGCGCGGCCAATAAACTCTATCGGGCCAGTTGGTAAACCAGTGGGCGAACCGGTGTCCTCTTCTAGCGTGAGTTCAAAGAGCTGGTTATTTTCAAGCGGCGGTAACTGGTCTAAACGCAGGCGCAGCGGTTGCCCTGGTTCTACTAGACCAAGTGAAACCGGCGCTTGCCAATCATCCGCCTTGGTCCAGAACTCCAGTGCTTTGCCTTCGGGCACTTCAAAAGCGCCTAACGGGATCAGTTGAATTTCCTGGCGGTTGGCGGCCTGTACGACCCACCCGGCTGATTGAGTTTGCGGCGCTAACAGCACCACCATATATTCCGGCGTTGTTGGTGCAGTGGAGACATTGGTCAATATCACGCCCATGGTCACCGCGGCAGCCAAACCAAGGCCGGTAGCGGTGCGCCAAAATGGTAGGCTGTGCACCAAGCGGCGTGGCGTTGGTGCCACCCTTGGAACACGCGCTGATCTTTTCGATGCGACGTGCATGCTGCGCTCTATGCGCGGCCACAAATAATCTGATGGGGTAACAGGATCAACGATCGCGGTGTAGGGGAAAAACTTCTCTTCCCAGTCAGCCACGATGGTTTGTAATTCTGGATCGTTGGCCAAGCGTGCCTCAAAGGCTTCTCGCTCAGCGATGGGTAACGAACCTAGCACGTACTCCCCTGCAAGTGCATAAAGGTCATCATTTTCGTTTGAACGCGTCATGACATACACTCCCGCAGGCGAAGCAAACTTCGCTTAATCCAGGCTTTAACAGTGCCTAGCGGCGCGCCAGTGTGTGCAGAAATCTCGGCATGACTTAACCCATCCACGTAGGCATGTAGCACACAGTTGCGGCGCTCGGTTTCCAATTGCTGCAAGCACTCATCCATCTGTTGGCCAGTCTGCCAGTCAAAGGCTTCCGCCGTTGTCGATAATGACTGTTGGTAGGTGTCATCATCGGCTAGCTCGCCTGGGTCGTTGATATCCACCCTGATTTCTCGGTCGCGCTGGCGAATAGCGTTTAATGCTAAGTGGCGGGCAATACTGAATATCCAGGTACGGGCAGAGCCCCGTTCGGGGTCGAAACTATCGGCTCGCTGCCAGATGTTCAGGCAAGCATCGTGGACAATGTCCTCAGCCATGCCGCGGTCTTTCACAATGCGCATGACAACGCCAAGCAGTTTGGCACCCTCTTGACGATAAAGCTGATGTAGTGCCGCTTGCTCACCACGCGCGCAGCGGGCAAGTGCATCAGCATAATCGAAGTCGTTAGCTATCGTAGACACGCCTATATCAGACACTTGCTAGCTCCCTGGTGACGCGCCGATACAGTCGCCACTACTGTTATCGCCGCTCTTTTGGCTAGCATAGCGGCTAGAGACTCGCGAGACGAGCCTCTAGCCTTACTTAGATGTGTTTCTTGAGAAAAACATTGCTTAGCAAAAGTGCTACTTACCACTAAGCAATAAAAGGACTTAGTTAGCTGTCCAGAAAATATAATCTGCTTGATAGGTGACGACTGCAGTGGCACCGTCATGGCCATCATCGCAAGCCACATCGGGTGCGACACCACCTTGAGTGTTCAGGCGTTGAATGTAGCTAACGCCAGTCATTGCGCCCTCACCTTCCGCAGGATTGGCTTCAACGAGCTGCAACGGGATATTGCCATCACCATTCGCGGCAGTTGCCAACTGAGTGCCGGTAACTTTGGAGCCATCCAACGCTTCCCAAGTAGCAGGCGGGCCATAGTAGCTGCCAACTTGAGCACCATTACTGTCGTTCAGCGCAGCGTGGGGGCCTTTGAATACCCAGCCCATAGTACCGTCACCTTTAGCTTCGCACATGTAGGTAATCGCACCCACACCCACTGTTTCCAGAGCGACGGTATTGCCATCGGGCACTTGAACGTCGGCAGGCGTCATATCGGCCAGCGCAACGTGACTGAAGGATGCAATCAAGGTAGCGGCGAGTGCTGCACGCGTAAGAGGTTGGATAGTCATTTCAGTCTCCTTGGGTTTTGTATCAACCACTACAAAGTGTGGCTGTATAGGGGATACACACGAGAAGACGTTTTGGATGCACTCTTTATAGAAAATAATTAAGAAAAAAGCGCCTAAAAAATTTGAGGCGCTTTTTATGTATATAAATCAGCTGATTAATTATTGGCTAACGCCATCTACTGCAACCTGCCGGGGGCAGGCATTGCCACTGTGATCAAACAGGTGGCAATGCTGGCCTGCAAGCCCCAAACGCACCGTTTGGCCCTCTTCCAGATGGGTCAAACCATCTAAACGCTGGGTGAGCGGAACGCTAATACCTGCTACCTGCCAATGCGCCAACGTTTCGTAACCCAGCTTTTCCGCCACCATTAAGGTCGCACTCAGTGTGGCTTCTGCCTGTTCGGCTGCGACAAAATCTTCTGCCCGCAGCCCAAGCGTTGCGCTATCCCCTGCCTGAAGATGCTTGCCATTGACCGCCACTGCCAGCGTGTCACCGCTATGCAGACGCACGACTGTTTGACGTTCACCTGGGTCTACCACCGTGACGGGAAAGGTATTAATCCGCGGCGAGCCGATGAACTCGGCCACTTCAAGGGTTTTAGGGAAGTGATAGAGCGAAAGCGGCGCGCCGACCTGGGCGATACGGCCACGGGAAAGCAGCACAATACGGTCAGCCAGCGTCATCGCCTCCACTTGATCGTGGGTCACGTAGATCATGGTGGCGTTCAGGCGCTTATGCAGCGCCGCAATTTGCACCCGCATATCCACCCGCAGCGCGGCATCCAGGTTAGAAAGCGGCTCATCGAACAAAAAAACCGCGGGCTCTTTTACCAAGGTACGGCCAATCGCTACCCGCTGACGCTGGCCACCGGAAAGATCTTTAGGTTTGCGTTCCAGCAGTTCAGTCAAGTGCAACATGTCAGCGGCATGCTGAACGCGACGACGAATCTCGGCTTTATCAGTGCGCGCCAACTTTAAGCCAAAGGCCATGTTTTCCGCCACGCTCATGTGCGGGTACAGCGCATAAGATTGGAACACCATGCCGATATCCCGCTCCTGGGGCGGAATCTCATTGATCCGCTGACCATCAAGCTGCATATCGCCTTCGGTGATGTCTTCCAGGCCTGCGATCATACGTAGCAAGGTGGATTTTCCGCAGCCAGAGGGGCCAACGAAGACCACGAACTCGCCATCTTCGATCGTAAGATCGATATCCCGAGAGATTTCCACACCGTCAAAGGATTTACCAATACCGCTAAGCGTTAAACGTCCCATGGTGCATCCTCCTCGGACTGTGGGCAGCAGGCAATCGCCACGCCGTAAGGTGGCAGCCGAAGTTGCCCATCCTGCCACTCGCCGTTTAGCCAAGCAGGCGAACCCTTGAGAGATTCAGCGCTTTTAGGCGCCGTGCGAGTGACGGTTTGGTCGCTAAAATTCAGTGCAATCAGCAGACGTGAGTGTTGATAGGTACGCTCTAAACAGAGCACCTCATCATGCACGGCGTGATAGCGCACCTGGCCTTTTACTAGCGCAGGCTGGGTGCGGCGAAACGCTAAAAAATCACGGTAGGCATTGAGCAACGAACCGGCATCGTTATCTTGCTGATCAACGGCGAGACTGGCGTGCGAATCGGGCACTGGCAGCCAGGGCGTGACATCGCTAAAGCCAGCGTGTCGCGCATCGGCTTGCCAAGGGTGTGGCGTTCGGCAACCATCGCGACCTTTATAGGCAGGCCAAAAGGTGATGCCCGCCGGGTCAACCAACTGCTCAAACGTCAGTTCGGCTTCTGGCAAACCAAGTTCTTCACCTTGGTAAAGGCACACACTGCCCCGCTGGGTAAGCAAAAACACCATATAAAGCCGTAGCTTATCCAGCTGTCCTTCAGCCTGCCAGCGGGTGGCAAGGCGGGTGACATCGTGATTTCCTAGTGCCCAACAGGGCCAACCATCGCCAATCCGAGCTTCCATTTCGGTGAGCGTTTTATGCAAATAACCAGGATCGGCTTTGTCGGTCAGCAGGTTAAAGGAGTAGCACATGTGCAGGCGATTGCCGCCTTGGGAGTATTCCGCCATCACGCCCAGGGCGTCATCGTCACCAACTTCTCCCACGCTCGTCGAGCCAGGGTACTCATCGAGCAGGCCGCGCAGGCGTTCTAAAAACACCACGTTTTCCGGCTGGGTTTTATCATGCTGATGCAGCTGGTAGCCATAAGGGTTGTCCGGGCGAACACCTAAAAAGCTTTCGGTTACTGCTGCGCGCGGAGGATTATCCTTGAGCTCGCCGTGGGTGCAGAAATTCACAGCATCAAGACGGAAGCCATCGACGCCCCGCTCCAGCCAAAAGCGCGCTTCTTCCAGAATGGCATCCACCACGGCGGGAGTGCGGAAATTGAGATCCGGCTGACTGGCCAGGAAGTTATGCAGATAGTACTGGCAACGGCGCGTATCCCACTGCCAGGCGCTACCACCAAACACCGACTGCCAGTTGGTCGGTGGCGCACCATCAGGTTTGGGATCGGCCCAGACATACCAGTCTGCTTTCGGGTTATCACGACTTTTGCGGCTCTCTTCAAACCAGGCGTGCTGGTCAGAGGTATGTGACATTACCTGATCAATCGTCACCTTCAGCCCTCTGGCATGGGCAGCTTCAACCAGGCGCTCAAAGTCTTCCAGGGTGCCAAACATCGGGTCAACACCACGGTAATCGCTAATATCGTAGCCGAAGTCTTTCATGGGCGAGGTGAAAAACGGCGACAGCCAAATGGCATCGACGTTTAGCGAGGCAATGTAATCCAGCTTATCGATCAGCCCTTTTAAGTCACCAATCCCATCGCTCTGGCCGCCCTTGCCGTCGCTATCCATAAAGCTGCGCGGGTAAATTTGGTAAATCACTGCGCCGCGCCACCAGTCAGCGCCTTGGCTGCCAACGTAGTGGGAAGTAGAAGATGCCTGCATCATTATATTGTCCTTATCATTTCCTGTTGATTGGCATGATGCAGCGTTGATCGAAAGATAAAATCCTCCCCTAGAGGTAGCGGTGGGCGTAGGTATTAGGAGTAGGTGTTAGGAGTAGGTGTTAGGAGTAGCCGCTACCGCCGCCCTTAAGCACTGTTTACTCGCCTCTTATTCTCCTTGAATATGCGCCAATAATTGCCCCGCCAGCGCAATAGCTTCATCCCGCCGCCGAATATTCTGTTTTTGATAAAGGCTGCGGATATGCGTTTTGATGGTGGTGGGCGCCACCGATAGCTGTTCAGCGATCTGCTCATTAGAGAGCCCAGCATGAATCAGCCCCAAGATTTGCCACTCTCGGCGAGTGAGTGGCGACGTACGGATAAGTTCAGGCACATCGGGCCGTGCCACAATGTTGGCAATGACTGTCTCGTCCAGCATCAAGCGCCGGGCGCTGCCAAAATCTTTTTGGCGGCCAGCTAAGGTCAACAACCGCTCCGCGCGAGCCTGTTCAAGGGGGGCTAAGCTGTTACTTGCTAATAACGTCGACAGCAGCTCCCCAAGTGGTTTGCCTATCCGTAAAAAGCTGCCTACCAATGCGGTGCGGGAAGCTAAACGGAGTGCCTGCTGTATATGGTTACTTGCCTGAGTGGTTTTCCCCTGATGCCAAGCCACCGCCGCTAAGCACAGCTGGTTGCGATTCGCATCAGTCACTAATCCCAGCCGCTGGGTGTGCTCTTCAAGGGCATCCAGCAGTTCGCGGGCCTCTTCATAGCGCCCCAATAGTGTTAATGCACGGGCATGGTTACGCACGTTGCACTGGGAAAAGTGATTGGTGGCATGCTCGGTAAGTGGTTCTGGCGCTTCTTGGCGCCAACGCTCGACCGCATCCATATCGTGTGTCGACTGCCACCACGCCAACAGCGTTGCATGGGCATTGGCTACCCAATCAATGTGGTAATCCCCTTCTGAGAGAATTTTACGCAGCCTACGAATGTGGTCGGCACACTGCGCTTGGTCTCCCCGGCTCTGGGCGACTTTAGCGAGCTGAATATGGCACTGAAGTGTCCAGCGCTCGCCTTGATTGTCTAACACCGCAATACCTTTCAACGCTGCCTGCTCGGCTTCGTCTAAGCGATGCCACTCCCAAAGCACCTGGCTGCGAATGCGGTACAAAAACTCCGCGACCGGCAAATGTTCAAGTTCGGCGCGTTCTAGATGAGCAAAGGCGCGCTCTTGAATATCGTAGGCGGCCTGCAAGCGTCCCTGAGCCACCAGGGTTTCAGACTGATGACAGTATGACCACAGCAGCAGTTGATGATCGTTACGCTGACGAGCTTGGCGCTCTACTTCTCTAACGCGCTGAAGCGACTCTTCCAGATAACCCAGAACAAAGCGTGCTTCACTAAGAATAGCGGTGGCGGTTAGCGGTGTTGACGCCAGATAGCGAGCAGGCGCCGCGAGCGCTTGCTCAGCCAGTGGCGCTGCACGCTCAGCATCACCATGGTTAATCGCCAATTGGGCACGCAATGTGGCAAATTCAGCACTCAATGCCTGCCATTCGGGCTCATCCAGCTGCGCCTCTATCCATCCGATCACTCGTGCCGTGATATCAAACTGAAATTGCCCATGGGATACCCAGCCATAGAGCAGCGTATGCTCCGGACGTTTTGAAAGTCGCGGTTCGCCCAACAGCGCAAAACCTTGCGCTAATAACGCATAAGCTCCACTGGCTAGTAATGCAGGGCCCTGCGCGGTCAATAAGCTGGCAACGTCCTCTTGCTCCTCGGCTAAGATTGCCTGGCGCAGCGCCATGACCGGATCATTTAGCGCTAACCACGCCTGGCTTGCACGCTGGTGTAGCCTTCGCTGGGTGGCTAAATCAAGCTCGTGGCGGCGGTGGCGAAGATACTCGCCAAACAGTCGCTGAAAGCGAAACCACTGGCTATGCGGGTCGGGGCGTTCAATGAATAGCCCAGCTTGCTCAAACGCTTCCAAGCGCTGAGTTAATCGCTCCCCTTCCAAAAGGCGCGCCATTAGCTCGGGCGAAAAGCGTTCTAATACTCCCAACTGAAGCATCAGCTCGCGCTCTTCAGCAGGAAGCGCGGCAGCGAGCAGTTCATCAAACCAAGCGACAAAATCAGGATGCGCACCGCCTAAACGCTCTACCAGCGCATCAAATCCCGCACGCGTGGTGGTTCGCTCAACCAGCCAGTTAAGCGCTACAATCCAGCCACCGCTTCTACGCAACGCACGTTCAAGGCTTACTCGGGTGGGCGGAAAACTTAGCTGTTCGGCACACAAGGTGTGTGCTTCTTCGCTGTCAAAGGCCAATCCATGAAGGTCGATCTCTTCAAGCTCCCCTCTCAATCGCAAACTCGCCAAACCAAGCGCGGGTCGCGAGCGGCTCGCCAGTGTCAAGGTCAACCAAGGCGGCTGATGACGCAGCCAGTGAGCGACACCCGCCAAAATATCGGGATGGGTCACGTGTTCAAATTCATCGACGACGAAACGACACGGGGAACGTTGTTCGGGTAACTCTCCCAACCAGCGTTCAAGCTGCTCGATGCAGTCAGCATTGTCAGCCATGGGCGAAAGCACATAGGTGTCATCGAACAGTTTGTTCAACGCTGCCCGCCAGTAGGTTAGAAAGCGAGCTGGCTGGTTATCACGCTGATCCAATCGTAACCAAGCGGCCTCCTGCTCCAGCGCGGGTAACCGTTCGGCCAACAGTGTCGTTTTGCCATAACCCGAGGGCGCTGCCAGCACTAGCAGGCGGGTACGCTCGTTTAAGGCGAAATGATCATTTAGACGTGGCCGGGCCACCACACTAAGCGGCAGCGGCGGAGCCTTTAGCTTTTCTTGGAGTAACGACATCAGCGCCTCCCGATATCAGTGCTTTTACCTAACAAAAAGCCCGCGACACGTCGCGGGCAATCAGCATTGGAGAAACAGTTTTCGCTAGCGAGCAGCGGCTTACGCTTAGAACCTCTTCTTAGAACCATACCTCGCTTTGTATGCCAAAGGTAAATTCACCGCCAGTAAATCCATCGCTACCTAGAGAGCTGGCACCGTAGCTATTAAGGCTCTCGTCCCAGTCGCTGTAAGTCGTGAATAAACGGATCTCAGGACGCTTCCAGAAACCACCGACTTCCGGCTTGAAAGTCGGTGCGATAGTGAACTTCATATAGTCACCATCAACCGCGTTACGGTCACTGTAACCCTGTGGATCTAAATCCATCCACTGATAGCTAGCTTCGTACTGCATTTCGAAATTCTGATTGATTTCATTGGCCAGACGCACGTTTAGCGTAGCCCAATCATAGCTGTCACCGTTAGCGAAACGATCTTCACTGGTTTCAGCCAGTATCGACGGTGCAATACGCCACGTCGGTGCAATATAGGTCGTTCCGTATAGCGCCAGCCGCGTTGCGGTCGCATCATCCGTCAGGTCGCCGTTGCTACCCAACCCTTTAACTTCGGCCCCTAAGCCTTGGCCGTGCAGTACAGCGGCCTTAAAGTTACCTTCGCCCATGCCGAAGAAACTGTCGCCGTGGTAAGCCACCATGGTATGCCAGCCGGTATCAGCCGCGGTTTGGCCCACGCCAATATCACGCTCATCGTTATCAGCAGCAGACATGCCGTTGACCATGACCTGCCAGTTACCGAAGTAATTATTAGAGGTCAGCACGAGGTTATCCGTATCGCTATTTTCTCCATCTAAACCGGGATTTTCACGGTTGACGATCGGATAGTCGCTGAAGCTGCGGCCATAAACTGAAAGGTTACTCTTCCAGTTATCGGCTAGCTGCATGTCGTATATACCGCCACCGGTACCGGCGAGGAAGACAACATCGCTATCTAGCCAATGGATATCAAAGTTATCGCGGTCAAAACGCTTACCGGCCCAAATGGAAGCGTTTTCAAACGCGCCGGTAAAGCTTGGTAAGTCACTAAATTCGGCATACACCTGGCGCACGTTTAGGTTGGTATCGTCACCTACCCAATCGTTACTGGAATTAGTACCAGCAGCCAACATCGTGGTGTAACGGGCTTTTGCACCGTTATCAAACTGCATGCGGTAGTTAAGAATGGCTTCAGAGTATGTATCCGGCTCGTTGCCCAAACGACCAACGGCACCGCCATTGCCACCCGCGGGTGTTAGATAAGGACCAGCTGGTGCGCTTTTGCCATCTTCACCAATTAGCAGGCCGGAACGCGCATAGACATTAAAGGAGAATCCCTCTTCACCGCTGGATTGGCGCTCTACACGGGCAAGGCGTTCTTCAATATCAGCATTGGTGGCGGGCGCACTTGACGATGGTGCAGCATGTCCCTGCTCAGCTAACTCCGCGCGACGTTCTGCAGCCTCCGCCCGCTGCTCGGCAGCCGCAATTCTTGCTTCTAACTGAGCAAATCGCTCTTCCAATGTTGTGTCGGCGCTAGCAGTGCCACACAGCCCAAAACTGGCAGCGGCGATGGCAATGGCGAGAGGTGTTTTGAATGTCATTTTGTGCATTGTTTTAAACCCTAATTTATTAAGCCCTTGTTTTTAAAAGCCACACCCTTAAAACCCATGCTCTTAAAAGCTGTATTCCTAAGAGCTGTATTCCAAGGAGCTGTGTTCCTAAGAGCTATGCTTTAAGAAAAGCGTTTTAAAAATCGCTTTAAAAACTTGGCTTTAAATCTTTTATTTTTGAGATTTTGTTGAAAACGTAAGTTTCTGATGCTTTTGCTTTAAACCTTCCTTCGAGCCAAAGCCATCAGTCTGTCGCTTTACTGCACGGATAGCCCACGCTCATCAACACGCCCAACGACTCTCCCACTGAGTGGCGCTAAACGCTGTTCTGCGAACCGAATCCAGCAGATTATGTTGCAAAGCAACTACGTTTTATCCCGCTAGATAACGGTAGAAAGAACTTAATCGATTAAGAGGTAGTAAACCAACAAGAAATCACTAATTATCGACCAATGTCTAAACTGTTCATTAGGTTAGAAAAAAGTGATGCAATGGCATTAGACAAAAGTCGCTATTGAACTTGTCACGAGGAGACGGCTAACTGGCACCTTACTTAATCGTTTAAGTAGGCACTACAAGCGCTTTTAACACTCATTACCCATAACAACAAATGCCGAGGAACGCCCTATGAAAAAGACACTACTCACTTCTGCCATTGCTTTGGCTAGTCTCGCTAGCGCCACAGGCTCTGCCCAGGCGGCTGAGTTAACCATTTCTTGTGGAGCTGTTGGTGCGGAACTTACTCTTTGCCAAGAAGGTGTGAGCGCCTGGGAAGAGAAGACCGGCCACAGTGTCGATGTGGTTTCAACGCCAAACTCATCTACTGAACGTTTGTCACTCTACCAACAAATTTTATCCGCCAATTCTAGCGACATTGATGTCATGCAGATCGATGTTGTCTGGCCCGGCCTACTCGCTAATCACCTGCTTGATTTAAGCGAAGTGCTTGGTGAAGACGCCGCGGCAGGCCACTTCGACACCATTGTCACCAACAACACTATCAATGGCCGCCTAGTTGCGATGCCCTGGTTTACCGACGCAGGTGTTCTGTATTACCGCGAGGACTTGCTGGAGAAACATGGCCATGACGTACCGACTACGTGGCAAGAACTGACCGACATCGCGCGTGATATCAAAGATGCCGAGCGCGCAGAAGGCAATGATCGTATGCAGGGTTTTGTCTTCCAGGGGCGTGCTTATGAAGGACTTACCGTCAATGCACTGGAGTGGGTATCAAGCTTCGGTGGCGGCACCGTGGTAGATCAGAATGGCGAAGTCACCATCAATAACGAGAAAGCTGCTGAAGCGCTGAATTTAGCAGCCTCATGGATTGGCGATATCTCTCCGGAAGGCGTGCTGAACTATACCGAAGAAGAAGCCCGTGGTGTCTTCCAGGGCGGCAATGCCGTATTTATGCGCAACTGGCCATACGCCTGGTCACTGGCTCAAAGCGAAGATAGCGATGTACGTGGCAGCGTCGGCGTTACCCAATTGCCCGCAGGTGGAGAAGACGGTCGAAGTGCAGCCGGCTTAGGCGGTTGGAACTTAGCAGTATCCCGCTATAGCGAACATCCCGAGCTTGCCGCTGACCTGGTCGCTTTCTTAACCGGTGAAGAAGAGCAAAAGCGTCGTGCTATCCAAGCGTCCTACAACCCCACCATCGATGCGCTTTACCAAGATGAAGAGGTACTGGAAGCCGTGCCATTCTTTGGCACTCTTTACGACACCTTCACCAACGCCGTCGCCCGTCCGTCAGCACCTACCGGGGATGCCTATGGCCGTGTTAGCAATGCCTTTTTCAGCACTTCCCATGATGTGCTTTCGGGCACTAAAACTGGCGCTGACGCCGTCGCTGACCTCGAAGGCGATTTACTCCGCCTGAAGCGTCGCAACTGGTAACCGCGGAGATACCTATGTCGACCTCTTCTAACAACAGCGCGCCCCTGGAGGCGCGCTCAGCCGCAGCGCCAGCGCGTCGGCATCGCGGCACTAAAGTACGCCGTCAGCGGGTCAAAGCGGCTTGGCTGTTCTTGGCTCCCATGCTGATCGCATTAACATTGGTGGCTGGCTGGCCGTTAATGCGAACATTTTTTCTAAGCTTTACCGATGCCTCACTGTCGGACCTGGGTGCGGCTAATCTAATCGGGTTTGAAAACTATCTGGTTTACGACAATGGCCGCTGGTTCGGGGTGCTTGCTGACCCAGTCTGGTGGCAATCTGTTTGGAATACGGTTTATTTTTCGGTGGTATCTGTCTCTTTAGAAGTCATTTTCGGTGTCATTGTGGCGCTGATTCTAAATGCGGAGTTTAAAGGTCGGACGATTGTTCGCGCGGCAGTGCTGATTCCGTGGGCAATCCCTACTATCGTTTCCGCGCAAATGTGGGCATGGATGCTCAACGATCAGTTCGGCATCATCAACCACCTGCTAATGACGGTTGGGATTATCGATAATCCTATCGCCTGGACGGCTAGCGCGACTTACTCAATGTGGGCCGTCATCATGGTTGATGTCTGGAAAACAATTCCGTTTGTTGCTCTGTTGGTATTAGCCGCCCTACAGATGTTGCCAAAAGACTGCTACGAAGCCGCAGAAGTAGACGGCATTCATCCCGTGCGTGTGTTCTTCAAAGTTACCTTGCCGCTGATTACGCCTGCCTTGATGGTGGCGGTGATTTTCCGCCTTCTAGATGCCCTGCGAGTGTTCGACGTGATCTACGTACTGACGTCTAACTCGACCAGCACGATGTCGATGTCAGTCTATGCGCGTCAGCAGTTGGTTGAGTTCCAGGATGTTGGTTACGGCAGTGCTGCCTCTACCCTGTTGTTCTTGATTATTGCCCTGGCCACCGTTGCTTACCTCTATTTAGGCCGTAACAAAATACAACTAGGAGGTGACTGATGAACCAACGTCAGTTAGCCAAAATTGCCAAGCGCGTCGGCTTTTGGGCCTTAATTGCGCTGATTATGGTATACGCCGTTTTCCCATTTTATTACGCGGTCATTACCTCACTTAAACCTTCCAGCGAGCTTTTCCGGGTTGAACTTTGGCCCTCAAATTGGAACCTGGATAACTATGCGCAGATTTTTAGCCAGTCGAGCTTTATCCGTGCGATTTTTAACTCAATAGTCGTAGCATTTAGCGTTGTTTTCATCGCGCTGCTACTGGGGATCACCGCCTCCTATGCGCTGGGCCGAGTTCGCTTCCGTGGTCGCTCGACCGTCATGCTGGTCATTCTTGGGGTTTCCATGTTTCCTCAGGTTGCGGTGCTCTCAGGTTTGTTTGAGGTGATTCGCGCACTAAATCTCTACAACAATCCCGCTGGTCTCATTCTGAGCTACACCATTTTCACGCTGCCCTTCACCGTCTGGGTACTTACCACCTTCATGAAAGAACTGCCCATGGAGTTGGAAGAAGCCGCCATTATGGATGGCGCTACGCCCTGGATTACGATTACTAAAGTTTTCCTACCGCTAATGTGGCCCGCCATGGCAACCACTGGCCTGCTCGCCTTTATTGCTGCGTGGAATGAGTTTCTGTTTGCCTTAACCTTCACACTCACTGATGCACAGCGCACCGTGCCTGTTGCCATTGCCCTGCTGTCAGGTGGTAGCGCCTACGAGCTGCCCTGGGGGCCAATCATGGCCGCGTCGGTCGTCGTCACCGTGCCCCTGGTTATCTTGGTCATCATTTTCCAACGTCGCATTGTTTCAGGCTTAACTGCGGGCGCAGTTAAAGGCTAAGCGTGGGTGTTATTTACGTTTTATTAAGGATTTATTCATGCAAGACAACCTGACCTGGTGGCGCGGCGGCGTTATCTATCAAATTTACCCGCGCAGCTTCCTAGACAGCCGTGGCGACGGCATTGGTGACTTGAAAGGCATTACCGAAAAGCTCGATTACGTCGCTTCTTTGAATGTTGACGGTGTCTGGCTGTCGCCTTTCTTTACGTCTCCCATGCTCGATTTCGGCTATGACGTCAGCGACTACCGTGACGTTGATCCAATGTTTGGCACCCTGGATGATTTCAAGGCGTTGCTCGACAAGGCCCATTCACTTGGGCTGAAAGTGATGATTGATCAAGTCATCAGCCATACCTCTGAACAGCACGCTTGGTTTAAAGAGAGCCGCCAGAATCGTACCAACCCCAAAGCCGATTGGTTTGTATGGGCAGACCCTAAGCCCGATGGCACACCCCCTAATAACTGGCTATCTATTTTTGGCGGCCCTGCCTGGACCTTTGATTCACGCCGCCAGCAGTATTATCTACACAACTTTTTGACCAGCCAGCCGGATGTCAACTTCCACAACCCGGAAGCCCGTCAGGCACAGCTGGACAACATGCGCTTCTGGCTGGATCTTGGCGTTGATGGTTTCCGCCTTGATACCGTCAACTTCTACTTCCACGACACCGAGCTGCGTGACAACCCACCGGTGCCCAAAGGTGAATCCAAAACCCTGGGCGCCCCAGAGGCTAACCCCTACACGTGGCAGCGCCATGTCTACGATATTAGCCGCCCTGAAAACGTAGATTTCTTAAAAGACTTACGCGCCTTGATGGATGAGTATCCCGGCACTACGACCGTGGGCGAAATAGGCGATGACAACCCACTTGAGCGCATGGCTGAGTACACCGCAGGCGGTGACAAACTGCACATGGCTTACACCTTTGACTTGCTCAATAAGCCACGCTCCGCCAGCTATATTCGTCATGTTATTGAGCGCTTTCAGCGCTTAGCGGGCGATGCCTGGCCCTGCTGGGCAACATCCAACCATGATGTTGAACGCAGCGCATCACGCTGGGGTGCTGAAGAAGATCCCATTGCTTATCCTAAAGTGATGCTCGCCATGCTGTTTTCCCTACGCGGCAGCGTCTGCCTTTATCAAGGGGAAGAGTTAGGGCTGCCAGAAGCCGACGTGCCCTTCGAGCGCATTCAAGACCCTTACGGCAAAGTGCTCTGGCCAGAGTTTAAAGGCCGAGACGGGTGCCGCACGCCGATGCCATGGACCGATGGCACCCAGGCAGGTTTCTCGGCCATTGAGCCATGGCTCCCGGTAGAAAAACGCCACCTGCCATTGGCGGTTAGCCGACAGCAAACGGACCCAGACTCAACGCTTAACGGTGTGCGCCGGATGCTGGCTTTCCGCCAAGCGCACTCCGCGCTGTTTGACGGTGATTTACAGCTGATTGAGGTTGGCGAGGAGTTACTGGGCTTTATTCGTCAAAATGACCAAGACAAAGTGCTGTGTGTCTTTAACCTGACGGGGAATGAGCTGCAAACAGCACTCCCCTTAGACGTCATCGGTGACCTAGAAGGACACGGCTTCACTACGGCACGTCAAGATAATGTGCTGACGCTGCCCGCCTATCAAGCCGCCTTCATGCACGTTGCTTAGTCAAATCAATGGCAATACTCAATAACAACATTCAATAACGATAGTCGGCCCGATACGAGGAATGCAGCATTGAGGCCGACAAGGAGCTAACCATGGCAAGTGTTACGCTTGAAAAGATCAACAAAGTATTTGGTCGCGATCACATTATTAAAGACGTTGACCTGACCATTGGCGATGGTGAATTTGTCGTCTTTGTTGGCCCATCCGGCTGTGGCAAATCCACGCTGCTGCGCCTTATCGCGGGTCTTGAGTCAATCACCGACGGTGACTTAAACATTGGTGACACGCTGGTCAATGACCTTCCCCCACGTGAACGTGGTGTGGGCATGGTGTTCCAGTCGTATGCTCTTTACCCGCACATGACCGTTTATGACAACATGGCCTTTGGCTTGAAGCTTGCCAAAACAGACAAAGAGACGGTCCATGAACGGGTAATGAGTACCGCTAAAATTTTGCAGCTTGAAGACCTGTTACACCGCAAGCCGAAAGCACTGTCGGGCGGTCAGCGCCAGCGTGTTGCAATGGGCCGTGCGATGGCTCGGGAACCTCGCATTCTGCTTTTTGATGAGCCACTTTCTAACCTGGATGCGTCGCTGCGAGTACAAATGCGCAACGAGATCGCTAGGCTGCACAATCGCCTGGGCTCTACGATGATTTATGTGACCCACGACCAAGTCGAAGCAATGACCCTGGCAGATAAAATCGTGGTGCTAAAAGGCGGCCATATCGAGCAAGTAGGCAGCCCACATGAACTTTATCAACGCCCAGCCACCAAGTTTGTCGCCGGTTTTATCGGTTCACCGACGATGAACTTTATGCCCGCGGAGCTTGCCAGCGGTTCAACAGATGGTTGCCGGGTGACTGCAAAAGGCTTGGGAGAGGTCGCACTTCCCCAAGCCGCAGATAGCTATCGCACAGGCAGCTCGCTTACCTTAGGCATACGCCCCGAGCACCTACGTTTAGAGGCACCCAAGGGCGATAATTGCTTTGAAATTTTCAATGTTGAGTACCTGGGTAATGAGGTCTATGTCTACCTAGAACCCAAAGAGGGCGATACACTGCTTATCCACCGCAGCGAAGCCCCAAGCAAGTGGGAAGAAGGCCAAAAAGTATCCCTGGTGCCTGACATTGAGCATGTGCATCTATTTGATGAAAGCGGTGAGGCGTTGATGCTTTCTGAGGCACGCTCTGCGGCTTAACGAACGCTATCGACTGCGCTGTTGCTGAGCGAACAACGGCCTTTGATGCTACTACCTGTATAGCAACGGTAGTGGAAACAACGTCAAGGCCGTATTTTTGTGCGCCAGATTCAATTCATTAGCCTGCGATGTAAAATAACGCCCAAATAATTAAACAGGATAGGAAACCCGTGACTGCCCATCGTCGAATGACTCTCAAGGATCTTGCCACAGAACTCGGCGTTTCCACCGCGACAATATCAAACGCTTTCAACCGCCCCGACCAGCTTTCGCCTCTGCTACGCGATCGTATTTTAAGCGAGGCCAAACGCCTGGGGTATAACGGTCCTGATGCCAAGGCCCGTAGTCTGCGTACTGGGCGCTCCAGCATTGTTGCGGTTATTCTTGCCGAAAGCCTGACCTACAGCCTCAATGATGCTGTCGCCAGTGAATTTTTATCCGGTGTCGCTGAAGTACTTGATGCTCATGGTCATACCATGCTGCTACTGCCTGGCCGGGGTCATGCCTCCCAGCCGCCAGGGTCTGCAAACATTGCCGATGGCTTTATCGTTTACGGCCTGATGCCTAATAACAAGCTGCTAAGCGAGCTGCCTGCGCAGCGGCCACTGGTGTCTGTGGATTTCGACATTGATGGCAGCCCGACTGTGCATATCGATGACCAAGACGCGAGCTACCACCTTGCCCAGCACGCGTTAAAAACGCGTCCACAGCGGCCTGCGGTGGTTAATCTTCGTCTGACAAAAGAGTATTGCAACGGCCGAATAAGCAATCAGCACACCCTACTTCCAGACAGCAGCACCATCAGCCGTGCGCGCCTGGCCGGATTTCATGCTGCACTCACCGAACATGGCTTTGATGCTGAACAGATCCCACTATGGAATATCGAAGAGAACGTGTTTGATGTGTGCTCACCGGTGATCACAGAAATCCTCGACCTGCCTGCCACGCAGCGCCCGGATCTGCTGCTATGCATGTCAGACCGCATTGCACTTACCGCGCTGACGCTGGCCGAACAGCGTGGCATTCACGTACCGGGGGAGCTAAGAATTACCGGCTTTGATGGCATTGCTGAAGGGCAATATAGAGCACCGCGTTTAACGACCGTGCGCCAGGACAGTGCGGGCAAGGGCCGCGTGGCGGCAAAAATGATTCTAGGACGGATACCCAAAACCCAGCAGCTACTCAAAACAGAGTTGCTGCTGGGCGACACTTGCCCATAAGGGTCAGTCAGGTGTTATTTGGCCGTTTTCTGCATGGCAAGGGCGGTATCTAACATACGGTTGGAGAAACCCCACTCGTTGTCGTACCACGCCATAATTTTCACCAGGCGGCCATTCACACGGGTGTGATTAGCATCAAAAGTAGATGAATGCGCATCATGATTGAAATCAATAGACACCAGCGGTTGTGCATTAACCGCTAGCACAGACGAGTTCGCCGCTGCTTTTTCAACAATGGCGTTGATCTCTTCTTTGCTGGTATCGCGACTTGCCGTAAATGTTAAATCTACCAGGGAAACGTTGATCACCGGCACGCGTACGGCTAACCCATCAAACTTACCTGCCAGCTCCGGCAAGACCAAACCAACGGCCGCTGCTGCGCCTGTTTTGGTCGGAATCATCGAATGCGTCGCACTACGCGCGCGGTAAGGGTCGGAGTGATAAACATCCGATAGGTTCTGATCGTTGGTGTAGGCATGAACCGTGGTCATCAAGCCATTTTCAATGCCTACAGCATCGTTTAACGCTTTGGCGACAGGCGCCAAGCAGTTAGTCGTGCACGACGCATTGGAGACCACCGTGTGTTCAGCCGTCAAAATATCGTCATTAACGCCATATACGATAGTAGCGTCAGCATCGGGGCTGGGTGCAGAGATCAACACACGCTTAGCACCCGCTTCTATATGCTTGGCAGCGGCTTCTCGCTTAGTGAACAAGCCTGTGCACTCCATGACGAGATCAATGTTCATGGATGCCCAAGAAAGCTGACTAGGATCACGCTCAGAAGAGATCGCGATGCGATCGCCATCCACACGAATACTTTCGGCATCATGCTCAACGGCAAAAGGAAAGTGGCCGTGAACCGTATCGTGACGCAGCAGGTGCGAGTTTAGGGAAGGATCACCCAAATCATTAATCGCAACCACTCGGACACGATCCCGATAGCCATTTTCGTACAGCGCACGTAGTACGTTACGACCAATCCGTCCAAATCCGTTAATAGCAACTCTTATTGTCATGATGGCACCTCAATCAAGCAGTGGTAGTCGATGGCGTATCCAGTAAAAAAATTACTAAAAATACGTATTTATTCACCTTTAGGTCAATTTTTAGCTGCCCAAGCGGCCCTTAAAGGCTAATAACATCCCAATATGTAGTAAAATTACTATATAAAGGCTATCGTAGTCCAATAATCAATCACCGCCAAGATGGTCAACAGGAGTAACGTTTATGACTCGCTCAACATCTCCCACTCCCCTTCGCCGCACCAAGATTGTCGCGACGCTTGGCCCGGCAAGCGATCGCCCTGGCGTGCTGGAAGCCATGCTAAAAGCGGGCGTTGATGTCGTGCGGCTAAATTTCTCCCATGGCGCTGCAGACGACCATCGCCGCCGCTTAAAAGAGGTACGCGAGATCGCCCAGCGACTAAATCGCAGCGTTGCCGCCCTGGGTGACCTGCAAGGGCCAAAAATCCGTATATCGCGCTTTGCCGAAGGTGCCGTTCACTTGGACATTGGCCAGGCCTTTGTGCTCGACATGGCGCTAGATGCCAACAGCGGCACGGCCGAGCGCGTCGGCTGTGATTACAAGTCGCTGATTGACGATGTCGCCCCTGGTGACCGGCTACTGCTGGATGATGGCCGTGTCGTGCTGGACGTCACCTCGATTATTGGTCAAGAAGTCCACACACGCGTTCACGTAGGTGGCAAGCTTTCCAATAACAAAGGCATCAACAAGCAAGGCGGCGGACTATCCGCCCCGGCGCTTACCGAAAAAGATAAAGAAGACCTAAAAACCGCGATCGATATCGGGGTGGATTACCTGGCGGTATCGTTCCCACGCAGCGCTGCTGATATGCAAGAAGCGCGTGACCTGCTCGGCGAAGCAGGCAAGGAAATAGGTCTGGTTGCCAAGCTTGAGCGCGCCGAAGCGGTTGCCGATGATGAGACACTGGATGGCATTATCGAAGCCTCTGAAGCCGTGATGGTCGCCCGAGGCGACTTAGGCGTAGAAATTGGCGATGCCGCACTGATCGGCACTCAAAAACGCATCATCAAGCATGCTCGCACGCTTAACCGCGCGGTCATTACCGCCACACAAATGATGGAGTCGATGATTGAGTCGCCACTGCCCACCCGCGCGGAAGTATTCGACGTGGCTAACGCGGTACTTGATGCCACCGACGCCGTCATGCTTTCTGCGGAAACCGCCGCGGGTGACTACCCGGTAGAAACTATTCAAGCGATGGATCGGGTATGCCTCGGCGCTGAGCGCGAACGTATTGCTCAGTCATCAGGCCACCGCATTCATGAAGGCTTCGAGCGCATTGATGAAACCATTGCCCTCTCTGCCATGTATGCCGCTAACCACCTCACCGGGGTACGCGCCATAGCCTGTATGACCTCGACAGGTTATACGCCACTGATTGCCTCACGCATTCGCTCTGGTCTGCCGATTGTGGGACTTGCACATAGCCCGATTGCCCAACGGCGCATGGCGCTTTATCGCGGCGTCGTGTCGATCCCCTTCGACACCACCCATATGGACCCTAAAGAGCTCAACCAAGAAGCCGTCAAGCTACTGCAAGCGCATGGTTTGGCACACCCTGGCGATCATGTCATTCTTACCCGCGGCGACCACATGAACGCCCACGGCGGCACTAACACCATGAAAGTGCTGGCCGTTGAAGAAGCGTAAATCTAACTGTGACCTGAAATAGCCGGAATGTTAACTGGAGAGCCATGCCATGAGCGATGCACGTCCACCCCGCCAAGCCGTTCGTACGCTGCAACCGCGTAAACGCATTGCGCTAATTGCCCACGACGGCAAAAAAACCGAAATGCTGGAGTGGGCAACACGCTGGCAGGAAACGCTCAGCCAGCACACTCTCATTGGTACGGGGACTACCGCAGGGCGGCTCAAAAATACGCTTGGCCTAGAGGTCGAGGGGTTGATGAGCGGGCCGCTGGGCGGTGATCAGCAAATTGGTGCGCGGATTGCCGAACAACAGCTAGACGTGCTGATTTTCTTCTGGGATCCGTTTGCCCCTCAGCCCCACGATCCTGATGTCAAAGCGCTGCTGCGTTTAGCCGCGCTATGGAACGTGCCGGTGGCATGCAATGCGGCGAGCGCCGACTTTTTACTGTCGTCGCCCTACCTCAGTGAACGCTACGATATGTCTATTCCGGATGCACAGGCCTGGGCTCAAGCCCGCACGGTATAGCTCTTAACAACTCAAGCTCTTAACAACTCAAGTTCTGAACGAATCAATGGGGCTTATCGGGTACGCAGGTGGCGCGCCACAACCTGCTGCCCACACTGATAGTCGCCGTTCATGGCATTCAGGGCGCAGCGTAGGGTGAGTTCAGCAATGCGATCATAATCTTGCAAGGCTGAATTCACCGGTTGCGGCAGAAAATCCAACAAACGGTGGTCGCCAAAGGTGGCCAACCGCATATTCTCTGGTAGCCCACCGCGCTCCAGAAACACGTCAAACACCCCTTCCATCAGCACATAAGACGCGGTGATCAACGCATCAGCGCCGCCCTTCTCATCCAGCAGTTGAGCGGCAAGACGGGCGCCTTCGCTACGCTCGTAGTGCGTACCGCTAAGTAAAACCGGTTCGATAGAGGTGTCTTGTAGTGCTGACTGAAAACCCACCCTCCGCTCGCGACTGATCGACAAGCTAGGCATCGCTTCTAACCACGCCACCCGCCGCGTGCTACCCGTAATGACCGAGCGCGTTAGCGCATATGCCGCGTCTTGATCGTTACTGACGACACTGGCAAAACGCGTCGGCGCAAGCCCACGGTCCATTCCCACAACGCACCAACCTTCATCTACCAAATCAGAATAGAAGGAGTCCTCTTCGGCAAGGCAGCTGGCGGTAATAAGCACCTCACAACGCTGCGCGCGAAGCGCCAATGCCAAGGCGCGCTCGCTATCGGCACAGTCATCTGAACTAGCCACCAACAGCTGATAGCCCTGCTCTCTCGCGCCACACTCTAAGCGCTTCGCGAGCCGCGCATAGCTGATATTTTCAAGGTCCGGCACGATCAATCCAATCAGCCGACTTGCCCCACGACGCAGCGCCGCTGCCTGCGGGTCAATGTGATAGCGATACTGCCGCACGACCGCCATTACTTTCTCAATGGTGGCATTACTAATACGCCGTTGCTCGGCCTGGCCATTAATTACATAGCTCGCCGTGGTGCGCGATACGCCCGCAAGCCGGGCAATGTCGGCAAGTGTCATGCAATTCTCCCTCTGGTTGCCGGTGTAGTTTATCAGCCGTTTCTCCCCACCCAGACTAAAGTCTAGAAAGACAACCCTTGTGTCTTTAAGTGAATCGATTCAGCATAGCCAACTAACCACAGATGACACGATTCATCCAGCGAAGCTCAACGCTCTACGACCAACGTTTAAGCATGATCACGCTGCAGACATTACCCTTGGCTGACAGCGTTTACAGGAGAACCCTATGTTAACTCTCGGCCCAGATGACATCTTGCTCGACCGCCATGCGGACGACTGGCAAGCTGCACTCGACATCGCCGCTAAGGCGCTAACGGATGCGGGCTTAGTTGAGGCCGAGTACCGTGATGGCCTCCATGCCCGTGAAGCGCAGTCGTCCACGTATCTTGGTAACGCGATTGCCATTCCACACGGCACGCCGGAAAGCCGTCAGCACGTAAAACATACCGGCGTGAGGGTGCTGCAGTTCCCCAAAGGCGTTCAGTGGCATGACGGCCAGACGGTCTATGTTTTGGTGACGATAGCCGCGCAAAATGACGAACATTTAGACATCCTGCGTCAATTAACCCACGTCTTAGACCGCGAAGGCGTCGCCAACCAGCTCGCCAGCGCCAGCTCGGCTGTCGAGGTAGCGCGTTTACTTTCCAAACCAGCGCTTGAGCCACGCCTGGATGCCGATACGCTGTGCATTAACTTTCCTGCTCGTGACCCTCAAGAGCTCGCCCTGGCCGCTGCCGCTCGGCTGCGCCAAAGTGGCTGCGTTGATAACGCTTTTATTAGCGCCATTGCCAGTGCTTCCCCCCAATGGCTGGGCAAAGGATTTTGGTTGGCAAGCCACGCCCAAGGGGTGACACAACCCGCATTAGGCGTTGCCACGCCAGCCGATCCTAAACTTGAGCATAGCGGCCACCCTGTCCACGCGCTGTTCTGTTTAGCGGCCAGCGGCGATGCCCATCGCCCACTGCTGGAACAGCTATTAGCCGTGTTGGAGAACGGCGAGAGCGACAGCTTGGTAGGCAAAAGCAGCGCACAGCTGCTGGCCACGTTGGCGGGCGAAACCGCCAACACTCAGACTCGTCGCGTGCGCGTCTTGAACCCCCATGGCCTGCACGCCCGCCCAGCAAAACAGCTGGTACAGATCGCCCGCGCGCAATCAATGCCGATTAATGTACGCCTTGAAGAAGGCAGTGCTTCCACGGTTTCAGCCGCCAGCCTAACCAAAGTGATCGGCTTAGGAGCACGGCGTGGTCAGTGGCTGATCCTTTCTGCCGAAGGTGAGCAAGCAAGGGCTGCACTGGACGCCGTTTCCGCTGCGATCGAAGAGGGCTTGGGCGAGAAAGTAACGCCGTTCGACGGCGGCTTTGATGCCAAGTCGGTGACTAACACGAGCAAGCCCGTTGAGCCGTTAGTCGTTGATGCGCCCCACACCGGCGTTGCCGCCTCGCCGGGCTTAGCCATTGCGCCGGTGTTTGTGATTCGCCCGATGCAGTTCGACTATGCTGAACACGCCAACGACCCCGAACATGAAATTAGTCGCCTGGAAGTGGCACTCAAAGAAGGCGCCGCTCAATTACAGGCACTGGTGCACAACGCCCCTGGCGGCGAAGTGGCCGATATTCTCTCGATGCACGAAGAGATGCTCGACGACCCCGAACTGCATCACGCTGCGATTGATGCGATTCGTGAAGGTCGTTCAGCAGAAGCCGGTTGGTGGAACGCCATTGAAACCGCCGCCCACGCCCAGGAAATGCTCGCCGACCGCCTGCTGGCCGAGCGCGCCGCTGACCTGCGCGACGTAGGCCGCCGCGTGCTGGGGGTATTGTGCGATGTCCAACTGCCCGAGCCGCCTGACCACCCGTATATTCTGGTGATGGATGACATCGGCCCTTCCGACGTTGCCCGCCTGGATACCTCACGCGTACGCGGCCTGCTGACCGTACGCGGCGGCGCCACCGCGCACAGTGCAATTCTGGCTCGTGCGCTGGGTATTCCAGCCGTTGTCGGTGCTGGTGAAGCCGTGATGGTACTGCATAACGGCGGCATGATGATTCTTGACGGTGAGCGTGGGCGGGTTACCTCCCAACCTTCCGAAGAGCGCCTGCAGCGCGCGGAACAACAGCTTCTCGACCAGCAACAGCGCGAAGCCGATGCCTGGGAGCTACGCTTTGAGCAAGCCCAAACCCGCGATGGGCATCGGGTAGAAGTGGCAGCCAATCTTGGTAACACCGCCCACGCCGCCGATGCGGTTGAACGCGGTGCTGAAGGCGTTGGCCTGCTGCGCACTGAATTCCTGTTTATGGCCTACTCAAGCGCTCCGGACCTAGCCACCCAAATTGCCGAGTACCGCGAAGCCACCGATGCCTTGGATGGCCGCCCGCTGGTCGCGCGTACTTTGGATGTGGGTGGCGACAAGCCGCTGCCCTACTGGCCGGTTCCCCAGGAAGACAACCCGTTCCTTGGCCTACGCGGCATTCGCCTCGCGCTGACCGAGCCGGAAGTGCTGGAAACACAAATCCGCGCGCTGCTGATGGCAGCTGTCGGCCGTCCGCTACGCATCATGCTGCCGATGGTTAAGGATGTCGCTGAATTCCGCGCCGCCAAAGTCATCTATGACCGCCTGCTTAGCGAAATCCCACCACAGCAGCGCGCCACTGATGTGCAACTAGGCGTGATGATCGAAGTGCCCTCCAGCGCACTGCTAGCACCTACGCTGGCGGCCGAGGTGGACTTCTTCTCCGTCGGCACTAACGATTTAACTCAGTACACCCTGGCCATCGACCGCGGCCACCCAGAGCTTTCTGCCCAGGCCGATGGCTTGCACCCCGCCGTGCTGCGTTTGATTCAAATGACCGTCGATGCCGCCCATGCCCACGGCAAATGGGTCGGCGTATGTGGCGAGCTTGCCTCGGACGCCATGGCCGTGCCAGTACTGGTAGGCTTAGGCGTTGATGAGCTTTCCGTCAGTGCGCGACAAATTCCGCTAGTCAAAGCGCGCCTGCGTGAATTTGATCTTGCCGATGCAAAAGCCACTGCCCAGCTAGCGCTAAGCAAAGCCACCAGCGATGAGGTGCGTGACGCCCTGGAGGCCCGCTAATGGCTCAGGTAGTGTGCATTACACTCAACCCCGCGCTGGATTTAGCGTTCAACCTTGAAACGCTGACACTCGGTCATGTGAACCGCCCCCACAGCGCCCAGTTAGAAGCTGCGGGCAAAGGCGTTAACGTAGCACGCGTGCTGGCCAGCTTAGGCCATCAAGTGATTGTTAGCGGCTTTCTCGGCCAGGATAACGACGCGCCGTTCAGCTTGGCATTCCCCCACTACGGCGTGGAAGATGCCTTTGTACGAGTACCCGGCAGCACGCGCATTAACGCCAAGCTGGCGGAACAGTGTGGCCGCGTCACTGATATTAACGGCCCCGGCATGCCGATTGAGGCTGCCCACTTAAATGCCTTACGAACTACCCTAGACGATTTGTTTCAGCGCTCCGCTCCGCCCCAAGCGGTCGTCGTTGCCGGTAGTCTTCCACCGGGTATTGATCAGCCGCTGTTTGCTGAACTACTGGCCACCCTAAAAAGCTATGGCGTACCACTTTGGATAGACACCAGTGGCCCGGCACTGCTGACCGCCATTGCCGCTCAGCCTGCGGCTGTAAAACCTAACGAAACGGAACTCGCCGACTGGGCTGGCAGCGCGCTAGATTCACATCAACAGCGCCAGCTCGCCGCCGAGCGACTGCACGCCAGCGGCATCGAACACGCACTGATCTCCGCAGGCTCAGAGGGCGTTTTATGGGTTAGTGCACAGGGCACTTGGCAATCCACACCGCCTAGCGTAAACGCCACCAATACCGTTTGTGCGGGCGATACCTTTGTGGCTGGCATGCTTCATGGGCTGCTCAGCGACTTCGCCCCACCAGACACCCTTCGCTTCGCAACGGCACTCTCTGCCGAAGCGGTTCGCCACGTCGGCGTAGGCACCCCCCACGCCGACGACTTTGACTTACTCCAACAACAGACTTTGGTACGGCGTCTTGACGACACCATCACCGAGGGAGCCACGCGATGAACCTGATTCTAATTACCGCCTGCCCCAGCGGCATGGCGACCACCTTTTTGGCCGCCAAGCGCCTTGAGCAAGCAGCCACGCGGATGGGCTGGAGCGCCCATGTGGAAATGCACGGCGAGATTGCGCCGCTGCAGGCTGCCACCGCCGAGCAAATTGCTAATGCCGATTTAATTGTAGTGGCTGCCGATCACGTTCCTGCCCCAGAACGTTTTGAAGGCAAACGACTTTTCCTGGCGCCGATTGCCAGCGCCCTGCCCGACCCCAGCGCCTTTTTAACTCAAGCCAAGCGTGAAGCACCGATTTACACTGCTCCTGCAATCCCTACAGCCGCCGCTACTCCGGCGAGCAACACGGGTGGCAAGAAGATTGTCGCTGTTACCGCTTGCCCCACCGGTGTTGCCCATACCTTTATGGCCGCTGAAGCGCTAGCCGAAGCAGGCAAAGCCATGGGGCATAACATTCGCGTGGAAACCCAAGGCTCAGTGGGCGCTCAGGATCATTTAACCGAACAAGAGATCGCCGACGCCGACGTGGTCGTACTGGCCTGCGATATCGACGTTGACCCAGCGCGGTTTGCAGGCAAGCGTATCTACCGCACCTCAACCGGCAATGCACTAAAAAAGCCACGTCCCACGCTGGAAGCCGCCCTTGTTGATGCTAGCGTAGAAAACGCCAACAGCGGTTCGGGCAACGCCAATAAGAGCGTTAAAGAGAAAGGCGTTTATAAGCACCTCCTCACTGGCGTGTCGTTCATGCTGCCTATGGTGGTAGCGGGCGGTTTGCTGATTGCGCTCTCGTTTGTGTTCGGCATTGAAGCCTTTGAGCAGGAAGGCACGCTGGCCGCTGCGCTCATGCAAATTGGCGGCGGCACCGCCTTCGCGCTAATGATTCCTGTTCTGGCGGGTTACATTGCCTACTCCATCGCCGACCGCCCCGGTATTGCTCCAGGTATGATTGGCGGTATGTTGGCGGCCGACATTGGCTCCGGGTTTATCGGCGGCATTTTGGCAGGCTTCCTGGCAGGCTACGTGGCCCTAGCGGTTACTCGCTACGTTAAGCTGCCTTCCAGCGTTGAATCGCTCAAGCCTATTCTGATCATCCCACTGGTGGCCAGTCTGGTCACCGGCCTGACGATGATCTATGTGATTGGCGAGCCTGTCGCTGCTTTGCTGAATGCGCTGACCAGCTTCCTGGCCTCAATGGGTTCTACTAACGCAGTGCTGCTGGGCATTCTATTGGGCGCCATGATGTGCTTCGATTTGGGCGGCCCCGTCAATAAAGCAGCCTATACCTTCGGCGTGGGCTTGTTGGCTTCAGAAACCTACGGCCCAATGGCAGCCATTATGGCGGCAGGCATGGTGCCAGCGATTGGCATGGGTATTGCCAGTTTCGTAGCACGCAATAAATTTTCTGAACCAGAACGGGAAGCAGGCAAAGCTTCGTTTGTACTCGGCTTTTGCTTTATTAGTGAAGGCGCCATTCCCTTCGCGGCGAAAGACCCGTTGCGGGTTATCCCCGCGTGCATGGTGGGCGGTGCGATCACCGGTGCGCTTTCCATGCTGGTAGGCGCGAAACTAATGGCACCTCACGGGGGTATCTTTGTCCTGCTGATTCCCAACGCTATCACTCCTGCACTACTCTACCTTGGCGCGATTATCATCGGCTCGCTGGTAACCGGTTTAGGCTATGCCTTTATCAAACGCGGCGCCGCCCACGTCGCCGTTACCAGCTAAACGCTTGAACGTCAGTGCTGAGCAGGCGGCTACCTGCTCAGCGCCTCTTTTGCTACGCATCTCCCTCCTCAACCCCACATCAACAACGGTTTATTACTAATTTTTTAACCACCAATCGCTTAATAGTTGCTTAAATTGGGGTTTTATGTAGTATTTTTACCTAAATAGACCCATAAATAGTACAAAGCACGAGCCAGCAACATAGCGCTCGTCACTTAATAATGATCTAAAACAACAGGACCGCCTTCTATGTTTCAACTCACCCGCAGCGTTACTTGGCAGGCACTTGAACGCCTGCGCGACAAAACCGCCAACGACCGCATTCGTGATTACTTCACCAATGACCCGCAGCGCTTTGAAAAAATGAGCCTACGGGTGGGTGGCCTGTTCCTGGATTACTCCAAACATCACGTCTCTGATGAGGTACTCGCCAAGCTGCTTGAGTTGGCCGACCACTCTGCCCTGGTTCAGCGCCGAGCGCAGATGTTCTCTGGCGACATTATCAATGTCACCGAAAATCGCCCGGTACTCCACACCGCACTGCGCAATTTAAGCGATGAACCGGTGCATGTAGACGGCAACGACGTGATGCCGGAAATCAATCGCACCCGGGAACAAATCAAGCAGTTCTCAGAAGCGGTTAGAAGCGGTGAGTGGAAAGGCTATAACGGTCAACGCATCAAAGACGTGGTCAATATTGGCATTGGTGGCTCAGACCTCGGCCCCAACATGGCCGTACGCGCGCTACTCAAATACCGCCACCCGGAACTGCACTTCCACTTCGTGTCCAACGTTGATGGCACCCATATTCAGAAGGTGCTTTCACGACTAGACCCGGCGACCACGCTATTTATCGTTTCCACCAAAACCTTCTCTACCCAGGAAACCCTGCTTAACGCCAAAACCGCACGGCGCTGGTTCGTGGAAAATGCCGGTGAAGATGCCGACGTAGGCGCCCACTTTATTGCCGCTTCTACTAACCGCAAAGCGGCAATGGAGTTCGGCATTCGTGAGGAGAACGTGTTCGAGTTTTGGGCCTGGGTGGGCGGCCGCTACTCCATGTGGTCATCTATCGGGCTGCCGATTGCGCTTTCGGTTGGTTTTGAAGGGTTTATCGAGCTGCTGGAAGGCGCGCATGAGATGGACCGCCACTTTATCGAAGCGCCCTTCGCGCAGAATATGCCAGTACTGATGGCGCTGATTGGTATCTGGTACATCAACTTTATTGGCGCCGAAACCCAGGCCATCGTGCCCTACGATCAAGCCTTGAACCAACTACCTTCGTTCCTGCAGCAGTTGGATATGGAGTCTAACGGCAAGTCAGTCGATATCTTCGGCCATCCGGTTAACTACAAAACCGGCCCGATTGTCTGGGGGCAAACAGGCTCCAACGGTCAGCACGCTTTCTTCCAGCTACTACACCAGGGCACCCGCTACGTGCCGATTGATTTTATTGCCTCGCTGAAACCCGAGCCCGGCGTGGAAGACCATCACTTCGCCTTGCTGACTAATATGCTCGCCCAGGCCAATGCCTTTATGGAAGGCAGCCAAGGGGACAGCAAAGAGCTTAGCCAGCATGACCCCTACAGTTGCCCCGGCAACCGCCCTTCCAGCACGCTACTACTGGACGAGCTAACACCAAAAAACCTAGGCGCGCTGATTGCCCTCTACGAGCACAAGGTGTTTGTGCAGGGCGTTATCTGGAACATCAACTCGTTTGATCAGTGGGGCGTGCAGCTTGGCAAACGCATTGCCGGTGAAATCAGTGAGCGCATCGACACCAACGCCGCCGACTTCGACACTTCAACACAAGGTCTACTGAAGCTGGTACGCGCCCACTTTCCCGGCGACAGCAGCGCAAAGCAAAGCGCGCCAGCCAGCGCTGATAAAAAGCCTGCTAGGAAGAAGCGTTAAGCGGAGAGTTGGGTAAACGTTAGATAAACAAACGCCTTGGCTTTTCAGCCAAGGCGTTTTTGGTTTGATCTTTGATGCCAGTATCGACACTGGTTGAAGGCAATCAGAAGCCCCGAGCCGCCTAAATTAATCCGGCGCAAATTGCTCGAAGACCTGCTGTCCGGTCATTTTCTCTGTTTGGTTGTTAAACTCGTAATAATCGGGCTTCTCATCAATAAATATTTCGCTAGTGAGTTGGAACGTCTGATCCTGGAACAGGCCTGCTGGGAGAATATACTCATTGCTGGGTAGCAGGTGATAGAACAGATGCGTCCCGCAGGTTGCACAGAAACCCCGCTCCGCCCAATCAGATGAGCGGTAAGCGGTAGGCTCAGCACCAGAGAACTCTACCGGACCACCGCAATGCACGGCGAACATAGGCCCACCCGACCAGCGCCGACATAGTGAGCAATGACAAACACTGACCTGCTCGTGGTTAGGCGCAGTCACTTCGATGGAACCGCAAAGACATGTGCCTTTCATCGCAAACTCCTTTACCGTTAGCCCCCATGACAGCCGCTATCGTGATGCCAACCAATGTTAGGCTGCTGTAGGCTCATTGAACAATATTCTGTTGGAAAACGGATCGACCACTTCAAACACCCTATCGCCCCACGGAGCTGTGGTTATTTCCGGGCGGCTATACTTGTAACCACGGGATAGGATCTCGCGGTACAAGCCTTCAAGATCATCAGTATTCACAAACGTTTTAGCGCCGGGGGAGCAATCCCCAGAATGTTCACTGAGATGAAAAACCAGATCACCTCGGGATACCTGCATATAGACAGGAAAGTCTGCTTCGAAGCGATGCTCCCAATCAAGCGACATCCCCAAAAACTCAAGATAGAACGCCTTGGCTTTAGATTCATCAAAAATTCGTATAATCGGAATGGCTTGAAAATGCACTTATGCTCTCCTGACAAACAGCGCTTTAACTACCCATTCGATTTAAACAGGCGCAGAGTTGCTCTCTACGCCATAGCCATGGCGTATATACTCAACGGCTTCAGCCATGCCACTAAGCACCGCTGTCGCTGAATGAAAGTTTTGCTGTTGAGACATTTCCGTGGGTAGTGCCAAGCAGCTTATGCCAGCTCGAAAGGCGGCTTCAAGACCATGTTGTGTATCTTCAATGGCGAGACACTCATCAGCAGCAACGCCAAGCCGTTGCAGAGCCAGGAGATAGCATTCAGGTGCGGGCTTGCTGTTTCGGACATCATCGTTAGAAACAATCGTAGAGAACTTCTCTTCAAACCCATTGGCCTGCAGTGTTTTTTGAACACCATTTGCACTAGCGCCTGTCACCACTGCCAGCTTCAAACCCGCACTGTGGAAGTAAGCAATCGCCTCTCGTACGCCAGGCATTAACGGGAATGCCTGGCTAGCAAGGTAGTCCTGCGTCGCGGCGTTCTTCGCTTCTATAAGTTGATCAGGGGACGCATCAATCCCAAACCTCTGCACCATATCCAGGGCATTGGCGCGCGTTGGCAGGCCTGCATAGTGGGTTCTGTACTGCAGCTCAGACAATTCCAAGCCATATTGACTCAGAATGTGTACCCACATTTGAAAATGGATGTGTTCAGAACTGACGATTGTCCCATCGTGATCTAGCAAAATTGCGCGAAGTGCCACAAGACCTCCTAGAAATAGAGCGTTTAAAACCCAAGGCAAAGCTACTATCGCATGAGCTGCAAGAGAGTGTTTACGAGTAAGCTACTTACTCACGGCCTTGAAAAAACCAAAACACTAAGGCTCCAATCTTGTTCTCAGCAACTCCTTAGCGATTGCTTTGGCTTTTACGGCAGCTGCTAAATCCCCCATCACGTGGGCCTGAACTGTCGCCCCTTCTTTTAAAGTAGCTACCGCTTCCGACAACGTAGTCACCGTCTTTTCATCAACGAATATTTGTGACATATACCGGTTTATTAAGCCAAGCATGGCTCTTTTATGGCTAGCGCACTGTTGATGTACGGGATGATTTAAGTCACTGAATTCAGCACTGACATTGATGAAATAACAGCCATGGAAAGGATAAATTAGCGTTTCTCTCTCATTAAACCAATCATCCAACGCATCGAACAAAGCAAAAATTGCGCTTTGTCCATCAGGTGCACCCTGGGTGCGCCCTTCAACCCAGGAAAAAAATTGCCGATCACGATAGTCAACCGTTGCAGCGATCAGGGCTTCTTTGCTGGAAAAATGATGGTACAGCGTTTTTTTTGCCACGCCTGATTCAGCGATGATCCGGTTAATACCAATGGCATGCACCCCGTGGCGGTAAAACAGCCCAAAGGCGACCGAAACTAACTGCTCTCTTCTGTCCACAGCACAACCTCACCTTCATTTTACGAGCAGCATAATATTGACGCGCCGAGACCGATCTGTCTACCATAGCCAAAAAAGGAGACAGATCGGTCTCCATTGCCTCAACTCTTTCGCCCAAGGATGCATTTATGAGAATTTCCCTGTATTTACCTGCTCAACAGAAAGCAGCCCTGCTCGCTGGCATTGGAGCGACTGGATGCATCACAGCACTCAGCTTTCTAAGTTCACACAGTGACGCGTTATGGCTAATGGCCCCCTTTGGCGCCACCATGGTGATACTGTTTGGATTACCCGCCAGCCCATTAGCCCAACCACGCAACGTGATTGCGGGTCACTTAATAACGGCGGCATTAGGACTGATGGTGGCGCATTTCTTTGGCGTGCACGAATGGACGCTGGGCTTGGCAGTCGGTTTATCGATAGTCGCTATGATGCTTACCCACACCATCCACCCGCCTGCAGGTGCTAATCCCCTACTGATTATGCTAGCGGGAGAACACTGGCATTTTTTGATCACTCCCGTAGCGTCTGGAGCCCTTTTAATTGTGGGATTCGGATACGTCTATCACCGGTTTGTTTCAGGGCAACCGTACCCCAAGCAATGGTTTTAGTTGAGAAGATGTTAACAGCACAAAACCAATGTCCAGGCCATGCAAGCTCGGATTCGACATAACAGCATCTGAGGCATAAAAAAATACCCCTTGGCACTTTCGAACCAAGGGGTACCGGTTACGTCAGCAACATCGCCTCGTTTTTCAGTTCGACGCACAGGCCTACTACCCGGTCGATGGCTTACAGGCTGTAAGAATGCTAGCGCTTGAACATATCATCCAGGCGATTGGCGAACAGTACATCGCGCATCCAGCCTTTCAGTTGGTCGTGATCAGCTTTCACAAGCTGTGCTTCTACCCAGTCAGGCACGTCACCAAACTTTAAGGTGAGCAATGTGCGCATAGTTTCACGTGCTTCAGCTAAACGCCCTTCTTGCCGCCCTTCCAGGCGTTCTTTCTTGACCAAGTTCTCTAAGTTCTCTGCCAACATATCTTTGTCCTCCATCAGACTGTCGAGCCGATCCAGGTTGACCTCGGCGCCCAGCCGGTACAAATGCCGCTTGAGCCAGCGGGTGATAATCCGGTCGATGCGTTCCTTATTGGGGTCAGCCTGAATGATGGCGACGACCCGGTCCACAGCGTTCTGTAACGCTTCCCAGCTTTCTCCGGCGTTTTCCACACCGAATACACCGCTAAGCGGTGTCTGGCGTAAGCCTAATTCTTCGTTAGTATAGCGCCCTTCATCGACCAGAAAATAGCGCAGGCGCGGTTGATAGACCTGCAGAAAACTCGGCGGTTCCGGCTGTACCATCTCGTAAATATCCAACGGAGCTGTCCAGGGCTTGGAGCCATTGTACAGCACCACCGGAAATACCGGTGGAAGGCCCTGGCTGGGCGTAATGACCTTCTGTTTGAGTAGTTCACTGTAAAAGCAGGCGACGTAGTGCATCAGCCGAATCGGCATGCTGCGATCAACCGCTGACTGGAACTCTAGGAGGATGTACAAAAATACCTCCTGCGTCATGCCCTTCCAGGTGACTTCCACCGACCACACCACGTCTTCGATCTTCTCTTCGAACAGCGGTGAGATGTAATGACCACTGTGCTTCTTGAGCGTCGTGAAGTTCATTAACCCGGCAATTTCAGGCGGGGCAAAGCCTTCGATCAGTTGCTCAACGAACTCGGGGTGGCTAAATAGCTCTTTATAGCCCGTATCATGGTGATGAGTCGCCATAACGCGTCCCTGTTAATCGTAATAACGTCAGAATACCATGGAGAGCGATAGTCGACGTACCGCATGATTGATATGTGGTGATTCAATAAAATCAGAAATCAATGCGATATTTGCCGCAAAAGCTGATCCGCTTTTACAGTTTGATAGTGCCTATTGATTGAACACAGCGCGTACCTGCTCACCTAAAAAATACCCCTTGGCACTTTCGAGCCAAGGGGTATCGGTTAAGCCAGTAGCAGTGGTTGGTTTTAGAAGTGCCATTCCAGATTAAAGGTCATGGCATCGGTATCGACACCCGGTTGGCTGTGGTTTCCGAATTTGTTGCGCCAATACTCATAACCAACGCCCATCCATAAGGAATTTTCCGTGCCCCAGGCAACTTGCCCGACGTCTAGCATCAGCGAGGTGCGCATTAACTGCTCAGGCTCGGTCGCTTCCCCAAAGTAGTCGTCTCCTTTTTCGCTGTTGTAGTTATAGAACCCTTGGAATTTTAGCGGTAACGCCGCCGCTTCAAACGGCAGCCCCCAGGCCAAGTTAATTTGGTAATAGGGATCAAACGAAATGCTGTTCTGATTTTCTGGCAGTCCACAAGGTGGCAAGCCGCAGTGGTTCCACTCACGGCTATAGAACAGGCTCAGATCCACAAAGCCTCTCGGCACATCAAATTTAAACGTTGGCCCCACCACTAATTGGCGTTTACGTGGTGCAAAGCCAGTATTTTTGGTGTTTAGGTCAAACCCAAACGTCAGCGCCATGTCTTTGACGGGCCCGAAAGCGATGGGCTCATTGAATACGCCGCCCCCATGGAGTTGATGACGGTATGTCAGATAAGCTTCCGTCGCCCCTGAATCACTGTTACTGGCCGGGTCTTGGCTGCTGGACTGAAGCACGTCCAGATTTAAAAAGTTTTGGCCCAGTGAGTAACCACTAACATGGGTGAACTGGAGAATGTGCTTCTCTATGTTCTCTGGGTTATTCGGCTCGGTAAACTGCGTTCCATAGCGATACCCCACGAACGTATCGCTCCATGTCGCTGCCTGGGCACCTGCCGAGATAGTGCCAAGAGAAGCGCCTATCGCCAGATACGTTGCCACTGCTCGATTGCTCTTCAACATGCAAAACCCTTTGTTGTTTGATTTTGTTTTTAGACATCTTTCTAAGTGCCCCTCTATCAAGGCCCTTCTATAAAGACCTTTCTATAAGGACCTTCCTAACGCCGTTATGCCTGCTTTTCGCGGGTGCGATAGCTATTTTTTTGCGGAAACGGCACTTCTTAGAGTACATTTAGCAATATTTATTGTATACAATAAAACAGATAAACAAATACAAACGGAGAATACAATGTCGCGTACTTTAGAAGCAGCTCGCCCCAGCCGCCTTGGCTCAGACGCCTTTCTTGAGCATTACGGGGACGTTTTTGAACATTCACCCTGGGTAGCCAAAATCGCCTGGAAACAAGGGTTTACCGACCAACACGATGACCCGGATGTGCTAGCTGACTGCATGGGCAATGTGCTTAAGGGTGCTGATATTGATCAGCAAATTGCTGTCATCCGCGCTCACCCAGACCTTGCCGGGAAAGCAGCTCTCGCGGGTGAGCTAACCCAGGATTCCACTCGCGAACAGGCTGGTGCGGGGCTAGATCAGTGCTCAACCGAAGAGTTTGAACGCTTTCAACGCCTGAATCAGGCCTATCAAGATAAGTTCGGCTTCCCCTTTGTGATTGCTGTTAAAGGGCTTGATCGACACGCCATCCTTTATGCGTTCGAAAAGCGCCTTGAAAACGACGCCGCTACCGAGCGTCAAACCGCTATTGAGCAAATCATCCAGATAGCGCGCTTTCGCCTGCACATGCGTGCGGCCGAGGCAGCGTAATTCTCACGCGCTTAGCGCTTCTATTTTCCTTTCAGCCTGACCTGTGGTGCTCGGCCCTTCAGGCTGTGAGGCTTACCTTTTATCGTCATTCGGAGAGACCTCTATGAGTCTGGAGACAAGAGAAGATCTCGATCCGCTCGAAACCACGGAGTGGCTGGAATCCCTGGAATCAGTACTGGATCGTGAGGGCGAAGATCGTGCCCGCTACCTGATGACCCGCTTGGCGGATCGCCTGCGCCGGGACGGGATGAAGGTACCCTTCTCGGTGACAACCCCGCACCGGAATACGATCCCTGTGCATCGCGAAGCACCGATGCCCGGCGATCTGTTTATGGAGCGCCGCATTCGGTCGTTGATTCGTTACAACGCCATTGCCCAGGTCATCCGTAATAACCGCGCCAACCCCGGGCTGGGCGGCCACATTGCCAGCTTTATGTCGTCGGCTACGCTGTACGATGTCGGCTTTAACCACTTCTTCCGCGCCCCCAAAGGCGACTTTGAAGGCGACCTGATTTACATCCAGGGCCACGTTGCCCCGGGGATTTACGCGCGTTCCTACTTGGAAGGCCGTTTATCAGAAGAGCAGATGGATAAATTCCGTCGCGAAGTCGACGGCGATGGCCTGTCTTCCTACCCGCACCCGTGGCTGATGCCGGACTACTGGCAGTTCCCCACGGTATCCATGGGCCTTGGCCCGATTCAGGCCATCTATCAAGCCCACGTGATGAAGTACCTGCATCACCGTGAGCTGAAAGACATGTACGACCGTAAGATCTGGTGTTTCATGGGCGATGGCGAGTGTGATGAGCCAGAGTCACTGGGCGCGATTTCCCTGGCCGGGCGTGAAAACCTCGATAACCTGATCTTCGTTATCAACTGCAACCTGCAGCGCTTGGACGGTCCGGTGCGCGGCAACTCCCGCGTCATGGATGAGTTCGAAGGCGTGTTCCGTGGTGCCGGTTGGAACGTCATCAAGGTGGTCTGGGGACGTCACTGGGATCCGCTGTTCGAGAAGGACAAGAAAGGCATCCTGCAAAAGCGCATGGATGAAGCGGTCGACGGTGAGTACCAGAACTACAAGGCCAACGGTGGTTCGTACACCCGTGAGCACTTCTTCGGTAAGTACCCCGAAACCGAAGCGATGGTCAACGATCTGTCTGATGAAGACATCTGGAAGCTCAACCGCGGTGGCCACGACCCGTTCAAGGTCTACGCGGCCTACCACGAAGCGGTCAACCAGACCAACGGTAAGCCCACGGTCATTCTGGCGCACACCGTCAAAGGCTACGGCATGGGCAGCGGCGATGGCGAAGCCGCCAACGAGTCCCACCAGGTCAAGAGCATGGAGTACGAGGCGTTGCGTAAATTCCGCGACCGCTTCGGTATTCCGCTATGCCACGCTGACCATCACGGTCAACGGCAGCGATGACGGCGTGACCGTCGATGTGCCCAACGATAATGACGCCACCGCGCCGGATGGCAACATCAATGACCAAGTGGTATTCGAAAGCGGCTTGGCGGATGGCTCCGCGCCTAACACCAATGACACCCGCGTCCAATCCAGCCTGACGCTCACTGCCCCGGATGGCCTGCGGGACACGGGCGCGGTGACGCTGGCGTATACCGACGAGAACGGTGATCCGGCGACTCTCGAGCTGAGCAAGGCGCAGGTGGAAGCGCTGGGCAGCGATCCGCAAACGCTGACCACTCAGTACGGCGAGCTAACCCTTAACGGCTACAGCCAGGCCGATGACGGCACTATCACTCTCGATTACAGCTATGAGCTGACTACGGCACCGAGTGAGAACCTCAACGACCTGGTGGACAGCATCACCGTGACCGCCTCCGACCGTGATGGTCAGAGCAACAGCGACGACCTGAACATCAAGATCGTCGATGATGCGCCGACGGCGACCGATGACACCAACGCTGTGACCGAAGGCGATGACACCACCAGTACTGTCGAGGCCAGTGGTAATGTGATCGGTGGTAGTGATGCTTCGTCGGGTGATGTCGAAGACTCCCAAGGCGCCGACGGTGCCACGGTCACCGCGGTGACCAGCACTAATGTTCCCGCTGCCGAAGCCACTGAGACTGACGGCACGCTGGTGATCGACGGTGAATACGGCACGCTGACGATCAATGCGGATGGTAGCTATACCTACACGCTCGACAACACCAACCTCACGGTCCAAGGCCTGACCGACGGTGAGACACTGGACGAGGTGTTCAGCTACACGCTGACCGATGGGGACAGTGACGCAGACGATGCCACGCTGACCATCACGGTCAACGGCAGCGATGACGGCGTGACCGTCGATGTGCCCAACGATAATGACGCCACCGCGCCGGATGGCAACATCAATGACCAAGTGGTATTCGAAAGCGGCTTGGCGGATGGCTCCGCGCCTAACACCAATGACACCCGCGTCCAATCCAGCCTGACGCTCACTGCCCCGGATGGCCTGCGGGACACGGGCGCGGTGACGCTGGCGTATACCGACGAGAACGGTGATCCGGCGACTCTCGAGCTGAGCAAGGCGCAGGTGGAAGCGCTGGGCAGCGATCCGCAAACGCTGACCACTCAGTACGGCGAGCTAACCCTGAACGGCTACAGCCAGGCCGCCGACGGCACCATCACTCTCGACTACAGCTATGAGCTGACCACGGCACCGAGCGAGAACGTCGATGACTTGATGGACAGCCTCACCGTGACCGCCACCGACCGTGATGGTCAGAGCAACAGCGACGACCTGAACATCAAGATCGTCGATGATGCGCCGACGGCGACCGATGACACCAACGCTGTGACCGAAGGCGATGACACCACCAGTACTGTCGAGACCAGTGGTAATGTGATCGGTGGTAGTGATGCTTCGTCGGGTGATGTCGAAGATTCCCAAGGCGCCGACGGTGCCACGGTCACCGCGGTGACCAGCACTAATGTTCCCGCTGCCGAAGCCACTGAGACTGACGGCACGCTGGTGATCGACGGTGAATACGGCACGCTGACGATCAATGCGGATGGTAGCTATACCTACACACTCGACAACGCCAACCTCACGGTCCAAGGCCTGACCGACGGTGAGACACTGGACGAGGTGTTCAGCTACACGCTGACCGATGGGGACAGTGACGCAGACGATGCCACGCTGACCATCACGGTCAACGGCAGCGATGACGGCGTGACCGTCGATGTGCCCAACGATAATGACGCCACCGCGCCGGATGGCAACATCAATGACCAAGTGGTATTCGAAAGCGGCTTGGCCGATGGTTCTGCCCCGAACACCGACGACACTCGGGTTGAGTCCAGCCTGACGCTGACCGCCCTGGATGGCTTGCAAGACACGGGTGCGGTGACTTTGTCCTACACCGATGTGGATGGAAATGAGGCGTCCCTCGAACTCAGCCGAGCCGAAGTAGAAGCACTGGGCGATACCCCACAGAGCCTGACCACCCAGTACGGCGAGCTGACCCTGAATGGCTACAGCCAAGCCGCTGACGGCACTATCACTCTCGATTACAGCTATGAGCTGACTACGGCACCGAGTGAGAACCTCAACGACCTGGTGGACAGCCTCACCGTGACCGCCTCCGACCGTGATGGTCAGACCGACAGCGGCGATCTAAACATCAAAATCGTCGACGACGCGCCAGTGGCCGAAGACGACACCAACGCAGTGACGGAAGACAGCGTTCTCACCACGACCGGTAATGTGCTGGGCGATAGCGGTGCCTCGCCGGGCGATGTGGCCGATATCCAAGGCGCCGACGGTGCCACGGTGACCGGCGTGACCAGCGACAACGTACCGGGCAACGACGCCACCGACAGCGGCGGTACCTTGGTGATCGAGGGTGAGTACGGCACCCTGACGCTCAATCCTGATGGCAGCTATATCTACGTGCTCGACAACGCCAACCTAGAGGTCCAGGGGCTAAGCGACGGTGAGACGCTGTCCGAGACGTTCACTTATACGCTGACGGATGGCGACAGTGATGCCGACGACGCCACGCTGACCATCACGGTCAACAGCAGCGACGACGGCGTGATCGTTGATGTGCCTAACAACAATGACGCCACCACGCCAGATGGCAACATCACCGACCAGGTGGTGTTCGAAAGCGGCCTGGCGGACGGCTCCAGCCCGAACGCCGCCGACATCCGCGTCGAATCCAGCCTGACGCTGACTGCTCTGGACGGCCTGCAGGAAGATGGCGCTGTCAGCCTGACCTACACCAATGAGGATGGGGACGAGGCCACGCTCGAACTGAGCAAGGCACAGGTGGAAGCGCTGGGCAGCGATCCGCAAACGCTGACCACCCAATACGGCGAGCTAACCCTGAACGGCTACAGCCAGGCCGCTGACGGCACCATCACCCTCGACTATGACTACCTCCTGACCAATGCGCCGGAGGAAGACGTCGATAGCTTGATGGACAGCATCAAGGTCACCGCCACCGATGAGGATGGCTCGACCGACAGCGGCGATCTGAATATCCAGATAGTCGATGATGCGCCGACCGCCGAAGATGATACCAACGCCGTGACCGAAGGTGCCGATACGAGTGGCAACGTGATCGGCGGCGATGGTGTCTCGCCGGGGGATGTCGCCGACACCGAAGGCGCCGACGGCGTCACAGTCTTCGCGGTGACCAGCAATAATGTGCCAAGCAATACGGCCGACGAGACCAATGGCACGCTGGTAATCGAGGGTGAATACGGCACGCTGACCCTCAATGCCGACGGCAGTTACACCTACGTAGCCGATCCGAATAGTACGAATGCCGACGTTCAGGATGTCTTCACCTACACGGTGCGCGATGGCGATGGTGACGAAAGCACCGCGACCCTGACCATCGACGTTACCGATGTCACCGGTACCCCGACCGACACCACGGGCAGCGTGGATGAGGCAGGTTTGGTGGATGGTACCGATGCGTCCGCCGACAGCGAGATCATCAGCGGTGCTGACCTAAATCTTCAGGATGGCTGGACGGTAGAGTCAGCGCAGAGCGGCTCGACGCCGTGGGGTAGCTGGACGGTCAATACCGATGGCACTTTCGATTACACCCTGAACAATGAGGCGGATCACTCCGGCACGCCGCCGACCGATAGCTTCGAGTACACCGCAGTCGATCAGTACGGCAATACCGTCACCAACACCGTGACCATCGGTATCGTCGATGATCAGCCGGTGATCAGCGTCGACAGTGGCCAGCTGGGCAGCGTTGAAGTCGATGAGAGCGACTTCTCCGCTGGGGAAGTCAGCGCCACCGATGCCGACTTTATCGACGGCGTATTCGCGATCGATCACGGTGCCGATGGCGAAGACAGCACCACCTATCGCCTGCAGGTCACCGATGGCGTGGCATCCGGCGTAACGGATACCGCCACGGGTGAAGCCGTTCATCTCTTTATGGACGGTGACGATGTGGTCGGTCGTGTGGGCAATGATCCCGCTGGCGAGATCGCCTTCCGTATCGCGCTTGATGGTGATAGCGGTGCCGTGACATTGACGCAGACTCGTCCTTTGGAGCACCCGGATAGCAGTGATCACGATGATGCGATCACCCTGAACGACGGTGCCCTCCAACTGGTGGCAACTGCCGTCGATGGCGATGGTGATAGCGTCGACAGCGATGCCGTCGATGTCGGTGGCCAGTTCACTTTCCGTGACGATGGTCCTGCCATCACAACGCCGCCTTCTAGCGCCTCGGTCTATGAAGCCAATCTGGCCCTGGGTAGTAATCCTGATGTGCCAGCGACTAGCGTATCCGATACCTTTGCAGTGGATTTTGGTACCGATGGTGCAGGGGATGTCCAGTTCAGTGAAGGGGGTGTCGATTCGACCGTATCGGCTCTTGAAGCTGCCGAGCTGACGTCGGATGGACAAGATCTAGAATATGTCGTTAGTAACGATGGCCACACCCTGACGGGCTATCGCGGTGCTGATCATAGTGAAAGCGGCAAGGTCTTCACGGTCGAGATACTCAACCCGACCGCGGCAACACCTGGCTATGAGTTCACGCTGCATCGGCCGCTGGATCATGACGGCGGGGCCGAGACTCTCGATATCAACCTGCAGCATCTGACAGTCATCGACGGTGACAATGATACGGTTGAAACCGACTTCACCATCACCGTTGTCGATGATGATCCCAGCGTTGCGCCTAAAGCCATCACGGTGGAGGAGGATTCGGACGTCGGGTCGACTGAGAATACCTTCAATACCAATGCCGATGCGACGGGCACCAATACCGGCATTGACGGTGGCACACCGGATGCAGATGGTTGGGTAGAAACGACATACGGTAAGGCCAAGGTAAACGACGATGGCACCATTACCTACGAGCCAAACGAACACTACAGCGGTGAGGATTCCTTTACCTACACCACGACGACCGACAATGAAACCAAGACCTTTACGGTTAACGTGACGGTCAATCCGGTTGCCGATGCGCCGGATCTGCAAGGTGGCAATGTCCAGACCAATGAAGACACTGCGGTCGCGCTGAATCTGGCAGCACCGAGCCCTGTCGATACCATGGACCAGAACGGTGCCGGCACCGCTGGCGACAACCCGGAACTGCTGAGCGAGATTACCCTGAGCGGTATTCCGAGTGGCACCGAGCTGCTGGATGGCAGCGGCAACATGCTGTGGACAAGCGATGGTAGGGATATCACCATCGTTCTCTCCGATGGCGATCATATCGCCACGGCTACTGGTGACCTGACCATGACCAAGGCGCAGTACGAGGCGCTGCAGGTCAATCCGCTTGCCCAGAGTCACGAGAACTTTACCGTCGATGTCAGCGTGACCAGCTACGAGGTCGACACCAGCGGTAACCCGCTGAGTGGCGTGGACGGTGCGGAAAGCACCGCCCAAGTGGAGGTTGGTGTGCAGGCGGTGACGGACGGTGTCGATCTAACCATCGACGGCGGGGTTACCCATACCGCCTCCGTCGACGAGGACGGTGCGCTGGACCTTGGCAACCTGCTCGGCGCCAGCTTCGAGGATCTCGACGGCAGCGAGGAGCGCTGGCTTGAAATCAGCGGTGTGCCGGAAGGCACGTCCGTGACGGTGAACGGTAGCACCATCACCGCGGGAGCCGATGGCAAAATCGTTATTCCGGCAAGCGACCTTGGTGACTTCGGCGCCGGCACATCGACGCAGATTCCGTCGTCCCTGACACTGACACCGCCGACCGATTTCAGTGGCGATCTTGATGGCATCACCGTCACCCTCAAGGCTCAGGATCATGACAGCGATGCGGGTGATAACAACGGTACGGTGGAGGAAGACTCGGTCACGCTGAATATCGACACCCTGCCGGTCGCCGATAAGCCGGCCGATATCAGCGCCGAGGGGCCTGAAGATATCGAGATCGCCTTCCTGGCGGATCTCGATGTCAGTGATACCGATGGCAGCGAGACGGTCACGGCCATCGGTATCGACAGCGTACCGGATGGCTGGGTGATCAAGGATGGCGACGGCACTGTCTTGCATACCGGTGACGGCAGCGGTGGCTTCACGATCGATCCAAACGATGTGGCCGACGGCAGCTACACCGGCTACACCATTACGCCACCAGCCCATAGCAGCGAGGACGCAAGCCTGTCGCTGCAGGTGGAAGTGGTGGACACCGCCTCGACCGGTTCGGATACCCAGACCCACAACGTCACGGCGGATATCGCTGTGACACCGGTCGCCGAAAAGGTCGGCGGCGATAGCGATGGCGATAGTCAACCCGATCTGACCATGAACGGTAACCATACCTATGGTAAGGGCGTGGACGGTATCGAAGACGAGTGGTTCGCGCTCAACGCCGATGGCTTCAATCCGGCGGACGGCTGGGCTAACCAGGACGCCGATGGCTCGGAGCAGACCTTTGCGCTGCTGACGCCAGAACGGGTCTCAGGCCAGGGTAATAGCGCCATCGGCTCCAGCTTCCGCTATTCCACGGATGGTGGCGCCACCTGGGTCGAGCAAACCTATAACGGCTCGCCCATCGAAGTGCCGGTGGAATACCTGGACACCCTGGAGTTCAAGGCACCGCGCAACCAGAAGGGCGAGTTCCAGATTCGCGTCGAGGCCAAAACGGTGGATACCGATCCAGATACAGGGGAAGAGGTATCGGCCATTTCGGGAAATGCGACACTTGACGGCATCTTTATCGATACACCGGTGGCCGATCAGGTGTCCATGAGCGTCACCTCGCCCGCCGAGGGCAACGAAGATGAGCCGATTTCGCTGGGTATTCGGCCACAGAGTTCAGATCCCAACGAGAGCTTCACAGTCACGCTTTCCGGAGCGCCAGCCGGTGCCGTGATCACCTATGGGCCAGAAGGTAGTGAACAAACCTGGACCTCTACAGGCGAGAGTGACACCTTCGAGATCGAGGACTTCGACAGTAGCGTGAAGTTGACCGTCACGGCGCCGCAGGACAGCAACGAGGACTTTACGCTGACGGCTGGGGTCGTTACCGTCGATGAGTACGATGGCGAGACGGATACCCTCGATACGCCGGTCGAGAAGTCGATCAACGTCCATGTGGATGGGGTCGCCGATGCGCCGGATGTCACTATTGAGACGCCGGTCTATGCCGAAGAGGACCTGGACACCGACAGTGCCAGCGTTACGCTGAGCGATATCATCACTGCCAGCAGCTCGGGCGAAACCAGCGGCGATGGCTCCGAGACGCTGACCTATCGCATCACAGGTCTCGATGCGCAGTTCGATGTTGAGGGCGCGACTCTGATTCGCGGCGAGGGAGCCAGTCGCGAATGGGTGACTACTGATCCAAGTGCCGTCACCATCACCACGCCGGAGAATTTTAGTGGACGTGCGGATTTCTCGGTGGTCACCATCGTGACCGAGGACGATGGGGATACCCTGGAGGATGGTCCGAGAGACGTGGCCTTCGAGGTGACACCATCGCCGGAGGCAAAATTCAGTATCCAGTCCAGTCTGGCCGAGGATCAGCTGGGGCAGCTCAACCTGAGGCTTGAGCCGCAGAACGGCGATACCAACGAGTCGTTGAATTCGGTATGGATCGAAGTCGCCAGCGTCACGGGCAATCAGTTCGAACTCTACTACGGCAGCGATGGCAGCACGACGCTGGCCGAGGCCGCAGCGAACGGCGAGCCGGGTGTAGTCGAGGAGGGCGGCTACTACAAGCTGACCGACGGTGCCTGGAACAATATCTATGCCCAGGGCGACGAGCACTTCTCCGGTAGTGCCGGCACTCTCGAGGTGCAGTACGAGATCACCGATACCCCCAACGCTGGCTATGAGGGCACTGTTGGCGACACCACGGTGGTCAAGAACGAAACCCATGAGGTCGTCATCGAGGCGGTAACCGATGTGCCGACGGTGACCATTACCGGGATCGTCAATGTTGGTGGCAGCGATGCCACCATAGACGAGCCCGCGAAGGACGTCACCGCCGACGGTAACGATCGTGTCGAGGTGACCGTCGATATCACCCAGCCGGATACCGACGGTAGTGAGTCCCTCAAGTACCTGCTGATTGACAATGTCCCTGCTGGGGTCGGCGTCGTGGGTGGCGAGTTCGTTGGGCAGGTCGCAGGTGGCACGGGCAGCCAGTGGCGTATCGAGATCGATCCCGATGACGTCTTCGACACCGATACCCTGACCCAGACCGTCGAGTTTACGATGGGCGATGGCACCCAAGTGGATGCCATCGAGGACCATGAGATCACCATCACCGCGGTGACCCAGGACAATGGCGCGACCAGTCAGGAGGAGAGCGGCAGCGATAGCTGGACGCTGACCGGTGAGGGCGACTTCGGCGATGGCGAGGACCCGAGCGAGATCATTAGTTGGCAAGACGCCAATGCGACCATGACCGAGGACACCGGTATGGCGCTGTCCGACCTGGTGACTGCCGAGATCGGGGATTCGCCGGATGGTCGCAGCGCGGTGACCATCTCCAACCTACCGCCGGGCGCCGTGGTCAACGGTATGCAACAGACCACCATCGACGGCGAGATAGTGTGGTATGCCAGTACCGATGATGGCAGCAATGCCGCCCTACAGACCCTGCTGGATGGTATTACGGTGACGCCGCCGGCCGACTGGAACGACAGTGAAGGGCCATTCTCCTTTGATACTACCCTGACGACTCAGTCGCCGAGCGGCGAGGAAAATGCCTCGACGATCAGCGTCACGCCGCCGGTAACGCCGGTGACCGATACGCCGACCGTCAACGTCTCCGCAGGCGATGCTGTTAGTGGCGAGGATATCGATTTCACCATCGACGTCTCCAGCCCGGCGGATGATCCTGATGTCAGTCTGGTGGATGGTCAGTTGGTGATCACCCTCGATGAGGCCGGTATGACCAGCGGCGACGGTGCCTCAGGCAGCCTGTGGTACAACGGCGAAGAGATCACGCCGGATGGCGACGGCAACTACGTGATTGATGGTGTCGCCGTGGGCGACTCGGTCACGGTGAGCTATCGTCCGGAGGACAATACTTGGGGCAACGTTTCGCTTATCGCCGAGGCGGCGACCCAGGAGACTGGTGCGAGCAATGTCGAGACATCGACCGGGTCGAGTGCTTCCGAGATCGCGCCACCGCCACCGGAAGTCACTGCCAGCGATGCCGTCGGCACCGAGGACGAACTGGTCGAACTGCAGCTGGGCGTTTCGCTGCCGGATGCCTCTCAGAGCCTTGATGCCTTGCTGCTAGAAGGTGTGCCAGAAGGCTGGCTGGTCAAAACCGGTAGCGATGCCGGTTCGGCGACGCTGGCTGATAACGTTGGTGGAGGAGGCTGGTCGATCCTCAACGACGACGGCAGCATGCCGGACTTCGTGGGCCTGGTGCCGCCGCGCAACTGGAGCGGTACCCTGGATGGCGCGGATGCCCTGACCCTGACGGCGCGGACCAGCCGCAACGGTGAGAGCGAGACCACCTCCACTGACTTGGAAGTGGACGTTCAGGCCGTGGCCGATGGCATCACGCTATCGCCCGAACTGAGCTTCGGTGACGAGGGTGACAAGATTCCGCTCAACCTCAGTGCCTCGATGGAGGACCTAGACGGCTCGGAAACCGCTACGATCGAGCTGACGGGACTTGGCGAACATGCCAGCTTCTTCACCGACGGCGGCAATACGCTGCTGGACGACGCCAACGTGACGTATGACGACGTCAACGACACCTACACCCTGAGCGGTATCACGCCGGATCAGATCAATGATTTGTATCTGGTACAGGGAGCGATGCAAGGCTCCGTGGCTATCGAGGCCTGGACCACGGATGGCAGCGAGGAGTCGGCGCATGTCTCGGATAACTTCGAGGTCAATATCGCAGCCGTGGAGCCGACGTCCGGTGACGATACGCTGTTGTATAGCGGCTCACCGATTGATGCCCTGGGTGGCGACGACACTATCGTGATGCGTTTCAAAGAAGACCTGGAACAGGGTGACTACGCTAACTTCGATAATATCGAGCGCTTCGACCTGGCAAAGGGTGGCGGCAACTCGTTGGATGCCTTGCGTCCAGAGGACGTTCTGGAAATGACTGATGATCGAAATACACTGAGTATTTTAGGTGATGAGAATGACACCGTTGACCTCGGGGCAGGCTGGACCGAGGGAGGAAATCTCATAGAAGACGGCGTTACTTTCCGAGTTTACAACGCTGATGAAGATATATCGCTGAAAGTGGAGAGCAGCATACTCGTGGAGTAAGCTAGAAATAGAGAGAGTAATAAGTGTGCAGCGCCAGGATCTTAAAAGACCCTGGCGTTTTTATAGGCGTTTATTTAAAGGGAGCAATATTACTATGATGGGAGAGTCTCTGAAAAAGTTCCTGACTTTAACAACAATACAGCCATCGGCAACTGTGCAAGATTCAGCGCCGCCATAGATCAGGTCACCTCCTCAGAAGTCGAGTATCAGAACGAGCAGCGTAAGACTCGCCGCGAACTATTAAAGTAGCTACACACAGCACAAAAACTACGACTTTATCGAGGTTAAGCCAGACGATGAAAGCGGTTTTGAAATCTTCATTATTCAGGAATAGCGAGGTAAGATGCCTGTTTAAGGGTGTATTTTTTACGCAACCTGCAACATGTTTAAGTGTTGGAGTTAGCAAGCGGCATTAATGTTCCTTTCTCAAGCGTTGAGTGACTTATAAGCAACATACGATATATGAAAAAAAGAGGGGAAGTAGTTACAGGTCGGGTAACATATCAGCACGTTTATCCAACCAATGGGGGCAGTCTAAGGTCTAATAAGAGCTAAGCCCTGGCCTTGTCAGGGGAGAATGAGCATGGGTTTTTCAGCCCAGATCGTACCTGCCGTAGTGGTTTTGGCTGCGAATTTATTGAGCGGCCCGAATTTTTCTCTACGTTGGGAATGAGTGGCGGCGCTGTTTGGCTGGTCGACAATGATAAATATTACCGCTATTCCGTTTGTGTTGCTTTCTTGGCCCAAAACAGCCTGGTAGTGAGATATTTTCCTCAGATTGCGGGATTCTGCTTAATTACGGCCCTATTCCGCGATTATGAAAAAAATCTCCTCCCCTATTTCCATGGGACTGAGGTTCATAATCTCATCGAATCAGGTCGCTACTGTGACTCTTGTTTTTAACAAGGCTAGACACTGCGGCGTCCACTATGTTGCGCTTTCAGCTCCTCTCCGTGGGTACGCATACTGTAAATGTCATACCGGAGACGACAAAAGGCTGCCCTTGGCCGATGCGGGGGCAGCTAGGGCCGGGGGGCAACCCTAGCGATCAATGAGTATTGAAGACGTTCAAAAGGTCAGGGTCTTGCTCTCCAGAGAATTGTACGTTAAATCACGACAAGATTCAGCTCGTTAGACCTTTGTGAGTAGGCACGAAGCCACTCAGTAGACGATCAATTTCCTCGGCGGGCATTGGGCGGAAGAAGAAGAACCCCTGGATGAGGTCGCAATGCATGTCGCGAAGCAATGACAACTGTTCGGCGTTTTCGACGCCCTCGGCCACTACTTCCAACCCCAATCGATGACCGATGAGGATAGCACCCTCCATGATGGCCCGATCCTTCGGTTGCGTGGGAGCGTCTTGGATGAAAGAGCGGTCAATCTTCAGGGCTGTGACTGGAAAGTGCTTGAGGTAGCTCAGAGATGAGTAGCCGGTCCCGAAGTCATCAAGAGCAATGTGAAAGCCGCGATGATAGAGGCGCCGAAGGTCCTCAATGGCGGTCTCGTCGGCTTCTATCAGGACATTCTCGGTCAGTTCAATGCCGATATCCCGAGGTGCTAAGCCGTGACGCTGCAACGCATCCTCAAAGCGCTTGAGGGCACCGCGACCCACCAGTTGACGCCCTGATACATTGATATCGATGCGGTGTTCATGAAATCCCTTGGACCGCCACTCTTCCTGCTGGCGGCAAGCCTCTTCTATGACCCAATCGCCTAGACGATGAATCAAGCCGGAATATTCGGCCAGCGTGATGAACTCGGCTGGTGAGATCGTCGGGCCCTCAGCAGGCTCCCAGCGTATTAAGGCCTCAAGATTCTCTATTCGGCCACTGGCCGCTGAAACCTGGGGCTGGTAATGGAGGGAGAACTCATCGTTGTCCAAAGCTTCCTTGAGTCGTGCCAAGAGGTAGTGCTGGCGAACTAGTTCATCATGGAGCTTCTGTTGGAAGAAGCATACAGCACCCCGCCCCTCCAGTTTGGCACGATTCTTGGCAACATCGGCATTACGGATCAATTCTCGTGATGATTCGCCATTCTCTGGAAAGAGCGCCACACCTAGGCAGGCCGTAACCTGACGCTCTCGACCGTCCAGGAAGAAGGGTTTGCGAAAGACATTTTGGACATGACGAACGATCCGTCTGACGTCGGAACTCAAATAGACGCCGGGAAAGGCCAGCACGAATTCATCGCTAGAAACACGAGACACCAGCTCAGTGACTCGTTGGCACTCTTTCAGTCGCCGAGTAAGCTCAATGAGCAGACGATCGCCCTGATCATAGCCAAGAGCATCATTAATTTCGACGAAGTTGTCGATATCTAGGTAGAGGGTGGTGAGACCATTGCCCCGGCGTCGACAGGCATCCAATAGGCTGTCTAGGTTGATTTCAAAGGACTGGCGATTCGGGAGATGGGTGAGCCAGTCGAAATGGGTAGCAAATTTCAGGTCGCGATGGGCGCGCTTTTGGTCAGATAGATCGACATCCACGCAGAATAACAAGGGTGAATCGGTATGCTCATTGAGCATCAGATGTTGTGAAAAAACCGATATCAGTTCACCAGTTTTGTGTTTGAGTTCAAGCTCACTGGCGGGTATGACGACTCCTTCTTCAATCCAGGCTCTATGCGCTTGAATCACTCCGTCACGCATGAAAGCGGGTATGATCAGGTCTTCTAATAACTGGCCTTGTGCTTCCTCGGAGGTATAGCCATAGAGACGAGCGCTGCCCTCATTCCAATAAACCACTCGCCGATAGCGGTCGTATCCCTGAACAGCCACCTTTGGTAGACTCTCCAGCAGGGAGCGGAATCGTTGCTCACTTTCCAGATACTGACGGCGTACTACCTCGACTTCTTGTTTACCAGCGTCGTGTGCATCGATGTCAACTGCTAAAGATGCACTAGGTGCATTTATCACTCGCTTATCGGAAAACTTCCTGCGGTTTCTCTTCAGGCGTTCCGAATCTTTGGGATGTCGGGAGTCGCGGATATTCATGGAAACCACCTAAAGAAAATGCTAATGAGGTTCCTCACAGTGCCAGCATTAGGCACTTCGTCATCATTATCCTACACCTATTGGTAGGAGATATCCTACCAATATGCATTCTCAACGGTCTGATTATTTTTCTCCAAAAAGCAGTCCTCTTTAATACATTATTTTGACATATCCCAACAAAGTTTCTCATTTTCTTTCTGTTGGTCGCAGTGTTGACCACGAACACACAGGGCAGTTTCGCCCAGTCAACAGGAGAATATCCACATGAAGCTTGATACTTTCAAATACGGTTTTGGCCTGACCTCTATGCCTGCTGATCCCCTTGCCGAGTATTGGAATTTGGGATTGACCAAGGCGTTGCGGCATCAGGGGTGGGCGAAAACTGATATTCGGGAGCGAATCGATCTTGCCGCTTGGCAGGGATTTGTCGATGATCTGTCGCGCGACCCCTATGTCAATCTTCGTTGGAAAGGGATGTCATGGCTCGCTTTGAATGACCAAGGAGACGTAGAGGATATGGGGCAATGTCCCATGGCCCAGGGGGGAGCCTTTAATGATGCTGAAAGCATGGCGGATCGTCTGCGGTACTATGATCCACTGACGCAGGAGTTTTTAGCACGCCCCGATGTGAAGGATTTCGTGCGCGCGTGGGCAAGGCTTTGGAATATCGGTGCGCACGAACCCATTCTAATGCAAATCACCGGGGTTCGCGGGGAAGGTAACGTTGATCCCCTTCAGGGGCAGGGAATTCATGCCGATGGCTGTAAGGCTCTCAGTATTCTGGTCCTGAATCGGGAAAACGTGGCAGGTGCCGCAAACCATCTCTACGCAGACAAGGCTGGCATGCAACCCTTGGTCGATATCACTCTGAATCCGGGTGATATCCTTCACCTATGCGATGACCGGCTATTTCACAGTGTCGATGGTATCGAACAGCTCGACAGCAGTGCACCTTTCGAGCGGTTTATCATCATCATTAATAGCCGCTTCGTGGATGACTTCCAGAACCGTATGTTGCGTCGTCATTTCCCGAAAGCGATTCTTAATAAGAGCTTTGGACACTCTCAGTAAATTGTGAGCCTAGCAACACCAACGCCTCCGTAACTTCGGAGGCGTTTTGATTTTGCGGTGCGCCAGGCATGGCGCGCAGCGCCTTAACAGGCGCTATTCCTGAGGGTGGTGCCTCAGGATGACTTGGGGGTGAAAGTCCCCTGCACGCCCGGCAAGGTACCCCCCTAGAATGGGAATCTGAAGGCAGCTCGAGGCAAAAATGGCTTTCCGAACAGGAAGCTGATACGAGGCGCGATGGCCGTAATCATCAAGGCCCAATACTTGAACTGAACGCCATAACGTAAATCCGACAGACATGAGCGGGAAGGTCACGCGTCTTACCCTGGGAGGTCTTATGGTCTTCCACGGTGCTAGCGGCGTCGAGAAGCGACGGGAGGAGACATCAGACATCAGACGACAGCCGAGGCCATAGTAAGTGCCGATTCACCCCGGCATCAGGGGCCGAACATGAAGAACCGTGAGTAGGCGATAATATCTAGAGTATTAATCGTGAAGGCATGATTGAAATAGAGTTATACCGTTATCTACTGTTTTACAGTAACCTAATCAAATATCGACGCTTGGACTAAAGGAGCAAATTGTTAATTAACCATCGATCAATAGATTCAACCTCAAACGCTACAATTTGTCGCTTTCCACTTGAGAATTCGACCTCTATTAAAGTGTATGGGCTTTCCGACAGCACGGTACTTATCACCTGCTTCAGCGCCTCACCTTCGGGCAGCTGCACCACCAACTTGAACTCGAAAAGGTAAAGGTGGCCGCCGAAATCAACGGTCAAGTCCACACGGCCATAATGACTAGCGTCTTCAACAGTGACAGCGAGCCCTAGTGCGGCGAAGTGACTATAAAAGACGCTAACATAGTGACTTTCATAGCGGACAATCGGTTTATTGCGATACCAGTCGTGGGGCAGCTCTGCGAAGAGTGCCTTGAGGTGGGCTTCCAGGCTGGCAAGGTCATGCCGCTGCAGGTGCTTGGATAAGGTGTGACGCTCACGCGGAACGTTCTCAACATCCAATGAAGGTAAAAGTGCATGGTTCGGGTTAGTCTCTACCTCACGGTTGGGAATGGCCTGGGTCTACTAACAGTAACCCAGCATGAGGTCCTCGACCTGTTTGATAGTTAAGTAACGGTTTGGAAGGGTAGGGCGTCAGTGCTGATATCATCCACGTCGAACTGGTTGAGCAACTCGTATTCCGTTTTCCACTGATCAAGTTGAGGAGTGAAGACACCTCGCTGTTTGAGGATATCGACCAGGAAAGTGGACGTGGCGCTTTCGAACCAGTAGGCGCCGAACTCACGGTTCTGGAAGAGTAGCAGAACGTCGAAGGGATTGTAGACGGAAGTGATCTCGCAGCTTCCCCAACGATAGCCGTTATACCGCTCTCGGATTGCCTCAAGATCCAGGCTAGGCAGCTCAAGAGCAAATACCGTGTCTATATCCTCATCAGTGTAGCCGCAGATCGTGGCGTACCCGGGTAGCAGCGTGATATCGCGTAGGTTGTTTAGCCCTGAGAACAGGCTGACCTTACTGAACTTCGAAACCCCAGTGATTATCACCAGGTGTAGGTGAGGGTCAGCGTCCTTGATCACGATGTAGAGATTCTTCAACCCCTCGCGCACTCAGGATCTAGAAGGTTGTCGAGGATTGGTTTGTCGTACTCATCAATCAACAGTACGACTTGCTGACCCCTAGACGTGTAGGTAAGTAATAGCAAATCTGAGAGCTCACCGGGAATATCGGTCTCATGGGCGGTGGCCTGGGTAAAGCGTTCACGCTCTGGTGAATCCGCTTATCTAGCTCCTCACGGTTCCGCACACCCCACTGCCGAAGCTCAGCCGGATTACGTAGTCTGCCAGCCCCAGCGATCATGGAGGTATAACCTCTCGAACAACGATTGACGGCCTTCGAACAAGCAGCGCAGGGTGTCGATCAGCAGGCTCTTGCCGAAGCGCCGCGGGCGAGACAGGAAGTAGAACTTGTTCTGGGAGACTAAGCGCTCGATCAGCGGTGTCTTGTCGACATAGTAGTAACCTCCCTCGCGGATTGTCGAGAAGGTTTGGATACCTATCGGAAGCCTGAGGTGTGGATCGGTTGCCATGCTGACCTCCCGAGTAGAAAGATATCTTCTCAGCTCACACCGCGTTTAAGCCACTTTGGCTTGCCGCTTGTGCCACCGCATAGGCAGGTGACTGCTTACGCGACTTTCTGCTATTAGCTTACGGATATTGATTGCGGCGTTGATGTTGCTGCTTAAACCATTAGTGCTAAAGTAACAGCCTGAGGGCTCTGATTCTGAAGCGCGACAGCACTGAAGGGAGGGGAGTCAAGTGCTACGCTGATCACCCAAAACTAAACCGCATTCCTACTCCACGTCAGAGGCAATTCACTATGAGCAATAACATGCAGTTCTTTTTGGGTATCTCTCCAATCCTGTTCATCATGATTGGGACTATCTGCGCAGGTGCGTATGCAGTGTTTCGTAAGCTGAAAAATCACCGCCACTGACTTTTCAGTACCAATGAGTAAAGGGCGTGAATAGCGACGAACGAGTTGCCAGCACTCCGCTCAATAAGCTTCCAGTCTTGCTAACGCACGCTCTATGGCAGGTCGGTAGCTGCCTTCAAACAAAAGCAAATGATTCCGTAGCGGGTAAAGCTGAAAAAGCGCCTCTCGGCTTGGCCACTCATCAGGTGCACTGCCATTCCAGTACGCCTTAAAGAAAGCAGCACTGGGCGAGCCGAATAGGGTCAACATCGCCAGATCCACCTCTGGAAAGTGGCAGTAAACCGCAGGGTCAATGATCGCGGGGCCTTGGGGCGTGAACAGCACATTGCCCGACCACAAATCACCTCAGCGAAACATCCGGCAGCCAGCGTTCTACCCCATGGGCTAACGCTTCAAGGCGGTGACGTAAACCGTTGTTTAACAGCCCCTTAGAACAACAGGCGTTGATGAGCGGTAACAAACGCCGCTCTCGCTGAAAAGCGGGGCGCATTAGGCTAGGGTGTTTTCCCCACAGGCGTTATCTCGGAACCAGCCGCGCTCGTCCCCTGTCATCTCATGCAACTTACGCAGTCCCTCACCCAGTGCTGACTCATCTCTATGGCGGTGCGGTATTGTTTCCAACGCCTCCATCACCAGCCATTCACCCTGCTGGGCAATCACCGTGGGCACTACCAAGCCGCTATTAGCATTAGCGAGCGTCTTTAGTCCATCAGCCTCACCGGCTCAGAGTGATCGTGCTTCACTACCACATCCCCTTTACAGGTCTGTAGCCGATACGTAGAGGCACTATCACCCGTCTTGAAATACATCGCCAGAATATTCTCTGGCTGGTAGCCCCAGCCCTTGATGTCTGTAAGGTACTTAGCCAGTTGGTTGGAGTGCGCTTCTGTATGTGTCTTATCCACAATCACGATGGCATACGTGCCATCTAGCACGCGCAGCACATCAATATGCTTGCTCTGACGCATTACGCTAACTTCGATAAGCTGTGGCACCAACTTACTATGCTTTGCGAAAAAGGCAGCGATCAGCTCTCTCGCACACGCATGGAGCTGAGGGTCTGCTGACGCATACTGGCTATCTGCCCATGCCAATAACTAGGCGATGAAGGCATTATGAGATAGCTCCGTTGTAGCATATGAAAAAATGTTGGGTTTTGTGAGCATAAATGATTCATCTAGTGTCATTTCATTGCGGATCATTCTTGACGCCAACAGTTTATTAAAGAGGGTTGATAGACACCCGTGCTAAGCGCTTATTTGGGCCCGGCCTAGGGCGTCTTTAGGCAGAATGCCATAGTAGTGGCGCAGCAGAACTCTGCCATAATATCTATTACCATGATCAAGTGAGAGTTCTTGAGTCGTTTACTCCAAATAGAGCTCTTTGTCTCTTCGGGAAAATGTATGGGTTAAAGTAACCAAAAAAGTAGCAACCGAAGTTGCTACTGGTACTGAATACGATATTGGGCTTAATCGCTATTCGTGTTCTGATTCAATCCATCCGTTGACTGTTTCTTCTCCATATTCATCTTTCCACGCCCGTAGGCCCTTATGGTTGCCGCCGCGTGTCTCAATGGTTTGACCCGTATGTGGGTTTTTAAAGACCTTAAGCTTCCGTTTTTTGCGGCCATCAGAGCCAGCGTTCCCTTTATTTGCCGTTGTTAAGTGATCAGGGCCAAGCAGGGTAATGACATCACGCTTGGTTTTACCAAACTCATTCATCATGGCTTCGAGACGGTTTTTAAATTCTATTGCAGCTTGCAGGCGATCGTCGCCCTTAAGCGCATCCAGTTCGGCTTGAAGCTGCTTTAACTCGTTCTCTTTTTGCAAATATTTGGCTAGAACACTCATTTTTCACCTGCTTTCGTTATTTATACATAGTTTTTTTCATAGATTACTTACTTTTTCCTTAAAAATAAACAATAACTATTTTTGTACTTTTTGGATTGTGTGGAAGAATATAAGAGTTAACTTATTCAAGTCACACCAATTCGTGTTGGGGTAGTAGTCATACATCGCTACAGGGTATTGAAAAATAACGGGTAAGCGCCATAATGGGGTTAAAAAAAGTGCATGAATGCAGAGTAGATAAGACGGCAGTAGCATGGTCTACAGGCCTTAAAAAATGGCCAAATATATGTTTACTTTCCGGAACCTCAAGCGGGTAATGAACTAATAGGCGAGTTTTTGGCTATCCGGCACCTCACTTTCCAGGCTAAATTTTTCAATAGATTTCTGGTGACAGGTGAAGGCTATAAGAAGTCTCATCTGATCGTTACGGGCGCGAGAAACCAAAAATATCGACCCTTATACACAATTTCTGTTGGCGGATATAGCTGGATTAAAACGCGCTGGAAGGCCCTTCATTAAATATATATTTTGATCTTTATAACCATATTGGCAAGATAACCTACCTGTTGACTGGCTTTGGTGAAGTGCAAATAAGCCCGTATGCAGTAGAGCGTTATATAGAACGTAGCGGTGACTTTATTAAAGCACCCGAAGGAGCTTAATGCGCTTTTTTTAACAAGCCTGGCTTTATTCAAACCAATATGCCCGATAGCGTCCTAAAATATAAGCGGATGCGCTATGGCCCTTATGGTCCTTATGGTCCTTATGGTCCTTATGGTCCTTATGGTCCTTATGGTCCTTATGGTCCTTATGGTCCTTATGGCCTGTAGAAGTATGGGCCTATCAAATACAGGCTTATATTTTTTGTTCATTCTTAAAGACGGCTATAAAGAGCTAACCTCCATATACACACCCGATGCTCAAAATAGCAGCACGAATAACCGTAAAATCGTATTACATTTTTACAGTGTAATTTATAAGACCGAGCGCGCTTGATTTTGACGCCTCTACGCGAAAAGCACAGGGGCAACACCTTAACTCATTATCAGATTTTAAAAATGAGACTTTTAAAAATCTCTAAATTCATCATAACTAGCTGTATAAAAAGAATTTTTATATAAAAATCCGATAGCGAGTGGCTCACAATATCCAGCCAGGGGAGGAGTGAGCGGCAAACGAGCGGCTAGCCGTTGATCCTACAAATTATATATAATATGTGTAATAGATACTTTTAGGATTTTATAAATGGACGATTGCGCTGAACAGCAAGCACCTAGTTGCAACGGCGAAGACTGGATCTACGTGTGCCAATCCTGTGGCCACGAAGACGACCCCGATGCTTTCGGCCGTTACTGCACCGCATGCGGTGCAGATCTTGATGAACTTGAGAATGAATTACAGAGCTAGGCATTTATGAGTTCCTCAATCATTCCCACAGCTAACCAGCATACAGTTGGTGCTCCGGATACGACGAGCATCGCTGGCGCCAGCGATCATGCTGTTATTACGCATGACGCCATACCCATTCGAATATCCCAGTCACCAATACCTCGTAATCGCAATCCAGCATGGCGGCATATCCAGGCACAAGAATCGAAAGTTTCCAGAGATAATAAGCGTAGTCAGCTGAACAGGATATCGCAGCACTTTTTTGGCGTGCCGAAACCTCCTCGATACGTGCCTCCGGGTGAAGACAAACCTGATAAGCGCAAAGTCTATCCCCAGCAGCTTCACTGCATCGATTTTGTACACTGGGAGGATCTGACCGGGAACCTGGCGCAACTTGTGCTGGAATTTTTGCGTGACCATCCTGACTACCAGCTGAGCGCCGCTTCGAGAAACGCCTACCGCGCATTGCTACGTGGCGTTGCCCAAGAGGCCGTAATGCTCGGTGTCATGGAACGCGAAGAGCTGGAGCGCATCAAGTCGGTGAAGCTGGCTAAGTCTCAGAAATCAAACCGTGGCAAGGCACACCCCCGCTTCGTGCTGGAGGCCATCTTGAGCTACTGTGATAACTTGAATTCTGCTATGGGTGCCCGCGACGGCCTGATGTTTTCCATGCTGGCCACCTGTGGTTTTCGCCGTGCGGAAGCTTGCGGTATTCAGCTCAAAGATATTGATATGGCCACCCGAGACGTAGATGTCACCGGCAAAGGAAATAAGGACCGGAAAATCAAAATTGCCGATGGCACTTGGCAGCGCCTGATTCATTACCTGGATCACTATCGCGGTCGAGATCCAGGCTTCCTATTTACAGCAATTTGGCGTAATGGCAGCCGGCCAAAAAATCTCAGTCGCCCCTTGTCTGTGGCGATGATTAATAAGCGTTTGAAGGCGATCTGCGGAGAAGTAAATCAGCGCCTTTCGCAACAGTTGGGTGACCAGCACATAGAAATAGCGCCGCATGATTATCGCAGAACCTATGCAACCACCCTTCTCGAAGCCGGCTTGCAGCTCCGTGCCATTCAGAAGTTACTAGGTCATTCTAGCGTTGCGACGACTGAGGCCTACCTATTCGATGATACCGCTGGGTATCGGGACGATGCGGCGCAGATTTTCAACCAGGCGTTTGCCTTAAAACCTAACACAAACGACGTACTCTAATGAAGAAAATTCTATCAACCATGTCTGCGGTTGTACTGATTGTTGGAGCAATTCCACTACATCAAACTACGCTCGAATCCATCGCCAGGGCAGCCTTAGATTGTCGCTCATGAGCTGCCTGACTCTGTAGAATCTTTCTGCCTGGGCAATGTCGGCCCAATCTGACCCGTGCTGTGATTGGCTTATATCAAATACCTTAGCGTTGACCTGTCGATTGGTCGCTGGCGTTCTCTGGCATTGCCGGGCCTGACGTTTGTGACCTAATAGGAGTCTTGTACTGCACCCTAAGTGTCCTGTCCTGCCTCAGGATTGGTGATGCATACCTTTGTGGAGGAATCACGCATGAATAATCATTTGAGCTTCAACGAGGTCACCCTTGGTGTGGATACCCAACTGGATATTCATATGGACGTGTTGATCAGCGGCACAGACCAGCGATTGGAGATGCTTTCAGTCGCTACTAAGGTACCGGCACCTACGGAGCTGGTTTGGTCCAGGTTTTGCGGGATCATGCGGTTAAAGTCTATGAAGTTAATCGGTCAGATCGAAGCCAGAGAAGGCTGCAAGGCAAGTCAGATCCGCTTGATGCTGAAAATGCAGCTCGTGCAGTGCTTGCAGGTCGGGCCACTGCCATACCGAAAGAGCAATCAGGCGTGGCTGAAGCCCTGCGTATCGCTTCTGGTGCACGACGTAGCGCCATCAAATCAAAAACCCAGGCTATTAATCAACTGCAGGCGCTACTGGTGAGTGCTCCAGATGACATCCGAACACGACTTTGGCGTAGTAAGCCAGAAGCATGTATAGCGGCTTGCACACGTCTGCGTTCACTCGGTAAAACGCCTCACTTACAGGTATTGATGAGCACCTTGCGTGCCCTTGCCAAGCGTTGGCGCTGCCTTACCGAAGAAATAGTCAAGCATGATAAAGAGCTGGAAATACTCACAAAACAATATGCCACACGCTTGAGGAAGCAGTTTGGTGCCGGCCCTCAGACATCTGCCACGCTGCTCTCTGTGGCGGAAGACGCGCCCATGGGATCAACTTATCCATTCGGCCCAGGAATTTCTCCTTGCGGGTCTGACGGCGCTTGTTACTGAACTCGCTGTCAGCGAATGTAAGTTGCTGGTCCACCTCTGCGTCCTCATTCATGTGCAACGGATATTATCTCATCAGGCAGACTTATTCGCAGGTTCCCTAATCCCAAATGTAAGCAGCCGGAGTCATGGTGTTTTACAGCTGGTTTTCGTACTGCTACAGCTGGGGTCTACCAAGTAACCCGAACCGTATGGTATTGGCGTCGACCACCGTCGTGTAATGGTCACCCCTGAACCGTACTCAGACACATTTACAATTGAACAAGACCCGGGGCTTGCAGAAAATCAATCTCTAGGATACTGTTGCTACTAACAACATAAATCAGTGAATTCCAGATGGATCCAAAGCTCAAGCGTGCAGAAGCGCTATATGAAGCAGTTAACCAGCTAATCCGCGTACATCAGTTCCGTGATCGTGAAAGCATATGCTGTCACAACGTGTCGGTTGCTCAGTGCTACGCGCTCGAAACGCTCGTAAAACTTGGCCCCTTGAGGCTTAAAAGCCTAGCGGATCAGATGTGTCTCGATAAAAGTACTACAAGCCGTGTTGTTGATGCATTACTTCGCAAGGGCTATGCGCTCAAGACCTTGGATCCGCTTGATCAGCGTGCAGTTCAGCTGTCGCTAACCCCTGAAGGCCAAGAGCTATATAAAACTATTCGCAAAAGCTTAATTACAGAAGAGGCATCAATGATAGAGGATATCCCCCCTGAAGTTGTCGATGCAGCTCTTGTGCTCTTGGGAAAACTGACCGTCGCAGCGCGGGCCCGACTCGGCGCGTAAGCTATTTTTTTAACCACATTGTTGTTACTAACAACACTTTCTAGAGGTTTATCTATGACATACAATGTCGAAAACTTGCCCATCGCCGTCATTGGCGCCGGTCCTATCGGCTTAAGTGCAGCAGTTAACTTGCTCGATGCAGGGCTCACACCCATTGTTTTTGAATCAGGTGATTGTGCCGGTTCCAACCTGGCAAGCTGGGGCCATGTGCGTATGTTTTCGCCCTGGTCATACAATATGGATCCCATAGCAGTTTCTCTACTTAAGAAAAAGGGCTGGGCCGAACCGGTTCTGACCGATTTTCCAACCGGAAGCGAACTGCTTGAGCGTTATGTGCTTCCTTTGGCATCCCACGAGACCATTGCTCCACACCTGCATTTGAATACCCGTGTTGAAAACGTCAGCCGCCAATATCACGATATTCTACGAAATGAAGGGCGGGAGAACGCGCCCTTCGTGGTACGTGTTTCCAACTCCGAAGGTGAGCGCGACATCCTTGTCCAGGCCGTAATCGATGCGTCTGGTACTTATCAGACACCCAACTGGCTTGGCGCTCACGGTATTCCAGCTATTGGTGAGCTTGCTGCTTCGCAATCAATTACCTACGGAGTGCCTGATATTCTGGGCCCTGCCAGTAAACAATACGCAGGCAAGTCCGTACTTGTCATCGGTGGCGGCCATTCGGCATTTAACGCATTGCAGGATTTAGTCAAACTTTCTGAACAATCTGATGGCATGCGTGTTTTCTGGGGGATACGCGGCTCCTCCGTCGATAACATCGTGCGCTCACCAGAAAATGATGAGTTGCAAGAACGTAGAAGTCTCGAAGTTTACATTCAAAAATTACTGAAAGAAGAGAGAATTGAGGTATTTATCGATATAGCAATAGAAAAAATCGAGTGTAGAAATGGCAAACTAATCGTACAAAGCCATTCATATCAACTACCGCCGGTGGATCAGATCATTGCAGCAACAGGGTTTCGCCCCGATCTTCACTTGCTGTCTGAGTTGCGCACCTCAATTGACCCTGCAACGGAAAGCCCCATTCATCTCGGCCCACTTATTGATCCAAACCTTCATACCTGTGGTTCAGTCCCTGAACATGGCTCGGCTGAGCTTTCTCACCCTGAGAGCGGTCTTTATATTGTTGGAATTAAAAGCTACGGGCGTGCACCAACATTTCTACTAAAAACCGGTTATAAACAGGTTAAGTCAGTAACATCTGCTCTGGCTAGTCAGTCAGACAATGACTTTCCTGTTACTAATTGCTCTTTTTCTCATGAAGTCTTTGCGCTTAATCGAAATTTCTCATAATAAGAGTCTCGCCCTCTAATCGTAGCTTTATTACTGCGCTTAGCGTTAATTGGAGAGCATTTTTCTATTTTTGAATAAGGTGGGGGGAATGACATACTTTATTCGAAGTCATCCGCTATTCATTGTCGTGCTCGCTCAGCTATGTGGTACTTCGCTTTGGTTCTCAGTTAATGGGGTGGGTTCGGCTCTCATTCATGATGTTGGACTAAATGAAACTCATCTAGGATGGCTGACTCTCACTGTTCAGGCAGGTTTCATTACTGGGACGCTATTTATTGCCACCACAGGTCTGGCTGATCGATTACTTGCCAGTCACATTTTCGCGATTTCCTGCCTGGCCGGTGCTCTGGCAAATGCCGGCTTTGTATTTGTGGCTGCCCATCAGCCATTCGATTTGCTGTTACGGTTTTTTACAGGTCTATGCCTGGCCGGTATCTACCCACTAGGTATGAAGCTAGTGATTGGCTGGACACCTAAATATGTCGGGGCCGCTCTGGCATGGCTAGTAGGCATGTTAACGCTGGGCACTGCCCTGCCTCATCTACTGCGCGGCGCGACACTCGGGTTTCCTTGGGAGTGGACGCTTCTGGGCGCTTCCGGATTAGCATTGCTAGGTGGAGCGGCTATCTTCGTTCTAGGTGATGGCCCACACTTACCGTCCTCAAGTGGCAAGGCACGACTACGAGACGGGCTAGCAGCTTTAAGTGAACGGCGTTTCCGCGCAGTTGCAATTGGCTACTTTGGTCACAGTTGGGAGCTTTATGCGTTGTGGACGCTTATTCCATTTATGGTGACTCGCGAAATGGGGCGTCTCAACACACAGGGTACCTCGACCCCATTGATGTCGTTTACCATCATCGCACTTGGTCTGATGGGTTGTGTGGGTGGTGGGGCACTGAGCAGACGTATAGGAAGTCTGTCAGTGGCGCGCTTGGCTCTGGCGTCTTCCGGGCTTATCTGTATGGTTTATCCATTGGTTGCCTTTTTGTCGCCCGAAGTGATGTTGGTTTTACTCTCTATCTGGGGGGTGACAGTAATTGCGGATTCTCCTCAGCTATCGGCTCTGGCCGCTGAAACAGCTCCGAGAGAACGAATCGGTTCAACCTTGGCCATAATAAATGCCGTAGGCTTTGCTTTGACCATTCCATCAATTGCGTTGACCACAGCGCTTTGGCAATGGCAGGGGGTGTGGGTAGTATGGTGGTTACTTCCGGGACCAGTTTTAGGGCTTTGGGTGATACACAGGCTGTGTTAGCAAGGGTAATATTCAAATTTCCGTATCACGGTACAGTGTCACAAGGTGGTCGTGATTCAGGCAATAGAGGATTGCGAGCCAATTAATCTTCGTTCCACCAACTTAGTTCATCCGCGGCCCATTTGCTGTGCTGTTGCGCTAGCTCGACCAGAGCGCTGTCAGGATCGATGGCCTGAGCAATATTGGCTGCCGTGGAGAGGGAGGCGTCCAGATGGTTCTGCAAAACGTCAAAAGGCGAATGCCCGTTCTGTATTTCGGTGAGGCCCGCATCACCACAAAGCCTCGCAATCTCATTTGTCAGGATAGTCCCTGATGCGTAGAAGCTGCCAAATGCATACGCATCTTTGATATGGCCTTGCATGTATCCCGTGCCGACAAGGTCGAAAGTGGCATCAGCTGTACTCATTCCTGTCTGTACCTCGATGAAGCGGGCAGTTCCTTCATAGCGTTCTTGCTGGTTATCCAGATCAACATGTGGGAAATGAGCGGTGCGATAGCTGCGAACTTGCACGAAATCCTTTGCCAGCTCGGTCAGGTGAGACAAATCATCGGTGACCGCCATCTCCAGCAAAATCTGGTTCTCGATCAAAGCGAAATGCAGATTTCCCGGACTGAAATCATAAGCATCCTGATCGACGCGCTCATTTTCCTTGAACACATCTTCCTGATATCTATGGAAGACCTCGTGCAGGAAATACGCCGCAAACTCCGATGATGCCAGACATTCGCCGTCCTATTCTGGATTGACACAATTCAACACTATGACAAAGGTCGGAGCGTCGGCAATATCCATGGAGAAGATGAAACCTTCGATCTCCCCCAGAACGGACACATCATTGGGCCGCGCGATAAAGGAGGCATCTGCATAGTCAGATGCAACAGAGGAGAGTTGCCCGATCGCCATTACATTAGGGGGGATTTAATGTAAATAAGCCGCGCTGATCGGCAGAGCTTCCACGCATGATAATAGCATTGGGAATAGACGCCAGGTTCATGTCCGGCCATACTGATGCGATCCGCCCATAGGCAGTTTCAAAATTGCCCATAAACGCTTCTATGTTCGGGTTGCCCTGTGTCGTTGGGAAAGATACAAGAAAACGATAGCCGCGGCTATGGGAAGACTGATTTTCATTTTTGGATCCATAACTTTAATCTTTTATCATTAGCTCAGAGATATTCTTCAGGCTCTACTTGGCATCCGGGCTTTCTGTCACAACGCAAATCGAATACTCGCCGGGACTTTTGCCGCCGCCAAGGTCAAGGCAAGTGTCGTCATAACTCCAAGCTTCGTACATACGACCCAATAAGAACCCGGCAAGAAGAAGCCCTATGGCACATGACATCAGAATTGCTTTATTCATACAGTACACCTAAGTGGATTTGAATTCGAAGTCTCTCTACAATACGGCCCCGGGGTCCGGAAACACGATGATGGGCAGATGGAACATACTTGTATAACCTGCGATATTTTAGGCTGCGGTGATGAAGAAAATGCCTTGCAAGACGGTCGGTCATGCGACTTCCGATGCATCTATAATGCGGCATTCCAAAAGCGGCCCGTCGCTTTCCGAATGCACGGGACCGCTGTAGATTAGCCGGACTAGCCGATAGGCGAGAAATGTGTCGCCGACCTGACCGGGATTGCCCCCATCACCTGGCCGATGACCTTTCCGGCGTCGCGTGCTTTTGGCCCGATAGCCGTAGCAAGGGCGGCGCTGAAATAAATTTCATCATAGGCGGCGTTTTTTTACCATCAAAGGTTTTGACTATGCCGCCATGCGTAACAAATCTGTGCCACTCCTCCTTCAAATACGCCAGCTTGTGGCGTACACTCTTGTCTGGGCCCATTACCTCTGAATGATTACATCTGCCTAACCAAGCTCATTAATCAGGCTTTGTAGTTCCCCCGTTTTAGTGGACACCTCAGTCAAACGCTCTCCTACACAAACGGAAAGCCAAGCGCGAACGCTGGGTTTTGAGATTTATTCTGTTATTGCTAAATATTACCAGACGTTTCTTGTCGGTACCTGCCATTCCCACTCCAGCGTGGCATATTCAACCGCATCTCGTCCCTTCCATGGTCCACGATGGTGAATCACCTCCGTTTTGAATAGGCCGATGATGGTTTTGGCCAGCGCATTGTCGTAGGATTCGCCGGTGGTACCGACTGAGGCATCGATACCCTCGTCAGCCATGCGCCTTGTGTAGCGGATCGCTTCCTCTATCACTAGGTGGATTAACTCCTGCCTGTGCTTTCGTGCCCACAGGGCTTGCTCAAGAGCATCCAGTACCAATCCCGTCTTCATCGACGTTGCTACACACCAACCCACGATACAGCGTGCATAAACATCGATAACGATTGCAACGTAAACGAAGCCAGACCAGGTAGCAGCATACATAAAATCGGCCACCCAAAGCTGATTAGGACGCATGGCTGTAAAGTCACGTTTCACTAAATCAGGTGCTCGTTTCTGGCCAAGATCACTGATCGTCGTGAAGGGGCGTTGGCCTCGCACCACGCCGCGAATTACCAGGCGGCGCATGAGTCGCTCTACGGTGCAACGGACAATCTTAACGCCCTCACGGCGGAGTTGCCGCTAAACCTTACGAGCACCTTAGACGCAGAAGTTTTCTTCCCACACTCGCTGAATCTCAGCGGTAAGAAACGCATCCTGCCGATATCGATCTGTCCGCCGCTCAGGATCGGTCTCAAGTGCTTTGTAGTGATAATACGTCGATGGGGCGATTGGCAGCTGGCTACAAATCGACTCGACCCCGAACTGAGCACGATGCTCGTCGATAAATGACACCATCAATTAGGTTTGCGGTCGAGCTCCGCCTGGGCGAAAAAAGAAAGCGGGCGGGTTTTGGACTTTTGCGGCATACGGCGCAAAAGTCCATTCTACGGGACGACGCTGCCTAATTGATCGTAAGCTCCGGTAGAAGAACAACGGACCCGGTTGTTTTCCGTCCTTCTATCAGGCGATGGGCTTGGACCGCCTCGGAGAGTCCCAACGTGGTAACTTGGGCAGGTTTGATATCCCCTTTCGAGATCGCATCAAATAGATGCTGCGCGGCCTGCTGGTATTCACCGGGATCCGCCGTATAATGCGCAATGGATGGGCGGGTAAGATAGAGCGACCCGCGTCGAGCAAGTTCTCCCACACTGATTTCCTGCGGAGGACCGGAGGCCGCGCCAATGCTAACCAGAATGCCGCGCGGGCGCAGGCTATCCAGCGATGCCTCGAAAGTCGTCGCTCCGATGGAATCATAGACAACATCCACACCACCGGTAAGCGCCTGAACCTTCTGTGACAACTCCGGGTCACTGGACAGAAATACATAATCACAGCCGTTTTCGCGCGCTTGCGACAGCTTAGCTTCTGAGCCAACCGTGCCGATCACCGTGGCCCCCAAAGCGCGCAGCCATTGCGAAGCCAATGACCCAACGCCGCCAGCCGCCGCGTGGAACAACACGGTCTGGCCTGACTTGACGGATACGCAGCGGTGGATCAGATACTCAGCTGTCATGCCTTTGAAAATCATGGCAGCCGCAGTCGTATCCTCGATCCAGTCCGGCAGTTTGACCAGGCGCGAAGCGGGGATGTTGCGCCACAGGGCATAGGCGCCTGGCGGGCCGCCCACATAGGCCACGCGGTCGCCCACTTCGAAGGTCGACTGGCCCGGACCGACGGCCTCGACAATACCAACACCTTCGACGCCGATGCCTGCGGGGAGGGGGATAGATGTGTCAGCACCGCTGCGTTGATAGATATCCAGATAGTTGACGCCGATGGCTGTGTGCCGAAGCTGCACATCGCCTGCGCAGGGATTAGGCAGCGCGACCTCGCGCGGGCTCAGAACACCTGCGTCACCATAGTCCTTATACTCAAAGGCTTGAGTTATTTGGGACATGATAAATCTCCTCTGTTCTTATTGAAGTTTCATCCCACCAAGAATGGGTTGTTTTGCGCTGGTGTCAGCGCGGGCGTAGCAACGACATCACATCAGACACGTCCGGCGAGGGCGAAGCCGCGACTTCAGAGGTTGGCCTACGCCAAAGAAGGTCACGATCGACTCGTGATTGGAAATATCGAACGCTTCACGCAGGCGCTTGTCCTGTTCGCAGCCCTGGGACCAGTTCAACATATAGGAGCCAAGCCAATTTGCATGAAGCGCCATCACCATCGATATGGAAAAAATCCCCCCGTCACCCCATCCTTGGTTGCGTTCGCCAATCATGTCGAATTCACGCAGATCCACGGAGATGATCAGCACCGCACCCAACTTGTGCCCGAATCTACGATTGCCCGAGTGAAAGCTCAGCAGGCGAGCAAGCATTTCAGGGTTGTAGACGGCACGTAGGAGGCGCGTTTCCCGGTTGCAGCTGCGCGGAGATTTAATCGCCTGACGAACGGCATTTTCAACCAGCTCCGGGTCTACTGGGGCTCCGGTGTATTGGCGCAGGCTGCAGCGGGTCTGGATGAACGCATCGTAATCGAAATCCGTCGCCGCCTCTATTTGCGTCCGGGACAGAGCGATCGCACCACCTAGATTTTTCTCATCCTCAATCTCCGCCACGAAAGGACGCACTTCTGCCTCGTATTCGGCAGGGGGGTTCAGACCGAGACTGTCATTGAAGCGCACATAGGCTTGCAGGCTTCCCCCGGCTCCACGAGTTGCATAGCTTGCATTCCCCGCACGTTCCAGCTCGCGAATGGTGGCCATTATCGGAAGCACTTTCCGTGACACGAAACCTTCTTCGCTGCCTCCATGATCAAGCCCTTCTCAACTCCATAAAAAGCCGAGACTAACCAGGAAGATAGAGCAACCGTATCCTGGTTGATGACATGAGTGGAGGAGTGTTCCAGAAACCGTTGCATGTCATAATCGTAGTTTTTCCTGATCTCATCGAGGTCGGACTTCGGTGAATAGGCCCGACGCACAGCATCCAGACCGACAGGTGAGATTGGGTATGGGTATGGGGATGGTTCAGTGATTTGATCCATGTCTCTGCATCTCCGTGTTTTTTTCCATGATGCAGAGAGTTGGAAGCCATATCTATGGACATTGATGCAAAGCTATTTTCGATTTATGGAAAGTTATGAACTGGGATGATACAAAGATCTTGCTGGCCATCGGTCGAACCGGCGGGCTAAGCCGCACGGCTAAATTTCTTGGGGTCAGCGTGTCGACAGTTCATCGCCGGGCCGCGAAACTGGAACACGCCCTGAATGCCAAACTTTTTGCGCGACGGGCTGATGGATACACTCTGACCGATGTAGGGCGGCGGTTCTTTGCACTGGCCGAAAAAGCCGAAGAGCATCTGGCCGCGATGGAGCGGCAGGATTCCCAGGGGGAACAGGATGTTTTTCGGATTGCCGCGCCGGAGCTGGTGGGGCAGCAGTTGCTCTTGCCACGACTGTCGAAGTTCCAGGCGGAACACCCAAAACTGCGCCTCGAAATCTCAACCAGCGTTGTGCCAGTCGAGTTTCATCGCCGCGAGGCCGACATTGTCGTCAGATTCATTCGCCCCGAAAGTGGACGATATACAGTTCGGCGTCTTGGGCGCATGAGGTTCGGGTTGTTTTGCAATCATGAGTATTTCGAAGCCGCCGCCGAGATCAGCACTGAAACGGACCTGCATGATGGGGGCAGTTCACGAAACGGAAAAAATCGTACGCTAAGCTTGTGCTTCTTAGCGCTTATCGGGCTAGTCCATAACGATAAACGGAGAGTGCGCTGGTCAGCCTCGGCGCAGCCACAGAATCTCGCACGACATAAAAGAAAACGCCGATTGACATTTTTCGCTAAAAGTGTTAAAAGTCACGCATACTCACCTATTTGATTGGCTTGGTATGCAAAATACGTACGATTCAGATCAGCACATCGAAGCATGTTGCTGCTGAGTTCTTCTAACCCTCTGACAAACCGAAGGTTTTCACCTTCAATCACCGCTGGTAACGCTGTGCGTCCCCGGCAGCGGATGCGTACTTTACGGATTCGCTGCCGTCTTGGCAAGGGCTATTGGAAAATAAATTGAAATAAAAAAGCGGCAGGTGTTGTTCTAAGAACAAGCCTGCCGCAAACCACCGATCAGTCCCCTGACCAGAGAGTGCTCAGTTAAGCCTACAGATGAATCTGCTTTTGCAGAATAACCACTCCTATTGAGCTAAATCTCAAAAGCTTAAATCTCAAAGCCCAAGCCAAAATCTTCGCTCGACATCGCCATAAGGCTTCCCGCACCCGCTTGAATCATCTGAGCATGTGCTTTAGTACGCGGCAGCAGGCGCTGGTAATAGAAACGAGCAGTATTCAACTTGGCCGCATAAAACGCCTTATCGTCACCCTCTAATTCCACCAACGACTGCTTAGCTGCGCGGGCAAAAAGGTACGCCAAGGTGACATAGCCGGAGTACATGAGGTAGTCGACGCTGGCCGCCCCCACTTCTTCACGGTCTTGCATGGCTTTCATACCCACGCCCATCGTTAGCTCGCCCCACTCAGCATTCAGTTTCGCTAGCGGCTCAACAAACTCTTTTAGAGCAGGGTTATCAGCTTCCGACTTACAGAACTTATGGATCTCTTTGGTGAATACTTTTAGCGATTCACCCTGGCTCATCAACACCTTTCGGCCAAGCAGGTCTAACGCTTGAATGCCGGTAGTGCCTTCATAGAGACGGGTAATACGCGCATCACGCACCAGCTGCTCCATCCCCCACTCTTTAATAAAGCCGTGCCCGCCAAAAATCTGCACGCCTTCATTGGTGCACTCAAAACCAACTTCAGTGAGAAACGCTTTCACGATAGGCGTTAATAGACCAAGCAGAGTTTCAGCCTGCTCTCTCTCTTCGCCGGGCTTACCGTGCTCAACGATATCTAGCATTTGAGCGGTGTATAGCACCAGCATGCGACCACCCTCGGCGAACGCCTTCTGGGTTAGCAGCATACGGCGCACATCCGGATGAACAATAATCGGGTCTGCTGCTTTCTCAGGCGCTTGAGCACCAGAAAGGGCACGCATTTGTAACCGGTCACGAGCGTAACTGAGCGAGTTTTGGAAACTGGCTTCAATTAAGCCTAAGCCTTGAATGCCCACCCCAAGGCGTGCGGCATTCATCATAGTGAACATGCACGCTAAGCCTTTGTTAGGCGCTCCAACTAAATAGCCCGTCGCACCATCAAAGTTCATCACACAAGTCGCATTACCGTGGATGCCCATTTTGTGCTCGAGCGAGCCACAGGAAATGCCATTACGATCGCCGGGATTGCCTTGAGCATCTGGCATAAACTTAGGTACAACAAATAGAGAAATACCCTTCGACCCCTCAGGAGCGCCAGGCAGTTTGGCTAATACGAGGTGCACAATGTTTTCTGCCAGATTATGGTCGCCAGCAGAAATAAAGATCTTAGTACCCGTAATGGAGTAGGCACCACTTTCATTAGGCACCGCACGCGTCTTAATTAACCCGAGGTCAGTACCACAGTGCGGCTCGGTGAGACACATGGTGCCCGTCCAAACGCCTTCAACCAGCTTGGTAAGGTAGGTTTCCTTTTGCTCATCAGTACCATGGTGCCGAAGTGCATCGGCAGCACCATGGGAAAGCCCTGGATACATACCCCACGCTAAGTTAGTTGCGCAGATCATTTCAGACAGCATCATCGCCAATGATGGCGGAAGACCTTGGCCGCCCTGTTCAGGATCTGCTGCTAGGCTTGGCCAGCCACCTTCAACATATTGCTGATACGCTTCTTTAAAACCTTGCGGCGCTTTAACTTCGCCACCTTCTAACAAGCACCCCTCTTCATCGCCACTTTGATTGAGCGGAAGCAGCACATCACGGGCAAAGCGCGCGCCCTCTTCAAGAATCGCATTCACGACGTCTGGAGACGCTTCATCACCACAGGGTAGCGCTGCATAGTGGCTGGGATAGTCAAACATTTCGTCCATAACGAAACGCATATCACGTAAGGGGGCTTGATAGCTGGGCATGTCACTTCTCCTGAGCTGGGGGCTGAAAGCGGCTTACATTTTTAGTACGGCTGGGATTTCAAAAAAGCCGCTTTCAAACACATGTTTGAAAACTAGCGCGCAGCCGTGCCATAGTCAAGCGGTCGTTTGAATATAACACCCAAAACCGCTACAACTTTGGTCGACCAACCGGTAAAAATTTGATCTATAAACAAAAAAACCTGCCAGCAAAAGTGCTGGCAGGTTATTAGACGCTACTAATTTTCCAGCCTATTTACTGCATTCGAATGCCGCCATCCAGCCGAATCACTTCACCATTCAACATTGGGTTAGTAATAATCTGCTCGGCCAACTGAGCAAACTCATCTGGCTTACCCAACCGCTTGGGGAAAGGCACCGCAGCGGCTAAGGCTTGAGCCGCCTCGTCAGGAATCTCACTCATCATGGGCGTTTCAAAAACGCCAGGCGCAATCGCCATAACGCGAATAGCATGACGCGATAGCTCTCTAGCAGCAGGCAAACTCATTCCCACAACACCGGCTTTCGACGCACTGTAAGCACACTGCCCCACCTGCCCATCGAATGCCGCGATAGAAGCAGTATTAATAATTACGCCCCGCTCGCCGCTCTCATTGGGGGTATTTTTGGCCATGGCGGCGGCCGCCAAACGCATCACATTAAACGTACCCACTAAGTTGATGTTGATCGTTTTTGCATAGCTTTCCAGGTCTGCGGGGTTGCCATTACGGTCAACCAGTTTGGCCACGCTGACGACGCCAGCACAGTGAATAACACCGGAAAGGCCGCTGTCACCTGCCAGCGCAATCGCTTCGTCAATCGCCTGCTGCATTTGCTCGGCAGAGGTGATATCAGCTATGCAGGCCACTGCACGATCACCTAAGCGCTTAGCATGCTCCAACACGCTATTATTCATGTCACACAATACAACGCTTCCACCAGCCGCTATTAGGCGCTCTGCTGTTGCCGCGCCCAGCCCTGAAGCAGCACCAGTAATTAAAAACGTACAATCCTTCACCTGCATTTCAACTTTCCTTTGATTATTTGTCGTTGCGTGCTTGCTCAGTCGCTTGGGCACGAAGTTTGAAGCGCTGAATCTTGCCGCTAGGCGTTTTGGGCAGCTCATCGACGAATTCGATAACCCTGGGGAACGCATGAGTAGAAAGACGCTCACGCACTTGCTGGCGGATCTCATCAGCAAGCGTTTCACTAGCCTCATACCCATCACGCAGCACGATATAAGATTTAATGACCTCGCCACGAATCTCGTCTGGCTGGCCAACTGCTGCCGATTCGGCAACCGCAGGGTGAGTCATGACACTGTTTTCAACATCCGTAGGGCCAACCCGATAGCCTGCGGTGGTAATAATGTCGTCATCGCGTCCGGCAAATTGAAACGAGCCGTCTTCATTGCGGATAACGACATCGCCAGTTAGGTAGTAACCGTTCACAAAGGGGTCTTTTTCTTGCCAGGTATACCCTTGGAAGAAGTGGGCGGGTGAGTTTTTGATATCAACTGCAAGCACACCCGGTTCACCGGGCGGCAGTTCGTTATACTCGGCGTCCAAGATAGCCAAGCGGTAGCCCGGCATTGGCACACCCATCGCTCCCACATGTTTAGGGTGATCAAGGGAGTGATGGTTATTACAGGTCATACCGGTTTCTGTTTGACCATAGTGATCCATGACCGGACAACCTAACGACTTCTCCACCCAGGTCACTACTTCTGTGTTTAGAGGCTCGCCTGCAGAGCTTGCCGCGCGAAGCTCTAAGGTTTGGTGGGCGTCATCGAACAGTCCTGACGCTTTCATTAAGCGGTATGCCGTGGGCGCCGCGGCGAAGTTAGTAATACGGTGGCGCTTCATGAAAGCCAAGGCACCTTCTGCACTGAAACCTGCCTCGCAGAAGTGCGTGGTAACACCGAGCAGCAGCGGCCCAGTAATCGCGTAATAAAGCCCATATGCCCAACCCGGGTCAGCCATATTCCAAAAGCGATCATCGTCACGAAGATCGACTGCCAGCTCCATATAGAGAGCAAACGCGGTCATACCGGAAAGCGGCACAGCCACTCCCTTTGGCTTGCCTACCGTGCCCGACGTAAACATCTGAAGAAAAGGTTTTTCAGGGGCAAGACGAGGTGGCTTTTCGCTCATTGACGTATGCGTCAACGCAGCCTGCCAATCATGATCATCAGGATGCTCGCTAGTAGCCCCGCCTACTGCCAAAACAGGCGGGCACTGGCTTAGCCCATCAAACTTAAAGCGATTAGCATGATCGGTAATAACCAGCTTGGTGTCAGCGCGCCCCAGGCGATAATCCACCGCATCAGGACCGAACGCGGTAAATAACGGCTGATAAACCGCACCAATTCGCCAGGTGGCAAGAACCGCCACTAACAGCGCTGCTGAGCGCGGCAGCATGCAGGCAATACGGTCCCCTTCACCAAGCCCTTGGGCCTTAAACCAGCCAGCAAGCTTGCCACTCTGCTCGTCTAGTTCTGCATACGTCAGCGTATGGGTTTGTCCATTGATATCTTCCTGCACGAGCGCAAGCACATCACCTCGCCCCTGGCGTACATGACGACCGCAGCATGCCTCAAAGGCATTAAGGCAACCATCCTGATGGTCATCCAGCCTGGCAATCATGGTGTCAACCGTAAAGCCTTCCAGGAAGGTGGAATATGTGGGTAGTGACGCTGATGTTGCTGTCATGATGGCTCTCTTATGTTGTTAGTCGTGAGCAGTTGTACGCAAACAGACAGGCCAGGTTTCGATCTTACGCTTTATTGTTGTCCGTTTACGTTAACGGAAACCTTGCAATTAAACTAACGCTAAAAGCATTTGCGCGGGAGCGCAAGCAATCAGCGTCGTAAACGGATTAGACGTTGGTCGAGAAGGGGGTATTAACGGGCCATAATCATCGCGACCAGTTCATCGGCTAGATCATCGGGTGTGCGCGGCCCACTGGGATCGTACCAGCGTACCGTCCAATTCAGCGCACCCAATATAAACCGCGATACAAGAAAGCGGTCACCGTGAATAAGCTCTGCTGCCAGCGCATCATCGATAACCTCTACCCATAGTGCTTCGTAGGCATCCCGCAGGTGGCTTAAATGGGCACTCGCATCTGGATCTAACCGTCGCCATTCAAATAACGCGACCACATGGGCATTGCGATCAGCGAAAAGCGTCTCTAAGTGCGCTCGGGCCATAGCATGCAGACGCGCCTCAGGATCATTGTCGCACTCTTGAAGCGCTGCTTTAGCAATGCTAAGAGCATTCTGAGTACCCTCCTCTATTACCGCAGCTAAGATTTCCTGCTTATCTTTGAAGTGATGGAACAAGCTGCCAGACTTGATACCCATTTCTTGCGCCAGCATACGCACCGTGGTGCGATCAAAGCCTTCTTGGACGAATAGCTGAGCCGCTAAACGTGTCAATTCCTTGCGGCGAGGGGAAGCATTCATTACATTCATGTCATTTACACTAGCGCTTGCTTGGTTACTTAGGAGAAGACCACAGCCCCGCCAACGGGTCAACGCATCACTAAGCTTACGGCAAGATAATCACAAGAAATCCGACAGGAGACGCACAAATGAGTAATGCCACCGAGGTTGTATTTTTATCTGCCACCCGCACGCCAATGGGCGGCATGATGGGTAGTCTTTCTAGCATGACGGCTCCCGAACTTGCGGCCGTTGCAATCCGCGCGGCCATAGAGCGAGCGGGTATCGAAGCATCCGTTATTGAAGAAGGCATCATGGGTTGTGTACTACCCGCCGGCGTAAAACAAGGGCCAGCCCGCCAGGCCATGCGTCAGGCTGGCATTCCCGATGCCAATGGTGCGACTACGATCAATAAACTGTGTGGTTCTGGCATGAAAGCCACCATGCTAGCCCACGATTTGATCAAAGCCGGGACGGGGGAAGTGCTGCTCGCGGGCGGCATGGAATCGATGTCTAATGCCCCACACGTACTCACTAAAGCGCGTGGTGGTTATCGTCTAGGTCATGGCGAGCTAAAGGACCACATGTTCCTTGACGGCTTAGAAGATGCCGAAACCGGCAAATTGATGGGCGTTTTCGCTCAGGATGTTGCCTCAGAGCGTGGCTACACGCGCGAGCGTCTGGATGACTTTGCCATTGCATCCCTAGAGCGCGCTATGGACGCTACCAATAACGGCCACTTAGCGGCAGAAATGGCACCGGTAACAGTCACCAGCCGCCAAGGTGAAACGCTGGTCGAGCATGATGAACAGCCTTTCCAAGCGAAGCTAGATAAAATCCGCCAGTTGCGCCCGGCGTTTGCTAAAGACGGTACTATTACTGCTGCCAACGCTAGCTCAATTTCCGACGGTGCATCCGCACTTATTTTGGCCAGCCATGAAGCCGCAAAGCGCCATGGTGTAAAGCCACTAGCGAAAATGCTTGGCCATACCACCCACTCCCGCCATCCAAGCGAATTCACCATTGCGCCAGTCGGTGCCATTGAAAAGCTGATGAAAAAGCTTGGCTGGGGCGTTAACGACGTTGATCTGTTTGAGATTAACGAAGCGTTCGCTGTCGTTACGTTAATGGCGATGGATGACTTGGGGCTACCCCACGAGAAAGTCAACGTGTTTGGCGGCGCTTGTGCCCAAGGGCACCCAATTGGCTCAACAGGTTCACGCGTCATTGCGACGCTTATTCACGCCCTACGCACCAAAGGCGGCAAACGTGGTATTGCCAGCCTGTGCATTGGTGGTGGCGAAGCCACCGCTGTGGCTGTTGAACTAATCGACTAATATAATCAACCCATCCGCGCCTTGCCATACTGATCATGCCAAGGCGCGTTTATCCTCCCTACCGCCATACTTTTCTGAAGTGGCCAATGTCTGCCAGTCCAATGACTTGAGCGCCTCTGTAGCTTCACTGATATCATCATGATTATTGCTAAGCTGATCCTCAACCATGCGAAATTGACCAGCATATTCACGCATTTTCAGAGCTTCTTGAGTTAGTCCTTCAGCACTTTGTGCCGCGTGATTGACCAGCTTCAGCGTATCTTGGGTTGTCATATCAATTTGCGTGACCGCCCTGTTCACTTCCTCAATACCACGACGCTGCTCTTCCGACGCGCTGGCTATCCTTGCCATCAACTGCTCTACCTGAGTGGCCGACTGCATAATATCGCGCGTATGCTCACCCGCTTGCTGAGATAACTCACTCCCCTCCTCAACACTCTGGCGAGATGCTTCAATACGCGACCGAATCTCATGTGCCGCATCAGCACTGCGCGTTGCTAACGCCCTTACTTCGCTAGCCACCACCGCAAAGCCACGCCCGTGCTCACCCGCACGCGCTGCCTCAACAGAGGCATTCAAAGCCAGAATATTCGTTTGGAAGGCAATACTTTCAATCATGGAAATAATGCTTTGTATTTCTTCGGAGTGCTTGTTAATGGCCTGCATAGTCGCTATGAACTGGGCAATCACTTGATCACCTTGCTGCGCTTTATGAGCGACCCCCGTCGTCGCTTGACTCACATGCGCCGCACTTTCTGCATTCTGATTTACGGTTGCGGTTAACTGCTTGAGGCTTGCCGCCATTTGTACGAGCGCGGCTACTTGCGAGTCAGTTTGCCCCGCCAATTGTTGGCTTTGAGCTGCCATCACTTGGCTATCGGTATAAACCTGTTGGCTACTGTTGTTAAGATGGTTCACCGTCGACGTTAGCGAATGCTGCATATTTGCCAATTCGCTAAACAACAGACCAATTTCATTCGCGGCATGGGCGTCGACTGGCGTTGATAAATCGCCCTTGGCGATGCGTTTAAAGTGCTGCGTTATTACACGCAAAGGCTGCAAAACATTGTTACGCACGCCCCATACCACTAACGCGATGACCAGCATTGCCACAACAACAACGCCAAGCACTCCCCAAAATAGTAGCGACGATACTTTTTGAAAGCGATCAAGCAGCCCAGCGCCACGGGCGACCGAGTAACCGTAGAAGGCTTCCGCAGCAGTCACAAACTGCTGACTACTCTCATCCACGCGAGACTCGCCAGATAGGAAGCCTCGAACATCGCGCTCTTCCAGCATCATCATTTGCAAACTTAAATTATTATTAACCAGTGAGTGGAAATCATTCGCCAACTGATCCACAAGCTCAAGCCGCTCATCCTCAGCAAAACTTGAGTGGAAAGCGTTAAAGCGGGCTGACGCCGTACTCAACAAGCTCCCCGCTTCCTCTAACAAAGGTTCTGGACGCTCAAAAGAGGGAGTACGAATTAGCTCAGCAGCTCGGTTCATTTGTATACGAGCACGCAGCAGCTGGGTATAGGCCCCGTTAAGCTCACGTACCTGATTCATATCTCGTTGCTGCAGCGACGTAAACGCCTCACGGCCAAAGTGATTGGCAAATAACCCCAACCCACCAATCGCCAATATGAGGCAGGTGAAGGTCACTAACACCAGCGCCCAGCTCGCTTTAACGCTTAAACTATTCACCATACGCATAAATTCTTTCAACCACGTGGCTGATCATGAGCATGCAGGGACAGCCATAGCTGCAGACGCCGACGAATCTCCAGTAGCGCTTGCTCGTATGCATCTAATTTACTAATTAGCCTCGGATCACGAATATCCCAGAAGAGCACTTCTCTGGCGCGCCCTTGCCAGTCTCTGCAAACCTGTTGCGCCTTATCGCAAAGTACAATGACAAAGTCGAAGTAGTCGTCCTCAAACTCATCCAGTGACTTACTACGCAACCCTTCCGTAGCAAGGCCTTGTTTATGCAGTGCCTCTAACGTTAGCGCATGGGGTTCATCTGGCTCGGAACCTGCGCTGAAAGCATCAAAGCGATCACTGGCCATCTGGCGAAGCAGCGCTTCTCCCATCAAAGACCGTGCAGAGTTGGCATTACAAAGGAACAGCACGCGGCGCTTTGGCATAAATAAATGACCTCTTGATGGGTGTGATTTCAGCAATTTACGCCTTCAAGATGACGTCATTATTGCAGCCTGCTAGTTACCGGTACAAATATACGAAAAAACATATATCATAACGATCAATAACCACTTCTTCGACATCAAAGGGCCACCACCAATGGCATTGTTTGACGATTTACCCAACGTAGACAGTAGTCTGTTTGAAGCTCCCAATCATGAAACGTTGAGGCTTCCCTCGAGTGACCAGCCTGCCCCCAAAATCCTGCTGCTTTACGGCTCATTACGCGAGCGTTCATTCAGCCGCTTAGCCGTTGAAGAAGCCGCTCGGCTACTCAATGCAATGGGGGCAAGTACAAAGATTTTTGATCCGCGTGGCTTACCCCTGCCGGATGCGGAAGATGCGAGCCACCCTAAAGTGGATGAGCTGCGTACACTGGCACAGTGGGCCGATGGCATGGTGTGGTGCTCACCTGAACGCCACGGTGCAATGACTGGCATTATGAAAGCACAAATTGACTGGATTCCTCTTGCCTTAGGCGGCGTTCGCCCCACCCAGGGCAAAACGCTTGCAGTAATGCAGGTGTGCGGTGGCTCCCAGTCGTTTAACACGGTAAATCAGCTGCGTATTTTAGGGCGCTGGATGCGCATGGTGACGATTCCAAATCAGTCATCGGTACCTAAGGCTTTTATGGAGTTTGATGACAACGGTCGCATGAAGCCTTCTCCATTTTATGACCGCATTGTTGATGTTATGGAAGAACTGGTGAAGTTCACCCTGCTGGTTCGTGAGCGCAGCGATCTGCTAACCGACCGTTACTCTGAGCGTAAAGAGAGTGCAGAAGAAGTCTCCAAACGCGTCAGTCAACGTGCTATTTGATCAGGGAGTGGCTTTATGACGACCCAGAGCAATTCATCACCCACCAGTGCCGATATGGGGCTGTTTGAACGCTACCTTTCCGTATGGGTAGCAATTGCCATTGTTACCGGGATTGCACTTGGGCAGTTCGCCCCTGCCGTGCCAGAGGTGTTATCACGGTTTGAGTATGCCCAGGTCTCCATTCCAATTGCCGTATTAATCTGGGCGATGATTTTTCCCATGATGGCGCAGATTGATTTCAGTGCGATTGCAGGAGTGCGCCGCCAGCCAAAGGGCCTGACCATTACCACCACGGTCAACTGGCTGATTAAACCCTTCACAATGTTCGCCTTGGCCTGGCTGTTTTTCATGGTGATTTTTCAGCCATTTATTGCTGAGGAACTGGCCAGCCAATACCTAGCGGGCGCCATACTATTGGGGGCAGCCCCTTGCACCGCGATGGTATTTGTATGGAGCTACCTGACTCGAGGTGATGCGGCTTACACGCTGGTTCAAGTAGCTTTGAATGATTTGATTATGCTGTTTGCCTTTGCGCCGCTTGTGGTGCTGTTACTAGGAATCTCAAACATCCAAGTGCCCTGGGACACGGTTATTTTATCGGTGGTGCTGTACATCGTCATTCCGCTTACCGCTGGCTATATCACCCGTAAAACGCTGATCGCCAAGCGCGGAGCTGAATGGTACGACAACGTGTTAATGAAGCGCGTTGGCCCAATCACGCCCATCGGGTTAATCATTACTCTAGTGCTTCTATTCGCTTTCCAAGGCGACGTTATTCTGAATAATCCGCTGCATATCGTATTAATCGCCATTCCGCTGATTATCCAAACATTTTTGATCTTCTTTATCGCCTATGGCTGGGCCAAAGCATGGCGTGTACCGCACAACATCGCTGCCCCAGGTGCAATGATCGGTGCCAGCAACTTTTTTGAGCTGGCAGTTGCAGCCGCCATTGCACTGTTTGGCTTACAATCAGGCGCCGCGCTAGCCACAGTAGTGGGTGTTTTAGTTGAAGTACCGCTTATGCTCGCACTGGTACGCATTGCCAACAACACGCGTCAGCATTTTCCTTCGCCTGCTCATTAGCATAAACCTGAGAGGAAGTACCCTGAATGGTCACCATCTACCACAACCCTAACTGCAGCTCTTCGCGCAATACGCTGGCAATGATCAAGGCGTCGGGCGAAGACCCCGAGGTAATTCACTACTTGGAAACACCGCCCAGCCGAGAGCGCCTAGTAGCGCTACTCGCGATGATGAAGATATCACCACGAGAGCTGCTGCGCCAAAAGGGCGCGCCTTTTGATGAGCTCAAATTGAATGACTCTTCGCTAGACGATGATCAGTTGATTGACGCCATGCTAGCGCACCCGATTCTGATCAATCGTCCTATCGTCATTAGCCAAAAAGGCGCGCGCCTGTGTCGCCCACCCGAACGAGTATTGGAGCTGCTTGAGCAACCCGTTGCACACTTTACCAAAGAGAATGGCGAAACCATCCACTATCCAGCGAGCTAATATAGGAACCACATGCCAGGACAATAGTAAGGGGTGAGCAATGAGCCATGTCATTGATATCGACAGCAACGCAGTGGCGTTCATTAAACAACAAGGCGGAAGCGTCACTGTTCGGCTTTCCCCTCGCCACGGCTGCTGCGGAGGCCTCGCCAAGCTAGCGGTAGCCGAAGCGCACCATCCAGAAGATACCCAACACTATCAGCACCATCTTCAAGATAGTGTTTCGATCTACATTGACCCCGACCTTGCTAACCAAGGACTGCGCATTGGCGTTGAAGGTTGGTGGAAATTGCGCCACCTTTATGTGGACGGTGCAGCGTTATCAGCAGGCTAGAAACTGGCCTTTAAGCAGCTTGTCTAGGCAACGCCAGTGCCATCACGGAGCTGGCTGTCACGAAGGCCGCCGATACCCAAAGACAGGCGCTCAATCCGTACGCCATATATAGCCAGCCTGACAGCAAGGTTCCTACCAAACGCCCCATGGCGTTGGCCATATAGTAAAAGCCGACATCCATCGAGACGCCATCAGCACGAGCGTAATGAACGATCAGGTAACTGTGCCAGCTGGAGTTAATCGCAAATAGCACACCAAACGCTAAAAGCCCGACCACCAGCCAACCCACCTGCGCCAGCGGTAACAACGCCAATAAAATCGCTAGTACTGCTAAAGCGGCTGCCCATCCTGCGGTTAGCGAGCGGGCATCCCCTTCAATCAACTGGGTCAGTTTAGGTGCCTGGGTTTGTACCCCACCGTAGCCAATAATCCATGCTGCCAGTAGCCCCCCCACCGTCCAGTGGCTCCAGCCGTGCTGATCGTATAGGAACACCGGCAGTGCCACTACGAACCAGACATCTCTTGATGCAAACAAGCAAAAGCGCGCCGCTGAAAGCACGTTGATGGCACGAGACTTGGAGAAAATCTCCGAAAACTTGGGTTTTACTTTTTGGCGTCCTAGGTCTGCTTTTAAGCGCAACAAGGAGACCATTAATACCGCGCTAAGCATCACCGCCATGGCAATCACCGCGCCTCGGAAACCAATCAGCGTTAGCAGTACTCCCCCAACAAAAAAACCCAAGCCTTTTAGCGCATTTTTAGAACCGGTCAGCATCGCTACCCAGCGGTAGAGAGAGCTATTAGCGTTGGCACTCTCTTTAGGCACCAATACTTTGACCGCACTTTTAGCACTCATTTTATTTAAGTCTTTGGCAATGCCAGACAGTGCCTGCGCCGCCATCACCCAAACAACCGTGAGCATCCCTGCGGGCACCATCAGCATGGCAAGCGCAACAATTTGTAGCCCCAGCCCCACATTCATCGTGCGGTTCAAGCCTAACCGCGCACCAAGCCAGCCGCCGACCAAGTTGGTCACGACGCCAAACGCTTCATAGAACAGAAACAGCATGGCGATTTGCAGCGGCGAGTAACCTAGCTGGTGGAAATACATCACCACCAGCATGCGTAGCGCGCCGTCGGTAATGGTAAACGCCCAGTAGTTGCCAGTGATCAACATGTATTGGCGAACTTCAAACGGCAGCGCTCTGACTCGGACGCGCATTTTGAGAAACGGCGAATCAGCCACGGCCCATCTGCTCTTTAACTGTCTTCTCACCAGCTACCATTAGCGCCAACTCGGCCGTGCGGTTGGCATAGCCCCACTCGTTGTCATACCAGGCGTAAAGCTTAAGCTGGGTGCCGTTGACCACCATGGTAGAAAGCGCATCAATAATGGAGCTGCGCGGGTCAGTGCGATAATCAATCGATACCAGCGGGCGCTCTTCATAACCCAAAATACCGGCGAGTCCTCCCTCCGCGGCCGCTTTCAGCGCTTGATTGACCTCTTCCACCGTGACCTCGCGCTCAAGCTCAAACACCATATCGGTGAGCGATGCATTGGCCAGCGGCACACGAATGGCATGACCATTCAGCTTGCCTTCCAGTTCGGGAAAGATGGCAGTGATTGCTTTTGCAGAGCCCGTTGTCGTCGGAATCAAACTCATACCACAGGCACGAGCACGACGTAGGTCTTTGTGCGGCGCATCTAGAATTGTTTGGGTGTTGGTAATGTCGTGTACCGTCGTCATCGAACCATGGCGAATACCAAAGGTTTCCTGAATCACTTTAACCACCGGGGCTAAGCAGTTTGTGGTACAGCTAGCGGCCGTTACGATCCGGTGCTGAGCAGGGTCATAAAGATGATCGTTGACACCTACTACCACGTTCAGCACGCCCTCTTCTTTAATCGGCGCACTCACCACTACGCGCGCAACGCCTTGATCAAGATACGCCTGGAGCTTGGCGGTTTCTTTCATTTTACCCGAGCACTCGATGACCACGTCACAGGCAGACCAGTCACTGTCGGCAATCGCTTTATTGGCGCTAAACGCAACCGTTTTACCATCTAAAACAATCGCATCGTCATAAGCTGCAATCCCTTCACCTGGAGACCAGTGGCCATGCACCGAATCAAACTCAAGCAGGTGGGCAAAGGTTGCCGAATCACCGCCTGGGTCGTTAATACGCACAAGCTCTACTGCCCCAGCTTCAACCTCAGCCCATAAGCTTCGCAGTGCCAATCGGCCAATACGACCAAACCCGTTAATACCGATACGTAATGTCATGGGGCCTCCTATTTAGATAAACGTATGCATGAACGTCTAAATAAATGAATAGTGCAAAAATTCGCAATGCCAATATACGAAAAAACATATATGAAAAAATAAAAAAATGCCTGCAGGTTAGCTTGGGGCTAGCCTACAGGCAGTCTTAGTTAACCGTAACGACCGGAGATATAGTCTTCGGTTTTTTTCTGTGCCGGGGTTGAGAACATCACTTTGGTATCGTTGTACTCGATGATTTCCCCCAGGTGGAAAAATGCCGTGTAGTCGGCTACCCGTGCGGCCTGCTGCATATTATGCGTCACGGTAATAATGGTGAACTGCTCTTTCAGCTTATCCATCAAATCTTCGATGGTTGCGGTCGAGATCGGGTCAAGCGCCGAAGTCGGTTCATCCATTAAAATCACATCTGGCTGTACTGCAATCGCTCGGGCAATACACAAACGCTGTTGTTGACCACCAGAGAGAGAGGTACCTGGCTCATGCAGCTTGTCTTTCACCTCGTTCCACAGCCCGGCGTCGCGTAGCGCCTTTTCAACCAACTCTTCCTGCTCGGCTTTACGACTGACCAAATCGTGCATGCGTGGTGCGTAAGCGATATTTTCAAAGATCGACTTAGGAAACGGATTAGGCTTTTGGAATACCATGCCCACCCGGCGACGCAGCGCCACTTCATCCATTTTAGGCGCATTAACATCTAGCCCATCCATCTCAACCAAGCCTTCGACTCGTACGCTAGGAATCAAGTCGTTCATGCGGTTCAAGCAGCGTAAAAACGTCGACTTACCACACCCCGAAGGGCCAATCAGTGCCGTCACATTTTTCTGAAATAGATCAATATTCAGATTATTCAACGCTTGGTTTTTGCCATACCACAGATTCAAATCGCGAACCCGGAAGCTCAGGTCGTGGCACGCAGCGTCGTTTCGTGTGTAGGGTTGCCCAGCCGCAGGGACTTGCTGGCCATTCATTACAGATGCTTGGCTATTCATTACGGGTGCTTGGCTATTCATAATCATGTCCTCTATCGCGCTGGCCTACCAGCGACGCTCAAATTTCTTACGTAACACAACGGCAAAGGCGTTGAGTGAGATGAGTATGGTGAGTAGCACCAAAATACCGCCGGCGGTTTTTTCTACAAACGCCTGCTCTGGCTCACCTGACCAGGTAAATATTTGAGCTGGCATGACGGTGGCTGCTTCGGTAAATGAAGCACCCACATCGGGGATAAAAGCCACCATACCCACGATAATCAACGGTGCTGTTTCACCCATCGCTTGCGCCAAGCCAATAATAGAGCCGGTCATAATACCTGGCATAGCTAACGGTAAAACGTGATCCCGCACCACTTGCCAGCGCGAACACCCCACCCCAAAACCAGCATGGCGGATGGATTCCGGCACGCTACGCAGCGCAGTACGTGTTGAGATAATAATAACGGGGAGCGTCATCAGCGCCAGAGTCATACCACCCGCTAACGGCGACGAACGCGGCACCCCAAAGAAGTTAATAAAGATCGCAAGACCCAGCAGACCAAACAGAATCGAGGGAATCGCAGCAAGGTTGTTGATATTAATTTCAATGAGCTGAGTAAAGCGGTTGTCTGGAGCAAACTCCTCCAGATAAATCGCCGTCATAACGCCGATAGGAAACGAGATAGCTAGGGTGACGATCATTGTCATCACGGTACCGACAACGGCCGAGAGGATACCTGCATTCTCGGCAATTTTTGAATCACCCGAACCAAAAAAGGTGCTATTGAAGCGAAGATCTACCTGACCCGCTTCAACCAGGGCATCAATAGCCGCCTGTTCTTCTTCACTTAAACGATGCCGGTGACCTTTCAGATACTGATCCACCCCACTGGTCGATAGCACCCACTGGGTTTCGCTGGTACCAATCATGTCAGGATTATTGCGAAGTTCCATCGGGATCACGCGCACTACCGTGCGGCTGATAATGGGCAGCAGCTCTTCATCAAACGCCTTCCGCCCATCGGTTTCGGCTTCTTCGGTATAGTTGATCTCGACTTGTATATACGCTTGCTGAAAAGCAGGCAGACCTTTAGTCAGCATGTCTGCAAAAAACAGCACCAGGAACAAGCCTGCCAGCCCTAACGACCCCATGGTTATCCATTTGAGGCGGGTAGACTTCCGGTGGCGCTTTTTAAGCTGCTGGCTGATTTCGTCAAAAGTATGGCTCATCGAAACAGTTCCTCGACGTTACAGGTTATTCACGCGATATTTTTCGCGGAAACGACGGATCATCAGAACCGACACCAAATTAAGCACAAGCGTAACAACGAACAGCACAAGCCCTAACGCGAAAGCCGATAGCGTTTCAGCACTTGCAAACTCTTGGTCGCCAGTTAATGCTGCCACAATGCGCACGGTGACCGTGGTCATATCTTCCAGCGGGTTGGCGGTTAAGTTGGGACGCATACCTGCGGCCATCACCACAATCATTGTTTCACCCATCGCACGCGACATACCTAAGAGCGCAGCAGAGATAATCCCGGGCATTGCAGCGGGCACTACCACATCACGAATGGTCTCCCCTTTGGTCATGCCCAGTGCCAACGACCCTTGGCGCATGCTATCTGGCACCGAGTTGATCACGTCATCAGACAGCGATGAGATAAACGGTATGATCATAATGCCCATCACAATGCCAGGCGCCAGCGCATTGTTATAAGAAGCGTCGAGCCCCAAAAAACCAGCGATATTAACGATAATCGGCGCTACGGTGATGGCGGCAAAAAAGCCGTAAACCACGGTAGGAATGCCCGCCAAAACCTCTAACACCGGCTTGGCAACGGTGCGCACTTTACTTGGCGCAAATTCGGACATGTAAATTGCTGAGAGCAAACCGACAGGCACCGCCACCAGCATGGCGATAGCAGTAATCATAAAGGTACCAGCGAACAGCGGTACCGAGCCAAACTCAGCACCGCCACCATCGCCGCGACCCGCTGCAGCTAAAAAGCTTGCCCCCGGGTTCCAGGTGGTGCCGGTAATAAATTCCCAGAAGCTGTGCATTTGAAAAAAGCGCAGCGCCTCGGAAATGATCGAGAACAAAATGCCAAAGGTAGTGAAAATCGAAATTAATGCTGCCCCAGCCAAGACTTTACCGATTACCGATTCTATGGCTTGACGGGCATGAAAATCAGGCTTCACTAGGTTAAGGCTCACCATTAGCCCTATGGCTGCCACTACCAAACTCGCCGCAAATAAATAGAGCGTGGGGATATTTGCCCCCATTAATAGCAGCGCAAATGCTCCTAGCGCACTAACAAGTACCGCAGGCCCGGCGGTAGAGAGCACGGTAAACCAGGCATATTGATCTGGCTGAGCAAACATAGCCGTGCCCGCGCTACGGAACCGAGCGGCTTTTGAACGGCCAGCAAAAAAAGCCAGCAGCCCCAGCAGCAATAGTGCAGCACAAAAAATCAGTAGAAGCTGGTTGGTCTGCATCGCATCTCTCTCACGTCGTCACCGGTTAAGAAACTTATCAACAATAATGGGCCGACAGCTTGCGCTGCCGGCCACCTTTACACTTGACCTACCAACTTACTTAAGAACGTCTGCTGTCATTGTCGTGCGGTCAGCGACACTTTGGCGCCACTCTTCACGCTCAGCTTCTGGCAGAACGATCAAGCCGATATCGCGCAGATAGCCATCGCTGCCAATCATCATCTCGCTCATAAACATATCGACGTAGTCGTACATCGGCGATACTTCTTCAGCATGCTGGTTCTTCACGTAGAACCACAGTGAGCGTGCTACCGGGTACTCACCTGAACTGATCGCGTCGGCCTCAGGCACTACGCCATCAATGCTGGCGGCGCTGATAGTGTCAGCATTCTCTTCAAGGAAAGAGTAGCCGAAGATACCAAAGGCACCGGTGTCTTCTGAAAGGCGCTGAACGATCAGGTTGTCGTTTTCACCGGCATCGATGTAAACACCGTCAGAGCGAATTTCGGTGTAGGCTTCATCGCCGTAAACATCCATGCCCTCAGACGCAGATTCCATTACCAGCTCTTCAAATGCATCGCGGGTACCAGAAGTCGTGGGCGGTCCATAAATGGAGATTTCGCGGTCTGGCAGCGAAGCGTCGATCTCGCTCCAGTTGGTGTAGGGGTTTTCAACCAATTCGCCATCAACAGGCACCATGGCAGCTACCGCCATGAAAATCTGTTCACGGGTTAAAGCAACGTCATCATTTTCGCCTGATTGGCCCAATACGATGCCGTCAGAACCGATTTTAGCTTCGGTGATGTCGGTAACGCCGTTCTCTTCACAACGCTCAAACTCGGAAGCCTTCATGCGACGAGAAGCGTTGGTGATGTCTGGCGTACCTTCGCCAATACCATTACAGAACAGGCGCAAACCGCCGCCCGAACCTGTTGATTCAATAACAGGAGTAGGGTTACCAGTAGTGGCACCGAACTCTTCAGTAACATAGCTGGCAAACGGATAAACGGTACTGGAACCTACGATGCGGATCTGGTCACGTGCCTGGGCAACACCGGCAACGCTCATTACTGCAGCCGCGATAACGGTGGTTTTTAGAATACGGTTCATGCGAAATACTCCTGTCGATGTAGGGTTCTGGCCTTCGCAAGACGTACTTTGCACCGTTTCGATGACAACTTTATGACACTCTAAGTCATCGGCATGATTTTTCAGTTAAGAGTGCTGCATTGCACAAGTGCTACATTAATAAGCCCAATGCGGCTAACGTACATAGCCCAAGCGAGACTCCCTGCAGCAACCGTCTATCCAACCGGTGGGCGATCACATCTGCCAGCGCATTCCCGATTAGCACGGCAGGTAGAAACGTCAACGCCAATTTAAAATGCCAAGCAGACACCTGGCCCGCAAGCGCTAGCGTTATAAGCGTTAGAAGAGATGTCAGAATAAAGAAAGCAGCCAAATTGCCGCGCAGGCGATCGGGTGGAAAGCCGTGCATTAGCAGAACGATTGGAGGGCCACCGATGGCGGCCACCGTGCCAAAGACGCCTGACAGCACACCTGCCAGGAACAGCGTCACACGGTTGACGGGGGGATGAAAACGAAACAGCGTTACTATCACAGCAAACAGCACGATAGCGGCGATCAGTTTTTCGAGCACCACCAACGGAGCAGTTAACAATAACCAAATGCCCAGCGCATTCCCTGGCAAGCGGCCAATCAAGGCAATGCCTATCGCGTCCAGGCGTATTTCTTGCCAGTAGTGGCGCACCATCAACAATGAAACAGTGAACCCAAACAACACGAGTACTACCGGCACCAAACGTGGTTCTAGCATCAACAGTAGTGGCGCCCCTACCACTGCCAAACCGAAACCTGTCGCACGCTGTACGAAAGCACCCAGCATTAATACGGCTGAACAGGCTAGCCACACGCCAAGTGGCATATCTATCCATGGCAACGAGTTATTCATTTAAATCAATCATCCGCACAAAGCATCAGTACGAATCTCCGTAGCCGGGCTTTCTTGTCAGCTTTCGGACGCCGATATTACCCAGCAACGCAGCCCCCAGCATAGTAAGCACCATCGGCCATAGGTGCTCTACCTGGAACAAGCCCACCAGCACCCCAGCAATTGCTCCACAACTAAACTGGATGCCACCTAGTAGTGCAGTCGCCGTGGCACTGATATGCCCAAAATGATCCAATAACGCAGAAATCGCATTAGGCGTGATCAAACCAATCATGCCGGTAAACAGCATGACTAGAGGCACCACCACATACAGCGACGCAAAATTAAGCGCTGTCGCGATAACCAGCCCCAGTGCTGCAATTAACTGAATCGTTAACCCTAGTCGTAAGTTCTGTTGTGGTGAACGCTTACGCAGCAAATGAATATTGACGCGATTAGACAGCGCAATCACCACAACATTGACGCCAAATACCATTGGGTAAACGCTAGGCGATAGTGAGAAGTAGTCTAAGTATAAAAATGGAGAGGCGGTTACAAAAGCAAACAGCCCAGCGAATGAAGCTGCGACAGCGCAAATGTAGCCCATCCCCTCTTTATGACGCAGCACACTGACATAGTTTCGTACGACTTGACGCGGCGAAGCAGCTGGCAAGTTAGTATCTCGTGTTTCGGGTAAACGAGTACCTAGCAGCCAAAGCAAAAACCCTGCATAAGCGGCTAAAAACACAAATATCAGCCACCATCCCGCAATGTGCAGCAAGAGGCTACCCACGGCAGGTGCCACCAACGGCGCCAGCATCATGATCATGGCCATCGTCGACATGACTTTGGCGGCTTCACGACCGCTAAAACAGTCGCGCACAATCGCCGCAGAGTTAACCACGCAAGCGCCGCCACCTAATGCTTGAATGAATCGCCATACCAGTAAAGAGGGCAAGCTATCAACGGTGGTGATCATTAGGCTTGCGAGCATAAACACCACTAAGCCACTGAGCAAAACAGGCTTACGCCCCACCCTATCCGACAGTGGCCCAAAGCACAGCTGGCCGATTGCGAAGCCAAATAAAAACATACTGATTGAGAGTTCAGTATGATGAATACTCGCATTGATGTTTTCTGCCAGTACCCCAATGGCTGGTAAGTAAGCATCAATCGCAAACGGCGCAAGCGCTGTGTTGGCCGCCACCAACAGCGCCACCCGACGAGGATTAAGTTCCATAAACATCCTTGAAGTTGGCATTATTCAGCAGAGAATGCCGCTGAATAGATAGGCCGCTAATAATAATCGATTTCAATTCATTTGTCGGTCTCTGTTCGCCACGCAATGCCCTTGCTAAAGTATCCCAACGACAACTATCTCAACGACGACAAGGAACGATGCATGGCCACTAGCCTACTAACTCAATTAAAAGAGATGACCACGGTTGTCGCTGACACCGGCGACCTTGACGCTATCCGCCGTTTTAAGCCACAAGATGCCACGACCAACCCCTCGCTCATTTTGCAAGCGGCCCAGCAGGAAGATCGCCGTGCACGACTCGCCAGCATTGCTAAAGAAAGCACCAACCTGGAAGACGCAGTAGATCGAGTAGCCGTTGATATCGGCAGCGAAATCAGCGAGCTGGTACCCGGCTACGTGTCGACTGAAGTCAGTGCCCGACTATCGTTTGATCGTGATGCCACTATTGCCAAAGCACACTCGCTGATTGAGCGATACGCCCAGCAAGGCGTGGGTCCAGAGCGTATTTTGATCAAGATGGCATCGACCTGGGAAGGCATCCAAGCCGCTCGCCAACTTGAACGTGACGGCATTCGCACTAACTTAACCCTACTATTTGGTTTTGCCCAGGCACAGGCCTGTGCAGATGCTGGTGCAACGCTTATTTCACCGTTCGTAGGCCGTATTCTCGATTGGCATAAAGCCAAAGCCCCTGACACAGATTTTAGCGGTGCCAACGACCCAGGCGTGCAGTCTGTTAAGCGCATTTATGACTACTACAAAGGCCATGGCTACTCCACCATCGTCATGGGCGCAAGTTTCAGAAACGTGGGTGAAATTCAGGCGCTCGCTGGCTGTGATCGCTTGACGATATCCCCTGCACTACTCAACGAACTAGACGAACTTCAAGGAGAGTTGCCACAACAACTCATTCCCAAAGCAGCCAGCAGCGCACCGAGTGAAGCGTTAGCGCAGGCAGATTTCCGCTGGGCAATGAACGAAGATGAAATGGCGACGGACAAACTGGCAGAAGGTATTCGCAAGTTTATGGCTGACCAGCGCAAACTCGAAGAATTGCTAAGTAAGCTTCGCAGCAGCTAATTCGATTGCTGACTCCGCTGCATCGCTAACACAGCTATAGGCGGCAGCAAAAGTCAAAAGGCCCTCCAGGATGTTTATCTCAGGAGGGCCTTCTTATTTAGTATGCTCTTGAAACCTACATACAGATGAAGTGCGCTGCTAGTGGGCCGTCGAATTTTGCGCTTCGAGCATTTCCACAAGCGGTTGAAACTGTTCGCGGTTGTGCTCGTTCATATGCATCAGAATTCGATGGGCCTCTAAAATACGTTCACGCAGCCCCTCTTCGTCAGCGGGTTCAGCAGGCAAGTCTTCTAGGGCCGATGTTAGTTTCGACGCTTGTTGCAATGGGGCTTCCATCAGCGTAAAAAAACGCGCAAAACCCATTACATCCAGCATTTTCCGTACATCTGGGTTATCAGCAATGATGGTGGGTGGGTGCTCTAAGCGCCCTTTTACCGCCATAGCAACTTTGGCCAGAAAACCCAGCGCCGTCGAATCAACATTCGTCGCTTCGCGCAGGTCGATCATTACCGCCGTTAGCCCAGGCGTTTCAGCTAGCCGCTGAGCCTGAGAATCAAGCGTAGCGCACAACGTCAAGCGCACGTCGCCGCATAATTTTAAAACAAAAACACCGGAGTCGAACGCCGCTTTAATGCGGCCTTCTTCAATCAGCATGACCAAATCCGCTCACCATCATGATTGTCAGGTCATCGGGTAAAGCATCGCGGTCCTGGTTCGCCTCACTGTCCGCATCACCTTCTATAAGAAGAGAGTTGGTGTTGGCTAGCCGGTCGCGCAACTGCTCAAGCGTGACACTTTCACTTACTAATTGCTCAAGTTCCTTGAGCCGCGTGTCGAGTGTCTTACCCGGCAAGCATTCCAATACACCGTCTGAACACAGCCATAAATGAAAATCGGCCGGTAAAGCACAGCTGAGCGAAGGATACTCTACATCTGGAAAAAGACCTACTGGCATTCCCTCTCCTGCCAGACGTACTAGCTTACCACCAGACACTAGCAATGGCATAGGAAGCTGTGCACCGAGCGAATAGTGAAGCGTCCGCTCCTGATGGTCAATGACACCAACAAACAAGGTCGCGTGTTTGCCAATATCAGTATCCTGCAACTCTCTGTTTAATGCCGCCAACCAGTTAGGGGCCAACTGTTCTGGCGATTGGCCATCCCACTCATTAAGCCATCGATTGCATAGATACTTGAGCAGTACGGTAACAAACGCAGAGGACGCCCCATGCCCAGACACATCGGCAAAATAGAACGCGCTATAGCGATCGTTATAGCGCTGATAGTCAAGGAAGTCTCCCGACAAATACAGCGAAGGTGCAAACCAGTAATCGTAGTACACACCATTGATGATTTTGGGATGAATAGGCAATAAACGGCGCTGAATATGACCACCGCTCTGTTGATCCATACGCAGCAAGGCTAAATGCGTTTCCAGGCTTTCGTTTAATTCGGCCAGACGCTCTCGGTCTCGGTCTCGCTCCTGAGCCAATGTATGAAGCTCAATGGCTTTGCGAATCATCCGGCGCAACAGTTCTGCGTGGCGTAGTGGATGAACAATATAGTCAACTAAACCAACATCGACTGCCTTAATCAGGTCCGCGTCCTGACGGGAATCACTGACAACTAAGGTAGGCAAACGATGTGTCAGCTGCGACCACTGCTGGCGCGGCACTGCCCTTGCATGAGCAACGATAAGCGCTGTGTCGGCAGGCAAATTGTCAATATTATCTGCTGCAAATACCCACAAGCCATCGCACGTAATCGCTTCTGCTAGCGCGTCACGCTCTTGCCCTGGCTCATCGATCACCGCGATCAACTGCTTGGAATGATCCATATTAAGCCTCAATCGGCGAAATCGTCGTCACCAAAATCGGTATCGTCGAATTCAAAATCGTCCATAGCAAACGGGTCATCCCCAAGCTCACCATCATTAATCTCAAACTGACGGCGTTGTAAGAAGGCATCACGAACAAAGCGGTAACGGTCGCCACTAATCAAGTCTTCTTGATCAAGTAGCCCTGCGCGAATATGAATAATATCCAGTGCCGTTAAACCAGCCCTTAGCGTATGGTCATCCATATAGGTAAGCGGATGAGCTGCAATATCAAAAGGTAGCCCAGTGGTATCCCTAAGTGTTCTAGGACCGAGCAGCGGTAGCACTAAATAGCGCGAGTCATCCCACCCCCACACCGCCAGCGTTTGTCCGAAATCTTCCTTATCAGCATTGATTTCCATCAACGTAGCGTAATCCAACAGCCCGCCGATACCCACCGTCGAGTTGATTAAAAAGCGTGAAGTAGCAAGCCCTGCATTAGCGGGCTTACCTTGGAGTAAACTATTTAACGCGGTACGCACGTCGCTAAGGTTAGCGAAAAAGTTACCTACCCCAGTTTGCACGGGATCGGGGGTAACCGTCTGGTACCCTTTAGCGATTGGCTTTAACGTGTAACGGTCTAGCACGTCATTAAAAGCAAACACGCGACGGTTAAACCCTTCCCAAGGATCTTCAGGGTGGACTTGCTCGCCAACATTCCCCCCTGAACTAGCACACCCACTCATGCTTAATACGGCTAGCAGCAAGACAGGCAATCCCTTGTAGCACAAACTAAACGCGCTTTTTGGCTTTGCTAACAACCCAAGCATGGTAGCTCCTTTATCAACATGTGTGGCGTGCGGCTCGTCGCATTTCACGCCTGAAAACAATTAACCAAAAGCACTGTTATTGACGACGTATAACAACACTACCGGCGCTGTAACCTGCGCCAAACGAACAAATCACACCAATATCACCACTTTCTAACTGTTCACGATGCAGGTGAAAGGCAATAATCGATCCCGCTGAGCTGGTATTAGCATAGCGATCAAGAATAATGGGCGCTTGCGTTTTACTAGGCTCCACACCTAGCACTTTTCGCGCAATCAGGTCATTCATATGCTGATTAGCCTGATGCAGCCACATGCGCTTCAAGTCGCTTCCAGAAAGCTCTAGAGAGGCTAAATGGCTCGAAATCAGTTGAGCAACCATGGGGCACACTTCTCGGAACACCCGCCGCCCTTCTTGTACAAATAACTTATCCAGCGCCAGTGGGTCACTGTCGGTGACGCGATTTAGGAAGCCTGCATTATTACGAATCGCATTAGAGAACTTCGTCACTAGACGCGTACCTAATATTTCGTACTGCTCATCAGACACAGCGCAATCACTGCTTTCAAGCACCATTGCGGTACAAGCATCGCCAAAAATAAAGTGGCTATCGCGATCTGTAAAGTTGAGATGTGCCGAACAGATCTCTGGGTTTACAATCAGAGCCCGCTTTACGCTACCAGATGCAATCGCATTGGCCGCTGTTTCAAGCGCAAATGTGGCTGAACTGCAGGCTACATTCATATCGAAACCGTAACCGCCGGTGCCTAACGCCCGCTGAACTTCGACAGCCACAGCTGGATAGGCACGTTCTAGGTTCGAACACGCCACGATGACAAGCTCGATGTCAGCGGCATCAACGTTAGCGGCTGCCAATGCTTGTTGTGCCGCCTGGGTAGCCATATCGCACTGAATAGACGGTTCATCATTGCTGCGCTGTGGCAGTTTAGGCCGCATTCGCGCTGGGTCGAGAATTCCTGAGGCATCCAACACATAACGACTTTTAATGCCAGATGCCTTTTCAATAAACTCGCTACTGGAGTGTGACAACGGCTCTCGTTCACCACGTGAGATCGCATCAGCATGCCGAGCATTTTGGCTGTCTACCCACGCGTTAAATGCTTTCACCAACGACGCGTTATCAATGGCGTGTTCCGGCGTGTAAAGTCCTGTACCGGTAATCACCACATGTGTCATGCCTTTCTCCTTTTAGCGGCTTACTGAGAGTCGCTGGCTGTCAATCGATGTTGTCATCTGGGTGCATTGGCTTAACGACGTAAGCCTATTATCGTATTACGACAAGCGTTAAACGCTAACAAGCTCTTCCCAACGCTTTTCTAGGCGCTTCACAGAAACGGGCATTTTAGTACCCAGCTGCTGGGCAAACAGAGACACCCGGAGCTCCTGAATCCACCAACCAAATGCCACTAACTCTGGGTCTTCCGCGTCGCCTCTGCGCTCACTTTTACGGCGCGCGTCAAAACGCGTTTCCAATGCTTGGACATCGTGCATTAGCATTTGGTCGCGCCCTCGCTCGCGCGCGGCTTTTTCCAGCCGGATTAACGCAGCCTCTGTATAACGAGGATACTCCGTTAACCACTCTCCTGCATCGCGAATGAAACCGGGGTAAACCAATCGCTTCATCTGCGCGCTGACATCACTGTAAACAAGCGCCAACGCAAAATTGAGCTTCCCTTTTAAAATTTTGGTCACTGCCAAGTGCCCTTTCAGCGCCGCCTCAACATGCGTTAACAGTGTTTGTGCATGCGCTAACAAGCTTTCTTCAGACGTTTGCAAGCGCTGCTTAAGGGCTTGCTCCGAACGTGGCAGAGGATGCGCAGCCACTACTTGAGTAAACACCGCCAGTAAAAGATCATCAACCAGCTCATTTTTGCTCCCAACCTTCGCAAACAGCAACGCGCATTTTTCCACCCCCGGCAAACGCTTAATCGCTTTCACCTGATCCGGCTGTTGTGAGATCGCCAAACGCGCCACACCCATTTGATGCGCTGCCGCTGCCTTGGCGGGATGATCGAAAAGTGCCACTTTGAAGCGTGCATCTTCTGCTACCAGTGCCGGGTAGGCCTCAACACGAATACCCGCCTGAGTCGTCACCCGAGACTCGGGAAGCGGCTCACTAGGTAGACCTTCAAGCGCCGGAGCCTGATTAGCCTGCTCCGCTAACGCCTGAGCTCCCCTGCTGGCGGCTTCTTCAAAGCGCCTTTCCAGGGCACGTACGTCACGCCCCTGGCCCAGCGTTTTACCAGCGTGATCAACAACGCGCACGTTCATGATTAAATGTGGTGCTAGCAGGTCAAGCCGCCAGTCATCTGGGTGTACCCGAGTACCCGTTCGCCGCCGAATAAACTCGCCAAGCGCCTCGGTCAGTGGGCGGTTATCAGGCACGAGCATGTCCAGCGCGGCATCGACCCAGTCAGGAATGGGGACCACTTGACGACGAATGCTTTTCGGCAGTGATTTAAGTAGCGCAATACACTTTTCGCGCAGCAACCCCGGCACTAACCACTCAAGCGCGTGCACGGGCAACTGAGGCAACATAGCGGCAGGCACTGTTAGCGTAACGCCATCATCTTCTGCATCAGGATCAAAGTGATAGCTAACCGGATAGGCAACCCCTGCCAACGTTAGGTGGTCAGGGTACTGCGCCTGAGTCACGTCGTTGGCATCCCGTGTTTTAAGTGCCTCAATATCGAATTTTAATAAGTCAGGAGACTCACGCTCTACCTGCTTGCGCCAGTGCTCAAATCCTTTGCCATTAACGATATCGTGAGGGAGCCGTTCATCATAAAAAGCAAACAACGTCTCTTCATCGACCAGAATATCGCGCCGACGTGCACGATCTTCGAGTGCCTCGACTTCTTCAATCAACGCTCGGTTATGGGCAAAAAACTCACCCTTAGTCTGAAATTCGCCTTCCACTAGCGCACGACGAATAAACAGCTCACGGGACTCTTGGGGAGCAATAGGGCCATAATGCACGCGGCGACGGGCAACGATAGGCAGACCAAACAGGGTTACTTGCTCGAACGCAACTACCTGGGCACGTTTCATTTCCCAGTGCGGCTCGCTATAGCTGCTTTTTATCAAGTGCTGCGCTTGAGGCTCAATCCACTGAGGGTCAATTTTCGCCACTGTACGGGCGAACAATTTCGTGGTTTCAATCAACTCAAACGCCATTACCCACTTCGGCGTTTTTTTCGCCAGCCCTGAGCCGGGGTGAATCATAAACTTACGATTACGCGCGCCCAGGTATTCACGGTTTTCCAGCAGTGTTCCCAGGTTAGAAAGCAGCCCAGATAACAGCGCTTGGTGCAGTTTTCCTGACGTTTTACGACGCGCTTGCTTGGCTTGCTCTTCGCTTTCGTCTTCATCTCTGGGCAACGGTGCAGGCACGTCGATGTCCATATCGCGCAGCAACTGACGCAATTGACGGAACGTGTCATGCCATTCGCGCATGCGCAGATAGTTAATATAGTGCTCGCGACACCAGCGACGTAGTTGGTTGCCTGAGAGAGCCTCGCGGGCATTTTCGATGCCATGCCATAAGTTTAGCAACGCAACAAAATCAGAATCGGGATCATGCCAGCGCTGGTGGGCTTGATCCGCCGCTTGGCGTTTGTCAGCAGGCCGATCTCTAGGATCTTGTATCGCCAGAGCCGATACCACTATCAACACATCCCGCAGGCTGCCCCGTTCGGCGCCTGCCAGCACCATACGTGCTAGCCGTGGGTCGATGGGTAGCTTAGCTAGCTTACGGCCCAGCGGGGTCAGGCGCTGCTGGTCGTCTACCGCCCCCAGCTCAAACAGCAAACGAAAGCCATCTTTTACGAATCGGCTATCGGGCGGGTCGACAAAGGGAAAGGCTTCTATACTGCCAAGTTTCAGCGCCAGCATGGAAAGGATGACTGACGCTAAATTGGTGCGCTGGATTTCTGGGTCGGTAAACGCTGGCCGCGACAGGAAGTCTTCTTCATCATAAAGACGAATACACACCCCTTCCGCTACACGGCCACAACGGCCTTTACGCTGATTGGCGCTGGCCTGGCTAATCGGCTCAATCGGTAGCCGCTGTATTTTCGCCCGATAGCTGTAGCGACTGATCCGCACTAAGCCAGGGTCAATAACGTAGCGAATACCCGGTACCGTGAGCGAGGTTTCCGCAACGTTAGTCGCCAGCACAATTCTCCGCCCTTTGTGGGAAGCGAAGACACGATTTTGCTCTTCGTTGGAAAGCCGAGCATAGAGCGGCAATATTTCGGTGCCGGTTAAGTCAGCCCGTCGCAGCGTATCGGCTGTCTCACGAATCTCCCGCTCCCCGGGTAAAAACACCAGCACATCGCGTGGACCATGCAGCCAGCCCTTCTCACGCTCGATGGTTTCGATTTCGCGCACGGCGTGCAAAATGCCTTCTTGCAGTGTCCGGTCATCCTCATCCTCTTCGCTACGCGCCAGCGGGCGGTAATGTACATCGACGGGGAAAGTGCGGCCAGAGACTTCAACCACCGGCGCAGGCACGTTGGCACTGCCGAAATGGGCAGCAAAACGATCTACATCAATGGTGGCTGAGGTAATAATGATTTTTAGATCAGGACGCTTCGGCAGCAGGCGCTTTAAATAACCCAGCAAAAAGTCGATGTTAAGGCTGCGCTCGTGCGCCTCATCAATAATCAGCGTGTCGTAACGCAGCAGCAAAGGATCGTGCTGGGTTTCTGCCAGCAGGATACCGTCCGTCATCAGCTTTACGAGCGTATTTGGGGAGCTTTGATCATTGAAGCGTACTTGGTAGCCGACCTGCTCACCCAGCGGCACGCTCATCTCTTCCGCTAATCGCCCAGCAACGCTACGCGCTGCCAGTCGGCGTGGCTGGGTATGCCCAATCACCCCTTTACGCCCACGGCCAAGCTCTAAACAAATTTTAGGCAGCTGAGTGGTTTTACCCGACCCTGTCTCCCCCGCCACGACCACTACCTGATGGTCGCGGATAGCGTTTAGGATATCCTCTCGTCGTTCTACTACAGGCAACTCGGCAGGATAATCCAGCGCCACCTTCAGTGCTTCACGGTTAGCAAGCAGGCGCTTAGCTTTTTCCAGGTCGCGCTGAACTTGCTGGACACCGTGGTCAATCGGTTTTCTGTCTCGTTGACGCCGCTTAAGGCCTGCCACACGACGCGCTAGCTGCTGTGCATCACGCAGCATAACGTGCCTTATCTCCTCATCTAATACGGTGAGTGGATAAGCGTTCTGGGCGTCAGCATGGGAAGTTTGCGTGTCGGTGGTCACGTTAGGCTCGGTTTCCATCTCAGAATAAAATCGGCCCACTGCATGAGTGGGCCGACTATTGTAACGCCTTCGATAACAGGACGCCTAACAGCCACCTAATAGCGAACTCATTAAGCGCTTAAGCGTTGCTTGTTTCCTGATCGCGGAGCTGTCGACGCAACACCTTGCCAACGTTGGTTTTGGGAAGCTCATCACGGAACTCTACGTACTTCGGAACTTTGTAGCCGGTTAGCTCTTTTTTGCACCACTTGCGCAGCGTCTCAGCGTCTAACTCACTGTTTTTGGAAACAACGAATAGCTTGATGGCTTCTCCAGCACCTTCATCGGGCACACCCACTGCTGCAGACTCCAACACATCTGGATGCGCTGCCACGACATCTTCTATTTCATTTGGGTAGACATTAAAGCCAGATACTAAAATCATATCTTTTTTACGATCAACGATCTTGATGTAGCCATCATCTTGCAACACGGCAATATCGCCCGTGTGGAACCAGCCGTTTTCATCAATAGAATTGCGGGTTTCATCTTCGCGCTGCCAGTAACCTTTCATCACCTGAGGCCCTTGCACGCAAAGCTCACCGGGCTCACCCATGGGAACATCATTGCCGTCTGCATCTATCACTTTCACAGCGGTACCAGCCACTGGCTTACCAATGGTGCCCAGCTGTATAGCGTTTGTAGGGTTAAAGCTAACAATGGGCGATGTTTCCGTTAGCCCGTAGCCCTCTGCAATCGGGCACCCCGTTGTCTCTTCCCAACGCTGAGCCGCCGCTTTAGTCAGTGCCATACCGCCGGAAATGGTCAGCTTTAGCTTTGAAAAATCGAGCTGCTTAAAATCATCTCGGTTACACAGCGCATTAAACAGCGTGTTCAGACCAATAAACCCGGTAAACGGCAAGCCTTTAAGCTCTTTGACAAAGCTAGCTAAGTCACGAGGATTAGTAATCAATAGCGAGTGGTTGCCTGTTTCCATCAGGAATAAACAGTTAACGGTAAACGTATAGATGTGATAAACCGGCAATGGCGCAATTACCAGCTCTTCGCCATCGGTCAAGTGTTCACCGATAGCAGCACGCGCCTGAAGCATATTGGCAACTAGGTTCTGGTGGGTCAGCATCGCGCCTTTAGGCATACCGGTGGTGCCACCGGTGTATTGCAGTGCAGCCACATCATCCATGGTGCGTTGCACCTCAGTATGATGTAACGACGCGCCTTTTTTCAGTGCATCGCGGAAGCCAACAGCGTTGGGTAGCGAGTAGGCAGGCACCATCTTTTTAACGTGCTTAACAACGGCGTTAATTAGCCAACGCTTCGGCACATCGTGCATATCGGCAAGCTGGGTAACCAAGACGTGTTGGATATCCGTTTTATCCAGCACTTTCTCAAGCTTATCCGCCATATTGGCCAAAATCACAATGGCTTTGGCATTTGAGTCTTTGAACTGGTGCGCCATCTCCCGCTCGGTGTAAAGCGGGTTGGTATTAACGACCACGAGCCCCGCCCTTAGTGCACCAAACACCGCCACAGGAAACTGCAGCACGTTAGGCAACTGAATGGCGATCCGGTCTCCAGGAACCAAGTCGGTTTCATGCTGTAACCAAGCTGCAAAATTGGCTGACAGACGATCAAGATCGGCAAACGTTAGGGTTTTGCCCATGCAGCTAAATGCCGGCTTGTTGGCAAAACGTTTAACCGCTGAATGAAAGACATCCGTGACTGAGTTGTACTGATCCAAGCCTTCAAGCGCTGGGCCACGTAGTACGTGGGCATTGGCGTGTTCGCTCATGGGCAATCTCCGCTATCCGTGTCGATATTTGACCGACCTTGTTATTGTGCGTGACTAAGTAGCAAGCCTAAAAGAGCCAACCATATACGACAGGCAGCACGCTGTAAAACGATCGATTGAAACTGGCGTTTCAACTTTAGCTTAAAGCACGGCCCTGTTGCTGTCGCTCACGCTGTGTCGCCACCCTATTTGCTATGACCGTAACGCGCTTTGATCTCTCCCTCGCGCCATACCAATAATTCACCAGGAACCATTCGCTGCCACGCTTCATTTTGGGTAAGTGGCTCTGTAGCAATCACAGAGACAATATCGTTAGGCGTCGTATGCTCGATAAAGTTAACCGTTAACTCTGCATCGGACAGCTCCGCCTCGCCAAAGGGCGCGCGGCGAGTGATATGAGCCAATTTAGTCGAGCAGTAGCTGTATAAGTAAACGCCATCAGATAACAGTAGGTTAAAAACGCCTAGTCCGCGCAACTCTTCACATAGCCCGTGCAAACGCTCCCACAATGATTCAGGAGACGCAGGCGGCGTGGGAAAGCAACGACGCAGTTCGCCCATTAGCCAGCAGAAAGCGTGTTCGCTGTCTGTGTTACCTACCGGTGTGTACGTACCTAATGGCAACTGCTGCCAATCACTCAACTGACCATTATGGGCGTAGCACCAGGGTCGCCCCCACATTTCACGGGTAAATGGGTGCGTATTTGCCAGCCGTACGCCACCCACATTCGCTTGGCGAATGTGGCTAATCACTACATTGGACTTGATAGGATATTCACAGATTAAGCGGGCTATCGGGGAATTAACCGAGGGGTGAGGGTCACGAAACTCGCGGTACCCCCCCTCCTCGTAAAATGCGATGCCCCACCCATCGCGGTGAGGCCCAGTGCCCCCACCGCGGTGTAAAAAGCCGGAAAAACTGAAACAAATATCGGTAGGAACATTGGCGCTCATGCCTAGTAACTCACACATTGGCTAGCTCCATCATCGCGCCTTGTACTCGCATTAGTTAATCACTGGCTCCCGGCGCCGGGTTGGCTGAGGATCTTCTTCCTGGGGCTGATGCTGCGACACATCATCATAAGGTTCTGGCCTACGCCACCACCACAGGGCAATGCCAACACATGCGCCTAAGGCAATGCCTAAAATCAACCACAGCAAACCACCACGTAGTGCACTGGCGCTATGCTCAAGAAAAGCAACCGCAGACACCATGGCAGCCGGTGCCCAACCGGTATAAAACTCACCCTCTTCTACTAACGGTAACTGATACCCTGCAGGTATCCACATCGCTCCCGCCACACACCAGGTAATTACCAAACGCGGTAGGCGAGGCAAGAATGCTAGCGCAAAGTAGACAGCAACCAGCACAACCAGTGAAAGAACGTAATAACTTGACCACAGCAGTGACATTGAGTCTTCAAACAGCATAATACCCCTCATGTGGGTGGAGACACCCGACGTTGATTTCCCGTTATGGTACCTATCAATTTATGAAAGCACAGCCTGATAAGCACGAAGGCTCGCCTGTCACACATTATTATCGCGCTAATTCTCCAGAATGGCACTGGTTAGAAGAGCGTGATGCGCCTGACGTATCGCTTTTTTTAGAAGCCGCGAACCATCAGCATGATGAATGGTTTGCTCCTTTACGGCCGCTTGCTGAAACACTTTATCAAAGCCACTTAGCGCGTCGTGAATTGGCAATAACCAGCCTTAAGACAGCGCTTGACCACTTTACGTTCTGGAGTGACACCACCGCCGAGGATGATTACCCCTGCTGGTGGCGCCACCCTAACAACCAGCCCGATGCTCACGAGTGCTTTCTTGACGTACGTGAACGTGCCGCCGATCAGCCTTTTTATGACATGGGCGACATGGCACTTTCCCCGAATGAGCAGTGGCTTGCCTGGACGGAAGATACCCAAGGCGACGAGCGCTTTACTCTATGGCTAAAGGCGCTACCCGACGGTAAACCTCAGCAACTACTTAGCGATATTGGCCCTAGCGTATGCTGGGCAGAGGATGAGACAACCAACGGCGCAACGCTGCTATTTACACGCTTTGATGACACTCAGCGCCCGGACTCCATCTGGCGTGTGTGGATACCGTTTTCAACGCCAGAGCGCCTTGCTGAGCCAGCCTTAGTAATGCGTGAGAACGATTCGGAGTTCTGGATTGGGATTGGCAAAACGCGCTCGAAAGCATGGCTTTTGATTGAAAGCGGTTCGAAAGATACAACAGAAATCCATGCCGTGCCGGCAGATCAGCCCCATTCTCCCCCGATGTGCCTACATGCCCGTCAGGCAGGGGTTGAAGTGAGCATTGATCATCGCCCTGGTACGTTTTATCGCTTACAAAATCTCTCAGGCCCGCATTTTCAACTCGACTTCACACGCGCTGATCAACACAGTAACCCTGCTGCCGAGTGGAAGTCGCTGATAGCTCACCGTGAAGACACTACCCTAGAAGGGATCGATGCGTTTGAATGGGGGCTAATCACCGCCGAGCGAAGCCATCGTGATGCCCAGGTTATGTTACGCCGCTTAGTGCTAGATAAAGATCACAACCTCACACTCGATAAGCATATCGAGCTACCTGAAACACCCTGCTCGCAGTTGCTAGAAGATTCGCCACACTTCGATGCGAATACCGTACATCTACGCGAAGAGTCGTTCACTCGCCCTCCCAGCTGGTATGCGCTAAACCTGGATAGCGGTGAACGTACGTTGCTAAAGCAAGTCCCCGTTTACGGCCAACTGCAGCCTGATCAACTAGTCAGCCAGCGCATATGGGCAACCAGCGCTGACGGCGAACGCGTGCCAGTATCCATTGTCATGCGCGCTGACTTAGCCGGCCAACCACTGCCCACGCTGCTGTATGGTTACGGCGCCTATGGTGAAGCGCTTGATCCCTGGTTCTCAATTGCTCGGCTCGAACTACTGGAGCGTGGCGCAGCATTTGCAGTCGCCCACGTACGCGGCGGCGGTGAGCGAGGCGAACCGTGGTATCTAAATGGCAAAATGGCTCATAAAGAGAATAGCTTTAACGACTTCTTAGCTGCCCGAGAGGCGCTAGTAAACCAGGGGCTTAGCCAGCCAGAACGGATAGTGGCTTGCGGGGCAAGCGCAGGCGGTTTGCTAGTCGGTACCTGCATCAACCGTAAACCTGAGGCATTTTGCGCAGCGGTATTGGAGGTGCCGTTTCTGGATGTGCTCCGTACCATGCAGAACCCAGAGTTACCGCTTACCACCGCCGAATATAGTGAGTGGGGCAATCCTGAAGACCCAGAAGTCGCCGAGCGTATCGCTGGCTACTCACCTATCGACAACATACGCGCCCAGCACTACCCTGCACTATGGATAGAGGGCAACTGGTTTGATACTCGCGTTAGTTACTGGGAGCCTGCCAAGTTTTATGCCCGCGTTAGCGAGGCACAGCAAGGCAATGCCCCTGTACTGCTTCACACCGACATGACCAGCGGCCACGGCGGCGCATCCGGCAGGTTCAAAGCCTGGCGAGATACGGCTCGCCAAGACGCGTTTATCCTGTGGGCACTCGGACTAGCCCCTGAGGATGCAGCAAAGCAAACACAATAGTTGCCTATCAAGAAACAGCCGACAGCTCCAAAACAACATTCAAGCAGCGCCCAGGCGCTGCTTTTTTGTGAAAAAACATTTTATGGAAAACATTTCCATAAAGTGTTTTTTACGTCATACTACCTATAAGTTTTATAGACAAACGTCTAGTTCACAAAATCAGGAGCACACCATGAGCTATCAGGAACAGTTTCCAACAATTTGGGATACCCCGCCAAAGACAACAGCGCCAACCGATCAAGCGGCGACGCGAGAAACCACAGCGAAGCCACAGCCCTCACCGTTTAAAGAAGCGTTTTTAACCATTTGGGATAGCACAAAAAGCAAAACCGCCAGCTAACGTTATTACCGTTAGCCAGCGGTTAGTGAGCATGCCAGGGAGGGCGACTGTCAGGTTTAGGACATCGGCAATACAGCGATAATATGCTCTTCCAAAAGGCGCTCGGGCACGTCATCTTGGGAAACCGCAAAGCTTCTTACGCTTACGCCCTTCCGGTGAACGCGCTCAGCATCGTTACTCAGCAGCGGATGCCATCCTGCTAGCTTGCGTCCTTCAGCAACACGCCGATAGCCACATGTGTGCGGCAGCCAGGTAAACTCTTTGACGAGCTCAGGCGTCAGTTGCGTACAGTCAGGTACGCTATCGAAGCGATTTTCATAGTCACTGCACTGGCAACTGTGAATATCCAGCAACCGACAGGCAACGTTAAGCACCGCTAATTCTTGCGTTTCATCGTCGTGGAGCTTCAACAAGCAACACTGGCCGCAACCATCGCATAGCGCCTCCCACTCTTGGGGCGTTAATTCTTCTAGCGAGTATCTTTCCCAGAAGCGCTCACGCATGGCCGCCACCATCATTGACTCCCTTTACTTTCAACATGTCTGAATAACCCCCACTCTCCGCAGTACCACCGCTGCTGGTTAGCGTGACTCGGCACTCTTGCCATAACACGGCGAAGTCGGCCGCTAAGCATGGATAGTCTTCGTAAAGCCAAGGCACTAACTCTGCTAAGCGGTTCGGCCCCGATAGCCGCTGACCAATGCCTGCTACTGCACGGCAGGTAAAGTCAAAATCAGCGTAACGGTGCAGCCAGTCATGCTTAATCATCAACGGCATCATGCTAGACAAGCGTTGCGGTGCAGGCCAAGCCTGTAACAGCTGATAGCAGCGCTCGATTAACTGGTGCTGCTGCTCTCCCGCCTGCTGACGAGCAAGAAAATGATCCCACACGATATCTAACGCGATACCGACATAACGCCGCTGAGCGTGTGGCGCGCGCCGTTTTGCTTCTAAAACGTTTGGGTGCCGATCAATCCAGGCATCCACGCGGCGATGATGACGTATGCCGCGAGCAACATCTGACGACCAAGCCGTTAAGTCTTGCCCCTTCACGCCGTCAGCAATCAGATTTCCGTACAGAAACTCATCACTGCCAGGATGGGCAAGCCAAGCATGGGCAAGAAAGTTCATGGCAAAACGCTCATGGCAGAACGTTCATGAAAAGAAGCTCATAACGCTCATTCGCGGTTAGCCGCCTGAGCGCGATGAACATCCAGCAAATAGGCTTCTTTCGCAGGCGGCATTTGCAGGTAAAAGCCTTGCTCTTGGATTGCATCCATCACATCAGCAGCGTTCACTCGAGCCAGCTTTTTATCGGCGGTGAGTATCATTGTCAGCACCGGCACTGGCTTACCGAAGGTATCCATCAATGCGTCGGGCACGGATGACAACCCTTTCTGTTTGTCTATGTAGAGATACATCTCGTCTTTGCGTGAGCTTTTTAAAATCTCACAAAGCAGTTTCTCGCTCATTACGATAACTCCTCAAGCGCCTGATGAATTTCCTGAGTTAAATAGGCATCACGCCAACCTCCAGGAGTGGTTAATGGCTGATTAGCAAGCCGCTGCATCACAAGCGCCTCAATATCTCGCCGCCGCAGCAACATCTCGGGCGCTATTTGCAGCTCAGCAGCCTTCTCAGCCACTACTTTTTTAAGTGCTTTAAAGCGCCGCTTAAACACAGGATGCATCGGGTCTGGCCAGCGCGCCAGCAAATCACCTTCGGGGCAATGCTGAGCCTGTTTCACCAGCGACAGCAGCGTATCGCCTTCTTTTTTAACCAGGGGCGGCTTTACCCCTTCAATTTCTGCTAGCTCATACCGATTTTTAGGCATTTTTTCAGCCACCGCGAACAGCAGCTTATCGCTAACCAACCAATTACGCGGCAAATCCCGACGGCGGGTTTCGCCTTCCCGCCAAATGGTCATTAAGCGGTAGGCTTCAAGCTGGCGAGGATCCAGGCGCCACAACTGCCGCTGGCGCGTATACCATTGGCCATCGCTCTCTACGCTGCGGCCTGCCTGCTCGATAAGACTGGCACACTCATCGTCAAGCCATTCGCGCCGCCCCAGCTGTTCAAGCTTCTCCGCTTGAAGCCCCCAAACCTTCAGCAAATAGATAACATCTAACGCCGCATATTCGCACTGGGAGGGCGTTAAGGGGCGCTCTAACCAGTTGGAACGCGTCTCTTCTTTAGGCAGCGTTTCCCCCATCCAGTGCTCTACCAATTTTTGATAGCCCATGCCGGGAGTTTCCCCCAAAAAAGCCTGAGCGACTTGCGTATCGATAAGCGGTGCTGGCAATACGCCGGCCCAGTGCTGGAAAACCTCGAGATCTTCGCTGCAGGCATGCAGTAATTTGATGGCACTATTTTGCAACAAATCACGAAAAGCAGCGGTGCAAGGTGTGCTCAACGGATCCACTAAATACGCCATGTCACCGGTGGTGAACTGAATAAGCGCTGGCACCGGAAAAAACGTGTTTTCACGGAAAAATTCAGTATCTAGGGCAATCACACTGGCACCGGCGACTTGCTCGCATGCAGCATCTAAGGCGTCGGCACTATCAATCCATTGATACAACGAGGGGGCTAAAGAGGACAAAGCAAACTTCCGGGTTGGCACAATCGCAAAAGCGCTTGCGTTTTTTATAAGGGTCAATCGCTGGCGAAAGGCTGGCGACCATTAAAGGCGCGGCTTAGCGTACCACCGTCTACATACTCAAGCTCCCCTCCCATGGGCACACCATAGGCGAGTCGCGAAAAAGAGACACCGTAGTGAGCAAGCTGGGCGGCAATGAAGTGCGCTGTCGCTTCGCCTTCTACGGTGGGATTGGTGGCAAGCACGATTTCTCGAATGTTGCCTTCTGCGACGCGGCTTTCCAATAGATCCAATCCAATGGCATCTGGGCCAATGCCGTCCAGCGGAGAAAGGTGACCATGTAAGACAAAGTAACGCCCTTGAAAGCCACCCGCCTCTTCAATAGCAAGCTGATCAGCAGGCGACTCAACGACACACAGCAGCGCATCATCACGGCGGGGACTTTCGCACAGCACGCAGATATCCGCTTCGGTCAACGTACGGCAGCGCTGACAATAACCGACCTCTTCAATGGCCTGCTGAATTACCGCTGCCAACCGCTGCCCTCCTGGGCGCTCGCGTTCTAATAGGTGCATGGCCATGCGTTGGGCCGTTTTTGGCCCAACGCCCGGCAACACGCGAAAAGCGTCCATCAGTTGCTCAACAAGCGGGGAGAAGCGCATGTTTAGAACGGCATCTTAAAGCCGGGCGGCAAGTTCAAGCCTGCCGTCGCTTCTTCCATCTTCGCTTTGGAGTTTGCTTCCACTTTTCGAACAGCATCATTCACGGCAGCGGCGAGCAAATCTTCCAGCAGCTCTTTGTCTTCTTCAAGAACGCTGGGGTCGATAGTGACATTGGTAACATCGTGGCGGCCGTTCATGGTGATTTTCACCATACCGGCGCCCGCTTCGCCATGGACTTCCGCTTTAGCAGCTTCTTCTTGAATCTGCTGCATCTTTTCCTGCATCTCTTGGGCTTGCTTCATTATGTTGCCCATTCCACCTTTAAACATGCGGTTATCTCCTGAAGGAATAAAAAATAAGCATCGCGAGTCAATCGTCAGCGGCTAAGAACGCTTGTCAGACGCGGGTTTAACGGTTGACTCAATGAGAGTAGCCCCAAATGCCTGCTGTAGCTTCTGTATATTGGGGTCGCGGTGTAATAGATCAACAGCCAACGCGTGGCGCTCTTTCTGCTGACGCTCTTCCTGCTGGCGGGGCGTTTCAATATCAGGCGCTAAGTCAGCCACCGTAAACTCGATACGCCGAGGCAGCCCATAACTACTTAGCGCGCGCTCAATACGGCCATTGTGAACATCGGCCTGCATAGCGGATTGCCCAGGGTCAAGCCGCAGCACCACCGTGTGACCATCATCGCTTTCAAGCTGACAGTGCGCTGCCAAATTACGGGTAAGGCCGCCTAACCCAAGGGCACTGAAGCATGTCAGCCAGCCAGCATGGTCTAAACGATCGTCAGCAGCGATCTGGCTGTTGGCAGCATTGGCAGGCACCTCACTGGAAACTGGCTCTGGCTCTGGCTCTGGCTCTGGCTCTGGCTCTGGCTCTGGCTCTGGCTCTGGCTCTGGCTCTGGCTCTGGCTCTGGCTCTGGCTCTGGCTCTGGCTCTGGCTCTGGCTCTGGCTCTGGCTCACTCCACTGCTTTCACCTTGAACTCAGTGCTGTACTGCTGAGTTTTCTTCCCCGTGATCATTTCCGGCATCGTTTTGCTCCTCCTGCGGAGTTATCGATGCGTGTCTACTAAACTGGGGGAAGTCCAGCGTCCGCTGAAAGGCCTTGTTAAACGCTTATCACCTCAGGCTCATTTGTATCTCCCCGATCTTTCTTAGGCTGTTCGAGCAAAGGGACGGGGGTTGGAATATGCTTCTCTACAGAAGTGCCTAATATGTACTTAATTGCCGCATCGATATTCTCCATTGCGCCACTAGAATCCGCAATTCCACTTGTAATTGCAGCAGCTATCACCAAAGCTCCAACAATTTTATTCCATGAAGGCCTATCTTCCGAAAATTCACTTTTAGCCTTGTTTAAATATTCGACCAGCTGTTTTCTGTCTTCCTTTGGAAGTGAAGACTGATTCTCTATGCAGCTTATGGCTTCTTCTATGTATGTGATTATCTTTTCATCATCTAGATTAGATGGCTTGAATACATCACTGTCATGGCTCCATTGATGGATATAGACATCTTTAGAGATGCCCACCAGGTTCTTGAGCCGTCCTATGGCGACTAGGAGCTTTTGAATGGGAATGACTTCTTCAGAGAAAAGTTTTCTTCGGCGGATCGCGTTAGATATGTATGGTAATTGAAATAGAAGGGTGTTTGCCAGTTCGCCACTAAAATTCAGTTTCTGACGCTGAGTAGCGATCCTTAAAGAAACCTCTATCCCTACAATTGATTCAACCAACTTAGAGTCAGTAGTCAACGTGACGACGCGCTCGTATAAGCTCTTGTCTATTGGTCGAAGGAAAGCATGATACTCATGAATTCTGGTTTCGAAGGTTTTCAATATTTCTGCTGAACGCTGATAACTTTCCCAATCTGCAACCCTCCTCATACCCCGCGTAAGAACCTCGTCTTCACGAGCAGCAAACTCTGTAAAGAACTCCTCTAAGGCTGTGATTTCTTCAATGAATTCGTCAAGATTGTGATAATTCACGAAAGTTCCTTTACTCGTTTAACGCCGCGCTCTGCGGCAAATTTGGAGCGCAGAGGAAAATTTGTCCGACAGCAGCGCTTTGTTAACCATAGTGACGTGCACGGTGGCAATTTGGACACAGAGCGACTACGTTTTCTGGTGTATCTGGGCCACCATCCTTGAGCATTTGTACATGATGAACCTCAAGGTAAGGCTGACCGGTAACTTTTGAGATGAATGGCCCTTTATTTTCGCAATCAAAACAAATACCTTTTGCCTCCCGCAATACCTGCGCGACCACTTTTGGGTCTCGAACATAGGCGTAAGTTTTTACCTCTTTCTGAGTTGGGTGCTTGTTACCCTTAACCTTTTTTGAAGGTTTACCAAACTCCTCCGATACCTTCTGTTCAAATGTATCCTCTGCCTCGAAATCAACTTCTGCTTTTTGAGCATCGCCACTGCGAAGAATGGCTTTTAATTTAGCCTTTGAAGTAGCACCCTTCAGGTTAGTAGATATGGATGCCAAAAACTTCTGCTCGGTGCCAGTAGGTATCTTGTAAGTTGGCCCTCTGACCCATGAACCGTCTTGCCCCAACACAATTTCGCGTGCAAATGGAATAGGATTTGGGAACAGATAAGAAAGTGACGCCGGACATCGGTAATGCCACGTTAGCCCTTGCTTATGACTTGCTCCTTCTCTTTCTGTTTCTCCCTCGTATATGCATCCGGATTGAATTCCAACTATCTGGTTACCACCTTTCTTTGCGGTTTTCGCTGTTATTGTTACGAGAACAAAGAGCTCACCATTCCGTAAAGCTGCTGAGTGTCTCGGCGGTAGATATCCCCTAATAACACCGCCTTCAGACATAAAGTTCACAGCCTCGTGGAATCCGTCCATAGGGGATGAGCTATGGATTTTTTTGTATTCTTTTTCCGAGACAAAGTTTGAATAAGGAACTCCTTCTCTTGGGTCTGGATTTAAGCGAACTACGAAAATATCCACGGACTATCCTCTGTGGCTAACAGTGATTATACACCCAACTACATAACCTGAATGAACCCGACGGCGCGTTCATTCAGGTTATATCGCCTTTCATTTACGGCCCATCCCATTGAAATTAAAATAAATCAAGTATAAACAGGCTGTATAACATAGATTATCGTGCCGGCTGCATAACACTGCTGAACCAGCATGCCGCGTTGGCCAGATGAACCACTCAAGGCCGTAAAACCGACATCACATGCACCATTTCAAACGTGCTCACCTCTTCTATGTAATGCGGCCCAGTCATCACTCAAACAAAACTTTCTTAGGCTTAACGCTATCAAATAATCCTAAGCCTCGTCATTAGTCATTAGTCATTAGCCGTGCATTGCGCTCTTCTGCCATGCCTAGAACCTATTCACTCATAACGCACCTTTCCTGCTTTCATCACTCGCACAAAAAAGCCGATGCAGTGAACCAAGTTAGTTCGGTCAACTGCATCGGCGCGTAACGAACCTGCTTTAATACGGGGATCTTTCAGCGACGGTGAAGTCGCTGCTTACATCGCCAGAAAGTTCGATATTATTCGGATCGAGAACTTGCACCGGCGAGCCTTCTTCTAGGTCTAGCTCAGAGAGATCAGCCCATATCACATTGGGGCTGGTCGTCAGCTCGAAGTAGTACCTCAGCTCCGAGAGGTTCATGACGGTGCGGTACTCGGTGTTATAAATACCGAAATCCTTATACGGCGCACCAAACGGAACCGATACATTTCGGGCAATCGCTAGAGCGCTCGCCACGGCTTCGCGCTCGTTCTGTGGCTCCGGCAGCATCGACGAAAAGTAGGCGACTCGCTGGAAACGGTCGGTCGCTTTGACGTTCCCTGGCAGCGGCGTGTCGCTGCTTGGATTTGAAAAGTCTAATTCTTCCAGCAGTGCCAATTGCTGATCGTAAGGCGGATCATTGGTCATAATTCTAAATTCTCTACCGTGGTGAATCATGGGTTCACCATCGATATACTCAATGATCGCTGAATCCCCAGTAGCATCTTCAATTGCCAAGTGTACGGCTGCCTTGCTTCCCCGCGCCTCCGCCATGACAATTTGTACATCTTCGAGTATTTCGAGCGCTTCTTCGACAGTGGCTGCGTTGTCGACCACATACTGCCCCCACAAGCCGGCCTGCATTCCTGGTTTGGCTGGATCACGCGGGCCAAAGTCGGTGGCGGTGAGATAGAGCATGTGAAACGCCAGCCCCTTTTCGTTAAATCCATCGGCAGCGCCGATGCGATAAACCGTGGTGACCATGCTGGCGTACTTCGACGTCCATGTTGCTGCGTTCTCCTCCACGACGACTTCCGTGCCCAGCATGCCCCCATTTCGCTCCATGCCACGGGGGAAGACGGTAATAACCGGCTCTGTCGACTCGGGCCAATCCATTGTGCGGGCAACATAAACGCCCTGCTCGTTATCATTCCATAAGTACCTTGAACACGCCCACGCTGCATTTGCCATTACCATCGCACCAATCACGATCGCAACGCCCCCTTTGTAATACCTACGCATGAACCCTCCCTTAGGGCGCGTAAATCACCCGCAACGCCCTTATGAAAAGACGCTTCAATCGAGCGACTGATTAAAGGCCGGTAGCCCAAAGCAGGCTCGAGCAATCAGCCTTCCACCCAAGCTATTTACGGTAATTCTTTTACCTCGCAAAACTCTTCAAATATTAAATATAGTGAATTTAGCAAGCCGTGCAAATCCACCATCCGAGCACATCGATCATTTACCTAACAAGATGAGACAGGCAGCTAATCATGCGCATCATCATTGAGAATTAACCGTGTAGCTTGTGGTATTACACCTCGGCTTCATTTCCTTATGCTGAACACGGTAAGCTTGGCGGCAACACCGCTGCTAATGGCTAAAACTCAACGATGACTTCCCATTGGATACTTGGCCCTGGGGCCATTGGTCGCCTGTTGGCGCATTCGCTTTCCCCCTTGACTGACACCACTTTGATTGGTCGACGTGCGCTGCCTGAACAACAGCGTCTAACCCTCCCGGAAGGTGAAGAGCGAACTCAGCGGCTGGCGAGCGTTACGGTTGCGGAGCTGGCCTCTCATCCACTGCCCGCGCCTGGGTTTGTACATATCACCACCAAAGCCATGGCCGCCGAGACGGCGCTTGCCAGCATTGCCGATGTAGTTGCGCCCACGACCCCGTTGGTGCTGTGGCAGAACGGTTTTTTGGCACAGCCGCGTATTACACAAACATGGCCTGGGCCAGTGCTGTGCGCGACCACAACTCAGGGTGCCTATCTCACTGGGGATGATGGTGTGGTTCACGCGGGGCGCGGGCCTACGTTTATTGGTGATTTAGATAATCAGCACGCGGGATTGGCGGAGGCGTTAGCGGCGCTATTGAGTGAGACAAACTTTACCGCAACGGCGGTGAGCGATATACGCCAACGGTTGTGGCAGAAGCTGGCGGTGAATGCGGCGATCAACCCATTGGTGGCGCTAAATGGTGTGCGCAATGGTGAGCTGCGCGGTGACGCTTATGCAGGCCGTTTGGCAGCGGTGGTCAAAGAGGTCGCGGCGATTTTAAAGCAGGAAAACATTGCACCACCGAATGGTGGCGAAGGTGAAGACGCGTGGTTGGCGCTTGTGTGGCAGGTGGTGGAGAACACCGCTAACAATAAGGCCTCGATGTTGCAGGATGTTGAGGCCAAGCGTCCCACCGAGCGCGGGGCGATTTTAGGGCCGTTGATTGATAGCGCCGAGCGCCATGGTTTGCCGTGTGAGGCGTTGAAGGAGCTTGATAGCGAATTGGCTAAATTGGAGGCGGAGTTTTAGGGAACATTTAGTGGCTGAATCAACGCGCGCTAAAGCGCCCTCCCACAATATTAAATTGCCCTTATTTACTGTGCTGTCAGGGCTGTGCTGTTCCACTTACAACCGCTGCGCCGGGCTGCCATTGCGGGTGCGCTTCGCTTACCACGCACTACAAACCCCGTATGCTCCTTCGCATAAATGCACGATAAAGCCTGTGTATTTAGCCGTTTAGCAAATTGTAGCGCGCTAGAGCGCCCTCCCGTCATCAGGGAAGGCTGCTTTTTACATCAGGTTACAGGAATCATCACTACGTTCTGAAAGGCGGGGCGTTCTGCAATCTGTTGGTACCAGCGCTCCAGATTGGGGCGCCGCTGCCAGGTTAACCCAATGTTCCAAAGGTTATAGATAAATGGCGCTAGGGCGATGTCGCCGAGGCCAAATTCATCGCCGGAAAACCAGGGTTGGCTTTGGTTTGCCAGCGCGTTATCTAGCAGTTCGAATGACCTTTCACAGGCTAGCATTCCGGCATCAATAGCGGCGTTGTCGCGCTCTTCTGGCGGTGTCCTTACGAATCCCTGCAAAATAACGCGGTGCCTGGGCGAAAGCGTATTGTTCGCCCAGTCCATCCATTTCTCTGCCTGGGCACGCTTGGCGGGGTCATCTATCCATAAGTTACCTTGGCCATACTGCGCAGCCAGGTAGCGGATAATGGTGTTGGATTCCCATAACACGCTATCGGTCGCGTCGTCTTTGAGTAGCGGCACTAGCCCATTGGGGTTCATGGCCAAGTACGCCGGGGTATTGTTGACCCCGTGCTGCATTCCTGCCGGAATTTGTTCAAACGCCAAGCCGAGCTCTTCAAGTACCCAGCGTACTTTTTTGACGTTAGTCGAGTTATTGCGGCCCCAAAGCGTAATCATGGCAGTCCTTTTATCTGAGCATACATCTGAGAATAGTGAAGATAATGAGTTTGCCCGCCCTTGAAGCCAGTGACAAGGGGCGGCTTATGCCGCCCTCTCGCGGGTGCCTCGTGTTGCTCGTTCCGCGCAAAACTCGTTACTACGCGCTACACCACCACTTGCTCCTCACCATTTTCCATTCACGCCTTAGCCTCACTCCTTATCTTGATAAAACTGCAGCAGGCTGGAGAAATCGAGTTTACCGTTGCCGCCTGCTTTATGCAGGGTGAATAGCGAGCGTGCGGCAGAGCCCATGGGTACCGGCGAGGCGCTTTGCTGGCTAACATCCATGGCGAGACCCAGATCTTTAATCATCAGGTCTACCTGGAAACCGCCTTGATAGCCCTTCGAAGCGGGGGCATTTTCCATCACGCCGGGGTACGGGTTGTAAACGTTTAGCGCCCAGTTTCCTCCAGAGCTTTGTTTCATGATTTCGGAAAGCACCGCTGGGTCCAGGCCATTTTTCACGCCCATATTGATCGCTTCGCAGGTGCCCGCCATCAGAATGGAAAGCAGCATGTTGTTGCACACTTTGGCCACCTGGCCTGCACCGTGGTCGCCGGCGTGGAAGATATTCTTACCCATCACTTCGAGCACGGGCTTGGCCTGTTCAAATTGTGCCGCGCTGCCGCCCACAATAAAGCTCAATGTGCCGGCCTGCGCGCCGCCTACCCCGCCAGACACCGGCGCGTCGACAAAGCCAACGCCTTTCTCAGCGCCAGCGGCCGCCACGCTGCGGGCGGTATCCGCATCGATGGTCGAGCAGTCAATCACCAGAGCGCTCTTTTTGATCACATCAAACAGCGGCTCGTCGCCATCCACATACAGCCCACGCACGTGCTTGCCTGCGGGCAGCATGGAAATAATAAAATCTGCATCGGTGGCCGCTACCTGGGCAGAGGCCGCTACTTCACAGCCTTGGGATTTAGCCGTTTCCAAGGCTTGTTCAGAAAGGTCGAACGCGCGAACGTTAAAGCCCGCTTTCGCCAAGTTGGCCGCCATGGGGCCACCCATATTACCTAAACCGATAAACGCGACAGTGGTCATCTTTATTGTCCTTATTCGAAAATTGACGGTGAATTGGGTTGGGGAAATGGTTTGAAGAAATAGCTTAGTGAAGATCCGCCAGTGGGCTGTTTTCCCACGGCGAAGCCAGCAACTCATCGATAAATGTTTGCTCGACGGACGCGACATCTGGGTATTTCCAGGCAGGCGTACCATCTTTATCGACCAACAGCGCACGTACGCCTTCGGGGAATTCCTGATGACGGCAACACAGCACTGAAAGCGCCAGCTCAAACTGAAACACCTCAGACAGCGACATGTGCTTGGCGCGCTTTAGCTGCTCATCAATCAGCTTCACTGATACGGGGCTGCCGTGGGAAAGCGTTTTCTGCGCTTTGCTGAACCATTTGTCATCACTGCGAACCGCCAGCACGGCATCCACGGTTTGCTCAACCGTATCGTGATCCATTAGCTCACGAATCAGTGCGGCAGATTTTTGAACCGGCGATTCCAGCTCGGCAAATACCTCTTGAGACGCTTGTTCAAATTCGCGCAGCACGCGATTGACGACACCATGGGCGTCAGTTTGCTTTCCTTCACCCCAGGTGGCATCCATCAGTTTTTGAGCCAGGTCTGCGCGGTAATGGCTAGCAATCGCACGATCGGCAAGGCCGAGATGAACGGCATCTGGCGCGTTAATTTGACTGCCGGTCATGGCTAAAAAGCGTCCGGTACCATTTGGCAGACGGTTTAAAAACCAGCTAGCGCCAACGTCCGGATAAAGGCCAATCGTCACTTCTGGCATCGCCAGCCGAGAAGTTTCCGTCACGATTCGGTGGCTGCTACCGCTAAGCAGCCCCATTCCCCCACCCATCACAATACCGCTGCCCCAGCAAATGACCGGCTTGGGATAGGTGTGGAGCAGGTAATCCAGGCGGTACTCATGTTCAAAGAAGCGCTCAGGAAAATCTGGCTCGCCGTCACCTTTAATCGCTTTATACAGATTGACGACATCGCCGCCTGCGCAAAACGCTTTTTCACCAGCGCTATCCAGCAGAACAGCAACAACTCGCTCATCGGTTTGCCACGCTTTCAAGCGCGGCAGAATCTCTTCAATCATCTCTAACGTCAGGGCGTTCAGCGAACGCTCGGCGTTAAGCGTGATCTCGCCAATAACATGGCCATCTTGGGTGGCGTGTTCAGCAAACAGTACGCTACTCATTCCATTGTCCTTGTGGTTGGCTACAGCTCAGAGGCACCATCAGAGAGCACGCGACGGGAAATAATCAGCCGCATGATTTCGTTAGTTCCTTCCAAAATACGGTGTACACGAGAATCACGCACATAGCGCTCCATCGGATACTCTTTAATGTAGCCGTTGCCACCATAGAGCTGAAGCGCCTCATCACACACCTTGAAGCCGACATCAGTCGCAAAGCGCTTAGCCATGGCGCAATAGGTAGTGGCATCGGGGTGGCCAGCATCCAATTTTGTGGCTGCCATACGCACTAGCTGGCGAGCCGCGACAAGCTCAGTAACCATATCCGCCATACGGAACTGAAGCGCCTGGAAGTCTGCCAAACGCTTGCCAAACTGCTTACGCTCCAGCATATATTCACGGGCTTTGTTGATCGCCTGCTGGGCGGTGCCGATTGAGCAGGTGGCGATGTTGATACGACCGCCATCCAAGCCTTTCATGGCAATTTTAAAGCCGTCACCTTCGTTGCCTAACAGGTGGTTGGCGGGAACGCGCACATCTTCAAAGGTAATCATGCGGGTTGGCTGACTGTTCCAACCCATTTTGTCTTCTTTACGGCCGTAACTAATGCCGCTTGCTTTCGCATCAACCGCAAAGGCAGAAACGCCGCTGGGGCCTTCACCGCCGGTACGCGCCATCACCACCAAAAAGTCGGTGCTGCCGGCGCCAGAGATAAACATCTTGCTACCGTTGAGTACGTAGTCATCGCCATCACGCTTGGCGGTGGTTTTAAGCGAGGCCGCATCAGAGCCTGCATTGGGTTCAGTTAAGCAGTAAGAACCCAGCAACTCGCCGGTGGCGAGCTTTTCGCCCCACTGTTCCACTGCTTCGGAGGTGCCGAAGTCAGCCAGCATCCACGTCACCATGTTATGAATGGTGAGATAAGCGGTGGTTGAGGTGCAGCCCATCGAAAGCTGTTCAAAAATAATGCTGGCATCCAGGCGGGAAAGACCCAGCCCCCCAACGCGCTCTGGCGCGTAAAGTGAACAAAAACCTAACTCCCCCGCTTTGCGGATAACATCGACAGGAAAGAAGGCTTCGGCATCCCACTGCGCAGCGTTGGGTTCTAACTCGTTCTGGGCGAATGCCCGGGCCATATCGGCAAAGGCGACCTGGTCTTCACTTAACTCAAAATTCATGGCGAATCTCCGCAGCATGCGTCGCTGAACAGCCTGTGAGCAGGCTGGGCAGCTTGGCGTTTGCTATTATCTTTATTAGCCGTTGGCGTTATTAGCAATTGTCTTTACTGGCAATTATCTTTACAGGCAACGTTGACGTTTACGTTAACTTATATTCTTACTCTGACTGGTGCAACCGGCTTAGCTCACTACCTTTGGCGTAGAGGCGTGATTTGGGCAGAAAAAAGGGTGCCCTAGGGCACCCAATCATCGGACAGAACCGTTTATTTGAAGTTTTTGCGATACATTTTGGTGAGTTCACCCACAATGCCGCTGCGGAAGCTAAGTACGCAGACAACAAAGATAATCCCCAGAATGACGCTTACCCAGTTACCCAACGGCGACTGTGCCAAAATGTGCTGCAGACTAACCACAATGCCCGCGCCCATAAGGGGGCCAAGCAGTGTGCCTACCCCACCCAGCAGCGTCATTAGGATAACTTCACCTGACATGTGCCAGTGTGCATCGGTTAGCGACGCCAGCTGAAACACGACGGTTTTGGTAGACCCTGCCAACCCGGCCAGCGCCGCAGAAAGTACAAACGCCAGCAGCTTATAAGCATCAACGTTGTAGCCCAGCGAAATAGCACGCGGCTCATTTTCACGAATCGCTTTAAGCACCTGCCCAAAGGGGGAATGCACGGTGCGTTGGATCAGCGCAAAACCAAATATGAAGATGGCAAAAACGAAGTAATACATCGCTAAGTTGCTGCTTAGACTGATCACACCAAACAAGTCACCGCGTGGCACGCCGTGCAGACCATCCTCACCACCGGTAAACGATGACTGAACAAAGACGAAAAACATCAGCTGAGCAAGCGCCAACGTCACCATGGCAAAGTAAATGCCCTGACGCCGGATCGAAAGCACCCCGAACAGCAGCCCTAACAGGGTTGCCATAAAGGTGCCTGCAATAATCCCCATCTCTGGCGTTAGCCCTGGATAGCTTGCCAACAAGTAGCCGGTAACATAACCACCGGTGGCTAAAAAGGCCGCGTGCCCGAACGAGAGCAACCCCGCATAGCCCAGCAACAAATTAAATGCGCAGGCAAAAAGCGCGAAGCAAAGAATTTTCATTAGAAAAACGGGATAGGCCAAAAAAGGAGCGACTAACCCGATGGCCAAGAGCGCTATATAAAACATGTTACGGCGCATTTTGGCCCGCCTCTGCCGTTCTTGTACGGCTGATGGCGCATTGAGTGTTTGAGAGTCTGCCATGGTTATGCCTCCTTACCGAACAGCCCAGCGGGGCGTAACATGAGCACCAATATCATCACCAGGAAGATCACGGTATTGGAGGCTTCGGGGTAATACACTTTGGTTAAGCCTTCGATGATCCCCATACCCAGGCCAGTAAGAATCGCACCCAGAATAGATCCCATTCCACCAATGACGACCACCGCGAACACGACAATCAGCAAGCTTGACCCCATGGTCGGTGATACAGGATATAGCGGCGCTGCCAACACACCCGCAAAAGCGGCTAGCGCTACGCCAAAGCCATAAGTAAGCGTAATCAATAGCGGCACGTTTACCCCAAACGCTTGCATCAGTTGGGAGTTTTCAGTACCAGCACGCAGATAAGCCCCCAACCGGGTGCGCTCAATCATAAACCAGGTAAATAGACACATGGCCAGTGCCGCTACCAGCACCCAGGCACGGTAGGTAGGCAGGAACATGAAGCCTAGATTCAGGCCGCCTTGCAGTGCTTCCGGAGTCGCGTACCGCGCACCCGAAACGCCAAAGAAATTTACCAGCGTGCCTTCAAAAATGAGTGCTAACCCGAAGGTGAGCAGCAGTCCATAAAGATGGTCTAAATGGGCAATGCGACGCAGTAAAAAGCGCTCCATTAACATGCCGAAACCACCCACCACCAGCGGCACCAGAAACAGCGCCAGCCAATAGTTGATGCCTAAATAGCGAAAGCCTAGCAGTGCGGCGAAGGCTCCCAGCATGTATTGCGCCCCATGGGCAAAGTTGACGATCTTCAGTAGGCCGAAGATGACCGCCAGGCCCAAGCTAAGCAGTGCGTAAAAGGCTCCATTCACAAGCCCAAGCGTTAGCTGGCCCATGAAAACGGCTAATGGCACGCCGAATATCATCGTCATTGTATGACTCTCCTCGCCGTCAAGCGGTTGGTGGCAAGTTGCCACCAACCAGTTCTAACGTCACTTGCGGTTGTTATTCGACTTAGTTTTGAACCAGTTTGCACTGGCTATCAGAGAGCGGGCGGTAGGCTTCATCGGCAGGAATAGTGCTGAGGATTTCATACAGATCCCACTCACCGGTAGACTCTTCCGGTGTTTTCACTTGGGCAAGGTACATGTCATGAATCATGCGGCCATCTTCACGAATAGAGCCGTTACGCGCAAAGAAGTCTTCAATGGGCATATCAGCCATCTGGGCGCGTACAACTTCAGGATCGTCGGTTCCCGCGGCCTCTACGGCTTTCAGGTAGTGCATGGTGCTTGAGTAGATACCCGCCTGAACCATAGTGGGCATACGGCCAACTTCTTCAAAATAACGATCTGACCAAGCGCGCGCCTCTTCATCCATGTTCCAGTACCAGCCAGTGGTTAGCAGCAGCCCTTGGGTGGACTCCAGACCTAGCGCGTGGACATCGTTGAGGAAGATCAGCAGGCCTGCGAGCTGCTGGCCGCTCTGCGTGAGACCGAACTGGCTAGCCGTGGTGATCGCGTTCACGGTGTCAGCACCAGCGTTAGCCAAACCTACAATCTTCGCGCCAGACCCTTGGGCCTGAAGGATGTACGAGGAGAAGTCGCTTGTCGGGAACGGGTGACGCACGCCGCCAACAATCTCGCCGCCATTGGCTTCAACTACGTTGGTCACATCAGCTTCCAGCGCATGGCCGAACGCATAATCAGCGGTTAACAAGAACCAGCTGTCGCCGCCCTGCTCTACGACTGCTTTTGCGGTACCGTTCGCCAGTGGGTAAGTATCGTAAACCCAGTGAATGTGGTTGGGCGTGCAGTGTTCATTGGTAATGCTTGACGCCGCAGAACCCGACACAATGCCCAGGCCATTGTTTTCTTCAAGCACTTTAGTGACTGCGATAGACACCGAGGACGCCACTAGGCCACCCACCATGTCGACGTTGCGCTGATCGATCCACTCACGCACTGTGTTAGCACCGACGTCAGCACTGTTACGATCATCAGCACTAAAAATTACAATGGGTGAGCCGTTAACACTGCCACCAAAATCAGCAATCGCCATTTCCATGGCTGTTTCGCCGCCTGGGCCAGCTAAGTCACGGTAAGTCCCTGACATATCTGCCAAATAACCAATGCGCACCTCATTATCGCTAATTTCGGCGTGAGCGGTTGAGACTGCCATAGTAGAAGCGGCGGCAACGGCGATGCTGGCGGTCAGCGTTTTTTTCATAAAGGTCATGTTCGTCTCCTGGCCCTTGAGGCCTTTGTTGTTGTGTTACGACGTACGAATGAAATGCTTACAGAGCGTTTAGTGTTGTAGTGCACCTACTGCGAAGCTGATGCTGCGTTTATGATTTAGATTGGTGTTATACCCCCAGCATGGTGTTGAGATGGTCTCGACGTGACGGAAGCTGCTCAGCGCTAATCTCTTCAACAATTTGGCCGTGATCCATTACAAAATGACGATCTGCCAGCGGCGCTGCAAAACGGAAGTTCTGCTCCACCAGAACAATGGTCATACCGCGCTCTTTCAGTTGAATAAGCACTTCGCCAAGTTTTTGCACAATAACGGGGGCTAAGCCTTCGGTAATTTCATCGAGCAGTAAAAGCCGCGCACCGGTGCGTAGAATGCGTGCCATAGCAAGCATCTGCTGCTCACCGCCAGACAGCCGCGTCCCCTGGCTTCTGCGGCGCTCGTAAAGGTTAGGAAACATGCCGTAGATTTCATCTAGGCTCATTCCGCCAGAACGAACCGTGGGCGGAAGCAATAAATTTTCGTGCACATCCAGGCTGGCAAAAATACCGCGCTCTTCGGGGCAGTAACCAATACCAAGCCTTGGAATATGGTGCGCCTTCATATTCAGCGTTTCGTTGCCATTAATCACAATCGAGCCGGTGCGACGCCCAACCATATTCATGATGGATTTTAGAGTAGTGCTGCGTCCCGCGCCGTTGCGGCCCAGCAGGGTAACCAACTCCCCACGCTTAACATCAAAGTTCACGCCATGAAGTATGTGCGATTCACCATAGAAAGCGTGCAAGTCTTGCACTCTCAGCATTTCTAGCGTTTGGGAATCGGCTAGTTCATTGGTTTCATAGGCCTCAGCGGTATTCATACGGCGGCCTCCTCTTCAGCAGCTTCACTGCCCATATATGCCTCGCGCACTAATGGATTGCGGGAAACCTCTGCATAATTACCTTCGGCCAACACCGCGCCGCGGGCTAATACCGTAATACGGTCACAAAGCCTGCTAACCACGCTCAAGTTGTGCTCCACCATTAAGACGGTGCGCCCTTTTGAGACACGCTTAATCAGCTCGACGATACGATCAACGTCCTCTGCCCCCATCCCCTGAGTCGGCTCATCCAACAGCATCATCTTAGGGTCAAGCGCCAGCGTGGTGGCAACTTCCAGGGCGCGCTTACGCCCGTAAGGCATTTCGACCGTTAGTGTGTCGGCGTACTCACGCAGGCCAACCTCATCAAGCAGCTCTAACGCACGCTCATTAAGGTGATCTAGCGACTTTTCTGATTTCCAGAAGTGAAACGATGTGCCTAATTGACGCTGTAGCGCTACCCGGACGTTCTCCAACGCCGTCATATGCGCAAACACCGCTGAAATTTGAAATGAACGCACGAGCCCCAACTGTGCGATCTCATTGGATTTCTTGCTGGTAATGGGCTTACCGCGATAAAGGATTTCTCCACGTGTAGGCGGCAAAAACTTGGTTAGCAAATTAAAAACGGTGGTCTTTCCAGCACCGTTGGGGCCAATCAGGGCGTGAATGTGCCCTTCTTGAACCTGAAGATTAACGTCATCCACGGCGGTAAAACCGCGGAATTCTTTGGTCAGCCCTCGTGTCTCGAGCACTGGCCCATTAAGAACATCGTCTTCACGCATGGAGTGGTAAGCCTCTTTTTGTTCTTGTGTTCGGGTGTTCTTGTATCCGGGTGTTGGGTGCTGACGTTTCACCAACCGCTTCATCAAGCAAAACTCGTTAGCCGGCAACACACCCTTACCTGAACGTAAGGTATAGGTGCAAACTAGCAATCACTTGAGGGGTATTACAATTACAACTTTGGTCTACGCTTCTTTAACGTTTCTTCACGATAATAATTAAAATAGTTATTTTTCAACCAATTAACCAATAATCAAGGAAATCACACAAGCGCAACTACTGCTTTACGTTAACGTAAACTTGTTTTAGCCTCATGGTCAGTGTTCCATAGGGACATCCCCCTATCGACGAGAACAATGATCATGAGCAAAACCTACACGATCAGTGAACTGGCCAGCGAGTTCGACGTTACCACTCGAAGTATTCGCTTTTATGAAGATCAGGAGTTACTCCACCCTGCTCGCCGTGGCCAAACACGCATCTACAGCAGCAAAGATCGCGTGCGCCTGAAATTAACGCTACGCGGTAAACGGCTCGGTTTTTCCTTAGCAGAAATTCGCGAACTCTTTGAGCTGTGGGATGAGACCCGCAGCGGCAGCGAAAAGCAGTTGCATCTAATGCTAAGCAAAATCAGCGAGCGTAAATCGGCTCTAGAACAACAAATGAAAGACATCACAATGGTGCAGCTGGAACTTGAAAGCGCTGAAATTCGCTGCCGCCAGGCTCTTGAAGAACTCAATGAAAAACCTTCTTTAACGACGAAAAGCCCCCATTAACAATGACAAGGTGATTGACCATGTTTTCACACTATTCAGAACTCAATTTCGGCCTCGACGATGAACTGAACATGCTGCGCGAGCAGGTCAATGCCTTTGCCGCTAGCGAAATTGCCCCGCGTGCCGCTGAAATCGACCGCAACAACGAATTCCCAAATGATCTGTGGAAGAAGTTTGGCGACATGGGGCTGTTGGGGATTACCGTATCTGAAGAAGATGGCGGTAGCGGTATGGGCTATCTTGCCCACTGTATCGCGATGGAAGAAATTTCCCGGGCAAGTGCCTCCGTCGCCCTCTCCTATGGCGCGCACTCGAACCTGTGTGTCAATCAGCTAAAGATCAACGCCAGCGCTGCACAAAAAGAGAAATACCTGCCCAAGCTGATCAGCGGCGACCACGTAGGTGCACTGGCAATGTCAGAGCCAGGTGCGGGGTCTGACGTCGTGTCAATGCAGCTGCGAGCCAAGTTAGAGGGTGATCATTACATCCTTAACGGTAACAAAATGTGGATCACCAACGGCCCTGACGCCGACGTATTAGTGGTGTACGCCAAAACCGACCCGGAAGCAGGCTCTAAAGGCATTACAGCGTTCATTATTGAAAAAGGCATGCCTGGCTTCACTACGGCACAGAAGCTCGACAAGCTAGGTATGCGCGGCTCTAACACCTGCGAACTGGTTTTCCAAGACTGCAAAGTACCGGTTGAAAACGTACTGGGCGAGGTCGGTAAAGGGGTTCGCGTTCTCATGAGCGGTTTGGATTATGAGCGCACCGTACTGGCTGCTGGTCCTATTGGCATTATGCAGGCCGCTATGGATGTGGTGATGCCCTATATCCACGAGCGCAAGCAGTTCAACCAGTCCATTGGCGAGTTCCAGTTGGTGCAAGGCAAAGTCGCGGATATGTACACCACGCTGAACGCTTGTCGCGCCTACTTATACGCCGTTGCCGGAGCCTGCGACCGCGGCCAGACCTCGCGCAAAGACGCAGCGGGCGTGATTCTTTACTGCGCAGAGAAAGCCACCCAAGTTGCCCTAGATGCCATTCAACTGCTCGGCGGCAACGGCTATATCAACGAGTACCCCACCGGTCGCCTTCTGCGCGATGCCAAACTGTATGAAATTGGCGCGGGCACCAGCGAAATTCGCCGGATGCTGATTGGCCGCGAACTCTTCACCGAAACAAAGTAAGGGCCGCGCCATGAGCACACTCTCTACACAGATCAATCCCCGCAGCGACGTCTTTCAAAGCAACGCAGCATCCATGCTGGGGGAAGTTTCCAAGCTACGAGAATTAACCGCTGCCGTCGCCCAAGGCGGCGGCCCCAAGGCCCGTGAACGCCACGAGAGCCGCGGCAAGCTATTTGTGCGTGATCGTATCGATCACTTAATTGACGAAGGCTCGCCATTTTTAGAGTTTTCCGCCCTGGCAGCCCATAATGTTTACGATAGCGACGTGCCTGCGGCAGGCGTGGTAACGGGCATTGGCCGGGTATCTGGCGTTGAGTGCGTGATTGTGGCCAACGATGCCACGGTAAAAGGCGGCACTTATTTCCCGCTAACGGTGAAAAAACACCTGCGCGCCCAAGAAATCGCCCGCAAGCACCGTTTACCGTGCATCTATTTAGTCGATTCAGGCGGCGCTTTCTTGCCCCGCCAGGATGAAGTGTTCCCCGATCGCGATCACTTCGGGCGCATCTTCTATAACCAAGCCACGATGTCGGCAGAGGGCATCCCGCAAATAGCGGTGGTCATGGGCTCCTGCACGGCTGGCGGTGCGTATGTACCTGCCATGGCGGATGAATCAATCATCGTTAAAGAACAGGGCACGATTTTCCTGGGTGGCCCACCGCTGGTAAAGGCAGCCACCGGCGAAAACATTAGTGCTGAAGACCTGGGCGGTGCCGATGTGCACGCCAAAATCAGCGGCGTAGCCGACCACTACGCTGAAAATGATGCCCACGCCCTGCAGTTAGCGCGCGCTTGTGTGTCGCGTTTAAATTGGCAAAAGCGCGGCAAATTAGCCATGCAAGCGCCCCAACCTCCCAAGCTCGACCCCAGCGAACTTTACGGCATTGTTGGCACCGACCTTAAAAAGCCTTACGACGTTCGAGAAGTGATTGGTCGCATTGTCGATGGCTCTGACTTTGACGAATTCAAGCGCTACTACGGCGACACCTTGGTAACCGGCTTTGCGCATATCCACGGCTATCCGGTTGGCATTGTGGCGAACAACGGCGTGCTGTTTTCAGAGAGCGCGGTAAAAGGCGCGCACTTTATCGAGCTTTGCGCCCAGCGCAAGATTCCGCTGGTGTTCCTGCAAAACATTACTGGCTTCATGGTCGGCTCTAAGTACGAGCATGAAGGCATCGCTAAGCACGGTGCGAAGCTAGTGACTGCCGTCGCATGCGCCAAAGTACCCAAGTTCACCGTTTTGATTGGCGGCAGTTTCGGCGCAGGTAACTACGGAATGTGTGGTCGCGCCTATGACCCCAACCTGCTGTTCATGTGGCCCAATGCGCGTATTTCGGTAATGGGCGGTGAGCAGGCGGCAGGCGTGCTCTCTCAGGTCAAACGTGAGCAGTATGAGCGCGATGGCCGCGAGTGGACCAAAGAGGAAGAAGAGGCCTTTAAACAGCCCACCCGCGACCAGTATGAGCACCAGGGTCACCCCTATTATGCTAGCGCCCGCCTATGGGATGACGGCGTCATTGATCCACTTCAAACCCGCGACGTCTTGGGGCTTTCACTAGCCGCCGCAATGAATGCTGACGTCGAAGAGACACGCTTCGGCGTGTTCCGGATGTAAGGGCGAACACTATGGCTTACTCAACGCTACTGATCGAAGAAGGCGTGGCGCGCCTGACGTTAAACCGCCCAGAGGTGCATAACGCCTTTGACGACAGCCTGATCGCTGAACTAAACGCCCATTTAGACGAATTGCACGCGCTGGCCAACGCCGGTGACGTTCGGGTGGTGGTGCTTGGCTCTGAAGGTAAAAGTTTTTCTGCTGGCGCTGATCTCAACTGGATGAAGCGCATGGTCGATTACGGCTTGGAAGACAATCTAGCGGACTCACGCAAACTGTCAGCGCTTATGTTCGGGTTAGACACCCTGCCTTGCCCTACCGTTTGCCGAGTTCAGGGAGCGGCCTTTGGTGGCGCGGTGGGTCTAGCCGCCTGTTGCGATCTGGTCGTCGCTTCAGATAAAGCTAAGTTCTGCCTGTCGGAAGTCAAAATTGGCCTATCGCCCGCGGTGATTAGCCCCTATGTTCAGCGTGCACTTGGCGAACGCCAAATGCGCCGTTACGCACTCACTGCTGAAGTGATGGATGCGCCAACAGCGATGGCGCTCGGCTTGGTTCACCAAGTGGTGGAACACGATGCCTTGGATAGCGCCGTAGACGCCATGCTCGACACCCTTCTGGGTGGCTCTCCCCAAGCCCAACGAGCAACCAAAGCACTGCTGGCAAGCGTGGCTCAGGCACCCGACAGCGACGCCACCCGAGAACACACCTGCCAAGTGATCTCCAAACTGCGGGTGAGCCAAGAGGGTCAAGAGGGCTTAGCGAGCTTTTTTGAAAAGCGCCGCCCTGCCTGGACGCAACCGTCTGGCCTTCAAGAACCCAACACTGCTGCGGAGCCACGCTCATGACGCTTGACCTTACTAAATTCGACACGTTACTAGTGGCCAACCGCGGTGAAATTGCCTGCCGCGTAATGCGCACCGCCCGCCGCATGGGGCTGAAAACGGTTGCCGTTTATTCAGATGCCGATGCCACGGCTCGCCATGTACGCGAGGCCGATGAAGCCGTTCGCTTAGGCCCTGCCGCCGCCCGCGAAAGCTACCTTAATGTTGATGCGGTTATCGATGCCGCCAAACGCACCGGTACTGGTGCCATTCACCCCGGCTACGGCTTTCTTTCAGAAAACGGTGGGTTTGTTAAAGCCCTTGAGCAAGCGGGCATCATCTTTGTTGGTCCCCCTGCGTCGGCGATTGCCGCGATGGGCGATAAATCTGCCGCGAAAGCGCGTATGGCCAATGCGGGCGTACCGCTGGTGCCTGGGTATCATGGTGACGATCAGGATGATGCACTGCTGCGCAGCGAAGCCGACAAAATCGGTTATCCAGTGATGTTGAAAGCCAGCGCCGGTGGTGGTGGTAAAGGCATGCGCGTAGTTGAAAGCGGCGAAGGATTTAAAGCAGCGCTTGATGGCTGCCGACGTGAATCCAAAGCCGCTTTCGGCGACGACCGTATGCTGATTGAGAAATACCTGGTGCAGCCTCGTCACGTCGAAGTACAGGTATTCTGCGACCGCTACGGCAATGGCGTGTACCTATTCGAACGAGATTGCAGCGTTCAGCGCCGTCATCAGAAAGTCATAGAAGAAGCACCGGCTCCTGGCATGACGCCCGAACTGCGCAGTGCGATGGGCGACGCTGCCGTTCGCGCGGCCAAAGAAATTGGCTATGTGGGCGCAGGTACTGTGGAGTTTCTGCTCGACGCCGACGGTTCGTTCTACTTTATGGAGATGAACACGCGCCTGCAGGTTGAGCATCCCGTTACTGAAATGATTACCGGCCAGGATTTGGTCGAATGGCAGCTGCGCGTTGCGATGGGCGAACCGCTCCCCTGCACACAAGACGAGCTCACCATCACCGGCCATAGCTTTGAAGCGCGCCTGTATGCCGAAGACCCGGAGCAAGACTTCCTACCGGCCACCGGTTTGTTGACTCGCTTCGCCTTGGACCTAGAAGGTGCCGACTTAGATAGCGATCGGGTGCGTTTAGACAGCGGCGTGGAAAGTGGCGATGTGGTTTCCATGCACTACGACCCCATGCTGGCCAAACTGATTGTTCACGGCGCTGACCGGGATGCGGCGCTAGCCACTCTCAACCGCGCTTTGGCGGCGCTAGATGTCCAGGGCGTGGTAACGAACCGCGCTTTCCTGCAACGCTTGGCAAATCACCCCGGCTTTAAAAACGTCGAGCTAGACACGCGTTTTATCGAACGCAACGAAGCCACCCTGTTTGCTCCGCGCAGCTACTCTACTGAAGCGTATGCCAGCGCCGCGCTGATCGGCCTGAACCAACTGGCCAAAGAGTGCGAAAGTGACTCTCCGTGGGATCGCCACGACGGCTTCCGCTTGAATGCCCCCCATACCATTCGTATTGCGCTGTGTGACCCGGCAAGTGCACAGGCAGTCGACAGCGACGCAGCGGTGGTGATTGTTGAAGGTAAGCGCGAAAGCGGCGAATCGCTGTGGAATCTGACCATCGGTGATCAAACGTTGACCGCTAGCCTACAATCGCTGACAGGTGATGCGGTAGCCGTCACGCTAAACGGCCACCGCCGCCGACTACAGGCACGCCGCGATGGCCATATCGTGGTGATGGCTGAACCTAGTGGCGAAACACGCCTCTTCTGGCGTCGCATCGATGCCATTGACCACGGTCACCATGAAGCCGAATCAACCCTCACCGCCCCCATGAATGGCACCGTTGTCGCGCTGCTGGTAGAGCCTGGCGCGGCGGTCGAGAAAGGCATGCCGTTGATGGTCATGGAAGCGATGAAGATGGAGCACACCATGACTGCGCCTGCCGACGGTAGCGTGGAGACGTTCCACTTCCAGTCGGGCGATACCGTGAGTCAAGGTGACGTGCTACTCGACTTTGCCCCCAACGAATAGGAGCTAACCGATGGCACTGCCTACGTCTATTAAACTGTTTGAAATGGCCCCCCGCGATGGCCTGCAAAACGAACCGGGCACCCTGGTGCCCACTGCTACCAAAATCGAACTGATCGAACGGCTCGCGAATGCTGGCCTCAGCCATATTGAGGCCGCCAGCTTTGTCTCGCCAAAATGGGTACCACAAATGGGCGATGCGAGCGAAGTAATGCGCGGTATTGCCCGCAAACCCGGCGTGGTTTATTCGGCGTTAACGCCTAACCTGAAAGGCCTGGAAGGCGCACTGGCAGCTGGCGTTGAGGAAGTCGCGGTATTTGGTGCAGCCTCTGAGGCGTTTTCTCAGAAAAACATCAACTGCTCGATTGCTGAGTCGCTGACGCGCTTTGAGCCCGTGCTTGCGCGAGCCAACGAAGCAGGTGTGCGGGTGCGTGGCTATGTGTCCTGCGTGCTGGGCTGCCCCTATGAAGGGGCTATTTCACCGCAAAAAGTTGCCGAGGTAGCCAGCGTACTTTATGAGATGGGCTGCTATGAAATCTCTCTGGGTGACACCATCGGTGTCGGCACGCCGCTAGCCGCTAAGCGGATGATTGAGGCTGCCCGTCAGCAGGTGCCCATCGAGCATTTAGCGGCCCACTTCCATGATACCTATGGCATGGCGCTAGCTAACTTATATGCCGTAATGGAAGAAGGCGTGAGCGTGATTGACGCAGCGACTGCAGGGCTTGGTGGCTGCCCTTATGCCAAAGGTGCATCCGGCAATGTGGCCACGGAAGACGTACTTTACCTGTTGGAGGGGCTGGGCATTAACACCGGCATAGACCTCCAGGCAGTGATTGATACGGGCGTCTGGATCACTCAGCAGTTGGGTCGCAAGCCCAGTTCTAAAGTCGCGTTGGCCAAAAGCACGGTTAGCTAATAATAACTATAGAAGCCAACTGCTTTCTTCCCGTTGAGACAAAAAAAACAGTTCGGAGAGACATCCATGGCATCACCTGCACACACCCTACCTAGCTACACCAGCAGCACCGCAGATAAGCCGCTGCTGGGCATGACCATTGGCGATAAATTTGATCAAATCGCCGCACAGTATCCCGACAACGACGCGCTAATCGCCCTTCATCAGAACATTCACTGGAGCTACCGCCAGCTTCAGGAAGAAGTTAACCGTTGCGCCCGAGCGTTGCTGGCCATTGGGGTTAAAAAAGGCGACCGAGTTGCCATCTGGGCACCTAACTGCTGCGAATGGACCCTAACCCAATTTGCCACCGCCAAGATTGGCGCGATTTTAGTCAACATTAACCCCTCTTATCGTACTCATGAGCTGGACTACGCGCTGAATCAATCCGGTGCGCGCTTTTTAGTCACTGCCGATCAATTCAAAAGCTCTGATTACACCGCCATGCTGTTTGAGCTCGCGCCTGAACTAAATAGCAGCACAGAAGGCCAGCTAAAATCGCACAAGCTACCTGATCTTGAGTGCATCATTAATCTGGGCTCTGACAAACAGAGTGGCATGTGGCGCTGGGCAGACTTCATTAACGAAGCCAGCAAGATCAGCCAGACGGATGTTGATGACTTGCAGGCTACGCTACAGTTTGATGATCCGATCAATATTCAGTACACCTCGGGTACCACGGGCTTTCCGAAAGGCGCGACGCTCTCTCACCATAACATCCTCAACAACGGCTTCTTTGTTGCCGAAAGCATGGGCTTTACCAGCGAAGACCGCCTGGTCATCCCCGTACCGCTCTACCACTGCTTCGGCATGGTGATGGGTAACCTGGGCTGCATGACCCATGGCGCGGCGATGATTTATCCGGATGAAGGGTTCGAGCCCGGCAAAGTGCTAAAAGCGGTACACGAGCAAAAAGCCACCGCGCTTTACGGCGTACCCACTATGTTCATCGCCGAACTAGAGCACCCCGACTTTGCCACTACTGATTTTTCCACGCTGCGTACCGGCATTATGGCGGGTTCTATTTGTCCTGCAGAAATCATGAAGCAGGTCATCGAAAAGATGAACATGAAAGGCGTACAGATCGCCTACGGCATGACAGAAACCAGCCCGGTTTCCACCCAAACCGGCGCTAACGACACCATTGATAAGCGCGTTTCTACCGTTGGCCGCACCCAACCCCACCTGGAAAGCAAGATCGTCGATCCTGGCAACGGCGGCATTCTGCCCCGTGGTGAAATTGGTGAGCTATGCACCCGTGGCTACAGCGTGATGCTCAAGTACTGGAACAATGACAAAGCCACGGCTGAAGCCATTGATGAAGCCGGTTGGATGCACACAGGCGACCTTGCCACGATGGACGAGGAAGGCTATATCCAGATTGTTGGCCGCATTAAAGACATGGTGATTCGCGGCGGTGAGAATGTATACCCTAAAGAGATCGAGGAGTTTTTATACGCCCACCCTGCGATTTCAGAAGTACAGGTTACCGGTGTTCCGGATAAGAAGTATGGCGAAGAGCTAATTGCTTGGGTGAAGCTCAACAGCAGCGCTGGAGAAGTCACTGGAGAAGACCTTCGCGAGTACTGCAAAGGCAAAATCACTCACTTTAAGATTCCCCGCTACTTTAAATTTGTTGATGAATTCCCGATGACGGTAACCGGTAAAATTCAGAAATTTAAAATGCGCGAAATTTCTATCCAAGAGCTTGGGCTTGAGGATCAAAAATAACCCTTTAATTAACGCCGGCCCATGGTCGGCGTTGATTTTTGTATGACATTGAGACACCAACATGTCCACTCAACAGCGGCTAGCCGAGCACTACCACCAAGGGTTGCGCGATGACGCTATCCTTAACCAAATCCGTACCCACTACCCTGATGGCCCAACGCTTCACCAACTTGCCCCGCTAGACCAGCTACATATCGGTGGTATTGCCGCCTCTAAAAAGCTGCTTAACCTACTTGATCCTTCACAACATACAAAGGTGCTTGATATAGGCTCAGGCTTAGGCGGATTAATGCGCCAAGGGGCAGCGCTAGGTTTTCAACTTACCGGTTTAGATATCACCCACCGCTTTAACGTACTTAGTCAGGCACTGACTGACTTGTCGGCTTCTCCGACAAATCCGTCGCTTAGCTGGGTTACCGGAGATGCCTGCGCACTGCCTTTTCCAGAGCGCACATTTAATGCCGTACTATTTCAGCACAGCCTGATGAACATGCCCGACCCCGCCCGCGTTATTGCCGAAAGCCGACGAGTGCTCCGCCCAGGCGGCAAGCTTGTCATGCATGAAGTCGTTAGGGGTAAAAACTTTGCCGAATTGCGCTACCCGGTTCCCTGGGCAGCATCGCCAGAGCATTCACACTTGCTTTCGATGACAGAACTGACGGACTTGCTGGCGGCAAATGGCTTTCAGCTTCAGCACAGTGAAAATTGGAGCAGCACTGCGCTTGAGTGGCGTCAGCGGCAGCGCCAAAAAGAGCAAACTGACACCATCGCTGTGCTCTCACCCCAATGGGTATTTGGCGAGCGCTTTTTGCAAATGGGTAAAAATCTGCTAGAAAACTTATCAAATAACGCAATTAATGTGGTAGAAATCAGCGCCCGTTGCTAGGCTGATTAAGATAACTTCCTTAGCCAGGGACACGAGGAACGCCAATGAAACGCTTGGCAAGCACCCTGTTGTGTAGTTTTGCTGGCTCCATGCTGCCATTGATGGGCTGTTTAGCCAGCAGCGGAGAGACCGACCTCGCCTATGCAGCTCCGAACAGCGAGTTTATGGCCCTGCGCAACGGTGTTGTTCTAGAAGGCAGTGACTTAAGCAGCCTCGATAGCTACACTACAGGTTTCCGCTTTTCGGCAGGTTTTAGCCCATGGCAATTACCGCAGCTGGATATTGGTGCTGAAATTGCCTACCGCGAAAGTGAAGAAGTTCCCATCACCTCCAGTGCTGACCCCCTCATCATGGATACTCTCAGCTTAGGCGGAGCGATCGTCGCAGGCGTGCGAATGGGCGCCTTCAGCGTTTACGCTAAGTCTGGCCTCACCGAGTGGCGTGGCGAAACCGATCAGCCACTGGCCGACGACGGCGGCACCGCCTTCCTGCAAGGCTTTGGCGCCACCATGACCATCAATCGTTTGGTAAGCCGCGTAGAGTACGAACGCATCGATGCCCCGACCCTCAGCCACCTCAATATGTTAAGCGCTTCCCTGCACCTACCGTTTTAGCGATTTTCTTCAGATGCCTGTTCAGGCGGCGTCCATACGGGTTCTTCAGCTTGATTTGACTCATCCCAACCGTAGCGCATTGACCTACTCAGCGCTTCTTCCAGTTTCATGAACAGTTCGCCGTAACGCGGGCTAAAGCTAATCCCCTCCTCAATCTCTTTCCAGGCTTCAAACAGCTCATCTTCATGGGCACTTTCGTGTTGCTCAAACGAGTCGATCATCTGCTTAGCACGCATAGGGTGTACGCCCATAGCCGTCAACGTATGGCCGCCAAGCTCTAGCGCAGAGTGATAAACCTCTCTGGTTATATCGTCAGCCCCTGCTTCGCGAAGCTGATATCCATGGCCACGGTCAAATGCACGCGCTAATACCCAAACGTTGGGATGGTAATGCTTAACATGCTTCACCATATCAACAGCGCGATCGCGATCATCAATCGCAACCACCATCACTCGCGCATTCGCAATGCCCGCAGTTTCTAAAAGGTCTGAACGACTGGCATCGCCAAAGTAGCTTTTAATCCGAATATGGCGAAGGAGCTCAATTTGCTCAATTTCGAGGTCCAAAGCCACGATGGGAATGTTATTGGCGCGCAACAAGCGACATACAATCTGTCCAAAACGACCGACACCGGCGATGATCACTGGCGCTTGCTCTTCGATCTTATCGGCATCGCGCGTAGCGTTTTTAGCTGTTTGGTAGCGCGGCAGTACTAAGCGGTCGTAGGCAATAAACAACAGCGGTGTCGCAAACATGGAAAACGCGACAACCAGCGAAAGTAATTGCGACACATCAACAGGAATAACGTTGCTCTGCACGCTGTAAGTTAACAGCACAAAGCCAAATTCCCCTGCCTGCGCAAGGCTTAACGTAAACAACCAGCCATTGCTATTACGAACCCGGAACAACATGGCTAACCCGAACAGGATAGTGCCCTTTACGACAATAACGCCAAGCACTAATACCAATACGGTTGGCCACTGCGACGCGAATACCTGAAAGTCGATGCCAGCCCCAACCGTGATAAAAAACAGTCCGAGCAAAAGCCCTTTAAACGGTTCGATGTTGGCCTCAATTTCGTGCTTGAATTCGCTATTAGCGAGTACGATACCGGCTAGAAACGCGCCAAGCGCTGGAGATAAATTGACAACCCCCATCAACGCTGCAATGCCAATAACCAGCATTAAAGCGGCAGCTGTAAACACCTCTCTCAAGCCAGAAGAAACCACGTAGCGAAACAGCATCGGTCCAAGGTAATGCCCACTAATAATGACGATCCCGATAGCCCCAACCACCACCAGCCCGTGGAGCCATCCAGGCATATCCTCGACAAGGCTAAGGCTGCTATGTTCAGCGTAACTACCACCTTCTCCCATTAGTTCGGGCAGCGCCAATAGTGGGATCAACGCCAACATCAGGATCACCGCGATGTCTTGAAATAGCAGCACCGAAAACGCGCTGCGTCCGCCTTCAGTTTTCGTGAGTCCTTTTTCGTTTAGGGTTTGCAGCACAATAGCCGTTGAGGAAAGCGCGAAAATCAAACCGACGGCCAAGGATGTTTGCCAGGCAAGTCCCAGCCACCAAGCAACAGCGGTACCTGCAGCGGCTGTTATCAGCACCTGTAAACCACCCATCCCTATCAAGCTTACCCGCATGGCCCACAGCCCTTTTGGGTCGAGCTCCATACCGACTAAAAACAGCATCATCACCACACCAAACTCGGCGAAGTGCTGAATCGTCGTAGTTTCCTGACCGACTAATCCCAGCATTGGGCCTATCACCACCCCAGCGACCAAATAACCGAGCACCGAACCAAGTCCAAACCGCTTGGCAAGGGGAACAGCGATTACCGCTGCAATGAGATAGATAAACGCTTGAATAAAATAGTCGGTCATCGGGCTTCCTCAAATTAACACGAAGGGCTTGACTTCATTACGCAATAGGATACCGTACTAGTACGCTAGTACAGCAACTTATTTCCTTACTTTTGTGGCAATACGGTGAACTCACTTTATGTCATTTGATGATGACCATCAGGCTGATTTAGTACGCTATTTACTTGCCATTGATTCGCCAGAAGCAATGGACGAGGCACTAGCCAGCCTGTTAACGCCCGCAGAGTACCAAGAAATCTGCAAACGCCTACAGATTTTTAAGCTTTTGCGTGAAGGAGTCCCCCATCGCAAAATCGCTGAAATCCTGGGCGTCGGTATTGCCACGGTATCCCGCGGTTCGCGCGCTTTAACCACGCTACCTTCTTCAACGTTACCTTCATCACTACCGTCACCCACTTCACGGACCGATTAATCATGACGACGATTACGCCTGCTTCATCAGGCCCACAGCCTTTTACGCTGTCGCGCAAGCCTCACTACGTCACCCTGGCAGCGGACTGTGACTTTTTTGCTCTGTTTCAAAAAATTGAACGCCAATTTGATACCTGTTACATGCTGGAATCACTCGGCGAAGATAGCCATATGGCGCGCCACTCGATTATTGGCTTTGACCCTGAGTACACGCTTTACGCCAATGGCAGCACGTTAACTATTGAAGATCGTGACGGTAATTCAAACCACTATCCAAGCGATAACCCTTATGAGCTGCTGCGCAGCTTGATTCCGCAAAATATTATTTCTCGTAAGTATGCGGGTGGGCTAAGTGGTTATCTTGGTTATGACGCCATGCAATACTTTGAGCCTTCGTTATCGTTGAAAGCTAGCGACGATTTCGACACGTTTCGATTTGGCCTTTATAAAGATGGTTTGATCCTCGACAAAATGACCGGGGAAGTCACCTATTTTTATTACGACAACAGTCGCTACGCGTTTCTGCAAACCTTGATCGACGCTGATGATATCTCCCCAGGCGAGCTGCATATTACTGCGCTGGGCGACACCATGAGCCGCGAAGAGCACGCCGAAGCGGTGGCCAAGGTGAAGCAGGACATCATCGACGGTAAGGTTTTCCAGTGCGAAGTCGGCTTTAAAAAACGCTTTAGCATTAAAGGCGATACGCTAGCGCTCTACGATCAGCTGCGCACCATTAACCCATCGCCACAGATGTACTACGTGAAATTTGGCGAGCAGAAGCTGATTGGCGCAAGCCCCGAGCTTTTGTTCAGGCTCCGCCAGGGCGAGATGGAGACCTTCCCACTGGCAGGCACCACTACTCGTGGCAAAACCCCGCAAGAAGACACGCAGCTAGCTCGTGCGCTACTCAACGATCCCAAAGAGATTGCCGAGCACAATATGATTGTGGACCTACACCGCAACGATATTGGCCGAGTGGCGCAATTTGGCACGGTGAAAGTACGTAGCCTTATGGACATCAAACGCTTTAGCCACGTACAGCATATCTCCAGTGAAATTGTTGGCATTATTGCCGAAGGCGAAGACATGTTTACATCGCTTGCCAGCAACTTCCCTGCGGGTACGCTGACGGGCGCGCCAAAAATCGAAGCGATGAAAATTATCGATGACTTGGAAACTGACGGTCGCGGCCCTTACGGCGGCGCGGTTGGTCAATTCTCATTTAACGGCGATTGCACCTTTGCGATTCCCATTCGCACAGTCTTTGTAAACGGTGAAAGTGCTTACGTGCAAACTTGTGGCGGCAACGTGTTTGATAGTAACGCCGAAGATGAGTACGAGGAAATACGCCGCAAATTTGCAGGCACCCGCAAAGCCCTTGCTCCTTTTATGAGCGCGGATATGGACATGGAGAGCCAAGCATGAAGGTGCTAATTATCGATAACTACGACTCCTTCACCTATAACTTGTATCAGTTTATTGGTGAGATTTTAACCACCGAGAAGAATCGCGGCGAACTGCCTCATTTCGAGATTATTGTTAAGCGCAATAATCAAGTCGACTTCAAAGCGATAGAAGCCATGGCGCCTGATCGGATTATTATCTCGCCGGGCCCAGGCTCGCCGGATGATCCGCGTTACTTTGGCGTCTGTGCCGACGTTATCGAGAAACTCGGCAAAACCACGCCACTGTTGGGCGTGTGCCTGGGCATGCAGGGTATTGTTCACGTCTTTGGCGGCAAGGTGGTAAAAGCGCCTCTGCCGATGCACGGCAAAATCAGCCCGATCAACCACAACAATCGCTCGGTATTTAATGGCGTACCTGACCAGCTTGAGGTGATGCGCTATCACTCATTGATTGCCGACGCGTTCACCCTGCCCGACTGCCTGGAAGTGACCGCAACAGTGGGCGCGCTAGGTGCTGACAAGTTTGAGCAACGCAGCCACTGGCAAACAGTGGGTGAGTTTGAATTGATGGGCGTAAAGCACCGTGATTACCCCATTCACGGCATTCAGTTTCACCCTGAATCGTTTGCCACAGAAGGTGGCAAAGAACTCATTGCTAACTTCTTATTTGCCTGATCCATCAGCTTGTAGGTATGCAATAGGTTAGGCGCTAAAGGCGGGCACCCAGGGCTGCCCGCCCTACTCTCTAACGCTTTCCTTTCGGGCGACCAACACGGCCTTTCCCCACCGGCTTGGCCCCTGCCTTGCTGTTTTTTCCTGCGCCAGCGGTTTTGCCCCTGGGCTGCGGTTTACCCGAAGCACTGGCTTTTGGGCCAGTTCTCACTTTACCGCTGGCGGTTCTTTTACCCTTGGGCGGCGGTTTATTGCCAACCGTTTTAGCACCCGGCTTAGCCGGTTTCTGGCGACCCTGTTTCTGCCGCTCCTTGGTGGCTGTTTTTTTCGGTTTGTTAGCGCCTGACCCCGAATTGTAATCCTGCCTTGCTGTCTGGCGCTTTTCAGGCACTGCCTCAGAGCGTTCTGTCAGCGCGACAATCGTATCGATCTCTTTAGGGGTTAAATCCCGCCAGTCACCTAGAGCCAAACCTTGCAGGGAAACATTCATTATTCGTGTGCGAACAAGCTGAGTGACCTCGTAGCCAAAGTACTCGCACATACGGCGAATCTGGCGGTTCAACCCTTGCACCAGCGTAATAGAGAACACAAACGTCGACGCTTTGGTCACTTTGCACTTTTTAGTCACCTGCCCAAGGATCGGTACCCCCTTTTGCATGCCGGCAACAAATTCATCGGTAATCGGCTTGTTGACCGTCACCACATACTCTTTTTCATGATTATTATTAGCGCGCAGGATCTTATTAACCAAGTCGCCATTATTGGTTAGAAAGATCAGTCCCTGGGAGTCCTTATCCAGGCGCCCGATGGGAAAGATGCGCGTGCCGTGCTTCACGAATTCAACAATATTGTCTTTTTCGCTAGACTCAGTGGTACTGACTATTCCCACCGGCTTATTTAGCGCAATCAGCACTAAATCCTCTTCTTCCTGAGGCTCAATCTCTTGACCGTTGACCTTAACCCGATCACCCGGCACCACTTGGTCGCCTGTCGTTGCCCGACGCCCATTAATCCAAACGTTGCCTTGTTCAACATAGCGGTCAGCCTCTCGGCGAGAACACAAACCGCTTTCGCTGATGTATTTATTGATGCGGGTAGATTTTCGTAACGACATAAAACGCCATAGGCAGAAGTGTGGTGAAGTGATTAAGCAAAATTCAAACGCTAACGTTAAAAGCCTAACTAGAAGCCGGACCCAGGTTGTTTAAGAAACTCTATTTCGGCTGGCGTAGATACCCGGCCCAACACGTCGTTGCGGTGGGGATAACGACCAAAGCGGTCAATGATCGCTTTGTGACGAATTTCGAAATCCAGGTTGTTCTCTAACCCAGGCTGATCAAACAGCTGCATTGCCACCTCATGAATAGCGGCAGACTCACTGTGCATATAAGGCATGTATAAAAAACTACGCTCGACGGGAGCCAGTTCGTTATCCACCGCTAAAGCAACCGCTTCCTGTGCAAGCGCTAAGGCTAACGCGTCACTGGCGAAGGCTTGCGGGTGGTCACGGTAGATATTTCGCGAAAACTGGTCCAACACAATAATTTCAGCCAGCCTCCCTCGAGCAGTACTGCGCCACTCATAACATTCACAGGCAGCCGCTTTGGTCAGCAGTGGGCCGAAACGCTGGGTAATCTGCTGATCCATCGACGTATCTTTTTTAAACCACTGCGCTGGCGTTAATTCATTAAACCAAAACGACAGTACTGACTGAGCACCCTGTATCATCGCGCCCCCCAATTCCTAGTAAGGTGATGACGGCGCCGCCACACGCAGTGGCGGCGCACGCTTTGTTAGCCTGTATTGCGTAACCCTGCTGCAATACCTGCCATGGTCACCATGAGCGCACGAGAGAGATCTGCACTAATGGCGCCGTCGGCGTCCCGATTACGCTGCAGAAGCTCCGCTTGCAGGCCATGAAGCGGGTCGATGTAAGGGTTGCGCACATCAATTGCTTGGCGAATAAGCGGGGTGTTTTCAAGCAGCTTCTCTTGCTGAAGGATATCCAGCACGACGTTTTCAAGCCGTTCAAAACGCTCACGTAGTTTCTTGCCCAGCGCTTTCAGCGAAGGCTCATCGACTAGGCGATGCTCATAGTAAGCCGCAATCGCTACGTCCGCTTTGGCCAACAGCATCTCCAACATATCGAGATAGGTGCCAAAGAACGGCCACTGGCTGCGCATTTCTTGCAATACTTCCCGGCCACCTGGCTGCTCTAGGCGTCGCGAGAACGCCTCACCACTGCCCAACCAAGCGGGTAGCATCAAGCGAATCTGCGTCCAGGCAAAAATCCACGGAATCGCTCGTAAGGTTTCCACGCCACCATCCTGGCGACGCTTGGTTGGCCGAGAGCCGAGCGGCAGCCTACCCAGCGCCCCTTCCGGCGTGACCGCACGGAAATACGGAACAAAATCAGGGTCTTCACGCACTACGCCAACATAGGCGGCATGGGCCACTTTCGCCAGCTGGTCCATCTCTTCACGCCACTGAGGCTCCGGTGCGGGCGGTGGCAATAGCGTCGCTTCCATGACCGCACAAGCGTAAATTTCCATAGAGCGCAGCGCGATATCTGGCTGACCAAACTTAAAGCGAATCATCTCACCTTGTTCGGTCACCCGTAGGCTGCCATTCACCGAGCCCGGCGGCTGGGAGAGAATCGCCGCATGCGCGGGGCCGCCGCCACGACCAACAGTGCCACCCCGGCCATGGAAAAGCGTCAAATCTACCCCATGTTTGTCACATACATCGACTAGCGACTCTTGGGCACGGTACTGTGCCCAGGCAGCAGCAAGCTGCCCGGCGTCTTTAGCCGAGTCTGAATAGCCAATCATGACTTCTTGACGGTCTTTCGCCAAAGCGCGGTAACCCGGTAGCGCCAGCAATTGGTCGATGACATCGCCCGCATGATCAAGGTCGTTCAGGGTTTCAAACAGCGGCGCGATAGGCAGCGTGACTTGGCCACCCACCTCTTTCATCAATAGCGCAACGGTTAATACGTCCGAAGGCTCGGCAGCCATTGAGATAATATAAGTACCCAACGCTTCGGCATGCTCTTGAGCAATCACTTTGAAGGTATCGAGCACTTCGCGGGATTCTGCCGAGCACTCCCAACGGCGTGGGATCAGCGGCCGACTTGATTCAAGCTCTGCGAGCAGGAACTCTTGACGCTGTGCTTCGTTCCAGTCCTGGTAGTGTCCCAAGCCCAGTGCACTGGTGAGTTCTTCCATTACCTGGGCATGGCGGCTGGCCTCCTGGCGCAAGTCAAGTTTGGTCAGCGTGACGCCGAACACTGCCACGCGGCGCAAGGTATCAAGCAGCGCGCCGTTTGCGATGGTGTCCAGCCCGACATCACACAGCGAGCGGTAACATGCCAGCAGCGGCGCGTAGAGCTGATCGCGGGTTTCAATAATTGGCCCGCCGTCATAGTTACGGCCATCTAGCTCTGCTTTTGCCCAGTCGCGTGTGGCTTCCATTTTATGCAGCAGTCGCTTGAGCAGCTCACGGTAAGGCTCAGCAACTTCTCCCACCTCTGCCTTCAGGGCGCTGTTGGCTTTCCACATTGAAAGCTCGGTTTTCAGCTGTTCAAGATCGCGCAAATAGAGATCGGCGGCCATCCAACGGCCTAATAACAGCACCTCTCGCGTCACCCGCGCGGTGACATTGGGATTGCCATCTCGGTCACCGCCCATCCAGGAAGCGTAGCGAATGGGCGCGGCATCTAGCGGCAAACGCTCTCCGGCAGTATCGAGTAATAAATTATCCAAATCGCGATGGAAGTCTGGCACTGCCTGCCATAAGGAGTTTTCAATAACCGCGAAGCCCCATTTGGCTTCATCAACAGGGGTTGGCCGCTCATGACGAATCTCATCGGTATGCCACGCCTGACTGATTAACTCTTCCAGGCGCCCCTGGGCGCGGGTTCCACGCTCTGGATAGTCTTCAGAGCTTTCAATCGCGGTTAGGCATTCGTCGATTGCGTCATATTTCTGAATCAACGTGCGGCGGATAACTTCTGTGGGGTGGGCAGTCAGCACTAGCTCAACGCGCATACTGGCCAGGGTTTCTACTAACTTACGGGGCGAATTACCCGCCTGCTGTGCACGGCTTAGCAGTTCACCAAGCACTGGCTGGGTACCAGGCTTGTAGTCTTCCACCCGGCGAAAGCGTGCCCGGTAGTGCTGCTCAGCAATATTGGCAAGGTTCAAAAACTGGTTAAACGCGCGCGTCACAGGCAGCAGGTCGCGTTCGGGCAACTGGCGTAGATACTCAATAAGCTCACGCTGCTGCAATGAATCGCCCTGACGTCCTCGCTTGGCATGGGCACGAATCGTTTCAATTTTATCAACAAATGACTGGCCTAAATCATCGGCAATCGTACGGCCCAGGCTATCACCGAGAATACGTACGTTATCACGTAGCGATTCGTGTAGGTCGTGACTCATTGGCATGGCCTCCTTGCGGGGTCGCATTAGTTGTTAAAAGCTAGTTGTGAAAAATAAGTTGTTAAGGGGTAAGCGTTTTTTCTTGTGCTTTAGCGGCTTGCCAGTGGGTTTCCATTTCATCCAGCGAGGCGTCGGTTAGCGGACGCGCATCGGCGGCAAGTTCGCGCTCTACGTAGCGAAAGCGGCGCTCAAATTTGGCATTCGTGGTACGCAAGCACTGTTCGGGGTCAGCACCCAATGTGCGAGCTAAATTAGTCACTGCAAACAACAAGTCGCCGACTTCTTCTTGAGCGTGCTGTTGGTTACCCTCGGCAAGGGCTTCTTCAACCTCAGCCAGCTCTTCACGGATTTTGTCCAGTACACCGCTGGCATCCGGCCAGTCGAACCCGACCCTGGCGGCACGTTTCGAGAGTTTCGCGGCACGGCTAAGCGCGGGCAGCGTACGCGGCACATCGTCAAGTACAGAGGGCGTGCTTTGCTGTGAACGCTCAGCACGCTCATCGGCCTTAAGCGCTTCCCAACGTGAATTAACGTGCTGGGTTTGTACGTCCTCGGCACTCACCCCAGGTGGACGTCGTGACGCTAGCGTGCCATCAGGAAATACATGCGGATGACGTCGCAACATCTTTGCGGTCAATGTATCGACGATGTCGTGGAAGTCGAAGCGCTGCTGTTCAGCACCAAACTGAGCGTAATAGACCACTTGGAACAGCAGGTCACCCAACTCGCCGGGCAATTCATCAAAAGCGCGCCGCTCAATAGCGTCAGCAACTTCGTAAGCTTCTTCCAGCGTATGGGGCACAATGCTGTCCCAATCTTGCTTAATATCCCAAGGACACCCCTGTTCCGCATTGCGAAGTACCGACATCAATGTCAGCAGATCCTCCACGCTATAACGCATCAGGCGCCTCCTCTACGGACGTTTTTCTCTGGGTCCGCATTGCGCAGACGACGTACTTCCGTCACGTTGGGCAACTGCTGGATACGTGAAAACAAACGGCCTAGCGCTTCAAGACCGTCGACTTCCAGCGTGATACGCAGTCGTGCAATCCCCTCGTCAGTATCCGTCAGTGTATTCACTGCTAACACATTGACCTTCTCGTTACCGAGTAGTCCGGTTACGTCGCGTAGTAAGCCGGAGCGATCCCAGGCTTGAATTTCAATCGTGACGGGGTAACGGGTGTGGGCACGTTCGCCCCACTCTACTTCGATAATGCGCTGGGGCTCTTCCATGCGCAATTGAAGGATGTTGCTGCAATCCTGGCGATGGACGGTGACGCCGCGACCTTGGGTAATAAAGCCAACAATCGGTTCGCCGGGCACTGGCCGACAGCAATTCGCCATGCTGGTTTTTAAGTTACCGACACCCAGTACGGTGATGTCGCTTTTAGTTGCTTTGCTTGGCTGGCGGCGTGGCTTCGCCAGCAACCGATCTAACTGCTCTTGATCGTCCGTTTCACCAAACAGCTGCTGGGCTTGATGAAGTACTTGACCGATACGCAGGTCGCCCGCGCCAAGGGCCGCATACATATCGTCGGCGTTTTGGTAGTTAACAGCAGCGGCAAGCTTAGCAAGGTCAAGCCCTTCAACATCCAAACGGCGCATCTCTCGCTCGAACAGCGCCCGCCCTTCGTCTAGGTTCTGGTCTCGTGCCTGGTACTTAAACCATGCCTGAATCTTCGCCCGCGCGCGTGAGGTGCGCACATAGCCCAAACTGGGGTTTAACCAGTCGCGGCTGGGGCCGCCTTTGGTGGCCGTTAAAATCTCGACTTGCTGGCCGGTTTTTAACTTATAGGTAAGCGGTACTATCCGGCCATTAATCTTGGCACCACGGCAGCGGTGACCAATTTCGGTATGCACGCGATAAGCGAAGTCGATGGGTGTGGCAATCCGCGGCAGGTCAATGACATGACCATCGGGAGTGAACACATAGATGCGGTCTGGCGCAACGTCGCTGGAAAGACCTTCACGCAGGTCGCCAAAGCCACCCACTTCATCCTGCCACTCAAGCACTTGGCGCAACCAGGCAATCTTTTCTTCATAGCTACGGCTTTTGGCGTTGGTATCATGCCCTTTATACCGCCAGTGTGCGCACACGCCTAATTCTGCTTCGTCATGCATAGCAAAGGTGCGAATCTGGATTTCCAGCACCTTATTTTCTGGCCCCATCACCGCGGTATGCAGTGACTGGTAACCGTTTTTCTTCGGGTTGGCGATATAGTCATCAAACTCGTTGGGCACATGGTGCCAACGCGAGTGAACAATTCCGAGTACGGTGTAGCAATCGGCCACATCAGGTACCAAGATGCGCACTGCGCGCACGTCGTGCACCTGGGAAAAATCAATCCGTTTGCGCTTCATTTTGCGCCAGATTGAATAAATGTGCTTGGCTCGCCCATCGACGTCGTAGTGGTGAATATTCTGGGCTTCCATCAAGCTCTTAATGGTTTCCACCACGTCATGAATATAGCGATCACGATCTAAGCGCTTTTCCGCCAGCAGCTTAGCAATCGCTTTGTACTCATCTTCATGCAGATAGCGAAACGATAGGTCTTCAAGTTCCCACTTGATTTGACCTATCCCAAGTCGATGAGCCAGCGGCGCATAAATATCAGCCACTTCACGCGCGACTTGTAAGCACTTTTCACGGGGCGCATCTTTTACTTGGCGCAAGGCGCAGGTGCGTTCAGCAATTTTGATCAGTGCAACGCGTACATCTCCGACCATGTTAACCAGCATTTTACGCAGGTTTTCCTGCTGGTTATGCTGGCTCATACCATGGTTGGGCGCTAGTGGGTAGCTAATGGCTGCCATCTGCAAAACGCCGTCAATCAGCTTAGCGACTTCTTCGCCAAACCGTTTGGTAACGGCGTCTATACTCAGCAGCCCTTCGCGAACCGCGCGATACAGCACGGCAGCCTCAAGGGTTGCTTGATCAAGCTTGAGCTCGGCCAGAATGTCGGCCATTTCCAGCCCCATTCGAAAACTTGAACCTGGCGAGAGCCACACACGGTGGGTTTGCGGCGCCTCTCGTTCCAACTGCTCAGCAAGCTCGCATGCTTGCAATAGTCGTTCGGGGTCGCGTAGGCGCACATCCTCTTGAAGGCGCGCTAACCACTGCTGTATGTCCACCTTTCCGCTTTCGGTAAGCGGCTGGTCTTCACGCACTTTCACCATGACAATCATTCATCCTTTCAGGGTGACGGCTAGCCATTTTCCGTCACCGAGGCTTGATGCAATGGGCAGGCTAGCCCTCGTATTCAAATAGCATCAGCGTTTCCAGGTGAGCAGTGTGTAAAAACATATCGGCCACTGCTACTTGCTTGACGCGATAACCTGCATGCACAAGGTGTGCCGCATCGCGAGCAAGCGTTGCCGGGTCACAAGAAATATAGGCCACCCGAGGTACATTGTAACTACCTAATACTTGGCAAACTGCTTCTGCACCGCTGCGCGGCGGATCTAGCACAATCGCATCAATTTGCTGATGCTCGCTCAATAGCGTTTGCACCTTTTTGGCGTCGCTTAAGTCTGCTTGCTGGGCATGCACATCCAGTAGGTTAACATTAGCGTTAGCGGTAATTCGTTCGACCATCGCTGGATTACCCTCTACAGCAAGCACCTTTGCTCCTGCGGCGGCTAACGGCAAACTGAAGTTACCAATCCCAGCAAAGAGATCTACGAGCTGTTGCCCTGGCGCTGGCTTTAACCATGCTACCACCTGGGCTACCATCTTTTGGTTAACCTCAGCATTTACCTGTAAAAAGTCACCTGGTGAAAAACGTAACGTCACTAGGCTGGATGCTTTATCACCCGGCAAACAGTGTTCACTTGTGGGTGAACTCGCTCTTTGAATTCCGAGTTCATCAAGATTAAGTACTTCTTGTAGAACGGGTGTAGCGCCACCATGCGCACCATTCCAGTGCAAAGCAGGTGTTTCCCGCCCTAACCAAGTGCCGAGCAAGACCTGCTGCTGTTCCGCAAACTGCTGCCAGCGCACCCTATCTTGATCATGGGCTTTTAACTGACGCACTAGCACTACTGTCGCCTCATCGGTCGCCAGTAATTCGACATGGCCAACGAGACGGGGCGAGGCTAATGTTGCCAGCAGTTGCCGTAACGGAAGAATCAATTTGTTCAGCGCTGGCACCAGCACATGGCACTGCTCAATATCAACTAATCGGTGGCTGTTGGGTGCTCGAAACCCCAGGAGAACATTACCCTGACCATCTACCCTAACCCCCAAACGGGCGCGACGTCGGTAGCGCTCGCTACTACCATCTAACGCCGCAATAGGGCCTAGCGTAAGGCCCTGACGCGCCATTAGCTCGGTGACAACGTCGCGCTTATGCTGGCGTTGTGCAGTAAGATTAAGATGCTGTAAATCACAGCCTCCACACTGCCCAAAGTAACTACAGGGAGGCTCAACCCGCTGTTCTGAAGAGGTGAGCCGGTTTTTTATATGCGCTTCGTCATACCGCTTACGCGTCACGTGTATCGCCACATCGACATGTTCACCGGGAAGCGCTTGGTCAATAAAGACTGTTTTTCCCTCGACATTATGCGCTACACCACGGCCATCATGCGCTAAACGCTCAACCACCAGCGTTGTCGAAGTATCGTCTTTTGACTCAGTTTTACGGCTTGATTGGCGAACTAGCCCTGAGTGTCCCGAGGCGGGGCGAGATGGCCGCCGCTTACCCAACATGGCCATCTATAACTCCGGGGCAAATAAGCCTGTGGAAAGGTAGCGATCGCCTCGGTCACAAACGATGAAGACAATGACCGCGTTCTCAGTTTGTTCTGCGATACGCAGTGCTCCAGCCAAGCTGCCACCTGACGACACCCCGGCAAAAATACCTTCTTCACGCGCCAAGCGGCGCATGTGGGCTTCTGCTTCTTGCTGAGCGATATCAAGGGTAATATCAACCCTTGGTGCTTCAAAAATCGACGGCAGGTACTCTTTTGGCCAACGACGAATCCCCGGTATGCTCGCACCATCCGCCGGTTGTAAACCGACAATTTGGATCGCTGGATTTTGTTCCTTAAGATAGCGAGACACCCCCATGATGGTGCCCGTGGTCCCCATTGAACTGACAAAATGCGTCACTTCACCACCGGTTTGCTGCCACACTTCGGGCCCCGTTGTGCGATAGTGCGCAAGCGGGTTATCTGGATTGGCAAATTGGTTTAGCGGTTTACCTTCGCCTCTTGCAATCATCGCATCGGCAATATCTCGCGCCTCTTCCATCCCGCCTTCTTTGCTCGCTGACACCAATGTGGCACCGTAAGCCGCCATCGCCTGCTTACGCTCTTCAGAAGCGTTTTCAGGCATGATTAGCGTCATTTTGTAGCCTTTGATAGCAGCGGCCATGGCCAAGGCAATACCCGTATTACCCGAGGTTGCTTCCACCAGCGTATCGCCTGGAACAATATCGCCCCGTGCTTCAGCTTCACTTAACATAGAGAGGGCCGGGCGGTCTTTCACCGAACCAGCAGGGTTATTGCCCTCTAGCTTGGCTAGAAGCGTGTTATTACGACCAGCCGTTATGCGCTTTAAACGAACCAGTGGCGTATTGCCAACCACATCTTCGAGCGTCGGATAATTCATCGTACATTCCTTATCATCACCATTATGCTGCATTATATCGGTGCTGCCGTTAGCTTGACAGGCAACCTCATTGAATCAACGAGCTTCTCTCATGTCTTTAAACACGCGCTTACTCTTTGCGTTACTCGGGCTTCCACTTCTTGTCTATGCCGTCATGGCACTATTGCTGGTGGTGCAAAGCGAGACCACCGGCCGTGACATGCTAGAAGAGCGCTTAGTTAGCGCTGGTGAATTACTGGCACCAAGCCTGGGTAACGCCATGATAGATGGCGACTTGCCTCGTTTGGAAGCCATTGCCAGACAGCTCCTGGAGCACAAAGGGTTACGTGCGGTGACGCTTTTCGACGAGCAAGGGAGTCGCTTATTGGTACTGGGACATTCGATACCTCCCCCCCCTCGCCTAAATGCCCCCAATGCTACGACACTCACCATGGATGAAGCTATTTGGCGTTTACAGGTACCTCTAACCACGTCTTACGGCCAACCATTTAATCTCGCTAATACTGGCTGGCTTGAAGCCGAAATGGACATACGCACGCTTAAATTGGAGCGCTATAAGCTCATTGCTAGCCTTAGCTTAGGCGGCATGCTGCTTGGGCTGCTGCTTTTTTTAGTCGCGTTTGCGATCAGCCGCTACGCTACTCGTCCAATTGAAGAGGCGAATCAAGCGCTTTATCGCCTATCCCGGGGGGACTACCGGCCTTATATGGCGGCTGCCCGCCCTACCGAGTTTCGCCAACTGGCAGAGCATATCAATGGGTTAGCGGAACATTTTCGGCAAGCCCAGCATGATATGCAAAGCCAAATCGAGCAAGCGACCAGTGAACTACAAGAGTCCATGGAGACGATTGAAGAGCAAAATATCAAACTCGATCTTGCTCATCGAAGCGCACTACGCGCGAATGCAGTGAAGTCTGAATTTCTGGCTAATATGAGCCACGAAATCCGCACCCCTTTAAATGGCATCATTGGTTTTTGCCGTTTATTAGGCCGCTCCTCTCTCGACGTTCGGCAGCAAGAATGGCTAGAACATGTGCACCGTGCGTGCGATAACCTGTTGATGCTAGTCAATGATGTGCTGGACTTCTCGAAACTAGAAGCCGACCGGCTAACGTTAGAAGAAGTCGATATCGATCTTGTGTCGCTGATGGATGAGGTTGTTGGCCTTCATGCGCCTGAAGCTCAACGCAAACGACTGCATTTAGTGGCGATGGTTTATGACGATGTGCCGTCAGCGCTGTGCGGCGACCCGCTACGCATCCATCAAGTCCTCAATAATTTGACCAGCAATGCCCTGAAGTTTACCCAGAAGGGAGAAGTCATCATTCGTGTCATGCTGGACAGCCAGGAGGGCCAGCATGTTGTGCTGCGTATTAGCGTTAGTGACACAGGCATTGGCTTGAGCGAACAACAACAAAAGCAGCTATTTAGTGCCTTTTCCCAGGCAGATCCTAGTCACTCCAGACAATTTGGCGGCAGTGGTTTAGGGCTGACGATTTGCAGGCAATTAGTTCAACGAATGGGTGGAGAGATTTCAGTTGATAGCGAGCCTGGAGAAGGTGCAACCTTTTCATTTACGTTGCCGCTACTTGCCGACATGACCAAGGAACGGCCACAGGAACTCTCACTCGACGGCTCAATTATTCGTTTACATGAGCCCCATCTACCCACTCGCAATGTGTTGGAACACTTAATGGAACGCTGGGGCGCAACTGCCGTCTCTTTCATTGAATCTGGCAACGAGCAACTGCTACTGCTGAGCCTAGATCATGATGACTTCAGCGGTGAGCGAAAGACCTATTGGCAGTCAGTAATTGCTCAAGCGCCCTGCCCAACACTCATCCTTGCAAACGCCACTAGCTTTGAACTGCCTCACTGGGAGCTTCCTAATGGGGGGGATATACTATGTAAACCATTTACCAGAACTCAATTGATAGCCACGTTCAAACAACTACTGGAACCTGTCGCAGCCACTATTTCTGCCAGCGCACAAACGGTTAAAGCGCTCCCTTCATCAACATTCACGGTTCTGATCGTTGACGATAATGCGCCCAACCGCGAGCTATTAAAGGCTATGCTCGAAAATGAGCATATCAACATTGTATTGGCTGCCAGCGGCCAGGAAGCGTTGGATTACGCGCGTCAGAACGAAGCAGACATGGTGCTAATGGATATTCGTATGCCTGATATGGACGGTGTTCAAACCACCCAGGCTTTGCGGCGCATTAATAATAGCTGGGCGCGCTGCCCAATTATTGCCGTGACCGCACACGTGCTAAGCGATGAACGTCAGCAGTGGCTTGTGGAGGGTTTAGACGACGTATTGGTGAAGCCTATCAATGAAACTCAGCTGCAACAGCAATTTCAACGCTTCTTGGGCATTACGCTGCCAATCAGTCCGCTGTTACAGACGTCCCCAAAAGCCCCTGCTCTTGGGTATACACCGGCTCTTGGATATACACCTGCTGCGTTATCCGTCATTGATCTTGAGCTCGGCACGCGCCTAGCAGGCGGCAACCCCGAGTTCGCCAAACAGCAGCTAAAGCGATTGATCGATAGTCTAAGTGAATGCGAACAGCAAATTCGCAGCGCTTTCGAAGAAAACAACCTGACGGTCTTGCTCGATCATGTTCATGCGCTCAATGGTGCCAGCCGTTACTGCGGAGCACCCGAGCTCGCGCTAACGGTCGAAACGTTGGAGACACGCTTACGCACCGGGGGCTTGGAACAGGCTGAAAATTTACTTGATAAGCTGTATACCGCCATCAAACGCCTCAGGGAGCAGCGGAGCACCTTAAATCAGCGCTAGCCCGCTAGCGTTCAAGTACTAACGTTCAAGTACCACAAATGCCACCGCGTAATCTGCTTCATCACTGAGCGTTATATGAGTAGCCGAGGCGCCGCTAGCTTGAAATAGACGAAGCGCCTCACCACTTAGCTGCAGGCTTGGCTTGCCCAGCGAATCATTGAGGATCTGAATATCGCCCCATTGCATACCGCTTCTCAGGCCAAGCCCAAGCGCTTTAACATACGCTTCTTTCGCTGCAAAACGCTTTGCCAAATAGCTAACGGGCTGACCTTTTGTCTGCCACACAGCCTGCTCTTCAGGGCCTAAAATTCGCTGGGCAAAGCGTGGCCCATGACGTTTTACTGCCTTAGCAAAGCGCTCGACACGGGCGATATCCGACCCAATTCCGACAATCATCTTAGTGGCTACAGCAACCGCTATGCGTGTGTTCATCCTCGTGCTCATGCACATGAGCATCTAACGCCGCCATTAATCCAGCTTCCTGACCAGCAATGATCAAGCGTTTCATTTCTTGAATCGCATCTTTCAAGCCGACAAAAAGAGCTCGAGCAATAATGGCGTGACCAATATTGAGCTCATTAACACCCGGTAGCGCAGCAATCGCCTCAACGTTGTGGTAGTGCAAGCCATGCCCAGCATTAACCACTAAGCCAGCAGAAACAGCGTGAATGGCCGCTGCACTCAGGCGCTCATATTCAGCAATAGCCGCCTCACTGCCAGGTTTTGCTTCTGCATAGGCGCCTGTATGCAGCTCAATCGTTGGTGCCCCTGCACGAATGGCAGCATCAATTTGCGCGTTATCAGGATCGATGAACAAAGACACGTCGCAACCGACTGCGCTTAAGCGCTCACAGGCATTGGCAATAAGATCAAAACCACCCACAACGTCCAAGCCGCCTTCGGTGGTTAGCTCTTCACGCTTTTCTGGTACTAAACACACGTGTGCCGGGCGTATTTCCTCAGCCAGCACGAGCATTTCTTCAGTGACTGCCATCTCTAAATTCATGCGCGTATTAAGCATTTCTGCCAATAGGCGAACGTCTCTAGGCTGAATATGGCGACGATCTTCACGCAGGTGAACCGTGATGCCGTCAGCGCCCGCTTCTTCTGCTAATAGTGCCGCTTGAACTGGATCAGGGTAACGAGTACCACGCGCTTGGCGTAGCGTCGCAATGTGATCGATGTTAACGCCTAATAAAATCCGCGGAGGATGCATCGCGTGTCTCCAATAAGTGATATCAAAATGCCCACCTAGCGCTGTCGGCGGCGGGCCAAATCGAGCATTAGTTCTCGGGAACGTAAAGCAGTCGCGCCTAAATGAGGCGCCAGCGCTGCCCGCATCACCGCTTTTAATGCACTTGCTAAGCCAACGGGCTGCCAATCGCCTTGATCAATATAGCGCAGCGTGCGGCCTTCGATGCCCTGCTCAGCAGGTACAAAAGCACGACTTGCGGCATCAAATCGATAACGCGTTTGAGGATCGAGCGCAGCGCCATCGTAAGTACAAAAACGCGGTGTTGCCTCTAACGTCTCCAACAGCGCCCATTCAAAACGTCGCAGCGCCAAGGCGCGGTTCGCCGGTGTTGGCAATGCCTCTAACAGCGCGCTATAAAATGCAAAAACCTCTGGTGCTGCAAGCTCCAAAGGCAGTAGACGCGTGGCTATTTCATTGGCATATAAGCCGCAGAGCAACCCTTCTCCGGCTAGCAATGCCGTCTGGCCTCGTGACTCCATCAGCGTTAATCGCTTTAGCTCACGCTCGCCGCGCCACGACACAAACAAAGGGGTAAAGGGTTGCAGCCGTTGACGCGACTTAGAACCTGGCCGCTGCCCTCCATGGGCAACGGCGCGGATACGGCCATGGTTAAGGGTTAACAAATCCACCAGCGCACTGGTTTCACGGTAAGGCCTGCGATGCAGTAAAAACGCTGGCTCTGCCGACATGGAAGCACTCAATCGAGATCGTAACCCAAACTCTTTAATGCCCGCTCGTCATCAGACCAGCCGCGCTTCACTTTCACCCATAGATTGAGCATTACCTTGGTACCCAAGGCACGCTCCATATCCAGGCGGGCTTCGCGACCAATGCTTTTAATACGCTCGCCATTCTCACCGATCAAGATCACCTTTTGCCCCTGACGCTCGACCAGGATTAAGGCACTGATATGGGTCACACGCTCGGTTTCACGGAACTCTTCGATTTCCACGGTCATTTGATACGGCAGTTCATCACCCAGTTGACGCATGACTTTTTCACGCACCAACTCAGCCGCCATGAAGCGCAAGCTCTTGTCAGTGATTTGATCTTCCGGGAAAAAGTGAACGCTCTCTGGCAAGTATTTGGCAACTTCCTGTTCGAGCGTATCAACTTGGGTGCCATGTTTGGCAGAAATAGGCACAACCGCAGCAAACTCACGGCGTGCACCTACTTCAGCTAACCAGGGTAACAAGTCACCTTTATCGTTTAAGCGATCTACCTTGTTGACCGCTAGAATCACCGGTGCTTTCACGTGCTCAAGCCGCTTTAGTACGGCTTGGTCTTCATCCGTCCAACGGGTGCGGTCGATAATAAACACCACACAGTCAACGTCACGCAACGCCTGTGTTGCCGCTTGATTCATAAAGCGGTTGATCGCTTTATTGCGGTCTTTTGACATGATGTGCATGCCAGGCGTATCAACATAGATGAACTGTGTCTCTTCTACCGTCTTAATGCCCATCACCTGATGCCGCGTGGTTTGAGGGCGACGCGAAGTAATAGAGATTTTTTGCCCTAGAATCCGGTTCATGAGGGTTGATTTGCCTACGTTGGGCCGCCCAACGATGGCCACGAAGCCGCAGGTTTGACTCATGACTTGTCTCCAGGTGTTTTTTCAAGGTGGAATAGCGCTTCTTCAGCTGCCTGTTGTTCAGCATGGCGGCGGCTGGGACCTTTACCAGTGGTATGCTCGGTTAGCAAATCAATGTAGCACTCCACGGTAAAGGTCTGGGCATGCGCCTCCCCCTTTACAGAGACTACTTCATAGCGTGGCAACGCTGCCTGACGCGATTGCAAAAATTCTTGCAAACGTGTTTTGGGATCTTTCTGGGTATCTTGTAGCGAAATATTCTCAAGCCGCTCGGCGTACCATGCCAGCACACGTTGACGAACGACATCCATGCCCGCATCTAAATAAATAGCGCCAATCACAGCTTCTACTGCATCAGCCAAAATGGATTCGCGGCGATGCCCGCCGCTCTTCATTTCTCCTGAGCCAAGCCGTAAGCATTCGCCAAACTCCATTTCTCGAGCCAACTCAGCCAATGTCTGACCTTTTACCAAACGCGCTCTAAGACGTGATAACTGTCCTTCCCTAGCCTGAGGAAAACGTTGGAAAAGCGCCTCAGCGATTACAAAATTGACGATAGAGTCACCCAGAAATTCCAGGCGCTCATTGTTACGACCACCGTAGCTACGATGGGTCATGGCCAGTTCCATCAGCGTAGGGTCACCGAAGGTATGGCCGATTCGTCGGCAAAAAGCGATTAAGGAATTACTCACAGTGCTCCTACGTCGTTGACGTTAACTAATATGACAGCATTAACAATTTCTAAACTATTTTTCATTCAATACGCCGCACACTGGTAAAGCTAGGCAAGCCACCGTCCCAATGCATCCAAACGGCAAACGCTCTTCCAACAATATTATCTTCAGGAACAAACCCCCAATAACGGCTATCGTTGGAGTGATCACGGTTATCACCCATCGTGAAATAGTGCCCATCCGGAACAACCACTTCACGCATCTGGGGCCCAGGATCACGGGGGTTATTATATATATAGTGGCTAACGCTACCTAATTGCTCTTCCAATAATAGCTGTTGCGGCGAAAGTTCGGGGCCTTCTTCAATCAATGCTTTAGTAACTGGCTCACCGTTAACATACAGCTGTTTTCCTTCATAGCGAATACGGTCACCCGGCAAACCAACCACACGTTTAATAAAGTTGACCGACGGCTCCTCTGGAAAGCGGAACACCATCACGTCGCCGCGCTCGGGATCATCAACTTCTAAAAAACGGCTGTGCAGCACCGGTAATCGCAGGCCATAGGCAAACTTATTCACCAAGATAAAGTCACCCACTTCAAGCGTCGGCTTCATTGATCCAGATGGAATTTGAAACGGCTCAATAATAAAACTACGTACGACCAACACCACCAGCAGAACTGGAAAAAATGAGCGTGAGTAGTCAATCGGCCATGGCTCTTTGAGCAACGTCTCTCGAGTCGTTCCATCCAGGCCTTCCGTGGTAGCTGCTTCAGCAGCGGCCAATCGCTCACGCCGCTTAGGTCTCAGCCAAAGCACATCCAGCAAATATATTGCCCCAGAAAGTGCAACGGCAATCACCAGTAATAATGAAAAATCCATGTGGGGTAAGTATCCCTAGTCGTTTACCTTGAGCACAGCAAGGAAGGCATCCTGGGGAATTTCAACACGCCCCACCTGTTTCATCCGTTTCTTACCGGCCTTCTGTTTTTCCAATAGTTTCTTCTTACGGCTTACATCACCGCCGTAACATTTGGCCGTCACGTTTTTACGCAGCGCTTTGACTGTTGAGCGCGCGACAACCTGGCCACCAATAGCGGCTTGAATAGCCACATCAAACATTTGCCGCGGAATCAGCTCTTTCATTTTTTCCACTAGCAGGCGACCACGGTTATGCGCATGGTCACGGTGGATAATGACGGCCAGTGCGTCAACTTTATCGCCATTGATCAGCACGTCCAGGCGAACCAACTTAGCCGCTTCAAAACGTTCGAAGTTGTACTCAAGTGATGCATAACCACGAGAAATAGACTTCAAACGATCAAAGAAATCCATGACCACTTCTGACATGGGCAGCTCATAGGTTAACTGGATCTGATTCCCCAGGAACTGCATATCTAATTGCGTACCGCGACGCTGCTCACACTCAGCAATCACGTTACCAACATACTCCTGAGGAACCAGAATGCTGGCACGCACGATGGGTTCACGCATCTCATCAACATCTGCCATATCAGGCAATTTCGAGGGGTTCGATACGTATTGAATCTCGCCGTTTTTCATGGCGAGCTCATACACCACCGTCGGCGCTGTGGTCAGTAGATCAAGATCATATTCACGCTCTAAGCGCTCTTGAATGATCTCCATATGCAGCGTACCCAGGAAGCCGACGCGGAAACCAAAGCCCAATGCATCCGAGTTTTCCGGCTCATATTCAAGCGAAGCATCATTGAGCGCAAGCTTCTCAAGCGCATCCCGAAAGTCTTCGTAGTCATCGGCACTAACCGGGAACATACCTGCATATACCTGCGGTTTCACTTTTTGGAAACCAGGCAAGCGGGGAACATCAGGGGTTTTGGTGTGGGTAATTGTATCGCCCACCGGTGCTCCGTGGATCTCCTTGATGCCAGCGACAATAAAGCCTACTTCACCAGCACGCAAAATATTGGTCTCTTTGCGAAGCGGTGTAAAGATCCCTACTTCGGTGGCCCCCCAGTCACGCCCTGTGGACTTGATGCGGATTTTGTCGCCTTTGCGCAATGTTCCGTCGAATAAGCGCACTAGCGAGACAACCCCAAGATAGTTATCGAACCAAGAGTCGATAATAAGCGCTTGCAAAGGTGCTTCTGGGTCACCCTTAGGAGGCGGAATATCCCGCACTAACCGCTCTAATAAGGCGTCGATGCCGATCCCGCTTTTAGCCGACACTTGGCAGGCATCGGTGGCATCCAAACCGATAATTTCTTCGACTTCCTGTGCGACACGATCAGGGTCAGCCTGGGGCAAATCAATCTTGTTAAGTACTGGGAGTACTTCCAAGCCCTGTTCAATTGCGGTGTAGCAGTTGGCAACCGATTGAGCCTCCACACCTTGTGCGGCGTCTACCACCAACAGCGCTCCCTCACAGGCGTAAAGAGAACGCGACACCTCGTAAGAGAAGTCCACGTGCCCAGGCGTGTCAATGAAGTTGAGTTGATAGACTTCACCGTCTGCAGCCGTGTAGTCAAGCGTGACGGACTGCGCCTTGATGGTAATACCACGCTCGCGCTCAATATCCATGGAGTCGAGCACTTGCTCCTTAAGCTCTCGCTCGGTCAAACCGCCGCAGGTCTGAATCAAACGATCTGATAGCGTCGATTTACCATGATCAATATGCGCGATAATAGAGAAATTTCTTATGTGTTTGATCTTACTGTCTTTTTCGTTTGTCATGTGACGATTTAATCCGGGGTGTGTACGCAGCCATGTACGATAAATGATTTTGCATGGCTGCGCTCAGTGTCGATTTCCCCCATTGTACCGTTCAACGTGGTTGCGTGCTACGAAAGTGAAATGGGCGGCCATTATGCCGCTGCCCGCTTTTCCTCCCAGGCGATTACGTCACGTACTCGCCAGCGGGATTCGGAGCCGTGGCCGCCACGCATGATCGGTGCAGGAAAGCCCTTTTCTCGCTGCCAGTGATTAAGAGTGCGAGTAGACCGGCCGTAACGCTCGCGCAGTTGTGAAGTTGAAATCAGGTCATCCATTGATGCCTCCTTTATATAGGCAAAAGAAACCGCCTCGTGGGCGGCTGTTAATGAATCCTTGGCATAGCTTCGAACTCCCCGGCGTCTAGCCCTGGGTCGTGGTGGCCTTCCCGCCAATCGCTTATCCGCTCATGCCACATTCGCTCACAACACTCGCAGCGATCCTCAAGGTAGTACTCCTCATCAGGCATCAGCGGTATGCCGCATTCTTTGCACTCAGCCATTGCCACCTCCATTCGTAAAAAAGCCGCCCTGGTGGCGGCTGTTATCGATGCGTTTCTCGCTCAGCACACGGCGGCGGCATTGGATCGCCTTCGTATCGCTCGACTTTACTAATCGACAAACCGCGCAAGTGCCAGTCGCCGACCATGTGCTTTCGCTCGTCCAGCGTCTCGCCGTCATTGATCCACGCCATCGCCACGTTGCCGCCGCATACTGGGCAGTTGGCCAGCATCATCTGGCCGAGGTGTTTTCGCTCTGTCATAAGCCCTCCGGTAAAGCTGCAGCAGCGCGCACGATGGCGCGGCGCGTGGCAGCGCTATCAACCCCGGACTCACGCGCGAGGCTATAGCCGCTGTTGGTATACACGCCCACAAAATCACCATTCTCCTCGGGATCGCTGTAACTTACGGAAAGCCTAAGCGCAATCATCAGCCTAAATGCGTCGCCATCATCATTGATCGGATTAAAAGAAACCCACTCCTGACCTCTTCGCTCCCGCATGTAAAAACCAGAAGGCCGGGACATTGTGTGAGTGCAGCCTCCAGCTCGCGCCGCGCGCTCTAGCAATTCCTGGTCAGTCATAAATTACTCCGGTAGCGGCATCCAGCGCTTGACGCCTTCAAGCGGATAATTATCCCCAGCCCTATCGGTAAGCTCTAGGTCATACCAGTTAGGCTCCACATACATTCCGCAGGCGCTGGTCTCTCCGTCGCTAGCTACAACGGACTCTCCATTATCTGGCAATCCATCCTCAACATTCGTCCAAGGCAGGGCGACTTGCCATGACTCCCATGCGCACTGTACGTGATAGTCACAGTATTGATCGGGCCATATATTTCGCTCACCCTGACGAATCACACACCACTCGCGCGGCGGCTTAACTGCCCACGCTTCAAACCGCTCTCGCTGCTCACTCATATATCACCCCGCTTAATCTCAACGCCCGGGATTTTGCCGTCGCGGATCGCGGCGCGCCTCGCCCGCCACCACTGGAAATATCCGTTAACACCAGTCGCCTCAAACTCGCATGGATTAGGATGCGTATTGAAGTCGGCGAGGAATGACTGAATAGTCACTTCGTCAGAGTCGTTAAGCGGGCTTGATGCGATAATGCTTTGAGTCTGCTCGGACTGCCGCGCCTCAATGGCTTTAAACGCCTCCTCCTCTTCCGGCGTGCATTCTGCAAACTGGTCGTCATATGCTGTGATAGTCATAAAAACCTCGCATAAAAAAACCGCTTATTGGCGGCGGTAGTCTTTGAATAATCTGGTCGATAATCGCCAGTACGGCGTATCGGGTATGCGCCTACGCACTGCCAGGGCGACTATGCGGCGGGCGCTGGGGAGGTCGGTTAGCATGCTCAAACTCCGTGCAGCGCACGATGATTGCATCGTCTGATTTGGCCATTGCGGGCATGGTGGAAAACGGTAATCCGCTGCAGTCATCGAAGGTGTGGCGGCACGCTATGCACATTGAAGCCTTTGGCTGGTGGCTGGTCATTTCAGCGCCTCGGCCTGCTGTCGTTTATCCTTGGCATCGCTGCGAAGTATCCCGGCAACCTCACGGCGAAAATTCTCAAGGTAACCAGCTTCAGCCATTATGCAGTCCGCTCTATGCTCCAACGCTTCCGCCTGAGCTATAAGTATTCGATAGCTAGATAATTGCCGTGCCTCTTTCTCTCCGCAGCCTCCGATACTTTCTATAGCATCGCCTGCTTCATTTTCATTTGAAGCATGGATAAGGTCTGTGGCTGCATCCTGCAGAGCGCAAAAGCTATTTGCCAGCGCATCCCGCTCACCCTGCACCTTCTCCCGCAGCGCTATCTGCACTTCCTCTGCTGCGCGGTATGCGTCACGCTCTTGCATTAGCTGAACGTTTTGTCGAACCTTAGCTTCAAGCTCGCTTTTAAAAGACTCTATATCCTTGCCTGCCCACGCTACCCCGGCACGGAAAGCGTCTGATAGCTGGCTAGGCTGGTCGATAGGCAGACAGTGAGCATGCAGCCCACGATGCTCTAAATCAGTTAATGGCTTTTTGTGCATGCTCATCATGCAGCCCTCATTGAGACTAGCTGCCGACGCAGCTCGGCGTTATCTGCTTGCAGCGCTTCAAACGCCTTACGCACAGGCTCGGCGCCATTCCAATCTCCTGGCTCGCCTTTGCCGCCGCTGACGATCTGATAAATCTCATGCACGGTTGAGCGCTGCGTGCGCGCCTCTTGTGCGTGAGCCTGGGCTTCAAGGCGTAGCTTGGCATTCTCTGCTGCCAAAGCTTCGTTCTCTTCAATGAGCGCGTACTTCTCGGCTTCAAGGTCGTCGTTGCGACTAATCAACTGATTAACGGCAGCACGGCGGCATACTTGGGAGAGCGCTGCGTTTGTGCCTCTATGAATAGCGATCATGGTTTATCTCCGGTAATGATGTAGCGGTCTGCGCTCGGGCCTACTAGCGGGCGCTGACCCTCGGCTAAGTGCCAGTCGAAGCGGTGCAGGCAGTTATCGCACTGCTTGTAGTTCATTGACGGGAACAGGCGTAGGCGGGTGCAGCGGCAGCGTGGGCACTGCTTGGTGGTGGGTTTCATTGTTTATCTGCTACTACGATAACGACGCTGATCGACGTGCCAGCGAACTCGTTGCTATACGGTCCATGCCATTGCAGCGCGAACCCTGGTAGCTGTAACCGCTTTGCCGCACCCTCTGGTAGCACGGCAACGATGCGGGCGTTCTTTGCGGTAACCGATGCAGCCGCTTCGATGTGTGCCAGCCAGCGGCCTTGATCAAACGGTGGGTTCATGACTACTCGGTTATAGCCACCTCCGCGATAGTCATTCGCCAACTGAAGGAAATCGAGGCAAGTGATTGCTCGTCGACCTGCCTGCGTATATCCCTTGGCTTTCAGAACCTCGCAGTGCAGCTTGCTGACCTCATAGCATTCCAAAAAAGCATCTTCCGGCACATGATCAGCCAACCCGCCGGTGCCTGCGCTTGGCTCAAGCCAATGCATTTTCGGTGTCGCATCCTCGCTGGCAAGCTCAATCACTCTCTTAGCCAGCGACTCAGGGGTTGGGTAGAACTGGTGGCTCTTCTGGTCGGGTATGCAGCCCGTACAGATGATCTGATCAAGCACGTCGCTAGGGTCGTAGCCGAATGCCCAGTGATCTCCCAGTTCATTACTGGCACGTACACCGCCGATCACCTGAATGATCTTCACGGCTTCATTCAGCGCATGCTTATCGGCTCTCTGGATGTCGAAATTGAATTGGCGAGTGTTGGCTACTGGTCGATACTTCGGCTGGTTGAAGCCAGGATTCTCGACACGTCGGCTCGCCTCCTTCATGCTGGATAAAATCGAAAGCACCGCGAACGGTAGTGGACGATCAAAAAGCTCAAAGTCTTTGATCTTGCGTGGGCGCTTGGGTCGCGTCCGGCTCTCTGATGGTATCGCCGCTGGATAGAGGTGCGCCAATATCGCGTTGAGACGCCACGCCATTTCGGGATGCACTTCAATATGCGCGGTACCGACACCGTTATAAATACGAATACGTAGCGCGTTGCCGTCCACGCCCTGCCACTGGCCATTGAACTGACTGGCAGCTCCAATAACGGCGTTTGTCGCCCCATGGCGAGGTTCATCGCGCCCCATGAACTTTGCTATCACACAGCGCAGGTCGTTGATGTAACCGCTGGCTCTGTAATCAACGGTGCCGAAGCTGCTGATCACGCCCGGTAGGATCATGCGCTTACTGAATCCTTCAGGCCGGTTCGTTACGTGGGTGCGACTCAGTGCGCGGAAAATGCCATCTACACGTTCGGCCAAAAACTGCATTCGGCTGATTAGCAGGCCGTGTAGAGTAGAGCGAACCGTCTCTTCCTCAAACGCAGGCAGTGGGTGTACATGCCACTTTTCAATCTGCTTCTTTGTCTCGTGATCCCAGGTGGTCGACTTCCTGCCGAGCGGGTTTTTGATCTGTTCATGCCATTCATCACGCCTCTTCTGCGGCATGTAGTCCATCACATCGGTCATGCGTAGCGCACGATCCCAATAAGCCGCAGTGAGATGAGCAACCGCCCCGTCTGGGCTGAACAGTTTTTCAATGGATGTAGGGATTGTGTTTCGCTGATCAGGCAGATTCCCTTCAATAAAATGATGCAGAACCGATGCATGGGTGGGGTCGTCCATTGCATCGGCGAGCGATTCTATCTCTCGTTTTTTCTTGTGGAACTCACCGATCAATCCATCTACTAGGTCTGATGATACAGGGGCAAAAAACTCTCCTGCATCATCAGCTACGATTTGGGCTTGTGCTGTCATGCTCACCTCCCAGATAGTAAAAAGCCCCAAGCGGGGCGTTAGGTTGTTTTGCTCTTGTTGCGCCGATGCACTCGATGGCACGCCGCCGTCATTCGCATAACGGAATTTCCTTTTGCCCGCCGCTGAACATCTAGCGGCATGGTTTTTAGTCGTCGGTACAGCGCGCCCATTGCGACAGGCTGGCCAATTCTGGCCATGTAATCGTGCGCTTGTGGTACGGTCATCATCTTTGCTTCAATGCAATCGGTTAGTGTTCGGTCGACCTCTGCCCAGTCTTTTCTCATACGCCAGCCTTGACGCTCTTTTGACATAAGCCCGATACGCTGGGCAGCGCCGATTACGCTGTAAATCTCTCTACCCATATCGGCGGCTATATCGGCATACCGCCAGCGTTGGTTGATGAGCGTTTCCAGCCGGTCGTACTCATCGCGTGACCAGCGGCGGTATTTGCGAGCCATAAGCCCTCCTGCATTAAAAAAGGCCCCTTGGGGCCTAGTCGGTTAATTCCATCTCGAATTTTTCCGGCGGCGCGTAAGCATCACCGCCCAGCCATTCAACAATGCGGGCAACGCTGTTTCGCAGGCATCCGGCCATAATCACGAAGTCTGTTTCCAGCCGCGCCAGGGCGTCGTCTCCATCGTCCGTCATATCCGCTTCTTCAATTAGCGCGTCGCCAAAGCGAATTGATTTCAGCGCCAAATCATCGTGCAAGACGAATGAAAGTTGGCCCTCAATACTCAACGCCAGCTTGCTAGCCTGCCGCCCGCTTTCTAGGAGCTGTTGCATTTCATCGCTGTCGAGATCGACTTGCCGCCCCTTAACAACGCCGTCATCGCCCTTGGCTTTCAGCTCCACGGTATCGCCTAGCTGCAGATCAGCAGGCCGCGATGCCGGATCACCCAGCCACGTCGTCATGGCGCGAATCGGCAACACCTGACTACTCAGAGGCGTCACTTTCAAGCTGCCCAGCGTTTCCCGTAGCAGGTCGAGCACTTCCTCGGCGCGCGTGCGGCTGCCGGTGTTGATGGCTATCAGCTGCCGTTCCGTATCCCACCAAAGATCAATCTTCTGACTGCGCACGAAGGCGCGGGGCATTAGCTGCTCAGTGGCCTGCTCCTTGAGCGCTGTCTTTTCCTTGCGCGTGACCTTGCGGCCTTCGCTGGACTCAATGTCGGCTACCTGCTCGTCGACTTCCTCTTTCACGACCGATGCAGGCAAAAGCCGCTCTTGGCGCAGTGCGGAGAGTAGCCGATGCCCCTGCATTTCGTGAACGAGCTGGCCATTGCCCAATCGGCCGGCGGGTGCCGTCCAGCCCAGGCGGCGGGCGTCTGCATCGCCTAGCGGCTTGGCGGCATAGCACGCCATCTGCTCGGCTAGCTGCTCAATTCCAGCCGCTTGCTCAGCATGCAGGCGGTAGACGTGAAGGTTTTTGAACCACATATTAATCGTCCTCTTCTTCGTTGCTGGCTTCTTCTACCCGCAACGGGAAATCGCCGATGAAGTGCAGCGCGATTTGCAAGCCGACCAAAAAACCCTTGTGCTTATCGCTACCGGCTTCAAATTGAATGTCATCACCCAGCTGAATGCCCTTGTCCTTCATGGCAATATGCTTTCCAGCTGATCGCGAACCTCCTGATGATGCTCTTGGGCGAGAAGCACAGCGCGCATCATTTCGCTGTCGCCGCGTCCGCTTTTAACGGGCTCAAACATTTCTGAGAACTGTTCGTTGACCGACATTTGATTATCTCCAGGTATTAAAAAAGCCCCTGATTTAGCGGCTGTTGGTAGTTACGCTGTTTGCGCCTGCTTTATCTCTGCGTTTAAATCGCCCGCTTCCGGCTCATGGCTTCGCATCGAAAAGAAGTCCGACGCTTGGGCTTGGCCGCCCTTAATGCTGTTGTAAACGGCTTGAAGGTTCGCTATATCCTCCGGCAAGCAGTCATCAAGGCTTTTGCCTAGATAGGTGGAAAGGTGACCCGCATTCACGCCGTACCGGCCAAAGGCTTCAACGGATCGCCGCACCCGGTCTGCAACAGGCTCCTCGTTATCACCGGCTAGCGTTTTACGGCAGCGATTAACAGCGGCGTCTACTAGGTCAGGTGGTAGTATGGCGAGCAACCGCGCCCGCAAACGGCGCCCACCCATGTTGGCGGTGATCTCGTAAATGTCCCGCTCATCTGTCAGCGCAACGCCGCCGCCTCGTTTGTCGCGGATATGCCGAACCGTGAACTTTTGGCTGCTGTACGTGTTTGTTTCAACGTCCCAGGCGTAGGCCTCCATTTCGCTATTGCCTTCCTGGCGGGATAGCTCGCGAATACCGTAGTCGATGTTCCCCCAACAGCGCGCAAGCTCCTCGGCAAGGCGTATAGAGGGGCCGCTAACCTTTTGCCCTCCTCGCGGGTAGGCGTATTCGCCAACGGCAGCCAGCGCAGGGCGTTGACAGCTTGTCATGATCTTGCTGTACGCCAGAGCTTCATCACGCGGGAACTTCTTAGCCAGCAATAGCTTACCTTGGGCTTCGGTAACCGCTCGGCTCTGCTCAATATGAACAGTGCCGTGATTCACGTGCTGGCCCATCTGCTGACTGACAAACGGGTTTTGATATTCCTGCTGAACTTGCCCTTCCATAAATCCTCCTACACCGCCCAATGCGGCAACCGTAATGTCTCAATGCCGGGCCAATCTCCTGACTGTCGGCACTCGTGGTAAAGCTGCAAATCTCGCTGATATGCGAACCGCCCCTTGTCTTTTGCCTCGCTGTCGAGAGTGAAAAGGCGAACGGGATATCGACCGCACTCTATGCTCGTGCTTACTACGAGGAACAAGAACGCACGCGGCGGCTCCCCAAAATGCGTTTGGTATCCGTCGCTATAAAACGGGTCTTGAACGTGATAGCGGTAGTCGTAGACCGAGCGCGAAAACTTGCCCATGTCGGCAGTGGTCTTTAAGTCCATTAGCCAGCCCATATCAGGCAGGGCTTTGTCTGGGCGGCAGCGGCATAGCTCGCCAGTTATTGAGTCATTCCAGTAGATGCTTGCTTCAACATCGCCAGCAGACTCAACCAGCCAGCGCGCCTGGGGATGAGCTAAAACGCTCTCGCGTATCAAATGGACCTTGCGCCCTTCGGCGTGCGTAAGAACTGTCCGGCTGCCTAGCGTTTCCTCAAACGCCGCCCACTTCTCCTTGCCCGCTTTCGTATTCTTGGGCGCGTCAGGCCCGATCGCATATTCAGCATCGAATCGGTGCGGCTCCAAAATCAGCGCATGGCAGGCATCGCCAACATTCAGCGCCGTCTTTTTCTCCTCATCTTCGGGCGCAGTCTTTGACCACTGGAAAAGCGAGGGCGATTTATTAATCAGGTCGAGCTGAGACTTCGATATACCCGGCCCCTTGTGGTAATCCTCGTTCGGTATGCCCTGGTAGTACCCAGGGCCTATGTCATTTTCGGCCACTGTGATAATCTCCTCATTGATCTATCTCGACGTTGATCTGGCCCGCTACCTGTTTGCCCAGGAGCGGGCTTTTATTTGTTCAGCGCTCGCCAATCGCTTAGCGCTTGGCGGGCCTCACAGAATGAATCGCTAAGCTCGGTCATGCCGTCTTGGCAATCCTTCGCCATTGACACAGTCAGGTCTGACAAGGCTGCCGCCATCCGTTTGGCGCTTTCATGGCGCTCCTGCGTGTCCCGCAAAAGCGCCTCCAGCTCGTCGTGATCGCCTTTATTCAGGCTCTTGCTTCCCTTAGTGACGTGGTAAACCGCATCACCGCTGCTTTCATCCCAGCCCGCTTGGCCGGTTACTCGCCAGTTGCTCATTGGTCGACCCTCCGAAACTCAACGACCCATACCCATGGGTTAGCGTCCCGGCGATCAAAGCCATTAATCGACTGCCATAACTGATTGAATCGCTTTTTTGGTGAGTCACAGCTATGGCAATCAACCTCAGATGCGCCCGCCAAACTGCCTTGCTCATGCACCTGATAGCCGTCGCAGATTTGGCAGGGCCATACATCGGCTTCACCGGCCATGTCGCTATATTCATCGTTGGTGTAGCAGCCTTCGGCTATAGCATCCTCATCACTGATGCTTAGCAGCCGCTCAACGCGAACGCTGACGATCTCTAGCGTGATGCGAGAGGCCCAGCGGGGCATGTGGATTGAGGGCTTCCAGCGCTGGATTAGGTCGCCGTCCTGGTCTACGTATTCGCAAGAATCGCCACTTGCGCGATAGGCGCAGTGCTCGGGGTTTTTATAGCGCCCCATATCCTTGAAGTATGTCGGGTCTTTCTCCATCTCCTCCTGGTCAACAAGCGGGCCTTGAAATGTCTCACGCACCCAGAGTCGGTCACCGGGCTGGCCGTAGGGGCAGCGAATTAGGGCTGCTGTTTTGCCAACGACTTTTTGAGCCACCTCGTCGTACATGGGGCGCCATTCTTGAATGGCTGCGCTGAGTGCGTGCTCATCGAAGGTATCGCCGGTCTTGAGCTTGATAGCTCGCCGCGTCTGCGTTTTGTGGCCGTTGAGAATGGCGCGCACCATGGCGGCGTTGAATAAAATCGGGCGCTCTTTCATAACTCACCCCGCTGCCGCTTCTCGCTCCACGCCTTGATCAAACTACGAACGACAATGCTGTTAGCTTCTTGCATCAAGTAGTCGTACAGCTCTTGCTCTTGATCGTCGGCGCGCATCCATTGCACAAACTCATCAGCAGCCCACACTTCGCCATCGTCTAGGGCTTGCTCTGGCGTTGGCTCCTGGTCAGGATCGAACTGCGGATAAAGCACGCGGCTCTGATCGGGTACTCGTAATGCTGTGCCCATGTCATACCTCCTGCTCAAGTCTTCGAGCGGCCTCAAGGATCGCTTCCTGCCGCTGCTCCTCGCTAAGTACTGGCATCGGGATAAACGGGATGCCCGCCTTCGCGTAGATGTTGGCAATTTCAAGCGCTTTACGTGTTTCTACGGGGGTGGCTCTATTCATGATCTACGCCTCCCATAGCTGCAAATGCGCTGGCTTTAGCCCATAAAGACGCTCTGCATACGACACGCGACGCTTGCTATTCTGAGCGTCCTGATAGCTTGATGGCTTATCCTCGGCGCTTCGGCGCGCTGGCTGGCGGCGATACACAGGCATGCGCCCGTACATCCTCAGCAGGTCAATAACGCGGGTATTGCGGGACACTAGGCGGGTTACGTCATTCTGCTTGATGGGAATCATGTCGTTTCACCTTGAAAATAAGCTCAAAGGGAAGCTCGAAATGCCGTGCTGCTTTTTTGGCTTTGTTTCGGCTACAAAAAACGCCCAGATCAGGGCGTGGAATGATGTTGCTGTCGGGCTGCTCGCGCAGAATGAATCCAGCTCTCATATCTGCCAGACCTCCTTCAATTCGCGCCGTAACGCCAAATCAGCGCGCTTGTGATCCGATTCAATACGGCGGCGATAGAGCCACCGCTGCGCCGCTCGGTCTTTGCTGTCGAGCGCTTCTTTGTCGAGGGGTCGGTTAGCCATCGGTGCGCTCTCGCAGGCAGTAGAGAAAACCATCAGCCGTGCCGATTGCTTCATTCATCAGGTTGTCGTCAGCGCCGTTGCCATGAGCCAGTAAAGATTGAGCAAACTTAGCCGCCACCTCCTGCAGCCGAGCTTTCTCAATAAGCGCGTCTAGCTCTGCATCGCCACTTTCAGGGATGCGTAGGTCAATGCAGGCGCGCTCGCGCTTAGTCAGGCCGAAGCTTGAAGGCTCAAGCTCGCCGCGACCGTTTGTTTCAAAAATGGGTGAATCCGGAGTATCAAGATTTTTCATAAACACCTCTCATAGAATTAGGCGCGCTGCCTCGTTACTCGTCGCAGTGCCAGTGCAGGTTAATGAGGGAAGCAGCGCGGGAATGCAGCCAATGCGGCAACATTCCAACTATTGCAAAAAATGCAAGGGTTCAAAAAAGCCCGCCGAAGCGGGCAATGCCAGTGTGATGCTGCCGGACGATGCCGGTATTAGCATCGGGGAGTGTTCTGGGGTGTGGGATTAGCCTGCTACGGCGTACCAAGCAGAGCTTTTACCTCCGTGCAAAACACTCCCCGATGACCACCAGATACGCCCTGGTGGCACGGCAATCAATCCACCGAGCACGGACCCTGCTTTTGCTGCGCGAGACTCCGGTTGTGCTGCGATTTCATGATCACGCCTCTACCGCTCACGCTATGCCCGAGCTTTTGGTTTTGGCGTGGATGCCTGCTCAGCATCCAGATACCCCCTTGGCGCTTCCCTGAGTCCCGACAGGGCAAGAGGTATTTGGATGCTGGCTCTATTCTTAGCCGAACCAGCAGGCTTTAGGCCCCACTACGCAGGTGGCGCGTGCTGCTCAGTAATACGTCAGCTCCTGATCGACTATTTCCTCAGGACAGTCTTCATATCCATCCACTTCAACTACCGCTGCATCATGGAGAGACTGTGCGTAATCTTGTGTTGATTGGTTATCTGGGAACCCGCACTCAACTAGCCGCGACTTAGCTTTGCTTACCCATTCTTTTTCACCCATACCCACCTCCTGTTGATTAGCGGCTAGTCAATCCCGATCCGCTGGAACGTCCACATATTCGCGGGTCGGCGTGTACGGGAAGGTGATGTCTACTCGACTATCTCCGCTGGTAAAGCAACAACCGTCAGGCTCTCGAAATATCCGGCCCTCGCTGTCGTAAGCTGTCCCATCTGCGCGCATAAATACGTGCCCGCAACGTTTATTCTGAGCCTTCATATCGTCGCCATAGCCAAGCTCTACCCACTCATTAGGCTCACCGGTAAGCGGGCCTAGCGGCTCGTGCCGGAGTAGTTTTTCCAGCGCCGAGACTGCATAACTGGCTGAAAACCCGCTATGGCCTTCGATGCTGAATAGCTGGCCCATGCGAATCAGGTGATCCCGCATCATTTTTTGCATGGGATCGTCACTCTCAGGCATTTCACGCTTAACGTGATCGACCGTGTTGCTATCACCTGCCAGCTCTTCTAGCAGCGCGTAAAGTTGCTGCTCTTTTTGATTCCGTTGCTTTTCATCCATACCGATCTCCTGTTAATCCGTGAAACATCGGGTAACACGCCGTAATCACGGCTACACTCCCTTAAATAGACGGCAGGCTCCGTGCAGCGCATTACCCGATGCCCGCTCAGTGAACGGGCTGGTCGTCCGCTATTCCCCGCGACTCAGCAGCGCCATGACGATGATCACGGCGGCCAGCGCGAAGTCCATGAAGAACGAAGGCAGAAACATAATGGCGACAGCACAGCCAATGATGGTGTAGCGCTTCGCCTTACCGCTCACTCGCTTGATGTCGTTAATCATGCAGGCAGACCGTAGTCAGTTGGGTTCAGGCCAAGCTTACCGGCCACCTCTTTGATGACGACGACTTCCTCTTTTTCAAACTCGCCATCGGCACCGGCAATAGTGATCATGTTCACCAGCACCTCCTCGGCATGGTCGCGGTCATCGGCGATGTCGCCAATCTCGCGCATGATCTGCAAGCGACCCACCTGGAAACCGGCTTGAAGCTGGTCGGTAAATCGCTGGATGGTCTGCGTAATCTCGCCCCCAAAGCCTTGTAGGCGCTGATTTGAGCGAAGGAGCTGATCAAGCTTGTCCGTTTCTTCCTTCTCGATCTCGCCATCAGCGGCGGCAATCAATAGGCAGCCACCGACAATGGCCTGCATCAAGTCGCGGTTCTCCACGTTCTTGAGGTTCTGCTGTGCGGTTTTCATTCGCTTACTAAATAGCTTTCCAAACATGGTCTTCCCCTTATTCCCAAGATGGGCAGTTGGTTGAGTGATGCGCCTGCATCCATCAGCGCCCTCAATGAAGGCGCTGTAAGATGACCTGATACTTCGACAGCCTCAGGTGGGCGTACTCCTAGCGACCTCTCGCAGATCCAATCCACTACGGGCGGCTAGGCTATATCGATGTTAAAGAGCGTCCACATTGCCCGGTGGTGCGGGTCGTGCTGCTACTAGGCGATCATCTGAACCTGATCCGCCCGTCGGGCGATGCGAGTCTTGCCACTGCGGCGCATCGCATCGTCTGTGCCTGTGAGCAGCGTTATCGCTAGTGCTAAACACAGGGCTTTGATAAATCCACGGGAGATTGAAATTGCTACCAGGTGGGCTGTATTCCGCGCACCAACGCGCTCATAAGCGAGCTGGATGTGGCGGCGCACAGTAGGGACTGCGCGAGATAGCGAGGCTGCTGCTTGCTCAGCGGTTAAACCACTTGCTAGAAGCTCAACTATCTCTGTTTGGCGCTTGGTAAGATTCATGTCCCTGCCTAATTAATCAACCGATGAGTTGATATTAGACAACCGAACATTGATACGTCAACCATTAAGGTTGATAACTGAGTTAATTTAATCAACCGTTGTGGCTAACTGATGATTTTAAAGTAGATTTTCTTTTAGAAAATTTTGCCCTCGCCTTATCAAAAGCGCGCAAAAACAGCTCTTGCTGTGGCTCGATCAACGGCGGCGGTTTCATTTTTGTGAAATTCGTCATAGGTTACCCCCTTAAAAAACTGTATATATGAACAGTATAAACAACTTGTCCGTCTGCTCAATCAGCAAAACGGTAAATAAAATTATTTCACAGGGGTCGCAGATGCAGGGGGCGGCTACGGCGCCCTCAAGGGGAGTAATGGAAATCTTTGTTAATATAAATCCTAAGAATAATTGCACCGCATGCGGTGCACAGGCACAAAAAACCCGCCTCGCGGGCGGGTTATTGGACAGCAATGAGGCTAGGTTGAAGCCGCTTGGCGATCATCAGCCTCTTTGTGCAGCTTGGTCGTATCAAGAGACATGACTTGGCCGAGCAGCTTTTGCCAGAGCTTAAATGTGATCAGGTGTTCGTGCGCCTCCTTTCCAAGGATAGATAAGGACGCATCGTTATATGCCTGAAGCTCTACAATAGGCAGCTCCGGCGGTTCGTCCATCTCTATAGAGCGTTTCTCAATCTGTAGCTCGTGAGACAAACCGTCTGACTCGAAGCGGCGTTGCAAAGCAACCCAGCGACGACGCAATTCGTTGTGCAGTGATTCTCTGCTCGCCGCTCCGACCACAAGGTCTATCGCTGAAAATATCACCACTACTGCAGCTAGCGCACTAGCGATCTTAGGGCTTCCAGATGCAAAAAAAGAGATTGCTGCCGATGAGCCAAATACAACGCCCACAAATGCAGTCAAGCGATGCCAATACCCAAAAAAAGATGCTCGCCTGGAGTGGTATCTAATATTCCTGACTACATAAAAGCGAAAATCATACTCGGCGTCCTGATCTTCACTTGCCTGGCTTGGGCTTCGGTGCTGGTCGGCTCTGCATGATTTCGTTGAGTCCATCTCTGCGGTCGTTGAATTGCTCATTTGAAGGCCTCGGTTGATCTTGCTGAGGACGTGATTTGTCACGCGGCTGTTGCCCTGGTGATTTTTTATCTGACATCAGTATACCCCTGTTTTCAATTATCTGCTTTTAGTTAAAAGTGTCGCCCTACCCCGCCCTAGGCACCCTCAGCCTTCTCGCTTCATGCGGCGAGCCTCTTCAAAGAGAATGCCTCGAATGCCTGAATCGTCCTTACCTTCAAGGGCCAGCCCCATTGCCTTCTCTGCCAAATGAAAGTACTGGTCATGAGTTCCTTCTGGCAAAACCTCCTCTGCAATTTCCCTTGAGATAGAGAAGGCTCGACTAGAAGCCTCGCTAAAACGATCAAACTCTCCTTCCTGAGCTTCTACATCCTGACCAGAAAGCCACGCGATAGAAACGGAGTACTTATCCGCAAGGCGCTCTAGCGTCTCCGGCGAAGGCATAGACTTTCCATTGCGCCATTTTGAGACTAACTGAGGCGTCTTATCGCTGTCAGTCGCAATAATGTGCTGCTTTGCACTTCCTTTATAAAAGCGCTGAGCCGACTCCCAAATCCTGCCCCATACCAGCTTAGCTCTCGTCTCTGAGACTTTTGGCTTCGCCATTGTGACTTCCTGATAAATCAAATGATTGGTTGATTATAAGCGACCAGCCACCACCTGCAATTCATACAAAACAACCAATTTGTTTACACATCTACCATTATGATCCAGAATATCTACTATTGGTTGTTTTAAATGGTGGACACATTGAACCTACGAGAACTCATCAATGATTGCGGTGGCGCTAGAGCAGTCGCTAAGCGCTTCGGATGCACATATCAGAACGTCCACAAAATGATTCAGCGTGGCTGCCTACCCGACTGTGACCGTCGGGAGAAGCGTCGTGCGGAAATTCTGGCGAGCATGCAGAAAGAGGGAAAGTTAACTCCTGATGAAATCAGGGCAATCGTAAAGCACTAAACGCAAAAAGCCCGCTTATCGCTGGGGAGCGAGCGGGCTTTTACATACTTAACGATGAGGTAACTATGAATCATATTGCCGAAAACAGCAAGCCCACCATGAGCAGCCGCGAAATTGCGGAGCTGACTGGTAAGCGCCATGGCGATGTTATCCGCGACATTCGCACGATGATTGAGCAGATTGGGGATGACGCAGATTTGCGTCATGTCGTCGACGTCAAAGACCCGCGTGGTTACACCGCTGAATTCCTGCTTGATCGCTATCACACCGAAGTTCTAGTAACCGGCTATGACGTTAAGCGCCGCGCTGCCGTTATCAAGCGCTGGTTCGATCTTGAAACAGGTGCAGCCAAGCCCGCCTTCCAAGTGCCGCAGTCAATGGCCGAAGCCTTACGCCTCGCTGCTGACCAAGCCGAGCGCATTGAGCAACAACAAGCCGCAATCGAGCAGGCCCGCCCTTCTGTCGAGTTCGTAGAACGCTATGTCAGTGCCGACAGCGGAAACAAAGGCTTCCGCCAAGTCGCCAAGCTACTCAAAGCCAACGAGCGCGAGCTACGCGCCTTCCTGGCTGATCACAAGATCATGTACCGGTTAAGCGGCGAGTGGATGCCCTACCAGAACCATATCGACGCAGGCCGTTTTGTCGTTAAGACCGGCGTTGCCAACGAGCACGCATTCAATACCGCGAAATTCACCGCCAAGGGTATTAACTGGCTTGCCAGCCTTTGGAATACAAGTTCTATGGAAGGGGTAGCCTGATGCAATTCACAGTCAACATTAATCAGGCTAAAGCGCTGGAATGGGAGCTGAACGCCCAGCAAGCGATGCTGTTCGCCTTCGTATATGAGTGCCCGTCCTGGACTAAGCCGGTAACCACTGATGAAGGCGTTTTCTTCGCCCTATCGAAGGCTAAGATCGTCGAAGAGCTTCCGCTGCTGACAGACAAGCCAGATACCGCTTATCGGCTGCTTAAAGCACTGGAAGGCAAAGGTGTGATCGAGCTATCCAGCACCAATAGCATCACGCTTGTTCGCCTGACTGAAAAGGGTAAAACCTGGAATAAAAAGCAGGACGGTACCGATAAATATCCGAGCGACTCTGGTCGGAAAAAAATCCGAGGTGGGTCGGAAAAATCTCCGAGCCAGGTCGGAAAAATCTCCGAGGCTGGGTCGGAAAAATCTCCGACAAATCAGGATACCAGTAATCAGGATACCAATCAGGATACCAGTAATCAGGAAAGCGGCCTTCCTGAATGGCTTCCTGCTGAGCAATGGAAAGACTTCGTAGAGCACCGGAAAGGCAAGAAATCAAAGCTGACCGAGCTGGCTGCCAAAAAGATTATTTCCAAACTGGACAAGCTACGCCAGGAAGGTAATGACCTCGCCGCTGTGCTTGATCAGTCCGTGGCTAACGACTGGACTGGCGTATTCCCAGTTAAGACCGGCAGCAACGTCCATGCCTTTCCTGGCAAGCCTCGCCCTGTTCACACCGGTCTAGCCAACGCCAATGACGCTGGCCTGCAACGCCGCGCTGATGGAGCGTATTCGCTATGACTGCCAACCCAATCATGGGCGTGGTCGAAACGAAACGAGCCCACTGCGAAACCCACGGCGATTATGAGTCAGTGCTGCTGAACCTGGGTGAGCCGCGCTGGACTGGCTGCCCTGAGTGCTCCAAGTCTGCCATTGCCGAACATGAAGCCAAGCGTGCCAGCGACCAGCCGGAAGAACTTCGTCGCCTGCAAGCCCAAGCCATGCTTGAGGCTGCTGGTGTACCGCGTCGCCTGCAAAACGCGACGTTGAAAAGCTACCTCAGCGAGACCGACAGCCAGCAGGCTGCGCACAAGCTGGTATGCGAGTACGCCAAGCATCTTGGAGAGAAGCTGGAAAGCGGCGACGGCTTGATCATGATGGGGAACATGGGTACCGGTAAGACCCACTTAGCCGTTGGTTTAATCCGTGTGGCCACACGCACCCATAACGTAAAAGCCCGCTACGTGACTGCCCCCGCGCTGTTCTCGCGTGTTCGCGCTTCCTACTCAGGCAATGGAGAAACCGAAGCCGATATTCTGGCCGAGTTTGCCGATACCCCGCTGCTAGTGCTGGACGAAATCGGCGTGGGCAAAGGCTCCGATAACGAGCTGAACCTGATCTATGCCCTATTAGGCCGCCGCTACGACGAATGCCGCCCCACGGTGATTATCACCAACCTCATGAGCGAAGACCTCAAGGCATGGCTAGGTGAGCGTGTTGTAGACCGCTTACGCGAGACCAGCCCTGTCGTGTTGTTCAACTGGGAATCTTATCGGGGGCGCGCATGAACCTGTTTAGCTATGACGCTGAAGCGTCCGTGATTGGCTCCGCGTTCCTGCAGCCTGACCTGATACCTGAGCTAGTCGAGATCGTGCGCCCTGAAGACCTGCATCACTACGAGCATCGCGTAGTGTGGGGCGCGCTGATCAATGCGGCTAAAGACGGTGAAAGCGTCGACGTGGTGACCATTGGAGACCACCTAGAATCCATCGGCGTGCTTGAAGACATTGGCGGCTTCACTGCGCTGACTGAGATGGCGCGCAATACGCCGAGCGCTTCCAACGCGACCGCCTACGCCGAGATTGTTGCCGACTTGGCTCAACGTCGCCGCTTAGTGGCAATGATGCCCGAAGCAGAGGCATCGTTCACCGAGCGCGGTGACGATACCGATGAGCTGATAACCAAGACGGTTAGCCGCCTGGAATCTATGCGCCGTGGCCGTAAAGATCAGCTTTTGCGTGCTGCCAAGTACCTTGGCCCGCAGTTTGTCGACCCGCTCGACCGCCGTTTCAACAATCAAGAAGATGCTATGGGCCTGCCTTACGGCCTGAAAGACCTGGACGAAGCAACGCTAGGCATGAAGCCTAACGAGCTTGTCGTGGTAGGCGGCAGGCCTTCGATGGGCAAGACGGCGTTTATGATGAACTGCCTTCGCGCCGCACTCAATGCTGACACTCCGGTGCTAGTTGAGTCGCTGGAAATGAAGCGACCAGCGCTCTTCATTCGCCTGATTTCGAGCATCGGTGATATACCGCTGGCCGCCCTGTACGACCCTCGCAACCACGATATGGACGAGTACTGGCCTCGCCTCTCTTTCCCCCTAACGCAGGTCGATAATTCCAACCTGTACATCAACGACGACACCCCGCGCACGATCAGCCAGATTCGTGCTCAAGCGAAAGCAATCTATGACACGCACGGCTCCATTGGTCTGGTCATGATCGACTACTTGGGCAAGGTCCGCATAGAGGGCGAATACGGCACACGCCATGACCGCGCTATCGAAGAAGTGGTTACCGGCGCTAAGAACATTGCTAAAGAGTTTGGCTGCCCTGTGATGCTGCTATCTCAGCTCAATAGGAAGCTAGAAGACCGCCCCAATAAGCGCCCCAACATGGGCGACCTCAAAGACTCGTCAGCCATTGAGCAGGAAGCCGACACGATCCTCTTTTTGTACCGCGACGAGGTTTACAACAAAGACAACCCCGACAACAAAGGGCTGGCCGAAATCATCATCGGCAAGCAGCGCGAGGGCCGCACCGACACGATAACGGTTGCCTCGCGCCTTGCTAATGCGCGGTTTGAAGACCTAGCGCCGCGCCACTATGAGGAGTCTTTCTCATGAGTATTCCCGCTAAAGACGTGCTTACGGCAAGTGAGATTAAGGTGCTAGAGCGCAAAGGATGGCAGCCAAGCCGCTATTTCCCCTCTACCGGAGAGATACTGCTAACACATAACGGTGCGCCTTACGGGCTAAGGCTTATCGAGGTGCGTCGCATGGCAAGGCCGAGCCTCATGGATCGATTTAGCGCATGGATTGATAAGGGGGTAAGCGCATGAAGCTCACAAAACACCAGCAGCGGCTAATCAAGCATATCAAAGCTACTGGCCAGAAAATTCAAACCACTGTCGATGGCCGCTTCTTCCTGCCCGATGGCACGTCGGTCGGCAGTCGCACCGTTAATTCACTGCGCCAAAAAGAATGCATCTTTCCTACCGGCAGCGACCTGCTTGGAAATATCAGCGCATATGAGCTTCGCGGGGGGGGGGTTATGAGGGCCGCTAACTGGATGATGACCGCCATCTTTGCGTGGAGGGCTTCGGCATGAGCTGGCAATTACTCGCAGGCATAGGTCTAGGCATGTTTATCACCATCGCCGCGCTGTTAGCGCTGTTTTACTGGGCAACCAGTGGGAACGGTGACAAATGAAGCTAACCGCATACGACAAACCAATGACCGCGCCGCTATCAGAGCTAGAGCCGTTGCCTGGGGGCAAGAGCCGTCCATCAATACTCGGCAATGCTGATTATGTTGCAGACCTAAAGACCAGGACGAAAGGAAAGGTCGTGGCCGCCAAGTGGGGCTTGGCCCTCAACACGGTCTGGCAGCACCGTTCGATGCTACGCAAGCGGGGGATGCTATGAAGACAGCATTTTGCTTGGCACTTGCCTTCGCTTATTTCCTTGTCGCCCTCTTCGCTGAAGGTGCGGGCGATGCGAGCTTCATCATCTCCCAGGTTTGGCTGGTTGGCGCGATTCTTAGCATAGAGAGGTCGGCATGAGTAAGGAGCTAGTTATAGCGGTTCGCAGCCTGCAAGAAATGCAGTACGCCATCGCTCGCGTTACCCAGGCTATCGGCAAGGGGCTTGAGCGCGCCCCTGTCGAGGTGGTGCTGCGGCATCAAGAAGACGTTCGCACTCTGAGTCAAAACCGAAAGCTTTGGCCGATGCTTTCCGATGTGGCTACCCAGGTGCAGCTAGTCGTTGACGGTGAGCTGGTATGGGCCGCGCCGGAAGACTGGAAGGACGTTTTTACCAGCGCTCTCAGGAAACACCAGCGGGTAGCTCGCGGCATCGACGGCGGCGTTGTGATGCTAGGTATGCGCACTAGCAAAATGCGCAAGAAGGAGTTTTCCGACCTGATCGAAATCATGTACGCCTACGGTAGCGAGAACGGCGTGCAATGGAGTGAGAAAGCCCTGGCGGTTTATGAGCAGTATCGGGAGGCAGCGGCATGAAGCGCACAGCCCTAGCCCGCAAAACGCCCCTACGCGCCAAGACGCCCATGGGTCGCAAGCCCATCAAGCGCAAAGCCACGCGCAAGAAGAGCACTGACAAGCGTTGGCGTAGCGAGCCATACCTCGCGTTTGTCCGCTCGCTGCCGTGCTGCAACTGCCAGGGTCCAGGTCGCGACCCTCACCACGTTATCGGCCTGCATTGGGGATTATCCGGCCAGGGGCTGACCGCGCCGGACAGCTTCACCATGCCGCTTTGCCGTGCTTGCCATGACGAAGTGCATCGCTCACCAGAACTGCAACAGATGCAACCGCAATGGCTACGCCAAACACTGCGCGCTGGCTTGTCGCAATTCACCGGTGCGGATGCTGAGCAGCTAACGCACGCGCTGTCATTCATCGAAGCGAAGGAGATGAATCAATGATCATTGGTATCGACCCAGGCCTTTCAGGCGCCATTGCTGTTATTCGACCCGATGGGGATTCGCGCGCATCGGTAATGCCTGTAGTCGGCAAAGAAATAGACGTTAAGGCGCTGATGGCCTTTATCCACCTTGTGGAGCCAACCATGGTTGTCATTGAAAAGCTCGGGGTTCGCCCTGGTCAGTCAGCGCAATCAGGGGTCACTTCCGGCACAAACTACGGCGTATTGCTTGGCGTCATCCAGGCGCTAGGTTATCCGCTGCGCATCACCCGCCCGCAGGAATGGAAAGCAAAGGTGCTCAAGGGCACCAAGAAGGACAAGGACGCCGCCATTAACCACGTTCGCCGCGCCTACCCGGGCGTAGACCTGACCCCCGGCAAGAAGCGCGTTCCGCACGACGGCATAGCCGACGCAGTGTGCATTGCTGAATTTGGTCGCCAGTTAATGGCCAGGGGGGATGCGTGAGCCTATCTAAAACCCTTGCGGCACTGCTTGAGGATCGAGAGCCGGTCAGCGCAGAACAGCGCGCCGCATGGCAGGCCGAAAGCGACCAGATATTCATGCTGGAGCCGTCAGTAGTCACCAAGTGCCACACCTGCGGGCATGTCAATTACATGGCGCGCCTGGGGTGCGCCAACCGCCAATGCCCAGACCAGCCGATGGCCGTCAACGTCAGCCACTACTACGAGAACTACCAGGGCCAGCTATTGCGCCCTGGTATCGACTGGATGCCGCTTGAGCAGCGACCGCTAACGGAGTGGACATGATGGGAAAAACTCTATGGGCAGTTATTGCCGCCCTACTTCTGGTCCTCGGTATCTGTATCAGCGTCTCAATTTGGGACGAATGCCGCGAAGCCGGTCACAGCGCGCTCTACTGCATGAGGATGGTGGCTCGATGAATCAATTCAACTGGAGCCAAGACTGCTGGTGTTCAAAGTGCGACGAGATAGAGCGCGCCAAGAGCAGCAACCCAATGAGCTACGTGCGCATGAATCTATGCCCTGACTGCGGCAACAAGCGTTGCCCTAAAGCTACGGACCATCGGAATCAGTGCAGTGGTAGCAACGAGCCAGGGCAGCCAGGGAGTCGCTACTGATGAATTGCGCACTAAGCCGCTCAGAAATGAGCAAATCGGCAAATAGTGAGCATTTAAACGCTCAGCTAGAGCGCCCCACGCAGTGGCCGGATGGTCGAAAGCTCGGTGGCGAGAACGGCTACCCGCCCGAATGGCACGAATGGGCGCGTGAGTGCGAGGTTCGTTTCGTCGCACGGCAGATGCTGACAGCACCTAAGGGGAGCCGTGTCGCCGTACACGCACAGTGGGCAAAGAAATTCCCGCACGCAACGCAAGCCGCAGTGAAAGCGGTATGGGATGAGGTGGTTCAGGAAAAACGACAGGGGGCGGCATGAAGACGACAGTCAGAACAGAGCGTTTCTACGACATTGAGATCGGCGGCGTGATGAAGGAAGGCTGGATTGAAAAGTCTCGATGGAATGGCTTTCAGGAGCTAGAGCGAAAAGGCGAGAAGCTGATCGTGGTTACTGATGATCACGGCGTGATGTTCGAGATTTTCGGCCCCACTGTTGGCGAAAGCAAAGAATCTGAGCTGAAAGTGGTTTCCGCAAGCCCCGGTCTGCATGAATGGCTGCGTAGCGAGGTGAAGGCATGACATACGGCGATTGGTTAAACGTATCTAATCCATGGGCGGTTGTAGAGGCTGCTGCGCGTAGCGATGTGGCAAGAGACGCGGCAGTTAAGCGCATCATCGATACCATGCTTGAGCTACAACTTGATATGCGCCACGAGAATATCGGATACCAACCCTTTAGCGTTGCGTCGATGGCGGGCGAAGTTATGGCGGGTGATGGGCGATCAGATCAAGCCATGATCGCCGCAATGCGGTATCACCCAGAGAGCGCATGGCATCGCGCCTGCGCCGCGCTACTGGATAGGCTGCCGAAGCGTCAAGCGGCTGCAATGTTGCTTCAGGCCGCCCGCATCCGCCCCGAAAAGATGGGTGATAGCGACTTCATGGTCACGGCGCGGCAAATGGTAGAGCGGCAAGACCTACTACTCCGTCGCATTGGGTTTCGCGCAAAAACCGCACTGCCTGATGAAAAAGAGCTGAAAGAGCTTTGTGAGGAAGTGTCGGCAATGAGTAAAGAGGAGATGGAGATCTACAAACCGCCAACTCCGGTGCGCCCATTCCACACAGTTAAGGCGCTGCAGGATTGCGCTTTTAAAGCACGCCAAACTCTACGAGCATGGCTATCTCAAAAGTTAATAACTGAGGCTGCATAAAAGTTTGCCAAAACCGAGTGGTTAGCGTAAATTAATATTCATGCTGTGACAGCTACGCTTAATCAGCACCAAACTTTAAAGCCTCGCCCTTGCCGGCGGGGCTTTTTCGTTTCTCCCCTTTCGATTTTGCCGCCCTCCTTCCCCTGGCGGCTTTTTTATTCCCGAGGTATCCATGCGATATATCACCATTCACTGTGCTGCCACTACAGCCAGCATGGATATTGGCGTGGATGATATTCGCCAATGGCATCTGGCGCGCGGTTGGCGTGACGTTGGCTACCACTATGTTATTCGCCGAGATGGCACCGTAGAGACAGGCCGCCCCGAAAACATGACGGGCGCTCACGTTGGTGGCCACAACACCGGCAACATCGGCGTTTGTATGGCTGGTGGCGTTAAAGATGACGGCAAGACGCCAGAAGATAATTTCACGGCGGCGCAGTGGGCGGCACTGGACGCACTGCTGACCGAGCTGCATGAGCGCTATCCCGAGGCGCTTATCATGGGCCACAACGGCTTTCCAGGGCATGAGTCGCGCGGATGCCCCTGTTTTGATTGGCGCACATACCGAGACGGGCTACACGACATGTGGGCTGACACTCCCGAAGAGTGGGATGGACACTGGTACACCGAAATTGACACAGGGGCCGCCTAATGCCATGGCGAAACACAGGACTAATACAGGAGGTGCTACTGGCGTTAGGCACGTCGGTAGCAGTCGTTATGGGTCTACTCGCTAAAATCGCGCACGAAGTTAAGAGCGGCGAGCGTGAGCGATTCTTTACGCGCCGCTTGTGGCTTGATGCGCCTGCGCTGGTCGTAATGATCACTATGGCTGCAGGGGTGAACGTATATTTCGGTCTCGACGGTTGGCCAGCGGCGGCTATTGCTGGTGTGTGCGGTTGGGCTGGGCCTCGCAGTATTGACCTGTTGTTAATGGCGGCGGCTGATCGCGTGAGGGGTGCGAAGAAATGAACCTGATTAGCAAAGCCCTTAACTCGCTCATCGGCCCCCTATTCAGCGTTATCGACAAAGCGGTCACGGATAAAGACGAAGCCAATCGCCTCAAGCAAGAGATCCAGTCACAGCTTATCGAATCTGAAAACAGCATCGTCAAAGCGCAGATGCAAGTGATCCTCGCTGAAGCGCAGGGTGAAAGCTGGCTGCAGCGCAACTGGCGTCCCCTGCTTATGATCGTGATCGTGGCCATCATCGCGAACAACTACCTGTTGGCTCCATACCTGGGGGCGATGTTTGGCGTCGGCCTGCAATTGGATTTGCCAGAGCGGCTATGGGACATCATGACAATTGGTGTTGGTGGATACGTGGGGGCACGCACGGCAGATAAAGGCATTTCTGCATGGAGAGAGGTGCAAAGTGAGCGAACACGCACACAGGCAAGTCTCTATCGCGAAGCTGACACTAAGTAGACGCCTTTCAGCGTGGCTACGGCTGCGCTGGATTATTGTTGTCTTCGCGCTATCAGGCTACTACCACCACAGACGCCATCGGTGAGCATGAAGCAGAATGGCGCTTCATTATGACGTTTTGAGGCGTAGATACATATCAAAGAGCGTTCCGTCACGGGCGCTCTCTAATGTGTATTGACTGAGGAGATAGTGATGCCTGAATTCTCTGACGTTGTTTTCATGTTGTCAGATTTACTGTTGGCGCCATCGCTAGCCTTTTTGTATTGGATGACAGTAACCCAGCCTAGTTAATCAAGGTAATGATTATGCAGCACATTCATCACTGCAATGGTGAAGGCCTTCCGAATTACCCTGATGGCGTGACTCCAAAAGATGTGAATGTCTGGATTCACGACAGCCTCATGGTCGCGACCCACGACTACAGCTGCCCGGTATGCAGAACCAATAGCGCCGTGCTGTGGCTTCATAATGGAATGATGCAGCCGTGCGATGAGTGCCGCTCTAAAGGGTATGAGTTGGTAAAGCGCGATATTCGCAGCTGGTGGCGTCGCATCTTAAATTGATTTACGGAGATTCCCCATGACGAAGAAGACTGCCCCGGAGGCTGTCGCGCTGACAGCTCGGCAGTCTCGTTTTGTTGATGAGTACACTGTCGACTTCAATGCTACGCAGGCGGCCATACGAGCCGGGTACAGCGAGAAGACGGCAAGATCGCAAGGTCAGCGATTGCTGACAAATGTTGACATCGGAAATTTGATTCAGGAGCGGCTACAGAATCGCTCGCAAGATGCTGAGGTGACCGCTAAAGAGGTTATCGCCCAGCTTGTACGTATGGGCTTCTCTGACATTCGTAAGCTATTCACTCCGGGCGGCCAGCTAAAGAGCATCCACGACCTAGATGACGACACCGCAGCGGCCATCCAGAGCATCGAAGTAGTAACTAAGTTTCTGCCTACCTCTGATGGCGAAGAGCCCGAAATCGAATACGTCCACAAGGTGAAGCTGGCTGACAAGAAAGGCCCGCTTGAGCTTATTGGTAAGCACCTGGCTATGTGGACTGAAAAGCATGAGCACTCGGGCACGATAAAAACCACTGCACCGGTAATCAACATAACGAGAGAATAATGAGCGAAGACGCCTCCCTTGATGTGAAGCTGCATAAGCGACAAGGGGAAGCCTTCGACTCAATCGCCACTGAAATACTGTATGGCGGCGCTGCTGGTGGTGGTAAGTCACACCTGATGCGCGTCGCTGCGGTTATCTGGTGCGCTGAAATCCCCGGGCTGATGGTCTACATCTTCCGCCGCCTATCTGACGACCTTGAAAAGAACCACCTGTATGGGCCGGGCGGCTTCTTTGAGATGCTATCGCCATGGCTGAAAACGGGATGGGCAAAGTACAACGGCTCCAAGCATTACATTGAGTTCTGGAACGGGTCGCGCATCTTCCTAGCCCACTGCCAGCATGAGAAAGACAAGTTCAAGTACCAAGGGGCAGAGATACACGTCCTACTGGTGGATGAGCTAACCCACTTCACAGAAAGTATTTATCGCTACCTACGTGGACGCCTTCGCCTGGGCGCGCTTGAGGTTCCCGAGAAATACAAGGGCATGCTACCTCGCGCTATTTCAGGCACCAACCCGGGCGGCGTTGGGCATAACTGGGTGAAGCATGCTTTTGTCGATGCTGCCAAGCCAATGGAAATGCACAAAACCGCCAAACCCGAAGGCGGCATGCTAAGGCAGTACATCCCGGCACGCCTTGATGACAATCCTACTCTGCTGAACAACGACCCCGATTATATTGACCGCCTTGAAGGGCTTGGCAATCCAGCCCTGGTAAAGGCAATGAAGGACGGTGATTGGAATATTGTTTCAGGCGGTGCCTTTGATGACGTATGGAATGCCAATCGCCATGTTACGCCCCGCTTCAAGGTGCCTTCGACTTGGTACGTTGACCGTGGCTTTGACTGGGGTTCATCGCACCCATTCTCGGTACTTTGGTTTGCAGAGAGCGATGGCAGTGAAGTGGCGCTTCCAGATGGATCAATATTCTGCCCGCCCAAGGGCTCTATTGTCGTTTGCCATGAATGGTACGGAGCCAAAGGCCCGAATGAGGGGCTAAAGCTTTCCGCACCTGAAATCGCCAAGGGCATCAAAGAGCGCGAGTCTTCCCTGACAGCTGGCGAATGGCTGCCTGCCAACATCAAGCCCGGGCCTGCTGACAACCAGATTAGCAACGTCAATGAGTCAGGAAGCGACTCGGTAGCCAAGAAGATGGAAGCCGAAGGCGTGCGCTGGACGGAATCAGACAAGAAGCCCGGCTCTAGGGTTAATGGCCTTGAGATGATCCGCACGCGCTTAAAAGAGGCCGCTAAAGACCAGCCAGAAAGCCCCGGGCTCTACTTCATGGAGCACTGCATCAAGATTATTGCTCATCTGCCGGTATTGCCGAGGGATCAACGAAACCCCGATGACATCGATACCACGGCAGAAGATCACGACTACGACACGTTGCGCTATCGCGTAATGAATAAGCGCGCCAAGGCGGGCATGAAACGCATAGGAGGCCTCGGATAATGGCGGTCACATCGCAAAACGAACAGTACGCCGCCATGCTCGAAGAATGGCAGGAAATGGAAGACGCCCTTATCGGGCCGCGTGCCATTTCCGGCGGTGGCGTTACCTACCTGCCCAAGACCAGCGGCATGATTGAGGCCGAGTCTCTAGCGGCAACGGATAACAGCCCGTTAACGGCTGATCAGGCTAAGCAGCTCTACGAAGCCTACAAGCGTCGCGCAGAGTATCCGCTATGGGTGAAAGACTCACTGCGCACGATGGTGGGCCTTGTTTCACGCCAAGAGCCAGAGATTGTACTGCCGGAGCGCATGAAGACGCTGGAGCATGAAGCTACCAGCGACGGTTTCGGGCTCAAACAGCTTTACCTACGCATTGTCTCTGCCCTGCTCACTAAAGGCCGCAAGCCGCTACTGGTTGAGTTTGACGACGAAGGCAGCCCCTACATCGCGACGTATACCGCCGAGACGGCTATCAACTGGATGACCCGGGACACTGGCGGGCGTCAGGATTTAACACTGGTAGTATTCAAAGAGCAGCGGCTGAAAGAATCCAGCGACGAGTTTGACCCGCAGTACGAAGATGCTTACCGCGTACTGGATTTGGTCGATGGTCGTTACCGTGTACGCCTGCTGAATGAAGCGGGCACCGCTATCGAGGACGAGGAATACCCCGGTCTAGTCGGCGGCAGTCAAGAGACATCGCTTGGATTTATCCCGGCCGTATTCGCAGGCAGCACAGACAACAACGCAGACGTTGACGAGATACCGCTGCAAACAATGGCTAAGGCGGCGTTGAAGTATTACCAGCTGTCAGCGGACTACTTCGCAGCTTTACATTACACGAGCCACCCTCAGCCCTGGATCAGCGGCATGGATAAGGATGACGATATCCGCGTCACTGGCCCGATGGCGGCCTGGATGCTGCCCAAGGATGCCCAGGCCGGTTACCTGGAGTTCACCGGCGCAGGTATTGAGAAGCTGCGCGAGGCCATGCAAGACCAGCGCAACGCCGCTGCTGAATCAGGCGCCAAGGTGATCGATGCAGGCTCTGATGAGTCAGGCGAGGCGCGCAAGGCGCGGCAAAGCGACCAGCACAGCGCGCTCTACTCTACATGCGTTACGGGCGCTGAGGCTGTGGAGCAGGCGCTTAAATACGTCGCTTACTGGATGGGGATTAATCCCGATTTAGTGACGTTTAAGGTGGTGCCGCAATTCACGCCTGACGAGGTGGATTCAGCAATGCTGCAAATCGTCGCCAATATCGTGATGGCTGGCGAAGCGCCCCGGCCTGTGCTTTATGACGCACTGCGTAAAATCGGACTGACTGAATTAACCGACGTTCAACTTGAGTCATTACGCGAGGGCGGCGACGGCCTGCCAGACTTAGAGGATGCATAATGCCAAACGACCGCGAATCACGGCGCATTGCCCAAGAAGTCGTGGTCGAGGCTATCACCACGCACACGGTATGGCTGCACCGTGCTAGTAGCGCTCAAGTTAACCGTATGGTGGCCGAGTTTGATGAGCTGGCGGCAGAGCTAGCCGCCAAGCTGGCTGAGCGCCTGGATAACCTAACGCCTGCTGAGCTGGCCGCATTCAGTCGTGGTCGATACACGACCGACCGCTTGAAAGGCTTGCGCAACCTGATAGACAAGTGGGCTGAATCGCTCGCAAAGTCTGTCACTGCCGAGAACGCTAAATCGCTAGAAGAGCTGGCCGGTTATGAGGCTGGCTTTGCCCGCAGCTTGGTTGCCGATGCCGTTACAGGTGCGGTAGCCGCCGCCCCCGCTGCTGCTGCCGTGTATGAATCTGCGATGCAGCAACCAGTGCTAGGCCAGATGGTTGAAGATATGTTTGATGAGGTGCCAAGGCGTACCCGTAACATTGTTTACAGCCAGGTCAGACAAGGCATTAGTAACGGGCAGACGAATCAGCAGATCATTCGAGCGCTACGCGGCACCAAAGCGCTCAAGTACAAGGACGGTGCGCTTAACTGGACGCGCAACGAGATTGATAACCTTGTTCGCACCAGTCGCGGGCATGTCAGTAATGTTGCGTACGAAAATACTTATGAAGCGCTCGGCGTCGAGGAAGTGGTTGACGTGGCCACAATCGATTTTAGGGTTACCAAATACTGCGCTGGCATCGATGGCCGTCGCCACAAGGTGGGCACCAATCACCCTAGGCCGCCCTATCATTATCGATGCCGTACCGTTCAGGCGCCCTCTTTCGGCGCTAACATCATGGGCCAGCGGCCCTATGTGAAAGCGTTTAAGCCGGTTAGCCAGATACCTAAAGATCAGCGTCCCGACGACATGATTGGCCAAGTGTCTGCAAGCACTAAATGGCCGCAATGGTTTGCACGGCAGCCCGCTAGCTTGCAGCGTGAATGGCTTGGCCCTACGCGCTATCAGCTTTACAAAAAAGGCGGCTACAAAATTGAGCGGTTCAGCGACCCGCTTGGCGGAGAGCTGACGATTGCCGAGCTTCGAGCCCGCGACCGTGAAACGTTTGAAAGGCTGTTCGCTGACGCCGCATAGGTTATGCTAACCGCATGACACCCTGCGACGCACAATTTCTCACATGGTGGCAATGCTTCCAGCGGCAACAAGCGGGCATTGCTACCTTTCACGACCTGATCATCATGCGAATGAATTGGGAGTTGAGTCTAGCCATACAGATTCGACTAGGTGCGCTTGAGTGATATGCTGATAGCGTGGCTAGGGCAGGCATAAAAAAGGAGCGCATAGTGTCTATCGTTAGATTTGATATCCATGATGACGAGATGCATGAAATGGCCAAAGGCGAAATGCCAATGAAGCTTCAGATCACGCAGAAGCTGATTGAGCAAGGTTTCTGTTTTGCTGAATTTGCCACTGAAGCCGCTGCGCTTGATATTGATCCTAAGCCTAGCCATCCCATGGAGATATGGCGTGACGAATTACGCCGCTTTACGGGCTACCAGCAGGAAATCCCTGGTTAGCTTGATATAGATTGCCGCCAAAAAAACTAGAGCCCGCCGCTGAGCGGGCTTTTTAGCACCTAAGCATCACCACTTCACCAAGCCCCGCCATCGAGCGGGGTTTTCTTTATCTGGCTGCCTACGGGCGGCTTTTTTTGTTTCCGCTTTCCGGTGAGACGCCGGGCAGCTTCCACCAGCCCGAGACGGGCGAATCAAACGAGAGGTTTGATCTCATGGCATTACCCTTTGAAGTCGACACATTAGACAACATCCCTGAAACAGTGCGTGACCAGTACGTTGAGGCCGAAGGCGGTAAGTTCCGTTTAGACCTTGATGGTTACGAAGACCCAGCAGGCTTGAAGTCAGCCCTAGAGAAAGAGCGCAGCGAGAAGAAGGATCGCGACCGTCAGCTACGCGAGATGCAAAAGCAATATGACGGCATTGATCCTGAAAAAACCCGCGAAATGCTTTCCCGCCTAGAGCAAGACGAAGAGTCAAAGCTGATCGCTGAAGGCAAGATGGATGAAGTTATTAATCAGCGCACTGAGCGCATGCGTTCGGACTTTGAAAGCAAGCTCACACAGGCACAGCAAGAGGCTGAGGCCGCCAAGACGTTTGCTGGCAAATTCCGCTCCCGTGTATTGAGTGACGAGATCCGCAGCGCCGCATCAAAGGTGGGCGTTGTCGATACTGCCGTTACTGACGCGGTGTATCGCGCTAAAGAACTGTTTGAAGTCGATGATGAAGGCAATGTCGTGCCGACCGAAGCGGCTGGGCTTGATGCCAATGGTAAGCCGCTAACACCTGAAACCTGGCTGGAATCAATGCGCGATAGTGCGTCTCACTGGTTCCCTACTCCGAAAGGCAGCCAAGCACCTGGCAATGATGGCAAAGGCGGCGGGCAGAAGCGCTCTGCAATGTCTGCTGAACAGAAGCACGCCTACATCCAGAAGCACGGCCAGCAAGCCTATCTACGACTCCCTGCTTAAGGATTTATAACCATGGCAACGACTGTTAACTCTGACATGATCATCTACAACGATCTGGCTCAGACTGCTTACCTGGAGCGCATTCAGGAAGTATTCGAGGTGTTCAATACTGCCTCCCAAGGCGCTATTGTCCTCGACTCTGAGCTGATCGAAGGTGATATGCGCAAGCGCGCCTTCTACAAAATCGGTGGCTCTATCGCGCACCGTAACGTCAACTCCACCGCTACCGTGACCGGCTCCAAGATCGGCTCTGACGAGATGATCGACATTAAGGTGCCGTTCAAGTACGGCCCTTACGAAACCACTGAAGAAGCGTTCAAGCGCCGCGCACGCTCTCCCGAAGAGTTCTCCATGCTGGTCGGTCAAGACTACGCTGACGCCGTTATGGTCGGTCGTGTCGAGTACGCCATGGCAGCCCTGGAAGGATCAATCAGCGCCAATAGCGATATGTCCGTAGCGGGCTCCTTCGCTGTCGACGGCAAGAAGGTGCTGACTCGCGGCCTGCGCACACTGGGTGACCGCTTTGGTCGTGTGGCGATTTGGGTCATGGACTCCGCTACCTACTTTGATCTGGTCGATCAATCCATCACCGACAAGATCTACGGTGAGACTGATGTGGTGATCTACGGCGGGCAGCCCGGCACCATGGGCAAGCCGGTCCTAGTAACCGACATGTGCCCTGCCGATACCATCTTCGGCTTGCAGGCTGGCTCAGTGAGCATCACCGAATCTCAGGCGCCTGGCTTCCGCTCCTACCCTATCGATAACCAAGAGAACTTGGCGATGGGCTTCCGCGCCGAGGGCACGTTTAACGTTGGCCTGATGGGCTATAGCTGGACTGGCTCTGAAAACCCGAACCTCTCGGCCATCGGTACCGGCTCCAACTGGACCAAGTACGCCACCAGCAACAAGAACACTGCCGGTTTCTTGATCAGCACTGCCGATGCTTCTGGCTCCGGTTCTGCGTCCGCTTCTGGCTCTGGCTCCTAAACCATTCTCGGGGTAAATCATGCGAGTTCTTATCTACTCTCAGTCAGTGCTGGCAACGGCACTGGCCGGGGCTCTGTCTGCCATGGGTCACCGCATTGAAATGCGCAACCCGCGCTATTGGCGCGGCGAGATTGAGCCGTGTGATTTCCTGGTGGTGGGCGGTATGCGTGCAGGTCGTCGCATTGTGGCGGCCTACGATCAACCGGCGCTGGTAGTCGATTGGGGCTACCTGCATCGGGTGAATAACCGCGATGAAATCCATAGCGGTCATTGGCAAGTAGGCATTGGCAATCTTAACCGGTTGCCGCCTTTTCCCTGCCCAACAGACCGCTTTGATTCCCTTGGTCTCGAAATTGCCGCAAAAGGTGGCGATGCCAAGGGTTATATTTTGCTCATTGGGCAAATGCCCGGTGATGCTGCCCATGCTGGCGTGAATCACGAGGCATGGCTGAAAGAGCAGGTCGAGCATTACGGCGCTGATAACATTCTCTACCGCCCGCATCCGCGTGGCGGCGTTGAGCTGAAAGGCGTCGAGCGCGACCAAGGAACGCTAAATGAAGCGCTTGAAGGCGCACGGCTGGTGGTCACCTACAACAGCAACGCAGGCCATGAGGCTCTTTTGGCAGGCATTCCGGTCGTGTGCGACCTATCAGCCGCCTATGCTGAGCTGTCTGGCGAGGAACTGCCTAGCCTAGATGATCGCCGCGCCTACTTCGCTCGCGTGGCATACGGGCAATGGCTGGTCAGCGAGGCCGAACAGTGCGCAGCGTTCATTATCGACCACCTGCTAACCGGCGAAGGCTTTGAAAGCCTAGGTGATGCAAGCGAGCCTCAGGACGATAGCGAGCCATCCCGCCGTGACTTCCTGCTAGATGAGATCGAGCGGCTTAGCGGCAAGCGCCCTGGCTCACGCAGCAAAGACGCCACCCTTGAACAGCGATATGACGAGTTAAGCAAAGCTGAGCATGGCGGTGATGAATGAATGCCGAGATAGCCTTTAACAAGTTGATGAGCATGGATTTCTCGACCGTGCTGGACGTTGGCTCTGGTGCTGGCGAGCATGCCCGCGTAATGCGCGAGGCTGGCAAGCAGGTAACCACAATCGCTTACACAGGCGAGGCCGATATCATTGGCGACTACTGCGAGGCCGATGTAGGCCAGTTTGACGCCATTTGGGCTAGCTATGTGCTTGAGCATCAACCCGACCCGGGTAAGTTCCTGCGCAAGTGTTACGCCGACTTGAGTGATGACGGCATCCTGGCGGTCACCGTGCCGCCCATGAAGCCGAACATCGTAGGCGGGCACCTCACGCTATGGAATGCAGGCCTGCTGCTCTACAGCTTGATCCTGGCGGGCTTTGATTGCTCGCAAGCCATGGTTAAAACCTATGGCTACAACGTGAGCGTGATTGTCCGCAAGACGCCGGCCGATTTGCCAGAGCTACGCATGGATCGCGGCGACATTGAGCGATTAACCCATCTTTTCCCCATGCCAGTGAAGCAAGGCTTTAACGGCAACATCGCATCGATTAGCTGGAGCTAGCGAAATGACTATCTATGTGACAGTTGGAGACGTGGATACGATTCTTGGCTCTGACTGGGCCGAGGAAGCCGCCAAGCCGCTGGCGGTTTTGCAAGCCAACGACTGGCTCACGGCTAAAGGAATCCCAGTCGACGTTGACGACGAGCGCATTACCCGAGCAGGCGCTTATCTGGCCAAGATGGCAGCGGCTGGCACGCTGTATGCGGATTCAGGCGGGGATCTAAAGCGCGAGCGCGTGAAAGCGGAAGGCGTAGAGGTCGAAGAGGAGTATCAGGACGGCGCCCGCGCTGTGGCTGGCGATATGCTTTATATCCGCGACCTGCTGCGCCCCTGGCTTAACCCCTTTGGCTCTAGCGTCCGCATTCTGTCGAGGTTATGACATGGGTAAAGTAATCAGTCTTGATGACCATAGACCCCACAACAGCGGGCAGGCCAAGTGTCTAGCCTGCCAGCATGAATGGTTTGCTGTCGCTCCTGTCGATACTCACGGCAACCTAGAGTGCCCGTCATGTAGCCTATCCAAAGGCGAGTTCAGCGGCAATTTCTTTCCGGCTGATGCGGAAACCTACCAATGCAGTACGTGCGGCAATGACCTTTGGTTAGTGTTGCGTGACGGTATTTTCTGCCGAGGCTGCGGGGCCACTACCAGCCTTGAGGATCTGTGATGGGATACATCCAAGACAAGCTCAATTCCAAGCTGGCCAAAGCCTACGACGGCAAGCTAGCCGACGCCATCAAGCCCTTTGAGTGCGTGCGCTCTACTGCGGCGGGTGAGTATGACTGGGAGACCGGAGAAACGCCTATTGTGACTACCGGCTATAAAGGTCGCGGCGTTTTTGGTTCCTTTAATCGCGAAGAGGTCGATGGTGTAAAGATATTGGCCACTGACGTAAAGCTATCGGCTGTACTTCAAAGCGAGCTATTGGTAGTCGTTGACGGCGAGCCTACCGGCGAACTCGCAGCACCCGAGGTCGATGACGTTATCAATGGCTTAAAGGTTAAGAGCGTCGGCCGAGATCCGGCATCCGTTACGTGGACAATGGCGCTAAGGGGGTCGTGATGGCTAGAGGCGGATGGTCAATGCCGTTATCGGCATTCATACCCCAGATAGAAAACAAGTTCCTTAAGCTGCGCAATCAGATTGCAGCGGAGGCGCTGCAGTTACTCCAATTTGGCTCGCCAGTTGATCAGGGCACGTACCGGGCTAACCACCGCATCTCTATCGGTGACCGCGACATGACCTTTGAGCTTGTAGCGGGCTCGTCTGCGCCGAAGGGCAGCATTGATCAGCAGGTCTATGACCGCGAGGTGCGTAAACTGCTGACAGAGAATGCGCCTTTTACCATCGTATACATACAGCAAAACCTACCTTATGCGCAGCGCATCGAGGATGGTTGGTCGCAACAGGCTGGCGAAGGCGTTTATGCAGCGGCAGCCTCTGCTCTGCGCTCTAAATATGGTGGCGGCTAATGACCTATACAGATATTCAAAAGGCGCTCGCTAGGCATATGGGCCAATGGCCGGGGCGCGCCGATGTTCCGGTGTGGATTAACGGCGCCATTATTCCCGAGAGCGTATCCGCTGCCCGCGACGGCCCAACCAAGGCACCGTGGGTGCGCTTCAACATCATCTGGTCGAAGGCATTCACGGCGGGCGTAGGTAGCCAGCCCTGCCGCCGCATCCCCGGCATTATCACTGCAGAGATTTACTACCCCGAGCCGGTCTTTGATTCCACAACCACGTCGATCAAAAACCCAGCGCTGGAAACGCTAGCAATAGCCGACTCCATTGCTGAGCACTTCCAGTATTGGCAGGAGCAGAAGATCAGCACGCTAGCCGCCTCAGTCGTCAATGTCGATGATGAGGCTGACTGGTACCGCCGAAACGTTGTTGTCGACTTCGACGCTGACTAATGGAGTGATTATGGAGATTACCGGAATGATCTTTGCCGCCGTGGCGCTGGCTATAAGCGCAGGCGCTAACTTCTGGATCCTGATCAGTATTCAGCGGCGGCTAGCTGCGCAGCAAAAGCGAAACGCTGATTTTCTTGAAGCGCAAAAATCAATATTGGCTGAAATGCAGGCATTGCATGCGGAAGAAAAGCAAATGCACGCCGAGCAGATGCGGAGCAACGCTGCCTTATTTGCCCGATACGGCCAAGTGCTAGACGCCTATCGGCGCATTCAGTTCTGGCAAAACCGATAACCCACTCCTACCCCGCACCAACCAACCGCCTTCGTGGCGGTTTTTTTGTTCCACCACCACGAGGTAATTAACTATGGCAAGTGGCTCTCGCGTCCGCATTGCGCGCCGCCCGGCTGGGTCAAGCGACCCATGGCAGGTTCTGCGCACAACCGGCGACTCACTCACAGTTGAAAACGACACGGTTCGTTCTGACGAAATTCGAGACGACGCAACACGCGGTGATCAAAAGACGATCATGATCAACCCGAATGGAGGCGTTTCGTTTGAGTTCAGCGCGGCCAATTTCGATTCGATCATGTCCTCTGTGCTGCGTAGCACTTGGACGACCGACACGCTCACCAACGGCACCACTGATACGCGCTGGGACTATCTCAAGTCGTACATGGATGAAGATATTCATGTACTGCTGTCCGATGCGTCAGAAAGTCAGCTGCAAATCACTGCCAACTCTGGCGAAAAGGTGACGGGCGAAGTCACCATCATGGCGCGTGGTCATGATGATGAGTACGACCCGACCGGTGACACCTTCGACGAGCCAGAAGACACGATCATCATGGATGCGTCGAACAACATGCACACCATCCTGGTGGACGGCGCGCCGATTACAGGCATGTGCATGAAGGCGTTCGACGTAACGATCAACGGCACTTTCCAATCTGATCAATGCGTTGGCAGCCTTTACCAGCATCACCAGCCCGGCAGCTTCGACATTACCGGCAACGTGACCTTCCGCTACTCTACGGCAGCCATGGCGCTTTGGCGTAAAGGCTTGTTGAGTGAGCCGGTATCACTGGGGTTCACACTCTCCGAAGGTGATTACTCTTACGTGAAGTCACTGCCGCGACTGTTCCTGTCTGGCAGCCTTCCTGGCGGCGGTCTCGATACCATCCTGGATCAGCAGCTTGCTATCACCGCAGCCCGCGATGCCAACGGCGTCATGATGCAAGTGGATCGCACCGTACCCGCCCCCTAACCGCTTTGGCCTCCCCGCTGTTTGTCCGTGGCTGGGAGGCCTCTTTTATTACGGACAATCACCCATAACGGATAGAGGTAGTAATCATGGCTTATCAATTTAATCGTTTCGACCAAGCAAAGATCACTGATGGTGAATGGGCTGATTTTGAGGGCGGTCGCTTCAAAATCGCCAAGAGCGGAAATACTGTTCATCTGGAAGCTAGCGAGCGCATCTCTAAAGAGCTGAACAAGAAGTACCCGGATGGCGATGTGCCGATTCTTGAGCGCCTACGCGCCACGGCCCGCGAATGGGCTGAGGGCGTGTTGCGCGATTGGGAAGAGATGGAAGCCGCAGACGGCAGCACCGTGCCTTACAGCATCGAGAACGCCACCACGCTACTGATGAACGACGAACCGCTATTCAATGAGATTCGCCGAAAATCCCGCCAGATGGCTCGCTTTGAGCAAGAGTACGTGGAGAAGGAGGCAAAAAAGCCAGCCACCTCATCCGCTGGCAAGCGCAGTTCCACCGCCCAGGAGTAAGCTTTGAAGATGCAGTCAAAGAATACACCAACGACTGCATCTTTTTGGGCGTAGAACCCGAGCCGCCTGAAACGGATGCCCGCACTAACTTCTGGATGCGGGTTTTCTCGCTGTGCTGCCGTGAACGCCCAGCATCCATGGGTGGCATTGCTCAAATACCGCCAACCAAGATGCTTTATTTATCGGATCGTCTTGGCTGGGCGTGTGAAGACGAAGAGCTGCTAGCGGTGATTGATGCGATGGACGACGCCTACCGCGAACTACACCAATCAAAACAGCAACACCAAGCCGCCTAATCAGGCGGCTTTTTTGTATGCGTCCTTCACACGACGCCAACACAGAGTTCTACGGGATAAGTCTACGGGGTCGGCAGTTAGTGCCGAAGCTCTGTGGGCTGCCTGTACCCGTGTGAACGTGGACTTATCACCATAGAAGGCATTCAAAATGAGCAATATTATTCCTCTGAACTTCGAAGACAATTCCTTTCCGTTCACTGAAGATGGCTGGATTAATGCCACTGAAGCGTCTAAGCACTTCGGAAAGCGCCCCAATGACTGGCTAGCCCTTCCCGAGACCAAAGATTACATGGCCGCTGTCACGCGCCAATTAAATACCAGAGAATCTGGTAATTTAGTCCGCACGGCGCGAGGCCGAAATGGTGGAACTTGGATACATCCTGATTTAGCTGTCTTTTTTGCGCGCTGGCTATCTGTTGATTTTGCAGTTCGTTGCGACCGGCATATCAAGCACCTGATTGAACAAGGCGCTACATTTCGTCAGCATGAAAACCTGCTTTCGGCATTCGTCCTGCCAGCCGCTAACCAATGGGAGCTACGATTTGGCGATGACTATTACCTCGCCCTGGCCCGTATAACCAATACCCGTTACCTAGGGCACTCTCGCGGAACGCCAGCTATCTACGGAAAGCTAACTCGGCGCTGGGTGTATGAGGCGGTTATGCCCGCCGATGTGATTACAGAGATCGACTCTCGAAAGCGCAATGGTGACAAGCTTCATCAGTGGCTAACGGAAGGCGGATCTATCACTCTGGCTGACCAAATTTCTAAAGTCACGCTGATTGCCAATACCTCCACCAGCCTAAGAGACTTCGAGGCGCGCTGTTCTCAGATGGTTGATGGCAAAGGGCAGCTAGCTTTGCTTTATCCGCCTAAGAAAGGAGTGGCCGCATGAACCTTTGCCTCGAAGACACAAACAGCGTGATTGACTGGCTGTGTGATGGTAAAAGTCCTGTTACGGCTTCGATCAGCATAGCAAAGCTGTCTGCTACTTTATCCAAGGCGCTAGAAATGGATGGGCTTTCCCACAAGCTTGGTGACGTACTTGAAATACTTCTTGCCCCTATAGAGGAGCGCAGGGCTGTGCCCGACAGGGCGGATGCTTCGATTGATGCTGGCGATGTATTCCTTCACGGCTCAGACTGGACTGTGAGTATTGCTGAGCATTTTGGGTTTCAGGGCGCTTCTGAGGACTTCGTCGATCTTGAATGGCTCAAGGATAGGCCGCACACAAAGGCAGTCCATAAAGCCATAACTATGCTAGCTGTTGAGGCTATGAGCACTGCATCGGACTTCTACAGGGAGAAAAACGGGCACTCGATGATGGATGTGCTCATGGTCTCCATGGATACAGGAGAAGGATTTGATCAGACCCAGGCGCGCTTAACAGCGAAAACCAAAGGACTTGAAGTGGTTAAATAGCCCACCAAACCCCGCTCAACTCTCCCCTACCCCTTAGACCTAATCCGCGCTATCCTGAGGAAATATATTTCATCGCTGGGGAGCGAAAAATTGCCTAGGCCTAAGCCTATATCCGAGCATGTGAGTGCTTGGTTTCAGCAGATTATTGATCTCGATGAAGAAATTCATCCGTACAAACTAATGCGTCTTGAGAAAGAGATATCCAAGCTAAAAGACGAGTATGAAAAATCAATCGACTACGCATACCTTTACGGCATATGGGGTAAATTCGACGATGCGCGCAAGTGGTTGCGCGCATCAGGCGGATACGGGCCTTCATCAGCACTAAGGTATGCGGGCGCCGCCAAGGCTGCTTTGGAGTTTCAAGTGGCTAATGAGGCTATCCGCTACGCCGTTGATAATGGCGGGGTGACAACTGCGTCAGAGCGGGCTTTTGGAATTTATATAGCCACCGGAATTTGTGCATTCAATCTGGCCCGCGAGATAAGAGACGCCAAGGATGAAGAAATAATGATGGTTAATGGTCAGGAATTAGCTAACGAAGCTCTTGATAGGGCTCACCGTCTCGGCTTGAAGGATCGTGATATTCAGGAATTCTTCACGCGGTCTTTAAAAAATGTTGAGAAATACATGGCTGACAAGCGGCGTCCGCTTGTGATTGACCAGTGCGTAGACGATGAGCAGCCAGAAAAGATTGTACTTCGACTGGAGATTGCAGCAGATCCAGATGACTTCGGTGACATACTTTGGGATCTTTGCGATATCGACTACACGGGAATACCGCCTGAAGTGGTAAGCAGCATAGTGATTAACCCAGTTCCGGCGGAGTAAACCATGCAGTCGTCAGACATCCTTGATTTTGCTTATAAGCTTTACTCAGAGAACGACACCGAAGTCGCCTACAGAACATCAATTGGCCGCTCTTATTACTCGGTTTTTCATCCGGCCCAGGATGAATATAAAAGGCTCAGCTTGTCAGGAGTGGGCAACACTCATACTAAGGTAATAAATGGCTTCCTGAACAAGCACCAAGCAATCGGTCGCGCCATGGATACGCTTTTTAGCGACCGGATAAGAGCCGATTATCACCTTAATCGCCCCGTAAGTGCCTCTGAGGCCAAAGCATGCTTGTCCAAGGCGAGAAAGATACATGAGAAGCTGGCTGAGCTATAACAAGGGGGAAGGATGATTAAGAATATTGCCAAGACTGGAGTTGGGTTGCTTTTATTTTTGGTCGTGTTTGGCTTTGTGGCCTACATGGTTAATCCAGAGGCAATGCAAGCCAATCAGCAAGAAGTAAAGAATAGCGAGGATGAAATATTGGCTGGCGAACTAGTAACAAAAGACGAATTCGGGGAAAACTGGCCATTCACTGTTGACGAGGGCCGCATTGAGTGCCGTGAAGCAGGAGCTTTGGTGTTTGTGCGTGGCGAGTTTGAATACCAGCTCAATGGAACGGCTAGCCAGCTAGGCTATACGAGCATCAATTCTATTTGGCGCTGGAATCCAGATATTCCTGGGACGCGAATCTCCATAACCCCTATCATCCAAAGAGCCCAAGCACTCTGCTGAGAGACAGCCACTAAAAACCCGCCTCTTAGGCGGGCTTTTTATGCGCTATTGGAAAATGCTCCAATGCACCCGCCCTACCCTCTATCCCTAATACGCGCTAGGATTAGGTGAAATTAGGTGACTAATGGGGATAAGGGGATGAGTGATCGATCTATCAGTAGGCAAGCTGTAAGGGAGCTTGTTAAGAAAAACCACGAAGAATTAATTGAAGCTGTTAATCGCGGCGAAAATGCCCATCAATTTTCACTGGATCAGCAAGATATTTTGGTCGAACAGCATACGGCAGGCATGACTATTGAGGAGCAAGCGCGCTTTTTTGAGATGTACGCTCAAGAAAGTGACGCACTTACTGCCGAGGTAGAAGCAAATACCCAAAAAATTATTCAAGATACTGAGAAACGAAACCAAAACGCAGACAATATAGGGAAAGCGATAGGTGGATTTATCATTTTTCTAATCACAATATTTGTCTTGTTCAAAGTTTTGTAAATCCATGTAAAGACAAATAAATAAAATTAAAACCGCCCTCAGTGGCGGTTTTTTTATGCCTAAATTTTACCCGCCCTCGCCTGCCGAGCCATGAAGGAAAGCTTATGTCATACAACAGCACGCTACATATTGCGATTGATAGCACAGGCGCTGAACAGCAACTAAAGCGCTTCCAGAATCGGTTAGAGCTGACTGACAGGGCTGGCGACGAAGCGGCGTCCAGCGTAAGCAACGTGGGTCTTGAAGCCGACCGAATGCGTAACACGATTATGCGTGCAAGCGGTGCTCTTGCTGGAAGCGCGGCGGCTTTAGGCCTAATGGCCAGGCAGTCATCGGATGCCGCAAGGGAGATCAAAAACCTCAGCCGCTTGGCGGGTGCCGATGTGGTCACCTTTCAGAAAATGACGATGGCTAGCCGCGCCTTCGGTATCGAGCAAGAGCAACTTGCTCAAATCATGCTGGATGTAAAAGACCGCGTTGGGGATTTTCTGCAAACAGGACAGGGCGAATTTGCCGACTTCTTTGAGAATATCGCACCAAAGGTAGGGCTAACTGCTGATGCCCTGGCTCGCATGGCTGGCCCAGAAGCGTTACAGGCTATCTATAACGCACTAGAGCAAACTAATCTAACCGCTTCTGAAACCACGTTCTACATGGAGTCATTAGCGTCAGACGCCACTCGCCTTATTCCTCTGTTGCAGGATAACGGCGCTGGATTTAGAGAGGTTGCTAACGAGGCTGAGCGTCTAGGGGTGGCGCTGTCAGAAGTAGAGATCGACCAGTTGGTCGCGCTTCGTGGCGAGTTTGCCGACTTGGAAACCATTATTTCATCATCTACCTCTCAGATTATCGCAGAGTACAGCGGTGAAATAACCTCAACAGTAGATGCGCTTGGTGATGGCGTCAGACTGCTAGCGGATAACTTTGACAATCTTGCCGATGCCGCCACCTTAGCGGCTGGAGTTATGACAGCTCGATTTGTGAGCGCAATGGCTGCGGGAACTGCTGCCACCATTCATAGCATGGCCGTAACGCGCGCCCAAACGTTAGCTCTTGCCGAAAATCAGGCTGTTGAAGCTAGCCGTACCGCCACGATGGCTCGATCAGTTGCTGCAGAGCAGAGCTCGGCCGCAGCGCGGGCAAATATCGCCGCACAGCGAGCTTCGCAAAATGCTGCCGCAATAGCGCAAGACCTTCAGCGTGTCCAATCGCTTCAATCAACACTCGCAGCTGAGCGAACCTTGGCTGCACAGCGACTACAATCCCAAACGACTGCGGCTGGTCGCATGCAGGTGCAGGCGCGTATAGCTCAGCTGCAGACAGCTGAAACCGCCGCGACTAACCAGCTAGCCTTAGCTAGCGGTAGGCTTACTCAGGCGCAGACAGCCGAGGCATCGGCTAAGCGAACAGCAGCGTTGGCCAGTCTGGACAAGGCTAGAGCTGACACGGCAGCAACCGCAGCTATGGGCCGATATACCGCTGCGGCAGCGGCGGCAACTGGTGCGAGCACGGCTTTAGCCACCGCATCTCGAGCTGCATCAGGCGCGCTAACCTTAGTTGGCGGGCCTGTTGGGGCTGCAGTTCTTGCAACAGTCGCCCTTGGGGCTTTAGCCAACCGACTAGACAAAACAGCAGAACGCGCAGAGAACATGGAGTTTCGCGCTAACGAGCTAGCCTCATCGCTTCAAAGCATGGGTGAGACGTCCATTCGCACCCAGCTTGCCGCCGTAACATTAGAGCTTGCCAGCATGGATGGGGCTCAAGAAGCATTAAATGAGACAGCCCGAAGATCTTCGCGCGCCCACAGTACGCTAGGTGCAGACCTTAGAAATTTAGGTGACACCGTTGAGGTCTATACGCGCGCCAATCAGAACTCCACTGAAGAAGTGGAGAAAATGCGCACACAGCAAATGGCGCTAGAAAAAGCACTTGAACTCATCTCCGGGTCCAGCGAAGCAGCTACTCGGGCAATCAATGAGTACGGAGAAAGCGCAGAAGACGCAGCCGACAAAACCTACACCCTGGCCGACGCCTACGAATCCCTCCTAGACCGCATCAAGCCGAATCGCCGCGAGGCTCGTCAGTATGCGCAGGACTTGGGCGCCCTTAACCTAGCCCTAGCCTCTGGCCGCATGAATACCCAGCAGTACATGCAGGCGATGGGGCTGTTGCAAGAGTCGTTTCAGGCAGTGCAGCGGGATACTGATGAACTATCCAAGAAAACCGCCGATGAAACCAAGGACATGTCGCGCGAGTGGGAGCGCTTCGGTAACTCGGTCGATGATGCCTTAGTAGATATCGTCAAAGGCTCGTTCGATTCGTTTGACAACATTGGTGATGCATTCGAAACCCTAATCGCTGAGATGATCGTAGCGGCGGGGAAAAACGAAATTCGCTTGCGCCTGGGTATGGGTACTAGCGGCCCAATGCAGGGCGGCTTTAGCCAGCTGCTAGGCATGGGTAAGAGCGACGGCCTAGGCAGTCTAATTAGCGGTGGTAAGACGCTATTGGGATTGAGCACTCCAGCCGCAGCAAGCGGCACCGCCCTAAGCGGCGGCTTTATGGGGGCAGCTGCAACGCAATCGGCCGGCAGTCTGTACGGCATGGCGACCACTGGCGGCGTGGCGCAGGCCGGATTAGCAAGCAGCATTGCCGCTGGCATTAGCACTGCGATGCCCTGGATTGCCGGTGGCTTAGCCATTGATTCATTGCTAGGCGGCGGCATCACGAAAGCAATTTCCGGCCTTTTCGGTGGCAAATCACGCGGCCCTAGCTTCGACCTGATGACCACGAATCAGGATCCGCGCACGATTTTTGAAGACGTCCAGCATGGCGTTAGCGCGACCGGGGCGTTTGGGAATATCGGTTTCCACGGTGGCAATACGAACAGATTAGAGGAGACGTTTGGTAGTTTCGATAATGCTCGCCAGTATTTAGAAGTAATCGCTGCAACAGATGACATGATGGCTGCGCTCAGCCCGAAAGACGTTGAAGCCATGACCTATGCCATCCAGCAGATGCGCATAAAATCGAGCGACGCGGCGGGCATTACTGAGCAGTTAGGGGATCGCACAAAAGCCGCTTTCGGCGCGATGTCCGGCGACTTTGGCGCATTCGCTCGCACCTTGAGCGGCAGCACAGAGGAGATTATTGCTCAGGCGCAAAACGCCCGGCAGGCACACGACCTGCTAACCGGTGCGTCTGAACGTCTTGGTGTCCAGTTTAACGCCACCGGCGGCTACTCCTATGAAGTCGCTAACGGTATGGCCGCCATGGCGGGCGGTGTTCAAAGCCTCGAATCCATGTATTCGAGCTTTTACCAGAACTACTACACGGAAGCTGAACGCACTGCGCAAAAAACGGATGACGTAACCGCTGCGTTTGCCGCGCTGGGCTTTGCCATGCCGGAAAATGCGGCGCAATTCCGTGAACTGGTACTGGCCCAAGACACAAGCACTGAAGCAGGGCGCGCCGCGCAGGTGGAGTTGCTCAGACTAGAGAGCGCGTTTGCTCAACTAACGCCCGCCATCGAGGACACCGGTAGCGCTGCTGATACGGCGTCAGAAGCACTGCGCATGCAAGGTCAGCTCAACAGACAGCTGCTTCAAGCACAGGGCGATACTGGCGCACTACGTCAGCTAGAAATCGATGCGCTGAAAGAGATTCAAGGCTGGCAGGAAGCGGGTCTTGTCGCGACTCAAAAGCGAATCTGGGCTATCGAGGATGAGAAAGAGGCCCAGCGGGAAGCAGAGCGTGCCCAGCAAGAGCGCATTCGTGCTATTGAACAAGAGGCCAGCGCATGGCAGCGTGCACAGCAGCAACTTGCGTCTTTCGGCGTCAGCATCGACAAGTGGGTCGATAACCTACGCGGTACCGACGCAGGCCTCGGCACTCCTGGCGATCAGCTTGCAGCAGCATCAGCGGCTTTTGATGAGCAATACGCTAAAGCTCTGTCTGGCGATCAAGCAGCGCTTGGCAGCATCACGCAGTACGCGGATCGCTTTATCGAAGCCCAGAAAGGCTGGAGCGCGAGCGGCGAGCAGACGGTCAGCACGATTGACCGCGTTACCGGCATGCTCGAAAAACTGCCCGACCAGCTAACGCCCGAGCAGTTCCTTGCTGAGGAGTTCAAGGGCATCATCGACGGCCAGACCACAGCTCTTCTAAGCGGCTGGAATGGCGGCTTTGATAGCCTGCTGAGCGGCTTATCTGCCGACTTTGGCGCGCTTGATACGTCGCTTGATGGCCTGCTGTCATTTGATGAGCTAAAAGCTGGGCTGGCTGGCAAAGCGACTGATTCCGAGTTGCGGGCATTGATCGGCGCGGTCGATAAAAACGGCGATGGCCTGATTAGCAAGCAGGAATTAACCAATGCCTCTATCAGTGACCTGCGTGTCGGCATCACGTCAACGCTGTCTAAATCGTTTAGCGACCTAGACAGCAACGTTGACGGATTGCTGACGTTCGCAGAATTGAAAGCAGGTCTTGGCGGCATTGCGACAGACGAAACGCTGCGCGCGATGATGCACGGCATGGACCTCAATAATGACGGCGTGATCAATAAGCTCGAAAGCATCGTCATCGCTGAGATGCCCAATGACGCCGTGTTAACCACAGTCCTGAAGAACAAAATGGACGCGCTGGGCAGCAAGACTCTAACGGCTGCGCAGGTTAAGCAAGCGCTATCCCCAATTGCGTCAGATGAGGATATTGCCCAGCTAATTAAGCGCGTAGATAAAAACGGCGACGGGATCATAAGCGCCGAAGAGCTGACAGCCGCGCGTGTCGGTGGGCTGGCCCAAGGGATCACAGATGCACTGCTGCCAGCGTTCGGCGAGCTAGACAAAAACGTTGATGGGCTGCTTACGCTCAGCGAGCTGCAAACTGGGCTAAAAGGCATCGCCACGAATGATGCTATTCGCGGCATCTTTGCAGGCGCAGACCTTAATAACGACAATGTAATCAACAAGCTGGAAAGCGTCGTTATTGCAGGAATGCCGACTGACGCACGTCTAACAACAGTGCTGCGCAATCAGATGCAGGACTTGCGCACTAAGACGCTAACAGCTCAGCAAGTGCGCTCAGCGCTCTCGCCGATTGCGTCAAATGACGTAATCGATCAGCTGATCCGCCAAGTAGACACCAACGGCGACGGCATCATATCGGCGGAGGAAAATACCGCCGCGCGTGTCGCTGGACTGACGGACGGCATCGCTGGGGCGCTTGAGCCGATGTTTAACAGCATCGATTTAGATGCTAGTGGGCTTATCGACTACAACGAGTTCGGCAAGGTCTTCGATGGCATGGCGACCGACGAGCAGCTGAAAAACATTTTCAGCGAACTCGATAAAAACGGCGACGGTGTTATCAGTAAATTAGAAGCGATGCATCGCTCGACGATGGATGCCGAGGGGTCAATTAAAACCATTGAAGACTTCTTCTACCGCGCTGGCTCCCCTTCCTGGGGGCTTCGCGTCTCGATGTCGCATCACCAAAACGTCGATGCAGTTAAATCCTTTGGCTATCACACAGCAAAAGAGATGCGTCGAGAATTCAGCCCAAGCGGTACGGGCATCGGTGTATCTCTCGCAGCTCCTCAAAACGGTGATGGCGCGCGCTCGATTGCAACTGCGTTTAAGCAAGTTCTGGGCGCCAATTCGGTCAACGGTTCGCACGCAGACGGCCTCTGGAATGTCGGCTTTGACGGCTACATAGCTGAGCTACACAAAGACGAGATGGTTGTGCCTGCTGGACCTGCTAACGCTCTGCGTGAGCTAGCCGCTGGCGACCCGTCAATGTCGATGGCAAGCATGCCAGCGCCTGCCGTCACCATGTCTGCGCCTCCCGTTCCTCAGTTCCCGCTGCTCGATCAGACCGATGTAACGCAAGTCATGCGTGACATGCAGCGCACTATTGAAATGCAGGGCGCGCAAATTGCTGAGCTGTTACGCACTGGCAACCGCAACACCGAGCAGACGAAAGAAGCGGTCGTTGGCGTCGGCAAGGCTGCTCATCGGCAGCGTGAGGAGCACGGTCGCAAGCTTGATCGACTCAACAGCTATATCAAACTGAGAGTGCGCACATGACAGACCAAGAGTACGACAACTGGCTAGCCAGCACATCGGCGGCCAGGGTTGTGCTGTGCGAGCTTGATCATGCAGGCGGGACGCGCTATGTCGCGTCCCGGCCCTACATATCCAGGCCGACAGACAGCGACCCGAATCGCATCTATGACGATTTAATGCGCGAGGCCGTCGATATTGATACACGAATCGACGGCCTCGTCGGTTTTGGAGAGATCACATTAACGGACGACGGAGAGATAACAGACTGGGCGGGTGATGCATGGCGTGGCCACGGCATTCGTTTATATCTTGGCGGACCTGACTGGTCGCGCGACGATTTTCGCCTGCTCGCGCGTGGTATTAACGGCGGGCTTATGCCTTCGCCGCGCGGGGAAATATCGTTTGAAATGATTGATCAGTCCGCGCTGCTAGACGAGGTTACTGACACTGGCCAGCTACCCGATAACGCGGGACCGGTACCCCTCGCATTGGGCAGCGTTTTTAACGCGCCTGCGTACCTGCTCACAGCCAGCCCCTACGAATTTAAAGCCTCGTTTCTTGCGGTCACAGCGCTGACCCCTAAGGACAACGGCAATCCAGTGTCGCACACCGACAACTTAGCTAACGGCTCATTCGAGCTTGCGGCGGGAATTGTCGGGACGCTGACAGTTGATATTGAAGAGCAGCACAACACGCCTACGCTCATCGCTCAGTGGGTAGCGGGTCAATATGGCATTACTGTCGGCGATATTGATATGCCCGCTTATACCGTAGGCCTCTACTACAACAGCGAGGTCTCCGGGGCGCAGGTGCTTAACGATCTGTGCGACGGCCTCGGTGCGTATTGGTATCTCAACGCTACTGGCGAGCTGGTAGTGCGGCAGCGAACACTACCAACCGTCGCTGATGTGACGCTTGTCGGTGACGACATACGCGACGGTCAGATATCGCTAACAGAAACACAAGCGCCCTGGTCAGCGCTAACGCTGCGCTGGGGGCGCAACTACTCAACGTTATCGCAAGTGGCGGGCACCGTGGGAGATGTTCAAGCAGACCGATTGCGTCGCGAGTGGAGCGAGGTTCGCGGCACTCAGTCGCTGCCGGACTATCCGCTGGCTGAAGAGCGCTCTATCAGCACGCCAATATCCAACGCAACAGACGCCGAAACTGAGCGTGACCGCCTGCTGGCCCTACACTCAGAGCGCCGCGACGTGTACAGCATCGAGACTTTTCTGCCCATCATCGAAGTCTCTGACGCGCTCAGCGTCATAAACCCTCGCCTAGACGGCCGCATCGGCAGCGTTATCTCTATTTCGCGCTCGCCGACGGCGGGCATTACTGACCTGGGGGTGCTGTTTTGAACTATCCGAACATGCGCATGATCATCGACAACTTGCATGATAGTGCGACACTCACGGCAACAAGTCAGGCGCTGCCGATTGCGTACACGCAGCGCAGCGGACGCTCTTACGTCTGGCGGTCAACGAGCACGGCAACACAGGTTATCACTGGCACCCTGCCTAGCGTGCAGCCCATTGATGGGCTTGTTGTTTACCGCCATAACCTCAGCCCTTCTGCAATGATTCGCTGGGAGCTGCTGTCTGGCGGCAGCGTCGTTTACGACAGTGGCATGACGACAACAGCGTATCTTGTGACGCCGCCGAACTTGCGTGTAGGTATAGACCCCTGGGGATTGACCTATAGCGACGCCCTTCCGGCCGAGCAGTCGGTACGCTGGCCGGAGCTTCAATTTGCCGATCAGTATCGAGTAACGATTAGCGATGCCGGAAACCCTGACGGATATATAGAGGTAGGTCGAATAGTCGTCGGTTTTGCCTTCAGTCCTAAAAGAAACCCGTCATACGGTCTTTCGCTAACGTGGCAAGAAAATGCTGAACAAGTACGCACAGAGGGTGGGTCGCTGCGAACAATCACGGCTAACGGGCAATCTCGATTGCTGAATATCGACCTCAACTTTCTCGAAGGCGGTGACCGTACACGCCTAACGACTGATCTAGTCAAAGTCGGTAAACAGGGCGATATCTTCGTTTCTGTGTATCCCGAGCAAGGCGGCATTAAAGAGCTAGAGCACTCATTTATTGCGCGCCGCGAAAACGATTATGGGCACAGCGCACGCTTTTGCAACATCTGGCAATCCCAGCTATCACTCGCCGAGGTATAACATGGCCAGCTTTCCTACAGTAGACTTTTCACAATACAAGTGGGAAGAAAACGATCAAAACTATCTTTTTAAGTGGAATAACTTCCAAACAGCTATTAACATTCTGCAAGAAAATATTAATAAATTCGGGGTAGAAGTTAAGGCTGAAGTTGATAGCGCTATCGGAATTGCGCAGTCTTTAATCGAGGCTTACAGCGTTAATGTTTTAGCTCCGTATAAAGATAAAGCCACCCTACTAAGTGATTTTGCAAACCAGCGCTTTCGTTTGTATGACGGCCTGCGTATTAATGATATTGCTGACACATCGCTGTGGGCTATCGATCGCGCGACCATTGGCACATATATAGATGCAGCGGGAAAAATTCGCACAGCCGCAATTGATGAGCCGCGCTATGCTTATGATCCAAAAACGGGTGAGCCGCTAGGCATCCTGTCCGAAGAAGGCCGGACTAATATACTGCTAAACACAAACGATTCGTCCCAGTGGAGCTTGATCGGCGCAATATCTATTGAAAGCACCGAGGTCATAAATGGCATCGAGCGAGTGCGGATTAGAATTTTAGCCGGTCAAGAGGGTCGCGTTCAATTTAACTACAATGCCTCTTTGTCGGGCACTTATACTGCGTCGGCGCGCGTTAGAGTCCTTGAGGGGTGGCAGCAAAACACCCTGGCTATAAGTATGTCAAATGCTGACGGAGGATTTAGCAAGTTTGTTAATCCGCCTTCCGATGGAGCCTTTGACTACATTGAGCGCACAGATAATGTAAATGGTACTGGGGCTGTAAATATAATCAGATCATTAACAAATCATTCGCAAGACATTGTGATAGAGGTAGAAGCCCAGCAAATGGAGCAGGGGTTAAACAGAACCTCTTACATACCAACAACAACTACTGCAGTCGCAAGACTTGCAGACAACATTAGCAGATCACTGGGCAATGAGTTTAGCGATACGGAAGGAACCGCCTACATTGATTTTTCACTCAGTCCTGACTCTACCGAGGGTGTAATTATTAGGATTTCAGACGGTACGTCAGATAATCGTATACAGATATACAAAAGATTATCAGATGGGTCGCTTAGCGTTGCTGTGAGATCAGCCGCCCAGGATATAGCATTCTTTGCCGCAGGGGATGCCCCTGATTCTGGGAAGATAGCCGTTTCATACAACGCTGCTGGCATTTCTCTATCAGTCAATGGGGTCTCTTACGTCTCTTCTTTTTCCGCGCCCTTTAATACAATCGGGTCATTAACGCAGGTAGATATTGTTAATACCTCTTTAGCGGGCGCGGAACTGTTCTCTGCGAAAGATTTTTGGTATCTGCCGACGCAAGTTGCGGTCGCCGAACTAGACGCCCTAACAGCAGGAGGCCAGTCATGATTGATGCCATTTTATATATCGCTGATACCACTTCATTTAACGACGACGACGCCATGCCGCAAGGCGCTGTCAAAACCAGCGATGGCAAAGCGCTGATCTACTATCGCGGCAAAACTCTGCCGGATGATAGTCGTATCACTGTGTTGGCATCTGGCGCATACACTGGCACTGGCACAGCGCAGCGGCTCTTCGATGCTATTGAAAACGACGCGGAAAAAATGGCGCTTTATACATCAGTGCACGATCTGACGCCGCGAACTGTTGTAGATGAGGAAGGCAACGAAACGACAATCACGCCGCCGTTTGCGTTTGGCATGCTCGCAGAGTCACCGTTGCCCGTGCCGCATTCTGTCTCAGCCCGCCAGGGCATGGAGCAACTAATACGGCTAGGGCTTGATGAGCGCGTGGACGCGGCCATTGACGAGATTGAGGACGTTGTTCAGCGCAAAATCGTGCGCAACTGGCTGCAAAAAGCACAATACTGGGAGCGCGACAACCCGACGTTCATCGCGTTTGCTTCGACGCTGAAAATTACAGACGGCGATGTTGATGACTACATGCGGCAGGCGTCGATGCTGTAGATCAGTTATACGGCAAATCGCGGACGTTCATTCCGATCTGTCCGCCTCTCGACAGCCGCCACACCCCTTCTGTCATGAGGTCTCGGCGCGTAATCACGTAGGCGATGCTGCCCGGTTGGGTTGTGTCGCCTATGGGGTGCGCGCCGATGCATCTGCCGGAGTACAGTTTGCCGCGGTGGATGATGTGAAAATCTATCAAATCATTGGGCAAGCGGTATTTACCCAGACGCTTCCAGCCCTTACGTTCCAGGGCTTTTCTCCACAGCGTCGCTTTATAGTCCACGTATCACACGCACTGTCAGGCCTGCGTGCTGGGCCTGCTTGATGCAATCCGCCGTACCCCTTCCGCCAGGGAATGCCACGAGGTGTGTCGCGTAAGCTACCATCTGCCCGTTGCGTAACGGCCCCGCCCTTTTCCCTAAATCCCAGTCAGCAGGAAAGCGCTTTACTGGCCAGCCGCGTTCTTGCGCGTAACGTTCACCCAGGGCATCAGCACCCTTCGCCGCTCCGCTGACTATCTCGACCTCGGATTGATTCGCAAAGATCGCATCGAGCTTGCGCTTTAATAGCGGGTAGTCGTTGAAGTCGCGGCCACCAGCTATGATGCAGCGGATCATTCCCCGCCTAAGCCTACGCTACAGCCAGCATAGTGCCCTTTAGGGTATTTCTCGCCAATGTTGGCTTCCTCGATAACATCAATGCTCACGCTAGTGGGCGCCACGCCAAACTCCTGCTTTATCTCCGCAAACGCTTCGTTCATATGCCGGTCGATGATCGAGGCCATCTTGTCTTTAGTGGCGCGGTATTGGTCAATCGTGGCTTCGATGGTCACGCACCACACCCCTTCAATAGCTTTAGCCTCGCTAGCTCGTAACGAGACGCCGGATTCATTGTCGCGTCATCTTGCATTTCGTGGAGCGTGCTAAGGGCCTGATCATGGCTAAAGCCCATCGCTGCGGCGTCTTGAAAATAGCGGTTAAGCTCCGCCTGAAGATCTCGCTGCATATTGATATCCATCACACCTCCTCGCCTGGGAAATGTATATTCCCATCAATATTAGTTGGCATGCTTACTTTAAGCATCCGTGCAGCGTCGTTGAATGCACTCATAGATGCGGCGGCACCTTTAGCGGCTTCGTTTAACTCAGATCGCGCCATGCGGAAGCGCTCGGAATGCACAAGTATCCGGCGGAAAGCCATTTTGCGGTAATCGACTGCGCCGATATTCCGGCCGAAGCATTCTCTATCAATCCGCAGGGCTTCTTTATTGACATTGAGCATCCCCCCCTCCTCTGCCGTTAGGCGTTAACAATCCCCATCACCCGAGCGTACCACTTCCGGTAGGCGTCGGCCTGCTCTTCAAGATAGTCGTGTCGGTCGTACACCTGCCAGACCCCAGGCAATACGTGGCCTAGCATTAGCTCGCAAACATGAGGCTCTGCCAGCGTTGACCAGTTAGTGCGCGCCGTCTTGCGAAGGTCGTACATCGACCAGTGCTGCATCGGCTGGCCAAGCTGTTTTTCAGCCACTCTCATAATGTTCTTAGGATAGCTCAGCGTAGAGCTTTGGTGCATCGGCTTATCTGACGCTTCGGCGCTAAAGAGAAGCACGCCGCTGTGCGATAGTCTCATTGCCTCGCTTACCAATGGCGCCACTTCATCAATGATTGGCCGCTTGAGCGCCCTGCCCGTTTTCCTGCCCGTCTTATGCCGCTCTGGTGGTATGGTCCAAACTCCCTCCTTTAGATCGAACTCTCCTTTTTCAGCACGCATTAGCTCCCCTGGTCGGCATCCATAGAGCAGCACCAGCTTAACGAATATCTGGGATCGCCTGGGCATACGTGAGCGCTCCATTGCTTGCCATAACGTCTTTATCTCATCATCGCTTAACGCCCTGCCAGACTCTCTCATGCGGTTAACGTATAGGTCAGTCTTGGCGCTGATGGCGGCGATTGGCTGGTTATCTATCAGGCCTCGCCTCACCCCCCACTTATGAGCCTGCTTCATGTTGGCAAGCACGCGCTCGGCAATCCTCGGCTTGTGTTCAGCCAGCCGCTCTAGCAAATCCATCCATTGGCGAAGGCCGGTTTCGTCGGCGGGCAGCGACCCTATTTTGGGGAAAACGTGAAGCTCGAATGAGCGGAGAATGTCAGTAGCCCCAACTTTGTTAGGCTCGCAATATCGCGTGTACCACTCACGAACCAGGGTTTCATTTGTGTGGGCCGTGGCAATAGCGGCTTGCTCCACGCGCTTTTGTGTTCTTGGATCATACCCCTGCTCAAGCTGCCCTCGCCTTTTGATCGCTTCGTCGCGAGCTTCTTTGAGTGACATGGCGGGATAGGAGCCAAGATCCATTCGAGCGGCTTTTCCCTGATAGCGGAAGCGTAATTGAAAAACCACCTTGCCCGCTGGCGTAACCCGCGCCCCCATTCCATCGCGGTCGGCTTTCTCTATTGATCGTTCACGCGGCTTTTTATAGACAGACTTTAGCCATGCGTCAGTTAACGCCATGTGTACATGCTCCCCAGCATATTTTTATCGAGGGGCGATTATGTACACGGGCAAGTACATATTTCCAGTAGCTGCTTATTTCTTTTGCTTGCTATCGATTGCTGATGATTGCTTTTAATGGCTTGAGTATTAGTGCTTAGGCGGGAGGTCTTGGCGGGTGTTTGCTGGCAGTTGCCGGGAGTTAGTCGTCGATATGCGCAATGATGGAGAAGTTGCGTATGTGCTTGAGCTTTCCGCTGGAAACGTCTTGAGACATCGAGTGTGTTCTGCCTTATGGGTGTGCAAGGTGTAGCTGGCTTTATAGAGCCAATATGCGCAGGCAATAAAGGTTGCCGCACGACTACTTTGCCAATGTTCGTCAAAAAGATAAGCGCTATTGTAGCGATATGCGCGGGATAGGAACAGCAGTCCGGCGAGAACCGCCGGACTGGAGAGACAATCAGTGGATTACTCTAGACGTAAAGCCACAAATAGCGAGCGTCCATCTCGATACAAGCGCAATGGAATTGCGCGATCATCTGGCAGTTCTTCAACAATTCTCAACAGCTCATCTGCCGAAGCAACGCTGCGATGGTCAATGCTGACTAATATATCGCCCACACGCAGCCCCGCTTGCGAGGCAACACTGTCGGGGTCAACCTGACGCACTTCCACGCCACCACCAATATTTAGGCGCTCACGGGTTGCCTCATCAACTTCTACCACGGCCACACCCAGACGAACCTGATTATTGCTGCTCGAACTATCGCTATGACCAGCTTCTGAATCAGGCCAGCTACCCAGTTCAAGCGTTTCGGTCACCTCTTCGCCATCGCGCATCAGTGTTAAATCCACATCACTGCCAGGAGCAACGCGACCAATCAGACGCGGTAACGTGCTGGAACGATCAACCTCTTCACCGTTCACCGCAATAATGACATCCCCTGCTTGAAGACCACCTTGCGCCGCGGGCCCATCCGGATCGAGGTCAGCAATCAGCGCTCCAATGGCTTCCTCCATGCCAAACGACTCAGCAAGATCACGAGACACAGGCTGAATCATTACGCCCAACCACCCACGATTCACATGTCCGTCTTCACGTAGTTGGTCAGCCACGTCCATGGCGACATTAATGGGAATAGCAAAAGAGAGCCCCATGAAGCCACCGCTACGCGTCAGTATTTGTGAGTTAATACCGACGACTTCCCCTTCAAGGTTAAATAAGGGGCCACCGGAATTACCTGGATTAATAGCAACGTCGGTTTGGATAAAGGGTACATAAACATCACGAGGCAGCGTGCGGTTAATAGCACTCACAATGCCAGCAGATACAGAGTGGTCAAAACCAAAGGGTGAGCCTATGGCAGCCACCCACTCACCGACTTTTAATTCATCGGAGTCGCCCAGATCAAGCACTGGCAAATTGTTGGCATCCACCTTCAGTAGCGCAACATCTGTTTGCGTATCGCTACCCACTAGCTCTGCGGTGAGTTCTCGACGATCGTTTAATCGCACAAGAATTTCATCAGCATCTTGAACCACGTGAGCGTTCGTCAGCACGTAACCATCCGCACTAATGACGAAACCAGAACCAAGTGACTGGCGCTCTTCACTGCGGTTCGGCCCTCGACTAGGGGGAGGCGTAGGAAAACTATCGCCAAAAAAGTGGCGGAATATTTCAGGGATATCCTGGCCACCGAACCCTTGAATAGAAGGCCCAGAGCTACGTTGAATCGTCCTGCTAGTAGAGATATTGACCACACCAGGGGCAGCGTCTTCTACCAATTTGGTAAAGTCTGGCAAGTTCTGCGCGTGGGCATTCTGCCCAACGAACAAAAATACAATAAAGCACAACCAAAGTGCGGAAGGAAAAACCAAGCGCTTCATGCAACAGCTCCTAATCAAGCAAAAGTACTAACTACGTACTAAACACAAGGGAGTGCAACTCTCAGCGAGTTACAGGAGTATTAACTGACCAGACGCGGGCGGAAGCGTTCCACTCGTCCGCGCAGTAGATATTTCAGGATGACGACAGCGCCAATTAAGGTACTAAAAAATAGCATCGCACAAACCCCATCACTCGCCCCCATTCCTGACGCCGTACCAGAAATGATGATGGCAAATAGGAGTGGTAATCCATAAACGAGCAGCGCCAGAATATTGACATCACTCTTAGTAACGGTGAACGAAACTGAGCTACCTATTGGATAAAGGCTTGAATATTGCGAGGGCAAACCGCCCGGATCAATGACGGTGCGTGGTTGACGGCGAGCTAACAACCCTGCGCCACATCCACGCCCTTCAGCACACTGCTGACAAGCGACACTGCTCGACACATCGACCACTAATCCTGCTCCAGAGTGAGCAATGACGGTGCCTGAACGTACGATAGCATTGCAATCTGTAGTGTTCACAACGATGTACCTGGTTATTCAAATTGCACTGACTGAACAATGCGCTGCAACAATTCAACGGGCAGCTCGCCGATGCCCACTAATTGCCAGCTCTGATCTCTGACATCAATCAACGACACAGCAGCGTTAGATACACCGACTCGATGAAGACCTTGCTCCAACGCTGGCTGACTGGCGGGCGACACAAACACGCTCACCGCCGCTAACCCGTCGCTATACACACGCTGGCCGCTTTGCTGCCCTGGCTCCAAGGGCTGCTCGACAAATCCTTCAGGCAGCCAAGTTACTTGCCAAGGTTGGTCAAGCATCTGCTCATCGCTGGGTCTGGGCACTTCACCACTATAGGCGGTAGGAGAGTGAAGCTGGGTGACCTGAAAAGTTTCAAGGACACGGCCTTGAGCATCGCTAAGCACATGCTTAAGCAATAGCCCTGTCGCTTGATCGATCCACCAAGTATGTTGATATCGCTGACTATCGATAGGCGAAAAGCGAAGCTCTACAGCATCACGCTCGGCTACTCGTGTTTTATCCTGAAGCGTTATGTCATAGTACTCGGCGACATGCTCTGCCCATGCCTCTGGTGCAGATACTGAGTCAGACTCGCCAGCTGGAAACCAAGCTAAATGCCCAGCAATGGAACGGCGTTCAACGCTAACGGACGGGCCGTCCAGATGTTGCACAACTTGTTGGCGAATGCCATCTCGAATGCGATGGGAGAGCGCCAGTGTTCTAACCCCTATTGCATCAATAGAAACCGCACGCGCTTGAAACTCAAAGCAATGCCCAGCATAGACACTAGCCACTAGCCACTCATGAGCAGTAGTGAAAGGGGCTTGGCTAGGAGCATCTGCGCAGGAAAGCGATGGGTAGCTATCAGCTTTCAAATGGAGAGGCAGTAAACAGGTGCTCAATACGCACAGGCCAACTGCAAGCCTACCTCTCCCGTAAAGATATTTACCTATCACGTTTCCAGCCACGCGGGCCCTCACTTGGTTAAAAAAGTTGGCCAACGCACCTAATATTAACGTTGTCCTAAAGGCTCCGTTACTGAAGAAGAGCGCATTAATGGCATCCAGCTATCACCACTTCCACCGGCAGCACCTTGCGCGTGCTGTTCAAGGTACGTCTTAAGCAGGCGAATTTGGTCAGCATCAATAGCCAGTGTCTGCTGGGCCATATCCCCCTGGGGCGCATGGGGTGTTGAGAACCCAGCGTCGCTGACATTCATAAAGCCGCCTTGTCCAGACTGACCATTCACACGAAACGGCGTTTGTTCAAACATCGGCATTTCTGATGGCGTCATGGAAGCGGGTTGAGAAGCTGCAAGATTAACAGGCTGCACCTGCACACCACTGCCGGACTGGGCAGCAATGCTATCGCCTGCATTCTGCGCGCTACCAGACGTTGTATTGCCGTTGTTAAAGAACTGCACCCCGGTAATAACCATCAGTGAAACGGCAGCCGCCACCCCGGCACCACGTGCAAAGGAAAGTCCACCAGAACGAGTGGGAATAACCACGGTGTCGTCTTCAAGGGCTGGAGCAGGTTCATCGCGCAATCGATCCATAATGCCAGCAGAAAGATCAATGCTCACATCGACATTTCTTTCACGCTGCATCATGCTGCGCGCCAAATGGTAGCGCCGCCATGTCTCCGCCGCATCAGAATCGTCAGGCAATGACTTCAACACTCGGCGCAATTCAAGCTCATCACTTTCGCTATCCATCAATGCTGAAAGCGACTCCCGTGTGTTATGACTCATACTTCACACCCTCACACTGTGTTATTAGAAGCGCTGCGGCGACACTGCTACCCAGTGTTTACCGCCACAGCCACTCCACAGGCCAAGACCTCGTTTCAAATCGCCAATTCCTAAACGCTTAATTATCAGCAGATTAAACTATTTGACTACTGAACATTGAACGTTCACTTGGCGCTTACTCGACCCAACTAAGATCGTCAGGTTCTATGACGCTTCACTTCCCAGACAGTTCACAAAAAATCTAAAAACGTAATCAAATGTGAATTTGGCGCTCTAAACCTACCCCTATCGGTCCCTTACTCATCACGACTGTTCCGGGCCGTTGTCACTAATGGGCGTATATGCTCATCAACCGCCTCACGGGCGCGAAAAATACGCGAACGCACGGTTCCTACGGGGCATTGCATCACTTGGGCAATATCCTCATACGCAAGACCATCCAGTTCACGCAGCGTGATCGCTGTGCGTAAATCATCTGGCAGATTTTCGATGGCTTCGTAAACGGCTGCTTCCAACTGATCCCGAGCAATCGATGCCTCTGGCGACTCAGCGTCAGCCAACCGTCCGCTCTGGTCAACCATTTCAGCATCGACAATATCCAGATCACTGCCGGGCGGCCTACGCCCCCGAGACACTAAATGATTTTTGGCAGTGTTAATCGCGATACGGTACATCCATGTGTAAAACGCACTCTCCGAGCGAAATTTCCCCAGTGCTCGATACGCTTTGATAAAGGCTTCTTGCGCCACGTCTTGTACTTCGGAGTGATCGTGAACATAACGTCCGATCAATCCAATAATTTTGTGCTGGTATTTTTTGACCAGTAGATCGAAAGCGCGTGTATCACCTTTTTGGGCACGTTCAACCAACTGCTGGTCTGTTTCACGAGTGCCCATTCACACCCCCCTCCCGCTCGTGCGACGCACGCCGAGCGCTATTTCTCTTCGCCCTTTCATGTGGGCCTTCACAGCAAGCAGCATAGTGTCCCTTGGGCATTGGTTAATCTTAATGATGACAGATAATAATGAATGATTCGCCTACCACATTCAGTGTTAAAAAGTATTCAGTGGTACTTAGTGTTACGCGTTCTTAGCGGGGCATCAAGCGCTTACACACACTCCCCCCTCATTCCTCTCAACGTGACCCACAGCCCCCACAAAATCTTGACCGTGACACTTTTCGTCTAGATCAAGTTCCGTAACAATTGATTTTTACCCGCCTGACACGCCATAGTAGAGCCACTTTTTAGTCCATAGCGCACGCACAGGTAGCACGATGTCAGATCAGCAGGTTAGTAACCTTAACGTCCTTGCACAGGATGTTCTCACCACCCCCGAAGCCCTTAAAGAGACTATTCCGCTAACAGAAGCTGCGGAACGCTCTGTTATTGAGGGTCGCCATACCATCCAAAACATCCTCGATGGTAAAGATCACCGGCTTCTCGTCGTTGTAGGTCCATGCTCCATCCATGATGTCGATGCCGCACTGGACTATGCTCGCCGCCTGCGTAAATTGGCAGACCAAGTGAGCGACAGCCTGTTCATTGTCATGCGCGTCTATTTCGAAAAACCCCGTACCACAGTAGGTTGGAAAGGGCTGATAAACGACCCTCATCTTAACGACTCTTTCGAAATTGATGAAGGCCTCCATATCGCGCGCAAGCTACTTGTCGATCTGGCTGAGCTTGGCCTGCCGCTCGCAACGGAAGCGTTAGACCCGATCTCCCCCCAGTATATGCAAGACTGCATTAGCTGGTCTGCAATCGGCGCACGCACCACAGAATCGCAAACCCATCGTGAAATGGCATCAGGGCTCTCCTGCCCCGTCGGCTTCAAAAACGGCACCGACGGCAGCCTCGACGTCGCTATTAATGCCCTGCAGTCTGTTGCCAGCCCGCATAACTTCCTGGGTATCAACAACGCAGGCCAAGTTGCCATTATCCGTACACGGGGTAACGCTTACGGCCACGTCGTGTTGCGCGGTGGTAATGGCAAGCCAAATTACGATAGCGTCAGCGTTGCTCTGGCAGAAAAAGAGCTTAAGAAAGCTGATCTTTCAGCCAACATTATGATCGACTGCTCTCACGCTAACTCTAACAAAGATGCTGGCCTACAGCCGCTGGTGCTCGAAAACGTCACCAACCAAATCCTAGAAGGCAACAGGTCCATTATTGGCCTGATGGTCGAGTCAAATATTGGCTGGGGCAACCAGAAAGTTCCTGCCGACCTTAGCCAGCTAACCTATGGCGTTTCCATCACCGACGCCTGCATTGATTGGGACACAACGGTTGAGACCTTTACCCGCATGAACGACAAGCTTGCGCCAGTGCTCGCCCAGCGCATCGCACAGTAAAAAACGGCTAGCAACCATAAGCGCCCCGCAAGGTAATTCGCCTTAGCGGGGCGTTTTTATTGCTGCCTTTTAATACTACCTTTTATTACGGCATGATCTCTCGTTTGAACGGCGGCAGTGCATCTAGCAACGCCTGGCCATATCGACGCGTAATCACCCGGCGGTCCAACAGCGTGATGACACCGCGGTCGCTCTCCTTACGGATCAATCGCCCACAGGCCTGCACTAGCTTGATTGACGCATCTGGAACGCTAATCCGCATAAACGGGTTACCGCCCTGGCTTTCAATCCATTCGGCAAGCGTAGCCCCCACAGGATCATCTGGCACTGCAAATGGCAGTCGGGTAATCACCACATGGGTGAGGTAGTCGCCAGGCAAGTCGATACCTTCAGCAAAACTAGCCAAGCCAAAAATGATGCTCCCATTGCCATCGTCGACAGCCGCGCGATGACGCTCAAGCAATTCATGCTTGGGTAATGCATCCTGCGCTAACACGCGCCCCTTAGCCGCCGCAGGCAAGGCTTTTTCCACTGCTCGCAACTGCGCCCGGGAAGAAAACAGCACCAGTGCAGCTTCGTCGTCTCCCAGTTGGGTCACGAAATTAACAATGGCGCTTTCATGGGCATCACGATCACTGGGATCGGTCGCCTCCTTAGGTACGCGCAGAATGGCATTGGCGTAATCAAAGGGGCTCGGCAACGCCTGATAGCGATAGCGGTTTGCTAGCCCAGCACGCTCTTGGATTCGCTCAAAACGCCCCAGCGCGGTAAGTGTTGCTGACGTTACGACCGCGCCATGGCAGCGCCCCCACAAATGTTTCGCGAGGGTATGCGCCGCGGATACGGGGCTTGCCGAAAACTCAATTTCCGGCTCTCCCGCCACACGACTAAGCGTAATCCAACGAGCACTGGGCGGCGCATTGGCAGCATCCTGCTCACTGAATGCTTGCCATAGTGAATGAGCATCGAGCGAACGCCCATGCAGCAGTGCAATCAGCGGTAACCACGTGTCGGCTTGATCCCTATCCAAGCCTGTTTGCTTATCAGGGTCGAGGCTTTCGCGCAGGATATCGCTAATGCTCTCCAGACTGCGTGACAGCGTGGCGAACATAACCAGTAGTTGCTGAGCTTGTTCGCGAAGCGCTTCTGGTACCTGACCCTTTTCAAAACGAAGTTGATGATTAGCTTCTTCATCCGACAAGCCGTTTTCCCGCCCAGCCAGCTGATGCCCCATGCTAAACACATCGCCCAAAGCAGGCTCTAAGCTATGCAGCAGCTCAGGAAGCCCAGCGAGCAAACGCGCAATCGTCGGCTGAACTGCTAACCCTTGGTGCAGATCGGTTAGACTGCTTTTCAGTGTTTTTAACCACCGCAGGCAGCCATGCACCGCAAAGCGATGGGCAAAGTGGGAAAGTGCCTTATCCGGCAGGTGGTGGCCTTCATCAAAGACAAAAATGCAGTCAGCGGGATCGGGTAGAATCGCCCCACCACCCAGTGCTAGGTCAGCAAGAACCAAGTCATGGTTGGCCACGATTATATCGGCATCTTCCAGATCACGCCGGGAACGGAAAAAGGCACAGGCACCGAAATGACCACAACGACGCCCGGTGCACTGACGATGATCCACCGTTAGCTGTCGCCAATGACCGTCGTCGATTGACGCCGACCACGTATCGCGATCACCTGCCCATTCACCTTTTCCGTAAGCTTCGGCCAGATCCGTGGCTAATAGGGAAAAGTCACTACTGTGGGATTGAAGTGACTGCTCAAACAGCGACAGTGTTGGGTTTGGCTCAGAGCCTTCTAACGCCTGATCAAGGCGCGCAACACATACGTACCTGCCGCGCCCTTTTGCCAAGGCGTAACGAAAGGCAATACCGCTATGACTGGCAAGCGAAGGCAAGTCCTGATTAAGCACCTGCTCCTGCAGCGCCACCGTCGCGGTGGAAACAATCAATCGCTTTCCCTGCGCCTTAGCAATCGGCAGTGCGGCAATCAGATAGGCAAGCGTTTTACCGGTTCCGGTACCCGCTTCCAGCACACATACATGATTATCGTTTGTGCGCTTGCCTTCGCTATCCTGCTCAATGCCACCTAGCGTACGGGCGATTTCTGCGATCATCAGACGCTGGCCGTAGCGTGGTGTCAGCTCAAGCTTCTCCACCACGCGACGATAGGCGTCTTGAATATCGCTTTTCAGCGCATTATCGAGCATGCGCGTTACAGCATGCCTTCCGGCGGATGTTCGCAGGGCAACTTACCGTTAATGTAGCGCTCAATCTCTGGTAGCGAGAACGCATCTTCTTCGCCAACAAAACTAATCGAGACACCTTTGGCACCCGCACGACCGGTACGTCCAATGCGATGAACGTAATCTTCTGGATCTTCCGGCAACGTGTAGTTGATCACGTGGCTGACATCTTCAATATGAATGCCACGCCCTGCGACATCAGTTGCCACCAGCACTTGGATTTCTCCCTCACGGAAGCTTTCCAAGGTTTTGATGCGCTGATTTTGCGGCACATCGCCAGACAGCATAGCGACACTGACGCCTGCTTTTTTCAGCAAATCATCTAGCTTGCGCACAAGATCACGACGGTTACCAAACACCATCACGCGCTCGAAGCTCTCCTGCGTCAGCAAATTCACCAACAGTCGCTGCTTATCGTCATCAGAGACTAGATAAACGCGCTGATCGATATCTGCCTGGTTCTCAACGGTGACTTCAATCTCTACATGAGCAGGATCGAGCGTCCATTGACTCGCTAGGTTCAAGATATCGTCGGTAAAGGTTGCCGAGAACAGAAACGTCTGGCGCTCCTCTTTTTTAGGCGTATAGCGAATGATGCGCTTCACATCGGGAATAAAGCCCATGGAAAGCATGCGATCCGCTTCATCCAATACCAACACTTCAACTTCGGAAAGGTCGATATCGCGCTTCTGGTGGAAATCCAGTAAGCGACCGGGTGTTGCCACCAGAATATCGATCTTCTTACCCAAGCTGTCGCGCTGCTTTTGATAGTCCATGCCGCCGACAACACTGGCCACATTGAGCTGCGTGAAGCGAGCAAGCGCTTTAGCATCTTTTTCAATTTGCAGTGCCAGCTCCCGGGTAGGCGCAATAATCAACGCACGGGGTGCGCCTTGTTTTTGGCCATCAGGGGTCGGCTCTTCCAGAAAATAAGCCATTACCGAGATCAAAAAGGCGGCGGTTTTTCCGGTGCCTGTCTGCGCCTTGCCGACAATATCGCCACCCAGCAACGTGTGACGCAGTGCCTCTGACTGAATAGGCGTGCAGTATTCAAACCCTTGGGCATGAATGGCACGCATTAAAGGCAGCGGCAAATCAAAGTCATGGAAGCGCCACTTGCCGGCAACGGCGGGCACCTGAAACTGACGAAGATCCCAGTTCGATTGACGACGACGCGGCTTCCGACGGCGGCGTTTAGGCTTGCGGTTCTGGGCCGATGCTGTGGTCTGTTCCGACTCGCTCATAGGCTGTGTATCTGTCCATTGCTGTGGATGTTAGGCATCACGAAGTGCGCATTGTACCAGGGGTTGGCGATAAGAGCGCGTCCTGCTGTCGAAGGAGTGCGCTTGCCTGTTAGAATGAGGCATAAATTAACCCAAGGAGCGCGACATGACGCGTAAGAAAAAAACTCGTTCGCTAGCGGATAAGGTAACTATCCGCACTGGTCGCCGCAAAGATTACAAAAAATGGCGCCATGACAACCCTGACCAAGTGGCTCCTTCACGCCGCTTTGTGGCTAAGAAGCAGCAACAACGCAAGCTTCAAGCCGTGCGTAAACTGGCACGCCAGCAAGACGGACAGAATATTGCCATCCATCCTGATAAAGAAGGAGACAACCCTTCAGGAGATCGTTCGTAATGCGTTTGGTCTCGTTTAATATCAATGGCATTCGGGCACGGCTTCATCAGCTTCAAGCGCTGATTGATACGCAGCAGCCAGACGTCATTGGCCTACAGGAAACCAAAGTACACGACAGCGAGTTTCCTCTGGCTGACGTTGAAGCCATGGGCTATCACGTTTTTTATTACGGTCAAAAAGGCCATTACGGGGTTGCCTTAATGTGTCGGCAAAAACCCCAAGCGGTATTTTATGGCTTCCCTGATGATGAGGAAGACGCCCAACGCCGGATGATTGGCGTACGGTTACTAGCCGATAATGGTGAACCGGTCACTGTTTGGAATGGCTACTTCCCCCAGGGTGAAAACGTTGAACACCCAACTAAATTCCCACATAAAGCGCGCTTCTATCGGCAGTTGGCAAGCCTGCTACAAAACCAGCACCATCCTGAAGAGCAACTGGCGATCATGGGGGATTTCAACATATCGCCGGAAGATCAGGATATTGGCATTGGTGAACCGAGCCGCAAACGCTGGTTGCGCGAGGGCAAAGCCAGCTTTCAGCCTATCGAGCGAGAATGGCTTGAAGGTATAAAAGCGTGGGGCCTTAGCGACAGCTATCGGCTGTGCCACCCAGATAACAGTGAGTGGTTCAGCTGGTTTGACTATCGCTCAAAAGGTTTTGACCGCGAGCCAAAACGCGGCCTGCGCATTGACTACATCCTGGTGTCTAAACCGCTTGCCGAATGCGTCACTGGCGCAGGCATCGATTATGAACTGCGCGGCATGGAGCGGCCTTCCGATCACGCTCCTACCTGGAGTGATTTTGCGCTGACGCTTGCCCAGACAGACTAAGCACAAACAAGCCAAGCACACGTACGCCCCTTACGTTATTCGAGGGGCGCCTTACCGAGAGCTTGTCACTTCACTCTTCAAAATTCGCCAACCACTGCTCTGCCTGATCGTCACCAAGATTCGCCGCCTTGATAAGCGCTTCCTCGGCCTGACCATCTTGCCCCCAGCGATAAGCCAGCTGTCCATACTGCCGCCAGTCTTCCGCTTGCTGAGTGTTCTCAGCAAGCGCTCTCCAAGCGCTTAACGCCTTATCAACATGCCTAGCCTGCTGCCACGCCCCCGCCAGCAGCCGTAACGTTTCTTCATCACGCTCCAACACACCTTCTTGAATAGCCGCTTCCAAGTGCTCGCCTGCCCTAGCTGGCGTACCACCCGCTAAATGCAGACGAATTAACGTTAAGCGATCTTCAGTCGCGGTGAACTTCCCCAGCTGCCATGCCATCTCCCACACGCCAGCCGCCACACCAGCCTGGCCTGCTTGCTGGGCAAGCCCTGCCGCCTGACGCCAAGCATCAGGCTCGCTCTGCGCATTCAAATCACCCACTAGCCAACCGAGAGCTTGCTCGTTTTGTCCCGCATTGCGTAACACCACCGTGGTTAGTGCCTGCTGCGCGTCAGTCAATCCACCTTTTTGCAGTAGCGGGAACAGCCATTCAGCGGCGTCATCCCAGCGCTCCACTTCCGCCAATAAGCGAATCAGTCGCCATGCTGATTCATCGTAGTGCGAACTGCCCTGAGATTGGGTTAGCCACTGTTCATACAGCGTGATGGCTTCTGTACGCTGGTTACCTGCGCGACGCAGCGACGCCTCATCACGCAGCCAGCGCAGAATTTGGCTGCTAGGCACGCTAGGGCGCTGTCGTGCGCTGGCTAACTCATCAGCTGCCGCAACGTGCTCACCTTGACGCACCAACGCACTCGCGGCGAGCTGATGATAGAGCGCACTCGCCCACTGGTCCGCACGATTGCCGCCAGCGAGGCGCGCTGCCTGGGATCGCGCATGGCGCGTAATACGGTTGAGCACATCGCTATCAGCCTCGCCTCTGGGCTGCTCAGCTAATTGGCTTTGTAACCCATTAAGATCGCGAACAATGTCACCCGGCAGCGGTTCGTTCGCGTGCGCCATGACGCTTAGCGCGCTTAATACGACGATTCCCACCCAACGCTGCATACTCTTTCCTCGACTGGCATTTTCAATGGGCTGACTCAACGAACCATTCCAACAAACCATTTCAACGAACTATTCCAACGAACTATTCCAACGAACTATTCCAACGAGCTGTTCCAACGAGCTGTTCCAACGGACTAACTCAACGAGCTATCTCAACGGGCTATCTCAACTGGAACTCAATGCGCTGCGTGGCGCGACGAAGCTGCTGACCGGGTTCGAACTGCCAGCGCGCGATCGCTTCGCGGGCTGCGTCTTCAAACACTCGCCTCGGCTGCGCCCGCGTGACGCGAATTGTGCCGTTATCGACACTACCATCTCGGCGAATAACAAACTCCACCTCAACAAAGCCCTCCATGCCCCGCCGCTGAGCACGCGGCGGATAAGAAGGATTCACGCGACTGGTCGGGGCAACTTGCCCGACACTGACAGGCTCATTCGATGGCGCAGGCTCTGCCACTGGCGCGGCCTCTCGCTGCGCTGTCGAAGGCGCAGGAGAAGGCGCTACCGTTTCTGCTGGCTGTGGCGCAGGGTCAGGTTGCGGCGCAGGTCTTGGAGACGGCTTCGGCGCAGGCTGCGGTGTCGGTTCGGGAGTAATTTCAGTCAGCTCTGGCAACTCACTCTCCAACTCAACCGGCTCCACTGGCTCGTCAGGAAGCTCTACCTCAGGTAGCGCAATCGCACTCTCAGCGATAGGTGCCGGCGCTGGCATAGGCATCGGCGGCGGTGTTACTGGCGCTGCCTCTGAAGGCGCCGGCGGCGGTGCCTCCTGCTCTGGCGCCATCTCTGGCGCTTCTATCATGGTCATCGACATGGTCATGATCGGCGTCTCAGGCGAGCGCTCCGGTGGCGCCACCAGTAGCGCTAACATCCAAAACAAGCCAACGGCTAAGGCAATGCCACCCAGTATCGAGAGGACATGACGAATCATGGTGCACTCCGGCTCGCTGCCACGGCGATCTGGTCAACACCCGCCTGCTTGAGGCGATCCATCACTTCAATCAACAAGCCAGTCGTGGATTCCCGGTCGGCCTGGATAACAACGGAGCCATCATCACTCAACATGCCGGCAACCTGCTGGCCGATACGATGCACATCGACTGGCTTTCCATCGACCCAAACAGCCCCCTCCGGCGTCACAGCAATCAGCACCTGTGCATCGGGGCGCGGGCTTGCCGCTGCCGCTTCGGGGCGTTCAATCTCAACACCGCTCTCTTTAATGAAGCTGGTCGTCACAATAAAGAAGATCAGCATGATAAAGACAACGTCCAGCATCGGCGTTAGGTTAACTTCATTACTATCAGCCGTGGTGTCTATGGAACGGCGTCTACGCATCATTCTCCTCCAAGGCACGGGCTAAGCGGTCGTGTAACCGCTGGTCTTCGCGACGAATCACGTGCTCTAAACGACTAATAAACAGCAACCCCACCACAGCAATTGCCATGCCGGTTAGCGTGGGCAGCGTGGCACGGGCAACACCGTCGGCCATGGCCCGCGCCTGATGAGTATCACTAAGAGAAAGGCTATCGAACACGGTAATCATACCGGTGACAGTACCCAGCAAGCCCAGCAGTGGGCATAACGCTACAAGCAGTTTGATCCAGGGCAACGGGCGGCGTAGCTTAGCAACCAGCGCCTCTGTCCAGACATTGCGTAGCGTGCGTGCACTCCAGCTACGGTGATCACTGCGTGCCGCCCAGCGACGAATCAGTTGGCGACGGGCACGCCGCCAACTAAAGCGGTAATACCACCAGCGCTCAATTGCCATCCCAAACACCAGCACGGCAACGAATGCCAGCACCACTAAAACGGCACCACCGGCATCAAGCAGCCGCTCAACGGGCTCAAGCCAAAGAGGTAACGTGGGCATATTAGGTCACCGCTTGCGCATTAGCCGTCGACTGCGCTTCAAGATGGTCAGCTAAGGTGGCACTTGCTTCACCTTCAATGGCCTGGGTAATCAAGCGACTCCGACTCGCTAAGGCCGTCTGGGCAAATAGTAGCGGCACGGCTGTCACAAGCCCCAGCACCGTTGTCACCAGCGCCTGGCTGATACCACCCGCCATTAGCTGCGGGTCGCCGGTACCGAACACGGTAATCGCCTGGAAGGTGACAATCATGCCGGTCACGGTACCCAGCAGACCCAGTAGCGGCGCAACGGCTGCCAACAGCTTAACAATCGGCTGGCCACGCTCGATACGCGGTAGTTCAGCCAACACCGCCTCATCCAACCTCGCTTCCAGTGCTTCCGGTGTTTGGTGCTTATCCATCTCCTGGAAACGCTGGAGCACGCGACCCAGCGGGTTATTAGCATTCGGTTGATCCAGCGCTTTACGCTGACGGTGCAGCCGTGCACTGACGACGACCAGGTAAAGGTACTGCGCCAATGCCACCAATAGGCCAAAGCCACCCAGCGCTACCACGACGTAACCGACATAACCGCCCTGCTGGAACCGCTCCCAGAGACTTGGCTGCTGAGCAAGAGCTTGCAGCACGCTGCCTTGAGTAGGATCAATGGCAAATACACGGCTTTCACCTTGATGATAGGCCGCCAGCACATCGCTGATTTCAGCAGGAGTATGCGGCACTTCCGCCAAGCCACCATCATCTTGGCCTTTGCTGAGCAACGCTGTGTCAGTAAACGCTGCAAAATCACCCAAGCGCACAACGCTTCTCGATTCAATCTCGCCACTGGCATCGGCCACCGGTAATTCAAGGCGCTCGGCACGCCCAGTGCTCAGCGTTAGCATCGCTAAACTGTCCACGACAGTTTCGATTTGTTGACGCTCCAGCACCTCGATCTCATTAAGACGCGGTGGTAACGCATCAGCATCCAGCGTTAACCAGCTGTCACCACCTAGCTCGTTACGTACCTCTTCGCTGTGCCGTGACAGATCCGCCAACAGCGAAGTGAGTGCTTCGCCCTGTTCTTCCTGGCGCGCAGCCAGCGCTTGAGCCTGTTGCGCTTGTTCCTGTTGCTGCGCGGCTAATGCGACTTGCTGTTCTTCTGCAGCTTGATGTTCAGCCCGCGCCTCTGCTAGCGCTTCATCCAGCGCCTCTTGATCTTCAAGGAACGACTGCAAGCGCGCTTGGTCACGCGCCTCAGCGGCTTCGCGAGCTTCACGTAATGAACCAACGCTGTCAGTTTGCGCCATTGCCATACTGCCGCCCAGAAGGCTTGCCAGTAATGCAAAACAGATGATGCTTCTGCGCGCGCCTCGCTGGCGTGTTAACAGACTCATTGCTGGCCCCCTGCGTGGTCGTTAGCAATAATGGAAAGCGGTAGACGCAGCAGCTCTGGCGTGCGCTGATCGTCAGCAATACGTAGACCGTTACGCACCTCGCGGCGGGCGCTTTCATCAAGCGCCTGCCACTCACCGCTCGCCTTATCCCACACGCCCCCTTCTCGACCATCAGGGGTTAGGTAATAAAAGCCGATTCGGCCAATGCGCAAATAGTCCACTTCACGCGGATTACCTTCTGCTAATTGCAAACGACCACGCCAGCTATCCACTTCACGGCCATACGCTAACTCGGCACGCCAAGCTTCCAGCAAATTGGCAATGCGCGCCGCACTTTCTGACGGTTGCTGCTCAGTGGGTTGAACACGCGCCAAACGCTCGGTTTTCAGAAACGGCAGGTCAGACTCGATCCAACTGATTAGCTGCTCAGTCATGTCCTGCTCAACAGCAGGCAGAGCGGCGCGTGTGTCGCTCAACGTATCGAGAGCCTGGCCAAGGCGCTGCAGACGCTCGGCTTCACTGGCCAGACGACCACTTAAAGCAGCATTGGATGTTTCCATCTGGCGGGTTTCCCGCTCTAGGCGGCGCAGCTCTTCAATCGCTGAACGCGTGGCGTCATCAGCCTCATCAATTTGCTGCTGAAGTGCGGACTGCGCTTGCTGGGCCTCGACACTCTGGGCCGCTTGATCGACTGTCTCATCACTTGCCATTAGCGTACCGCTGACCAGCACTCCGGCAAGCCAGCCTCCATGCAAGGCAAAGAAAGGCCTTTTCAGCACGTTACGTCTCCGTTACTGATTAGCACGTCGCCATTAACGGCGCGCTAGAAATTCATTAGGTATAATGAACGATTTGCGTTTCGTTTAAGCAGTGCATAGCCTAACACTAATAGAATAAATGACAATATTTATCATTAGCATTCAATGGTGTTTCGCTGCTGACCGTCACTCCACCATAAAAAAGGGCGCCAAGTGGCGCCCTTCGGTAAAAACACAGGTTCAGTAAAAATACAGGAAAAGCGTTTCTAAGCAGCAACCACAACATGCTGCTTGGTCAACGGCGCCAACGGCAGCTTTAATGCCTCTTCGCGGGTTACCCAAATCGTTTCAGCAATCTCTGCCCCAGCATGGACAGGCTGATCAATCATCAGACTGAACAACTGCGCTTCAATAACTGTATCAGGCTCATTGGCTGCTAAAGCACGCTGCATGCCCAAAGGAAGTAGCTGATCACCTGTTATACGTAAGCCAACTTCTTCCTCTAACTCACGGCAGAGTGCCGCGATGGCTTCCTCTCCCAGCTCGATTTTACCGCCTGGCTGCATAAAAAAGCGCGTGCCCTGCTTGCGCACTAATAGCAAGCGCCCTGAAGAGTCGCTCACGACTGCCGCTGCTATTTTCAGCAAATTCTGCGCCTTATCAGTATTGCCCGGCACTGCCCCCTCCTTGCCTCATCAAGCTATCAACGACGTTGCAAAGTCGCCAACGATAAGCTTAAAACGCCCAGTCGTCGTCTTCGGTGGCAACGGCCTTACCAATCACGTAGGAAGAACCAGAACCGGAGAAGAAGTCGTGGTTTTCATCCGCACTGGGCGAAAGCGCGGCCATAATGGTTGGGTCGACGTCGGTGACGCTGCTGGGGAACAACGGTTCAAACCCGAGGTTCATCAGCGCTTTATTGGCGTTGTAGTGAAGGAATTTCTTCACGTCTTCCGTTAAGCCCACCTCATCATAGAGCGATTCGGTGTAGCGCACTTCGTTGTCGTAAAGCTCTAGCAGCAGCTCATAAGCGTAGTCTTTCACTTCTTGCTGGCGCTCGGGCGTGGCTTCTGCCAGCGCTTGCTGGAACTTGTAGCCAATGTAGTAGCCGTGCACGGCCTCATCACGAATGATCAAACGAATCAGATCAGCCGTGTTGGTCAGCTTGGCGTGGCTCGACCAGTACATCGGCAGGTAGAAACCCGAGTAGAACAGAAATGACTCAAGGAAGACGCTAGCCACTTTACGCATTAACGGATCGTCGGAGCGGTAACGCTCAAGGATCAATTCAGACTTCGCCTGCAGCGTCGGGTTTTCTTCACTCCAGCGAAACGCATCATCTACATCCCGCGTCGCGCACAGTGTTGAGAAAATCGAGCTGTAAGAGCGCGCATGCACCGATTCCATAAAGGCGATATTGGTGTAAACCGCCTCTTCATGGGGTGTGCGTGCATCTTCCATTAATACCGGCGCGCCCACGCTGCTCTGGATTGTATCGAGCAGCGTCAGGCCAGTGAACACACGAATCGTCAGCTGTTTTTCCTGCTGTGTCAGCGTATTCCACGATTGAATATCGTTGGAGAGCGGCACTTTTTCTGGCAGCCAGAAATTGCTGGTCAGGCGGTTCCACACTTCCAGGTCTTTATCGTCCTGAAGGCGGTTCCAGTTGATCGCATCGACCCGCGATAAGCGTTGCATAGTGGTCATCAGAATTCTCTCACCAACATGATCTAATAAAAGCGATATACGATTACAGCGAGCAGGAGACGCAGCCTTCTACTTCCGTACCTTCAAGCGCGCTCTGGCGTAAACGGATGTAGTAAAGCGTCTTAATGCCCTTACGCCACGCGTAAATTTGCGCTTTGTTGATATCCCGCGTGGTGGCGGTATCAGGGAAGAACAGCGTCAACGACAGCCCCTGATCAACGTGTTTAGACGCTTCAGCATAGGTATCGATAATTTTCTCAGGGCCAATTTCATAGGCATCCTGGAAATAATCGAAGTTCGCCTCATTCAAGAATGGCGCCGGATAGTAAACACGCCCCAGCTTGCCTTCTTTACGGATCTCAATTCTCGCTGCCACCGGGTGAATACTCGAGGTGGAGTGGTTGATATATGAGATAGAACCCGTTGGCGGCACCGCCTGCAGGTTACGGTTATACAGCCCGTGCGCCATTACCGATGCCTTTAGCGCCTGCCACTCTTCCTGGGTAGGTAGCGCAATACCGCTACGCTCGAACAAGTGACGCACTTTCTCAGTTTTCGGCAACCACGCTTGATCGGTGTACTTATCAAAGAAAGCGCCCGATGCGTAGGTGGAGTCTTCAAACCCTGCAAAAGCTTCACTGTGTTCGATCGCCAGCTGGTTAGACGCACGAATCGCATGGAATGCCACGCAGTAGAAGTAGAGATTGGTAAAGTCCAACCCCTCTTCCGAACCATAATAAATGTGTTCGCGCGCCAGGAAACCGTGCAGGTTCATTTGCCCGAGGCCAATGGCGCGAGACTTGGCGTTACCTTCAGCAATGGAAGGTACACTGCGCAGGTTGCTCATCTCAGAAACCGCGGTCAAACCACGAATGGCAATCTCAACGCTGGTGCCAATATCGCCTGAGTCCATCACTTTAGCGATGTTCATCGAGCCAAGATTACAGGAGATGTCCTGACCGACCTGACGATAGCCAAGATCGTCATCATATTCGGTGGGCGTATTCACCTGGAGAATTTCAGAGCAAAGGTTGCTCATATTGATACGACCGGCAATCGGGTTCGCACGGTTAACCGTATCTTCAAACATGATGTACGGATAGCCCGATTCGAACTGTAGCTCGGCCAGGGTTTGGAAGAATGCACGCGCATTGATCTTGTGCTTACGAATACGCGCATCCGCGACCATTTCATGGTACTTCTCGGTCACGCTGATATCCCCAAACGGCACGCCATAAACCCGTTCAACATCGTAGGGCGAGAACAGGTACATATCGTCGTTGCGCTTGGCCAGCTCAAAGGTAATGTCCGGAATCGTTACGCCCAGCGACAGCGTTTTAATGCGGATTTTTTCATCGGCATTTTCACGCTTAGTGTCGAGAAAACTCAGAATATCCGGGTGGTGAGCATTTAAATAAACCGCACCGGCGCCCTGGCGCGCACCTAACTGATTAGCGTAGGAGAAGGCATCTTCCAGCAGTTTCATAATCGGGATAATACCCGAGGACTGGTTCTCGATACGCTTAATGGGTGCGCCGGACTCACGGATATTAGTCAACAAGAAGGCAACACCGCCGCCGCGCTTAGAGAGCTGCAACGCGGAGTTAATCGAGCGCCCAATCGACTCCATGTTGTCTTCAATACGCAGCAGGAAGCAGGAAACCAGCTCACCGCGCTGCTGTTTACCGCAGTTCAAGAAAGTCGGCGTAGCTGGCTGAAAACGGCCGCTAATAACTTCATCAACCAGTGACTTGGCCAATGCCTCATCGCCACGCGCCAGCGTCAACGCCACCATGCAGACACGGTCTTCATAGCGCTCAAGATAACGCTTACCGTCGAACGTTTTCAGCGTGTAGCTGGTGTAATACTTGAAAGCGCCCAAGAAGCTCGGAAAACGGAATTTATAAGCGTATGCCTGCTCAAACAGCGCCTTAATGAAGGCAAAGCTGTACTGGGCCAGCATTTCTGCCTCGTAGTACTGCTCTTCTACTAGGTAATCGAGCTTCTCTTCCAACGAGTGGAAGAACACGGTGTTTTGATTAACGTGCTGCAGGAAATACTGGCGGGCGGCTTCGCGATCTTTATCGAGCTGCAATTCACCGTTGGCACCGTATAGATTCAACATCGCGTTCAGCGCATGGTAATCCAGGGTACGCGCCTCGGACACCCCCGCAGTAGGCCGTTTTGTTTCTGCCGAGTTTTTTGTAGCGCCATTGTTAGCGGCTACGTTGCTAGAGACTGAGCTTGACGTTTCCAAAACTCTTCTACTCCTTTGCGGACCTTGGCGACATCGTCGTCGGTGCCAAACAGTTCAAATCGATAAAGCAGCGGCACTTGGCACTTTTGAGCAATAATTCGCCCTGCCAATCCGTATGCCTCACCAAAATTCGTATTACCAGCGGCAATAACACCTCTAAGGAGGTGCCGATTGTGCTCATCATTTAAAAATCGAATCACCTGCCCCGGCACTGCCCCTTCGGCATAGCCGCCACCATAGGTAGGTGTCACTAATATGTAGGGCTGCTCTACGCGTGGCGTTGGTTCTTCACGGTTTAGTGGCAGCCGCTGGGCGCTTAAGCCAAGCTTTTGTATAAAACGGTGGGTATTGCCTGACTTAGTGGAAAAATAAACTAACGAACGATTACGCCCAGCTTCCACATCAGCGTTTTGCATAGCGACGTTTTACGCTAGTGCTTGAATACGGTCAGGACGAAAACCAGACCAATGATCCTCACCCGCAACCACGACGGGTAACTGACGATAACCCAGCGCTTCCACTTCCTCCTGGGCACCGCTTTCAGCAGTGATATCGATAACGGTATATTCTAGGCCCTGCTTATCCAGTGCACGGTAGGTAGCAGTGCATTGAACACAAGCAGGCTTGCTATAAATTTGGATATCCATGGCTATTTTTTCCTTTTCATAGCGGTGTTTTTCGGGTAGAGCACATCTTGTGCTCGCCCTCTCTGGAAGACACAACGCATACTATATATAGACCATGAGAAAATCAATTCAAGCATATATGGTATTTTTTCATCCACAGGTTATTGACAGCTCGTACCCAATATCATACCCAGCAGCCTCTCAATAGCCGCCTAAAACGCCTTTCCCCGAACCACCCCAGGAACGCTCTCAATAGCCCTCATTAGGGTCATCACAAGAGCTGTTTCAGAAACAGCTGAACCTTCTCCCAAAAACAAAAAAAACCGCTTCCCAATGGAAGCGGTTTTTTTCCAAGGCGCCAACTAGCTTGGCGCCTTTCTCACAGCGTGTGAGTTTAGGCGATAGCCGCCTGATAACGACGCTCAACATCTTCCCAATTAACGACGTTAAAAAAGGCTGCTACGTAATCAGGACGCTTGTTCTGGAACTTCAGGTAGTATGCGTGCTCCCAAACGTCCAGACCCAATACCGGCGTATTGCCATGCATTAGCGGGCTGTCTTGGTTCAGGGTGTTTTCAACAACCAGCTTTTTCTCAGGTGTCACGGAGAGCCATGCCCAACCGCTACCAAAGCGACCCAGCGCTGCTGCCTTGAACGCTTCCTTGAACGCGTCAAGACCGCCTAGCTCGGCTTCAATAGCTTTTGCTACATCACCCTGAGGCTGGCCGCCGCCATTAGGTGACATCATTTGCCAGAACATAGAGTGGTTGGCATGGCCGCCGCCGTGATTAATAACGGCTTGACGCTTCTCTTCAGGTACACGATCAAGATTGGCAACCAGCTCTTCTACCGGCACGTCTTCAAGGCCCGTGCCTTCAAGCGCAGCATTCAAACTAGTGACGTAAGTGTTGTGGTGACGAGAGTGGTGAATCTCCATCGTCATCGCATCGATATGCGGCTCAAGTGCGTCATAAGCGTACGGTAATTCTGGAAGTGTATGTGCCATGCTAACTTCTCCTTAAGTGGCTTTTGTTACGTTCACATAACTAAGTGTGGTCTTACCCCACCTTTTTCAACCATCACGGCTATAATTAATTACCGTGAGTAGCGATTATTGATAACTGATACATTTTATACCCCAGTACCTTAGTCAACTATTGGCAGTTTATCGAATTCATCGCCAATAAAAAAGCCGACTTCTGGTGAAGTCGGCTTTTAGCCAGTTTAGATTCAGTGGCTTATAGCTTGCTTTCAAGCTCCGGCAGAACCTCGAAGAGATCACCCACCAAGCCGTAATCGGCGACTTGGAAGATTGGCGCTTCTTCGTCTTTGTTGATCGCAACAATGACTTTGGAGTCTTTCATGCCCGCCAAGTGCTGAATAGCGCCAGAAATACCCACGGCAATATACAGCTCAGGGGCCACAATCTTACCGGTTTGGCCAACCTGCATATCATTGGGCACAAAGCCTGCGTCTACGGCCGCTCGTGATGCACCAATGGCAGCACCCAGCTTGTCAGCGATGCCGTCAAGCAGCTTAAAGTTTTCGCCGTTGCCCATACCACGACCACCAGACACCACGACTTTAGCACCGCCAAGTTCCGGACGATCGGATTGCGCCAGCTCTTGCTTAACAAAGCTAGACTGACCATTTTCGACCACTACGTCTACCGCTTCTACAGAGGCGCTACCCGTGCTCTCGACCGCATCAAACGCAGTGGTACGCACGGTCATCACTTTCAGTGCGTCGTCGCTTTTTACTGTGGCGATGGCGTTGCCCGCATAGATGGGACGCAGGAAAGTGTCAGCACTTTCAACGCCAATCACGTCGGACAGTTGGCTAACATCTTTTAAGGCAGCCAAACGCGGCAGTACGTTTTTGCCGGTAGTAGAGGCGCTAGCCAACACGTGGGTATAGTCGCCAGCCAATTCAACCAATAGAGCGCCCATTGGCTCGGCAAGCTGATGGGCGTAAACAGCGTTATCGGCAACGCGAACTTTATTGACGCCTTCAAGCTTTGCAGCAGCATCAGCCGCCGCCTGAACGCCTTCACCGGCCACCAGCACGTCAATGTCACCACCAATCGCCTTGGCAGCAGCAACTACGTGAGCGGTTGCGCCCGCTAACTGACCTTCATGAAGGTCGGCAAGTACCAGAATGCTCATGAGATCAGCTCCTATTAAAGCACTTTGGCTTCGTTTTTCAGTTTGTCGATCAATTCATCTACCGAGGCGACTTTAACACCACCTTTGCGCTCTGCCGGGGACTCCACTTTGAGCAAGCTAACCTTAGAGGCCACTTCAACCCCGTAATCAGCGGGCGTTTTGGTATCCAGCGGCTTCTTCTTAGCCTTCATGATGTCGGGCAGCTTCGCGTAACGCGGCTCGTTCAAACGCAAATCGGTGGTAACGATAGCGGGCAGAGAGAGCGCTACGGTTTGCAGACCACCATCGATCTCGCGAGTAACATTCACCTTGTCACCGTCAACAGCAACCTCAGAGGCAAAAGTACCTTGGGGTAGATTGGTCAACGCGGCCAGCATTTGCCCCGTTTGATTGTTGTCGGTATCGATGGCCTGCTTACCAAGAATCACTAAGCCAGGTTGCTCTTCGTCAACAACCTTAGCTAGCAACTTAGCCACCGCAAGCGACTCAACGCGCTCGTCGGTTTCAATATGAATAGCACGGTCTGCCCCAAGCGCTAGCGCGGTGCGCAACTGCTCTTGAGCCGCCTTGGGGCCAACGGTAACGGCCACGACTTCTGTCGCAACACCCTTCTCTTTGAGGCGCACCGCTTCTTCTACGGCAATTTCGCAGAAGGGGTTCATCGCCATTTTGACGTTGGTAAGATCAACGTCAGAGTTGTCCGCTTTCACGCGGATTTTGACGTTATAGTCGATGACGCGTTTAACCGCGACGAGTACTTTCATAGATTCCTCGCTTGGCTTGTGATGGAAGCCGTTAGCTTGTCTCAGCATCGTACCAACTGATGCTTCTAAAATAGGGGCGACGTGTATTTAAATACGCCACCTTAAAAAATTCATGCAAGCGTTTGATAGGTCTGTAAATGAAAAACCCTATCAATTTGCCACAACCTAGTGACTAGCGACAACACTGATTAACTACGGCCTTGGTCGTAGCAGCGATGCAAACTCCATGGATAAATGGTGCTTTTGCCATCGTAGGGGTGACCTTACAGGGGTATTATGCCTATCATGGAGCATAACCAGAAGCAAACGACCGTTTAAAATTAAGGCCATCTTTTTATAAGCTAGTTCTCATAACGCTCATTTGACGTTTGTACAGGCTAGTTTTGGTAAATAGTGGCACTTATGAGAATAAGGAGAAGCCGGGTGGAAAATGTTGAACGCGATGTCATGGACTTCGATGTAGTCATTGTCGGGGCTGGCCCCTCTGGTCTAGCTTCCGCTTGCCGTCTAATGCAACAGGCAAATCAAGCGGAACAAGAGTTGACGGTTTGTGTCGTCGAAAAAGGCTCCGAAGTCGGCGCCCATATCCTTTCTGGTGCTGTCTTTGAGCCCCGCGCACTGGCAGAGCTATTTCCTGATTGGGAAGAGCGCGGCGCACCGCTTAACACACCTGCCGTTCGTGACGATGTTTATCTATTAAAAGATGCTCAAAAAGCGCAAAAAATCCCTAATGCGCTAGTGCCAAAAAGCATGCATAACACTGGCGGCGAGCTTAATCGCTATGTGATTAGCGCAGGCAACCTATGCCGCTGGTTGGCAGAGCAAGCCGAGTCCCTTGGGGTGGAAATATTCCCTGGTTTTGCTGCCCAGGACGTGATTATCGAAGATGATGCAGTACGCGGCATCCTCATTGGTGACATGGGTGTTAGCGCAGATGGCACTCCTAAAGATGGCCATATGCCAGGCATGGAGCTGCGCGCGAAATACACACTATTTGCGGAAGGCGCTCGCGGCCACTTGGGTAAACGGTTAATCAAAGAGTTCTCACTAGATGCTGGTCGTGACCCACAGCACTATGGGATTGGCTTGAAAGAACTGTGGGATGTTCCCGCCGACAAACATGAACCCGGACTTGTGCTTCACGGCTCGGGCTGGCCGCTTGAAAAAGACACTCACGGCGGCTGGTTCCTTTACCACGCAGAAAATCAGCAGGTCGTCGTTGGCCTCATTATGGATCTTGGTTATAAGAACCCCTGGCTGTCACCTTTTGATGAATTCCAGCGTATGAAGCATCACCCGGTGCTTAGCCAATATTTAGAAGGCGGCAAACGGGTTGCCTATGGTGCGCGCGCCATTACCAAAGGCGGTTTTAACTGCCTACCGAAAATGACGTTCCCGGGTGGTCTGTTGATTGGCTGCGATGCGGGCACGCTGAACTTTTCCAAAATCAAAGGCCTGCACACAGCGATGAAATCTGGCATGGTCGCTGCAGAAAGCGTCTTTGAAGCCATTAAGGGGGGTGATGAAGGTGCTCAGGAGCTAAGTAGCTTCACTGAGAAATGGCAAGCCAGCTGGGCCTATGAAGAGCTGAAAGAGAGCGCGAGCTTTGGCCCTGCTATGCATAAATATGGCACGGTAGGCGGCGGTGCTTACAACTTCGTCAATCAACTGCTGGGCAATAAGCTACCCAATGTTCATGACACCACCACCGACCACGGCGTGCTGAAGCCTGCTGCTGAGTTCGAAAAAATCACTTATCCGAAGCCCGATGGCAAATTGTCGTTTGATAAATCGACTTCCGTCTTTTTGTCCAACACCAACCACGAAGAAGACCAGCCCTGCCATCTGCGCCTAGCAGATCCAGAGCTGCCGATTCGCGACAACCTGCCAACCTATGCAGAACCGGCCCAACGCTACTGCCCTGCGGGGGTTTATGAAGTGGTGGAAGATGATCAAGGCAAGCCACGCTTCCAGATCAACTTCCAGAACTGCGTGCACTGCAAAACCTGCGATATTAAAGACCCTGCCCAAAATATTACCTGGGTAGCACCAGAAGGCGGCGGCGGGCCTAACTATCCCAATATGTAATTCGCACTACTAGAGGGTCATACGGCGCGGCCAGTTACGCTGGCTGCACCGGTGGCTCTAAGCACTCAATCGGCGCGCGTCGAGCAATGAGACGACGCCGACCAGCCTGTACAAAGCGCACATCGATGACAGGATCGGAGGGGTTACCTTCTACCGAGGCCACCTCCCCTTCTCCAAACACGGCATGTATCAAGCGTTGTCCTGGGTAAAAGTGTGCATCAGCCTGATAACCTGCCGCTGCCTCATTGATCTGCGGCGCTGCCAGCTCAATATCCGTTCGCCCTAAGCGCTCAAGATAGCGCTTCACCAAGCTCGGCGATGTTACCTGCACAGCCGTTGCGGGTGTATCTTGGCGCGACAAACATGACGCTACCCGCAAACTATCCTGCCAGGCGCTTTCCGCAATAAAGCGACTAGGCCGATGAACACCCCCATCATGCAGCACCAGCAGTTGCTCTTGAGCCCGTGTAATCGCCACGTAAAACAGTCGTCGCTCTTCTTCTAACCTCTCATCATTGAGCGGATTGTCTCGACTGTAGTGCGGAAAGTCCTCTTCGTTCACCCCGGCAACGGCGACCAACGGCCACTCTAGACCCTTCGCTCCGTGAACCGTGCTAATCAGAACACCGCCAGCTTGGTTCTCTACTGGACGCTCGAGCAGCTCGATAAACGCATCTGGATCTTTCACGCTATCGGCCTGCTCGATAAGCACATCCAATAGACGAACGTCCTCTTCGCCCTTATCGCGCCTTGCCGCTGCTCGCTTTAAGGTTTTTTCCGCTTCGATCGTTTCCACCACATGACTCAGCAGCTTTGCAGGCGGCCAACCACTTAATTTGGGCAGCTCACATAGCAGCGCCCAGCGTTTTTTAAGCGTGCGGCGCTGCAGCGGCTTTAGAGAGGTTAGTACCGGCTCGTGGCGTTCAGGCCAGCGTTGGGTGCCGGCCAGCTGATAGGCAAGCTGCTGAAGCCGCTCACGGGCAACAAAAGGCGTTGGCTGAGAGAGCAAAAGCAAGAGTTGCTCTGGGTCGTGCAGCAGCTCTGGCTGGCGAGACAGTTTCAAATAGCCAGCCAATGCCTGCACGAGTGGGAGTCGGAAAACGAAACGATCTTCTCGCTGAAGACGAAATGGAATACCTGCCTGCAGTAACGCCAACTGAAATGGCACCGAAAGCGCCCAACTACGCACCAGCAGACTAACATCGCTCAACGCGCGCCCCTGCGCTTGCCAATCGACTAAGGCATCAAGCAGCAGTCGGCTGCCCTGGCCGACAGATATATGGGTCTCAGGATTATTAGCATCTGCCAAACAGAGCTGGTCTGGTCGGCGCTGATTAGCCATGATGGCATGGTTTGCGGTCAGCGCCAGCGCGTGGCCATGACGAAACGTGATAGAGAGCGGGTAGTTTGTGGCGCTGCCAAACGTGGCGGTAAAGTTTTCCAGCATGGTGTCAGGGCGTGCGCCCCGCCATTCGTAGATGCACTGATTCGCATCACCTACCGCCATCACATTGGCGCTGGAGCCCGCCAACACCGCCAGCAACCGCTGCTGGGCAGTATTAATATCCTGGTATTCATCAATGATCACATGATCAAGAAAACCTTCCACACGACTGCGCAAGGTCTGTTCGGCTTCTAACACTTGCAGGGGCCGATAGAGCAAGTCAGCGTAGGTCATGACGCCTTCAACGTGCAACAGCCGTTCAGCTTCATCAAATGCTCTGGGAAAGTAGTCAGTATCCGGCTCGTAATTAAGACGCTTGTAAAGTACATCGGCCGATAGCATTTCCGCTTTTACCAGCCCACAGAAGTGAGCAAGCGCTTCTAATCGATCACCTTCGATAGCCGCATCGCGACGCTCAACGGCATCGTGAAGCACATTCAGGCTTGCCTGACGTAACAGGCGCTCTAGCTGCCAATCAGCAGACAGCAGGCGCCTCGGTGCAAGCGCCCCCCAGCGACACAGACTCTGCGTCAACCGATGACCAAGGGAGTGAAAGGTGCGCACATCTGGCAATGGTTGCCCTTGAGGCGCCATGCTGATCAGGCGGCGTTGAAAATCGTCTCGGGCTGAGCGGTTAAACATCAGCACCAGCATACGCTTCGGCGATACACCAGACGCCAACAGGTGGAGCACCCTTGCCGCCATGGTGGTGGTCTTACCCGCCCCTGCAACAGCAGCTACGCGGGCATGCCCCTCGCGATGCTGGACAACGGCTTGCTGTTCAGCGGTTAACTTCACGTCACCTCGCCTGGCATCGCATCATTGGCATTAAACTGACCTAAGACATACCAAGATCCTGCGCTGTAGAGTCGGCATTGGCATTCGCCGTCGTCTGCCTCGCTCAGCGTGGCCTGCTCTACCAATCGATAATACACATTGCGATGCAAACGAGCCGCTAGCCCAAAGCGCACGGTACACTCAGGGGCAAGGACACCCTCAGGCGTTTTGGAGAGACTAAGCGGATGCTCTGCATCCACACGCACAACGTCATCGAATTGGGTCGTCAGCCACCAGGCATCATCGTGAAAATCTGCTTCTACCGCCACGAACGGGCAGTCAACCACGGTGACACGCCAACGCTCAACAGGCGTTACCAGGCAATAGCCATCGGCATCGCGGCGTAATAGGCTCGCTAACAACCGTGGTATGGCAAGGCGCTCAAACGGCTTTCCTTCATGCAGCCACGTGCCATCAGCCTGAATAACGATATCAATATCGCCACTAAGTGCTGGCTGCCACTGATCAACGGGGGGAATCGTCGCCGAACCGTTAAATTGCTGCATAAGCCGATCAATATTCATCGCTTACCTCCCAGGCTGTGCTTACAGCCACTTATACCACTAAACCGGACTGCGCCAACGCTTGCTTTACGTTATCAGGTGCATCGGGCACGGCAGCGCGGAACAGATGATAAAAATTGGCGGTGGTTTGCATCGCCACTTCATCAACGCTGATCCCGCGTTCTTTAGCGATACACTCTGCCACCTCAACCACCCAAGCGGGCTCGTTGGGCTTGCCACGATAAGGAACAGGCGCCAAATAAGGGCTATCGGTTTCAATCAGCAGCCGGTCAAGCGGCAGTTTTCTGGCCAGCTCTCTAAGCGACGCAGCATTGCGGAAGGTAATAATACCCGATAGCGAGATATAGAACCCAAGCCGCACAGCTTCACGCGCCATGTCTAAATCTTCAGTAAAGCAGTGTAATACGCCGCCTACCTCAGGATTCGTGTGCTCACGCAGCAACGCTAACGTGTCTTCTTTCGCTTCACGAGTATGAATAATCACCGGCAGCTCTAGCTCATTGGCTGCAATTAAATGGCGCTTAAACCGCTCGCTCTGAACCTCTACAGGCACGCTGTCCTGATAGTGATAATCCAACCCTGTTTCACCGATGGCGACGGCACCGTACTGTTCAGCAGCATCAACAATATCGCTTACGCTTGGCTCTTTCGGAGCCTGATGAAGCGGATGCAGTCCCGCCGAAATAACCACGTCGTGGTGCTCACGAGCGATTGCCGCCAACCCCGGCATCTCCTCAAGCGTCACCGCAACAGCTAAGAACTGGCTCACATTAGCAGCACGAGCAGCCGCCAGCGTTGCGGCAATATCACCGTCGTGGGTTAGCTCAGATAAACGGTCTAAATGGCAGTGGGAATCAACAAACATGCAGCTCTCTTAAATTCTCGTAAACAGGTGAAGGGCAGGCTTTGTTCAGTGTTATTGCGGTGCTAACTCGCGGCTATCAAAGCGTAAAGGACGGAGGTGCTTTATCTAATTGGCCAGCCAACAACGTTTCAATGCGATCACGTACTGAGTAGTCCTGCTGGCTGAAATGTACCCCAATACCTGGCATTCGCTGTCCACTCACGCCCTCAGGAGAAATCCAAACAACATGGCCGGAGATAGAAAGACGTTCACTCTCTCCTGGCAGGGTCAGCAATAGATAAACCTGCTGTCCAAGTCGATAAAGCGCTTTAGTCGGGACAAAAATACCGCCTCTATCTAGAAAAGGCATATACGCGGAAAGTAACGTCGGTATATCCGGCATTGTCAAAGAAAGCGCTTTTTGAACCGTCATAACAGCCTCCTTGGCAACAACCCTATGGCAACAACGTTAGGAGCGTAACAGCGCCGACCAGCGCACCAGCCAGGCTTCAAGCACTAGCTGAGGGTTCGGGTTAGCGCCGACTGCAAATAAACGGCGCTGCTCTCGGGCATAATCCAGTAACCGGAACCAATCCTGCACCCGTCCATTTTTCATCGCTTGGCGGTATAACGGCTCTAAATCGGGGTTATGCAGCACCGAGGTTTCGCCAGACAAACCCAGCCGGATCAAGTCTTCAAGCCAAGCAATACCGTACCACAAGATGGCATCAATGGCCTGACGATCAAGCCTAGCAGCCTCTGAAACAGGCTCAGCACCACGCACTAACTGCTCGAAACTGTCATGAATTTGATGGCGAAGTGCGCGCTCCTCAGGCGTTGCCAACTCCACAGCAAGCAGCGGCAAACCACCCGACACTCGCCACCAAAAATGTGCTTCGTCGCCGCCAAGTTTTTCAGTCAACCAGTCTCGGCAATCCTCAAAGGGAACGCTAGCTAATGGCCACTGCTGACAGCGGGAGCGAATCGTCGGCAGCGTGCGCGAAGGCACGTCTGACAGCAGAATAAATAGCGTTTTATCGCCGGGCTCTTCAAGGCTTTTGAGCAGTGCGTTTGCCGCTGCAATATTCATTGCTTCCGCGGGAGAGATCACGATCACACGATACCCACCCTGCTGCGCGGTTTGCGAAACAAAGCGGTTTACATCACGTATGGGGTCAATGCGAATCTGACGCTTACCCTCTTCTGGAGAAATGCGCATCAAGTCGGGGTGGTAGCCTGAAGCCAACATGGCACAGCTATGACAGTGGCCGCAGGCCAGCTCGCCAGGCTGTGCGCATAACGTTCGAGCAATCAACGCTTCCGCCAACTGCTGCTTGCCAACTCCGTGAGCACCGCTGATTAACAGTGCATGCGGCAGTCGTCCTTCATTGGTGAGACGAATCAACTGCTGCCACGTAGACTGATGCCAAGGCAGCACTCCCGCTATTGCCATATAGCCACTCGCTCTTCTAGCGCTTGAGCTAGAGACGCCTGCACTTGATCAAGCGCTTGCCCGGCATCAACAATTGCGAAGCGCTGGGGGGCAGCAGCAGCGCGCGCTAAGTAAGCCCGCCGCACTGCTTCGAAAAAGGTTACTTGCTCTTGCTCAAAGCGATCACGCTGCGTTTGCTGGTCTCTTAAACGCCCTTCAAGACGCTCTTTCGCAGCATCGGGTGACATATCGAGTAACAGGGTTAAATCTGGGGAGAGACCTTTTTGCACGAACTGTTCCAGTTGAGCAATCCGATCTGTCTCAATACCGCGGCCACCGCCCTGGTAAGCAAAGGTAGCATCGGTAAAACGATCACAGATCACCCAGGCACCGCGCTCAAGGGCTGGCACTATTTTTTGCGCTAGATGCTGGGCTCGCGCGGCAAACATTAATAGCAATTCGGCATCGCTGTGCAAGGGCTCATCGAAAGAGGGATCAAGCAGCAATCCTCGAATCGCTTCAGCGCGCGGCGTCCCCCCGGGCTCACGGGTTCGCACAACCTCTATCCCGCGCTCTTGTAGCCATGTCTCTACAAACGCCACGTTAGTAGATTTTCCGACTCCCTCACCACCCTCAAGGGTGATGAAGCGTCCGCGCTTGCTCATTGAAGCCCCTTACTAAGTAAATTCGAAAAAAACACATCGCACTTAAACAATGACTTAACCTAATTAGCGATTGCGAATATAGCGATTAACCGCATTATTGTGCTCACGTAACGTACGTGAAAAATGGTGGGTACCGTCACCGCGCGAGACGAAGTAAAGCGTTTCTCCAGGCAGCGGATTCACAGCCGCTTCAAGGGAGGCGCGCCCGGGTAAGGCAATCGGCGTTGGTGGCATGCCGTCAATCACATAGGTGTTATAGGGGGTCGCCTCACGTAAATCTGCACGCGTGATCCTCCCTTCATAGCGTTCGCCCATGCCATAAATGACCGTGGGATCTGTTTGCAAACGCATTCCCTGTTCCATACGACGCTTGAAGACACCTGCGATCTCCCGTCGCTCTTCCGGCGCGCCTGTTTCACGCTCAATGAGCGATGCCATAATGAGCGCTTCGTAAGGTGTATCGATGGTCAGGTCATCATCACGCTCGTCCCAGACCTCTTCTAGAATCTGCTCCATGCGGGAAAGCGACTGACGTAGAATATCAACGTCACTCATACCCAGGTGGTAGCGGTAGGTATCAGGGAAAAACCAGCCTTCAGGAAAAGTACCCTCTCGATCCAGCAACGACATAATTTCGTCGTCACTTAACTCTGCCGTCCGATTCTCAAGTTTTGGCGCACTGTCCAATAGCTCGCGCATCTGGCGGAATGTCCAGCCTTCAGGAATCGTTAACGGATAAGTGACAACGTTATTGCTGCCCAAGAGAGCAATCAGTTCAAGACCGCTCATGCCTGGGGTTAGCTGATACTCCCCCACCCGCAAGCGTGGTACACGCTCAGGCTCAACACGCGCCAATAATTGAAATGCCCAAGCATCTTCAATAAAGCCCTGGCTTTCCAGATCTCGAACGACCTGATTGAACCCAGCCCCCGCAGGAACCTGGTAAAGCGCTGGCTCCTCAAGTGTGACCGGTGTCGATAAGCGCTGCTGCCAGTAAGCATAGCCGCCCACAACGGCTGCGAATCCAACCACGACCACGACACCTACGGCAGCTAAAAACCGTTTCACCATGACACCTCAATATTGTTGATAAAATTCTGCCTAACGGGATGTCGGCGAATAGCCAAGTAAGTCATGGCCTATTGTTTGCAGCCTATCTTGGCCTGTCAGCGGCCAGGACTTCAGGACTACACCTGTTTCACTTAACAGCTTATTCACTGGCCATACACCTTGTACCGAGTTAGCTACCCAAAGACGCTCAACGTCATGGATAGCGTTCAGCGCAATAGGGGCTTCCTGTACTGCTCCATGATCCAATAATGCCGCTCGCAGCGTACCCGCCACGCCGCACTGCGATAATGGCGGTGTAAAGAATGCCCCCGCTTGCTGCCAAAAGACATTCATACTGGTGGCTTCCACCAGCAGGCCATCAGTATCTCCAAGCAACCCCTCGGCTATGGCTGGGTCATTCCACTCCTGGCGCGCGAGTACATTTTCCAATCGATTAAGGTGTTTAATGCCTGCTAAAAGCGGCTGATGTCCCAAACGCAACTGACAAATCCGTACGTTAACCCCCTCATGCCAACGGTCAGCGTTTACCACAAAAGGTGTTCTACGGCTAAGCAAGCGAGGTTGAGAGCTATCCTGCGTCGCATACCCTCTCCCACCACTTCCTCGGGTTAGGATTAGTTTGAGTATTTCAAGCTCGGCGTTAGACGGAGACTGCCAAGTGGCGACCAACTGCTCCATGGAGGGCAACGGAATATTCAAACGCTGACAGCCCAGCCGTAAGCGCGCGTAATGATAATCCCATAGCACAGGGACACCAGCGCGCAGCAGCACTGTTTCAAATACTCCGTCACCATACGCAAGCCCTCGGTCGTCAAACGGCACCTGGGGCATTGGCATTGCGTGCTATACCTTTTTAAACAGCAGTGAGCCGTTGGTACCACCGAACCCGAACGAGTTTGAGAGCGCTATTTCAATGGGCATCTTCCGCGCGGCGTGCGGTACGTAATCAAGATTGCAGCCTTCCTGTGGGTTATCCAGGTTAATGGTCGGCGGCGCAATCTGGTCGCGAATAGCCAGAATACTAAATACCGCTTCAACCGCTCCTGCAGCACCTAATAGGTGGCCAATCATTGATTTGGTAGAGCTCACGGCAACCTGCTGAGCTGCGCTACCAAGCACTTTTTCAATCGCCCGACTTTCTGCTAAGTCACCCGCTGCGGTAGACGTGCCATGCGCGTTAATATAGTGCACATCCGCTGGATCAATACGCGCATCTTTAATGGCATTGCTCATGGAGAGTGCAGCACCACGTCCATCTTCCGGCGGCGCCGTCATATGGTAGGCATCATCACTCATACCAAAGCCGGCAAGCTCTGCGTAGATATTGGCACCACGCGCTTTAGCGTGCTCGTACTCTTCCAAGACAAGCACACCCGCACCGTCTGACAGCACGAAGCCGTCACGATCAGTATCCCATGGGCGACTCGCCGCCTGAGGGTCTTCATTGCGAGTAGAAAGCGCTCGCGCGGCCGAAAACCCGCCCAACCCTAATGGGGTAGTGGCCATTTCCGCACCGCCACAGATCATCACATCGGCATCGCCGTATGCAATCGTGCGAGCACTGTAGCCAATATTATGGGTACCCGTTGTACATGCTGTGGTGATCGCGATATTCGGGCCTTTGAAGCCGTGCTGAATCGCCATGTTGCCAGAAATCATATTAATGATTGAACCTGGCACAAAAAACGGCGAGACGCGGCGTGCGCCGCCCTTATTCAGCGCATTATGGTTATGTTCAATCATCGGCAAACCACCAATGCCTGAACCAATAGCCACCCCGATGCGCTCAGCATTCTCTTCGGTACACTCAAGCCCTGAGTCCTGAACGGCCTGGGCTCCCGCCGCCATGCCGTACTGGATAAACAAATCCATCTTGCGTGCGTCTTTAGGATTCAGATAGGGGCTAATATCGAAATTTTTAACCGATCCTCCAAAACGCGTGTTGAAGCCACTTGTATCAAAGTGCTCAATCGGCGCTATGCCACTTTTGCCGGCGACAATATTTGCCCACGACTCATTAACACTGTTACCCACTGGGGTCACCAGGCCTAACCCAGTTACCACTACCCTTCTTCGCGCCATTAGCTTTCCTCCAGGCATCCATGGTGACACGACCCATCTGGGTCATTTGCTGCAGAGATTTGGTGACTAGTATAACGGAGATTGAACGTTATATTCATTGTGACAGCAAAGCAAAAAAGCCGCCCCTACTCAGGACGGCTTTTTATACGGGTGGGTAAGCACCCCACCCTGGCTCACTGCTTCGACTCAGCCCTTACTGATGGGCGTTTACGTAGTCGATAGCTTCTTGAACCGTGGTGATTTTTTCAGCTTCTTCGTCAGGAATTTCAGTATCAAATTCCTCTTCAAGCGCCATCACCAGCTCAACGGTGTCAAGAGAATCAGCACCCAGGTCTTCAGTAAAAGAAGAGCTGTTCTGGATATCTTCTTCTTTAACGTTCAGGCGCTCTGCCACAACTTTCTTAACGCGCTCTTCAATAGTACTCATCAACGTACTCCAGTCGTTCACATTAGCCGTTTTTGATAACCAGCCATTTGGAAACCGCAAGCCAAAAGCTGCGGGGTAGTTTATAGACGCCCTTAAGCTGACGCAACCGCCAAACCCAAGGCCATCAACGCATATTCATGCCGCCGTTCACGTGTAGCGTTTCGCCAGTGATATAACCTGCAGCATCACTTGTCAAAAATCCAACGGCAGCGGCAATTTCCTCAGGCCCGCCTAAACGCGAAAGAGGAATTTGCTTAAGCAGCATTTCATGCTGCGCTTCAGGCAACGCTTCGGTCATATCCGTTGCAATAAACCCAGGCGCAACCGCATTAACCGTAATTGCACGGGACGCGACTTCACGCGCTAAAGCACGGCTAAAGCCTTCCATTCCCGCTTTGGCGGCGGCGTAGTTAGTTTGGCCTAGGTTACCCATCGTTGCCACTACAGAACTTATCGACACGATACGCCCAAAGCGTGCCTTTGTCATACCACGCAGACACGCCTTGCTAACGCGATAAACAGATTTGAGATTGGTATCCATCACGGAGTCCCACTCATCTTCTTTCATGCGCATTAACAAATTGTCACGGGTGATGCCGGCATTATTGACCAAAATAGTGGGCGCACCAAAACGTTCGCCAATTGTTTTGAGCACCTGATCAATACTTTGCTGATCAGTAACATTAAGGCACATACCGGCACCTTCAATACCATGCTCTTTTAGATCAGCATCAATTTTTTCAGCGCCCGATTCGCTAGTGGCAGTTCCTACCACAATACGTCCTTGACGCCCAAGCTCATGAGCAATGGCTCGCCCAATGCCTCGGCTAGCACCAGTGACTAGTGCAACTCTTCGTTCTTGAGTCATAACGTTCTTCCTTCAACCTAACTAAGCAAGGGTAGCGGAAAATAGCGACTTAACACGCACCATTTTTCACGCACCACCCGCCGACGCCTCACGTGCTAACTCAAGGGCTGAATCCAGGCTATCAGGATCATTTACCGCCAACCCTTTGGCACTACGCACAATGCGCTTATTCAATCCGGTAAGCACTTTACCAGGCCCACATTCAATGAACACATTAGCACCTTGCTCGACCATCGCTTCAACGCAAGATGACCAACGAACGGGCTGATACAACTGCTCGATTAGGCGCGTACGCAATGTCTCAATATCAGCATGGGCTTGCGCATCGACGTTTTGGATAACCGCATAACGAGGGGCACGCAGCTCAATTTTTTGCATAGCGTCGGAGAGTCGCTCAGCAGCTGGCCGCATTAACGCACAATGGGAGGGCACTGACACCGGCAGTGAAAGCGCTCGCTTGGCGCCCGCTTCCTGACAGGCTGCGATAGCACGCTCCACGGCATTTTTGCCACCTGCGATAACAACCTGCCCAGGCGAGTTGTAATTAACGGCAGACACCACTTCTCCTTCAGCCGCTTGGGCACAGGCTGCTTCAACTGCGCTATCGTCAAGCCCAAGGATCGCTGCCATGCCCCCTTCTCCTGCAGGGACAGCTTCCTGCATGGCTTCACCACGCAGGCGAACAAGGCGCACGCCTTCAGCGAACCCCATCACTCCAGCGCAAACCATAGCACTATATTCACCAAGACTATGGCCGGCCATGACACTTGGGCGAGGCCCTTCCAACTCTTGCCAGATACGCCAGATAGCTACGCTGGAGGCAAGTAGTGCCGGCTGAGTGCATGCCGTCGCATTCAACGCGTCTTCTGGACCTTCCTGGACGACTTTCCACAAATCGTAGCCCAGAGCGTCTGACGCTTCCTCAAATGTAGTTCCCACCACACTGTAGCGCTCGGCTAGCTCTCGCAACATTCCAAGCTGCTGAGAGCCTTGCCCGGGAAAAATGAGGGCAAGGGGTTGAGACATGTCGTTCACCTTTGCTCTTGTAGGCATTTGCTCAGTTGAGCGATAAGCGTGCTATTGGCGCCGTTGCTAAAACAGTTTTTGGCACACTCTACTACCACCAATAGCCCGCAAAAAAATATAACGTTTTATTATCTACTACGCTGATAGCGCTCAAGAACGCGACCAGCGTGCTGCAATTCGTACAGGCAAATCATGCTCCACTTCTTGCAATGCACGCTGAATAGCATAATAAAAACCATCCGCCTGGGTGCTGCCGTGGCTTTTCACCACAATACCCTGCAACCCCAAGAGACTGGCCCCATTATAACGTACAGGATCTAGCTCCCGCTTAAGCCTCTTCAGTACAGGCCTGGCCAGTATACTTGCCAAACGCCCACTCAGGCGTGATTCAAACGCCATTTGTACACGCTCCACCAACATACGAGTCAAGCCTTCACTGGCTTTCAACGTGACATTACCAACAAAACCATCGCAAACCACGACGTCAAGATCGCCCTGAAAAATATCCCCACCCTCAGCATAACCAAGGTAGTCAAAGCTTAAATCGCTGGCACTTTCACGCAGCAAACGATCCGCTTCGCGCACATTCGCACTTCCTTTCGTGGCTTCAGAGCCCACATTCAACAAGGCAACACGAGGCCGCTTAATGCGATCCATACACTGAGCCATGGCGGCACCCATCATGGCAAAATCAAACAGCCGGGATGCAGGCGAATCTACATTTGCCCCTAAATCAAGCAAATAACAGCGTCGCCCTCCACGCGCGGGGATTGCGGTACTGATTGCAGGCCTGGAGATACCAGGCAACATACCAAGCTCGCGCCTCGCCAAAGCGACCAAGGCTCCGGTATTTCCCGCACTCACGCCCGCAACTGCTTCACCTGAAGACAGGCTGCGCAGCATACACGCCATGCTGGTAGCATCTCCGCGGCGCATTGCCCAGGCAGCAGTTGCCGCTTGAGAAACACTTTCTGGAGCATCGGCTGCCACCAAACGTGACGTTGCCGCAGCCAAAGGCTGCGGCAAACGCGAAAGTTCAGCATCAATCTGCTGACGCGGACCAAACAGAGTTAATGCTAGGTCGGGGCGTTCAACAACCGCCCTTGCGGAGCCTTCGATAATGGCACGGGGGCCTTGGTCACCCCCCATTACATCAATCGCTAGGCGCACACAGCACCCACCCTGTTTTGCCGCTCATAAAAGCGCTAAGGCTTAAACTTCGACCACTTTACGACCGCGGTAGAAACCGTCGGGAGAAACGTGGTGACGCAGGTGAGTAGTACCGGTTTCTTTGTCCTGAGACAGAGTCGGTGCGCTCAGCGCATCGTGGCTACGACGCATACCGCGCTTGGAACGAGTTTTACGGTTCTGTTGAACTGCCATGGGTGTTTACTCCAAGGTAATTAAGGTAAGTGATGCTTACTTTTTGCCTTTCAAAGCGCCACTGCTTTTCAAAGCATTAAGCACTGCGAAAGGGTTCTTGGCCGGAGCGGAGTCTTCCGCCGTGCCTTCGGTCTTGCTGACCAGCTGCTCCGCCGAGACATGGCATTCGGTCTCATCGTGATAGACCACCTGCGGCAAGCTAAGGATAAGTTCATCCTCTATTACCGTCAGCAAGTCCAGCTGTTCATTTTCCACCAGCACCGGCTCATGACTAGCAGGTAGCTCGGCAGCCAAAGCTTCGTCTGCAATCATTCCTAATAAGAAATCACTGGAAACGTCTTGGCTTAGCGGCACTAGACAACGGCGACAAGGCAACGCCAGGGTCGCTTGCAAATGGCCACGAATTTCGCGACGGCCTTGGGCATCAACGCCAAACTCGAGTACGACATGACAGTCGCCGGTTTGGTCACCTGCTTCTTCAGCTAGGCGTGGCAGCTTGTTCAGCGCCACAATGCCTTCTAGTCGTTCGCGGCGGGCTGCAAGCTTATAAGGCTCAACCCGGCTGGGGATTTGTGAGGTCAACATAGGCGCGCAATGATAGGCACTCGCCCCCCCGCTGTCAAAGCTGTCGGTGCAATTCTTATGAGATTATCTCCCAAAACCACGTAAATAGGCAGGCTACCAAGGTTTCGTTACACTCCTTTGAACGCCGTTTAATGCTCAACCAGGCCTATTAAGGAGAACACTGTGCCTCAAACCGATAACGCGCCGCTTGTCCTGGCATCAAGCTCTCGCTTCCGCCAAGCGCTACTGGACAAGCTACTACTGCCCTATCAGTGCTGCTCTCCAGACATCGACGAAACGCCCTATCCTAATGAGACGCCCAACGCCTTAGTGCACCGCCTGGCACTCAGCAAAGCCAACGCCGTTGCTGAGCGCTTCCCCAATCATTGCATCATTGGCTCTGATCAAATAGCTCTGTTTGAGGGTGACATTCTCGGCAAACCTCATACAGAAGAGCGCGCTCGGGAGAATCTGGCGCGCTTTTCTGGCCAAAAAGTGACTTTTTTGACGGGCTTAGCATTAGTTGATACCCGCCACCAACGGCATCACGTCCATATCGAGCCGTTTGAGGTGGTTTTTCGCTCACTGAGCCAGCAAGAAATTGCACGATATGTTGCCCTTGAGCAACCTTTAGACAGCGCTGGCAGCTTCCGCATGGAAGGACTGGGGATTAGCTTGTTTGAAAAACTCGAAGGCCGAGACCCAAACGCACTCATAGGGCTCCCACTCATCGCACTATGCGACATGCTTCGCCAAGCAGGTATGAACCCACTCGGCGACGCTTAGTCGTTACTGAGCCTGAAAGCGCAAAGGAGCATGCGCATGCTGAAGCCCCAGCACTTCGGCAGCTGTTTGCGTAAAGCGGCGTGTCAAACGCTCGAAGGGGTCTAAGCTGGGCGTATAGTTCTCCCATTCAGCCTCGCCTACCTGCTCACGAGCGACTTGCTCAAGACTGGCCAGCTCATCTATCAAACCTAGCTCTAACGCTTGTTCACCGCTCCAGATAAGCCCTGAGAAAATTTCAGGGCTGTTGCTCAAACGATCACCACGCCCTGCCTTCACATCGTCTATAAACTGCTCATGGGTTTGAGTCAGAACGCCCTGCCAGAAATCAGCAGCCTCTTCATCAAGCGGCTGAAAAGGATCCAAAAAGGCTTTGTTTTCACCGGCAGTCATTACGCGACGCTCTACGCCAATCTGGTTGATCGCTTCCTGGAAGCCAAAGCCAGCATAGATAACACCAATAGAGCCAACCAAGCTTGCACGAGACGCCACGATGCTATCGGCAGCTGAAGCAACGTAGTAAGCGCCGCTCGCACCAATATCCTCTATCACGGCAATAATGGGCTTGTCGCCCTGATCACGCAGCCGCATCATTTCGTCGTAAATACGCTGCGATTGCACAGGGCTTCCACCAGGACTATCAATGTGCAACACAACAGCAGCAGCGCTCTCTGATGACCATGCACGATTCAACCCTTTAATGATGCGTTCAGCATTTGCTGGTGCATCACTGGCAATCACACCATGTACTTCCACCAGTGCTACGTGGCTCTCGGTGGGCAATGAGGCCGTTGGCTCAGCGAGAAACACGCGGTATAGCATTGCTGTTAACGATATCAATACAATCGCTAGCAACATCAAACGAAAGAACAGCTTCCAGCGCCGGGTTCTGCGCTGTTCCGTTAAAACACCGCCAACCCAGCGGTCCATCATTTCCAACTGCGCTAAGCGCTGGCGCTCGCGCAGTGTTTCGGCATCATCACTCTCCGCTCCCGGGAGCGGTTGCTTTTTGGCCTGCCGGACAACCTCCGGCCCATCGGTCCAACGGTCACCACTCTCCTGGCCAGGAAAATCATCACCCGCCTGAGCGCCTCTACCATCACCGCTTCCATCGCGCTGCTGCTCATCACTCATATACGATTCCTAGTGTTCGCTTGATCGTACAACCACTACCCACAGGGGTTGCTAACGCCGCTAACCGTGAAGCCAGTCGAACAGGCTATCTACATCATCCGCCAGCCACACAGGCTGACTAGCCGCCAACCGAGCGGGGGCATGCACACCGTAAGTAACGCCCACACGATCCATATTAATAGACCTTGCCATTTCAAGGTCATACTCGGTATCACCCACCATTACAGCGCGCTCAACGGGCACTTTTAGCTCTTCGAGCAGTTCAAGCAGCATCTGCGGATGAGGCTTAGAGCGCGTTTCATCTGCTGTTCGGCTGGCATTAAACCAACCACCTGACTCTGTTTCGGCAAAAACCCGATCTAGACCACGACGGCTCTTCCCCGTCGCCACCGCTAAACGCTGATAAGGACGTTCACGCAGCCGGGCAACTTGCTCTTTAACGCCTTCAAAAAAAGGCATGGGCGTCGAATCACCATGAACGAAATGGTAGGCATAGCGTTGACGCAAGCGCTCGGCCTGAACCGCTTCAATACCAGGACATAACGTCGCTATCGCCTCAGGCAGGCCCAAGCCAATAATATTCTCGATAGCACTGACGTCTAACTCACTCCACTCGGCATCAGAAGCGGCTGCCTGCATGCAGGCAACAATTTTTGGCACGGAGTTCATCAATGTGCCATCCCAATCAAAGATAATTAGCTCATAGCGCATGTCGCTTCCTTATTTACGAGCACGTTTTAACGCTTCTTCCAATGCTTCAGGCAGCGGTGCTTTCACCGTAACGGGTCGACCATTGCCAGGCTCAGGAAACGTTAATGCACGGGCATGAAGAAATAGACGCCCCAAACCAAGGCGCTGCGCCATATGATTACTTTCGCGGGTACCGTATTTGTCGTCGCCCAATAAGGCGTGCCCAGCATGAGCCGCATGGACACGAATCTGGTGGGTGCGGCCTGTCACAGGCTCCGCCTCTATCAGCGTGACCTTTTCAAAGGTTTCCACTACCGAAAAGTGAGTCCGTGAAACCTTGCCATTTGGATCTACCCGCACTCGCCTTTCACCGTTACCCGCATCAAAGCGGTCTAAGCGGGCACTCACATAGCTCTTCCGAGCAGGCCAGCGCCCAGCCACTAACGCCAAGTAGCGCTTGTCCATTGCATGCTTTTTCAGCGATTCGTTAAGTGTGACGAGCGCATCACGAGATTTTGCCAACAGTAAGCAGCCCGATGTATCACGATCCAATCGGTGGACAAGCTCTAAAAAAGTAAGGTCATCGCGCACTTGCCGAAGCGCTTCAATGAGGCCAATTTTGACGCCACTTCCTCCATGGACGGCCAATCCGGATGGTTTGTTAATCACCATCCAATCGGGTCCTTCCATAATGACGCTACCAATTAATAAATCACGTAAGTTGTCACTCACCTCTTTAACCGCTTCTCTCGGTGCTAATCGCAGCGGCGGCACACGCACTAGATCACCCGCTTGAAGTCGATAATCTACTTTGACGCGCTTTTTATTAACCCTTACTTCGCCTTTCCGCACAATGCGATAAATCAATGCACGAGGAGCGCCTTTTAAACGCGTCATCAGAAAATTATCGATTCGCTGACCTGCTTGTTCCGGGGCGATATCCACCCACTGTACTTCCCGCCCTTCGGACATTAACGCTCACTCCTGGTGTGATCTAATAGCGACAGGCTAAAAACGGCATTCTAGCGTAGACCAATGCGCATTGCGTCAATTGCTGGTAGTTGTCTTTACTGTTATATTCCAAAACGTTCAGCGGCCAAGTGTGGCTTACCCGTAAACAGACACGTCGTAACGGGAGCACTACCACTCTTGCCAAGCGCCTGCCCGACAAACACGCAGGCCAGAGCACAGGCAAAATGGCGTAGTGTACGCATTACCCACACGCCTTACGTACTGGATATACAGTTACTCTGTCGCATGCTTTTTGACGGCAGAGACACTTTTGCTTCGCCCGCAATGGCAGGCAATTGAATTAACAAACGTCACGCCCCAAGCAGCCTATCCTGTTCGTCACAAGGTGCTGCTTGACTTGGGGCGCCAAGTTCAACGCTGTGCCGATGACCGGCGTTGACGAATCGATGAATGCCAGGTGTTGGCGGTGTCAGCAGAGCCGGATGGACGTGACAGCCACCGAAACATGTTCTGCCTCCGCCACGTACTCAACGCCCTTTCGGCCGGGTCGGCATGATTGCCTTCCCGGCTTAATGCGTCAGCATAGCAATGCGCCGAGCACAAGCACGCAGCACCCAGCGATTCGTCTACGCCACGCCTAGACGGCTCGTCGGCTCGCAATGCTATGTGAGACAATATGAAACGGATGCTGATTAACGCAACCCAGCCAGAAGAGCTGCGGGTTGCGCTGGTAGACGGGCAACGCCTTTACGATTTAGACATCGAATCTGGCGCTCGAGAACAGAAGAAAGCCAATATTTACCGGGGCAAAATCACCCGGGTAGAACCTTCCCTTGAAGCCGCTTTTGTTGATTTTGGCGCCGAACGCCATGGTTTCCTGCCACTAAAAGAAATTTCCCGCGAATATTTTATCAAAGATGTGTCTGGTCGCCCTAGCATCAAAGAGGTGCTGAAAGAGGGCCAGGAAGTCATCGTCCAAGTTGATAAAGAAGAGCGTGGCAATAAAGGGGCAGCACTGACTACCTTTATTAGCTTAGCGGGCCGCTTTCTTGTTCTGATGCCGAACAATCCCCGTGCAGGTGGTATTTCACGCCGCATTGAAGGTGATGACCGCAGCCAGCTGAAAGATGCCATGGGCCAACTGACAGTGCCAGACAAAATGGGCCTGATCGTTCGCACCGCCGGTATCGGCCGTAGCCCAGAAGAGCTGCAGTGGGACTTGGATTACCTTGTCCAAGTGTGGGAGTCCATTACCACTGAAGCTGGCAAGCGCTCAGCCCCATTCCTGATTTACCGCGAATCTAATGTCATTATCCGCGCCATGCGCGATTACCTGCGCCAAGACATTGGCGAGGTGTTAATTGACAGCCCCGAGATTCATGCAGAAGCGCTGGGCTTTATTCGTCAGGTAATGCCCTCTTATCAGCAGAAAATTAAACTTTACGCCGATGAAGTCCCTCTTTTCTCGCGCTTCCAAATTGAGTCGCAGATCGAAACTGCTTACCAGCGCGAAGTAAAGCTTCCCTCTGGTGGCTCTATTGTTATCGATCATACCGAAGCGCTAGTCTCGATTGATATTAACTCTGCCCGGGCCACACGCGGCAGCGATATTGAAGAAACCGCGCTGCAAACCAACTCTGAAGCAGCCGATGAGATTGCGCGACAGTTGCGCCTGCGTGATATCGGTGGTCTCGTCGTTATCGACTTTATCGATATGGGCCCTGCGCGCAATCAGCGTGAGGTTGAAAACCGCATGCGCGATGCCCTGAAGCTGGATCGTGCACGCGTTCAGATTGGTCGGATTTCTCGCTTTGGCTTGATGGAAATGTCACGCCAGCGGCTGCGCCCCTCGCTAGGCGAAACCAGCGGCGTTGTTTGTCCGCGCTGTAACGGCCAAGGCACTATTCGTGATGTTCGCTCGCTTTCGCTCTCTATCATGCGCCTGATTGAAGAAGAAGCCATGAAAGAGCGCAGCGCACAAATCCGCGCCATTCTTCCAGTACCTGTCGCCACCTACTTGCTGAATGAAAAGCGCAGCGTTCTGGCAGACATCGAATCACGTCAAGGCGTACGCGTAGTTCTCCTGCCGAATCCCGAAATGGATACGCCGCATTACGACGTTCAGCGACTACGTGATGACCACCTAGACGATGATGAAAGCCTGACGCTATCCAGCTTCGAACTTTCGACTGATACTGAAGTAGGCAAAGAACCCGATCCTAGCTTCACTCCGCCCGCCATGCGCGCTGAAGCAGCGGTTAAAAGCGTTGTACATAATGCACCAGCGCCCGCCTCTCTTCAGACTGAAGAAAAGGCAGAGAGAGCTGCCAAAGCAGATAAAGCCGTTACAGCGACTCCCACCGTCACTGAAGAGCAACCCAGTGTGATTGGCCGCTTTATCAGAGGCTTTGCCAAACTGCTAGGCGGTGAAGATACCAGCACGAGCCAGCCCGAACCGGAAGCTCCTGTTGCCCGCAAGCAGCCTGAGAGAACGAGCAAAAATCGCTCACAGCGCAGCGAAAGCAAGCCAAAGCCTGCCCGTGAACGTGGCGAAAGCGCCAGCAGAAACGAGCAGCGCAGTCAGCAGCAATCGAGCAATCAACAGCCGAGTAACCAGCAGCCTAGCCAACCGCGCAACGCTGATAATAACGACGACGCTAACGATAAACGTAGCGGTCCTAGTCGTACTCGCAACCGTCGACGCCACCCTCAGCAAGACGAGGCCAAGCTCCAGGACAATGATCAAAAGAGCAGTCGTCAAAAAGAGCAGCAGACAAACCTAGCGGCCAAAGAGTCATCTAAAGATGAGGCGGCTAAACCTACTGCTCAACCAGAAAATCGTCGCGATAAACCACGTGATGCCAAGCCGAAAAACGAAGCTGCCCGTGAGCCTGCATCACAAACGGACGACAAACAGGATGACGGCAAGCCGAAACGCACGCGTAACAATCCGCGCAACCGCACGCGTAAACAGGCCGTTAATCCTCAAGCCGAAGCGGAACAGCTGAAACTGCAAGCCGCAGCGGCTGAAGCTCCTTCTGCTGAAGCTGCTGTTGAATCACCGGCGGTAGAAGCGCCTGCTGTTGAAGTGAACAGCAGTAAAGCAACGCCGGCCAGCCCCTCTTTACAAGATGAGGCCAGCACAGCTGCCACACCAAGCGTTGAAGTAGCCACTGAAGCGCCTGAACCAGCGGTAGAGGAATCAGCAGCTGCCGATGGAACAACGGCTGAGCGCCCTGCCGAAAAGGCGGAGAAAGCACGCAAGGCTACGCGCCAGCGTCGCCAACCTCAGCAAGCGGCAGAGAAAGCGGAACCTGAAGCAGAGGAAGGTGTAGAGAAAAGCGCTGAGGCCAAACCTCAACAGCCAACTTATGATGCAACTGCTCAAGAAGCGCCCCAAGAGGCGGCTAGCGGTTCGTCTGAGGTCGTGAAAGCTGATGCGGGAGTAGAGCTGGAGGAAGAGAGCACTTCAAACGTGAAAGAGCTTGATACCGCCAACAGCGAATCAGTAAGCTCACGTGACGAAGAAACTGCAAAAGAGACCGACAAGCCCCAGCAGTCGCTATCTCAAGCTGCTGAGCCTCAAGAACCTTCTGAGTCTCAGGAACCTGTATTGCCTCAAGAACCTCAGGAGACGGCACAAGAGACACCCGCAGACGTCGACACACATGCAGAAGCGCCGAAAGCTGCTGAGACTGCTGAGACTGCTGAGACTGCTGAGACTGCTGAGACTGCTGAGACTGCTGAGACTGCTGAGACTGCTGAGACTGTCGACAGTGACGCTAACACTCAGACACCGTCGCAAAGCGTAGCAGCTAGCATTGAAGCAAGCTCACCAGAGTTTGCTGAGCAGCCGGAAGCATCTTCTTTAGACAGCGACGCAGTGAGCAATACAACTGTTTCAGACACGAGCGCTGCTTCAGAAACCGCGAATGACAGCGCTGCTGCTCAAGAAAGCACAGAGCCACAGCCTACATTGGCGACTAATGAAGAGGTTCAAACGCCTTCACCAGAGGCCCCCGTTGAAACAGTGGCACCTGAAGAAGCAAAGCAAGCGCCTGCTACTTCTACCCAAGACGAGGCACCTAAGCCACGCCGCCGCCGTCGTGCTCATAACGATCCTCGTGAACTGCGTAAACAAGCACAGAACACGACTAATGAGTGATCGCTAGTACTCGACACTAGCACTAAAAACCCCGCTAAGCGGGGTTTTTTTATGCTTGTACCAAGCGTGGCTCAGGCTCTAACTCAACACCAAATTGGTCATAGACCTGGTGGGCAATATGCTCTGCAAACTGCAGTAGCACACACCGATCGCCACCGCCAAAATGCACAAGCACCAAGGCCTGCCGCGCGTGAACACCGAAAGCCCCCTGCCGAATCCCTTTCAGCCCGCATTGATCAATTAACCACCCCGCTGCCAGTTTGGATTGACCGTTAACCTGCGGAAAATATGGCATGCTAGGGTATGCCTGTAACAAGCGAGATAGCTGATCGCTGCTAACTAGCGGGTTTTTAAAGAAGCTACCCGCATTTGCAAGCACCTGAGGGTCCGGTAGTTTTTCCTGACGAATAGCACACACTGCCTGAGCCACCGCCAAGCAACTCGCCGAAGCGGCTACTCGGGCAGCTAAATCTCCATAACCCAGTCTTGGCAGCGGCGTTTTTGATAGCCGAAGCGCCAACTGAGTAATGACGACTTTATCCGCTAGCGATTTTTTGAAGATGCTATCTCGGTAACCAAATTGGCAAGCATCGGCGCTTAACCAACGTACATTACCCGACGCCAACTCTACTACCTGCACCCCTACCAGAACGTCTTTAAGCTCGACACCGTATGCACCAATGTTCTGTACTGGTGCTGCGCCGCAATCACCAGGAATCAGCGCTAAGTTTTCAATGCCCCACAGGCCGCGAGCCGATAGCGTCATTACTAACGAATGCCAATTAACGCCTGCTCCCACATGAGCAACAACAGACTCTCCGCAACTTTCTAGCCACCACTGCTGCATAGCAGGCCGAATCGCAATGCCTTTCAGCTTAGCGGGAAGCAGCACATTACTGCCACCTCCCAAGAGCGTAATGTGCCACTGCTTAGCAACGGCTTCACGCACCACATGCTGGAGTGCACTTAGCGTTTTAGGGGCAACATACCGCTCCGCCTGACAGGGTAAACGCAGCGTGTTCGCAGAGGTTAAATCGACTGACTGGCAACGACTAAGCAAATCATTATCAGTTCTTTCACAACTCGTGATTTCACAACCTGTCATTTCTCAGCCCGTCATTTCTCAGCTGGGCAATTAGCCCTGTAGAAGCCGCCTCAATTAAATTCAGGACATGTTCAAAGCCCTCATCACCACCGTAATAAGGGTCAGGCACTTCAGCATCAGGCAAGTCGGCAAAATCTAGCAAGAGCCCCACATGGGCACGACTGGTACTCGGCTGTAGCGCTCGCATTGCCTTGAGGTTGTCGCGATCCATGCCTAGCACATAGTCGAATTCAAGAAAGTCACTGGCGCTTAGCTGACGAGCGCGCAAATGACTAATATCGATACCACGCTGCAAAGCAGCTGCCTGGGCACGGCTGTCTGGCGCTTTTCCAACATGCCAGCTACCTACACCACAAGAGTCAACGTTGATATGACGACTTAAGCCAGCCTCTTCAACAGCGTGCCAAAAGACGCCTTCGGCCGTTGGCGAACGACAAATATTGCCCAAACAGACAAATAGGACGCGCTTCATTCGCTTCCACCTTCACTTTCACTCGCCAGAAGCGCTCTCACCCTGGCTAAGTCTTCCGGCGTATCCACACCAGGAGGATTGATAGTGCTGGCTAGCGCAACTTGAATGGCATAGCCATGCTGTAGCGCACGCAGCTGTTCTAGCTGCTCCAACTGCTCAAGGCTCGACGGCGCCAGCTCACGATAAGCGGCAAGGAAACTGGCACGGTAGGCGTATATACCAATATGACGCAACCACGCATCGGTGGCTAAAAGCGCGGGCTGGACTTTAAATTGCTCTCGATCCCAAGGAATGGGAGCACGAGAAAAGTACAGAGCACGCCCCTGCAAGGAGCGAACAACTTTGACGACGTTAGCGTTAAATAACGTTTCAACATCAGTAATAGGCTCAGCAAGCGTCGCAATGGCCGCTTCTCGATCTTCGGCTAAACGCATCGCCACTTGGTCAATTAAGGCCGGGGGGATAAGCGGCTCATCGCCTTGCACATTCACCACTAAAGTGTCGTCGCTTAGCCCGAGCTGCTCTGCCACTTCGGCCAGCCGGTCGGTACCAGAAGGATGATCCGCGCGAGTCATAACGACATCCGCACCGTAGGGCAACATCGCATCACGTATACGAGGATCGTCAGTGGCTACCACGACACGACTTGCTTGGCTTTGACAGGCTCTTCGCCAGACATGGGCAACCATAGGCTCACCCGCGATATCCAGCAGTGGCTTACCCGGCAAGCGGGACGAGCCAAAACGCGCGGGAACAACGGCAATAAATTCGGTCTTAGCGACTGACATTACACCTCTCCGGTACGACCAGGCGAGATAGGTAGCTTTTCATCGGCATCCATCGCGCGCGCCTCTTCAGGAAGCATCACAGGGATGCCTGCTTGAATAGGGTACGCCAAACCGTCGTAGTGGCAGCAAAGTTCCTGGGCTTCACGATTATACTTGAGCTTGCCATTGCAAAGCGGGCAAACCAGCATTGCCAGTAGTTCTTTATCCATCGGTGTATCCCTTTTCAGAAAGCGCTGACAATTTAGCTGCCAGCCAGTGTTCAAACTCTGGCGGAAGCACGGCTTCTACCTCTAACACCCAGCTATCGGGTGGCGCTAACGCTTGGCACTTCACTGCGTCTTTGGCGGTCATTACAACGGGGCGCTGATGACTAAAACGGAAAGTCTGGTCATCAAAGCGCTGATGATCTGCTAGCGGACGCATCTCGCCCTCCACCCCTAAACTTCGCAGCGTATTAAAAAAACGCTCAGGATGGCCAATACCTGCCACAGCATTCACAGGTAGCGTAAATGGCAGAGGAGTGAGTGGCACACGTTGACCATCCTGCATTCGGCGCCAGCTGAGCGGCGCTAGTTGCATCGCCACTCCCTCTATAGGCAGAGGGCGACGCTGCTCACCATTAATAATCACAGCATCAACTTGAGCTAATCTACCGGGCGATTCTCTCAGCGGCCCAGCAGGTAAGCAACGTCCATTGCCTAGCCCTCGCGCGCCATCAACAACGACTAATTCAATATCACGTCCTAACGCCAGATGCTGTAACCCATCATCACTGACAATAATGTCGCACCCACTATCAACCAGGGCTTGAACGCCTCGCGCGCGGCGCGGATCAGCCATGACCGGGCAGCCCGTTTGTTGCGCCAACATTAATGGCTCATCGCCGCTTTGCGCAGGATCAGTGATTGCAGTTACCAGTAACGGATAGTGCGATGCTTTACCACCGTAACCACGGGTAATAATACCCGGCGACCACCCCTGCTTCCTCAGCCAGTTGACCAGCCACGCAACTAGCGGCGATTTACCGGTTCCACCAAGAGTGATATTACCCACCACGATAACGGGTACGGATGCTTTAACAGCTAGCTTTTTACCAGCGTGATAGTGAGAGCTATGGCGCGCCATAAGATAACGGTATAAAGCACCCAACGGATACAGCGGCGTTAGCCATCGGCTCCCCTGGTAAGCCGCCTTAAGCCAGCGCTGTTCCAGGCTCATTCACTCTCCTGAAACTGAAGCTGATGCAGCGCCGCATAGGCACCTCCCGCTTCTAGCAACGCTTGGTGGGTACCCTGCTCAATAATGCACCCTTGATCCATCACCAAAATACGGTCAGCCCGTTCAATGGTGGATAGACGGTGGGCAATGACCAATGTGGTACGCCCTTCACACACATGCTCCAGCGCTTTCTGGATATAGCGCTCAGATTCGGTATCCAGTGCCGATGTCGCTTCGTCCAAGATAAGAATCGGCGCATCTTTAAAAATCGCCCGAGCGATTGCTAAGCGCTGGCGTTGCCCACCGGATAACATCACGCCGTTTTCACCCACTAGCGTGGCATAGCCCTGAGGCAGCTTTTCAATAAACTCACTGGCGTAAGCCGCCTGAGCGGCCGCTTCAATGGCGGCTGGGTCTGGGTTGGTAACGCCATAGCCAATGTTGTCAGCAATGGTTGCATTAAACAGCGTGACTTGTTGCGATACTAATGCAATTTGCTGACGCAAAGGGCCCAACGCATAGTCATCGGCATTTACCCCATCAATCACAATGCGCCCTTCACTAGGACGATAAAAGCGCGGCAGCAGGCTGACCAATGTTGATTTACCGCTACCAGAGCGCCCAACAATCGCCACTAGCTCACCAGGGGCAACACTAATATTAATACCGTGCAATACATTAGGCTGGTCATCAGCGTAGCGGAAACTGACATTATCAATCACCACGCTGCCTGTAAGCTGACGGGGAATGGTCTTACCTTCATCCTGCTCAGGGGTCAAATCAAGCAAGCCAAATAGCTCAGAAGCCGCCGCAATACCTTTTTGAATCTCACTATTCACTTCTGTGAGCTGGCGTACAGGCTTGATCATTAGCGCTGCTGCGGTAATAAAGGCAACAAACTCCCCCGGCGTCATGTTTTCCATAAGCGCAGGCGCCATGGCAAGCCAAACCAGAATAGCCATGGAAATCGCTACCAGCATCAAAATCACTGGTGAACTCACGGCACGCGTCATCGCCTCTTTCATACTCTGACGACGATTTTCTTCACTTACCCGTTCAAAGCGCTGCTTTTCATACTCTTCAGCACCATGCGTGCGCACGACGCGATAGCCAGATAGCGCTTCAGAAGCGACGTGAGTAACATCCCCCATGGAGTGCTGAATACGCTTAGAGATACGCCTAAAACGTTTGCTGGCATAGCTCACCACAACAGCAATCACCGGCGTTACGCCCAGAAATAGCAGCGTTAGCATCCAGTTGGTCCAGAACAGATAACCGACCAGCCCGATAACGAACAGACCTTCACGCAGAATAATAGTGACCGCTTTCGTGGCAGCACCCGCGACCTGCTCAACGTGATACGTTACTCGAGATACCAAATGGCCACTGGAATGGTGGTCGAAAAAACGCCCAGGCAAATGCAGCAAGTGCGCAAACACATCGCAGCGCAGCGTGTGAATCACATAACGTCCGACATAGGACATAAAGTAAGTGCTTAAAAATGTCCCCAGCCCACGCGAAGCGAACATGATCACCACAAACAGAGGAAGCAGTAAACGGAAGGCAGCATCAGGGTTTTGAATGCCATCAATCAGTTGTTTCATCATTTCAGCTAGTGCCGTACTGGAGGCGGCATAAATGATAAAACCAACGATCGCTAACGCGAATGCGCGCCAGTGAGGTTTGACGTAAGTTAATAATCGCTTGTAGAGAACCCAACCTGAATCAGTCACACGCGCTCCCGGCCATAGTGTGCAGTTGCGAGAATTCTACCTTATGGTGACGCGCATCAACACCGCTTACGAACGCCCTGTTGCTTTCGCATGGGAATGATCTGAATTGGCTGAGTCGCTGTGAGGCTAAATTCGAGAGCACCATCCTGGGCGGTACTCCATAAGCAGCTCTGTTGTTGTCGAAAGCGGCGCACCACCGCGTCGACCGGATGGTCAAAGGGATTATCTTTCCCGGCACTAAAAATGACATGCTGAGGACGACTTACTTGAACGAACTGAACACCCGAACTTGTATTACTCCCATGATGCCCAGCCACTAACACGCCAATCGGCGTAATAACATTCGCTAAGATTCTCCTTTCAACGTCCTTACCAACGTCACCGGTAATCAACAAACGCTGCCCACCCGCGCTTATTTGAAGTACACAGGAGCGATCATTTGAGGAGAGCACGTTCTCCCCTTTTGGGGGCCATAGTATCTGGTAGTCAATGCCATCACGTCGCCACTGCTGCCCTTGAACACACTCTGTACTCGCAACAGGCACAAGCTCTCCACTGGGAACCCACCATTGCGTTACTTGATGGTCTTTTAAAAGCGCACTAATCCCTCCCGCATGATCGGTATCAGCATGGCTGACAATGACGTGGTCGAACGATTGACCTGGGGGCCAAAGGGTTTGCAGTGGCATAAAACCACTGCGAAAGCGAGGTCCTGTGTCGTATAGCAATCGATAGTTGGCGCTACGTAATTCAATCAGCTGGCCTTGCCCGACATCATAAACAATGACACGCAGCTCACCTTGGTTAAACTGTTCGTCCGCTGACCACCACGGAAAGCTTAATAGCAGTAATGTCGCACTAACACGCAACCATCCTGGGACATAGGGAAGCCCCCAACACAGCGACATCAATAACAGTGCACCTACTAGCGGAAACACCAGTATTGACGGTGGCTGCAAAAGCGGTGCCCACTGCACGGCAATGACGAGTAACTGATGAAAAACCTGCAGTGCCTGCTCAAAACACCACCACACAAAAAGCCCTATTCCAGGCAGTGGCGAAAGCACCCACCCCAATAGCGCACTGGGCACCATAACGGAGCTTACCCAAGGTACAGCAACAAGATTAATCAGCGGGGCCGCAGGGGCTACTCTTCCAAAAGCCAATAGCACTGCAGCCGCCATCAGCGGTGCAATGAGTAGTTGAGAACGCAGTAGCGCCCAGCACCACCCTTTTAGACCCTGTGGGCGGGGGCGGCCTTGCCAAATAATAATCAACCAGCCTACCGCAATAAACGATAGCCACAGACCAGGCCTCCACAGTGCAAGCGGATCAACCACTAACACTATCCCGAGCGCAAGCCACCAAGCTTGCCAAGCTCCTGGCGCATGGCGTCCGCTAAGCACCCACAAGCCTAACAGCGTCATGATCATGGCGCGCATGGCAGGAGGTGCTAGTCCGGCTAACATGGCGTAACCCACAGCCGCCACCCCTGCTAACCACCAGGGCCAAGCACGCAGACGCCAATTGGTGGGCATTATCAGCCTGGCAGTAAAACGTGCCAACAACAGCACAAATGAAGCGACAAGCCCAACATGCAACCCAGAAATGACCACTAAATGCGTCGTACCCGTTGCATTGAGCAAGGTCCAATCATCTTGGGTCAACTGCTCACTATCTCCCAGCGTTAGCGTCGCAAGCCAGCGCCGGGTTCGCTCTTGCAACGGTTGGCTAGCCAGCGTCGCCATTGCTCGCTGACGAAGTGTCGGCGCAGCCCCCGACAGGCGTTCGGGCGTAGGCTCCTGGCGCACATAGCCCGTCGCATGTATGCCTTCACGCCATAACCATTGCTGAAAATCAAATGTATTTGGATTAGAAAAGCCACTGGGCGGGCGGAGCCGCAGCGTCATCCGCCAGCGCTCACCAACGAGGTAGCGCTGGTTGCCATAGGCACTTACTCGCACGCTACGTAGTGCGCTACAGCTTGGCAGTCCCTCGGGAGAGCGGCAAGATTCCACTGCCAAGCGCACTCGTGACGACTCCGCTTGCGTTTGAACATTGATTACTCGGGCCTCCAGAGTGACATCTTCTCCACTGAGCCCAGGTGGTAAACGGTGTCCCCACTCCTGCTGCACGCTGATAAAAACCCAGCTTGAAATAACCAGCCAAATTAATAGGCTACGCCGATATACAACCAAGCAAAGCAGCACCACAAGCACACCTGGCAACAAAACCTGCAGGCGCGCCTCGGGGCCGCTGATCCACGCCGCTAGCGCCCCCATCAATACTGCCAAGGCAGCCGGTAGTGCAGCGCCTAGTTGCATATCCCCTCCTTGGAACTGGGTCATTCATACCCACGCCATAGCCGAAGCACGCTGCTATATGGATAATAGGATGTACCAATTGAAAGAGTACCTGACATGCCGCGCCGTTTCCTGCAGCGCTACATGCCCAAACCCGACACATTAAGGCGACAGCGCTCACTACGCTTTATTGCGCCGTTAATTGCGGACCCCGGGTTATGGCTTTTAACACGTCGAAGCGTTGCAAACGCATTCAGCGTGGGGCTTTTTTGCGCCATGCTGCCTATACCGTTTCAAATGGTAGTTGCGGCACTGGGAGCTAGATTTAGCCGTTGTAACCTGGCACTTTCAGTAGGATTGGTGTGGATTACCAATCCACTTACCATGCCGGTCATTTTTTATTTTAATTATCGAATTGGCACGTTTCTGTTAGAAGCACCAGTTAGAGAGGCGCCATCGCGTATATCCACGCGCTGGATTGCAGAACAAATGCACGACATCCTGCCACCGCTAATGCTTGGATCGTTAATTTCTGCCTTACTATTAGCCATGATTGCCAATATCGTCATACGGCTAATTTGGCGCTGGCATGTTTCCCATCACTGGAAGCGCCGCCGCCTGAAGAGACGGCAGCGCCGGGCTTGTATTGAATCAGAGTTCGACGACTAACCCCCTAGGGTATTAGTCGTTGTTCTGCTCAATTAACCGCCCACTATCCAGCCTTAATACCCGATCCTGATGGGCAGCCAAACTGACATCATGAGTCACAATAACAAACGCGCAGGCACTCTCTTTAGCCAATTCATCCATAAGCGCTAAAATGGTACCTGCCGTGGTTTGATCAAGGTTCCCGGTTGGCTCATCCATTAGCACAAGACGGGGATCTGTCACTAATGCACGGGCAATGGCCACCCGCTGACGCTCCCCTCCCGAAAGTTCGCCCGGTTTATGATCTGCCCGCGCCTTCATGCCCACTCGTTCGAGCAACTGCATAGCCCGCTGCTCCGCTGCCTTTTTAGACTGGCCGCGAATAATTAATGGCAGCGCGGCGTTCTCTAGCGCAGTGAATTCAGCTAGCAGGTGATGAAACTGGTAGACAAAGCCGATATAGCGGTTCCGAAAACGACCTAGTGCCGCTTCGTTAAGACCAGCTAACGGCTCACCAGCAATCACTATGCTACCAGCGCTAGGCCGATCAAGCCCTCCCAGCAGGTTTAACAGCGTTGTTTTACCCGAGCCTGAACTCCCTACAATGGCAACACGCTCTCCAGCATGTACCTTAAGCTCAAGCTGATCTAATACGGTAAGATCTTGAGGGCCTTCACTATATACCCGTGTCAGGCTGTTACATTCCAACATAACTGTGGTTGAGTGCTGGGTACTTGAGGTCATCGTTGCTTCCTTATTCATAACGCAGTACATCGGCTGGCTGAACCCGAGCGGCCCGCCAAGCGGGATAAAGCGTCGAGAGGAAGGTCAGACCAAAGGCAGCGATGACAATATCGCGTACATCACCCCACTGTAGTTGAGAGGGCAAGTCACTAATAAAGTAAACCCCAGCATCCAAGAACTGAATACCGAAAGTTGTTTCAAACCAACTGATCAAATCAGAGACAGTCAGTGCCAGGAGAACACCCACAGTAACGCCAATCGCAATACCTATCAGACCGATGGTGAGCCCTTGCACGATAAAAATCCCCATGATCGAACGTGGGGTGGCACCGATGGTGCGTAAAATGGCAATATCCGCTCGCTTATCGGTCACTACCATCACTAGCGTAGACACTATATTAAACGCGGCAACGGCAATAATGACCGTCAGCAGCAATGCAATCATGCGCTTTTCCATCTGTATCGCTTGAAATAGACTGCCATGGGAAGCAGTCCAATCCGTACCGCGGTACCCTGCGCCAAGTTCGTTAACAATCGCTTGCGTTTCACTGCCAGCCACGAACAGGTCATCTAGCTCCAGCCGTAGGCCACCCACCGCGTCGCCCAAGCGCGCTAACGTTTGCATATCTTCAATATTGGCATAGGCCAGATTAGCGTCTAAATCAGCGCCTACACTAAAGATACCGCTAACAGTGAATCGCTTGAGTCTTGGAAAAACCCCTGCGGGTGTAATCGATGCCTCTGGAACAAGTAGCGTGACGCGATCACCTACCCCAACGCCCAAGCGGCGTGCCAGCATAGACCCCAGCACTACGTGCCACTCACCAGGCACCAGATCAGAAAGCTGACCTTGGCGCATATGCTCACCAATAATCGACACTTGATCTTCCCAGTCTGGGTGAATGCCATTCACCATAGCACCTTGGTTTCTGCCACCCGCTGAAAACATACCTTGCTGTTCAACATAAGGCGCTGCACCAATGACTCGCTCTCGCTCAACAAGCTGCTCTGCTAACGCCTGCCACTCAACTAACCCTGCTTGTGATTCAATTTTAGTGTGAGGCACCATGCCCAAAATTCGAGTACGCAGCTCGTGATCAAAACCATTCATCACCGACAGCACAAGTATCAGCACTGCCACGCCAAGCATTAACCCCAGCATTGAAGTTAGCGAAATAAATGAAATAAAGTGGTTCCGGCGTTTAGCGCGCACGTAGCGCAGCCCCACCAGAAAAGGCAAACGATCAAGCATGGCATCATTCCTTAGTAATAAGCGTCCATGGTACGGTTTTTTTAGCATGGGTGCATGTACGAACGCTGCGTTAGAGTAACAAGTCTGCCTAGCGTTCCCTCAAGCACGGTAACGCTTGCATGTTGCTAAGCGAGCCCCTAAATTGCGCCCATTCTGCTTGTCTTTAGGGCAAGGATTTTTTCGACTATTAAGAGCATTCGTGACGTTGGCTAACAAGACTTACCGTTTATTGCCCGAGTGGTCCCCCCAAGACGGCTTGCAACTGACTTGGCCCCGCCCAGACGGCGACTGGGCACCGCTGTTATCGCGCATCGAAGCAACACTTGAGCGTATCGTGATTGCCACGACACGCTATCAGCGCGTGTTAATCAGCGTTCCTGATGACACCACCCAGCGTCGCTTGGCTGCGACGTTTAAGGCCTATGGCATTGCCCAACAACAACTGATGCTCATTGTCGCCCCCACGGATGATACTTGGGCCCGAGACCATGGGCCGATCACCGTGGTGGACGAAACGCAGCAGCCACTCATGCTGGATTACACGTTTACTGGCTGGGGCGGTAAATTTCCTGCCGAGCATGACAATCGCCTCACTCAGTGGCTGAATGATGCAGGGGTGTGGACCTGCCCCATCGCTCCACGCAGCATGGTGCTAGAAGGCGGCGCGATTGAAACCGACGGAGAGGGCACGCTGCTAACCACTGAAGCCTGCTTACTGAACCCCAACCGCAATCCGTCACTTTCGCGTACGGATGTTGAAGCCCAGTTAGCGGAAGATTTTGGCGTCGATCGAGTCCTATGGTTAGCCAATGGGCATCTTGAAGGTGACGATACTGACAGTCATGTTGATACGCTCGCGCGCTTTTGCAATCCCTCTACCATTGCCTATGTCCGCTGCGACGACCCCACTGATCCTCACTATCCAGCGCTAAACGCAATGGAACAAGAGCTCATGGCGTTTCGCCAGCGCAACGGCGAGCCCTACCAGTTAATCGCCTTGCCGTGGCCACAGGCCTGCTTTGATCCTGAAGATGGTCATCGCCTCCCGGCTACCTATGCGAATTTTTTAATTATCAATAATGCCGTACTGGTGCCCACTTACGGCGATCCCGCCGACCTGGTCGCGCTGCAAGCGTTGAGTATTGCCTTTCCAGAACACACCCTGATTCCTATCGAGTGTAATAGCGTCATTCGCCAGCATGGCAGCCTTCACTGCTTAACCATGCAGCTACCGAAAGGCACCCTTGCCCCTGCGCTTAGTCAATCCTAAGGAGCCATCATGTCTAACAGCTTAACCGTCGGTGTTGTTCAACAGCCCGCGTGGCCAGATAAAGCACGTAGTCTTGCTGCCAGCGAAGCAGGCATACGCTCAGTTGCTAGCCAAGGCGCACAATTAGTGTTGCTTCAGGAGCTGCATGCCACGCACTACTTTTGCCAGTACGAAGACCCTGCACTGTTTGATTTGGCTGAACCATTAGACGGCCCTACTGGTCAGCACCTGGCCGAACTAGCCAAGGAGCTGAATATTGTGCTGGTGGGGTCGCTGTTTGAAAAGCGGGCGGCAGGGCTTTACCACAATACAGCCGTCGTTTATGACCGCGCAAAAGGACGTGTAGGACAGTACCGTAAAATGCATATCCCGGATGATCCGGCCTTTTACGAAAAGTTTTACTTTACCCCTGGTGATTCTGACGACGGACGTGGCCAAGGCTTCACGCCTATTGACACATCTGTTGGGCGGCTAGGCATCCTGGTTTGTTGGGATCAATGGTACCCGGAAGCGGCACGCTTAATGGCACTAAGCGGTGCGGAGCTGCTTCTCTATCCCACGGCCATCGGCTGGGATCCAAGTGATGATGACGCTGAAAAAGCCCGTCAGAAAGATGCTTGGACAATTATACAGCGCTCCCATGGCGTCGCTAACGGGCTGCCCGTGCTGGTCGCTAACCGAGTCGGCTTTGAACCCGACCACTCTGGCGTTGGTAACGGCATTGCGTTTTGGGGAGGAAGCTTTGTATGCGGCCCACAGGGAGAAATGCTAGCGCATGCAGGTGAAGAGACGCAGCAATTAGTCGTCAACATCGATATGGCGCGTAGCGAGAACACTCGGCGTATTTGGCCTTATTTGCGCGACCGCCGTATTGATGCTTACGGTGACTTAACACGCCGCTATCGCGATTGATAAAAACATAGACGCCTGCTCTCATCGAGAGCAGGCGCAGCATTCAAAAAGCCAACGTGTGGCGATTGGCTTTATTTCCAAAAATCACGAATAGACGCAATTCCCTGAGCGCCAACAGCGCGTGCATGGTTAGCATCAAAACGTGTCATACCACCCAGTGCAAATACCGGCATACCAGCACGTTCCACTAGCTGCTGGAAGTCATGCCACCCCAGTGGCGCCACTTCAGGATGAGAAGGCGTAGTGCGCAACGGCGACAGCGTGACAAAATCACAACCCAAAACCGCAGCCTGAGAAAGTTGCTTTTGATCGTGAGTCGACGCTGAGAGCCACTTATTTTCAGCGATCGGGCGACGCTCAAGGTCCATTAACCGTGCGCTGGTTAAATGAATACCGTCAGCATCAACAGCGTCAAGCAATGCAGGCTCGCCATTCAGCAACAGCTTTGCATCATACTGACGGCAAAGGCGCAGCGCGCGCTCAGCACGAGCAATGTATGCCGCTTCATCAAGATTTTTTGCCCGCAGCTGTACTAGTCTGACACCGTCTTCACTAAGCGCTCTTTCTAACAAGCTATCGAAACGCTCTTCGTCAGCTTCTTCGCCGGTAATCAGATAATCGGTGGGCAACATCACCGCACGCAAAATAGGCAAGTTAGCGGCAGGGAAAGGATAGTTCACCAACTCATCCATAGGCACCCAGCGCACAGCCTGCCCCTCACGGCCAAACGGCTCACCTGCAAACTCTTGGACTTGCCAAACATCTAGCAGGATGTGCTTATCAGGATACTCATGATGAACACGGATAAGAGGCCGGGCCCGTACAATTTCGACGCCAAGCTCTTCGTGAAGCTCACGCTTGAGACCTTCCAAGCCTGTTTCATAAGGCGCCAGCTTACCCCCAGGAAACTCCCATAGGCCCCCTTGATCGACATTAGAGGGCCGACGCGCAATCAGCACCCGCTTCTGATCGGCGCTGATCATTGCAGCCGCCGCGACATGAACTCGTCGTTTTACCATTACACTCATTACGTCTTTACCCACTTTTTGCGCGCCGCCCTAACCAAAGACGACGCTATCTCGCTGCATTAGCACGTCACTGCAACTGTTTTTGGCTACTTTTCAGTGCACTTCAGCTACGGTAATCCGCGTTGATAGTCACATAGTCATGAGATAGGTCCGAGGTCCACACAGTGGCACTCTCTTCACCACGGCCCAAATTAATGCGAATGATGATCTCTTCCTGCGCCATGACGGCACTGCCCGCAGCCTCTGTATAACTGTCGGCACGGCCACCCTGTTCAACCAAGCGAACGTCACCCAAATCAATCACGACTTGGTTAACATCGAATGCCTCAACCGGCGCGCGCCCAACAGCGGCTAGAATACGCCCCCAGTTAGCATCAGAAGCGTAGAGCGCAGTCTTCACCAGCGGCGAATGAGCAACGGTAAAAGCGACATCCAAGGCTTCCTGCCGAGTGGTCGCTTCATCCACCTGGAGCGTCACAAACTTAGTTGCCCCTTCGCCATCACGAATAATCGCTTGAGCAAGCTCGGTCATGACGCATTGCAGCGCATTGCGGAAAATGGCCACCTGTTCTTCATTTTCGATGCGAGCGCCGGTACCTGTCGCTGCCAACATGCACGCATCGTTGGTTGATGTATCGCTATCGACAGTGATGCAGTTAAAGGAGTGATCTACCGTTTCACGTAACAAACTTGCTAACAACGGCTGCGCAATCGTCGCATCCGTTACTACAAAGCCCAACATGGTCGCCATATTAGGCTTAATCATGCCTGAACCTTTGGTAATACCGTTGATCGTGACCTGCTGATCGCCAATTGAAACGGTTGCCGTTGCGCCCTTGGCACGGGTATCTGTGGTTAGAATTCCCTCACCCGCCTGCTGCCATGCAAGGCTAGTATCCGTTAAGGAATTTAGCGCATGGGGCATACCGGCAAGCAGGCGCGTCATGGGCAGAGGTTCGCCAATCACGCCGGTTGAAAAGGGCAAGACCTGGCTTTTATCAACGCCCATTTGCTCAGCAAGCGCTTCACAGCTGGCATAAGCATCCTGCAAACCTGATGCGCCAGTACCAGCATTGGCATTGCCAGTATTTACCAACCAGTAGCGAGGCACACGCCCTGCGCTTGTACACGCTTCAAGATGCGCTTTCGCAACGACTACTGGGGCAGCACAAAACGCATTACGAGTAAAAACCCCAGCTACCGTGGCAGTTTCAGGTAGCTCAATCACCACAACATCACGGCGATCCGGCTTTTTAATACCTGCCATTGTACTACCCAGGCGCACCCCATTAAGGGGTGGCAATTCCGGAAAAGCAAGATTTCCCACCGCCATGTTTTTCTCCTTTGCGCTGAATTTCGCCACGCGTGATTAGCTTAGTTTTCCGCAGCACTGCTTATATTTTTTACCGGACCCACATGAGCACGGATCATTGCGCCCTACTTTCGGTCCTTCACGACGCAGCGGACGACCATCAGCCCCTGGCGCGTCCTGTGAAACATCGTCCTGCTGGGCGCTAGGGTCATCGTGGCGGCTTGCTGCTGTCGCACGTTCACGCACTGACTCTTCGCGGCGTTTTTGCTCTAACGCATCAACCTCTTCAGGCTGACGAACCTGAACGTGGCTTAAAATACGCGTAACGTCAGCTTTGATGTTCGTTAGCAGATGCTGGAACAACTCGAAGGACTCTCGCTTGTACTCTTGCTTAGGGTTCTTCTGGGCGTAACCACGCAAATGAATACCGCGACGCAAGTGATCCATCGACTGAAGATGCTCTTTCCAACGGGTATCCAATACCTGGAGCATGACTTGTTTTTCAAAACGGCGAATCAACGTGGCACCAGCAGCCTCAATTTTGGCTTGATACGCATCGCGGTGCATCGTTTGTAAACGCTCACGCAGCTTCTCTTCACTGAAACGCTCATCCTCTGCCGCCCACTGCGTAACAGGAGCATCAAGATTGAATTCAGTTTTAAGATGCGCTTCTAACCCAGGCAAATCCCACTGCTCAGCCAAGCTCTGAGGTGGCACATAATCACTGATGGCATCTTCCATGACTTCTTCACGAATACCGATAACGGCGTCGGAAACCTCATCAGCGGAAAGAATTTCATTACGCTGTTCGTAGATAACTCGGCGCTGGTCGTTAGCGACATCATCGTATTCGAGCAACTGCTTGCGGATATCAAAGTTGCGCCCCTCTACTTTTTTCTGGGCGCGCTCGACAGCGTTAGACACCATCTTGTGCTCAATCGCCTCACCGCGCTCTAGTCCAAGAGCCAGCATCAAGCGCTTCACTCGGTCAGAACCAAACAAGCGCATCAAACTGTCTTCTAACGAGAGGAAGAAGCGTGTAGAGCCTGGGTCACCTTGACGTCCCGCACGGCCACGCAACTGGTTATCAATACGACGGGACTCATGGCGCTCAGAACCAATCACATGCAAGCCACCCGCTTCTAAAACACCATCATGACGCTTCTGCCACTCTGCCTTTAGAGCCTCAATCTGTTCTTGAGTGGGATTCTGCAGCTTAGCTGCTTCTGCTTCCCAGTTCCCCCCCAGGACGATATCGGTACCACGACCCGCCATATTCGTTGCAATAGTAATGGCACCAGGACGACCTGCTTGAGCAATGATTTCTGCTTCGCTTTGGTGCTGTTTAGCATTCAGCACATTAAACGCCAGGCCAGCTTCGCGCATAAGGCGAGCTAGGTACTCAGAGGTTTCAATCGATGCCGTACCGACTAGAACAGGGCGCCCTGCCTCGGTTTCGGTCCTCACATCTTTAATAATCGCTTCGTATTTCTCTTCCGCACTCAGATAAACCAAATCATTCAGATCTTTACGAGCAAGCGGTCGGTTGGTTGGAATAACGACCACATCCAGGCCATAAATTTGCCGAAATTCGAACGCTTCGGTATCAGCGGTGCCGGTCATACCTGCGAGCTTTTCATACAAACGGAAATAGTTCTGGAAAGTAGTCGATGCCAGTGTCTGGCTCTCTCGCTGAACCGTCACCCCTTCTTTCGCTTCAACCGCTTGGTGCAGCCCTTCTGACCAACGGCGCCCCGGCATACTACGCCCAGTATGCTCATCAACGATGACGACCTGGCCTTCAGACACGATGTAGTCAACGTCTAAATGATAAAGATGCCGTGCGCGCAGCGCGGAATGCATGTGCTGAAGCAAGTTTAGGTTTTGTGCGGCATAAAGCGATTCGCCCTCGCCCAACAGCCCTTCGGCACGCATTAGCTCTTCAACTTTGTTATGCCCCTGCTCGGTAAGCTCTACCTGCTTTTGTTTTTCATCAAGCAGGAAATCTCCCGTAACCGGCGCATCGCTGTCTTCAGAGGCTTCACCTTGCTCTAACTGTTGAGCCAGACGATTCACAATGCCATACAAATCAGTGTTTTCATCCACTGCGCCCGAGATAATTAACGGCGTACGGGCCTCATCAATTAAAATAGAGTCGACTTCATCGACAATGGCGTAATGCAGGCCACGCTGCACTTTATCCTCAAGCGAGAACGCCATGTTGTCGCGCAGATAGTCGAAACCAAACTCATTGTTAGTACCGTAAGTGATGTCACACTGATAGGCATGGCGCTTCTCTTCACCCGTTTGACCAGCATAGATAACGCCTACCGATAGCCCAAGGAACTCATACAAGGGCCGCATCCACTCAGCATCACGACGAGCAAGGTAGTCGTTAACGGTGACAACATGCACACCCTTGCTTGGCAGCGCATTTAAATAGACGGCAAGCGTCGCCACCAGGGTTTTACCCTCGCCGGTTTTCATTTCCGCAATACGGCCACGATGCAACGTCATGCCACCGACCATCTGGACGTCAAAGTGGCGCATTTTCATTACCCGCTTACTGGCCTCTCGCACGACGGCAAATGCTTCAGGCAACAAACTATCAACAGACGCGCCTTCTGCTAATTTTTGACGGAGCAGCCCTGTTTTTTCCTGCAACTCAGCGTCACTCACCCCTTCAAGTGCCTGCTCTAAAACGTTAATACTGAGCACACTTTTTTGCATGCGTTTAACGTCGCGATCATTTTTAGAGCCAACGACTTTACGTAACAAATTATTAATCATGAAAGTTCCAAATCTTCACGAGCGCCCCATTCAGGCACGCCCTTTTATATAAGGCAAATAAGGGTAAATTTAGTAAACGGACAGCTGAGCTGGCGGACCACGAGGGGTCAGCACATCAATCGCGGCAACCAATCGACGTGGGATATGAAGAAAATAGCGGGAACCGTGCAAGACGATAGGATGGATGCGCGTTTTTTTTCGTACCCAGCGGCGCAGCGCACAGCGCTTCTTGGCGATCCATTCAGATTGGGCACGCAGCATCGCGGGCACCCAAAAACAGATGATGACGCCGCGCTCACCACTACGAAATGCATCTGAAGGATGTAAACTAGCAGGTAACAAACAGCTCACTAAGAGGCCTGCCAGCCACCAACGCGCTAGGCCATTTCGGCGTTGCCGCCGCGGCGAAGCAGACAAAACATCTGGCGTTGATGACATGCTGTGGACTGGCTCCCGAGCGTGTTAGGCTCTATCAATTAAAAGACAATACAGAACGCTGGTGACAACCGAGAGTGTGGCGCAGCCAGCAACGTTCCAGGAATCAAGTTAATGAGTATAAAGGTTAAGCGATCCCTCGCACAGCCCATTACCCAACTGCTGACTAAGTCGGGCAGCGCTGGACAGCTTATGCGACAGTCCCGCTTAATTGATCAGGCTCAGCGCCATTTACGCGCCCACCTTCCTGAAGCAATGCGTGAGCATATTTTCGTCGGGGGCTTTCGGGACGGACGATTGACGTTAATAAGTGGCCAAGCAAGCTGGTTAACGTGGTTACGCTATGAACAGCCGCGATTGCTAACCCTACTGCATCAGTTGCCAGGGTTTGAAAGCGTTACCGGCTTTACCCTGAAAGTGCGGCCCGTTCGGCCGATTGAAAGCCCCAAGCGCTACACGCGCATCCTCTCAGAAAACGCAGGAAAAACGCTAACTGAATGCGCTAAAGACACTGACAACCCCTCGCTTAGAAACGCCCTGGAGCGTCTTGCGGCGCATGCACCTAATCATTCAGATGACAAACATTCATAGCCACGCATTGCCAGCGCCAATACGCAAAAAAGCACCGCTTTAGCGGTGCTTTTTACTATTGCCACATGCCACTCACCCGCCCAACAAGCCTGCAATCTATGCCATTGCAGGTGCCGAGTAAGAGATAGGTGCAACCGCTTTGTCTTCTTCAAAGGTGACGATTTCATAGGCGTCGGGCTGCGCTAACAACTCGCGGCACAACCGATTGTTGAGCGCATGGCCTGATTTAACCCCCTGGAACTCACCAATCAAACTGTGGCCAAGTTGGTACAAATCACCAATAGCATCCAGCACTTTATGCTTGACGAACTCATCGTCATAGCGCAAGCCACCTTCGTTAACGATGCGGTAATCATCGACAACAATGGCATTGTCTAAGCTACCGCCAAGCGCAAGATTATTGGATCGCAAAAATTCCAGATCGCGCATAAACCCGAAGGTACGTGCACGAGAAACCTCTTTCACAAACGACGTTGTTGAAAAATCGATTAACGCGGTTTGTTTTTGTTGCTCAAATACAGGGTGATTAAAGTCGATTGAAAAGGAGACTTTAAACCCTTGATGAGGCAAAAAGACGGCTTCTTTGTCGCCATCACTGACGGCAACACGGCGCTTAATGCGGATAAATTGCTTAGGTGCATCTTGCTCTAAAATGCCCGCTGACTGAATTAAGAACACAAATGGACTGGCGCTGCCGTCCATGATAGGCACTTCAGGCGCACTTACATCGACATAGGCATTATCAATGCCCAATCCAGCAAATGCCGACATCAAATGTTCGACCGTCGCGACTTTCACACCGCGGTAAGAAAGCGCGGTGCATAATGTGGTGTCTTCCACCAATTCGGCACGAGCCGGCACGTGAACCACAGGCTCCAGGTCGGTCCGGATAAATACAATTCCGGTATTAGCTGGCGCCGGGCGCAAAGCCAAGTGGACTTTTTTGCCAGAGTGCAGACCCACTCCGGTGGCGCGAATGACGTTTTGTAATGTGCGTTGTCTGATCATGGGCAGTGGTCGAACTCTAATGACGGCGGTCACCGGCAAAAGTGCCGACAAGTACCGCTAGGGGAAAGAAAGTTAAGAAACAGTGTTCACTTTAACAGCAAACGAGCGTTTTAACCAATAAAACTCTCGTTTGCTGTTTCAATGACCCCGATAGCGTCAGTTAATCTGCCTGACGGCGTAAAAATGCGGGAATGTCCAAATAGTCATCTGCATCAGGGGCGCGACGCTTCTCGGCCCGAGGTTTTGCAGCGGGCTCAGGCGCTTCTTTACGCGCCGTTGCCTGCTGACGCATGACAGTTGGCTGTTGCAACTTGCGGTAATCTGAGGACGCTTCAGCAGCAGACCGACGCACTGGCTCACGTGAGGCAACTTTGCCTTTGTTACCATCCAGCCCAGCAGCCACCACGGTCACACGTAGCTCATCGGACATTTCCATGTCGATAGAGGTACCCACCACAATAGTTGCTTCCTGAGAAGCAAACTCTTGAACTGTAGCACCTACGTCATTGAACTCACCGATCGACAAGTCAGGGCCAGCAGTAATATTAACCAAAATACCGCGAGCACCGTGCAGATCAATGTCTTCAAGTAGCGGGCTACGAATGGCTTTTTCAGCCGCTTCGCGAGCACGATTCTCGCCAGTTGCCCCACCGGTACCCATCATCGCCATGCCCATTTCGGACATAACGGTGCGAACATCAGCAAAATCGACGTTAATAATGCCTGGGCTGGTAATCAGCTCTGCGATACCTTGAACGGCCCCCAACAACACATCGTTAGCAGCGCTGAAGGCGGTTAGCAGCGTGGCGTTCTTACCTAGCACAGAAAGCAGTTTTTCGTTGGGAATAGTGATCAACGAATCAACGTGCTCAGAAAGCTCTTTCATACCTTCTTCAGCGGCGCGCATGCGCTTCGGCCCTTCAAACGGGAAGGGGCGAGTTACCACGGCAACCGTCAAAATACCTAACTCTTTGGCAACCTGAGCAACAACAGGCGCACCGCCGGTACCTGTACCACCACCCATGCCAGCCGTGATGAATACCATATCTGCACCGGTTAATAACTCAGCGATGCGGTCACGGTCTTCCATGGCGGCTTGGCGGCCAACTTCAGGATTGGCACCGGCCCCAAGCCCCTTGGTGATTTCACCACCAAGCTGCAAGACTGTTTTTGCAGACACTCGCTTAAGCGCTTGAGCGTCGGTGTTAGCGCAGATAAACTCAACGCCTTCGATATTACTTTCGACCATGTGGTTGACCGCGTTGCCACCGCCACCGCCAACACCGACCACTTTGATGACCGCACTGCTCGAGGGTGCGTTATCTACCAATTCGAACATAAGCCCCGTCTCCTGAACCGCGCTTGCGGCCCTGTCAGAAATTTCCTTTGAACCAGCCTTTAATTCTTACCAGCGCCGATTGACCTTCCTTGATATCACGCCTGACGACTTCGTTGCGTCCTTTATGCGCAGCAACGACTTCCCCGTGGCTTTCTAGGCCTTGCCCATGTCGCGCTTCTTGCAATGCATAATGCAGTAAACCCACACCTGTTGCATAAATTGGATTGCGTACCACATCAGCCAACCCTTTGACATTTTGCGGACATGCAATACGAACAGGCATATGAAAAATCTCTTCTGCCAATTCGCTAACCCCTTCCATACGCGAGGTGCCACCAGTGAGCACAACACCAGCAGCCACCATATCTTCATAGCCACTACGGCGTAATTCGTCTCTCACCAACGTAAATAGTTCCTCGTAACGCGGCTCAACCACTTCAGCAAGTGCCTGTCGCGATAAATCACGAGCCGGACGATCTCCTACGCTGGGAACTTTAATCATTTCATCGCTTGCCGCTAACTGTGTCAGTGCGCAAGCGTATTTAACTTTAATCTCTTCGGCATGCTGCGTTGGTGTGCGCAATGCCATCGCTATGTCATTAGTGACTTGGTCGCCCGCTATCGGTATAACGGCAGTATGGCGAATGGCACCTTCACTGAAAATGGCCATATCAGTGGTTCCCCCACCAATATCCACCATGCAAACGCCTAATTCTCGCTCGTCTTCGGTAAGCACCGCCATACTAGAAGCTAGCTGTTCAAGAATGATTGCGTCAACGTCCAGACCACATCGCCTAACACATTTCTCAATATTTTGAACGGCGTTCAATGCCGCTGTCACAAGGTGAACCTGCGCCTCTAAACGAACGCCTGACATTCCTAAAGGTTCACGGATACCACCTTGAGCATCGATTGAGAACTCTTGGGGCAATACATGTAATACACGCTGCCCTTCCGAGACCGCACGTGCGCGGGCTGAGTCAATAACGCGCTCGATATCGGATGGTGTGACTTCCCTTTCTTTAATAGCAACCACACCATCTGAGTTCATTGAACTGATATGGCTACCAGCAACGCCGACATAGACAGAATGAATATCACAACCAGCCATTAATTCCGCTTCTTCAACAGCACGCTGAATAGATTGCACTGTTGATTCGATATTAATGACCACACCGCGCTTCATGCCGCGTGATGGATGAGAGCCGATACCCGCTATCTCAATCCCGCCGTCATCGGTGGGTTGACCGACTATCGCGACGACTTTGGACGTTCCAATGTCCAGCCCGACAACCATATTGGATGCGTTGGGTGAGCCTGCCATGAGTCGGATAATCTCCTAGAAAAATTTTAAAAGAAACTTGTTAGTCGTAACTGCGCCAACATTGTTAAATCGGCGATACAAAATCACGCTGAATAACATTGACGGCTACCGTAATATCAAGCCAAATGCTGATCATGATTAAATAAAAAAGCCCATAAAAAAGCATCAGCTATAACATAGTATAGAAACAATACTGACAATACGACTAGCGCACGCCTACGATAATCGCCTTTGTGTGCGATTTAAACCCTATTCATGGCTTTTCGCTGTTGGCAACCACTTACATTTACCTACTTTTTGCACATTGTAAGTCGCTTATTACTCATCCTCTTCTGCAAAGTCACTTTCTCCGTGCCAGGCAACTGCAACCCCATTGGGGTAGCGCAAGTCAATATAGCGAATATGCTCCCCAACCTGAGCAAGCTCACGCTGCCACGATGCCGACAAACGAGCTAATCGGATTTCATGCTGACGTCTTCCTAACATTACCCAGGCACCATTACTTAACTGCAGCCGCCATGCACCACGAGGCTCTAGGCGTAATTGAGAAAGTGACAACGATAATCCCTGAAAATGAGGTGTTAAGCGGCGATAATAGGTAAGCACCTCTTCGCCACTTCCCGTCGGCCCAGCCAAATCTGGAAGCCCCTGAGGCACACCTAGTGGCGCAAACGCAAACGACTCACCTTTGGGGTTAAGTAGAAAATCATCGTTCCAGCGGGCCACTGGCGTTTGTTCTACCAGCTCAAATACAAGTGCATTTGGCCACTCTCTGGAAATTCTAACTTCATCCAGCCAGCCAATTTTCAATGCACGCCTACGTAGCTCACCTAAATCTGCCGAGAGCCAAGTTGCCTCTTGAACGAGTGGCGCTAGCTGAGTACGGAGGTAATCAGCACTCACATATTCCCACTCGCCACGAATAGACACACGCTCAATAGGCTTATCTAACCATAGCCATAAGGCACGCCCACCAGCACCTAGTAACAGTGCCAGCAATATGAGGCCTAACCACGCATTACGCTTCTTCATGAGCAGCTGCGTTGAACCGCAGTATTCAGTATACGCAACACCAACTGATCAAACTCTATGCCCGCATGCGCCGCCGCTTGAGGCACTAAACTATGATCCGTCATTCCTGGCACAGTATTAACTTCAATCAGCCAAAACTTGCCTATCGCATCGCGCATCACATCTACACGCCCCCAGCCTTCGCCACCTACAGCATCAAACGCTTTCTTGCATAGTTCTGCCAAGACCTGCTCGTCACTAGATGCTAAGCCACTGGGCAGGTGATACTGAGTAGTGTTAGCAATGTATTTCGCTTCGTAATCATAAAAACCGCCTGGGACTTCGACACGAATTGCCGGCAACACGTCATTATCAAGCAGAGCAACGGTATACTCTTCACCTACAATGAACCGCTCAGCCATGACACGGGCGTCATAGTTCGCCGCCTCGTGATAGGCCGCTTCTAGTGCCTCCTGGCTTTTAACGATACTAATCCCCAGCGTGGAGCCTTCGTGAACAGGCTTTACCATCATTGGTAAACCTAATTGCGACACCACCATAGACCAATCAGATGTCTCGCTGAGCATAATACTTTCAGGTGTGGGTAACCCTACGGCCTGCCAAACCTGCTTCGTACGCTGCTTATCCATCCCTAACGCTGACGCCAGCACCCCACTGCCGGTGTAAGGCAGCCCTAAAAGCTCTAGCGCTCCCTGCAGCGTACCATCCTCGCCACCACGACCATGAAGAGCCACAAAAACAGCCGTTGGGGCAAGACGTTCTAGCCCTACCAAACCCTCTTCTTTTGGATCGTAGCCAATGGCATCGATACCTTGACGCTTTAACGCGCCAAGCACAGCCGCACCGCTTTTAAGCGACACTTCGCGCTCTGCTGAAGTACCGCCATAAACAACAACAACGCGTGCCAAGGGGTCATTCAATGACATTGCTGTACTCATAGCTCTACCTTATCTAGCGCCAACTTGGCTTGCGCGAAACGTAGCGAAATACCACCCACATCACCGGCGCCTTGAGTAATAAAAATATCCCCAGGGCGCAGAAGTTTGCTTAACAGTGCAGGTAGCTCCTGTTTATGCTCAACGAACAATGGATCGACTTCTCCTCGCTGACGAATAGACCCAGCAAGGGTGCGACCCTCCGCGCCTGGAATCACAGCTTCCCCAGCGCTATAAACATCCAATAGAACGAGCGTATCCACTTGAGAAAGCACACGAACGAAATCTTCATAAAGATCGCGGGTGCGACTGTAGCGATGCGGCTGGTACAACATGACCAATCGACGTTCGGGCCAACCTGCACGAACTGCCTGGATAACCATGTCAACTTCACGGGGGTGGTGTCCGTAATCGTCTACTAACATGATATCGCCATCAGCATTGGGGGCGCTGAAGTGGCCATGCACTTGAAAGCGGCGCCCTACACCGGCAAAACTTGCCAGCCCACGAAGAATGGCATCGTCACTTACCCCAGCATCCGTTGCTACAACAATCGCCGCCATCGCGTTTAACGCATTGTGGCGACCGGGCATTGCTAGCCGAATAGCCAATGGAGCAGCTTCCCCAGGACGCACTGCGGTGAACGAGACTTCACCGCCTTGCTGAGTAAAGTCCACAATGCGGTAGTCAGCATCTTCATCGAAACCGTAGGTGACAAACTGACGTTTTACCTGGTCACGCATCGACCGAATGTTAGCGTCATCAATACACAGCACTGCCAGCCCGTAAAACGGCAAATTATGCAGAAACTCGATAAATGTGCTTTTTAAGCGCTCAAAATCCCCACCATAGGTCGCCATATGGTCTGCATCTATGTTCGTCACAATAGAGACCATTGGCTGCAGATGAAGAAACGACGCATCCGATTCATCTGCCTCAGCGACTAGATAATCACCCTCACCCAACCGAGCGTTAGCGCCAGCACTGGTAAGTTTTCCACCAATCACAAAGGTGGGATCCAATCCACCTTCCGCCAGCAACGTTGCCGTCAAACTGGTTGTGGTCGTCTTTCCATGGGTTCCTGCGACAGCAATGCCATGGCGAAAGCGCATTAGTTCGGCCAGCATTTCAGCACGCCTAACCACGGGCACACGATGCTCATGAGCCCAACGGATTTCAGGATTTGTTGCATCAATGGCGCTGGAGACAACCACGACGTCAGCGCCTACCACATTCTCTTCAGCATGACCGATAGCAACGTTAACGCCACACTGTCGAAGGCGCTCAACAACAGTCGATGCCTTCATATCGCTACCGCTGACGCTGTAACCCTGATTTGCGAGCACTTCAGCGATTCCACACATACCTGCGCCACCGATGCCAACAAAGTGCAAACGCTTAATACGGCGCATACCAGGGCCGCTTGGACGGACACCCGAGTGCAACGCATTATTAATAGAGTCGGTCACGCAGTCTCTCCTTGTTTAACCAGCGCTAAACATCCCTTTGTAAGACGCTCAGTCGCCTCTAAGTAGGCCGCCTGGCGGGCTTTAGAAGCCATGTCTGACAAAACGCTAGGGACTAATAGCTCATCTAAATAGTGTGTTAATCGCTCGGGGGTCAGCTCAGACTGTGTGACACAAAGTGCTGCCCCGGCCTTTACTAAAACGTCAGCATTGACCCGCTGATGATCATCAACAGCAAATGGAAACGGCACTAGCAAGGCGGGCTTTGCAGCTGCGGCAAGCTCTGCCACTGTTAGCGCTCCGGCACGACAAACGACTAAATCTGCCCACTTATACGCAGCCGCCATATCGTCAATAAAGGGAGTAACATCTGCCACAATTCCATGCTCGACATAGGCGCTTGCCGTCGCCACATCTCGGTCTTTGCCCGCTTGATGGCGAACATCAGGGCGTCGCTCTGGCGGCAAGCCCGCCAGCCCGGGCGGTAAACGCTCATTCAGTGCGACCGCTCCTAGCGAACCACCAACAACTAATAACCGCAGCGGGCGAACGGTCAGTTCAGACGCACTCCTTGGATGCTCACCCAGTGCAGCAATATCTTCTCGCACCGGATTGCCAATCACTTCTGCCTTGTCACCAAAAGCCTCGGCAAACGCCGCGTAAGTGCGAGTCGCCAATTTTGAGAGCACTTTATTGGTCAGCCCAGCAATAGCATTTTGTTCATGTATCACCAATGGCACCCTGGAAAGCCACGCTGCCAGCCCACCTGGGCCACTGGCAAACCCGCCTAACCCAACCACCACATCAGGATTGAAGCGGCGAATTACCTTTCGAGCTTGCAGTACGGCTTGGGAAAGGTTCAGCGGTGCCTTCAGCCAGCCAGTTACTCCGTTGCCACGCAGACCGCTTATGTCGATGGTATGAAGCGTAATACCTGCTTCTGGTACTAGGCGATTTTCGATCCCTCTTGGGCTTCCCAGCCACTCAACGTCGACATTGTGGGCTTTGAGCGAACGTGCTAGCGAAAGCGCCGGAATAACATGACCTCCGGTACCTCCGGCCATAATTAAAATGCGTCGACGTGCGTTCGTCGTCACAAACAACTCCTTGAGTAGTTACGGTAACCGAGGTTCATGGCGTGATTTATAGGGTGTCGATACACGACGCGGACGGTGACGCGTCTCCGCATCTACGCGCAACAACAAGCCAATCATCATACCGGTTACCAATAAACTTGAACCGCCATAGCTAATCAACGGCAATGTTAGCCCTTTCGTTGGCAACAGCCCCGAGCTTACCGCCATATTAATAAATGCCTGAGCTGCGATAACGAAACCTATGCCATAGCTGACATAGGCACCAAATAAATGGCCTGCCAATTCTGCACGACGACCAATCAACATTGCCCTGGTAATGAGCAAGGTAAATAGCAGCACAACGAGAATGGCCCCCATCATGCCGAGCTCTTCTGCGATGACAGCAAAAATAAAGTCGGTGTGAGCTTCAGGCAGGTAGTGAAGTTTTTGAACACTATTACCTAAACCAGTACCGGTCACATGCCCACGACCGAAAGCAATCAGCGCCTGAGTAAGCTGATAGCCAGTGGCAAACTGATCAGCCCATGGGTCCAAAAAGCTCGTCCACCGCGCTAATCGGTAAGGCTCCATAACGACCATCATGACGGCGCCAACAGCCAATACGCCACCACTACCAAATAGTAAGGTAAGTGAAGCGCCGCTCATCATTAACATACCAATAACGCACACGGTATATACCACCATGCCGCCAAAATCGGGAGCAAGAAAAAGCAGCCCCGCCGGAACGGCAAGCACCGCTAAAGGTCGCCACATACTGAATGCCCGTTGGCGTAGGTCATAGGTAAAGCGGGACATGAAAGCCGCCATGTAAAAAATCAAACCGATTTTTCCAAGCTCGGAAACTTGCAGGCTAGGCAAGGGACCAGGTAGTGAAATCCAGCGTTTACTGCCGTTAACTTCCTGACCAACCACGAGCACCAGCACTAGCATGATGATGCTCACTAGCAAAATCAGCGCTGCGTTTTGCCGCCATGCTTCCAAAGGAACACACAGCATAAAAAAACAAGCCAATATAGCCAGAAATAGAAAAATGCCATGCTGCCGAGAGTAGTGATAGGTATTTTCAAGCAGACCTACCGATGCCGAACTTACCATCACCCAGCCTAACCCAGCTAACGCTACGGCGGCGACGATCAACCACACATCGGAGGGTAAATGCCGCGTTGTCAAAGTATCGCGGATACGCTGCACTCGACTCATAACCTCTCTCCTGAGTGATTATGCTGTTTATGCTTTTGCTCAACCCAATCCCGAAAGGCATCGCCTCTCGCCTGGTAATTGACAAACTGATCTAGGCTTGCGCAGGCGGGTGACAGCAATACACAGTCGCCGGGTTCAGCTATTTCCCAGGCCACTTCCATCGCTTGAGTTAAATCGTTGACTAGATGCACTGGAACAGCAGATGAGATAGCGGCCTCAAGACGGCGTGCGTCAGCACCAAATAGCACCGCAGTTTTAGCGCTCTCTGCCAGAGGCATCGCCAGAGGGGTAAAGTCAGCACCTTTGCCGACACCACCGGCCAATAATATTACTTTCCCTGTCAGCGATGCGCTGATGCCTTGAATGGCGGCCAGCGTAGCGCCAACGTTAGTACCTTTTGAATCATTCACCCACATAACGTCATTGATACGAGCGATGACTTCACTACGATGGGGCAGCCCCTTAAAAGCAGTTAATGCTTGGCACATCGGTGCTTTTGCAAAGCCCAACGCCTTGCCCATTGCCAATGCTGCAAGTGCATTGGCATAGTTATGCCGCCCTGCCATGCTGAGAGCTGCTGTGCTAAGCCAAGCAGTATCACCTTGGAACAGCGTTAACTCGCCGCCTTTTTCAACTACCCCCCAGTCATTACCTGCGGGTGCGAAGGCCGTGAAACGCTCTATATGATCCACAGACGACTCTGGCCAAGTGAGCGCGTCATCCGCGTTGACAATGACTGATTGTGCACCGCGAAAAATACGCTGCTTAGCGCGGCGGTAACCCATCATATCTCCGTGACGATCTAAATGATCTTCACAGAGGTTTAAAAAAGCAGCCGCTTTAGCACCCAAATGAGGCGTTGTTTCCAGCTGAAAGCTTGAGAGTTCAAGGATGTAAAGCTCGGCATCTGGGTATTCAGCTAATAAATCCAATGCAGCCGTACCCAAATTTCCCCCCACCGCAGCTTTAACACCAGCCACTCTAGCCATCTCGCCGAGTAATGTCGTAACAGTTGACTTGGCATTAGAGCCAGTAATAGCGGCGATCGGCGCATTCACCGCGCGAACAAACAAAGCAATCTCACCTACCAGTACGGGCTCCCCCGTTGCTGGATTATAACGCTCTAGCAAGCCATCAAGCCCTGGCGAATGAGGATCGACACCAGGGCTGACCACCACTTCGTAGGCATCGGTAAAATCAAGCGCCGTTAACGGACCACAATAAACCTCAACATTGGGGTTTTCGTTCTGAAAAGCGTGTAGCCCCGGAGGTTCAGCTCGCGTATCTGCCACCATAAATGGCACGCCTTGACGCGCCAAATGCCGACAAATAGCTTGCCCAGAAATTCCCAGGCCAATAACAACGGTGATTCCATTTGCGACTCGCACGATGACCGGCTCCTTTGTGCATCACGCTAATAGTGGCAACACTGCCGCTATTACTTTGCTAATCATCGAACTTTAAGCGTAGCCAACCCTAACAGCACCAGTACGACGGTAATAATCCAGAAACGCACAATTACCCGCGGCTCTGGCCAACCTTTCAACTCGTAGTGGTGATGCAACGGCGCCATACGGAAAATACGCCGACCGGTAAGCTTATAAGAGCCAACTTGAAGAATCACCGAGACCGTTTCAAGTACAAAGATACCGCCCATAATAAACAGCACAATTTCTTGGCGCACAATAACGGCGACAACGCCTAGTGCGGCACCTAGCGCCAGCGCCCCTACATCGCCCATAAACACTTGAGCGGGATAAGTGTTGAACCATAAGAAGCCCAGGCCCGCACCAGCAATAGTGGCACAGAAAACAGCCAATTCGCCGGTCCCATGAATAAAAGGAATATGTAAATAGTTGGCAAACACAGCATTCCCGCTTGCATAGGCAAATACGGACAAGCCCATCGCCACCAGCACAGTGGGCATGATCGCCAGGCCATCAAGGCCATCCGTGAGATTGACTGCGTTAGAGCTGCCAACGATCACAAAATAGGTCAACACGATATAGAACACGCCAAGCGGCAACGCGACATCTTTAAACATCGGGATCAATAAGCTAGTTTCAGCCGGTGTCGCGGCCGTGAGATAAAGCACCAATGCAGCGCCAATACCCACCACCGACTGCCAGAAATACTTCCAACGAGCGGGTAATCCACGCGGGTTCTTTTCAACAACCTTGCGATAATCGTCGACCCAGCCAATAGCCCCGAAGCCTAATGTGACCAGCAGCACCACCCAAACATAATGATTGGTTAAATCGCCCCAGACCAGCGTGCTGATAGCAATAGCCAACAATATCATTGCCCCACCCATCGTGGGCGTACCTGCTTTAGACAAATGAGATTGAGGGCCATCATCACGAATTGCTTGGCCAATCTGGCCTTCCACTAACCGGCGTATAACCCAGGGCCCAAGCCACAGGCATAGCATGAGGGCCGTTAACGCTGCGAGAATGACACGTAAGGTTAAATAGTTAAAAACTTGGAAAGTAGACTGATATTGGGCTAGAAAATTCGCCAGGTGAAGTAACATGAACGGCGCTTACCTTGTTTCATCCGCACGTAGCGCAGCAATGACATTTTCCATGCCTGCACTACGCGATCCTTTCACCAACAGTGTGGTGTTAGGCGGCAGAGTATTAATAACATGACGCACTAGCGTCTCGTGGTCGTCAAAATGCAGCCCGCGACCGAAGGCTTCACTTGCTGAACGGGCGGCATCACCAAAAGTCAGTAATGTATCGATACCCAGTGACGCAGCGTAATGACCGATCTCAGCATGTAGGGCATGAGACTCATTGCCCAGCTCCCCCATTGCGCCAAGCGCGCACCAGCGCGGTGAAGGAAAGTTCGCTAACGCATCCAACGCCGCTTTCACAGCACCAGGATTTGCGTTGTACGTGTCGTCTAACAACGTCGTATTGCGCACGCCGGGCACGATGCTTAACCTACCAGACAATGAGGACAATTCGCATAGCCCCGTCACTACTTGCTCTGGCGTAACGCCTAATGCGAGAGCCGCCGTAGCAGCCGCCAACGCATTACTCACATTATGCTTACCAATCAAGGGCAGCTGTACGTCGCCCAGTATTTGGCCACGTTCAACAAGCGTAAAAGCATACCGCCCCAAAGAGTCACACGAAAGTGCGGACGCGTGAACGTCCGCATCGCCATGTAAGCCGTAGCTTACAACTTTCTTGCTTCCCGCACAGGCTGACCAAAATTCAAAGTAGTCGTCATCGCGGTTTAGCACCGCAATACCATCTTCCGCTAGCCCGGCTAATATTTCGCTTTTGGCTTGGGCAATTTGCCCCATACCGCCAAACTCTCCGACATGCGCGCCTGTTACATTGGTAATGATGGCGACATTAGGGGAGGTCAACTGGCTGGTCCAGGCAATTTCGCCCAAATGATTAGCCCCTAGCTCAATCACACCTGCCTGATGGTGCGTTGCTAAACGCAGCAACGTCAGCGGCGCACCAATATCATTGTTTAAGTTGCCCTCGGTAGCAAGCACACCGCCTAATGGAGAAAGTAGCGCAGCCGTCATCTCTTTAACGGTTGTTTTACCGCTGTTGCCGGTGACAGCCACCAGCGGCAGCTCACAATGCTCACGCCAAGCCCGGGCCAGCAGGCCAAGGCCCAAACGCGTGTCTGCGCATACCAGTTGAGGAAGCAAACTGCTTACCGGGCGCTCAACCAGAGCAGCTGCAGCGCCTTTCTCAAGCGCCTGCTCAATAAAATCATGGCCATCAAAACGCGGCCCCTTCAAAGCCACAAACAGACAGCCCGGCACAATATGACGCGTATCGGTAATGACCGCCGTCACCGACAACTGGCATAAAGCTTGCGGGACAGAAAGTTTTAGCGCTGAAGCAATACTAGCTAACGACCAGTTCATCACATGGCAGCCCTAAGTTTGAAGGCTTTTATCACTTGTTCGCTATCTTGGTAGTCATGACGCACGTTACCGATGTGCTGATAGGCCTCATGCCCTTTTCCGGCCACCAAGATAACGTCCTGGGGATCAGCCTGCTGAACCGCATGACAAATCGCCTGACTACGATCACCTATTTCCGTAAAGGCAGCCGCAGCAGAAAAACCCGACATAATTTGTTGGCGAATTTGCTCGGCAGACTCCGTACGCGGATTATCGTCAGTAACGATCACGTGGTCAGCTCGCTGCTCCGCTACAGCAGCCATTTCTGCTCGCTTTCCCGTATCACGCTCACCACCACAACCGAACAGGCACCACAGCTTTCCGGTGCTCCCTAAATGCTCTTTCAGCGCTTCGAGAGCATTAGCTAATGCATCCGGCGTGTGGGCATAGTCGATAACAACGCTGGGCGCATTAACCTCGCGGTATAACGCCATACGCCCAGGCACTGGGCCCAACTCAGTTGCCGACTCAAACAACTGCTCTAAAGGCTCGCCCAATCCATAAAGCGCACTAATGGCTAACAGCACATTGTCTAGATTAAACCGCCCCATCAAACCAAGATTAAGCGTTTTTTCACCTTCTGGCGTAGCAACAAGAGCCTGCTGACCATGTTCATGGGGATGCCAACCAATCACGCGCAGCGTCACTGCTTCATCGTCGCCTACTGCCAAAACACGCACACGGCTATCACAACCTGCCAACATTAGCCGCGCAAGAGGATCATTTGCATTGACGACCGCAAGCACAAGCTCAGAACGCCGGAACAACTTTGCTTTTGCAGCGGCATAAGCCGCCATACTGCCATGGTAATCAAGGTGATCTCGCGTCAGGTTGGTGAATACGCCTGCGGCGACGTTCACTGCGTCTAAACGGCGTTGCTCAAGGGCATGTGAAGAAGCTTCAAGCGCCACACGCTTCACTCCCTGGTTAGCCAAATCAGCCAAGGTTTCTTGCATTGCCAATGAGCCAGGCGTAGTAAGGCCTGTGTCGACCAATTGGCCGAGGCGACCAACACCTAATGTCCCAATCACCCCAGCAGGCTTGCCAAGCAGTTCACTTAACGCTGCTATATAATGGGTAACAGAGCTTTTCCCATTGGTGCCCGTCACCCCAATCACCTGAAGGTCTTTAGGAACAGAAAACAGTGTGCGACCTAGCTCGCCAAGTCGCATAGACAGATGCGGCAAATAAAGTATTTGCCCGTCCAGTGAAACACCACCTTCTCTTGTATGCGCCAAAACGAGTGACGCACCTGCCGCCACTGCTTGATCAACAAACTCATAACCATCACGCTGACTACCAGGGACAGCCACAAATACATCACCCATCGCTAACTTACGTGTATCCGTCACTAAGCGAAGCTGCTCTGGCAATTTAGGCAGCTCCTTAGGTAACACGGCGTTGGGCCAAACCTGCTTTAGCGCTATCCATAGACTTTCTGGGGACAACCTCATGCAATCTCCTTTGCTACTCGACCTCATGATCGGGTGGCACGTCCAGCAAACGTAGGGCATTACCTGTCACGCTAGAGAACACCGGAGCAGCCACTGCGCCACCATAAAATTGGCCAGCGCGGGGGTGGTCAATCATAACGACGGTAACAATACGCGGGTCGGAAATAGGCGCAATCCCCGCAAAAACACTGCGGTAAGCATCGGTGGTATAACCTTGCTGCCCTATTTTGCGCACCGTGCCTGTTTTCCCCCCCACACGATAGCCTTCAACCTGCGCTCGGCGCCCGCCGGTATAGGCGGCGACCGACGTTTCTAAAATATTCAGCAAATCATTAGCCACTGTGGGCGATATAGCAGGACTCCCCTGGGGAGGCTCAGAAAGCCTCAACAGCGAGGGCGGTAAACGCACGCCATCATTGGCGAGCGCTGTGAAAGCACTGGCCAATTGAACGGCTGAAACAGAAAGACCGTAGCCATAGGAGAGCGTCGCTCGTTCACTTCGAGACCAGCGAACTGGCGCTGGCAAACTGCCTGTCGCCTCACCAGGAAAGCCGGTTCCTGGTGCTTGCCCAAGACCTAGCTGATTGTATTTTTCCCAAATGGCCGTATCACTTAGCTGCAGTGCTAAACGAGACATACCAACGTTTGAAGATTTTTGTAGAATCCCCGCTAAATCTAAATCGCCATAATTACGGAAGTCTCGGATAGTGAACTGATCCAGGCGCATCCAGCCAGGCGAGGTGTCAACGACAGCATCGCGATCTACAACACCACTTTCCAGTATTGCAGCCATCGCCAAAGGCTTCATAACAGACCCAGGTTCAAACACATCAACCAGTGCCTGGTTGCGCAAACCTCGCGGATCTAACCCAGCGCGGTTATTTGGGTTGTAAGAAGGCAAGTTAGCCATCGCTAACACTTCCCCTGTGCGCGCATCGAGCATTACCAACACCCCACCGTCTGCCTCATGCTCAGCGACAGCAGCACGCAACTCACGGTAGGCCATATATTGAATACGCTGATCAATCGACAGCGTTAACTCACCACCAGGTTGCGCTTCACGAATAACACCCAGCTCACGAACTAACCGACCGCGTCGATCCTTTAAGACTCGGCGTTGTCCAGGATGCCCCGCCAAATAGGGCTGATAAGAGAGCTCCAGTCCCTCTTGACCCACATCATCCACATTGGTAACACCCAGCAACTGCGCCGCCACTTCACCGGCTGGATAATAACGTTTGTATTCACGCTGCTGATAAACACCAGGCGTACGTAAATCCAATATACGTTGGGCCGCATCTGGCGTCATTTGACGACGAAGGTACATAAACTCTCGACTGCTATATCGAGAGACACGGGATTCAAAGTCATCGAGCGACATGCCTAAAGCTTGCGCCAGCATTACTCGCTGAATGGCATCGGTAGGTAGCTCTTGAGGATTCGCCCAAAGTGTCACAACAGGCGTAGAAACAGCCAGAGGCTCACCATTACGATCAGTGATCATACCGCGGTGTGCGGGTATTGCCTCATGGCGCAGCGTACGGGCATCACCCTGGCTCTGTAAAAACGGGCGATCAATTACCTGAAGCAGCGTAATCCTGCCGACTAAAATGGCCGACGCCACCATTACAACAATGAGAATAAATAAAAAGCGTCCGCCAGCTAATGGCGGAGCAATAGGCATTTGACGGGATATCCCTCCCCGACTTTCGCGCTTCATGGTCGAATCACCTCGACATCATTCACATCGGGAATGCGCATTTCAAGCCGTTCCGTAGCAATTTGCTCTACACGGGCCGGAGTAGACCACGCCCCCTCTTCCAATAGCAGCTGCCCCCACTCGGTTTGCAGCTGATTTTTTTCCTGCTCTAACTGCTGTAGCTGCGCATACTGCACTCGCGTCATATGCGTGGTGGCAACCACTAAACCACCGGTAACGACACACGCTAAGAACAGCGCAACAAGGATAACCGGCCAAGCTCGAAAACGTAGCTTGAAAGGCCATTCGGTGCGCAGCGTTGACGCCCAACGCTCTATCCGATCCATGCTCATGATCACACTCGTTTACGGGCGGCTCGCATGACGGCACTGCGCGCCCGGGGGTTAGCGTCTACCTCTTCGTCACTTGGGCGTATTCCTTTACCCAAGGCTTCAAGACGGCGATTTAGCTGATCATCGCGAATCGGCACGCCCCGTGGCAAGTGCGTATCACCCCGCACATGATGACGAATGAAGCGTTTTACACGACGATCTTCAAGCGAGTGGAAGCTAATCACAACCAGATGCCCCCCAGGAGCCAACACTTCCAATGCCCCCTCAAGCGCTGCATCCAGTTGATCGAGCTCACCATTTAAATAAATACGCAGCCCCTGAAACGCTTTGGTCGCTGGGTGACGGCCCTTTTCCCAAGCGGGGTGAGCCTCTTTTAATACCTCGGCCAAGTCAACAGTGTGCGTAAAAGGTTTTTCCACACGTCGCGTAACAACAGCACGCGCCAAGCGCTTTGCGTAACGCTCTTCACCATAGGTTTTAAACACATTGGCAATATCACTTTCGCTAGCCCGGGCTAAAAACGCGGCTGCACTCTCTCCTTGGGTAGGGTCCATACGCATATCAAGAGGACCGTTGCGCATAAAGCTAAAGCCACGCTCTGGATCATCTAACTGCGGGGAAGAAACACCAATATCTAGCAATACCCCTGAAAGCTTTCCGTAAACCCCTTGCTCTTGTGCATATTCAACTAACCGAGCGAACTCTCGCTGCGTTATGTCGAAACGAGGATCATCGATATCTTTAGCGGCTGCTATTGCTTGAGGGTCACGATCCATGGCCATTAAACGACCTTGTTCGCTCAAGCGCGAAAGAATAACGCGGGAGTGCCCGCCTCGCCCAAACGTGCCGTCTAAATAAATACCATCGGGATTATGAACAAGTGTATCTACCGCCCCTTCTAGTAAGACGCTGGTGTGGCGAAAATGGGAAGTAACCTGGTCAGCGTCAGGAGAAGGCATGTTAATCTCACACAGTGTTAAGAAAGGTGCGAACGGCGCACCTTTTATGGAAATGGGGAGTCGGCCGATAAGCCGGGTTCTGTCGTGGACAGTCATTCCTCTAGGCGCTGCGTCACCACAGCGCTCAAGCAACCTACCCGGATCCAGCGCGGGCCACGCCATTGGATCCCTATTTGGTCTTGCTCCGAGTGGGGTTTACCTTGCCACGCACTGTTGCCAGGCGCGCGGTGCGCTCTTACCGCACCCTTTCACCCTTACCAGCCTCGAAAGGCTTAGGCGGTCTACTCTCTGCTGCACTTTCCGTCGGCTTACGCCGCCCAGGCGTTACCTGGCACTCTGCCCTATGGAGCCCGGACTTTCCTCCCCCAACACACTTTTACAAGTGTATTAGCGGCGACTGTCTGGCCAACTCCGGCGGCAAGCATACCAGCGCCCCGCCGTCGCCTCAATGCCCACCTTTCAATGCTTGCAATCTTGCGTACCATTCCTGCTTTCGGCCGCCTAGCATTTTTGCAGCAACGGCTGCCCCCTGCTTGACACCAACACCCTCTGCTAGCATTGCTTTAAGCAGCTCATCAGCAGTAATAGATTGCTCATCGCTTTGAACAGCGGGCGGCGCCCCAGCAATCATTACGACAAACTCTCCACGACCTTGGTTAGGGTCTTGCCTAAGCTGATCAAGCAATGAGGAAGGCGAACCCTGCAAAAAAGTCTCATACGTTTTGGTTAATTCTCGCGCCAGAACAACCGCTCGCTCAGGCATTTGCTCACATAACGATTCGAGCGTGTGCTCAATACGGTGAGGTGACTCGTAAAAAACCAACGTTTCCTCTCGAGACTGCCATTTTTCAAGCGCTTGCCGTCGCGCACTTGGCTTGGACGGCAAAAACCCACCAAATGTAAACCTATCAGTCGGCAATCCAGCCGCTGACAGCGCACTGACTAGTGCACAAGGCCCAGGAAGCGGCACCACCTGCCTACCCCGCAATCGCAACTCTCTTACCAATACGAACCCCGGATCACATATAAGCGGCGTCCCCGCATCACTAATTAGGGCAACATTTTCCCCCGCCATTAAGTAACTATCCAGCGTATCGACTCGCCGTGCTTCATTATGCTCATGCAGTGAGAGCATCGGCTTATTAATGCCCAAATGCGCTAACAAGCGACCGCTGTGGCGTGTATCCTCCGCAGCAATACGTGATACCTCCGCTAATACCCGAGCAGCCCGTGGCGATAAGTCTTCCAAATTCCCAATTGGTGTTGCAACCACGTACAATATACCCGGATGCTGGTGTGTCATCGTGACTCCCGATTTGTTAATAGCCTGCACTGACGGTGCGCCATGCTTGTGCAATGATAAATTTATCCGCTCATCGAGCGACGGCAGCGCAAATGGAAACTAAGGAAGGATACATGAAACAGTCAATACGTGGATTACTAGCCACTGCCTTCATGGCGCTTCTGATTACAGGGTGCGCTATGCAATCCCCAAGCGTGGTTGACCGCGTCCCTGATCAGGATGCTAGCCGATTACTTAGTCAAGCAGAGCAGCAAGCGCCTGAACAAGCTGCCAAGACGCGACTGGAAGCGGCTAATATCCTCGCCAGACAAGGACAACGCGAAAATGCTTTTGACGCAGCCGATGCGGTTGATGAAAACATGCTTTCAGAATCGGATCGGGTGCGCTGGGCAATGCTTTTCTCTGAACTTGCTCGCGGCATGGACGATCCCCGCGCAGTCCTCCGCGCGACCCAGGTGCTTGACGACGAACTGCCTATGCAAGCAAACCAGCAAGAAACCCTTGCAGAACGGCAGCAGTGGGCACGTCAAGCCTTGGATCAAACTGAATATACGAAAGTATCCATACCTGAATTAGAGGGTGTCGAAATACGCCGCATAGCAGTGGCATTACCAGAATCTGGCCCACTAAGTAGTGTGGCTAACGCTATCGCTTCTGCCATGCGCCGTCATCACGATTTGCGCGGAGATAATGTACAACTTAATTTCATCAATGCGTCTCAATATTCACTAGATGAAATTTACCAACGTGCACAGCAAATGAACGCTCAACTTTTGATTGGTCCAATTGACAAAGGCCAAGTCACCCAACTTGAGCAGCGCGATAGTGTACCACTACCGACGCTGGCTCTGAACTATGGCAACAGCGCAAGCAATCAAGCACCTCAACTGCTTCAGTATGGTTTATCTGCTGAAGATGAAGCTCGTCAAGCAGCTCGCCGAGCCTTTCAGGACGGCCATCGTCAAATGTCTATCATGGTGCCCGACAATGCCTGGGGACGGCGCGTCGGTGAAGCTTTCTGGAATGAGTGGCAAAGCCAGGGCGGCGAAATCACCAATGCCGTCCGCTATAACCCTAGCAGCGCCGTAGCTAACGCCGTCAAAACAGCCCTCAATGTCAGCGGCGATCGCGCCCGTCTAGGGAACATTGATGCACTATTCTTACTGGCACTTCCCGAATACGCACGCCAAGTGCCGCCCACCATGGACTACTACTACGCCCCCAACCTGCCTATTTATGCCACCTCGCACCTGCATGAAGGGCGCCTACAGACACGCTTAGATCAAGACCTAAATGATGTAATGTTTATCGATATTCCCTGGCAAATCCCTGACGCAGCGGTTGGCGGGGAAGAGGCGCTGCCCTTTTATTCGACGTACGCAGAGCTTCGCAACGAGTCAGACCCTTCAATGTTTCGCCTAATGGCAATGGGCGTGGATGCTTACGAACTTGGCATCCGCCTATCAGACTTATCAGCCCTTGACGGCATGAATGGAAGCACTGGTACGCTTCGCCTATCAGGTGATGGCAGGGTTTCTCGAGAATTACCGTGGGCGAAATTCCAAAATGGCGTGCCTTCGCCCATTTTGATTCCTGGCCTACTGAACGATGACCAATAGTTATCAGAATCCCAATACTCCGCAAACAGCGCGGACACGGGGCGCAGCCATTGAGCAACTAGCCGCTCAATGGCTGCAGCAACATGGCTTAACGCTTGTCACTAGCAATCATCACGTTAAAGGCGGTGAGCTTGATCTTGTGATGAAAGACCAGGACATCCTGGTCTTTATCGAGGTCAAACATCGCACCACTACTCGTTACGGCCACCCCTTAGAGACCGTCACTGCACAGAAGCGCCACCGCTTAATACGAGCAGCCAAGCTCTATATCGCTCGGCATGCTGTTTCAAGTCCGTGTCGCTTTGATATCCTAGCGATCACAGGCACGCCTCCCGCGCTTGAATTCCAGTGGGAAAAAGCGGCTTTTGATGCTTACTGATACTTTTACCTAGGAAGCCCTAATGGACTTTCAATCACGCATACTTAATCACTTTAACGCCAGCATAGACACGAAGACATATGCCAGCGAAGTGCTGCCGCCTTTTATCGAAGTCGCCAGCCAAATGATGGTTCAGTGCTTAGTTAACGAAGGTAAAGTTCTCGCCTGCGGCAATGGCGGCAGCGCAGGCGATAGCCAGCACTTTTCGTCCGAGCTATTGAATCGCTTTGAACGTGAGCGCCCCAGCCTACCCGCACTAGCACTGACAACCGACACTTCAACGCTGACCTCGATCGCCAACGACTACAGTTATAATGAAGTGTTTTCCAAGCAGATCAGGGCGCTAGGCCAGCCCGGTGATGTCTTATTAGCCATTTCCACCAGCGGCAACTCAGCCAATATCGTTCAAGCTATCCAAGCGGCCCATGACCGCGACATGACGGTAGTCGCGCTAACGGGCAGAGATGGCGGCGATATGGCGTCATTACTAGGCCAGGATGACTGTGAGATTCGCGTTCCAGCAACATCTACTGCACGCATTCAAGAGGTTCACCTACTCGTCATCCACTGCTTATGTGATTTAATTGACGAGCAGCTCTTTGGCGGAGTCGACTAAATAGTCAGCACCAAACAAATTAAACTGAGCAGATTAAACTGCACAGACACAATCAAACGGGTAGATTAATACCTACTGACTTTACATTTTGAAAGGAGTCATCGCCATGGCCCTACGCTATTCTTTATACAAACTGATTGCCGTTGCGACACTAAGCGTTATTTTACTAACTGGATGTGCTAATAACGCGGCATCTAACCCTTCCAACTATGGTCAGCGCAGCAGTGATGTCGAAGCCATTGACACAACCATTGAACGTGAAGCGCCACGTGCGCTGGAGCGCTCAGACGCCCGCTTGAGAGATGCACGCATTAGAGCACATAGCTATAACGGCTCATTACTTCTGGTAGGGCAAGTGCCTAGCGAGGAACTGCGCAATAAAGCAGGTGAAGTCGCCAGCTCTCTACGCGGCGTAGACCAAGTACACAACGAACTCAGTATTGCTGCAAACCTACCCGCTAGCCAACGCCTAAACGATACCTGGCTAACCACCAATGTCATGAGCCAACTCGCCACTAATGACCGCATCGACTCATCAAAGCTAAAAATCACCACAGAAAACGCGACGGTGTATCTGATGGGCATGGTAACTCGAGATGAAGGCAACCGAATTGCTAACGCGGTATCAGCGGTTGGCGGCATTCAGCGAATCGTTAAAGTCTTTGACTATATGGATTGATTAACACACCGCCATAAAAAAACCTCGTCCTCGGCTTTTCACCGAAACGAGGTTTTTTATTCATCAACTGCTTGCTAAGAAAAACCGACGCTCAAAAGCACAAGTTAACAACTTAGCTAAAAACCACGCTACTTAACCACGCGTAGCGTTGGCTTTTTCTTAGCCTTCTTAGACGGCAGTGCAGAAACGCCACCCTCTTTTTCAGGAACAGGCTCTGTTACCGTTAACTCAGGCTTGGACGATTCGTCAAAAGTGTCTGAAAAATCGCCATCCAGTTCGGCATCATCAAACTCTGCCGCATCCAGCTCTGGCTCATGCCCAAACACCATTCCAGCACCATTTTCACGAGCGTAGATCGCGATAAGCGCAGGCGTAGGAATCATTACCTGCATAGGCTGGCCACCAAAGCGAGCGTTAAACCCCATGGCCTGATTCTCCATAAACAGGTCACGCACAGCGGTCGGCGCTACATTCAACACAATTTGTCCATTTTGAACAAACTGACGCGGCACTTCCACGCCTGGCTGAGTAGCATCAACCACCACATAAGGCGTCAACTCATTATCCAACAACCACTCATAGAGAGCTCGGGCGAGATAGGGACGGCTCGATTTCATAAGACTCCCTCCTCCTGACAAATATGCCCCTTACCCGATTAAGGAGAAGAGGCAGCATGAATTCAAGCGCGCATCTCTTTTTCACGCTCGTTTAAAGATGCTTTAAACGCTTCACGTTCGAATACTCGCGACATATAGCCCAACAGAGGCTTTACCTGCTTCTCAGGCAACTCAATATTCAGCTCAGGCAAACGCCATAAAATCGGCGCTAAACAGCAGTCTACAAGCGTAAACTCCTCACTCATAAAGTAAGGCATATCTTCAAAGATAGGCGAAATCCCAATGAGGCTTTCGCGCAGTTCTTTACGCGCCTTTTCCGCTTCTTTTTTACCGCCTGTGCGTATCTGCTCCAGCATTGGGCACCACTCGCGCTCAATACGATGCATCCACAAACGGCTTTGCGCCCGCGCCACCGGATAAACAGGCAGCAGAGGAGGATGAGGGAAACGCTCATCCAGATACTCCATCATGACCTTAGACTCATAAAGCACCAAGTCACGATCTAGCAGCGTAGGCACGCTGTTGTACGGGTTGAGGTCTGCTAACTCTTCAGGTGGACGCTCATCGCTGACATCAACGATATCAACCGCCACCCCCTTTTCAGCCAGAACAATGCGCACACGATGACTAAAATGATCATCATTACCAGAGTAAAAGATCATCGACGACCGCTTGGCCACAACACCCATGAAAGCATCCTCGCATCAAAACAATCTTTGATAATAACACGCCAGCGCTAGCTTATGGGATGGTAACCCGCTTTGCATTACGACTGACTAGATAAACAAAGGGCGCACGGCTTCCGCCGTGCGCCCGACATGCCGCTCATCACTTAATAATTAGTGAACATCTCGCCAGTACTCACGCTTAAGCAAGTAGGCAATCACACCAAAAATGAAAATGAAGATCAGCACTTTAGGTGCTAACGCCTGAGCTTGAAGCTTGGAGGGCTCACCCACATAAGCTAGGAAGTTAGTAAGATCATACACTGCTTCCTCAAACTCAGCAGGCTCCATGGAACCTGGCTGGGTCACTTGCAGCACATCACAAGACTGGTACTTACCCGACAAAGGATCGGGTGACTGCCCCGCCACCGGATGATCCGTTTCCGAACACACCAGCTCTTGTACGCCTTGCAGAGGCTCCAACACGTTAGGCATCGCAACCAGGTCAAATACCGTGTTGTTAACACCAGTGGGGCGGCTCGGATCTTTGTAGAAGCTAAGCAGATAAGAGTAGATCCAATCCGTTCCACGCACACGCGTCTTGAGCGATAGATCCGGAGGCGGCGCACCAAACCAACCCTCCGCATCACCACTGTTCATGGCATTATGCATTTGGTCGTTGTAGCCCAAATCCGACGAGAAAATCAGATTTTCTTCAACCAAATCCTGCGGCATCCCCAAATCGTCAGCCGCACGCGCAAAGCGCTGATACTGAAGTGAGTGGCAGCCCATGCAGTAGTTAACATAGAGCTTCATGCCATTTTGCAGCGAGGCTTGATCATGCAGATCAGGCTCCATCGAGTGCGGGACACTCGCACCACCGGCAGCCATCGCAGTTACTGGCACTAACGCGAAAAGGAGTCCCAAAAGATACTTTTTCATTAGCCAGTCACCCTTTCCGGAACGGGTTTAGTCTTCTCCAGCTTGGTGTAGAAAGGCATCAAGACAAAGAAGGCGAAATAAATCACGGTGCACGCCTGGGCTAGTAGCGTCCTGCCCTCTGTCGATGGCAACACACCCAAAACACCAAGGATGACAAAGCTGATAGCAAACAGCGTCAGCATGGTTTTCGACATCCAGCCTTTGTAACGCATAGAGCGCACCGGACTACGATCCAGCCAGGGCAGAACGAACAATATTGCAATCGCAGCCCCCATAAAGATAACACCGAGGAACTTAGCGTCTAAGCCGAACACTGAGAAAGTGATTGCGCGAAGAATGGCATAGAAAGGCGTCATATACCAAACGGGCGCGATGTGATCAGGCGTTTGCAGCGGGTTAGCTTGATCAAAGTTTGGCTTTTCAATGAAGTAGCCGCCGCCTTCTGGGAAGTAGAACACCACTACACAGAAAACAAACAGGAAGACCGCAATACCCACCAAGTCTTTTACCGTGTAGTAAGGATGGAAGGGAATCCCATCCAACGGCACGCCCGCCTCATCTTTCTTCTGCTTAATATCAATACCGTCAGGGTTATTTGAACCCACTTCGTGTAGCGCAATAATATGCAGCACGACGAGCGCTAAAATAACGATTGGCAGAGCAACCACATGCAGTGCAAAGAAACGGTTGAGGGTAATGCCTGAAATCAGGAAGTCACCACGCACCCACTGCGCCAGATCAGGGCCAATGCCAGGAATCGCTGAGAACAACGAAATAATAACCTGAGCACCCCAGTAAGACATCTGACCCCATGGCAACAAATAGCCCATAAAGGCTTCTGCCATTAGCACCAGATAAATCGTCATACCAAACACCCACACTAATTCGCGAGGCGCTTTGTAGGAACCATACAAGAGGCCACGGAACATATGCAGATAGACGACAAGAAAGAAGGCCGAAGCGCCGGTGGTGTGCATATAGCGAATCAGCCACCCCCACTCCACATCACGCATAATATATTCGACAGAATCGAATGCACCTTCAGCAGAGGGGTTAAAGCTCATGGTTAACCAAACCCCGGTCAAGATTTGGTTAACCAACGCCAGCAGCGCTAATGAGCCAAAGAAATACCAAAAGTTAAAGTTTTTAGGCGCGTAATATTTGGAAAGATGCTCTTGCCACATCTGAGTAGCAGGGAAGCGATCATCTACCCAACGCATGAGGCCCTTTTCCGCCTTGGCTTTATTCGGATTACCCATCAGGCAGCCTCCTCATCTTCGCCAACGACAATAATGTCATCACTCTCAAAGCGGTAGGGTGGAACCTCAAGGTTGATCGGCGCAGGTACGTTATTGAATACGCGACCGGCCAAGTCAAAGCGAGAGCCATGACATGGACAGAAGAAACCACCCGGCCAATTCTCCACACCCACCCCCTCGGCATTCGGTTCAGGTCGGAACAGGGGCGAACAACCCAAGTGCGTGCAAATACCAATCAACACGCCTATTTCCGGCTTGATAGAGCGCAAACCACCCTGGATATACGCTGGCTGCTGCGGCACTTCCGAATCAGGATCCGCTAAACTGTCGCTCCCTAACGCCTCAGTTCGCTCGATCATTTCAGGCGTACGATTAATAATCCAAATCGGCCGACCGCGCCACTCAACGGTCATACGCTGCCCAGGCTCAAGCTTCGATATATCAGCTTGAACAGGCGCACCTGCCGCTCTTGCCCTGGCACTAGGCTGCCAAGAAGCCACAAAGGGGACCGCAACCCCGACAGCGCCCACCGCCCCCACAACGGAGGTGGCGCCTACAAGGAAACGGCGCCGACCTTTGTTTACGCCGTTATCTGCCATTTCTGGTTTCTCCCATCAGCTTACCCGTTCCGCCGCAAAGGCGTCTTGCGACGACGAATATCAAATACGCTCTATGTTAAAAAAACAAAGCGCTCTGCACAAGAACAACCGCCCGTGACCATGGTGGTATAAGCGTTATAATTTTTTGATATTCCAATAAAAAGCGCCCAGGTCTTTGACCTGGGCGCTTTTGCCGCATAGCGTAAAATTAACGCTTAGAGAACTGCGGACGACGACGTGCTTTACGCAGACCGACTTTCTTACGCTCGACCTGACGAGCATCGCGGGTTACATAACCAGCGGCGCGCAGTGTCGGACGCAGATCTTCATTGTAGTTCATCAGGGCGCGAGTGATACCGTGACGAATGGCACCTGCTTGAGAGGAGCCGCCGCCGCCAGCAACAGTGACGAATATGTCAAACTGATTCAGCGTTTCAGTCAACTCAAGCGGCTGACGAACAACCATACGACCAGTTACGCGACCAAAATACAGGTCAAGATCTTTATCGTTGACAGTAATTTTGCCAGAGCCCGGCTTCATAAACACGCGAGCGGTGGAAGTCTTGCGGCGCCCGGTACCGTAATACTGCTGTGTCATGGCGAAGATTTCCTCAGATGTTCAGTTCAAGCGGCTGTTGGGCAGCATGCGGATGCTCGGCACCGGCGTACACTTTTAATTTTGAGTACATGGCGCGACCCAAAGGACCTTTCGGCAACATACCTTTAACGGCAGACTCAATAATGCGCTCAGGGGCATGATCAAGCATTTTGTCGAATGTCATAGAGCGCAGACCGCCCGGGTAACCAGTGTGGCGGTAGTAGGTTTTAGCCTTCGCCTTGTTGCCGGTCACATGGACTTTTTCAGCGTTGATAACAACAATGTAATCGCCAGTATCAACGTGAGGAGTAAATTCGGGCTTATGCTTGCCACGCAGGCGGCGAGCAATCTCGGTTGCCAGACGACCGAGCGTTTTGTCCGTAGCGTCGACTACGTACCAGTCGCGCTGGACGGACTGCGGCTTAGCACTGAACGTCTTCATGGATAAAATCACCAGATTAAGTGTGTTGGGTAGCTTACACCGCTACGTAAGCGATGAAGCACCATCCCTATTTTTTTTGGTTGCCAGAAAAAACCAGCAACATGCAGCGAGGCGGCATTCTACAGCAAGTATCACCGCAAGTTAAGTACCGCCACTCTTTTTTATTGATATCGCTCTTATTGATATTATTCTTGCTTGCAGCGTATTTATCGGCGCACCCGATACTAGGGCTTATGGGGTAACGCTAAATACTCTTTAGACTGCATTTCCTGCAGACGCGACAGCGTCCGCTGAAATTCAAAGGTCAGCTTGCCATCGCGATACAGCGCTTCAATTGGCACCTCTGCCGACATCAACAGCTTAACCCCGCGATCATAAAACTCGTCAACCATATTAATAAAGCGGCGAGCTTGATCGTCTGTTTTGACATTCATCTGGGTGACGTTAGATACCAAAACCGTATGAAATTCTCTGGCAAGCTCAATGTAATCATTCTGGCTGCGCGGCCCATCACAGAGTTCGACAAACTCAAACCATGCTACATCGTCGTGGAGTCGACGCGTCTTTAAAACGCGATGATTAATCTCAAGAGGCGCCCCCTCCTCACCTTCATGACCGGCTATTTCTCTGAAGCTTCTGCTTAGCTCCTGCTCGGCCGCTTTATCAAGCGGTGCATGAAAAATCTCAGCCCGCTCTAAGGCACGCAAACGGTAGTCAACACCAGAATCGACGTTAACGACCTCGCAGTGACGATTCACTAGCTCAATGGCGGGAACAAACCGTGCGCGCTGCAACCCATCTTTGTAAAGGTCGTTCGGCACTATATTTGATGTCGCCACCAACACCACACCACGCTCAAACAGTGCCTCAAGCAAATTTGCCAAGATCATTGCATCGGTAATGTCTTTGACAAAAAACTCATCAAAGCAGATGACGCGTGCCTCAGCAGCGAACTTGCCAGCAATCAGCGTCAATGGGTTCTTCTCGCCCTTATAGTGAGTCAACTCATTGTGGACACGCTGCATAAAACGATGAAAATGGGTGCGCATTTTTTCAGGGAACGGCAGCGCCTCGTAGAAAGTATCGACTAGATACGTTTTCCCACGCCCCACGCCTCCCCAAAAGTAGAGCCCCTTAACATCAGGCAGCACTGGCTCGCCGACACTGGCCTTTTTACCCAGCAACCCGGCAACTTTTGCCTTTAATCCTTTGTTAGCAACGACGGCTTTAGGAGCACTAGCGGGCCTGGCTAGCAGCTCATCATAAAGGCGCTGAAGGTGCTTAACCGCCTGCTCTTGAGCAGGGTCGTACTGAAAATCGTCACGCTTTAAGTCTTCCTGATACCGCGCAAAAGGCGTTAATCGGCTCGCCTGCTCGCTGTCTTGACGTGCAGATAATGATGACATCAACTCGCTCCCACAGCACACATCGTGAACGGAACTGTGACGTTGTAAGAACACAGCCTGCCCAAATAAAAAAACAATATTATACGCTGCATAATAACTGAGCGCATGAGCGGATTGACCCAACCGACGGATACGCGCCTATAATGGTCACGCTTTGTTAAGCTGTTTGTTAAACTATTTGCCAAACCCCGCCATGCGCTTGGTGGCGTGCATCATCTCTAGGGAGAATACTGTGGAAGCAAGCTCGCCATTCACTTTTGCGATTATCGGTCTCGTTATTGGATTTGTTATCGGCTTGGCGTGTTATCGCCTGTTCAGCAAAAGCCAACGTGACCACGCCACACTAAAGCAGGCTTTGCTTGAGCGTGAACATCAAATAGCCGAGCTTAAGAAAGGCATGGGAAGCCACCTCACTGGCATCCAGCAGCACATCATTAATATTCGCCAGGAAGCTGATCGGCTAGAACAGCAAATAGACAGTGAAGCTGCTGAATGGAAACTGGAAACGGCCATAACACCTTCCACAAACAAGCTCGCGCCTAGCACAGAGGACGAAGGTGATGTTAACACTCCGCGTGATTATGCAGATGGCAAAAGCGGTACGCTATCCGAAGACTTTGGCCTAAAAGGCAGCTTGAAAGAACATGATGAGCCTGCCCCGCAACCCCCTCGTTATTAATAACTAACAAGATCAAAGCATCCGCATAGCAAACCGCTGCGGATGCCTTGTACAAATTAGCGCTAGGCGGGATTATCGATATCGACAAATCGATGCTCTACATCATACTCACTCGCCAACCACTCACCCAGCGCCTGAACACCAAAACGCTCAGTAGCATGGTGACCAGCAGCAATGTAATGAATACCCATCTCTCTAGCCAAGTGCGTCGTGCGCTCTGATATTTCCCCAGACACGAAAACTTGCGCCCCTGCATCGTAAGCCGCCGTAATCATGTCTTGAGCACCTCCAGTGCACCATGCGATCCGCTCCACAGAGCCAACTAAAGGCGACTCGACCACTAAAGGCGCTCGATGGAGCACGGCAGCCAATTGACTGCCCAGTTCCGCAACGCTTAGCGGCTCAGCTAATCGGCCGGACCACAACAACCCTTCGCCAAGCTCACCATCAATGCACCCCTCGACCTTCCACCCCAGACGCTTGGCCAGCTCGGCATTATTGCCAAACGCGGCATGCGCATCTAACGGCAAGTGGTAAGCCAGCAAGCTCATTTCGTTATCCAGTAGCGTTTTAATTCGCTTCTGCTTCATGCCGGTAATGGCCACCGGTTCATTCTTCCAGAAATAACCATGGTGCACTAACACCATGTCCGCTCGCCAAGCGACCGCCTCCTCCAATAACGCCTGACATGCCGTCACCCCTGACATCACCCGCGTTACAGTGTCACGCCCCTCCACCTGAAGGCCATTAACGGTAAAATCTTTAAATTGCGATGAGCGCAATTGATGGTCGCAAGCAGCAACTAGTTGGTCGCGATGGATCACACTGACTCCTTAACCGATTAACAAGCTATCGTGAGGAACATCTCAATAAAGTGTTACGATGGAACTATTGTAAATCTCGCTTCGCGTTATCGCGAACCTCGCGACCATTTAGACTATCACCCGCTGAGGAAATTTCGCATGCACCGCTCTGTGCTGCCCTATATATGGCCAATTATCACCGGGCTATTGCTCGCCGCCTTGGTGCTACTTGCTTTCCCAGAGTATTTGCCCAATCCGTTTCGGCAAACGCCACCCGCAACGGTCGAACCCCCTTCTTCGCTGGTGCCTACTAGCGGAGAGTCGGCAGCCAGTCGACCTGCCCCTGAGATTCGCCAAGCAGAACCGCTCAACCGCAACCAAGGGCCTGCAAGCTACTCCAATGCTGTTAACCAAGCGGCGCCAGCCGTCGTTAATATCTATTCATCACGCATTGTTGAACGCGATCAGCACCCATTGATGTCCGATCCTTTTTTTCAGCAGTTCTTCAGCGGCGACGATGCAACCACTCAGCAGCGAATGCTGTCGAGCCTGGGCTCTGGCGTTATCGTCAGCCATGACGGCTACGTGCTAACCAATCATCATGTCATTAATGGCGCCGATCAAATACAGGTAGCACTTCGCGATGGCCGGGAAACACTTGCCGAGGTAATTGGCACTGACCCAGAAAGCGACCTTGCCGTTTTACGCATCACCCTTGATGACTTGCCAGTAATTGAGCTTGCCGATTCAGAACAGGTAGCCGTAGGCGATGTAGCACTTGCTATTGGCAATCCTTTCGGCGTGGGGCAAACCGTTACCATGGGCATTATCAGCGCGACGGGGCGCAGCCACTTAGGTTTAAATGCCTACGAGGATTTTATTCAAACAGACGCAGCGATAAATCCAGGCAATTCCGGGGGCGCATTAGTCAATCCTGACGGCGCTTTAGTGGGCATTAATACGGCTATTTTCTCACGGTCAGGTGGATCACAAGGGATTGGTTTCGCGATTCCAGCTAACCTTGCTCACAGCATCTTGAATGAACTGGTTACCCGCGGCCGCGTCATACGCGGCTGGCTAGGCATAGAAGCACAAGCCCTCTCCCGCGAGCTAGCCGCATCATTTGGACTAAGAACCCCTCAAGGCGTGATTGTGGCTGGCGTTGTGAAGGACGGGCCGGCCGCTAAAGCAGGCTTACAGCCCGGCGATGTTCTGCTGTCTATTGACGGCCAAGTGATTTTGGATGCTCGGGTAACAATGAGCGCGATTGCTTCCATTCCACCCGGCACAAAACTACCGCTGACGATCGTACGAAGCGGTGAGCGTATGGATATGACACTGGAAGTAGGTGAACGGCCGGTACCCATTAATGCTACGTCAGGAGAGCATCAGAGCGACTCGTAAGTCGCTCTGATGGTTATCGGCGCTTGTTCAGACGGCGCCTTCTCAGGCAATGCTCAATCGTTAATACGATACTCCGCCGAACGAGCATGGGCCGTCAGCGATTCTCCCCGGGCAAGTACAGAGGCTATTTTACCAAGCTCAGACGCACCACCAGGCGAGCAGTGAATAATGGAGGAGCGTTTCTGGAAATCATAAACCCCCAGTGGCGATGAAAAACGGGCGGTTCCAGACGTGGGCAGCACATGATTCGGCCCTGCACAATAGTCACCCAGAGCTTCCGACGTATGCCGCCCCATGAAGATAGCCCCAGCGTGACGCACGTCATCAAGCCAGTCGCCGGGCGCCTCGACAGAAAGCTCAAGGTGCTCCGGTGCGATACGATTGATCAACTCAATGGCTTCGGCTTGATCTTGGCAGAGAATCAATGCACCACGACGTTGCAGTGAAGCACGGGCAATATCTTCCCGCTCCAGCGTCGGCAATAATCGCTCAATTGAAGCCTCAACGGCATCCAGATGATCAGCCTTCCAACTAACAAAAATCGCTTGGGCATCCTCGTCGTGCTCAGCCTGAGAGAACAAGTCCATTGCTAACCAATCCGGATCTGTCTGACCGTCAGACACCACCATGATTTCAGAGGGGCCAGCAATCATATCAATACCAACTTGACCAAATACCGCGCGCTTAGCAGTCGCTACGTAGATATTTCCAGGCCCTACGATTTTATCTACCCGCGGAACGCTTTCAGTGCCATAAGCAAGCGCCGCGACCGCCTGTGCGCCACCAATCGTGAACACATAATCGACGCCCGCCAGATGCGCAGCTGCCAGCACAAGATCATTCAGCACACCGTTCGGAGTCGGCACAACCATCACAATCTCGCGCACACCAGCCACATGGGCAGGGATAGCATTCATCAATACCGATGAAGGATAAGCGGCTTTCCCGCCTGGCACATAAATACCTGCGCGGTCCAGCGGGGTGACCTTTTGGCCCAGCACCGTTCCATCAGCCTCTTCGTACTGCCACGAGCTTGGCTTCTGGCGCTCATGATAACGCTTAATACGCTCAGCAGCGGCTGACAGCGCATTGCGCTGCTCAGCAGGCAGACCGTCAAAGGCCTTTTTCAGCTGCTCAGGAGATAGGCGTAGCTGCTCCATACTCTCGGCTGACAGGCGGTCAAAGCGATTTGTCGCCTCAACCACCGCACTGTCACCTCGCCGTTTAACATCTGCCAATATCTCTTCAACACGAGCCTGTACTGCCTTATCAGACACCCCTTCCCAATCCAGCAGCGCGTCTAAATGCTGATGGAATGCCCCATCAACAGTCGAGAGACGGGCAATGGTGGCTGTGGACTTATCGCTCATGGTAAACCTCGTGTCATTCAATAGGCTGAGTCTGACGCTTTTTAACCGCACTTTCCAGGCGGGCTAACAATGGCTTAATACGATCATGCTTCATGGTCATGGCGGCTTTATTAACCACCAGGCGGGTGCTGATATGGGCAATGAGCTCTCGAGGCTCCATGCCATTGGCGCGAAGCGTATTGCCGGTATCCACGATATCAACAATTTCGTCGGCCAAATTCATCAGCGGAGCAAGCTCCATCGCCCCATAGAGCTTAATCACTTCGGCTTGAATACCCTGCTCTGCATAGTAACGCCTCGCTACGTTTACAAACTTAGTAGCTACACGACGACGCGCTTCAGCTGGCAACTGACCCGTCACACCAGCAGTCATCAGCTTGCAACGAGCGATATCCAGGTCTAGGGGCTCGTATAGACCTTCAGCCCCATGCTCAAGCAGAACGTCTTTACCCGCAATGCCCACATCTGCGGCACCCAGCTGCACATAGGTCGGCACATCGGTTGCCCGTATAATCACCAACTTTACATCTGGCAAATTAGTATCGAACAACAGTTTACGGCTTTTACCCAAATCTTCTGCCGGGGTAATCCCCGCATCCGCCAACAGCGGCAGCGTTTCGTCCAGAATACGCCCTTTTGAAAGGGCCAAAATCAGTTGCTTACTCATTGTTTAGGCCAATGGTTAATAACATGGCTTAGCCAGGAATACGGCGAATGCGCGCACCCAGCAGCTGTAATTTTTCCTCAATGCACTCATAACCACGATCGATATGATAAATACGATCTACAAGCGTTTCGCCTTCAGCCATCATTGCCGCGATCACCAATGATGCTGACGCACGAAGGTCGGTAGCCATTACCGGCGCACCTGAAAGCTTTTCTACGCCTTCAATCAGTGCCGTATTACCTTCAAGGGCAATATTCGCCCCCATCCGGTTTAGCTCTTGCACGTGCATAAAGCGGTTTTCAAAGATGGTTTCCACTACCCGGGAATGCCCCTCAGCGACAGCATTCATCGCCACAAACTGGGCCTGCATATCGGTAGGAAATGCTGGATAGGGCGCAGTGCGAATATTAACCGCTTTTGGGCGCTTACCGTGCATATCCAACGCGATCCAATCATCGCCACTGGTAATCTCAGCACCGGCTTCTTCAAGCTTCGCAAGCACCGCTTCTAAAATATCAGCACGGGTGCGCTTCACTTTCACGCGGCCACCCGTCATGGCAGCAGCCACCAGGAAAGTACCCGTTTCAATACGATCAGGCATGACATCGTGCTCGCAGCCGTGCAGCGTCGCAACGCCCTCAACCACGATTGTGTCAGTACCATGCCCACGAATATTGGCCCCCATCTTGATCAAACACTCGGCGAGATCGACAATTTCTGGCTCGCGTGCAGCATTTTCAAGAATAGTGGTGCCCTCAGCGAGCGTTGCCGCCATCAGCAGATTCTCAGTACCCGTTACCGTCACTGTATCAAAGAAGATAGTCGCCCCTTTCAAGCGTCCATCAACTCGGGCACGAATATAACCCGCTTCAACGCGGATCTCTGCGCCCATCGCCTCAAGACCACGAATATGCAAGTCCACCGGACGTGAACCAATGGCGCACCCGCCTGGAAGAGAAACATCTGCCTTACCGAAATGTGCTAACAACGGGCCTAACACCAGAATGGAGGCGCGCATCTTCTTAACGAGTTCATAGGGAGCATGACACTGCGTTACCTGAGAGCCGTCAAGCTGGATACTGAGCTTCTCCCCCATCACCGGCTCAACGCCCATCCGCCCTAGCAGCTCCAGCGTCGTAGTGATGTCCTGCAAATGAGGCAAATTACCAATAATGACCGGACCATCTGCCAAAAGGCTGGCACACAAAATTGGCAACGCCGCATTCTTAGCGCCACTCACCCACACTTCGCCATCTACCGACCCATTGCCGGTAATGATTAATTTATCCATAGAGAAGCCGCTACTATGCGTTTTCCGGTGCAGTTTGCCACTGCGCCGGAGTAAACGTTTTGATACTAATGGCGTGCAGAGCGCCGGATGCAATTTCGTCATTTAGCGCCGCATAGACCAGCTGCTGACGCTTTACAGGAGAAAGACCTTCAAAAGCTTCGCCAACCGCGATCACCTGAAAATTGCAGCCTTCACCCTGGATATGAAAATCACATCCATCGATGCGGGACTCAAGCAGTGCTTTTACCTCGTTGGGTTGCATAAGACAGGAAACTCCTTTGGGTCATTAAACTAGGTGGTTGAAATAGGGGGTCGTTGAATTAGAGAGGAACAGGGGGAACATGATAAAGAAAAGCGGCACGCTTGGCGATGCCAGACGAACACTCACGCTTCAGCGTTGGGCGAACCTATTAGCGCATCGAGCTCAGCGAGCGACGTTAAACGCTCAAGCGGAGCAGACAATGCAATCGAGGTAACGACAATGCCTAGCGAGTGACACGCACGCAGCCATTCAAACAGAACGCTAATCGCCGCGCTACTCGCCTTTGAAACGCCTGAAAAATCGAGGACAACATCCGTTAATCGAGTACTTTCAAGCCATTTAACGCCTGCAGCGGCCACTTCGGCCGCTGCATTGACATTGAGATCACCCTGAACCGCCAGCGCGCAAGACTGCGCAATCAGCGAAACATAGGGCGTAGATAACAGCGTCGTCACGCGTTGCCCCCTTGCTCAAGCTCGTCGACACCAATTTCGGGTGACCAGCTACGAATGACGGCATCGTAGTCTCGGTTATGTTCGCGCATCGACTGGTCAAACTGATTACGGAAGGTCAGCCCTAAATTGATGCCATTAACAATCACATTGACTACTTTCCACTCACCATCTGAAAGTCGCAGACTGTAACTAACGGGGTAAACCTGACCATTAGTGGCAACAACTTCCATATCAACACTAGCTTGATCTTCATAGCGCTGGCCGCGCTGGTCGGTCAACACTCTCAACTCATCGTAATCAAAGGTCACGAGGCCACGCGTGTACGTGTCGATCAGAGTTTGACGAAAGACATCGGCAAACCGACTACGCTGTTCTGGCGTTGCATTGCGAAAGTAGCTGCCCATCACGCTAGCGCCAATATAACGAAAATCCGCCACACCATTCAGACTATCGTTGACTAACGCTTTAAGTTCATCAAGATTATTGGCGTAATAATCTTCTCTACCGTTAATCTGCTCCATGAACTCATTGACATTGTCACGAACCAACGCTTCTGGCGATTTCGACTGAGCCTGGGCAGCAAAAGGCAGCAGAACAACCGCCAGCATTATCAAACAGAGCCAACGACGGGCCAACATTACGCTATTATCTTTCATTAAAGTCACCTCATGACAACTGACAGCACCCACGCTGCTTAGTTAGTAACCATATTGGATACAAATTGCTGGATAAGTTCTTCGAGCACCAAGGCAGACTGGGTGTCTCGAATAACATCCCCCTCTTCAAGCACTTCAGGAGCGCCGCCAACGCTCAGGCCAATATACTGCTCACCGAGCAGCCCAGCCGTCAAAATAGCCGCAGTAGTATCTTGCGAAAGCTGACCTTCAAGGTCGCTATCGAGGCTCAACACCACCCGCGCATCATACCACTCGGTATCAAGCTCAATGGCCTCTACCCGCCCCACAGTAACACCGGCCATGGTGACTCGCGCACGTGGTTTCAGGCTGCCAATATTGGAAAAACTGGCCTCAAGACGAAACGTGTCGGACGATGTTGAAAGCGTCATACCGCTTACGCGCAAGCCCAAAAAAACAAGCCCCAGAATGCCCGCAAGCATAAACAGACCAACGCCAAACTCCATGGTTTTACTGCGCTTCATGTTATTGCTCCACCCATTAAAGGCCGCCAAACATCACGGCGGTCAATACAAAATCCAGCCCCAAAACAGCAAGCGATGAATACACCACCGTGCGTGTTGTCGCACGTGAAATACCTTCAGAGGTAGGCACTAAGTCATACCCTTGGAACACCGCAATCCAGGTGACGACCACTGCAAATACAAGGCTTTTGATGATTCCATTACCGATATCATCAACAAACGAAACACTAGCCTGCATATTGCTCCAGTAAGAGCCTTCAAAAACCCCCAGCCATTCCACACCAACCAGATAGCCACCCCAAATCCCCACCACGCTAAAACCAACGGTCAGAATGGGTAGCGCAATAAAACCTGCCCACAGCCTTGGCGCCACAACCCGGCGCAGTGGGTCAACGCCAATCATTTCCATGCTGGTTAACTGCTCAGTCGCCTTCATCAGGCCAATTTCCGCCGTCAACGCAGAGCCCGCGCGCCCAGCAAACAGTAGCGCAGCAACCACCGGCGCCAACTCTCGAAGAAGCGAAAGAGCAACCATCTGGCCAAGCGCCTGCTCTGCCCCAAAGTCAACCAAAATGGTATACCCCTGTAGCGCAAGCACCATGCCTATAAACAGCCCTGACACCAGCACAATAGCCAGAGACAGTACACCGACAAAGTGCACTTGGCGCAGCCACAGCGACCACCCTTCCCGAGAAGGCACCCCTACAGCCGACTGAGCAAGAAAGACACCTGCGCGCCCTAACGACTCTAAGGCATCACACCCTTTTTGCCCCAGCCGAGCAACATGCGAAATAGCATGTTTAATATTTGATTGCATTTAACGCACCTTCCCTGCGGAGGCTTGGCCTAGAATATCGCGGTAAAGCGTCTCAGCGGGATAGTGAAACGGCACCGGCCCATCTGGCTCACCATGAATAAACTGGCTTACTCGGGGATCTTGGTTCGTATCTAAGGTACTTGGCGTGCCAGAGGCTACCACCTGCCCATCGGCAATGAGGTACAGATAATCCGCAATGCTGAGGGTCTCTTTGATATCGTGCGAAACGATCACTGACGTAAGCGACAGTGCCTGATTCAGCCGCTTAATTAGCTGTACAAGCACCCCCATAGAAATGGGGTCTTGCCCGACAAAAGGCTCATCATAAAGGATTAACTCTGGGTCAAGCGCTACCGCCCGTGCCAATGCCACACGCCTTGCCATCCCCCCCGAAAGCTCAGCAGGCGACAAGTGCCTAGCCCCGCGCAAACCCACTGCCTGTAACTTAAGAAGTACTAGATCGCGTATCATAGGGTCAGGCAAGTCAGTATGCACCCGAAGCGGAAACGCTACGTTTTCAAATACATCAAGATCCGAAAACAGTGCGCCGCTCTGAAATAACATACCCATACGCTTACGCAGCGTAAACAAGGCCTTACGCGATAGGCGATGGACATCTTGACCATCGATTAGCACTCGCCCCCGGTCAGGCGTTAATTGCCCACCAATTAGCTTTAAAAGGGTCGTCTTGCCGGTGCCGCTTGGCCCCATGATGGCCGTTACCTGGCCACGCGAAATCGTCATATTGATGCCGCGAAAAATATCATGATCACCCCGCGAGAAGTACAAATCTTCAATTTCGATGAAGGGAGCATCGGTCATGGGCTGGCTGGCCTTGATGGTCGTCTTGCCGCAGCAGCAATAGTATATGCTGGCTACGCATGAGTTAGTTAAAAACAAATAATTCAAAAAAACAGCTAGTTTAAAAGCACAGACAGTTTAAAAAACAGTGTTTTCGAAATATTATCGAACATCGTAACTGAACGCTACTCACAGTAACAGATGCGCTCATTGCAACCGCACTGAGGAGTAGGATACGCGCCTTACCTACAAACCGCGCCAAGATGTTATTCTTAGCGACCTACTTTTGACCGCTTATGAAAAGAGATGCCCTCATGCGCCAGCCACTATCGACACCTAGCCCACTGCGTGAAAGTGCGCTGCGCACACTGCAAATTGAGCAAGCCGCTATCGGTGGGCTTCAGGCAAAGCTTGATGAGAGTTTTGACCACGCTTGTGAACTTATCCTTGCCTGCCAGGGCCGCGTAGTGGTAACCGGCATGGGTAAGTCCGGCCACATTGCGGGCAAGCTAGCTGCAACGCTGGCAAGCACCGGTACGCCTGCTTTTTTTGTACACCCAGGTGAAGCCAGTCACGGCGATCTCGGTATGATCACCCGCGCAGATGTTGTGCTAGCCCTCTCGAACTCTGGCGAAACCGCAGAGGTCACCGCGCTGCTTCCGCTGTTGAAACGCCTAGGAACCCCCCTTGTCAGCATGACGGGACGCCCGGGGTCCACATTAGCCAAACACGCCGATGCTCACCTTAATAGCGGCGTTGAACGCGAAGCCTGCCCTCTCGACTTAGCGCCGACTAGTTCAACCACTGCGGCACTTGCCTTAGGTGATGCCTTAGCCGTGGCATTATTAGAAGCACGTGGCTTCACCGCGGAAGATTTTGCGCTCTCACACCCAGGTGGAAGCCTCGGCAAACGCCTACTTTTGCGTGTAAAGGATTTAATGCACAACGGATCACGCCTCCCCCAAGTAGCATTAGGCAGCCCGCTACGGGACGCACTGTTGGAAATTACTCGCCAAGGGCTGGGCTTTACCTGCGTCGTCGATAGCGAAGGACGCCTTGCCGGCGTTTATACCGACGGTGACTTACGCCGAACGCTGGATCAGTTTCATGACCTACGTGACGTCCTAGTTGATGATGTGATGACACGCCCTGGAAAACGTATCGGTCCCGATGTGTTAGCAGCTGAAGCGGTACGCATCATGGAAGACAGTCGAATCACCGCACTGGCGGTCGTGGATGATCAGCAGCGCCCCATTGGCGCGCTGCATATGCATGACTTACTTGCTAGCGGTGTCATTTAATCATTCCTTTCAGACATTAATAATACGGAGGCTTCATGGCCCTACCTGACGCTCTACAAGACCGGATTCGTCGCGTAAAATTGCTTGCCATTGACGTTGACGGCGTACTTACCGATGGCCGCCTCTATTTCCAAGCTGACGGTATCGAAATCAAAGCGTTTCATACCCAAGATGGCCACGGCCTCAAACTTTTGAAGCGCGTCGGAATCCATGTTGCCTTAATTACTGGGCGTGATTCTCCCATGGTCAGCCAACGTGCTGCGTCGTTAGGCATTACCCATGTGTATCAAGGGTGCGAGGATAAACTCACTACGCTACGCGCGCTTTGCCAACGCCTAGATATTACGCTTGAGCAGGTTGCTTATTGTGGTGACGACCTACCCGACCTTGCTCCAATGAAACGTTCTGGCGTAGGCATCACCGTCCCTAATGCTCCTGATTATATGCATACCCACGCTGACTGGATCACCGACCGGCTTGGTGGCCACGGCGCTGTGCGTGAAATCTGCGACACTTTATTGATGTCTCAAGGCCATTGGGATGCTGTTTTAGATACGTACCTGCACGGCCAATCGTAATGCGCTTTTGGGTTAAAAAACGCATTTGGATAACCATCATGGTGCTTGCCTTAGGTGGCATACTGGTATGGTTGGATCCACGCGGCCCTCAAGACCAATCAATCGACGCTGAGGCTCGCGCTCAAGAGCCCGGCCATGTATTAGAGAATGCAGAAATCACTCTGTTTGGTGACACCGGTGCCATCCAGCAGTCGCTGACGACGCCGCGCTTAGTCCATACCCCTCAAACGGCGATGACAGATGTCTTCTCCCCCAGGGCAACACTATTCGATAGCGAAGAGCGTCAATGGCTAGCGACGGCGAAGACCGGCACCCTAAATACTGACACGCAGGTGCTCACGCTAGCTGGCTCAGCCCAATTACTTGCACCCGACGAGGGCTGGCAGCTGAATACAGAGTTATTACATTATGATGGCACCACCCGTCATGCTTGGAGCGATGCCGAAACCATACTTCAGCAACCGCCCCAGCGCATTGGCGCTTCACGCATGGATGTATGGCTGGATGATAGCCAGATCCGCTTAACCAATAACGTGCGCGGCGTTCACCCGCCTGCCACTCGTTCTCAGTAGGAGTCGCGATGAACGCTCTTATTCGCACGGCACTCTTCGTCATTGCACTACCCATTTCAGCGGCAGCGCTACCGGTCATGGCACAAAGCCAAGCCCCCGTAGAAGTAGAGGCTGACCGTTTAGATCTCGATCAACGCGCAGGCACTGCTGTGTATTCAGGCAACGTCGATATTCGGCAGGGCAATATGCAACTGCGCGGAGATCGCGTTGAGATTCAGCGCAACGATGCTGGCGAGCTATCGCGCGCCGTTGCAACCGGTGGACGAGCCTATATACGCAACCAGCTCGAAGACCAAGCTAGCCCAATGGAAGGCTGGGCAAAGCGCATTATTTATCATGTTGCCGAGCGTCGGGTAGAGCTCATTGACCAAGCGGAACTGACCCAGCAAGCAGATCGCTTTGAAGGTGGACGCTTAGAGTATTTTATCGACCAAGGTGTGGTTCAGGCGCGTTCTGATGTTAGTGGTAGTGAACCACAACGTATCCGCATGACTCTTCAGCCGGAACAATAGGAGTGTCCAGTGGCGACAAATAACGCAGAGCCTGCACCTCAAACCACAGCCTCAGAATCAGCGCCGATAAAAACCCTTTATGCTCGCCACCTAGCCAAAAGCTATAAACGCCGCCGTGTCGTTAAAGATATTAACCTAGAGATATCTCAAGGCAGCGTGGTAGGGCTGCTAGGCCCCAATGGCGCTGGCAAAACGACATCGTTTTATATGATTGTCGGCTTGGTAAAGTCTGATGCGGGAAAGGTTGGCATTGACGAGCTTGATTTAACCCATGCCCCCATGCACGAACGTGCAATGGCAGGTATTGGCTACTTGCCTCAGGAAGCCTCTATTTTTCGCAAACTTTCTGTCGCCGACAACATCATGGCAATCTTGGAAACTCGTAAAGAACTCGATCGTAACGCCCGGGAGCAGCGCCTTGAGTCGCTACTGGAAGATTTCCACATCACGCACATTCGTGACAACTTCGGCATGAGTCTTTCGGGCGGAGAGCGTAGACGTGTTGAGATCGCACGCTCCCTCGCGACAGAGCCGGCCTTTATTCTGCTTGATGAGCCATTTGCCGGCGTTGACCCGATCTCAGTGGGTGATATTAAAACGATCATTCGAGCCCTCAAAAAACGCCATATCGGCGTGCTGATCACTGATCATAACGTCAGGGAAACACTAGATATTTGCGATATTGCCTACATTGTAGGTGACGGTCATATCATCGCCAGTGGCCCCCCTCAGGAAATTCTCAACAACCAGCGGGTAAGAGACGTTTATTTGGGGGCTGATTTCCGCCTGTAAACAGCCACCTGCAGAAAAAATAGTAGTGGTGGCATAGTTATTGCACTTGCACCAAGCCATAACTCGCACTAGGGTGGAGCTTTCTGATTAACGAGTGGTTCTCAGATGGTCATGAAAGCTTCTCTTCAATTGCGTATCGGTACACAGCTGACCATGACACCTCAGCTGCAGCAGGCCATCGCCCTGTTACAGCTATCAACGCTGGACCTCCGTCAAGAAATTCAGCAAGCACTTGATGCCAATCCAATGCTTGAGCAGGAAGATGAGTTCGGCGAACAGGCCGTTAGTGAACCCCAGGAAGCTGAATGGTCCGAAAGCATTCCTAATGAACTCTCTACTGACAGTGACTGGTCAGACACTTATCAAGACCTAGGCAGCCATGGCACCAGCAGCGAGGGGCCTGACTTTGAGCGTCAAGCCGCGGGTCAAAGTTTGCATGGCCACTTACTTTGGCAACTCGCCATGACAGATTTTTCACCACGCGACCATGCCATTGCTGAAAGCCTCATCGATGCACTGGATGCCAACGGCTACCTAACCCAGCCTCTCAATGACATTCGCGAAGGACTTAAAGCCCAAGGGCATGAAGGCCTTAGCCAGCGTGAAGTTGAAACAACCTTGCTGCGCCTTCAACAGTTTGAGCCCACCGGTGTATTTGCGCGCGACCTGCGGGAGTGCTTAATGCTGCAGCTCGCCTCACTACCCGAAGATACACCGCTGCTGATGCCTGCCAAGCGGCTAGTGCGTCAATTTCTTGAAGCGCTCGGTAAGGATGATGTGCGTTTGCTAAAGCGGCGGTTAAGCCTGGATGATGAGCAGCTTGATGACGTCATTCGCTTGATCCGCAGCCTTGATCCTCGCCCAGGAAGTGCCTTTGGCGACACAGATGACAGCTATGTAACGCCAGATTTAGTCGTCCGCCATGACCACGAAGGATGGCACCTGGAGCTAAACCCAGAGGCACTGCCGCGCTTGCGCATTCAACCTGACTACGCAAGCCTCATCAAACGGGCTGACAAGAGCCAAGATAACCAGTTTTTAAAAGAGCATCTCCAGGAAGCGCGCTGGCTCATCAAGAGCCTTTCAAGTCGAAATGATACGCTACTGCGGGTGGGCCGAGAAATCATAGCGCGCCAAATAGGCTTTCTGGAACACGGTGAAGAAGCCATGAAACCGCTGATTTTAGCCGACATCGCAGACGCCGTTGAAATGCATGAATCTACTATTTCCAGGGTCACCACCCAGAAATATATCCATACCCCGCGCGGTGTGTTCGAACTCAAATACTTCTTTTCCAGCCAAGTAAGTGGCCAGGACGGCGGCGACAGTCATTCCAGCACCGCCATCCGGGCTCGAATCAAAAAACTGGTGCAAGATGAACCGCCCGGCAAACCGCTCTCAGACAGCCGCCTCGTGGCGCTATTGGAAGAGGGTGGCATTAATGTAGCAAGGCGAACGGTGGCCAAATATCGCGAGTCGATGGGCATTCCCTCTTCAAGCGAGCGCCGCCGTTTACGCTAATAAAACAGTGCTAACGAGACAAAGTCTGTCTAGGGGCTTTGCAATAGCGCAAAAAGGGTTACAATCGAAGAACAGTCCGATGGATAAGGAGCACGTCAATGCAAGTAAATATCACTGGTCATCACGTAGATCTGACTGACGCCTTGCGTGACTATGTAAATGAGAAGCTGGAACGCGTTGAGCGCCATTATGACAACATCACCACCGTACAAGTAACCTTATCTGTTGAAAAGGAGCGTCAGCAAGCTGCCTGCACCCTGCATGCTGCAGGAGCCGATCTACACGCAGAAGCATTAGACAATGATATGTATGCTGCGATTGATGCACTAGCGGACAAAATTGACCGTCAACTCGTTAAACACAAGGAAAAAGCACAAGCTCGCGCCCAAGGCGCTGGCGTGCGTTAACTCAATGACGTTGGAAACCATACTTCCCCCGGAGCGCGTGCTGTATGACGTCCCCGGGGGCAGCAAAAAAAGGGTGCTGGAATTTTTCAGCACCTTTATTGCGCAAAACACGCCAAGCCTAGATAGCCAAGAAGTCTTCAGCCGCCTGATTGGTCGTGAGCGTTTGGGTAGCACTGGAATAGGCAACGGCGTTGCCATTCCTCACGCCCGTAGCCCTCACTGCAGCTCGCCTATCGCTGGTTTTTTAAAGTTAGCCGAGCCTGTAGATTTCGATGCTATTGATGGCGATCCCGTCGACCTTGTTTTCGTACTTTTAGTACCCGAAGAGGCGGACGACACGCACTTAGCCTTATTAGGGCAAGTGGCGTCTATCATGAACAGCGTTGACACACGTCAGCAGCTTCGTAGAGCGGCTAGCCAACGTGAGCTATTGGACCTTATAACAGCAAAAATTCGTGAACAGCCTGTTAGCTAAAGGGTCCACCGCTAGACACTGCCTACTAAGTCCAACGTTTACCTCCATTTTTATTGGCATGCCAAGAGAAACTCTATGCAATTGGTGATCATTAGCGGCCGTTCAGGGTCCGGTAAATCTATCGCCTTACAAGCGTTAGAAGATCTTGGCTATTGTGCCATCGATAACCTGCCCGCCATGCTACTCAGCTCCCTGGTGGATGAGCTTCGTGAGCAAGGGGCACGCCCCCAACTAGCGGTAAGTATCGATGCGCGCAATTTACCTGCTGCATTAAAGCAACTGCCAAAAATGCTTGAATCTTTGCGCCAGAAAAGCATTCACTTCCAGGTTATCTATCTAACCACCGATGCGCGAATTCTTCTTGAGCGATACTCAGCCACGCGTCGTCGCCACCCTCTTACGCGTGATAGTGACATGACGCTTGAAGAGGCCATCAATAAAGAAGAAGAAACCCTGCTCGACATCCGTGATCTGGCTGACCTGATGATCGACACATCGCGTCTGTCGGTTCATGACCTGCGCCGCCGGATAACGGATCAGGTTGCCCAACAGCGTGAAGATAGATTAACGCTGACACTAGAGTCATTTGGCTATAAACGGGGCGTCCCACTTGACGCAGATCTCGTCTTTGACGTGCGCTGCCTACCAAATCCGTACTGGGATCCTACACTGCGCCAATACACTGGCCGTGATGCCAATATCATCCACTTTCTGAAGGGATATCCTGTCGTAGAAGAAATGCGCAATGATATCCAGACATGGCTGGAAAAGTGGCTACCCGCTTACCAAAATAGCCAACGCAGTTATATGACGATTGCGATTGGCTGTACCGGCGGGCAGCACCGCTCTGTCTTCATGGTGGAACAACTGGCGCAAATGCTGGTAAAACAAGCGGGAGAGGTTCAACTCCGTCATCGTGAGCTAGGCCTGCAGTACACCCTCAGTGAGCAGCAGCCCTCCACATCCGCGCCTTCAACAGACGCGCAATAAGCAACGCCTTTTCTTCACGACCCCACTCGGCTAAAAGGAACCAGAGTGCCAGAAAGAACCTTAACACTCACTAATCAGCGCGGCCTTCATGCTCGCGCAGCGACAAAACTCGTCAAGTGTGGCCAACAATTTTCTGCCAACATTCACGTTTACAAACAACAACAAATGGCAGACGCGGCCAACATTATGTCGTTATTGATGCTGGCCGCCCCTTGTGGCACTGAACTTAGAGTTCATGCGGAAGGCGACGACGCCGAACAAGCGCTAGAGGCGATTGAAGCGCTGTTCGACGCACGTTTTGACGAAGAGCACTAACATCAGCAAAACAGCGTCAGCCAACGTGCTAACTGAGCTGTTAGCTCAGTTGTTAGTTACCAGCGACGGTCATTGCATCAATTAGCCAGCTACCCGTGTGAATACTGCCACGGGTATCGATGTCATCACCGACGGCGACCAAGCCAGCAAACATGCTATTCAAATTACTGGCAATAGTGAATTCTTCGATAGGGTGCTGTATTTCGCCATTTTCTACCCAGAAGCCTGCCGCGCCTCGCGAATAGTCGCCAGTCACGCCGTTAACCCCCTGCCCCATTAGCTCAGTCACCCAAATGCCACGCCCCATCTGCTTCAGCAAATCATCTCGGGGCGTCAGCGGCGCTAACAAACGTAAATTGCGTGCCCCACCTGCATTACCTGTCGATTGCATGCCTAAACGCCGCGCACTGTAAGCAGACAGCATATAGCTGGCCACACTACCCTGATCAATAAAGCGATTGTTGCGAGTCTGAACGCCTTCAGCATCAAACGGCGAGCTAGCCGTCGCCCCCACCTCCATAGGCCGTTCTTCCAAACCAAACCAGCTCGGGAATAGCGGGCTACCTAAACGATCACATAAGAAAGAGGATTCGCGATAAAGCGCCCCACCTGCCAACGCCCCCATCAAGTGACCTACCAAGCCGCTGGAAAGTGATGGGTCGAACAGCACTGGGAAGGTGCCTGTTGGCGGCCGTTGAGCGCCTAACCGACGTAGCGTGCGTAATGCCGCTTCGCGGCCAACCTCCGCAGGATCTCGAAGCATGGCAGGATTACGAGCCGAGGTATAATCGTAATCGCGCTGCATGCCCTTCTCATCCTGTGCAATCAGCATACAGGAAAGTGAATGGCTGCTGCCTTTCTGGGTGCCGAGGAAACCGTGGCTGTTCGCGTAAACTCGCACTCCCTCACCACTGGATAGCGAAGCGCCTTCCGACTGATGAATTCCCGCTACATCACGCCCCGCTTGCTCACATGCCAGCGCCAAATCGATTGCTTCATCGGTCGTCAACGCCCAGGGATAATGCACTTTAAGGTCAGGTAGGTCAGTTGCCATTAGCGACGCATCTGCTAACCCTGCGGCAGGATCCTCACCCGTATAACGGGCAATTGCCAGGGCTTTCTCTACCGTGGCTTTAATTGACGCGCTGCTGGCATCGGTAGACGAGGCGCTGCCCTTGCGCTGCCCAACATATAGCGTAATGGCAATCCCTTGATCACGTGAAAGCTCAACAGTTTCAACTTCACCAAGACGCACGCTTATCCCAAGACCTTGATCTACACTAGCGCCTACCTCAGCAGCATCTGCGCCTAATTTTTTTGCCAGCGCAAGCGCCTCTTCAGCACGCTGGGTTAACAGTACCTGCTGGGCCGCTGCATCAAATGCTTGTGCCATTTTGGCCTCCTTTTCGCCTGAATCGCATTGGCGGATCAATGTTGTGGTCGCAGCCTGATATAATGCTGCAAACGAAACTAATTAGTGAGTTCTAGTATGCCTAAGCAACGCCCCGAGCCCTTCGATATTGATGAACAAGAAGAGCGCCCCAGTAAATCTCAGCTCAAGCGGGAAATGCATGCCCTTCAGGCGCTTGGCGAAACGCTTATCGCGATGAAACCTGCCGAGCGCGCAAAATTTCCGCTCTCTGACGACATGTTACGCGCCATAGAAGAAACCTCGCGCATCCGCTCCCATGAAGGCCGCCGTCGCCATATGCAATATGTGGGCAAGCTTATCCGCAAAGAGGACCTTACTGCCATACAGGGTGTCTTCGACGCTATCGAGCAGGAAAAAGAGCAGCGCGATCATGCCTTTCACCGGCTAGAAAAATGGCGCGATCGGTTGGTCGAAGAAGGTGACAGCGCTGTCGATCTATTTATGGCGGAATACCCTAACGCTGATCGCCAGGCAATACGACAACTGGTACGCAATGCGCGTAAAGAGCGTGAGCAAAGTAAACCACCGACCAGCTCGCGCAAGCTGTTCAAGCACTTACGCGATACGCTGGCACTCTAACCCCTGCATGTCTCAATGACTGGTTCATAATAAACGTTTTAAGTTATTCATTAACACTGTTTTAGGACTTACCATGCCCTGCCAAAGCACACCCCGTTATCCTAAGCACTTAACTGGCGAAGGCCCGCATAACCCCCTCCCAGGTATCAAAGTATTAGAACGCCGCATTGGCAAGGCCCCCCCCCATCGGCTGGGCTCTAATGAAGGCCTGGATATGCCCGACCGCGCACTGCGCGAACACTTTGGCGATGCCCTGGCCGAACACGTTTACTGCTACGGCGATGCCGAAGCGCTGGGTATGCGCCAACACTTGAGTGCTCAGCAAGGTATTGCGCTGGAAACTCTGTTAGTAGATGCCGGTGCTGACGGCTTGATTGCCCTGGCTCTGCGCACTACCTACGAACAGGGAGAAACCGTCGCCAGCACCGCAGACACCTACTCCACCTTAGGATATTTTGCCAAAGGCCAGGGGTGCCGACGTACTCCCCAACGCCACCAACTTCATCGGCATTCGCCTACCCAGCGCTGACATTGCCGCGACGGTGCATCAGCAACTGTTGGCGGAACGCGCTTTGGTGGCACGGCTGGCGTACCCAGAACTTGCCAACGTGATACGCATTACCGCCGTGGCGGATGCTTTGGTGCCTGGGCGCTTGGCAATTCTTGAACAGGCAATCGCCACACCGACTTAATTCAGGTTTTAACCTCAATATACCTAATTACAGGGATAGCGATAGACGGGAGTACCTGCTTAAATTCTGCCTACATGGGTGCGGAGTTTATAAGTACCTCTCATCACCGTTATCCCTGTTCTTCATACACAGCGATGATGAACCACGGGAGTCACCAGGAAGCCGTGTTTATGAATCGTTGTTACCGTATCGCCTGGAACCATCGCAAGGGTGTTTGGCAAGCCATTTCGGAGGTAGGAACATCTATCAAAGCACGGGGTAGCACTTGCCGTTTGGCCATTGGCGCAATACCGGCAGCGGCAACCCTGGGGCTTTCGTTCATCGCTTCCAATGCGTACGCCGAGCTACCCAGTGGCGGTACAGTGGTGGCCGGTGATGCGGCCTTTAGCCCGCATGGCAACACGCTTACCATTGACCAAACCAGCCAGCATACGGCGATCAACTGGGAGCGTTTTTCCATTGGTGAGCACAACCGCGTTCACTTTAACCAGCCCAATGCGGATGCCGCCGTCCTAAACCGGGTAACCGGTAGCGAAGTATCCACTGTCCGCGGTGCGCTAGAGGCTAATGGCCGGGTCTTTTTGGTCAACCCCAACGGCATACACTTCTCTTCAACGGCACGCGTGGATGTGGGGGCACTGGTCGCCTCCACGCTGGACATCTCCACCGAAGACTTCATGGCTGGCAACTACACCTTCGAAGGTAGCAGCGGCAACGCGGTCATCAACGCCGGGAATATCACCAGCGCTGCCGGGGGCCATGTGGCGATGATCGCCGCCGAGATCATCAACACGGGCAGCATCGCAACGCCCCAGGGCAGCACCCTGATGGGCGCGGGTAGCCGTGTCACCCTCGACCTGGGCGGCCCGGTCAAGATTGAAGTGGAAGAAGCGCGCCTGGCCACCCACATAGAACAGGGCGGTGCGATTCACGCCGACGGCGGCCTGGTTTACCTCACTGCCAAAGCGGCCAACGACCTCACCGCCAGCGTGATCAACCACACCGGCATTACCCAGGCCCGCACCCTGGCCACCGGCGAGAATGGTCAAATTATGCTGATGGGCGATATGACCAGTGGCCGTGTCGAAGTAGCAGGCACCCTGGATGCCTCGGCACCGAATGGCGGCAACGGCGGCTTTATCGAAACCTCGGCGGCCAGGGTTAGCTTCACCGATGAGGTACAAGTGACGACCCACGCCGCCCACGGCGACACCGGCGAATGGCTGATCGACCCCACCGACTTCTACATCAATACCGGTAGTGACTCGAAAACCGACAGTGGCATTGGCGCGGACACCCTCAGTGCCAATCTGGCCAACACTGACGTTACCCTGCAAACCGTGGCCACCGGCAGCGATAACGGGGACATCTATGTAGACGCCGCCGTTAGCTGGAATACCGCCACCACCCTCACCCTGAAGGCCCACAACGACATTAACATCAACCAGTCCATTACCGCGCAAAACGGTACATTGGTATTGGATGCCGCTAAAGATATCACCAGCACCGGTGCTATCGACGTTGATGTCTTTGACCTGGCCAGCGGCCACTGGCAACAAAACAGCGCCAACCTGCCCACCTTCACCGCCAACGACTTCCGCCTTAAGGAAGCCACCGCCAGTTTCCTACGCGTGCAAGGGGGCAGCGGCAACGGTGCCGACCCTTATCAGCTCACTGACATCTACGGCTTACAGGGCATGGCATCCCTCACCCTGCTAAGCGATGACTTCGTACTGACGGGCAACATCGACGCCAGTGGCACCGTTGGCTGGAACGCTGGGGCAGGCTTCTTCCCCATTGGCTATTCCGGCCCCCCCTTCAGCGGCCCCCCCTTCACCGGCAGCCTCGATGGCCAGAGCCTGGTGATTAACGGCCTGACCATCAACCGGCCCGGGGAACATAGCGTTGGCCTCTTCGGCGCCACCAGAGCACCCGCCAGCCTGACCGGTATCGGTTTGGTCGCGGCGGATATCACGGGGGGGCACTACACCGGCAGTCTGGTGGGATTCAACCAAAGCTCTATCAGCCAGAGCTATGCCACTGGCAACGTCACTGGCACCTCCTTTATCGGCGGCTTGGTAGGAGTCAACAATAGCTCTATCAGCCAGAGCTATGCCACTGGTAACGTCACTGGCGATAACTATTATGTCGGCGGCCTGGTGGGAGTCAACAATAGCTCTATCAGCCAGAGCTATGCCACTGGCGACGTCACTGGCTTCACCTATGTCGGCGGCTTGGTGGGAGTCAACAATAGCTCTAATAGCTCTAATAGCCAAAGCTATGCCACCGGCGACGTCACTGGCGCTTACTATGTCGGCGGCTTGGTGGGACTCAACCATAGCTCTATCAGCCAGAGCTATGCCACTGGCGATGTGAGCGGCACTAACATTATCGGCGGTCTGGTGGGAGTTCATAGGGGCACCATTAACAACAGCTTCTGGAACAGCGACGCGGCGGGAGGCAGCGCCGGTATAGGAGACGGTAATAGTGGCACGGTGACCAACACCAGCGGCAAAACTCACGCCGAGCTTCAAGAGCTGGCAACCTTTGCCAGTTGGGGCGCGGACATCGACGCCGAAGGCGGCACCGGTAGCGTCTGGCGCCTTTACGAAGGCCATACCACCCCGCTGCTGCGCACCTTTCTTACGCCGCTGGACGTGCGGCCAGAGTATGATGGCAGTGGTACGCACCAGAGTAATATTGCCGCCGTGAACACGGAAGCCTGGAATACCGCAGACACCCACCATGTGTTTGGTACCGGCACCTTGAGTACGGGCAGCACCTTGACCCTCACCGGCAGTGACAATACCGGGGAATACCTGGCGACCTCCGATGCCTTCAGCGATGTCTACTCCGACCAGCAAGGCTACGACCTGATCACCACCCGCGTGATCAACGACAGCAATGTGACCACCACCGGCGACATCGCCCTGACCCACGGTGTCAGCTGGGACAACGGCACCCTGCGCATCGACACCAGCGGCACGATTACCGCAGACGACATCAATGGTGGTGCCGACAGCGTGTTTGACCTGGCCAGTGGCCATTGGGTGCAGAACAGCACCAATCTGCCCACCTTCACCGCCAACGACTTCCGCCTTAAGGAAGCCACCGCCAGTTTCCTACGCGTGCAGGGGGGCAGCGGCAACGGTGCCGACCCTTATCAGCTCACTGACATCTACGGCTTACAGGGCATGGCATCCCTCACCCTGCTGGGACAGCACTCTGCACTCACCAACGACATCGACGCCAGTGGCACCGCCCACTGGAACAACGTAGGCACAGCAAGCGAAGGCTTCAACCCCATTGGCGATTTCAGTAACCAATTCACCGGCAGCCTCGATGGCCAGGGCCTGGTGATTAACGGCCTGACCATCAACCGGCCCAGGGAACATAACGTTGGCCTCTTCGGCATCACCAGTGCACCCGCCAGCCTGACTGGTATCGGTTTGGTCGCGGCGGATATCACGGGGAGGGACATCACCGGTAGCCTAGTAGGAGATAACCGTGGCTCTATCAGCCAAAGCTATGCCACTGGCAACGTAACTGGCGTCACCTATATCGGCGGCCTAGTGGGAGTCAACAGAAGTGGCTCTATCAGCCAAAGCTATGCCACTGGCGACGTGAGCGGTAATGCAGCTGTAGGCGGCCTAGTGGGAATCAACGACAATGGCTCTATCAGCCAAAGTTATGCCACTGGCGACGTCACTGGCGTCAACTATGTCGGCGGCTTGGTGGGAATGAACGATGACTCTATCAGCCAGAGCTATGCCACTGGCAACGTCACTGGCACTTACTATGTCGGCGGCTTGGTGGGAGTCAACGATGACTCTATCAGCCAGAGCTATGCCACCGGCGACGTTACTGGCACTGCCAGTGTCGGCGGTTTGGTGGGAGAGAACTGGAGCACCATTATCAACAGCTTCTGGAACAGCGACGCGGCTGGTGCGGGTGCGGGGATCGGCAAAACTCACGCCGAACTGCAAGAGCTGGCAACCTTTGCCAGTTGGGGCGCGGATATCGACGCTGAAGGCGGCACCGGTAGCGTCTGGCGCCTTTACGAAGGCCATACCACCCCGCTGCTGCGCACCTTTCTGACCACGCTTGATGTGAACGCAGATGACGCCACGGTGACCTACAATGGCGCCACCCAGACCGGCCCCGGCACCTGGTACGCAGACGCTCCCCACGATGCCAGCTTGATACTCGGCACGGGTATCGTCTCCGGCAGCGGTACCGATGCAGGGGGTTATGCAGTGGCGCTGGAAGGGCTGTACTCCTCCCAACAAGGTTACGACCTAATTCTGAATGATGGCACCCTGACCATCGACAAGGCTAGCGCCACCGTTACCGCCAATAGCGACACGACCACCTACAGCGGCGGCCTGCAAAACGTCAGCGGCTTTACCGCCACCGGCCTGGTCGGCGGTGAAGACGCCAGCGTGCTGGCAGACGTAACCACCACCGGCGGCAGCGGCACCGACGCCGGTACCTACACGCACACCGCCAGCGGCACCGATGGCAACTACGACCTGACCTTTGTGGACGGCACCCTGACCATCGACAAGGCTAGCGCCACCGTTACCGCCAATAGCGACACGACCACCTACAACGGCGGCAGCCAGAACGTCAGCGGCTTTACCGCCACCGGCCTGGTGGGTGGTGAAAACGCCAGCGTGCTGGCAGACGTAACCACCACCGGCGGCAGCGGCACCGACGCCGGTACCTACACGCACACCGCCAGCGGCACCGATGGCAACTACGACCTGACCTTTGTGGACGGTGCTTTAACCATCGACAAGGCAACGGCCACCGTTACCGCCAATAGCGACAACAGCAACAACAACGTCACCCTGCTGCCGTTCTACGTCTACTACTCGATGTTCGGCTTCCAGCGCATTGGTGACTTGGCCTGGGCGGCGGGTGACCTGCAAGCCCGCGGCTTTATGGTCGGCGGCACCGCCGGGCGTACCACGCTCAACGGTGAAGGCCTGCAGCACCAGGATGGTCACAGCTTGATTCAAGCTTCCACCATCCCCAACTGCCGCAGCTACGACCCGACCTACGCCCACGAAGTGGCGGTCATCCTCCAGGATGGTCTGAAGCGCATGTTCTCCGACAAAGAGAACTGCTTCTACTACCTGACGGTGATGAACGAAAACTACGAGCACCCCGCGCTTGAGAACGTGCCCACCGACGATATCGTCAAAGGCATGTACCTGCTCAACGAAACTCAGGGCGACAAAGGCCGCGTGCAACTGATGGGCTCCGGCACCATCCTGCGCGAAGTCGAAGCCGCCGCGGAGCTGTTGGCCAACGACTGGGGCATTGGCGCGGATATCTGGAGCGTGACCAGCTTTAACGAGCTGCGCCGCGAAGCGCTGCTGCTGGAGCGTGAAGGCTTCCTGAACCCGGATGCCGAGGCCAACAAGCCCCACGTGACGAAGTGCCTGGAAGGCCGTGACGGCCCAGTGATTGCCTCCACCGACTACATGAAGCTCTACGCCGACCAGGTGCGTGCCTGGGTGCCGAGCGAGTACACCGTGCTGGGCACGGACGGCTTTGGCCGTTCCGACACCCGCGAGAAGCTGCGCTACTTCTTTGAAGTAGACCGCTACTTCGTCACCGTGGCGGCGCTACGCGCGCTGGCAGACCGTGGTGAGCTTGATCGCAAGCACGTCGGCGAGGCGCTGAAGAAGTATGGCATTGATGCCAGCAAGCCAAACCCGCTGACCAGCTAAACCGCTGCCCGGCGGGCAGAAGCCCGCCGGCTCGATCCGATTTGGAAGGAGCGCGACCTTGAGTAGCGAAATCATCAAAGTTCCCGATATCGGTGGTGACACCGATGTCGAAATCATCGAGATTGCGGTGTCAGAAGGCGACGTCATTGAAGCGGAAGACACCCTAATCACCCTGGAATCCGACAAAGCCAGCATGGACGTCCCGGCCCCGAAAGGCGGCAAGGTGCTCAAAGTGCTGGTTAAAGAAGGCGATAGCGTCTCCGAAGGCGACGACATCGTTGAGCTGGAGGTTGAAGGCGGCACAGACGGTGGCGAAGAGACGTCAGCCCCCGCGTCTGACAGCCTGCCCAACGACGCGCCAGCGACAGAAGACAAACCGACGCAGGAAGCAGCCCCCGCACCGGCAGCGAAAAAAGCCAGTGGCGGCAAGCAGACCGTTGACATCAAGGTGCCTGACCTGGGCGGTTCCGACAGCGTTGAAATCATCGAAGTCGCGGTCAGCGCCGGTGATGAGGTCAACGCCGAAGACACCCTAATCACCCTGGAGTCGGATAAAGCCTCCATGGACGTGCCCAGCCCGCACGGCGGTAAGATCGTTGCGCTCACGGTGAAAGAAGGCGATAGCGTCTCGGAAGGCGACGTGATCGGCCAGATGGAAATCGCTGGCGAAGGCGGTGATGCATCGGCTGAAGAAGATGCATCGCAGGCGCAAGCCGCTGCTGAAGAGCCGGTCGTTGAAAAACCTGTCGCTGAAGCACCAGTAAAACAAGCGCCTTCTCCTGAAGGCACCCCAAGTCCGGAAGCACAAATCGCTGCTTACCAACCGCGGGATAGTAAGCTAGTACACGCAGGTCCCGCAGTACGCATGCTGGCACGTGAGCTCGGCGTCGACCTCGGTCTTGTTAAGCCTAGTGGCCCGAAAGACCGGGTGCTGAAAGAGGATGTGCAGGCTTACGTGAAGCAGGCCATTGCCAACCAAGGTAAAGCGCAAGCAGCGGCTGCCCCTGCGGCGAGTGGTGGTGCTGGCATTCCCGCGATACCGGAAGTCGACTTCAGTCAGTTTGGCGACGTAGAAGAGAAGCCGATGGGTCGCCTGCTCAAGATGGGCGCGACCAATCTGCACCGCAGCTGGCTTAACGTGCCTCACGTGACGCAGTTCGACGAGGCCGACATTACCGAGCTTGAAAGCTTCCGTAAGGCCATGAAAGCCGAGGCCGAAGCCCAAGGCGCCAAGCTGACACCGTTGCCGTTTATGGTCAAAGCCTGTGCCTTTGCCCTGCGTAAATTCCCCCAGTTCAACGTCAGCCTGAAAGGCGACGGCGAAACGCTGGTATGGAAAAACTACGTGCATATCGGGATTGCCGTGGATACGCCTGATGGCCTGATGGTGCCGGTCGTGCGCAACGCCGATAAGAAATCCTTGATCGAGATTGCCAAGGAGATGGCGGAGCTAGGCAAGAAAGCGCAAACCAAGAAGCTTAAGCGTGATGAGATGACCGGTGGTTGCTTCACTATTTCGAGCCTTGGCTCGATTGGTGGAACCGCGTTCACACCGATCGTTAATGCGCCGGAAGTGGCGATTCTGGGAGTATCGAAAGCGCAGATGAAACCGGTATGGGATGGCAGTGCCTTCCAACCGCGCTTAATGATGCCGCTCTCGCTCTCCTATGATCACCGGGCGATTAACGGTGCGGATGCCGCCCGCTTTACGGCCTTCCTGGCCGATGTGCTGACGGATATTCGCCGATTACTGCTGTAATCGTCTCGCAGTAAGCCACAAGCGGCGCCCAATGGGCGCCGCTTTTTTGAGACATCAGTTTGGAGCATTGAAACCTATTGTTCGCGAAAACCCAGGGTTACCGAAAATCGATGGTTAGCGAAAACCCGGGGCTAACGAAAACCTAGTTCTAGCGAATCACGCCCTAACAGATTTACCGCCTAGAATAGTCATCAAATCGTCGTTTTCTGGCTCTTGAGACGACAGTACCAGCAAAGACTCTAAGCTATTAAGGTGCGTGTATATCGCCTGCTTAGCCGCCTGCGCATCACCACTCGCTAAGTGTGCAAGCAAGTTGGCATGGTCTCCTTCCAAGTAGCAAGAAGACAACCCCGGACGCTTATAGAGAGCGATGACAATTGACGTTCTCAAGACGAGATCGGTCAGCATCGCGCCCAAAATACGATTAGGGGCATACTGGGCGAGGAGATGATGAATATTGAGGGAGTGTTCGATGCGTGACGGTTCGTCACTGTTTTCAAACGCCTGCTTTTCAAGGGCGACCTGCTTCTCTAACGCCTTATAAGTCGCCACATCCAGCTTACCCGCCAACAGTGAGACAATCTCACCTTCCACTAGCCTACGTGCGGAAAACGTCTCTCGCGTTTCGTCAATCGAAGGCGCTCTGACGCGGGCAACCTGGTTCGGCCGTTGGTCGATAACATGTTCAGCATCAAGCCGTGTTAACGCTTTACGCACCACTGAACGGCTGACGCCAAATACATCGCCGATGGTGACTTCAGGCAGTTTTGTATTCGGTGCCAGTCGCTGCATCAGTACCGCAGACCGGATGTGTTCAACAATGTCTTGATCGCTAACGCGACCTTCTTTCGTTTTAGTAAAACTTTTCTTGTGCCAGCCGAGGGTCATGGCCTAACTCTCTAATGAACCTCGACGAAACTTATCATGTTTACCCCTCAGACAACCACTCAGAACCACGCAAAACAATGCCTTAACGGGTAATCGGGTCAATATGCGGGCACAACCACAGCCTTACGACGGGTTGGGTAGAATAAGAATCGCGCGAAAATCGTTAACATTGGTTCGGGTTGGCCCCGTTACCACGAGGTTATCTAACGCGTCAAAGAAACTGTACGCATCGTTACGGGCAAGGTAATCCTGTGCAGAAAGCTTTAATGCCTTAGCCCGCTGCCAGCATTCAGGCCCAATTAACGCGCCTGCATTATCTTCAGAGCCATCAATGCCATCGGTATCAACAGCAATTGCATAAATGCCATCACACCCTTTTAGCGTATCAAAAAGCCCCAGCAGGTACTCAACGTTGCGCCCTCCTCGACCATTACCACGCACGGTAACGCTGGTTTCACCACCTGACAGCACCAGCAGCGGACGAGTAATTTCAGACTGCAACTTGCACGCCATACGCCCTTGGGCAATACCTAAATCTCTTGCTTCCCCCTCAAGATCATCGCCTAACACTCTTACCTCTAGGCCACTCTCTTCGGCGCTGAGCTGGGCGGCCTTCAGTGCGTCCCGCGCACGGGCTAGGATAGTCGATTTATCCCGTGAAAATCCTTGGTTCCAGGTCTGAGGCGCACGATGATCGGCCATTAAATGGCGCTTCACATGCTCAGGCACCTCAATCTCATGGCGGTTTAAAATTGCCAATGCATCTAACGACGTGGTGTTATCCGGCAGCGTCGGGCCTGAGGCAATTAATGACGGCACATCACCAGGGACATCCGAAATAAGCAGCGTCACCACTTGCGCGGGGTGCGCAGCAGTGGCCAACCGCCCGCCTTTAATTGCAGACAAATGGCGCCTTACGGTGTTGATTTCACGGATCGGTGCACCGCAGCGAAGCAGCGCCTTATTCAGAGCCTGCTTGTCTTCTAACGAAATGCCGTCCGCCGGCAGAGTCATTAACGCGGAGCCGCCGCCGGAGATAAGCGCGATCACTTGATCGTCTTCACCCAGGCCTTTTACTTCATCAAGCATACGCTTAGCGGCTTGCTCACCCAGCGCATCAGGCATTGGATGAGAGGCTTCCAGTACATCGATATAGCGACAGGCTGCCCCATGCTGATAACGGGTCACCACCACGCCTGTTAAGTCGACCTCTTCGCCTGACTCTCGAGCGCGTTTTTCCCACGCCAACTCTAATGCGCGCGCCATGGCGGCGGCGGCCTTACCCGCGCCCACGACGACAGTTCGGCCTGGCGGTTTTTCAGGCAACTGGGCAGTTAATAAGCTATCGGGATGTACCGCAGTAATGGCCGTTTCGGCCAGTTGATTCAGCCACTGGCGGGTTGCCTCTTCACTGGTAAAAGGCGCCAAGCGAACAAGAGAATTCATCAAAAGACTCCTCGGGCAGGGATCAGGAAAAAGGCTCAGAAAGGAGCTTAGAAAAGAACGTAAACAAAGAGCTTGGAAAGCTTAGTAAAAAGAACTTAATGGCAGGCCAACAGACGCTGGCCTGCCTGACAAAGGCGCGTTATTGGCCAACCTCATGGTCTGCCAGCTTCTCTAAAGCGCGCACAATACCTGCGTGATCCCAATCCTGGCCCCCGTTGGCAACACACGCTTGGAACAACTGCTGTGCATTGGCGGTGCCTGGCAATGAAAGGTTTAACGTTCTGGCACCCTCTAACGCCAAATTGAGATCTTTCTGGTGCAGACGAACGCGGAACCCAGGCTCAAAGGTGCGCTTGATCATGCGCTCGCCGTGAACATCGAGGATTTTCGATTGGGCTAAACCGCCCATCAGTGATTCACGCACTTTAGCGACATCAGCACCTGCTTTAGAGGCAAACAGTAACCCTTCTGACACTGCTTCAATGGTTAGCGCAACCACAATCTGGTTAGCCACTTTACACGTCTGACCTGCACCGTGGCCGCCGATGTGGGTAATCGTCTTCCCAACAACGTCCAGGTATGGCTTGGCTCGCTCAAACCCTTCCGTTGTTGCACCCACCATGATGGTAAGCGCAGCGTTAATTGCACCACCTTCACCACCAGAAACCGGCGCATCGACAAACTCTCCGCCCGCATCGGTAATCCGCTTGGCAAATGCCTGGGTCTGCATTGGGGCAATGGAGCTCATATCAATCACCAGGGTGCCGGGCTTCAGGCCTTCAATCACGCCTTCCTCACCAAATAACACGCTTTCGACATCGGGCGTATCGGGCACCATGGTGATAATGACGTCAGACGCTTCAGCCACTGCTTTGGGTGAAGCGACTTCACTCATGCCTTTTTCGGCAAGCGCAGCATCCAAAGTGCCGCGTTTAACAGTCACTAAAGAGTGACCAGCGTCGAGCAGGTGCCCCGCCATAGGACGACCCATAATGCCTAAACCAATAAAACCAATCTTACTCATAATTGTTCTCCATTCGCGTCTTTTAGAAACCAACCTATTGTTTCTAAATGATTTAGATTTCCTGAGCTAACGACTATCTACTCACTTGCCTGTTTTAAGTCATACAGGGTTAACGCGCCTTATCTAACCAACCTAAACCTTCTACCGTCGTGGTCTTGGGCTTGTACTCGCAGCCGATCCAACCGTCATAGCCAAGCTGCTGCAGGTGGCTAAATAAGAAGGGATAATTGATCTCACCCGTTCCTGGCTCATGGCGCCCTGGGTTATCCGCCAACTGCACGTGAGCGATCCGTGCAAAATGCTTTTCAATAGTGGGCGCAAGATCACCCTCCATGATTTGCATGTGGTAGATGTCATACTGCAGCTTTAAGTTATCGCTGCCGACTTCGTCAAAAAGTGCCAACGCCTGCTCGGTGCGATTAAGGAAAAAGCCTGGAATGTCACGGGTATTGATAGGCTCTGCAAGCAGCAAAATGCCGGCTGCTTTGAGTTTTTCGGCAGCGTAGCGAAGGTTTTCGACCAAGGTACGGTGAGCTTCAGCATCACTAACGCCATCAGGCTGAATACCCGCAAGGCAGTTCACCTGCTTGCACTCAAGCGTAGTGGCATAGTCGATCGCTTTATCTACACCGGCACGAAACTCTTCTACCCGATCGGGATGGCAAGCAATGCCTCGCTCGCCTGCTCCCCAATCTCCCGCAGGTAAGTTGTGCAGCACTTGGGTTAGGCCATTCGCATCCAAGCGCTGCTTGATGTCAGCTGCCGCATAGTCATAGGGAAAAAGGTACTCAACCCCTTTAAAACCCGCCTTTGCGGCGGCCTCAAAGCGATCAAGAAAATCGACTTCAGTGAACAGCATACTGAGATTCGCGGCAAACTTAGCCATAGTGTTCTCCTAACGTTTTAGCGTCTTAATAACGACTTCAGCGACTTGCCTGGAAGCACCTTGGTGCGTTACGTCAGGCTGGCAATAGAACTCGGTGCATCGGTAAGGTTTTCAGCTAACGCTTCGAACTCATTAACCCCATCAAGGTCAGTGCCCATCGAGATATTGGTAACGCGCTCGAGAATGATTTCCACCACGACCGGCACACGGTATTGGCGCATTAGCTCACGCGCTTTCTCTAACGCAGGTGCAATCTCATCGGGTGTCGTGACACGCAGCGCTTTACAGCCAAGGCCTTCAGCAACCGACACGTGATCTACGCCGTACTCCGCGAGCGCCGCTTCTTCGTCGGTATAGTTAATGTTCTTGAACGAGAGCTGGACACAGTAGTCCATGTCGAAGCCACGCTGGGCCTGACGAATCAAACCGAGGTAAGAGTTGTTCACCAGCACGTGGATATACGGCAAGTTAAACTGCGCCCCTACCGCTAGCTCTTCCACCATGAACTGGAAGTCGTAATCGCCAGACAGCGCAACCACTTCGGCATCAGGGTCGGCACGGCAAACACCCAGTGCTGCAGGCACTGTCCAGCCTAGTGGCCCAGCTTGGCCACAGTTAATCCAGTGACGAGGCTTGTACACATGCAGGAACTGAGCGCCGGCAATCTGCGACAAACCGATGGTGCTGATATAGCGCGCATTTTTGCCAAAAACCTTGTTCATCTCTTCGTAAACACGCTGGGGTTTCACCGGCACATTATCGAAGTGCGTTTTGCGCAGTAGCGTGCGCTTACGCTCCTGACACTCTTCCGCCCAGGCACTACGGTTTTTAAGCTGTCCGTTGGCCTTCATTTCACGCGCGACATCGATAAACAGGTCTAGGGCGAGCTTAGCGTCAGAAACGATGCCGTAGTCAGGTCCAAAAATGCGGCCTATTTGCGTAGGCTCGATATCAACATGAACAAACTTTCTATCTTTTGTATACGTTTCAACATTGCCGGTGTGTCGGTTAGCCCAACGATTACCAATCCCCATGACAAAGTCAGACGCCAACATGGTCGCATTGCCGTATCGATGCGACGTTTGCAGCCCCACCATACCTGCCATTAACGGGTGGTCATCAGGGATCGTTCCCCAGCCCATCAGCGTCGGGATCACCGGTACACCGGTTAGCTCAGCAAATTCAACTAATTGCTCGGCAGCATCGGCATTGATGATGCCGCCACCAGCCACGATCAACGGCTTATCGGCTTCGTTGAGCAGCGTCAGTGCTTTTTCAATTTGGGCACGAGATGCTGAGGGTTTATAAGCCGGAAGTGATTCGTAGGTGTCCGGATCAAACTCGATTTCGCTCATCTGTACATCGATGGGAAGATCGATCAGTACCGGCCCAGGACGGCTAGAACGCATAAGCTGGAAGGCTTTCTGGAATGCGCGCGGTACCTGGGCAGGTTCCATCACCGTAACGGACCATTTGGTCACCGGGCCTGCAATCGCCTGAATGTCGACGGCCTGGAAGTCTTCTTTATGCATCTTGGCGCGGGGTGCTTGGCCAGTGATACATAGAATCGGAATTGAATCAGCACTGGCGGAATACAGGCCCGTAATCATATCCGTGCCCGCGGGGCCAGAAGTACCGATACACACACCAATGTTGCCAGCGGTTGTGCGGGTATACCCTTCCGCCATGTGTGAGGCGCCTTCCACGTGGCGTGCTAACACGTGATCTACGCCGCCCACTTTACGCATCGCAGCGTAGAAAGGATTGATCGCAGCACCTGGCACACCAAAGGCAACATCAACACCTTCTTTTTTCAGGACGTGAATGGCGGCTTCTGCAGCTGTCATTTTAGCCATCACAACTTCTCCTCGAAGAGTGAATACATTTAGTATTCATTTTTGTATTTAATTTTGTATACGAGACAATATTCAAAGTATGCGCCATCCGACGCACTGTCAATATTTAATGGAAAATATTTCCACTAAATTCAACAGAAGCAATAAAAGTCATTTAAAATCAAATTCTTAATATGGATTATGTTGAGTATAAACACGTATAAGGGAGCGCCAGTGTTACTAACGAAACGCTCTCGGTATTGGTAAAAACAGGCATGCCAACTGGACCGGTGCTTTTGCATCCAGTCCATACAGGGGTGAACATTATGTAAATTTAATCCCGCGCGCAGCGTGCTATTGTCGTCTGCAACACCTAGCCATCGCGTTTCGCAAGGGCTTGATCGTGCCCTAGCATGTCGGAGATTGTTCTCGCGGCCTCTTGCACCAGCGCTTGCAGCTTGGTTCGCTCATCCTCGGCAAACTCATGTACCGGCACCATGATACTAACGACGCCCTCCACTACCCCATCATGGTTGTAGAGCGGGTAGGCAATCGATGAAATACCAAAGTGATAATAAGAATCGGCAATGACATAACCACGCTGACGGTCTTCCTGAACTAAGTCCCACAGAACATCACGCCGGATCGGTGCACCGAGTTCTTTATTAAGTAGTTGGTCGTCAGGATAGAGCGATTCAAATTCCTCTTTTGAGAGATCTGTCAGCAGTAGTCGCCCTAATGACGTGCAGTGCAGTGGAATTCGTGTTCCTACACTAACGCGACGAATCGTGGCGTTAGTGGCACCCACACGGGCCACATAAACGGCGTCCCTTCCATCGCGAACGGCAATATGACTTGAGCAGCCGGTCTGCTCGCATAGCGACTCAATAACAGGATGGCCTACCTGCACAACATCCAATGAGGCCACATATTCAAAGCCCAGCTTTAGCACGTTAACACCCAGCGAATACAATCCAGTGACCGGGTGATGGCGTAGAAACCCCATATGCTCCAAGGTCTGTACTGCGCGATACGACGTCGACTGGGGATAACCAACGCGTTTGACGATCTCAGCAAAACTCATTTCACGATGATGACGATTGAGCTCCATTAAAATCGTCAGCCCTCGTTCAAGCGCGGGAATTAAATGCTTTTTTTCCTTATCACTCATGGCGGGTTAACTCACTTCGTTATTTGTATTATCGAGATAACGTAAAACCCCCAACGCCTGCGCAAATCTACCACTGGCCGATTGCCATTAATGATTTAAAGCAACATTGAGCATGCGTTAAGGAACTCAGCTAATACAGCAGCTATCACCTCTAGAGTGCTAGAAAGTGCTAGCTGCTGACGTCACAACGAGCGAGCTAGTTACTCAGACCACTCTCCAATCAAGGCGCGCTCTTCATCTGTCATATTGGTCATGTTGCCAAGGGGCATGTATCCACTGGCCACGACTTGCTGAATGCTCTCTTTGTGATGCAAAATTTGCTCAAGGTTATCGTAGGCAAAGCCCGCAGGAGGAGCAGAAAAACCAGGCTGTGTTGGTGACTGGGCATGGCACGCAATGCAGCGCTGCTCAATAACCGCCTGCACGTCAGTTATATCTGGCCCACTCTCTGCACCAGCATTAGCTTGTTGGTTAGCTGGCATCCCTATCCAAAACGCCACCATAATCAAGAGGACACCTGCCGCAGGATAACCAGGCCGTATTTTGCCAGCATGCATCAACACGAAATACTGACGAATTAATGCACCCGCAAAAATCAGCAATGCCATGATGACCCATGCATAGGCGTGAGAGTATGCAAAGGAGTAGTGGTTACTGATCATTAATAAGACAACGGGTAACGTAAAGTACGTATTGTGTACCGAGCGTTGCTTGCCACGTTTGCCGTCTAACGGATTTGGCGTTTCGCCAGCTTTCATCGCCTTAACAATGCGGCGCTGCCCTGGAATGATCCAGAAGAACACGTTGGCAGACATCGCCGTTGCCATAACAGCCCCGGTCAATAGAAATGCGGCACGACCTGAGAACATGTGAGTACTCAGATACGCGACGACCACCATCATGATCGCAACACCAATACTTAATAGGCCATCGCGCTCCATGTTGGGGCTGATGCGCTTACACATTTCGTTATAGACCACCCACCCCATCAGCAAGAAGGCCAGCGCCAAAACGTTGGCCTGCCAGCCGGTCATATTGGCAGCCCACTCCCAACTACTATTGGGATTAACCAAATAAAAGCCAGGATTAAACATGTACAAAATGATGAATAAAGCGAAGCCAGATAACCAAGTGGTATAAGCCTTCCAGAAAGACCAGTGGAGGTCATCAGGCAGCTTTTCCGGGCTGGTGGCATATTTCTGATTGTGATAGAAGCCGCCACCGTGCACGGCCCACATCTCACCAAACACGCCTTTTTTGCGGCAGTTTTCATCTTTGGGGGATTTTAAGCCGTTATCTAGCATGACAAAGTAGATAGACTCACCAATCCAGGCAATCGCGGCAATAACGTGTAGCCAGCGAAGCATAAAATTAGAAAAATCAATTAAGTAGGACAGCATGTCGGCTTCCTCGCCTCATTTGTTTGTTGTTAGTCGGCAGCATTAGGTTTTTTATCAGGGCTATTTTTATCGGGACTATTGATTAAGTCTCTTTAGCTGCCGCGATACGTTGAGTAGGCATAGGGCGATAGCAGCAATGGCACGTGATAGTGCTGTGTGGCGTCATTGACCCCGAAGCGAAGCGGTATCACGTTTAAGAAGGCAGGCTCGTTATCCGCAACTCGGCCAGCCCGACTGGCGAAGTAATCGCCTGCATGAAACGCCAACTCGTACTCCCCTTCTTGTAGCTCGTCGCCATCTAATATGGGATGGTCACAGCGGCCATCATCATTGGTGGTTACCGTTTTGAGGAAGCTGCGTTCGCCGTTAACGACACGATACAGATCAATTTTGACGCCCTCGCCTGGGCAGCCTTGCGCGGTATCTAGAACATGAGTTGTCACGTAACCCATTGGTTTCTCCGATATTTTATTAATGTAATTAGAGCCATTACCATGTCTTTTCCCTATGCATTGCTAACAATAAGCAGCTCAACAGCGGGTGAGACACGTCACAGCCCAAAACCCAATGACTACATTTCTATATAAAAAATCGACACATTTCAAAGAATTTTTGTATACATTTTCATTAGGAAGCGTTGCTCACCCTGTCCAGCGCCAAAATTTTGACGCCACCTTAGCTGCTCAGGTTTTCTTTCCTAGACGACAACTAGGCATCTAAACATAAGCCTCTCCCTGGCAGAGATATTTAAAAATAAATTAAAAATCAAAAACTTGAACAAAAAACATGATAGACGTAGCTGAGAAACCAGCACGCTATTTTTCGTATCAAGAAGCGCTATTAGCCATATAGATGAGCATAAACAGGGCGAAATTATTTATTTTCAGCAGATTTTTTGTGTACAGTATTAACTTTAAAAATGAACAATAATTTCAAATCATTGAATACAACAACAAAGGAGAGTCCCTCATGAGTGACGCCACATCCTCGTCGGAAGAGCGAGCGCGAATAGATGGAAAGAGCACCTCCCTCTTTGATTTTTATGGAAAACCTAAATTTCTAAAGGTACTGCCACTTTCTCTGCAGCACCTACTCGCCATGATTGCTGGGGTGATAACACCGCCTATTATCGTTGCAGGGGTTGTCGGCGCGAGCGTTGAAGAAAAGCTTCTACTTATTCAGATTGCTGTGCTGGCATCAGGTGTCTGCACCGTGTTCCATCTATACGGTGTGTGGAAATTCGGTGCGCGCTTACCTGCCATTTTTGGTGTCGGCTTTGCCTACGTGCCCACGCTTGTTGCAGTTGGCGCTCAGTACGGGATTGAAGGAATACTCGGCGCCCAGTTGATTGGCGGTATGACCATGGTCGTGGTGGGCTACTTCATCCAATATATTCGCCATTTGTTCCCCCCTGTCGTGGCAGGAACAGTGGTATTGGTGATCGGTCTGTCGCTATATGACATCGCTATCCGCTATATGGCGGGCAGTGGAAACGTTAATGCTGCCAATTTTGGTGATCCAATTAATTGGATAGTCGCTGTCGTTACGTTGCTCACTGTTTTAATTGCTGCCCAATTTGGTAAAGGGGTGATTAAGCTCTCTGCCATTATTGTGGGCATTGTGGTGGGCTATTTACTCTCCCTATCGCTGGGCCTGGTTAGTTTCGACAACGTAGCCAATGCATCCTGGGTAGCCGTTCCTAAACTAATGCCGTTTGAGATGGAGTTTCACACCGCGGCCATTGCTTCGATGGTCGTCATTTGTGTTATCAACTCCGTACAAACTATTGGGGATTTATCTGCCACAACCGTTGGCGGTATGAACCGTGAGCTAAAAACAAAAGAGCTTACCGGCGGCCTGCTTGGCAATGGTTTAACCACTACCATCAGCTCTTTCTTCGGTGCCCTGCCCACGTCCACGTTCAGCCAGAATGTTGGCATCGTAGCCATGACCAAGGTAATTAGCCGATACGTACTGGCGCTGGCAGGTATTTTTATGATTCTGGCGGGTCTCAGTCCGAAATTCGGCGCAATGATCACGACGATTCCTTACCCCGTTTTAGGTGGTGCAACAATTACCGTGTTTGGCATGATTACCATGACTGGCATTCAGTTGTTGGTTAAAGATGAGATGTCTGCACGCAATATGACCATCGTCGGCCTTTCCCTAGCACTAAGCTTAGGTATCGCTGCAGAGCCATCCGCTATCGAGCAGTTTCCTGCGGTATTAAGAGACTTGATTGGTGGTGCCCCCATCGTTGTGGCCGCTATTACGGCTTTCACGCTGAATATTGTCCTACCCAAAAAATCTCTTTCAGATGAGGCTAAGGAAAGAGAAAAAATTGCTAACGAAGATAAAGACACGAAGGGCGAAGCCAATAACCAAGGTGATAACCTTAGTCAACGTAGCGTTCATGCCGAATAATGATGTGTTAATTAGCAACCAGACCATCATTTAAAACATGTACGACGCTTTAGAACTGCCGCTAGCCGGCAGTTCTATTTCTCTATGCAGAACATAATAATGAGACTAATGGAGTGACACATGCACCGCTTAAACAATCTAACAATGAGAATGAGCTGGTCACTCGTTTTATTCTCTTTTCTGACATTACTGCTACTGCTGAGTGGCACCGGCCTCTACGCGGTCAATCATAGTCAGGAAAGCATCGAGCAATTTACCAACGTCAACGTCAATCAACAATCGACACTGAACAGAACCAATTCATCGATACAAAATGTACGTTTACAAATGGGCCGCCTGTACGAAGAGCTGCTAGAGGCGCACCCTTCTCTTACTGCCGTTGAAAGACGCCAACGAGCTGATGAAATGCGTAATCTTCTTGAAAGCGCAGACAACGTGTTCGCTGAATTTCTTTCTTTATCATTCAACCCGTCTCATGAGCACTTCATTCGTGAAATAGAGAGTAGCTTCAATAGCATGATGAGTAACCAGCTACTTCCTCAACTTGACTCGCTTTACCAAGGGGAAACTGCTGACTACCAACGCCTGCGCAATGGTACCCATGATGCCTATGACACTTTTTATCAAGATGCCGTTAATTTTTTTCATACGGTAGAAGATGAAGGTAATCAGCGTTTGGATAACTTCTCTTCAGTGGTCAACTTAGCTAATTCAACTATTGTCAGTGTATTCATCATCGCGCTAATCATCACTGCCATTGTCTACTGGGGCGTAAGCGTCAACTTAATTCGCCCAATGCAACGCATTAACGAACACTTTCAATATATTGCTAAAGGTGACCTTTCTAGAGAAATTGAAGTGCATGGCCGAAATGAAATCGGCATTCTCTTCAACTCACTACGCAACATGCAAAAAGATTTGTTGGAAACGGTGGCAACCGTGCGTCATAGCAGTGAAGAGGTTTTTGCAGGCGCACGGGGAATTGCGTTAGGCAACCAAGATCTCGCCTCGCGAACCGAGCGTCAGTCCGCGTCATTAACACAAACTGCCTCCAGTATTGAAGAGATGACGGCCACCATGGAACGCAACAGTGACAACGCAGCGCAAGCTAGCCGCGTTGCTCAAGAAGCTGCGCATAATGCACAGCAAGGTGGTGATGTCGTGACTCATGTGGTTAGTACAATGCATGAGATACGTCATAGCTCGCAACAGATTACCGACATTATTGGCTTAATTGACTCAATCGCTTTTCAGACCAATATTTTAGCGCTCAATGCATCAGTTGAAGCAGCCCGAGCAGGTGAACATGGTCGAGGATTTGCCGTGGTAGCCAGTGAAGTTCGCCTGCTGGCAACACGCAGTGCGGATGCCGCAGCGGATATCCGCCAATTGATTGCAACGTCAGTAAGCCAGGTAGAAGCAGGCACTCAACAAGCGGATTTAGCCAGTGAGTCAATGGCCGCCATTATGGAATCCGTTAAGCGTGTTACCACTTTAATGGATGAGATCGCAGTCGCTAGCGAGGAGCAACGTGTTGGCATCAACGAAGTCAATAGTGCTGTTGGCGAAATGGAGCAGACGACTCAGCAGAATGCCGCCATGGTGGAGCAAGCCAGCACCTCCGCCACTCAGTTAGAGCATGAGGCTGAACGGTTAACCGAGGTTGTGCTTAGGTTTAAACTCAACGCCAGCAGTGAAAACACTCAATCACATGCTCAGCTGACTTCGCTACCTCATCAAGCCGTACCTTGCACATAGAGCCAAACGCCATATACTGTATATATAAACATATATGGCAACTCTAGTCCGTGCAGAGGTGGCAACTAATGGCTTCTTCCCCTTCCAGCGCTACCGTGTATAAAGGGCGTGGTGCGACCTACGACCCGCATAACCGCTTTTCGCCAACTTGCAGCGTGGTAGAGGATGATGGCTGGTGGCATGAAGAGGCCACTACTTCGCTTGCAACGGAGATACGCGAGGAACCCAGCAAGAGCGCGCTTTCCTGGAACCAATCGCCGGACTTGCCTTTTGACCGCTCACTCAACCCTTTTCGCGGCTGCGAGCATGGCTGTATTTACTGCTACGCTCGCCCTTCCCACGCCTACTGGGATTTATCACCGGGGCTCGATTTTGAAACTAAATTAATCGCCCGCACAGGCTTAGTTGAGCACTTAGCAGACGAGCTTAGCCACCCCCATTATGTCTGTCGTCCTATCAACCTTTCCGGCAACACCGACTGTTATCAGCCACTGGAAGCGAAATACCAAACAACACGTCGTTTATTAGAGCTGCTACTGGCATGCAGGCATCCGGTCACCCTGGTGACTAAAAGCACGCTAATACTGCGGGATTTAGACCTGCTAGCAGAAATGGCCGAGCATCGGTTAGTGCGGGTGTTTGTTAGCCTGACAAGCCTGGATGCCAACCTAAAGCGTACCTTGGAACCCCGGGCGGCCTCGCCTCAGGCACGCTTAAAAGTGATCCGCGAGCTCAACACCGTAGGCATTCCAGTCGGTACGCTGGTCTCACCGATTATTCCTGGCCTTACTGACCACGAAATTGAACGCATTCTAGAAGCGGCCAGCCGGGCTGGCGCGCGCACAGCAACGTGGATGCTGCTGCGCCTGCCCTATGAAGTCGCACCAATGTTTGAAGCCTGGTTACAAGCCCACTACCCCGAGCGAGCCGCTAAGGTAATGAGCCTGATTCGCCAATGCCGAAGCGGCAAAAACTACGATGCACAATTTGGTAAACGCTTCCGTGGTGAAGGTGTCTTTGCCGACTTGATCGCCCAGCGCTTTAATCGCGCCAGCCGCCAGTGGAACATGCAGCCACGCACCGAACAGGGCCTGAACACCCACGACTTTCGACCACCACGGGCGCAAGGCGATTTATTCATTTAAGCTAAGCCTTTTGATGTAGTAGCTTCCCGCAAAAGGAAACCCAATGACATCGCTTAGCAAGACCAAATCAAGTTTTTACCGCCGCTTGTATGTCGCGCATTTAATTGAGCAAGGCGTCGCAAGCGTACCAGCGTTAATCGAGGCCACCGGTATGCCTCGTCGAACCGCGCAAGACACTATCGCCTCACTTGCGGAGCTAGATATCGAGTGCGTATTCGAGAAAGGCGAAGGTGAGCGCCATAATATTGGCCACTACCAGATACGTGACTGGGGGGCGATAGATCCCCGCTGGGTTGCTGCTCATGCGGAACGGCTAAAGGTGGCACTTGGCTATTGCTGACGCACAAGTACTTAGCGAAAGGGTCGTGACATCAGGTCTACGGCCAACAGCGACAACGTTAGCAAAAACCAGCAACGAAACTGCACTGTCGATATACGGCTTCTAATCAAGCTCCCCAACCACATACCGGCTAATGCAGGGAGTACCGCGTACAGCGAAAGCGTCAGGTGCACGGTTTCCAAAGAGTGTTGCACCGCTAGGCTGCTGAGTAGCGCCAGGGTAGAAACCGTAAACGAGAGTCCCAATGCTTGGATCAGTTCATTCCTTTCTATCCCAAGTGCCTGCAAATAAGGCACAGCTGGAAGTACAAACACACCTGTTGCCCCTGTAATCCATCCAGTCAAAAGGCCGATAATGGGTGACAACCAGGACTCATACTTGGGCAGAATATTAATCACAGGCGCCCAAAAAGAGTATATGGAATAGAGCATTAAGGCGCTTCCCAGACTAAACGCTGCCCAATCTGCGTCAAGCTGGCTCAATAGCGGCGCACCCAAAAAGGCACCAACGGGAATACCAAGCATCATGCTAAAAAAGCGGCTTAGAACGTGCCAGTGATAACCGCCCTTCAAAAACTGCCAAATGTTGGTAATTAACGAGGGCACTATCAATAATGCAGCGGCAACAACGGGAGAGTAAAGCGCCCCCAGCAGAGCCATCGCAACGGTAGGCAACCCCATTCCGGTTACCCCTTTGACCAAGCCTGCCAGCAGGAATGCGCCCAACAACCAAATTAGCGTAGCAATATCGTTTGTCATGGCGACATTGAAGCGCGGCTGGAACCCCGCCACAATCAGGTATTTTCCTCTCAGGCTTCGGCTCAGCCTTAGGGTGAAATAGGAGCTTTTATGCGCTTGGATTTATCAGACCTTCATCTTTTTCTGTGCATTGTTGAAGCAGGTAGCATCACTCAAGGGGCCATGAATGCTCACCTAGCCTTGGGTTCTGCCAGTGAACGCCTGCGCCGTATTGAGACCGATGTTGAAGTCAAACTGCTTGAACGCCACCCCCGCGGTGTTATGCCAACAGAAGCCGGAGAAGCCCTAGCTCACCACGCTCGGCAAATGTTGCTGCAGCATAAAAAAATGCGCGGTGAACTTAAGGCGTTTGCTAAGGGGCTGTCAGGAACGCTTAGACTGCATGCCAATACTGCTGCACTTGCCTCGTTTTTACCTGGCAAGCTCGCGCCCTGGTTACAAGCCCACCCTTCGCTGCATATGGACGTTAAGGAGCGAACCAGCCTAGCGATCATTCAATCAATCCAGGCCGGCATTATTGAGGGGGGGATCATCACCGATGTGGTTAACGCAGAGGACTTAAAACGCGACGTTCTGGTGCCTGACCATTTAGTCGTTGTAGTGGCCAAGGGGCATCCACTATCTAACCAATCATGGATTAGCTTTCACGAAGTTGTCGGACTGCCAATGGTTGGATTGAGCGAGGAAAGTGCGCTGCAAGCTCAAATCGAAGAGCAGGCTCGCCAGCTTGGGGCTTCATTAACACTACGGATACGCATGAAAGGATTTGGTGAGCTGTGCAATTTGGTAGCCCACCAAGTAGGCATCGCCATTATTCCTAAAGGCATTGCGCAACAATGGCTACAGCGTTACGACCTTAGCGTTGTGAATCTAAACGACCCGTGGGCCAAACGGCAACTGTGCTTGTGCTACCGCGATGAAGCATCACTGTCACCGGCTATGCAAAGCCTGTTTACTCATTTACGGCTTCCCTAAGCATTGAACGAGAACTACCTTCCGTTTAACTATCCGGCTCTGACCATGCTAATCGTGCGGCGTTAAGCGTCACGCTGAGCGAGCTTATTGCCATGGCGAGTACTAGCATTAAGGATGGCTAGTTAAGCGGTGACGACGAGACGGCGATTTCGTAACCGGTGAATTTACGCAGGTTAATAACCCCGGTATCAAAAATCAGGTACTGCCCTTTTACACCTTGAAGAGTACCTTCAATCAGCGGTTGCTTATCAAAATTATGGGACGTCACCTTACTTGGGAAAGTCGCTACGGGATAATGAAAGTCCAGTGGCGTTTCATCCAGCGTACGAATGGCATCCGCACCGTGCACGTCACGTAACTGCCCTAACCCATCGGCTAACAGGTTAAAAAGACGGTCACGCTCTGCGCACAAATCCAATGGCTTCACCTCGCCTTTAAGCATGGCACGCCAGTTAGTTCGGTCGGCCACCTGCTCTTTAAAGAGCATTTCGACAAAACCAGACTGTTGCCGGGTATTTACCTCAAGAATGGGCAGCGCCTGTATGGCCCCTTGGTCCAACCAGCGAGTTGGCATTTGCGTTTTGCGAGTGATACCTACCTTCAAACCGGATGAGTTCGCTAAGTAGACAATGTGTGGCTGGAAGCAATGTTTTTCGCCCCACTCGGGGTCCCGGCAGGTGCCCTGATGATAGTGGCAAGTCTCGGGTTTCATGATGCATGTATCACACTGGGCTAAACGCTTAAAGCAGGGGTAACAGTAGCCTTGAGCAAAACTTTTTTTGGTTGCACGTCCACAGTGGGTGCAAGCAATCGCGCCGCTCCAGGCAAGTCGCATCGGTGAGCCGATACGCTCATTGAGTGGTATTCGATGGTCGCCCGCACGAAGGTGATACACCACCCGATCACCTTGGCGGCTGGGTAAGTCAGCCGCCATTTTTTGCAAACATCCTTGCACCGGGGATGCTACCGAGGCAAACAGATCATCAGTCACGCGTGGCATCCCGGGCAAGGCCTGCCATTTCAGGGGAAACACCGGCACCGGTCGCGCTAGCACCACAGGTACGCTGCTCCAGATAGCCGACACGGCTCTCTTCAGGAACGTTATTCTCCACCTCAAAACGCATTACCGCTTCCAGGCACAACTCGGTCTGTTCTGGCGTCAAATACCGGCCATCGGGCCATTTGCGCAACGCCACTGCCTGCTTAAGGCTTTCATAAATAGCGGGCGTCATTTGGTTAATCATTTTATCGAAGGTCATGTCACTCATCGTAGGCACCTTTAATGTTTGCTTCGTTTGGATGAATAATACCAGCCTGTGACCAGCCCCACGAGCAGCCCGCCCAAGTGCGCTTCATTCGCGACGTTGCCAAAGCCCACGCTACCGGCAATATCGGTCATGGTGAACACCAACCAGCCCAGCATGAAGACGACTAGCATCTGGGGGACGAAAAATCCGCTTTGCGGGGCACGATAGGACATCAGCCACACATGAGCCAGCAAGGCGTAAACAACACCAGACATACCGCCAAACAGCACGGTGCCAGTGACATATTGCGCAATGTTAGCGCCAATACCGGCAATCAGAAGCAGTAACAGCATGGTACGACTACCCTGAAGCTGCTCGATTTGACGCCCGAAGTACCATACCCACATCAGGTTGAAGATCAAATGCATCCAGCCAAAGTGTAAAAACGCAGGCGACAGTAAGCGCCATACTTGGCCAGACATTATTGTGTCACTAAGGTTGCCATATACGAGCTGCCCACCTGAAACGCCCACCGGCACGATGGTGAGCCCTACAATTAGTAAGTCGCCAAATACCCCTGTTAAGGCAAAAATAAATAGGCTAATACCAATCATCAGCGCTGTAACCGGCACTTGGCGCAGCATCGGCACCAAGCGATTCATCCCGCTTCGGTGACGGGGTCGAACAGTCGTCGTAATCAGAGGCTCACCTCGCTCCCAGCGGCTCACCAACGATCTCATTTCATCATGCTGGCGCGGGTCGGCAACCCATAGCAGCTGGCCATCTGCTTCATCGGTAATGCGGTGACCAATGCGGTAGTGCCATAGCGCTTTACGCAGCTCTTTGGTGTCCGCGCCCGTGGGTAAAAGCATTACTGGATGCATGGCAGGTTCCTTTCAACCAATAAGAATCGGCGTAACGTCACGCCGCGTCACCAACGGATAGACGAAAAAAATCCGGCGGAGGGGGCCGCCGGATCAAAAAGCAAGGGATCATTCAAGGGAACACTTACTCTGATAACCGACAACACCGTTAGTTCAGCTATTTTGAAAAAAATATGTAACCGAGTGTAAAGATTAACAATATCGCTATTAATCAAAATCTATTTCCCACGGTTTAGGCAGTGCACGCTCCTCTTTTGGCACCTGTATCCACACAAAATGATCAGCATTGAGCCGCGCTTCTCCGCTCCAGCGATAAGCCACTAAACGGCCAAATTTCACCGCACTATAATCCAAGCAGGCAATGTTGTGTGCTGGTAAGGCGGGAATACCCTCGCACCAGTAATGGCCGATAAATAAAGGGGGCTGTTCAGGGCCGTAATAACTAAGGCGCTGACGTTCAGTATCGGTCAGCGTTCTGGTCTCTAGGTCACCAGGAAGGTTATCTGGCTGAAATACCACGTCCCCCCACTGCTGCGGGTTCGCTGACCAAAAGTGCGCACGAAAACTCTGCCTAGTAAAGCCATCGCCTGAGTGTATCGCAATGCCTTTTGGTAACGGTATATGAGGCCCACGGGTTAGGCGATCAAGTATACGAAAGGCTTGTGTTGAGGGGTCAGTGGACTCAACCAGAAAGTGGTTGTCCATGCAGGCGTTGGGCGCACGCTGTTTAAGCTGTCGAATCAATTCGTCATCCCAGCAGGCATGCACCACACGAATCCCATCCAGCTCCAGGCAGAGTGGAATCGTCTTAAACCACGCCAAGGTGTCTTCCCACTCGTTTGTATAATCGCGGTACTGAGCCAGCGTGTCTTCAATAATACGGTTATGGCGCGGCGTATGTTCGCGCAGCCAGCGCTTGTTGCTACCAGGGGGCGCAGGGTGCGTATAGGCCAGAGCATTGTATTCATGGTTACCCATAACAATATACGCTTCGCCCTCTTCAACCATCCTGCGTGCGATAGTAACCGCTAGACGAATACGCGGACCACGATCAATTAAATCACCTAAAAAGATCACTTTTCGGCGTGGGTGACGATACACCCCACCCCGCTGATGATAGCCAAGCCGTTCTAATAACGCTGCCAATGTTGCACCACAGCCATGTACATCCCCGATTAAATCGTAGCCCTCCATATTAATCCCCTAGCCGATGGCTCCAGCCGAGTTTACTGCGCAACACTTCATAGAAGTTATGCCCAATAGGATGCACGAGCTGAACTCGTTGCGGTTTTCGTTGAATAACGAGCACATCGTCAGGTTTAGCCACGGCACGGGTTTGTCCGTCGCAGCTGATATGGGGATAGGTCTGATTGGTTTCACCAATGTGAACACGGATTTCACTGGCAGCGTCAATCACAATAGGACGACTCGACAGCGTATGGGGGAACATAGGCACCAAGGTCACCACATCCAGCTTGGGGTGCATGATTGGCCCGCCGCCAGAAAGTGCATAGGCGGTTGAACCAGTGGGCGTGGCAATAATTAAGCCGTCACTACGTTGGCTATACACAAACTGCCCGTCAATAAACAGTTCGAACTCAATCATGCGCACCGCTTTACCTGGATGAACCACCACTTCATTGAGCGCAACACCGCTCCCCACCGCTTTACCGTTTCGGTACAACACGGCATCTAGCAAGAAACGCTCTTCAACTTCATACTCTCCCGCCAGCACTTCGCCAACCCGACTTTCCAGCTCATCAGGGGAAATATCCGTTAAAAAGCCTAACCGCCCCCGGTTCACGCCTAACATCAACGTACCGCTAAGGCATAGCGTGCGGGCAGCCCCGAGAAGGCTACCATCTCCCCCCACAACGATGACCAAATCGCACAGTTCCCCCAACATGCGGCGGCTGGCTTCAGGCAGTCCATGGTTCGGTAGCACCGTTGCGGTCCGGTCTTCAATCAGAACTTTATAATCGTGGGCAACGAGATAGCTGACCAACCGCTTAAGCGAATCGACCACTTTGTCACTGCCTAAACGACCGATTAAGCCGATTGTTTTAAAGGAGGTCGCTTTAAAGGACGTCGCTTTTTTAAGGGGCGCTTCTGCTAAAGGCTGCGTGCGTTCGGCCTGGCTCAAGGGTGCTAAACCTGACGATGGGGTGTTAGACATGGACAACTCTCGCTGGCATCAGCCCACATTATGGAGAGTATGAGGGTGTCGAGCAAATTGCCCAGCGTAACGCGAAACCGCTGGTTACTCTGGGCAAAAACAATAGCTTGAATTAGTTAGACCGGTATAGCGCGACGACGCTGCAGCCACCAGTGATTTAACCACAGCGAAGCGGCCATGATAGCGGCGCCCAATAGTAGCTTGCCTATATCTGCATCCCGGTTCCAAATCACCAGATTAACCACCAAACCAGCGGGCACCAGCGCATTGTTCATTATCGCCAGCGTTCCTGCATCGACCTTGGTGGCTCCTTGGTTCCAAGCGAAATAACCCACGCCAGAAGCGACTAGCCCAAGCCATGCCAACACACTCCACTGCACCGGTGTACTGGGCAGCGCTGCGGTATTACCAAACAGCAAAAAGGCCGGGAGTGCCACTAGCATTGCGCCGATAAAGAACCAGCCAAAAACGTTATGCCACGCCAAGGTGGGCGGCAAATCGGCTGCGAGACGACGATAGCCAACCTGACCTAACGCAAAACAGAGATTAGCCCCCTGCACTACCAAAAAGCCCATCCAGAACCCACTATCAATACCATCGTAACGAATGACGCCTGCCCCGATCACCGCCAATAGTGCGGTCACTAGATAAATAGGCGTGAAGCGCTTAAACATTAGGTCATCTAGAAGTGCAATATAAACCGGCGTGAAAATCGTGAATAACAGAACCTCAGGAACCGATAGCAGTAAAAACGAGTGATAGAAGAAGGTGTACATGACACCTAGCTGCACCGCACCCAGCGCCATTAACGCTAAACGCTGTTTTCCACGCAGCAAGCTGGGCCGTAAAAATGGCAGGAACACCAGCATGGCGAGCGTTACCCGTACAAGCACCGCAAAGTAGCTGTCTACTTGGCCTGCCAGATATACACCAATCAACGAGAATGAGAACGCCCACAGCGCCGTCACGCCAACAAGGTAGCCCATAGTAAACCCCACCAAAAAGAAAAGTTGACAGGGATTATACGCGCTTCACAACAACTGCCAATGGGCTAGACGAAGAATCGCTAGCTTAGTGCTTTTTTAACCATATAAACGCATGCACTACGCCAGGAAGCCAGCCCAACAACGTCAATACAACACTAAGAGCAACACGTTTTGCCCCGCCCTCTGTTAACCCAACGGCCAAAGGCGGTAGCAAAACGGCTAACGCGCGGTAGGCAAACAGAACCGATGTCGGTTGAGGCGATGCTGGCGCTGCTTCAGAAGCAATAGGTGATTGGGTTTGATGCTTAAGCGCACTATCAGCCTCATTTGTTTGCACGGTAGGCGTAAAGTGCTCTACCGCCGCTTGCGCTTGTTTAGCTTGCTGCTTCTCTTTAGCTAGTGCTTTTTGGTGAGCCTCTTTATCAATTTTCTGCTCTAACGTTTCCGCGCCGTCTGCCAAATCATCGTGATGGCGCTCCCAGTCTTCCCAATCATGTGGTGTACCGGATTTTGGACGCTGGCTACCTGCCCCACGAGCTCTCTCCCACGCTTTTTCTTCTAATGTGTTGGGCCGTTCAGGGTCTCTTTCTATGCCAACGCCTTTGCGATTGAGGTATTCACGTGCGTCCATACTGACTCCTTGCAGCTTCTGGAATGAAGCAAAGCGTTGAATGTATCAATAATAAGGACAACGCAGGGTGAGTTAAATCTTCTACATTAATAGAATTATAAGTCTCGTGGCTCATGGCTCTTATGACTCATAGGTCTTGTGACTCATAGCTCTCGTGACTCATGGTTCTTGTGATTCATGGCTTTCATGCCGCAAGCGGTTATTGCTCTACTCTCTTTAAGAGTGAAACTGCGCGTATTACGTCAAGGAGTGTCAAGATGAATAATAGAACCCCCGATACCGTACGCGATGTCATGTCACGGGACTGCTACCGCGTCACTGGCCAAACCTCTATCACCAACTTAGCTCAAGGTTTGGCATTGCATCGCTTACCAGGCGCTCCAGTGGTAGATGCGTCTGATCGGTTGATTGGTTTTATATCCGAACAGGACGTGATGGGTCGCGTATTGGACAGCATCTACCACGATGATGAAGCGCCGCTGGTACGTGAGTTAATGCGCCAAGACGTGCTCACCACAACGCCCAATAAAAGTATCACCGACTTAGCACAGGAAATGCTCGGAGCAAAACCAAAGGTTTATCCCGTTGTGGAGCAGCAACGTTTAGTGGGGATTGTCACGCGCCGCGACATCTTAATGGCGCTGCTAACGATTCGTCGACACTAACTATCGCCATACTACCTATCGCCGTACTATCTATTGCCGTACTACATCAGAAAACGACCGATTGATAAGCAAAAAAAACCGCTGCTTGATAAGCAGCGGAAGCAAGGGATCGAAAACAATAGCCAGAACAACACTATTAACGACTGCTATCGCGATGTTGCCTGTACACACTCTGACACCTTGTAGGGGAAAAGTTCGCAAAACTGCAAAATTTTCGTCTTAACGAGCAGCAGGCGTATACTGTCGTGCATTGTTAAACGAATGCTGATACTGATTTTGCAGGGAGTGTAGTATGGCGCTGTACTTATTAGTGTTTGGCGTCTGTTTGCTGGTAATAGGTGGCGTGCTGGTAATATTAATGACCGTAGGTACGCCACGCTACCGCACTGAGCCTAACGACCTGATCAATTTGTTCGACAAAGCGCTGGAAAGCAGCATCAGCGAAACGGAGTGGAATGCCATCATTGGCTACCCCATTCGCCACGATGAGTACCTGGATAATGTCCGCCGTCGTGCATCACATTTAATGGACATCCACGGGCGCCATTGGCAAATTGCTCGAAGCAAACCGTTACTTAACCAAGAGGGTTACGCGGAACTGAAAGCATTACGTGATCATTTAGCGGCACACACAGCGCTGCGCCAGCAGTAATAGGCCAGTCGTGTCGAGGAGACCCCATGCCGAGTACTATTCGTCAAATCCCTTTAGAAAGTGCCACAAAGCATCACTCCCACGATTTTCACCAAATCGTCATTACGCTGTGCGGCTCTTCAGAATTTGAAATCGAAGGCCTCGGCGGCCGGGTAAACGCATTTTCAGGCTGCATTGTTCCCGCGAATCACGAACACTTCTATTCAGGTAATGGCTACAATCGTCAACTGATACTGGATCTGCCTGAAGATGCGCCTGCTTTAACGGGCGAACACCGCGAGTTGGTAGCACTGTTTGATGCACCGCGTTTTTTTGCACTCGACAACCCATTGCGCCACTACCTTGCTTTCGTAGAAAGCGAGCTCGCCCAAGGATTTGACACATCGGCAATGTCTTTTCAGCAAGACCGGCTTGCTGCCACGCTGTTAGGTTCATTAAAGGCTCGTCTGGGCGCATCAGAGAGCGCATCACAACGGCGGCTCAATCTTGATCAAATCGATCGATTTATTCGCCACCACTTGGCCGATGAGCTGAGAGTCGCTGATTTAGCAAAATTGGCTTGCCTTAGTGAGGCACACTTTTCTGAACGCTTTCGCGTCCAAACGGGCCTGTCCCCTTGGCAGTATGTACGACGCCAACGCCTACACGCAGCTCGGCAGCTTGTATTACAAAGCCGTCTACCACTCACTGACATAGCCATTCAAACAGGCTTTGCCAATCAAAGCGCTCTTTCGCATGCTTTTCGGCGTAGTTACGGCTTGTCTCCCCGCCAGCTACGCCAAGGAGTAGGCGTAACCAATACGCCGCTCGATTCGGCTACCCACTTAGCGCCGTCTTCAACATCCGGTGCAACCTCGTTAGCATCTTCCGCGCCCTCTTCAGGAGCAAGCGTCAAGACTGGTGCACTCTCATTTCGCTAGTGATGAAGCAGTTAGCTTGGGCACATAACACGCTATTTTGCGTGCTGGCAGCCGTTTAGAGACTAAACTAAAGTCTTAAAAAGCGTTTCTTGCCGAGAATTTGACACGTTTTGCCATGAAAACGACATACACCTAATGGCAGCTCGCTCTACATTCGACCGTTATCTTGGGCGCAGTGCCCTACCATCGCTTTATTTCGGTTATTTGATTCAGCTTTTCGCTTTCTGTTTAGACTTATGGGGGCCTCAATGCTCAATGCCAAGAAAATGCGTGACCCTGCCATCTGGCAAACTGATCTTGATACGCTTATGGAGTGTATCAGTGATCATTATCTTGTCGATGAGGATGCCTTCGTCAGTGAATCAAGGCTCTCAACGCTGGCCCACACTACCTACAGCGTTTTGTGACTGAAAAAACAATCACCAACAGCACTGCCGCGCTGGGTGGTAACGCGTCGTTTCTGGCGCTTGGCGATAAGTGAACAGCTCAGCAATGCTGACGTGTCGACTTGCAAGGAGAACCCCATCATGAACAAAACTAATCTTAATTTGCATAGCGACGTGAGTGATCTTCGCTCACGCATCCGCAGCAACTATGACGCCGATGAAACAGCGGTGCTGCATGAGCTGATCGAACGCATCAAGCTGTCAGAGGATGACCGACGTAAAGTTGCTGCCGCCGGTGCCAACTACGTGGAGCGTGTGCGCAAAGAGAGGTCTCCCTCGATGATGGAGGCGTTCCTCGCTGAGTACGGCCTTTCCACCACCGAGGGCGTCGGCCTGATGTGCTTGGCAGAAGCCCTGCTGCGCGTGCCTGATGCGGAAACCATCGACGACCTGATCCACGATAAAATCGAGCCGTCCGACTGGGGCGCGCACCTGGGAAAATCGTCCTCATCGATGGTTAATGCCTCGACCTGGGCGCTGTTGCTAACCGGTAAAGTACTGGAAGAAGATCCCAAGGGCCCAACCCGGGCGCTACGTGGCCTAGTACGCCGCATGGGCGAGCCGGTAGTGCGTAAGGCCGTTGGTCAGTCGATGAAGATTCTCGGCCGCCAATTCGTACTCGGCCAGACCATCGAAGAAGGCATGAAGAATGCCCGCGAGCTTGAGAAACAGGGCTACACCTACTCTTACGACATGCTTGGCGAGGCGGCTCGCACAGATGAGGATGCCGTCCGCTACCACGAGGCTTATGCCAAGGCGATCACCGCAATCGCCGAACAGGCCAAGGGCGATGTACGTGGCAGTCCCGGTATCTCGGTAAAACTATCAGCCCTGCATCCGCGTTATGAGTACACCCACCGTGACACGGTAATGGCAGAGCTCGTACCCCGTGCGTTGGAACTGGTAAAACAAGCGGCCAAAGCCAATATCGGTTTCAATATCGATGCAGAAGAGCAGGATCGACTGGATCTGTCACTCGACGTGATCGAGGCACTGATGTCCGACCCCAGCCTCGATGGGTGGGACGGCTTCGGGGTCGTTGTACAAGCCTACGGGCGCCGCGCCGCGCCGGTGATAGAGACACTTTACGAACTTGCCGAGCGGTTCGGCCGCAAGATCATGGTGCGTTTGGTCAAGGGCGCCTACTGGGATTCCGAAATCAAGCTCTCCCAGGAGATGGGCGTTAAAACCTTCCCGGTCTTCACCCGCAAGGTCAATACCGATGTCAGCTACATGGCCTGCGCCCAGATGCTGCTCGACCGGCGCGACCGCATCTATCCACAGTTCGCCACACACAACGCCCATACCTGCGCCGCCGTAGTGGCCATGGCAGGCGATGACAAGGACAGCTACGAGTTTCAGCGCCTGCACGGCATGGGCGAATCGCTGCACCACATCGTTAAGGAGGCTGAGGGCACGCACTGCCGCATCTACGCCCCGGTCGGCGCTCACCGCGACCTGCTGGCCTACTTGGTACGTCGCCTACTAGAGAATGGCGCGAACTCCTCGTTCGTCAACCAGGTGGTGGATAGCTCGATTCCCCCGAGCGAAGTATCAAGAGATCCAGTGGAAGGGTTTAAACAGCTTGGCGACGCCATCTCAAGCCCGTTGATTCGCCAGCCCGGTGAGCTGTTTGCGCCAGATCGCAAGAACTCCAAGGGTTATCGTATCAACGAACCCGCCTCGATCCTGCCGCTGCTTAATGCGCGGGAAACCTTTGCTGACAAGACCTGGACAGCAGGCCCCATGCTAGTGGGAAATCCTGCCCCCCAAGGTCCGGCTCGCGATGCAGTCTCTCCCGCCGACAGCTCGCGTATTATCGGCAAGGTGCATGAGGCCACCCCTGAAGAGGTAGCCGCCGCTCTCGACGCTGCAGAGGAAGGTTTTCGTGAGTGGTCAGCACGTCCTGTGGCCGAGCGTGCCGAAGTGCTCCGTCGTACCGCGGATCTCTATGAAGAACATATCGCTGAGCTGACCGTGATCACCACCCGCGAAGCCGGCAAGATGATGTTTGATGGCATCGCTGAAGTGCGCGAAGCGGTGGATTTCCTACGCTACTACGCCAATGAGGGTGAGCGGCTGGAAGCGGAAGAACCCGGTAGCGCCCGCGGCATCTTCGTCTGCATCAGCCCTTGGAACTTCCCACTGGCCATCACCACCGGGCAGATCGCCGCAGCCTTGGTGGCTGGCAACGCGGTACTTGCCAAGCCCGCCGAGCAAACACCGCTGATCGCCGCCCGCGCCGTCGAATTGATGCGTGAGGCAGGCCTTCCAGAAGCAGCACTTCAACTGCTGCCTGGCGATGGGCCCACGGTGGGCGGCCCGCTGACTAGCGATCCACGTATCGCTGGTGTCTGTTTCACTGGCTCAACCCCCGTAGCACAGATTATCCACAAAGCCCTGGCGCAGAATGCAGGGCCCGATGCGATACTGGTTGCCGAAACCGGCGGCCTCAACTCGATGATTGTGGACTCTACGGCGCTGACCGAGCAGGCAGTCCGCGATATCTTAATCTCCTCCTTCCAATCGGCTGGGCAGCGTTGTTCAGCGCTACGCATGCTGTATGTGCAGGAAGAGGCGCGCGACCGGTTACTCAACATGCTTTATGGCGCCATGGACTCGCTCACCATCGGCGATCCTTGGAATACTGACACCGACGTATCACCAGTGATCGACGCCGATGCCCAAGCCGAGATAAGCGACTACGTAGCAGCGCACGAGAAGACAGGTAAGGTGTTGAAGAAACTGTCCGCACCGGAAACTGGCACCTTCGTCACCCCCGCGGTCATTGAGGTGGGGGGCATTGCGGATCTCGAACGCGAGATATTCGGCCCAGTTCTACACGTAGCTACTTTCAAGGCGCGAGACATCGACAACGTGGTCGACGACATCAATGGCAAAGGCTACGGATTGACCTTTGGCCTACATACCCGCATCGATGATCGTGTGCAGCAAATCGTCGAGCGCATCCATGTCGGCAACGTTTATGTTAACCGCAACCAAATCGGCGCCATTGTCGGCTCCCAACCATTTGGGGGCGAAGGCCTTTCGGGCACCGGGCCCAAGGCTGGCGGCCCGCTCTATGTCACGCGCTTCCGCCGCACTGCCACCGCCGAGCGCCACGAGGCTCCGGAGGGCAAGACCCTCTCACTCAGCGACCTCCAATCGGCCTTAGATGGGCTGGATGCGCGGAACTGGGCGGTACGACCTAATCGGATCGAGGTACTCCGCAAGGCACTCTCCGGTAAAGGCGGCGTGATCCGCAAGGCCCTTAACGAGACAGCGGCCCTCGACATGACACCGCAGACGCTTCCAGGACCCACAGGGGAAAGCAACCGCTTGGCGATGTATCCAAAAGGCGCTGTTCTGTGCCTTGGACCAACGCTGGATATCGCCGCTGCCCAAGCAGTACAGGCGCTTGGCGCGGGCTGTACGGCAGTAGTGATTGCACCAGGCGCAGCTCAAGCCGTCCAGCCGCTGGTCGACGCAGGCGCCCCCGTGATTGGGCTCGACGGTAGCATCACAGCAGATACACTAAGCGAGGTCCAAGGGATTGCCGCCGTCGCCGCGGCTGGCAAAAGTGATTGGACGCATGAACTGCGGATAGCACTCGCTAAGCGCGACGGTGCCATCGTGCCGCTCGAGACTCAGACCATTTCACCAGATCGCTACGTGGTGGAACGTCATCTGTGCATCGATACGACCGCAGCGGGTGGCAACGCCAGCTTGCTGGCAACGGCTGAATAGGCCCGCTGGCTTTGTCGGCGCCATGCTTCTCAACTAAACTTAGACGACAATAACCTCGTGTTGCCGGGAAGTGGCCAGTACAGGCGCTTCCCTAGCAAGGAATATCGAGGACCAAGCGGTAGCGCCTTGCTACACGAATAAGAAGCGGAGTTAAACATGCGTGCTACTAGCGGTTCTGCACGGCAAGCGCGCTAACCTGTCGGAGCTAGCTCCGTCCTGACAAATTGGAGAACTTTCATGGCTATCGGTGTTTGGATTAGTCTTTTTGCCTACTTTGCGCTCATGATCGCCATCGGCATTTATGCCATGCGCAAAGCGACATCTTCATCAGAAGATTACATGCTGGGGGGACGTGGCCTCAGTCCACAAGTAGCAGCTCTATCGGCTGGCGCTTCGGACATGAGCGGCTGGTTGCTGCTGGGGTTGCCCGGCGCAATGTTTGTTTCCGGCTTGGGATCCGCCTGGATCGGCATTGGCCTTCTGGTGGGTGCGTTCTTCAACTGGACCCTGGTCGCCCCCCGACTGCGTGAACAGACGGTTCACTACGGTAATGCGATTACCATTCCAGCCTTTTTGGCAAACCGATTTCCGACACGTGCGCTTTCACTGCGCACGGTGTCTGCTATCGTTATCGTCATCTTTTTCGCGGTTTACACGGCATCAGGTCTAGTCGCTGGGGGCAAACTGTTTGAAAGCGCGTTTGCCGGTATTTTTAACATCGGCGGCATGAGCGACTACGCTATAGGCATCCTCATTACACTTGGCGTGGTACTTGTCTACACCGTTGTTGGCGGCTTCCTGGCCGTGAGTATGACCGACTTCGTGCAAGGCTGCATCATGATGCTGGCGCTAGTAATCATGCCTGCAGTGGTGCTATTTGGCGAAGGCGGCGGCGGGTTCTCCCAAGCATCACAGACGCTAAATGAAGTCGACCCCACCCTGCTATCCTGGACGTCAGGGCTGACCTTTATTGGCTGGCTCTCTGCGGTTACCTGGGGACTGGGGTACTTCGGTCAACCACACATCATTGTGCGCTTTATGGCCATTCGGACGCTGAAAGATGTGCCTACTGCCCGTAATATCGGCATGAGCTGGATGCTTATTTCCCTGATTGGCGCGGTCTCTCTAGGTCTGTTTGGCCGGGCTTATGCAGTCCGCAACGGCATGGATATCGAGGATCCAGAAACGATCTTCATCATTCTGGCGAACCTGCTATTCCACCCGCTGGTCACCGGCTTCCTCTATGCGGCACTGCTTGCTGCGATTATGAGCACCATTTCCAGCCAATTGTTAGTATCGTCGTCTTCATTGACCGAAGACTTCTATCGCCTGTTCCTAAGAAAGGAAGCAACCGATAAAGAGTGCGTAAAGGTCGGTCGAATCTGTGTCGTACTGGTTGGTCTGGTGGCCGCTGTGATTGCATCAAATCCGGACTCGCAAGTTCTTGGGCTCGTAAGTAATGCCTGGGCTGGCTTTGGCGCAGCATTTGGCCCGCTGATCATTCTGTCGCTAATGTGGTCTCGCACGAACGGAGCTGGCGCCATTGCAGGCATGGTAGTGGGTGCTGCTACCGTCATGATTTGGATTGCATTAGGCTGGAACGGAGAATTTATGGGTGGCCCCGGCGTGTACGAGATCATCCCCGGCTTCATCGCTGCCTTTATTGCCATCTTGGTGGTTAGTAGCATAACTGCCGATGCGGGTGAATATCAGCATATTGATCGCTAGACGAGCGTCAATGACACACTCAGCTTAATTAAAAATTAGCTGATTATTGAGGCCTTCCCATGCCACGGGAAGGCCTCTTTCACTTCTGACAGCCTCTTTTAAAAGCCCATTATTTAGCGGCGGAGCTCCACTCTTTGCCCCAGGTCAATAACCTGCCCTCCTCTACCCGATACACTCTTTGCATGGTTCGCGATCATGTCGAACAACGGTTCATGTTAACCACTCACTGCAAAGACTCACATTAATGGTCAGGAGCAATGCTATGCGCCATAACTCTCTTTCAACACTGCTCACCACTGGACTTGCAGCAGCCACATTGATGGCAAGCGGCCAAGTTTTAGCTTACGGCGCTGGCGATTTCTTTACTCGCGTGGGTGTTGCCAAAGTGGAGCCAAAAAGCGACAACGGTTCATTAGCCGGAGGCGCGTTCGCGGTTGATGTTCAGGATAAAACCGATTTCGCATTTACCCTGGGCTACCGCTTCCACGACAAAATGGGCATCGAATTACTGGCAGCCCTGCCGTTTGAGCACGATATCGCCCTGAACGGTGATAATCTTGCCTCTACCAAGCACCTTCCACCAACTCTAACGCTCCAGTACTACCCGCTAGGTGGCACTGATGCGCGCGTACAGCCTTATGTCGGCGCAGGTATTAACTACACCTTTTTCTCTGATGAAGAGCTAGCCATAGGCGAACTGGAGCTGGACGACTCCTGGGGTGCCGCTGCTCAAGTGGGTATCGATTTGCTTATCGATGAAAACTGGGCACTTAACGCAGCAGCGTGGTATATCGACATCGATACTGACGCGACCGTTAACGGTGCCGCTGCAGGCACGGTAGAGATTGATCCCTTAGTGGTTATGGCAGGCTTAAGCTATCGCTTCTAACACCGCTAAGGCTGTGCTAGCCGCATAATCGCATGAAAAATGCCCAGTCCCGCTGCTTGCGGCGCTGGGCATTGTCTTTGCCGATACCCTCATAAAACTAGGCTTCAGCTTCTCGTATTAGTGCGACCTAGTTTTCGGTAACTAGCTGATCTATCTTTTCAACGGCTCGAACAACCAGTAGCTGGTCACTGGCACGAACTTTTTCCTGCATTAGATATGCAGCCACTGCCGGCGCTACATCGCACTTGGCAGGCATAGCGGCCTGGGCATCAATCAGTGCATTTAATCGAGCGATAAAAACAAATCGAATCCACTGAGGCAGCGACATCGTGTCGATACAGAAGGGTTGCTGACTATTAAATGCTGAAATATCAGGCGTTGGCATACGCCATAAGTTAGCGGCCTTCATAGTGGCTTCAAGCTCAAGAAGCGCGGTTTGAAGCTGTTGATGGACGCTCATAAGCACCTTTTCCATTTGAATCAGTAAAGCTTTATTATCCCAGCACTGTGGGTAAGTTGCCAACCGTCTGACAGAGTTTGTGTCTTATTCACAGATTCACAGAAAACCTGCAAGAGGCTGTGGATAAACTATGGAAAGATGTCGCTACTGTTACTCTCATGCGGGTTACACCATGTTGTGCAATTTTTAACCATTTTGATAATAAAGCACGGATTAATCAGCGTTTGCGGCTGACAGTGACACATCAGCAAGGTAGAGTGCAGGCTTGAAATGCGGAAGGATGTCATGCAACCAATCCAGACACTTGATGAGTTTTTTACCCGTAGCGGCGCAGACGTTTCCCTTTACCATATGGGACGACGAGTAACAGACTGCCCACGAGAAACGCTGCGAGCATTTGAAAACGGCGAGATAGCCTGGCCGGAACCCTGGCAGCAGCAGGCACGCCTTGGCGTAGTATTTCGTATGGGTGACATGCCTGAGCCAGCCATCTGGTTTTTGGCGCTGCCGCTAGACGAACAGGGCAAGCTCTCCCCTGCCCAACGAGACGGTTTTATTAATCGCTTGCTCGAAACCCTTGGGCGAAATGCTGCGCAGCTAGAAAATAAGCTAGGCCAGGCAGAAACTACTGACGTGGATCATCTAATGAAGGATAATCCGCTCGCTTTTTCGCCTGATATTACTTTTCAAGCAATGCTTAATGCTCAGGCCAGTTATGCATTAGAGCTTGCCGCTAGCCAACACTTAGAGCCTGTCGAGGCCTATCTTAGCGGCCAGCAGACTATTGACTGGCAAGCACTGGGGTTACAAGGCATCGCTGATTATGTGGTACGCCTCGACTTATCCACATCAGAAGCGCTAGCGCTGCGCCTTCCCCAGTTGCCCACTAGTGTCGCTCACTCGCTGTGCTATTGCCTGGAGCATAGGCCTCTTGCAGAGCCGCTGGTCAGTGCATTACGGGCGCGTGGAGAGCAGGCAGCCATTGATGGTGACGTAGAAACCCTGTGCGCCTGCGTTCGCGCCGTGGGCTGTACTCCGTCAGTTAGTGTCGGCAAATGGTACTCAAGCCTGTTAAATGACCCTGTTGCTTGCGGCCCAGACATTATCGCAGCCATTGCTGGCCGCGGGTGGCTACTGTTAGAAGACGCTGAACGTTTACCGTTGCTTTTGCAGCGTTTAGCAGAAGACAAACGCACTAATTTTAATGCAGTCGTACGTGACCTTGCACTGGTACCCAAACTTCGCCTTTTGGTTATGCTGACACTACGCGACGCGCCACCTGACTCCGCGATTCAGCTAAGGCTAAGTGCGTTGATTAACCAAGCTAGAAGCTAGCTATTTATTTATGAGACGCTAGATCGACTCATTTCTTGATGACAAACCTTCATTTGCCAGGAGTATGCCGTGAAGGAATTACCCTATCAGGCCAAAGCAGTCATCGGCCGCCGTGAAATGGTGACGTTACCTGAATTAGGGCTTCACCTTTGCTGCAAAGCCGATACTGGCGCGCGCACCTCTGCTTTGCATGCCGAAGAGATTGACACTCATGAAGATGAGGATGGGCAGCTGTGGGTAAGTTTTATTACCCATAGCGGTGGCCCGCAAACGCCTGCCCACCGCTACCAGCTCCACTTGCACGACCGGCGGCGCGTTACCAGCTCTAATGGGCACAGCGAGTGGCGTTATGTGATTCGCACCCCGATGCAATTGGGTGAACTAAATTTTCCGGTTGAACTAACCCTGACTGACCGTAGCAATATGCGCCATCCCATGCTGCTTGGGCGCCGCGCTATGCGACGCTTGCTTATAGCCCCTGGGGCTGCATTTTTGCACGGCGAGCCTTAAACTAACTTATTAGCCATATTTTTTGGCCCCGGAGCCCTGCATGCATATTGCCCTGCTTTCGCGCAATCGCAATCTATATTCTACTCGCCGCCTTATTGAGGCCGCCGAGCAGCGTGGACACACCGCTCGCGTGGTCGACACGCTGCGCTGCTATATGAGCATCGCCTCCCACCATCCGTCGATTCATTATAAAGGCGCTGAAATCGAGCCCTTCGATGCCGTCATTCCTCGCATAGGGGCATCGGTTACCTTTTATGGCTGCGCCGTACTGCGTCAATTTGAAATGATGGGCACCTACGTTATAAATGATTCAGTAGCCATCACTCGTTCACGGGATAAGCTGCGCTCGCTACAGCTTCTCTCTAGGAAGGGGCTGGGCTTACCCATCACGGGTTTCGCCCACTCTCCTGATGACATTCCCGACCTTATTACCATGGTCAAGGGTGCTCCGCTGGTCATCAAGCTGCTGGAAGGTACACAAGGTATCGGCGTTGTACTTGCTGAAACCAACCAAGCAGCTGAGTCGGTTATTCAAGCGTTTATGGGCATGAAAACCAACATCATGGTGCAGGAGTACATTAAAGAGGCGCGCGGTGCCGATATTCGCTGTCTGGTGATTGGCGATAAAGTGGTTGCGTCGATGAAGCGTCAGGCAGCCGAAGGTGAGTTCCGTTCAAACCTGCATCGTGGGGGCACCGCCAGCGTCATCCGCATTACCCCCGAAGAGCGCTCAACGGCCATTCGAGCGGCAAAAGCCATGGGACTGCGCGTTGCAGGTGTCGACTTACTGCGCTCTAACCATGGACCGGTGATTATGGAGGTCAACTCATCACCTGGATTACAAGGTATTGAGAATGCAACAGGCAAAGATATCGCCAGCATGATCATCGAACACATCGAAAAAAATGCCATGCCAGTGCGTAAAGCGCCACCCAAGCCTAAAGGCTAAGGCTTAATGCAAAAATAATCCGCATTAGGGGTGGCAAATTAGCGCTGCCACCCCCACAATCTGCGTCACCGAAGGAGGTAGACGCTCATGTTTCTCGACAATCGCCAAGTGGCGATGGACAGCGTGCTGGAAGCGCTGGCCGATAGCATTGATTATTTCCAGGATAATATCGAACGCCTGAGACCCACGCTGCGTGATGCACTGAAACCGCACTATACCGAGCGGTTAAACCAGATGCGTAAACTTCAGGAACTGGCCCGTGCGCACTTAAAAATGCTGCCTCGAGATGCTGACGTTGAGCGTGACGACTTTTTATGGCTATGGAGCCGTTTAAAAAGCTTTGTGGGCAACGATAGTCAGGTATTAATCAATGAGCTGTTGGAACAAGAGCGCGTACTGATGCAGGCCCTTTCAACGCTATTCACTCACCCCCTGCCCGACCCCATTGAGCCGGTAGTGGAAGAGTGCATGCAAGGTTGCCGCAAGCTAATACGCGAATTGTATAGCTTACAAAAGCGCAAAACGCATCGCTAGCCTATTGATCACCCGCCGCCTGCTCATGTGACGTCTCCGCCGACCTCACAAAGTAGTGGTAAATATCAAGGCCAACAGGGAGGCGAGACACTTCGCCGACGTTGCTACTAGCGTTTAATTCGATAGGTTCTGGAGAGCCTAGAAAGTAAGGCTCTCTTCCCCAAATATATAGATCACCTAACGTAGCGACCCGCGCCACCCATTCGCGCATTTTCAACCGCCACTCCCCGGCAGCAGATTTCTCTTCCGCCACACAGCCAGTTACATCCATTCCTAATGCGCGACCAATAAAAACCGCACGGGGAAGATGCCAGCTCTGAGTAACCAGCAACGCCTTATCTAACTGAAAGACATCTCTAGCGCGCGCAAGCGTGTCATAGGTACTGAACCCAGCAAAATCCATGGTGAGCTGGTCTGCTGGCACACCGCGACGATAAAGATCACGCCACATGGCGCGAGGCTCGTTATAGGCTTGAGTACGATTATCCCCAGAGATCAATAAATGACTGACCCGCTGATCGGCAATCAGGCGCGCTGAGGTTCGCATACGGGCGTTAAAGTGTGGGTTGCGAAAGCCGCTGCGTGTCCAGTTAGAGGTCCCAAATACGATCGCCACATCGGTTGGGCGGCACTCCGCAAAGCTGTCATCAATATAGCGTGCCGTACTGGCAACCACCCAAAAATTACCAACTATAAACAGCAATGTCGCCAACAGCATAAGTGCTCCTAGCGACATCAAAAAACGTTTTATGTAACGTAATAGCAAGCTGTGCATCCAGCTCCCCATCAGGGGTTAAAACATGCCGAGCTCAAGCTTGGCTTCGTCGCTCATCATGTCACGGCTCCAGGGCGGGCTGAAGACAATTTCAGTATGCACCTTGTTAACCTGAGGCGCACCTAGGATTTTATTTCGCGCATCCGCCGCAATGACATCGCCCATTCCACAGCCTGGTGCGGTCAGCGTCATACGAATAGTGACCATCCGCTCGCCACTGATCAAGCGCTCAAGACGGCAACCATAGACCAACCCTAGATCAACAATATTAACCGGTATTTCGGGATCGAAGCAGGTACGCAACTGCTCCCAGACAAACTGTTCAATTTCTTCATCGCTGGCACTTTCAGGCAGCGTTGGGCGAGGCAATGGCTCGAGCCCCAAGGCATCCAAATTACGCCCTTCAATAAGATAAAGCCGCCCTTCATAGCCAACACTTACCGAGCTGCCCTTCGCCTGCATCACGCTGACAACGCTGTCTTCGGCCAGTGTCTCCGTTTTGCCAAACGGAATAGCAATGGCGTCAACATCACGCTGAAGCGGCAGTTTTTGACCACGTTCAAGGCTGGCCACTTGCTCAATATCCATAACGGTCCTTAAATGACGGCCTTTAACGTACCATTCCAATCACACGCTTTAGCGCTGCAACAAACGTATCTATCTCTTGAAGCGTATTATACGCTGCAAATGATGCACGACATGTGGCATCTACGCCAAAATGATGTAGCAATGGTTGCGCGCAGTGATGCCCAGTACGAATAGCGACGCCTAGCTGATCAATCAGCAGCCCAATGTCCTGGGAATGGGCGCCTTCGACCACAAACGACAGCACGCCAGCTTTATGCGGCGCTGTGCCAAGTATGCGCAAGCCATCTATCTGGCTCACCTCTGCAGTGGCATGTTCCAGCAGTACGGCTTCCCAAGCACCAATCGCCTCCACGCCTACGCCTTCTAGCCACTCAATAGCGCGCCCCAAAGCAATCACCTCCGCAATCGCGGGAGTGCCAGCCTCGAATTTATGCGGAAGCGCCGCAAAGGTGGTGCCGACGTCAAAAGAGACCGTTTTAATCATCTCGCCACCACCCTGCCAAGGCGGCATCGCATCTAATAAGGTCTGCTTACCGTACAGCACGCCAACGCCAGTAGGGCCATAAATTTTATGCCCAGAGAACGCATAGAAATCAGCATCAATATCCTGAACATCAACCTGCTGGTGCGGTGTTGCCTGAGCACCATCGACCAGGATAAGCGCACCGTGCTGATGGGCAAGCGTTGCCATCTCTTTCACTGGGTTAATGGTGCCCAACGCATTAGAGACATGATTGACTGCCACTAGTTTAGTGCGCTCATTGAGCAGCGCGCGGTACGCCGTCATGTCTAGCGCCCCATTAGCCTCAACGGGAATGACTTTAATGGTAAAGCCGATTTCAGCCGCCAATAGCTGCCAAGGGACAATATTGGAGTGATGCTCCAACATTGAAATTAGCACTTCATCGCCCGCAGCCAGCTGGGAGCGCCCCCAACTTTGAACCACTAGATTGATTGCTTCAGTCGTGCCCCGCGTGAAGATAATCTGGCGTGCATCTTCCGCATTGAGAAACGCCTTAACGCGATGCCGTGTGGCTTCAAACGCTGCTGTCGCCTCATCTGACAAGGTGTGCAGCCCCCGGTGGATATTGGCGTTATAGCGCGAGTAATAGTCGCTGAATACGTCAATAACCTGCTGGGGCGTTTGGCTTGTCGCGGCATTATCTAGATATACCAACGGCTTTCCGTGCACTTCCCGTTTTAGTATCGGGAAGTCGTTGCGCAGCGCCTCAACATCAAACGCTGCAGGGGCGAGCACGGAGGGTTTCTCAATCACGCTATGGGGCATCGATGACTCCTTGGCTAGTCGTTGAGTGCGTTAGTCGTTGAGCGCAGCCGCTGCTTCTACCAATCCAGCGAGATTGAAGCGTTCCGGCAGCTTGCCCGCTACCGCCAACTCCACCCGCTCAGCAATCACATCTAGCGCGACCTGTTCAAGCACCTCGCCAGCAAATGCAAGCGTTAACAAGCCTCGCGCTGTCGCTTTGTCGATGCCGCGGGTACGCAACGCGTAGATCGCGTCTTCATCCAACTGCCCCGTGGTGGTGCCATGAGAACACTTCACGTCATCAGCATAAATTTCAAGCTCAGGCTTGGCATCAATATGCGCGCGATCGGAAAGCAATAAGTTTTGGTTACTTTGGAAACCTTCGATCTTCTGGCTATCGCGCTTAACGTACACTTTACCGTTAAAGACGCCGTGGGCACGGTCATCCAAAATGCCTTTGTAGTTCTCGTTCGAGAACGTCAGCGGCGCATTGTGATTAACCTTGGTGTGGTTATCCACGTGCTGGCGACCCTGACCAAAGAACAGGCCATAGAAGTTGGTTTCCGCGCCTTGGCCGTTTAAATCACTAATCAGGTCGTTGCGTACCAGCGCACCGCCCAAATTCAGATTGTAGGAGCTGTAGCGGCTGTCTCGGCCCTGTTCAACATGAATACTGGCGACATGCAGATCACCCAAGGGCGCTTCTTGCAATTTGTAGTGATTCAGAATCGCACCGCGATCCAGCATCAGCTCTGCAACCACGTTGGTGAAGTTGGCCGCATCGGCTTCACCGATATAGTGCTCAATTAACGTTGCTTCACTGCGCCCTGCTGCTTCAACCAAAATACGCGGATGGCACATTACTGGCGTGCCCGCGCGGGACAGAAACTGCAGTAGGATGGGTTTTTCCACCACGCTACCCGGTGCAATGCGCACCACAGCACCCTCTTCCATAAACGCGGTGTTGAGCGCGGCGAACGGGGAGAAATCTACTCCCGTTAAGCGCCCCAGCGGCCCACCCACGGCTTCATGGTTATCAGCCAGAGCCTTAGAGAGCGGCATTACCTGAACGTTACTCGGCAGTGCTTCTAAGTCCGACAATGCGGCTGAGAAAACACCATCCACGAAGGTCAGTCGGTACGCATCCAACGGCAGCGTAAGCGCGGCTGCTTGTGCCTGGGAAAAGTCCGCAGTCTCAGCCAGCGCAAAGTTGCCCTGGGCAATCGTACGTACGTCAGTATATTTCCACTCTTCATCGCGGCGAGTTGGAAACCCCATGGCTTCAAAGCGGGCAGCTCCCGCTTGGCGGCGGGCCGCGATCCAAGTTGGCTCAACTCCGCGCTGTTGGCTACGCGCTTTCAGCGTGTCCAAAAACGTTTGCGTATCGCTCATGCCACAGACTCCTCAATGCCTTCATAGCCGTTGGCTTCCAGCTCTTTAGCAAGCTCAGCGTCGCCGCTCTTCACAATACGACCGTCGACTAAGACGTGCACTTTATCCGGTACGATATAGTCAAGCAGACGCTGATAGTGAGTGACCAGCAGAATGGCTCGCTCTTCAGCCCGCAGACTGTTAACGCCATCGGCAACGACTTTCATCGCGTCGATATCGAGACCAGAGTCAATTTCATCAAGCATGGCAAGCTTTGGCTGAAGCACCAGCATCTGAAGAATTTCGTTGCGCTTTTTCTCACCGCCAGAGAAACCTTCATTGACGGCACGCTGCAGGAAACTGGCATCCATCTTCATAAAGCCCAGCTTCTCTTTGACGAGCTTCATAAACTCAGGAGCGGGCATTTCTGCTTCACCACGTGCGGCACGCTGTGCATTAAGCGCCGATTTGAGCAGATAGATATTTTTCACCCCTGGAATTTCCACTGGGTATTGGAAACCTAGTAGCAAGCCCGCTTGAGCGCGCTCTTCAATTTCCATTTCCAGCACGTCCTGCCCCTCAAAGGTAACGCTACCCTGGGTCACTTCGTAGCCATCTTTACCGGCAATCACTGCCGACAATGTGGATTTACCCGCGCCGTTCGGGCCCATAATGGCATGCACTTCACCGGCATTGATGGTGAGCGTTAAACCTTTCAAAATTTCTTTGCCGTCGACGGTGACGTGTAAATCTTTAACTTGCAACATAGTCATAACCTTTTAAATTCTTGCGGGACGCTTGCGCGTCTCCCATAAAATAAGTCGGGGCCGAAGTGGTTAACCCACTGCGCCTTCAAGCGTCACACTTAGAAGCGCTTCGGCTTCTACCGCGAATTCCATCGGCAGCTCTTGGAAAACGTCTTTACAGAAGCCGTTAACAATCATGCTGACCGCATCTTCTTCAGAAATCCCACGGCTTTGGCAGTAGAACAGCTGATCTTCACCGATCTTCGACGTGGTGGCTTCGTGCTCAATTGTGGCGGTGCTGTTGCCAATTTCTTGATAAGGAAAGGTATGGGCACCGCACTTGTCGCCAATTAACAACGAATCACACTGAGTGAAATTACGTGCCCCTTTGGCACGAGGGCCAATTTTGACCAAGCCACGGTAAGATTGATCGCTCTTACCTGCCGAAATGCCTTTGGCAACAATATAGGAACGGGTACCTTCGCCAATGTGAATCATTTTGGTGCCAGTATCCGCTTGCTGACGGCCGTTAGTCACCGCCACGGAGTAGAACTCACCGATACTGTCTTTGCCACGCAAAACACAAGAAGGATATTTCCAGGTGATCGCCGAACCGGTTTCTACCTGTGTCCAACTGATGCGCGAACGCTCACCGCGACAATCGCCACGTTTGGTAACGAAGTTGTAAATCCCGCCCTTGCCGTTCTCATCACCGGGATACCAGTTCTGAACGGTGGAATACTTAATGTAGGCATCATCCAGCGCAACGAGTTCTACCACAGCCGCGTGAAGCTGGTTTTCATCACGCATTGGCGCCGTACAGCCTTCCAAGTAAGACACCTGAGCACGACTCTCGCAGATAATCAGAGTGCGCTCGAACTGGCCAGTGTTGGCCGCATTAATCCGGAAGTAGGTCGACAGTTCCATAGGGCAAGTCACGCCTTCAGGAACAAACACAAACGACCCATCGGTAAATACAGCCGAGTTTAGTGCGGCAAAATAGTTATCAGCCACCGGAACGACCGTACCGAGATACTGTTTGATGAGGTCTGGGTAATCGCGAATAGCTTCAGAAATTGAGCAGAAAATAACGCCCGCTTCGCCTAGCTGTTTTTTAAACGTGGTTGCCACGGAAACAGAGTCAAATACAGCGTCGACGGCCACACCGGCAAGCGCCGCACGCTCATGCAAAGGAATACCAAGCTTTTCATATGTTTCAAGAAGCTTAGGATCAACTTCATCCAGGCTCTGAGGGCGATCTTCCGGGCGCTTGGGCGCACTGAAATAAGAGATCGATTGATAATCAATGGGCGGATAATCAAGATGCGCCCAGGACGGCTCTTTCATCTTCAACCACTGACGGTATGCATCTAGGCGCCACTCCAGCATCCATTCCGGCTCGCCTTTCTTATTAGAGATAAAGGCAATGGTGTTTTCATCAAGGCCAGGTGGCAGGGTGTCGCTTTCAATATCGGTTATAAAACCATCTTTGTATTCGCGACGAACCAACTGTTCCATTTCTTCGCTTGCCATGGTGATACCCTCCGGGCAGTTGGGTGGCGAGCCTAGCTCGCCGTCAATAGGGTTAGTCTATGTTGCATTGCCTAAGCAGATGCCAGGCTAATGCTTTGAATCGGTAGCTGTACGGGTAGCTTGATTGGCGTCGTATCGGCCAAGTGCGCCAGCGTAACGCTTTCCAGTAACGTGCGAATCGCCAGTGAGACTCGCTGCCAGTTATCAGCGACACCGCAGGTAGCCGCCAGATCACACTCACCCTCCGCTTGGCTACACTCGGTCATTGCCACCGGCCCTTCAATTGCAGCAATAATATCGGCAGCCGTAATATGCGACGCTGGTCGCGCCAGTCGATAACCACCCTGGACACCGCGCTGTGACTCCAGAAGGCCGGCTTTCACCAGCATCTTGAGCGTCTTACTAACAGTCGGATGTGGTAGCTGCACTGCATCTGCTAAATCAGCCGCCGCATGCGATGCCTGTGGATGGCGAGCAATTTGCGCCATCACGACAGCGGCATAATCTGTCAGCCGAGAAAGCTTGAGCATGTTGACTCCCATTCGCCGTTACAGTTGGCTTACCCGTTAATGGGTACCATTTTAGTCCTGTATAAATTTGATGTGAAGCCCTAGAGCAAAATCGTTATCAATTTGTGCAAAATAACAGCACGTTCGGCTCTGATAGCATCAAAAACAACAATCATTATCATTTGAAAAAACTATCGATGCGCTAAACGAAAAAAACCTGCGAGGATTTCGCAGGTTTTTTTAAAAGAGCAGCACCTTGTGGTGAAGGCGCTATGCCTTTAAGTACTATGTCTTTGCGTACTAGGCTTTTTTGACGAACTCTGACTTAAGCTTCATGGGCCCAATACCGTCGACCTTACAATCAATATCGTGATCACCATCGACTAAACGGATATTTTTAACCTTAGTGCCTACCTTAACCACCAGTGAACTGCCTTTGACCTTGAGGTCTTTAATGACAGTGACGCTGTCACCATCTGCCAGCATATTGCCGTTAGCATCACGAATACCAGAGTCAGCTTCTTCAGCGCCCTCTTCTGCTACTTTTGACCATTCGTTGCCGCATTCCGGGCAGACATACTGAATCCCATCATCGTAGGTAAACTCAGAGGCACAGGCAGGACAATTGGGTAGATCACTCATGATAGGCTCCAACGCATCAGGCTAATACACAGGACTTAGTCATACACAGAACTTAGTCATTCACAGAACTTAGAAAGCGATGGAGCCTACACGGCTTGAGCACAATACTCCAGTTGGATACGCCAATTTGCGCTATCAATACAGCGCATTACTACTCACCTAGCTGTGCTGAATGCCGCTGCCACCAGTGACGCGCGATGCGCACATTTTCAGCATTTGCCGTCGCATCTAACACGGTGGGCAACTGTATATAGTCACCTCGAGTTCTTGCCATCAATAGCGGATCCTGGGTGGCAAGCTGAAGCGCATACAGGGCTAACATCAACTCATAGTCATCGGTTGTATTGAGGCGCGTAAACAGCAAAGGCACAGCGGGCAAGCCAATTTCTCCTAACCGCTCTGCCGCAATATACCAAGTTCGGGGATTGTCTTGTCCGCCGTACTGCGAGACAAACCGCCTGTCTGCCAATCGGCTAACATAGTAGGCCGCCTTCTCTTCCGGGCTGGTTAACAGCGGCGGCACCCAGTCGGTTACTTGGCGGCTAGTTACGTAGCCTGGCTGCGCCGCTCCTGAAGATACCTGAGCCACGCCAGGTGAAACCTTCTGAGCAACGGCAGCATCAGGTGCTTGAGAGGAGGTTGGCTGACCAGCGCATCCCGCTAACATAGTAAACATTGCGAATGCTGGCACTAACCATTGAAGACGCTGCTTCATGATAAATTCCCTATATCAATATCCATACTTATTCAGACCAACGCCCTTCCCGCTTTAGGCGCTTTCTCACCCAGCGATCATAATACCAGCGTAACGCTTTTTTGATCCCTGGCAGGCCAATAAGCCATGCGATTGGCACAAGCAGAGGAATACGCATCATCAGCAAACGGTAGGCATCAATACCTTCGATAAGCGTGCCATCAGCTTTTTCGATATGCAGCGAGCGTAAAGCAGTTTCTGGTGTTACCCCTTTTTCACGCAATCGTTGCTGATGCTCAGTCACATCACACCAGTTAATCCCGTTACCATGCTTGCCAGCCCAACGCTCAAAAAGACGTCGATCCTTCCGACAAACAGGGCAAACAGCATCGTAGAAAACATTGATAGAGGCATTATCAGACATATAGGCTCTCATCGTAGTCGTACTTAGCAGTGTGACACTTTGCGCTTACTACGCAAATTTCCAGTTAACAGGGGCACTACAATGAAACAGCTATTAATCGTTGCCCATGCTCCATCAGTTAATACACGCACTCTGCGTGATGCCGCTAAGCGGGGCGCAAGCCAAGACGTTGTTGAGCAGGTTGCCTGCATAGTAAAAACGCCTTTCGAGGCTGGTCCCGATGATATTCGCGCCTGCGATGGCATCTTGCTGGGCACGACAGAAAACCTGGGCTACATGAGCGGTGCACTTAAGGATTTTTTTGATCGCAGCTACTACAGCATATTGGAAGAGAAACAAGGGCTTCCATGCGCTCTCTATATTCGCGCTGGACACGACGGCACCGGCACCCGGCGTGCAGTAGAAAGCATTGTGACAGGACTACGTTGGCGCTGGGTCCAGGAACCACTAACGTTACGTGGTCAATGGCAGGACACTTTTGCCGACCAAGTAGAAGAGCTAGGCCTTTACATGGCAGCGGGACTGGATAACGGTTTATTTTAATGCCGCTCTGAACGCAAAAACGGCACCGCATGGGTGCCGTTTTGTGGGTAAACGCGGTGTTTATTTGAGTCGTTCAAACACCGTCGCAACCCCTTGCCCCATGCCGATACACATAGTGGCAAGGCCGAGAGTAGTATCGCGCTGCTGCATAACGTTAAGTAGCGTCGTACAGATGCGCGAGCCCGAACAGCCCAGCGGGTGGCCTAGCGCAATGGCACCACCGTTGAGGTTTACTTTTTCATCCATGGCATCTAGGAAGCCTAGATCTTTCAAAACGGGCAGACCTTGTGCAGCGAACGCTTCGTTAAGCTCAACCGTTTGAATATCGGCTGCCGACAAGCCAGCGGCTTTCAGCGCTTTTTTAGACGCAGGCACTGGGCCGTAACCCATGATAGAGGCATCACAACCTGCAACACCTGTTGAAAGCACTTTTGCAATCGGCTCAAGCCCCAGCGCCTGAGCGCGCTCGTAGCTCATAACAGCCATTGCCGAAGCCCCTACCGACAATGCAGATGACGTGCCCGCAGTAACGGTACCGTTGCGAGGATCAAATACCGGCTTGAGGCTGGCCATTGACTCGATACTCGCCTCAGGACGAATCACTTCATCGTTCTTGAACAGAATTTTAAAACCGCGCTGATCGTGGCCTTCAACACCAATGATTTCGTTATCGAAGTAGCCTTTTTCCATCGCGGCCTGGGCACGCTGGTGGGAGCGCACGCCAAACTTATCCTGGTCTTCACGAGAAATACCGTGCATTTTGCCCAGCAGTTCAGCGGTCAGCCCCATCATCATGGCGGCTTTTGCGGCGTATTTACTGGCAGCGGGGTTAACATCAACACCGTGAGCCATGGGCACGTGCTCCATGTGCTCGACCCCACCAATCACGTAAAAGTCGCCCATGCCTGCTTTAATGTTGGCCGCAGCAATATGTAGTGCCGTCATCGAGGAACCACACAGACGGTTAACAGTTTGCGCAGGCACCGAGCGTGGAATACCGGTCATGATTGCCGCATTACGCGCAATGTTCATGGACTGCTCGAGCGTCTGGTTAACACAGCCCCAGATAACATCATCAACTTCGGACGGGTCTAAATTCGCGTTACGATCAAACAGCGCCTGCATGACGGCTGCTGACAGGTTCTCAGCGCGCACATTGCGGAATGCACCATGTTTAGCTTTCGCCATGGCGGTACGTACACCGTCAACCACCACGATATCTCTTGGGTTCAAACTCATCTTATATCTCCTTTGCGTGGTGGTTAGGCCTGAGAGCCAGCATAAAATTGCTCGTTATTTTGAGCCATCTGACGCAGCTTCTCAGTGGGCGCGTAAAGCGGGCCTAACTCTTCCGCAAGGTTTTCGGCTAGCTTCACGAATTCGGCAACACCCATCGCGTCAATGTAGCGCAGTGCGCCACCGCGGAAGGGAGGGAAACCGATGCCGTAGATTAATGCCATATCGGCTTCAGCGGGAGTTTCCACGATGCCATCTTCAAGGCAACGAACAGTTTCCAGACAAAGCGGTACCATCATGCGAGCGATAATGTCTTCATCAGAAAACTCTTTCTGCTCTTTCACGACGTCTTTCACCAGCGCGTAGGCTTGTTCGTCGGTAACTTTCTTAGGCTTGCCTTTCTTATCTTCTTCATAGGCATAGAAGCCTTTATCGTTCTTCTGGCCCAGACGCTTATTGTCGTACATCACCTGAATAGCGGTTTTGCCGTCACGCGCCATGCGATCCGGGAAGCCTTCCGCCATCACTTCGTTAGCGTGTACCGCTGTATCTAGCCCCACTACGTCTAGCAGGTAAGCAGGACCCATGGGCCAGCCAAATTTTTCCATCACTTTGTCAACGCGTTGGAAATCAGCGCCCTGCTCTACCAGGAAGCTAAAGCCACCAAAATAGGGGAACAGTACGCGGTTGACCAAAAAGCCGGGGCAGTCATTCACAACAATCGGGGTTTTGCCCATTGCACGAGCGTAGGCAACTGTGGCGGCCACCGCTGCATCTGACGTCTTCTCGCCACGAATAACTTCCACCAGCGGCATACGATGCACAGGGTTAAAAAAGTGCATGCCGCAGAAGTTTTCTGGACGCTTAAGGTTTTTGGCTAGGCGGTTGATAGAAATCGTCGAGGTGTTGGAGGTAAGGATGGTATTTTCGCTCACCATGCCTTCCACTTCGGTCAGCACGGCGTCCTTGACCTTGGGATTTTCAACGACAGCTTCAACCACTAGATCAACATTGCCGAAATCACCGTAAGAAAGCGTGGGGCGAATGTTGGTCAGCTTTTCAGCCATCTGCTCAGTCGTCAGCTTTTTACGCTCTACCTGCTTAGCAAATAGCTTACGCGCCTCTTTCAGACCCAGCTCAATCGCCTCATCGTTAATATCTTTCATTATGATGGACGTGCCTTTGCTGGCACTCTGATAGGCGATACCACCGCCCATAATGCCAGCACCCAGCACAGCGGTCTGCTTAACGGGCTGCGACTGCTTCTCGTATTTGCTACCTTTTTTCTTCACAACTTGATCGTTAAGGAACAAGCCAACCAAGTTAAAGGCAACGCTACTGAGTGCTAGCTTGGCAAATGCTTTTGCTTCAATCGCCTGGGCGCGGGCACGGGTCTCGCCAGCGCCTTTCTGAATCACCTTAATCGACGCTACCGGCGCAGGATAGTGAGGGCCAGCCTTGCCAGCGACAAACCCTTTGGCAGTTTCAAACGCCATCATTTGCTCAATGGCATTAAGATTAAGCGGTGCTTTCTTCTCTTCACGGCGCGCCTGGTAATCTAAATCACCGGCATTGGCACGGTCTAGAATGTCCAGCGCGGCTTCTTCAAGCAGCTCGTGAGTAACGACAGCATCGACTGCGCCGACTTTAAGTGCTGCGTTAGCACGATTTTCAGTGCCGCCAGCAATCCACTCAATGGCGTTATCCGCACCAATCAAGCGGGGTAAACGTACACATCCCCCCCAACCTGGCAGAATGCCTAGCTTGGTTTCAGGCAAGCCAATTTTGGCTTTCTCGCTCATTACTCGGAAATCGGTGGTCAACAGTACTTCGCAGCCGCCACCCAGTGCCAAGCCATTAATGGCCGTCACGGTTGGAAAAGGCAGGTCTTCAATCGCATTGAAGATGTCGTGAACCTTAAGGTTCATCTCGACGAGATACTCTTCGCCTTTGTCAAAAAGGCTGTGAAATTCGGTGATGTCAGCGCCGACAATAAACGCATCTTTGCCGCTGCTAATCATCAACCCCTGTAGGCCGCTTTCAGCTTGAAGCGCTTTTACTGCCTCGCCCAACTCTGCCACAACAGCACTGGACAGCTTATTAACGGACTCATCTTTCAGATCGAAAGTGAGCTTAGCGATGTCATTGCCACCTTGGGTGTCACGACGCTCCACCGTGATGGCATTGCCTTGATAGATCATCCGCGCTCTCTCCACAAGTTCGGGCTGGCACCTTTAATCGGACCTGCCACGCATTTCATACGGTCGTTTGATTGCGTAAGCTTGGTTGAGATAATGAGGAACGTCAAGCCCTGACTTTTGGCTAATGCGCTTATCTCTCAAGTGCACTTACACAAATCAACTTACAGCAGGCCCACATTTTTTGCGCTTTTTATAGACAGGATAGGGAACGCATCGACTTTACTGACGAATCCAACGATCATGCTGTTTTCATTTATGAGCCAACAACGCCATGGGTAGTTTCTTTACTCCCGCCCGTATTACGGCACTACAAGCACGGGTTGAACGTACCGTCGAACGCTTAAAACCCTGGAGCTGGCTGTGGCCACCTATCGCGTTTGGCGCCGGGCTAGGTAGTTTTTTTCTGGTGGACCGCCAACAGTGGCTAGGAGCGGTATTAGCGCTGGGACTTCTTTTTGCCTGGCTGCTATTGCTTTCTGAGAGCCTCATCGGGCGCTGGCTTGCTAAACGCGGCCATCCCACCTTGCCCCGCGGTGTTACTACCTTTATCGCCCAAATGATTCACCAGGAAACACTTTTCTTTACGTTGCCATTTATCCTGGTTACAACCGTGTGGAACAGCGGGCAGACACTATTTGCGCTGTTAGTGATCGCAATGGCAATACTGTCGATCATAGATCCGCTCTATTACAAACTCGCTGGGCGCTGGCGAAGCCTCTATTTTATCTTTCATGCCCAATGTGTCTTTTTAGTGGTACTGGTTATTCTGCCTATCATGCTGCAGCTGACGACTGGCCAAAGTTTGATCCTTGCGCTAGTGATCACCATATTGGTAGCGCTGCCCAGTTTTTGGCACTTACTTAAAAAACGCTCGTTAACGCGCTGGTGCGGATTCTTTGTGCTCACTATCGTGCTGGCCTATGCGGCTTGGCTCGGCAAAATATGGGTACCTCCTGCCAGCTTATGGATGACAAACAGTGCACTTTCTCCAGCGCTAGATATTCAGAGCCGCGAGCCGCAGGGAGCCATGGCGCTTACGCCAGACGCAATTCGTTCTACCGGCCTTTACGTTTACACCGCCATTCGGGCACCGCGTGGATTAAGCGAGACAATTCATCATGCATGGCACCACAACGGCGAATTGTTAGATGAAGTAGAACTTGCTATCAACGGTGGACGGGAGCAGGGCTATCGTGCCTGGAGCCATAAGCAAAACTTCCCAGAAGCACCGTCGGGAGAGTGGCGTATCGACATTATGACCGCCAGCGGACAACGGCTGGGGCTGATCCGGTTTACTGTTTCGGAAGATTTGGAAAAAGCCACGATAGCGGATAGCAAAATCCAACCTAGCGGCTTGAGTGCGCTAAATTTGCGGCGCTTTATACCCGGAAACAACAATTCTGAAAACGATCTGTCAACGGACGAATAACATAACGCCTTGCATTCAGCGGCGCAGCTTATGACAATTCGCCTACTTACATTTTTCGGTAGCTGTTTACTATGGCTTCAACAATTGGTTTTCGCATTGCACGTCTGCCCCACTTGTGGCGCTCTATTCTTGATCGAAGGCTGGCACCCTTGGGGTTAACACAAACACGCTGGGTGACGCTTTACCATTTATGGAAGTTAGGTGAAGGCAACCCACAGTGTGATTTAGCAAGGGTGATTGGCGTAGAAGCGCCCTCATTAGTCAGAACCCTTGGACAACTTGAGGAGCAAGGGCTGGTTGAGCGACGGGCCTGCGATAATGATCGCCGAAGCAAACGACTCTATCTGACGCCAGCGGCAATGCCGCTACTTGAACAAATCGACAGCGTCGTCCTGGAGGCACGCAAAGAGATGCTGGCGGGCCTAAGTGACAGTGACCTAGATCAGTTAGACAAGTGGCTAGCGCTAATAGAGTCCAATGGTATGGCGATTCAGTTAAGAGACCAAGACAGTCCCACGGCGTAAGACGCCCATCACTGCCCTGCTGTTTCGCCAGCCCCGTTTAGCGGCTTTGCAGCAGGGCGGTCTGACAATCCGCTAAGCGCCTTTCTTAGCGTCTGAAAATCTTCTCCATAGATAGCAAAACGCTCTGCAGTTTGTGACTCCCACCACCATAGTGTTAACGCCGTCGCGTTTGATTCGACCACCAAAGCATCTTGTGGAAGGCGCTCTAGCAGGGCTTTCAAAGTAGCGCTTGCCTCTTCTGGCAATGGCCGTAATGGTGCAATGCGCCAACGCCACCCGGCATGATAAAGCTCCAGCGCTTCACTTGCGTTCGATTCACGCACTAACACAAAATCAGGCCCTGGCGCGTGATGGGAAAAATACCACCGATAGGCGGGCATCGTGCCTCGAAAATTATGCAACGGGGGCTTCTCCATCTTGATCACTACCCCGTGCTTCTTGGCGGCACTCAAACGCAGCGCCATATGGCGCTTCTGCCGCGGGCTGGGCTTAAGCCACATTACCGGTGCGATAACAAACAGCGATATAAAAATAATAATAAGCCACTCCATCTAACCACTTCTCCTAGTCGCAAATACTGGCCATCAGCATGGATGTTAAAATTAGTCATACTATCGGGTTAACTTAAAAAAGCATGACATAGATCGTTGTTAAGATGGCACTTGAAGCCTAAAGTAAAGGTCATCTAACAAAGCGTTCTCTTTGTTAATTATCACGAAGGAGATAAGCCATGAGCTATCACCACATTTTAGTAGCCGTTGATTTAACTAAAGACTCCCATAAAATCTTGGAGCGTGCGGTCGCGATTGCCGCTCGCAATGACGACGCCAAGATTTCGATCATGCATACCCTTGAGCCATTGGGCTTCGCTTACGGTGGTGACATTCCGATGGATCTCACCAGCATTCAAGACCAGCTGGATGACCACGCGAAGAAGCGGCTGACTGAGATTGCCGCCCCTCACGTCGAGCCTGCTGATCAACATGTCGTCGTCGGCATGCCAGACACGGAAATTCATCGTTTTGCAGAAGAGCACAATGTCGACCTGATCGTTGTTGGCTCGCATGGGCGCCATGGCTTTGCCCTGCTGCTAGGCTCCACGTCTACCGGCGTACTTCACGGCGCGCAGTGCGACGTTTTGGCCGTTCGGGTCGGCAAAAAAGGTGAAGAGAGCGACGAGTAACTCGTGTAGAAAGGCACCCATTGGGTGCCTTTACTCATTCGCTGCTGGTGTCAGTCACCGCTGGCCATCGCCTCAAGCTCCATCCAACGCTCCATTGCCGTTTCAAGCGTTTGCTGTACGTTCTCTAACGCTTGCAATTTTGCTGTGACGGCACTGGCTTCTTGCTGATAGAAAGCGGGGTCGCCAATCTCTTGCTCTAACGCCTCTACTTCATTCTCAAGGCGCTCAATCTCCGCAGGTAACGCATCTAACTCCCGCTGCACTTTGTAAGAGAGCTTAACGGTTTTTTTAACAGGCTCAGCAACCGGCTTCTCTGGCGCTTTTTCAACTGCAATGCTGGTCGGTTCAGTGTTCTGGCGGGCAGCGCCTTCCCACGGAGCAGGTGGCAGTTTACCTCCTTGGCGAATCCAATCCGTGTAGCCACCCACGTATTCACGCACAACCCCCTCACCTTCAAAAGCCAGCATGCTGGTCACGACGTTATCCATAAATGTCCGGTCGTGAGAGACCAGGAGCAGCGTGCCATCAAAGTCCAGCAGCAGCTCTTCAAGCAGTTCCAGGGTTTCCATATCCAGGTCGTTGGTAGGCTCATCCAACACCAATACGTTGGCAGGTTGAGTAAACAGCTTGGCTAACAACAGACGGTTGGATTCGCCGCCAGAAAGGGCTTTCACCGGCTGTCGAACACGATCTGGCGTGAATAGGAAATCCTGAAGGTAGCTCATCACGTGACGATCTTTTCCACCAACGGTTACCCGATCGCTGCCTTGGGCGACGTTGTCGTAGACGGTTTTTTCCAGCTCTAAACCGGCACGTAATTGATCGAAATAAGCGACCTTTAAATTGGTCCCCAACTGAACACTACCTTCTGTTGGAGCAAGCTCGCCTAGCAAGATTTTCAGCAGCGTTGTTTTACCTGCACCGTTGCGACCAAGGAAACCAATGCGGTCGCCGCGCATCACTTCAAGATTTACATCACGCAGAATGACATCATTACCAAAGCGCTGTGTTACGCCTTTCAGCTCGACTACCCGCTTACCAGTACGCTCGCCGCTGTCGACAGTGAGGTTGGCAGTCCCCTGACGTTCACGTCGCTGGCTACGCTCCAAACGCATCTGCTCAAGCTCACGCACACGCCCTTCGTTGCGTGTACGCCGCGCTTTGACGCCTTGACGAATCCAGACTTCTTCTTGGGCCAGTTTTTTATCGAAAAGCGCATTTTCCCGCGCTTCTACTTCTAGCTCGTGCTGCTTACGCTCTTGATACTCGGCATAGTTACCGGGATAACGACCAAGCTTGCCTCGGTCTAGCTCAAGAATCGTGGTGGCCAGCTTAGATAAAAAGGCACGGTCGTGGGTAATCAGTAATACCGCGCCGTTGAAGGCCAGCAGTTGCTCTTCCAACCAAGCAATCGTGTCTAGATCAAGATGGTTGGTAGGCTCGTCAAGAAGCAGCAAGTCCGGCTCAGAAACCAAGGCACGCGCCAACGCAACACGGCGGCGCCAGCCACCGGAAAGCGCGCTCATTTCAGCTTCAGGGGGTAACCCTAAACGAGTGAGTACGACGTCAATGCTCTGATGGAAAGACCAGCCGTCGATAGCCTCGATGCGGGTTTGCAGCTTGGCCATGCGATTCATGTCGGGGTCTGGATCATTGATCAGGTGCTGGTATTCAGAAAGCAATTCCCCCGCTTCCGGCAGCCCCTGAGCAACCATGTCAAAAATCGTCATGCCTGAGGATTCAGGTAGCTCCTGGGACAATACGCCAATCTTCAAGCCCGGCGCACGCCAAATGGAACCATCATCGGCATGAATATCGCCCGCGACTAGTTTTAATAGCGTTGATTTACCGGTGCCGTTGCGCCCGACCAGCGCCAGCCGCTCGCCTTTTTCAACCGTTAGGTCGGCGCGGTTAAGCAGTACTTGGGTGCCGTAAGCGAGTTGCAGCTGTTCGAGTCGTAACAAGGTCACGCAGTGTCCTCCTTCATCATGAGGCGCACAGTGTAACGCATGCGCTCGCGTTAAGGAGAGCCCTTATAGAGCCAAACGACACATCGTGCTAACGTCCCACCATCACGTGATAATAACAAGGTAGCGCCAAGCTACTCGTTTAGGGCTGACATCGTGACCGTTACCGTCTCAATGCACTTTGTGAACGAACTACTGTGTGGCTTACCCGCCACTGATCATTCCCCTGTCCGCTATCTGGAGCTTGCTGGAATTTCTCCCTTTCTACTCAGCGCACCGAACGGCCGAGTCACTGTTGAGCAGTTTGCCGAACTTTACCGCCTCCTCGCCCTTGAGATAGATGATGAGACGCCATGCTTTTTCTCCAGGCCGCTACGCTGTGGAACGCTAAAGCTGCTGTGCTTGAGCTTGCTAGATGCGCCTACGCTGCATGTTGCGCTTCACCGCTATACGCAGTTTTTTCGGATTCTCTTGGATGATTTCGGCTACGACTTTACTATTGAAGGCGACTTTGCTCGGATGGCGCTTGAAGAACGCGCCCCGCTTCACGGCAGTCGAATATTGATTCATGAATTGATGTTGAAACTGTTTCACGGTATCGCCTCCTGGATGATCGCACGCAAAATTCCACCTATCCTGATGGAGTGCGGCTACGCCCAACCCGCTCACAGTGCTGACTATCTCTACTTCTATCCCGGCAAGCTAAAATTTGATCAACCGCAAACAGCTGTTTACTTTGATAAGGTGTTTCTAAACCACCCCATACGCCAAACGAAACAGCATCTTGGCGCATTTCTACAACGCGCACCGGCTGACTGGTTCTACGTCTCTTTTGAAGATCGTTTGATTACTCATCGCGTTCGCGAACATCTTAGCCGTCACTTACCCACCTCATGCACGGTTCAGCATGTGGCCGACGCGTTACATATGTCCGTGCGCACACTCTCAAGGCACCTGAAACTTGAAGGTACCCATTTCCAGGCGGTTAAAGACGAATACCGTCGCGACTATGCTATTCAAGCACTCACTCGCAGCACACAGCCACTGACAGCCATCGCAGAAAAACTAGGATTTGAAGACCTTGCTTGTCTTAGCCGAGCGTTTAAACAGTGGACGGGGAATTCACCCGCCGCTTACCGCAAGGCGCAAACGGCGGGCATAAAACGCTAGCGTTTATATCTCAGTGCGAATGCGCTTTTTATCCAGCTTACCCACACTGGTTTTAGGAATTTCATCTACGAAACGAATCAGCGATGGAATACCCCAGCGATTAATGCTGCCCTGTTCGACGAACTGCTCCATAAACGCCTGTACCTCTTCTGCCGTGGGCGGGTTATTGACGTCGCTGGGAACAACCAGCGCTGCTGGACGCTCACCCCATTTATCATCCGTAACGCCAATGACCGCCACCTCAGCGACACCTGGACATTGGCTGATATAGCTTTCCAGCTCAAGTGAAGAGAGCCACTCTCCACCGGTTTTGATGACATCTTTAATACGGTCGCTAATGGCCAAGAAACCATGCTCATCAATCGAGCCAACATCACCGGTATGCAGCCATCCATCCCGCCAAAGCTCTTCACTGCGTTTCTCTTCTTTGTAGTACGCCTGGGTTAACCAGGGTGCCTGGGCACGCACTTCACCAACACTGACGCCATCATGGGGTAACGGCTCTCCATTGGCATCAACCACCTGCAATTTCACTAGGGGCACGGGTAAACCAGCTTTACACCGCCAGGGAAGCTGCGTTTCAAAATCAGCCTCGGCAACATCCTGAGGTAAAATATCAGCGGTTAGCAGCGGGCAGGTTTCTGACATGCCGTAGGCACTACGTGTATCAATGCCGAGTGACCAAGCACGGCTAGCCAGGGCTTGGGTTAGCGCACTGCCGCCGACAAGCACCTTCCAACCGGTTAAATCAATTTTTTTCGATGCGATAGCGTCAGCGCTCACCACCATATTTAACAGCGTTGGCACGCAGTGGGAGAAATCGACCTTTTCGTTCACCAACAGTTTGACCAACATTTCCGGCTCATAGCGGCCAGGGTACACCTGGGTCGCTCCCATCAACGTGGCGGTGTAAGGCACGCCCCAGGCATGCACATGGAACATCGGCGTGATGGGCATGTAGACCTTGTCACGGTTGAGCAGCTCAAAACCCGGTGCTTGGAAGGTACTGGCTTCGCCTAGTGTGTGTAGGACTAATTGGCGATGGGTAAAAAACACCCCTTTCGGATTGCCGGTGGTGCCCGTGGTGTAGAACAGCGTAGCCACTGCATTTTCATCAAAAATAGGGAACTCGTAATGAGTTGGCTGCTCACTTAACAACGCCTCAAACTCACCCACTAATGGCAGCGACGTGCTGACGGTGCTTTGTGTTTCTTGACTCGCCGCTTCTTGGCAAAGTAGGTAACCGCGTATATTAGGTAGTTGATCAGCCAGCGGCTCCAGTAGCGGTACGAAATCCTCATGTACCAGCACAAAGACGTCTTCAGCGTGCTCCATCGTGTAGTGAATTTGCTCAGGCGCCAAACGTACATTGACGGTGTGTAGCACGGCACCAATCATGGGAATGGCAAAAAAGCACTCTAAATAACGATGGCTGTCCCAGTCCAGCACCGCCACCACATCACCCGCCTGAACGCCCTGTGCTGTTAGCGTATGGGCAAGCTGGTGTACCCGCTCACGAAAACGTTGATAGTCATGACGGCTCTGGTCTCGATAAACAATCTGGTTGTTCCCCGCCATTCGAACACCTGACTCCAGCAAGTCGCTAATTAACAGCGGCAAGCTAGTCGCAGAGGGCGTAGAAGGAAGTATTTTTGGCGTTATCGTAGACATAAAACACACCTGTCGATTGTTATTGGAAAACCGTTTGTTATTCGCGCTCTATTAACAGCGCAATGCCCTGCCCACCGCCGATACACAGCGTGATCAAACCATAGCGGCCCTGACGTCGCTCCAATTCGTGTAAGGCTTTTAGGATCAAGATGGCACCGGTCGCGCCTACTGGATGACCGAGCGCCACCGCACCACCATTCGGGTTGAGTTTTTCCACTGGGAAACCCAGCGTATCGGCAACCGCCATTGCTTGTGCCGCAAAGGCTTCATTGGACTCAATCACATCAATGTCATTGATCGTCAGCCCTGCCTGCTGGAGGCAGCGTTTCACCGCAGGGATTGGCCCTAACCCCATTACCGAAGGCTCCACACCGGCGGTGGTTGCCACGCGCAGTCGCGCCCTAACCGTTAAATTGCGCTGCTGTGCTTCATCAGCATGCGCCAGCACCAAGGTCGCTGCGCCATCGTTGATCCCAGAGGCATTGCCTGCCGTAACCACTCCCTCTTTTTTAAAGGCCGGTTTAAGCCGTGCTAAATCGCTTAACTCAACGCCTTCTCGCACATGCTCATCACGGGCAAAGGAAACCGTCTGTTTTCCTTTTGTCACCTCAACAGGCACGATTTGCGCGTCAAAACGCCCTTCTGCAATGGCTTTTGCCGCCTTACGATGGCTATCCACCGCAAACTGATCTAGCTGCTCGCGGCTTAAGCCATACTGCTTGGCGATATTTTCAGCGGTCATGCCCATATGTCCGCTGCCAAATGGATCACTAAGAATGCCGAGGGTAAGATCCTGGATATTGGCATCGCCTAGGCGTATGCCATTGCGTGCTTGAGGCGGCAGTAGATAAGCACCCCGCGACATCGACTCAGCCCCACCTGCCAATGCTAAGCGGCTGTCGCCCAGAGCGATTTGCTGCGCAGCGGATATCACTGCCTGCACGCCGGAACCACATAACCGGTTAACATTAAAGGCACCGGCTTCTTTCGGCACTCCCGCACTCAACGCGATATGACGGGCAAGATAGGCATCTTCTGGGCTAGTGGTAATAATATGGCCATACACAGAGTGGTCGATATCAGCGCCAGCAATGCCCGCACGGCGCAATGCTTCCTGAGCAGTGATAGTACCTAACTCATGGGGCGCAAGAGATGAGAGCGACCCACCAAACCCGCCAATAGCGGTACGAGCACCGCTTACAATAACAACGCTATCCAGTTGCATAATCTCTCCTTAGTAATGACGCACAGCGGAAAAGGACTTAAGAAAAGGGCTTAAGAAAAGTACTTAAGAAAAGCGCTTAAGCCACTTTGCCCAACAGCGAGCGTGCGACCACTTCTTTCATAATCTCAGAACTACCGGCGTAAATAGTTTGCACACGTGCGTCTAAATAGAAGCGTGAAATGGGATACTCATGGGTATAACCATAACCACCAAACAGCTGAAGGCACCGATCAACAGCACGACACTGCAGCTCGCTAAGCTGTAATTTGAGTATCGCGGCTTCGGTACTTGTCATCGTGCCGTGGCGGTACTTATTAACGCACTGATCAAAGTAGGCACGCGCGACATCCAGCTGTGCCTTGATCTCAGCCAGCGTAAAGCGGGTATTTTGAAAGTCGGCCACGCGCTGACCAAATGCGTGACGCTGGGTAACGTAATCAAGCGTTAATGCCAACGCGCCCTCTACCGCGCCAAGCGCTTGCGCACCTACGCCTAAGCGCTCCCGGGGCAGCTCTTGCATTAGATAGCGAAACCCAGCGCCCTCTTCCCCTAATAAGGCACTGTTAGGCAGTTGCAGTTGGTCAAATGCTAGTTCTGCCGTATCGCTGGCGTGCTGGCCAATTTTCTTAATGGGCTTGCCACGAGAAAAACCGGGAAGTGACGTATCGACCAAAAACAGCGAGACCCCTTTTGCACCTGCACTGGGGTCTGTTTTTGCACAGACAATAACGAGATCGGCTACTTGGCCATTGGTAATAAACAGCTTGCTGCCGTTAAGCAGCCACCCATCGGCTGTTTTGGTGGCGCGGGTTTTCATCGCCGCCAGGTCGCTGCCAGCATGCGGCTCGCTCATGGCAATCGCCCCCAACCACTCCCCGCTTGCCATGCGGGGAAGCCAGGTTTCGCGCTGTTCATCAGTGGCTAAATTTTGCAGGTAAGGCATCACGATATTGGCGTGAATATTGTAAGCGCTGGCTAGCCCACCAAACCCTTGCCGAGACATCTCCTCCAGTGCCAATTGGGTGATGGCAATATCGGCACCTGAGCCACCATAGGTCTCATCAAGATCAATCCCCAATAGACCAGCGGCACCCAGCGCTAGCCATAAAGAGCGCGGTATTTCACCGTCCGCTTCCCACTGGTCATAGAAAGGCGCTACTTGCTGCGCTAAGCAGCGGCTGATCATGTCATGAAACAGCGCTTGTGTTTGCTCGTCCATGCTCACTCCTTTAGGTCTTGGCGCAGGTGACGTTTAAGAATTTTACCTGCGGTGCTTTTTGGTAGAGCCTCTGCAAACACCACACGCTTAGGAACTTTGTAGGGTGCAATCAAGCTTTTTGTATGAAGGATGAGTTCATCCTCGCTAACCACTTGCCCCTCTTTCACCACAACGACGGCGGTAATCGCTTCAATCCACTTTTCGTCAGGTAGCCCCACCACCGCTACTTCCGAAACAGCCGAGTGCTTAAACAGCGCCTCTTCCACCTCACGGCTGGCAACCAGCACGCCCCCCGTATTGATAACGTCTTTAATCCGGTCCACGACATATAAGTAGCCTGCTTCATCGAAGTAGCCCACATCACCAGAGTGAAACCAGCCGCCTTGGAAAGACTCAGCGGTCATCTCCGGCTTATCCCAGTAGCCCGTCATTAACTGCGGCGAACGATGGACAATCTCGCCATGCTCACCCGAGGGAACATCGTTCATTTCCAAATCAACAATGCGTGTTTCCACCGTAAGTATCGGTCGCCCCGCCGACGCAGGACGCTCAGCATGCTCTTCTGGGCGTAATACCGTTGCCAAGGGGGCAATTTCACTCTGCCCGTAGCAGTTATATAAACCAACATCGGAGAAATGCTGCTGCATCTCTTCCAACACAGGCACCGGCATGATCGAGGCGCCATAGTACGCTTTCTTGAGTGTGGTTAAATCGAACTGATCAACGTCAGGATGACGTAGCAAGCTGATCCACACCGTGGGCGGCGCAAAGAACGATACGATTTTTTGTTTGGTAATCGTCGCCAGACAGCTATCCGGAAGCGGTGCTTCAAGCAAATGAATGGGGGCGCCCAGTAGTAAAGCCGGCATCAAAAAAACATGCATTTGTGCGGAGTGGTAAAGCGGAAGAGCGGCCAACATGGCGTCACTTCCCTTGATATCCAACTCCACCATGCAGGCCATATATTCCGCCATCAGCGCTTGGTGGGTCATCATTGCCGCTTTAGGCGCTGCGGTTGTGCCAGAGGTATAGAGCAGCTGCGCCAAGCTGCTTCCCTCTACTGCGACCGCTGGCTCCCTTGTTGATGGCGAGGAATGCACATAAGCCAAGACATCAAAACGACCTAACTGACTATCTTGTTGATCAGCATGCAGTGTTCCATTGACCGTTAATGCTAACCCTTGGGTTGCCTGCTGCACTTTGTCAGCTAGCGAACTATCGCTTAGCACTCCTTTCGCCCCGGACTGCTCAAGGATATAGCGCAGTTCATCACTACTTAGCGCAAAGTTAATAGGCACATGTACTAAGCCCGCTTTAGTGGCAGCAAGCCAGGCAATGACATAGGCATCTGAGTTTTTACCGTATACCGCCAACCGATCCCCAGGAGAAAGACCGGCCGCTAACAAGCCACTAGCTACGCTGTTAGCGGCATTGTTAAGCGATTGATAGCTCCAGGTTCGTTCACCAAACGTTAACGCAAGCTGGTGAGAATATTTGCGAGCGCTGCGGTTTAGCGCAGCGCCAATCGTATTACGGTGAATTAAGGGTGTCTGTTCCATGCCAAGTCCTTATTGTTATGTGTTGTTAGGGCTTCAGCGTTTTACGAATTGTTGACGAGTGGGCAAACGCTTTCAGAAAGTGGCCGGAATGCTTCCTCGGCGGGAATAGTGCGCACAACTCTGAAGAGGTCATCCTCATCAGCTGACTCTTCCGGTGTTTTCACTTCAACGAGATACATGTCATGCACCATACGGCCGTCCTCACGAATGTAGCCGTTCGTTGCAAAAATATCGTTAATGGGGGTATCGGCCATCTGCTGACGAACGGTTTGCGTGTCGTCTGTTCCCGCTGCCTCTATGGCTTCTAAATAGTGGCGGGTGCTGGAATAGAGCCCTGCATGCACCATGGTCGGCATGCTGCCGGTGCGCTCACGGAAACGCTCTGCCCAGGCACGCGTTTCATCATTTAAGTCGTAATACCATGCTTTAGTGAACTGCAGTCCTTGAGCGCTCTCCAATCCAATGCTGCGTATATCAGTACTGAACAGCACCATGCCTGCTAGAATCTGCCCGGCTTGAGTAATGCCAAATTCGCCTGCCGTTTGCACCGCATTGATGGTGTCTCCACCGGCATTATTGAGCGCAATTACATCAGCACCCGATGCCTGGGCTTGCAGCATGAAAGAGGAAAAGTCACTGTTCGGGAAGGGATGGCGCGCGCTACCGACTATCGTTCCACCGTTTTCGGTGACCACTCGCTCTACATCCGCTTCAAGTGCATGGCCAAACGAATAGTCGGCACTGAGCAAATACCAGTTTTTATAGCCTTCCTGAGTAATTGCCTTGGCCGTACCGTTAGACATCGCCCAGGTATCGTAAACCCAGTGGATATGGTTAGGAGAGCAGTGCTCGTTAGTGACACTGGAAGAAACAGCACCGTTCACTAAGCCAAGTTTATCCGCCTCTTCTAACAAGCCTACTGCTGCTAATGTAACCGATGAAGCCACTAGGCCAGTGACCATGTCGACATTGCGTTCATCAATCCATTCACGCACCACGCTTGAGCCAACGTCAGGGCTATTGCGATCATCAGCGCTAAAGACGACAACTTGGGCACCGTGTACGCTGCCGCCAATATCCTCAATCGCCATCTCAATGGCATCTTGCCCTAATGGGCCTATGGGGTCGCGATAAACGCCCGACATATCAGCTAGATAACCAATGCGGATTTCATTATCTGAAATACCTTCACTGGCGGCCACGCTGGGGGCATAGCTAGCCGTAATGACCGCAGCCGATAGCGCAGAAATAGCGCAATGACGTGATAGATGCATGCTTTTCACCTGTCTATTGTTGTTATTAAAAGAGCCTTAAGCCCGATTTATTTCATGCTTCATCCTCATGTTAAAAGTAAAAACCGCTTTACTGTTTACCTATCGAGCCAGTTTTTTTGCAATTCGTGCCATTCGATTGAGACACCTACCCGGGATAGACCATTAGTCGTTGTTACTCTCCAGCGTTACAATGGCGTTTTACAGCTGGCTAAATAATTAACGGGAGCTGGCTGCTATCGAATCTTTAACTGACACTGGGAGTGTGACGCTTGGCGACAAGTGCTGTGGATAGTTTTTTACCCGAGGCGCTGCAGTTTCGCTCTGGTGCCCCCTTGGTGGATATCGGCGCTAACCTGACTCACGAGAGCTTTCAGCGTGATTTAGCTGATGTCATTGCACGGGCGAAAGCGGCCAATGTAGCTACCTTAATAGTGACGGGTACTGATATTGAACACGCTGAGCAAGCCGTAGAGCTGGCTAAACAGACCCCAGGCATATATGCCACTGCCGGGGTTCACCCACACGATGCTAGCGGGTGGAATAGTGATGTGGCGCGCCAGTTGAAAGCGCTTCATCAAAAACCTGAAGTGGTTGCCGTGGGCGAGTGTGGACTGGACTTTAATCGCAATTTTTCAACGCCTCACGAGCAAGAGCGAGCGTTCGAAGCTCAGTTGGCGCTCGCTGCTGAAAGTGGCTTACCGCTATTTTTGCACGAACGCGACGCGGGGCAACGAATGCGTGAAATGCTGTATAGCTGGCGAGACGACATCAGCCAAGCCGTTATTCACTGTTTCACCGCTGACCGAGATACGCTGCACGGCTATCTCGATTTAGATCTTCATATTGGCTTAACCGGCTGGATTTGTGATGAGCGCAGAGGTCATCACCTTCGCTCAATAGTGAAAGATATTCCGTTAGAAAGGTTAATGGTAGAGACTGACTGTCCTTACCTGCTGCCTCGCAATCTTCCAGCCAAACTAAAAGGACGCCGTCACGAGCCAGCCTTGCTACCATGGATTGTAAGAGAGATTGCCCAGTGGCATGACGTGACTGAAACCGAGCTGGGGAACGCAACAACCCGCACTGCCCAGCATTTTTTCCGCCTTGATGCGGAAGCTTAAAAGGAGCGAAGCGTGGCTGATTACCCAGGATTTATTGCCATTGAGACGGGCGAAGATGACGGCTTGCCGCTGGCTATTGCCTGGTCTCTACCTGATGGTCGCATTAAGCAAACACTCATTCAGCCTGACGATAGCTGGATCAGTGAAGACACGAACGTGATGGGGTCTTATAGCATTGAAGAGCTAGAAAGCCTCGGCGTCAGCCCTTTGGATGTCATACGTGAACTAGAGACCGATCACTTCTCGGCTACGCTGTATACCAGCGATAACGGCGAGGATGAAGCAGCGCTGGCTCGACTCTTTGACACCTATGGCTTGGATCCTTTTGTTGAATTAGCGCCGGCACAGGTGCTTTATGAAGCGATTAGCGCGAGAGATTGGCACCGCTTACGCAGCGAAATTTTTAACGACATGGGGCTCGAACCGATGCGGCCCGAGCACGAAATTGAAGTAATGCTAACGCTTCACAAACAGCTTACCGAGAAAGACTAAGCCGACGCGACCAGCGCCACGTCAAGTTCTCGCTGCCCCTGTTTAATGGCCTGCACCAAGGTATCTTGATGCTGATAATAGCGTGTCAATGCGATAAAGAAAGCGTTGGCACGCAATGGCAGCCCCTCTGCTAAATAACGTGCTGCTCTGGCCTCTACTTTGTTGGCAAACGCATCTCGATCAACCTCAACGTCCCCACCTAGATTATCGACACTAACGTGGAATGTGCGTCCGCAGGCGTGGGTAAACAGCTTTTCCAGCGCCTGCGGGGCAATCTCCGCTTGTTCGAAGGCGTGCTGCTGCTGGGCGTCGCGCCCATCAGGCAAGTACCAGTACCCGTAATCTTCCAGCTGTCGACGCTTCTCTCCTGCGATGCACCAGTGGCTGATCTCGTGCAGCGCACTAGCAAAAAAACCGCGCGCAAAAATCACCTGATGATAAGGTGTTTCAGATGTAGCTGGGCGATATAGGGGTTCATCGCCACCTTTGATTAATCGCGTCTGATAGCGTGCTAAAAACACACCATCAAACAGCGCCGTTATGTCGTGAAGCGTCCAACGCTCCTGCTCTTGAGTCACTATATACCTACGTCGTCGTTCATTTCGTAAAGTATACCCGCGCCTTGTCCAGATGATAAAGAGATGGCAAATCATTAGACAGCTACCGAGATCCTAGTAACTCCTGCTACTCTATCGGCTTTTGTTGGGTCACTTTGCTAAACAGGAAACATACCGTGGGCGGCTTTACTAGCAATATAAAATCCATCTATTGGCCAGAAACACGCACGTTGGTAGCGTTAGCACTACCCATCTGTGGTGCTCAACTCGCGCAGGCGGGTATGAGCGTGGTCGACGTCATCATGACCGGCAGGCATAACGCCACCGACTTAGCTGCCGTTTCGGTTGGCTCAAGCCTGTGGATGCCACTGATGCTATTTATGACCGGTACATTAATGGGCCTTACGCCTATCGTGGCGCACCTTTTGGGTGGCAAGCGAAACAGTGATATTCGCCCTGCGGTTCACCAGGCATTGTGGGTCGCATTAGTACTCGGGCTCACTGCCGCTGTATTGCTGTGGACAGTCGTGACACCTATCTTCGAACTTATGGGGGTTCCTCCAGCGGTTGCAAGAGAGTCTGCTGCCTACCTTTCCGCGGTTGCCTTCGGCATGCCCGGAATCGCCTTGTTTCAGGCGCTTAGAGCCTTTTCAGATGGCATGAATCACACCCGGCCCGCGTTATGGATTAGTTTGGTGGGGCTAACCGTTAATATTCCCAGTAACTATTTACTTATCTATGGCGGTGATGGCTTAGTTAACCTATTGGGTGATGGACTACCCAGCGCTCTGCAACAGCTACCGGCACTAGGCGCATTCGGCTGCGGCATCGCTACAGCACTCTCGATGTGGACAATGGCCGTTGCAATGGCCCTCTATACCCGTAAAGGACACGCCTATCAAAGCGTCTCAATTTGGCAAACGCTAACCCCACCAACACTGTCCGGCATCCGCGAGCTTGTCGTAGTGGGTATGCCCATCGGTGTGGCTATTTTCGTGGAAGTGACGTTATTTACCCTGATAGCCTTGTTTATTGCCAGTTTCGGAGAGGTCACAGTCGGGGCTCACCAAATTGCCCTAAGCTTCACGTCTATTCTGTTTATGCTGCCGATGTCATTGAGCATGGCACTTACCGTACGTGTTGGTAATACATTGGGCCAACAACGTTCTGCTATGGCGCGCACTGTCGCTTGGAACGGTATCGTGATCAGTGTCATTGTGGCCGTCATCAACAGTACATTACTTTGGTTTACAGCGGTGCCGGTGATTGCGTTGTACACCTCCAATACCGACATCCAGGCTTTGGCGCTCACCATCATATCCCTGGCAGTCATTTTCCAGCTATCCGATTCACTTCAAGTCAACTTAGCAGGTGCATTACGAGGTTATAAAGACACCCGAATCGTGATGGTCATTACCGTACTTTCTTACTGGATTGTCGGTTTAGGCGGTGGTCACTGGCTGGGAACTCACGGTCTAGGCGGTATGTCTGGCCCACTGGGGGTCCATGGTTACTGGATGGGCCTGATTGCGGGGCTCAGCACAGCCGCACTATTACTTGCTTGGCGGTTAAAGTGGATTAGCCAACAGGAGTAAGCAATGGCGCTCTACCCACAACCTATATTATGGCTGACTGCCAGTGCCAGCTTGCTACTAGTGAGCTGCGGAAACAATGGTGCTGAACAGCCCTGGGTAGAGTATCACCAACAGCTCACTAGCGACCTTGCAATTGCCGATATTGAGCGTCACCCTCCACCTAATATTGGTAAATTTCCTGAACGTCGAGAGCGGCTATTCAATATTCCTGAAACCCGAGAGGGTATGCTCAATATCTATGCGTTACGTGAGTGTCAGATAACATCACTCATTGCAGCGCGGAACAATCAGTTGGGGCGCGTTGCTCCCCCTAGCCAGCACTGGCTTTACGAACGCGCACTATGGCAACGCCTAAGTGCCTGCTGGAACAGTGATGTTCCTGACGGCCTAAGTGATGACAATAAGGCGCGGTTGGCTGAACTAACTGAGCTTAAGACAGAACAGCTACCAGCGGTCAGCTGGAATGCCATTTTTGATTCTGAAGAGTGGGAAAAAAGCTTTTCCCGAGCAAGTGCCCCCCTAAACAGCGCTGAACTACCTAATATTGACAATCAACTGGTTGCCGTTGATTACCTTGAGCGAATGGTGACGCACCAATTTAGCCAAGCATGGCAACAGGACTCTTCAGCACTTGAAAACCACCTTAAAGCGCTGCAAGAGAGGCCATTAACAGCAGAAATTTTACGCACACTGTTACTCGCCCACCAACGCTTAACGGAGGCAAACATAGCACTTGAGTCAACGCGCTTAACCACTAGCGAATGCCTGCAAGATGACCTTCCAGCAGGATTTAATCAAGTTGAGCAGATTTCCCTCAAGTGGCTTACAGCAATTAACCGACTAATTAATGCGCACCAAATAACGCCACCTGAAGCGGTTAAAAACTATCAGAACACCTGGTTATCATTGAATAACCCGCAGGCTCCCTGGCAGCAGCTCCGACAAGTAAAAGCACAACACCAAGCGCTGCGAGATCAATTTACTAGCTGCTCCGATAATTAAAAATCACAAACCCCCTTAACCTTCTGGGCAACCTGTGCTATTGGTGAACTAAGTGGTAGGCAGCATACGCTGTTTACCGATGTCGTGACCACGCAGCACAAGGAGGGACATTATGGGCGCATCCCTGTCACCCCGCTCTGCCCAGGTCATCGACCTGGAAACCGTGCGTCAGCGTCAGCAGGCGCAAAAATGTTTGATCCGCCTAGCCCCTGAGCTAGATGGGTTAGAGATGGTCTACCAGCTCGCTGCGAGTCCCGACACGTATTACGGCCTACCTATTTTGGCCTGGGGGCTGCAAGAGAACGGTAACATCATTGGCCTTGTGCCATGGATGGAAAAGCTCGCTGCTTGTCATGAACTCGACAGCCATGAAAATGGCCAGTTTATTGGCTACCGCGATCCAGAAACTGAAGAAATTTTCGCCCTTCCTCCTGATCATAAATACGACGAGCTAATGGCCTCAGCCAGTTACTTCGAGTATGAAGCGTCAGGAGAGGTTACGCTGATTCAACAGCTTCCAGACACCCTTGGCACTCATGCTTTATGCATGAATCATCCCGATGCACCCTGGAATATGAAGCAAGTCTATGGATGGCGCCTCTATAGCGATGGAAGCGTTGAAGCAGTTCTTGCCGATGAACAGCAAGCCACGATGTCCCCCATCCTACTGGGCGATAAGTGCCTTTACGATGCCCACTCTCGCCATCGCACGGTTTACTTTTTTCAACGCCATATCGCTAACCGCATAATGGATGAAGACCCTGCGACACTGGAAGCTTTGGCGATGATGGTTGTTCCAAATAAAGAGGGGTGATCTTAACTAAGCACTTGCGAGGCTACCCAATCAAAGCCAGAGCCTAAAGCCAATATTAATGGCTAGCCTCGCATAGCTGCAGAAGCTTTACGCTAGGCGAATAAAATACACGTAGTGGTCATCAGACTCCTCTTGCTGCAGTAGCTGGTGTCCCAAAAATTGACAAAATTTTGGCACATCGCGAGTCGTTGCAGGGTCTGTCGCTATTACCTTCAACACCTGCCCTGGCGTCATATCACGCACCTTATTATGCATTAACATAATAGGTTCAGGGCAATATAAACCCGTTGTGTCTAACGATGCATCAAAGGCACTTGGGTCATACGTATTATCAGTCATCTACAATCTCGTTTAGGAAACAGACAGCATGATCAAAGTAATCATTGAACGGCGTATTATGCCTGGCCTGGAAGAAGAATATGAACTGGCTGCCCGCGAAGCAATGCGCGTTTCACTTGGCGTACGAGGATTTGTCGGTGGAGAAACGCTCGTCGAACTTGGCCATACAGATCGCCGCCTGATGATTACCAAATGGCGCGACCTTCGGGCTTGGAAAGAGTGGCATTCAAGTGAAGCACGTGCAGCGGCCATGCAGAGCATTCTACCTCTGTTAACAGAAGACGAAACTGTCCGCGTGTACGAACCAGGCTGTTAACACCCTTACGTTACTCCGCCGACCTTTAAATTAGTGAGCGAGCCTTACATGAACCGTCACTTCTTCCCGATCATGGTAGAGGTGGCGACATGTAATCGTAGCGCGCACTCCCGCCGTTTCCAACGCATCTTCCAAAGTGCTAATACAGCGATTAACCTCGTCCCAGCGTTTCTTCATGGGCAGTTTTAAATTAAAAATTGCCTCTCGACACCATTTCCGAGTTAACCATCTTTCCACCATTGCTAACACGCGCACAGGCTTATCGACGATATCACAAACTAGCCAATCCATTCGTTGCGGCGGTTCCCAAGTAAATCCATCTTCTTTAAGATGATCTATCTGCCCCGTAGCCATTAGCTGCTTGTCCATTGGCCCATTATCAATGGCATAAACATACATGCCACGCTGGACTAACTGCCAAGTCCAACCACCTGGGGCGGCCCCTAAATCTGCTGCCTGCATATGATCCGCAAGCCGTGTATCCCACTCTTCTCGTGGAATAAACTCATGCCATGCCTCTTCTAACTTCAGCGTTGATCGGCTTGGTGCACGAGATGGGAAACGTAGGCGGCGTATACCATTAATCAGCTCACTTCGATTGTCAGGAAAACTCATACCCAACTGAACACGATCACCATCCGTCCAGAAAATATGTAAACGACGTGCACCGGCTTTACCGCGCAGTGCGCCCCGTTTTTTTAGCATACTCTGCAATGGCTTAGTCAGCGCTTTAATTAAGCCTGCCAATGCTTTGCCATCATTGGTATCTGGCGTTTCGTGCCAAATTTCTTCAAAACTCCAACGACTCGACTTTACCTGATCGAGAATAGCCGTAAGCCTATCATCTCGGGACAGCGTGAGCGCAGGCAGTGCAGCTAGACTTTGGCGAGCAAAAATAAGTTGCTTAAACGCCGCTTTACGATGCAAATCATTAATCGGATCTTTATCTAAGCGCGTTAAACTCACCCAACCTTCGCCTTGTGCAGGTTCGCAACTCACCTCGTGCTGTTTGGCGTGGTGTTGCATTTCAGCCAGAGCGTCGCTTTCAAACCCTGGGCGGCAATAGACAAGCCACGATGTGGGTACTGTTTCACTCACCCTTTCACCTCGAAAGTAATTTCATGTCATAGGTGAACATCTATTCAGAATAAAATGCCCCCGCTAATCGCCGCATCATAGCACTTTCTTTCAAATGCTTTCTAAGTAGTGAGATTAGTAGCGATAATTTATCTGCTTGATGCGCTTAAAACATTATCAGCGACCAACAAAAAACCCCAGCTTCAACTGAAGCTGGTTTTTTTTAATAATTGCCTGACGATGACTATCCCCAGCCCTCCGCGCCGCCCTCGTCATTCCCGCGGGCCCTTAGCGGGAATCCATGTTGAGCTGGGGTTTCGGGCTGCTGCTGGCCAAGGTAGATTCCCGATAAACCCCACTCGGGAATGACGGTTCAGTGGCTCAGGAATGACGTGTGGCGACTTGAGCATGACGTGCGGTGCACGCTTCGGGAGGTGGCCACATTGTTATACCTCCGCACCGCCCTCGTCATTCCCGCAGGCCCTTAGCGGGAATCCATGTTGAATTGGGGTTTCGGGCTGCTGCAGGTCAAGGTCAAGGTGGATTCCCGATAACCTCACTCGGGAATGACGGTGCAGTGACTTGGGAACGTCCCTAATTGATTTTCTTCCGCGCAAACAAAAAACCCAGCTGATGGGCTGGGTTCTTTGTTAAATAAGTGCCTGACGATGACCTACTCTCGCATGGGGAGACCCCACACTACCATCGGCGCTAAGCGGTTTCACTTCTGAGTTCGGCATGGGATCAGGTGGTTCACGCGTGCTATGGTCGTCAGGCGTAACTGGTCATGTATATCATGCTGAACATGTAACTGATGCTTTGTGTCGTCTCTTTCCTATCAAGTCCTTCGTGTGTCACGTTGGGCTTGATTCGCGTATCCGGTTTTCATTATCACTACGACCAGACCCCTTGGGTGTTATAGGGTCAAGCCTCACGGGCCATTAGTACACGTTAGCTCAACGCCTTGCAGCGCTTCCACACCGTGCCTATCAACCAGCTGGTCTCGCTGGGCCCTTCAGGAGGCACCGACGCCGGTACCTACACGCACACCGCCAGCGGCACCGATGGCAACTACGACCTGACCTTTGTGGACGGTGCTTTAACCATCGACAAGGCAACGGCCACCGTTACCGCCAATAGCGACACGACCATCTACAGCGGCGGCAGCCAGAACGTGACCGGCTTTACCGCCACCGGCCTGGTGGGTGGTGAAAACGCCAGCGTGCTGGCTGACGTAACCACCACCGGCGGCAGCGGTACCGATGCCGGTACCTACACGCACACCGCCAGCGGCACCGATGGCAACTACGACCTGACCTTTGTGGACGGTGCTTTAACCATCGACAAGGCAACGGCCACCGTTACCGCCAATAGCAACACAACCACCTACAACGGCGGCCTGCAAAACGTCAGCGGCTTTACCGCCACCGGCCTGGTGGGTGGTGAAAACGCCAGCGTGCTGGCAGACGTAACCACCACCGGCGGCAGCGGCACCGACGCCGGTACCTACACGCACACCGCCAGCGGCACCGATGGCAACTACGACCTGACCTTTGTGGACGGCACCCTGACCGTCCAACGCCGACCCGTGACCGTCACCGCTGACCATCAGCGTAAAACCGAAAATAGCCCTGACCCCGAGTTGACCTGGCAAGCCGGTTGCGGCGCGCTTAGCGCCGACTGTGGCCTCGCCGAAGGTGAACACCTCGCAGGCCAGCTCGAACGTGATGCAGGAGAAGGGGCAGGCCAATACACGATCCAACAGGGCACGGTAACGGACAACCACAATACCAATTACGCGATTACCTTCGAGCCTGGCGAGCTAGTCATAGCGTCAGTGCCAACGCCAGAACCTGAGCCAGAACCAACGCCTGAGCCAGAACCAGAACCAACACCTGAGCCAGAGCCAACACCTGAGCCAGAGCCAACACCTGAGCCAGAGCCAACACCTGAGCCAGAGCCAACACCTGAGCCAGAGCCAACGCCTGAACCTGAGCCAACGCCTGAACCTGAGCCAACGCCAACGCCCGAGCCCGAGCCCGAGCCCGAGCCGGAACAGGGTCACCCTGATTGGCGTGCTCAGGTTGCCATCAACATGTTGCAACAGGAAATGGCTAACGCCGCGAGCAATAATGCGCGTGCCACGACTCTCGATAACGTCCAGGATGGCACTATGCCGCTGGTGGTCATCCAACACGGTATTCAATTATCTAACAACAGCGAGGACGAGCACTAACCAGAATACGGCGTCCCTTATGAAGACTGGCAAAGGGACGCCACTGAATTACCCGCGACCAAGCAGCCTCATCGCGGGTAATTCCTTTTCAGGTTTTAACCTCAATATACCTAATTACAGGGATAACGATAGACGGGAGTACCTGCTTAAATTCTGCCTACATGGGTGCGGAGTTTATAAGTACCTCTCATCACTGTTATCCCCGTTTTTCATACACAGCGATGATGAACCACGGGAATCACCTGGAAGCCGTGTTTATGAATCGTTGTTACCGTATCGCCTGGAACCATCGCAAGGGTGTTTGGCAAGCCATTTCGGAGCCAGGAATTTCTACCAAAAATAGTCTCGCCAATATGTTGCTGGCTGAACAACTTAGATGGAGTACTGAATGAAACAGCGCTACTCACGGGCCTACACCAGCCCCCTCTTTCGACCAGCTAATCGATTAAAATACAATCTGTCTCTTTGCACTTACTTGTTAATGAGCGGTGGCGCTTTCGCTCAACTACCGCCCGATGCAGGGCAGATATTGCAACAAAGCGAGCCCCGCACTGCTGGCCCTCAATCTTCAACGGTTCAGTTGAACCTCCAAGGGCAGCCGCTTGCTGAGGCTACCCCAGGTGGACAGCAAATCAGTTTGAACAGTATTCGCTTTAGAGGTAATAGCCACTTCACCACCAGCGAGCTTCTCCAACTTGTTCAAGATCAGATAAATCGCCCACAGGATCTGGCGGGCATTCAGGCGATTGCTAACCGAATCAGCCAGCATTACCGCGATAACGGCTATTCTTTTGCACAAGCCCTTATTCCTGCACAATCACTGGATAATGGCATACTTGAGCTTCAGGTAGTTGAAGGGCGCTATGGTCAAGTGACGGCTACCAGCGATGACCCTACTCTAGCCGCGGCTACCAGCCCCTGGTTATCCTCTTTACGTACAGGCATGCCTATTGAGTCTACTTCTTTGGAGCGTAGAGTGCTGCTTTTGGGTGACCTGCCAGGAGTATCGTTCACCCCTATTATGCGCCCTGGCACCGACCTGGGTGAGGGCGATTTGGAGGTTCAAGTGCATAGCCGTCAGCGTATTATGGGTAGCATTGGAGCTGATAACCACGGTAGCCGTTTTTCCGGGGAATACCGTGGCCGAGTTAGCCTTTCAGCACATCATTTAGCGACGTTGGGCGACGAGTTAAGCCTCACTAGCCTTTACTCCAACGAGAGTACCTGGTTAGGCGATTTACGCTATTCAAGCCCACTGGGTACCAGCGGTCTGCGCGGTGAACTAAGTTATGCTTATACCGATTATGCTCTCGGTAAAGGATTTGAAGGGTATACCGGCACAGCGGACGCTTATTCTATGGGTGTCTACTATCCACTAGTACGAAGCCAACAGTCTAATGTGTCATTAAGCGCACGATATCTCTATAAAGACCTGCACGATGATATTGATCTCTTTAACTATCGCCAAGCCACTAGTAGCCATAGCTTACCATTGGGTATACGTTTTGATCACCGGGATGCTTTAGGTGCAGGGGGTGTTACCTACGGCACAGTGACACTGGCACCTGGCACACTCTCCCAAGCAAAAACTGGATTGGACGATGCTGACTACGGCTTTACTTACATAACGCTGGACGCAGCCAGGGTTCAAGCACTAGGCAGTGGTTTTGAAATATATGGCCGCGTCAATGCCCAGTGGGCAGATGTTGATAGTCTTGACGGCTCTGAAAGTTTCTCTTTAGGAGGGCCATACGGAGTACGCGCTTATCCCGTTGGCGAAGGGTCGGATAGTCGTGGCTGGCTAGCTCAACTAGAGGCTCGTTACCATGTAGGCAACAGCATGGTGCCGTATGTATTTGTAGATGGCGGACGCACCCCTGGAGGCGATAACGATGATGACACACGGTCGCTTTCGGGAGCCGGTATCGGGCTGCGCTATCAACATGAACGCATTAGCCTAAATGTCAGTAGCGCATGGAAATTGGATGGCGGCGATGCCCAGGCTGATAACCAGCAGCGCACCCCTACCGTCTGGGCTTCAACAAGCTATCGTTTCTGATCATTCTCAGTACAAGATAGCAAGGCTTTGAGACCGTTAAATCTTGCCGAATACGACTGATCCACGCAGCCCAGGCTGTTACCGAAAACCAACGAAAAGTTTTAGAGAAAAGTAGGCGACTCGCGATGCATAGGGACGATATCCACTAGCGGAGTTGCCTCTTTGACACTACAAAATCAACAATAAGACAGCATTAACTATGCACGGCACCAGGATGTTCCAGCGACTCGTCACTCCAGCGCTTAGTGCCCAAAACTTCCTTATTCGGCAGTCGTACTACTAAGCGAGTAATACCAGGGTGAGAGTGGGACCATAAATGTCCTGACTGCCCCTTGGCACGAATTTGCATACTTTGAATACCAACGCTAAAACCGGCCTCTTTCACTAGCGACACATCAAAGCCAATGCCATCGTCTTCAATCGCCAAAAAGATGTTATGTCTATTTTGGCGTATGGTAATACGTGCCGTTTTGGCTCGGCTATGCTTGATAATGTTGGTAAGTGCTTCTTCCATAATGCGTGCCAGTGCCATACACCGCTCTGCAGTGGGGGGCTGGTGCCACTTGGTCGGGATACACCAAATCAAACGCATGTCCAGTTCATCAAATAATGTACTGTAACGCTGCCTTATAGGGGCAATCCATGGCCCTGGCTCTGAGGAGGCTTGCTGTGAGGAGGTAAAAGCATTATCAATAATATGCCGGAGATCATTACGCAGCAGCTTGAGTGTCGCGAGAGCAATTCGATGCGTTTTAGTATTATGCTGAGAAGTGCCTTGATGCCTTTCCATACGAGCAATGGCACTCACCAGCGAACTTCCTAAACCGTCATGAAGCTCACGTCCTAATTTCAAGCGCTCGTGAAGTTTTGAGTTAGCAATACGCAAGCGTTGCTGCTCTTCCATTTGCTTGTGTAACGTTTGACGCGCCGCCTCGACTTCACTTTCCAACTCTGCGTTGAATGATGTTAGCCGCTGGATAGTGCGTCGACTAAACAAAGTCAACACTACTGCCATACAGACACCTGCCGGTAACGTAGCATAGGGAGCCCACATAGTGAGCTCTCCGCTCTTAGCAGAGGCAAAAATCAAGGAAAGGTCGTGGAGCATAATCAGGGCAAAAATAATTAAGGTAGCAGAAACAATGACACGCTCCGTACGGGGATATGCAACGGTAAAGATAATGAACTGGATGAATACACTTAATAGCAGAATAACAAACAGCAGAAACACAGCCACATCAACGATGGGCCTCAAAGAGGAGTTCGGCACATAAAGCAACGCTACGCTAGCGATCGCCACACTTGTCCATAGGCTAGACTCCAAGCGTGGTGACCTGCGCTCAGCAAATCTCCATAGCAACATACAGAAGCAGGCCACATAGAACACAAAGGCTATGCTGCTCACTTTTAATATCGCCTGTGTACCAGATAGTGGCCAGGGATCCTGTAACTGTAACACGCCATAAAAAAACACCCAGGCTAAATTAACAGCGCCATACCAGAAGAACACTTTTAGTTGCCGATTCTTTATCCATACCACTAGGCTTGTCAAACCAAAAGCAAACGAAACCATAATGCTTATCCAGGGAATGCGCAGTTTGCTCCACAGCCAAGTGTTATAAATGGGCATGGCCTCATGGTAGGGCGCAATGACTATGCTACCTAGCCCAGCAGGTATACGCTGAGGCACCCCTTTCACATAAACATGGAGAGTATTCAGGTTATCGGCATGGCTATCAGAGTCTGTTAATACCCAGTGACGCGGCGTATTTACCCCTTGGGTTAATGGCTCGCTCAAGGAAATATCACGATGCAATAACTGGCTATTTACATAGACTGCGCCAGCGGCATTCAAATAGCTGATTACCAGCGTTAAAGGGTCATCCAACTGCCCCTTTTGAAAACAGTCAGCCCGAAACGTTATACGGTATAATGCCCATCCTTGATAATCAGGCCAGCGCTCATGCCAGCGCAGGTCGGGTAGGCTAACTTCACTCCATACATCATCAGGCGTATGCAGGGGAACTGGAATAGAAGACACCTTAGCGACCTCTGCACTAATAATGTCTTCACTGCAGGGTAGCTGAGCGGCAGATAGCGGTGAAGAAGCCAAGCTCAAGATTATGAGAGTAGCCCCAAAGAACGTGCGGTAATAACGGCAGAAACACGATTGCATACTGTAAGCTTTTGATAAATATTTTTTATATGACTTTCAACAGTATACTTGGAAATGCAAAGGTGCTCACTAATTTCCCTATTGCTCAAGCCATCTGACACCAGCTGTAAAATACACATTTGTCGTGAGGTGAGCGTCTCATGGCTTTCCGATACGGCGCTCAAGGTTTTTTCACTGTGACCCTCTTTTCCACCCACTTTGCTTTTATTGAAGAGCATAAAATTATCGATGATACTTCTAGCCAAAAAAGGGTCAATTGGTGCCCCCCCCCTCATTACACAGCGGATTGAAAGCATGATTTCTAGATCATCCCTCTCTTTTAGTAAATAGCCGTTGGCTCCTGCTATCAGCGCACCCAAAATAGCTTCTTGGCTGCTCATCCCAGAAATGACCAAAATCAACATAGCAGGACTGTGCTGACGAAAGCTTGCAATTACATCAGCGCCACTGCCATCAGGCAGACCGAGATCAACAAGTGCCATAGAGGGCGTCTGATTGGCGAGATACTCCAGCGCACTCTTAACACAATCGGCATGATCAATAGCTGATTCATGGTAGCCAATATCGCGTAAAATACGTGCTGAGCGTAAACGCATTTCTGGCTCATCTTCGACCAACAACACCGGAATAGGTAGCAACTGCTCACTGGTTGTCATGACATGCTATCCTTGTACTCGGCAGGCTATCTGGCCACTATTATTGCGTGGTTACTACTTCAATGCATCCCTGAAAGTAGTGATTTTGAGCCGAGATTAATAAAGCTGTAGGCGTTCAACTCACTCTTTGCATTGCAATGGGTGCCAGCCAGCGCTGAAACGCTTCAAGCTCACCCCGCACCGCCTGACGATAGAGACGCTGTAGCTTGCCTGTGACACTATCAGCATCAATCGACCCACCTCGTTTCGACGCTCCCGTCCGTCCACCGATATAGCGTCCATCCAGCTCACGTAGAGGAAGTATTTCCGCAGAGATGTCAGTTAAAAACGCCTCGTCGGCGGTGTATAACTCATCACGGCTAACCCGCCGCTCACACACTTCAATACCCAGCACTTTTTGCGCCAGTTGAATCACGCTATCTCGGGTGAAGCCTTGCAGGCAGGAGGTCACTTCCGGAGTGTGCAGCACGCTATTGCGGAGAAAGAAGACGTTCGCCGCCGAGGCTTCAGCCACATAGCCCTCCGGGTCAAGTATAATGGTTTCATCGAGCACAGCCTTGATCGCCGTGTTCAGTGCCAATATCGAGTTGACGTAGTGGCCGTTGGTTTTCGCCCGTCAGAGGCTGATATTGACGGCGGCACACCCAGCGCGCAAACCGTGGGTGGCGGCCTGTGGTGAAATATAGGGGCCTAAATACCACGCTGCCACCATCACATGATTAGTTAGCCCCCGGGCCCGTAGCCTTAAGCCTTTAGACCAAAAAATACAATAGGTTTCAGGTAGGCATTATTCAGGCCATTATTGGTCAGGCACTCGCACCGGGCATTGATCAATTCAGCTTCGTTAAACGACAGCGGCATATCCAGAGAATGGCCACTTTCTGCCAAGCGGCGAGCGTGTTCAGCAGCACGAAATAAATGCGTGCCGTTAGGGCCAGCGTATGCACGCACACCCTCAAAACAGCTCAGTCAGGTGCGCCATTCGCCGTCCTGCCAAACCCAACCGTCGCGGTTATAAAGAGGTGTCATCGGGTTGTTTGTTCCCACTGTTGGCTCCATTCGCCTATTAATGCTTGCTGGTGCGGTTGCAGGGCTTGATAGCCCCAAGCGGCAATTTCATCGTTTTGCGGATCGGGCACGGCAATAGTACTGCCTGCCAGGGCTTGGCTCACCGCGTGGCCGCAGAGAGGTGCATAGGCTTCTGAATAGCCACCTTCGTGAATAAAGACCTAGTGATGGCAATCAAGTCACGAAGACTGGGTACCGCCGACCGTCAGCTCATCCAGCTTAAGGGTGGGCTGACCGACGCCTACCGGCACTCCCTGCCCCTCTTTGCCGCAGACACCTATTCCTGTATCCATTTCCATATCATGGCCAATCATTGAAACACGCCCCATTGCCTCAGGACCGTTGCCAATCAAGGTTGCCCCTTTAACAGGCGCAGTAATTTTGCCATCTTCAATGAGGTAGGCTTCGCTAGCGGAAAATACGAACTTGCCCGATGTAATATCGACCTGACCGCCACCAAAACTGACCGCATAGATACCGCGCTTAACACTTTTGATAATGTCGGCGGGTTCATCCTGGCCTGCCAGCATGACAGTATTGGTCATACGCGGCATCGGCAAATGGGCAAAAGATTCACGCCGCGCATTACCCGTTGGTGCCATATCCATTAACCGTGCATTAAGCTTGTCTTGCATATAGCCAGTTAAAATACCGTCTTCAATCAGCGGCGTGTATTGCCCTGGCGTGCCTTCATCGTCCACGCTTAACGAACCACGGCAGTCAGCAACGGTAGCATCGTCGACAACCGTCACACCTTTCGCCGCAACACGTTTCCCCATCTGCCCTGCAAACGCTGAACTGCCCTTACGATTAAAATCGCCTTCTAGTCCATGGCCCACCGCTTCATGAAGCAAAATACCTGGCCAGCCAGCGCCGAGAACAACCGGCATTTGACCAGCAGGTGCATCGACTGCCTCTAGGTTAACCAAGGCTTGGCGAACAGCCTCTTTTGCATAGCGCTCCGCTACGTTTTCATCTCGCAGCCGGGACATAGAGTAACGACCGCCCCCGCCAGCACCGCCTCGCTCTCGCCGACCGTTTTTAGCCGCGATAACACTCACATTAAAACGGACTAATGGGCGGATATCTGCCGCTAAGGTGCCATCACTGGCACGCACTAACACCACTTCATAAGTGCCTGACAATGAGGCGCTCACTTGGCTAATACAGGGGTCAGCTGCACGCGCGATGCGGTCTGCTTCTTTTAACATTGCCACTTTTTCGTCAGCGGTAAGCCCCGCCAACGGATCAAGCCCTGCATAACGACCGACAGCGCTGACAGCCACTACCGGCTGTCCAGGTAGCTGCTTACCACTTCTTACAATGCCCGCTGCTGTACGGCCAGTATCCATTAGCGCATCTGCGGTAATTTGATTGGAGTAGGCAAAGCCTGTCTTTTCACCTGCTAAGGAGCGCACACCAACGCCGCCATCAATGTTATAGCTGGCTTCTTTTACTTCACCATCTTCCAGCACCCACCCCTCTTGCCAAGTACGCTGGAAGTAGAGGTCGGCATAATCAATACCCGCTCCCATGGCATAAGACAGCCCTGTATCTAAGGCATCCAAATCCAGGCCACTCGGTGTCAACAAAATGGAAACAGCGGTATTTACATCGCTCTTATGTGCGGTCATTAAGGGCCTTCTAGAGTGATCTGCGGCGACGTCCACGGACCTCGCACGCGATAGTGGATAGTGGTTGCTTGATCTAACGCGCTACCAAACAGCTGGTCCGCTACAAAAAGAGCGCCACCTACAATCGGAGCACCTACGGCTATGGCTGCGATAGGCAAGCTCTGGCTAATAGGTAGTGTGACGCCTAGTCGCTGATCAAGTTCACGTTGTATAAGATTGACGCTTCCCGTCAGGGTTAGCGTGGTAGATGGCGCTTCAATGGAAAGCGGACCGCGCAGCAGTAATTGGCCCGCGGCGACATCTGCCGTGCCATGCACCCGATCAAACGCAGTTCCCTGTCCCGTCACGTCCGAAAAATCGAAACGCAAGCGGCGCAGTATATTGTCAAAATTAAGCAGACCAACCAAGCGAGCCGGTGTTGATTCCAGCGTCACAAAGCGCCCATCACGTACATCGGTTCGAATATCGCCTTCCGCCCGACTTAATTCAAATTGCCAGGGAGCGCCTGGCCACGTCAGCGCTGCGCTGACATCCGTGGAGCGGCTACGCATGGCGACTGGTTGGCCTAGACGCTCTAACGCAGTGCCTACATCACCCCCCTGTATCGAAACATCAGCGCGGGTATGGCTACTGTTAGCGTCGCCTTCCCATACCAGTTCTCCGCGGGCAGAGAGCTGCCCTAATGTCAGGCCGACCGGGGAAAGAGTAAAACGTTGCCCCTGGCTTTGCCAATAAGCGGTTAACGGTCCGAAACGCCCTTCCCCAACGCCAATATCGGCTAGTCTGAGCCTGCCATCCGGCAGCTGGTTAAGCCATTCTGGCATGGCAATTGGTGTGGTGTGCTGCGTTTCAACAGCATCCATCCAAGAGCCAGGGGTCGGCGCACTGCTGTCATGCGCTGCAGCAGGCATATCAAATAGCCGATCTACTTCCAGCGACGAGATAGCGATATCAAGCGGCAGCGCGCTACCGGGCTGATAAGTCACTCGACCTGACACAAGGTCACCGCTTAACTGCATAGCCAAGCGGTCTCCTTCAATATTGCCTGTCGCTTCTAAGCGACCAAAACACGCATCACGGAAATGCACGCAAGGCGTACTAAGTATGACTGATATTGGCGTATCCTCACTATCGCCATTCGACGAAGATGACGCCTGCATCAACGGTGACAACGCCTCCTGCCAGTCATCGAGAGGCAACTCTTCAACCTGAGCGACAACGCTCCAACCTGGCTGTGTTGGCCAGCCACTCGGTGTGGCAGCACTGCCCAAAGCAATTACCCCTGCCAGCTCATCATGATCAAGCTGTACGCGAGCATTAACGATATCGGCTAACTGTGTTGTTAAGCGGCCACTGTCGAAGTCCGCACTTAACCGCCATGGCCATGGCTGTTCAGCGGACTTGCTAAATGGCGCTGGCAACCTGCTTGTAATACCAAGCAAGCGGCTTTCAAGGACGATCGACGGTGATGGCTGTAGGTTGACCTGCCCACGCCACTGAGCACGCCCCTCAAACAGCTGGCGAGCTTGTTCAGCGGGAATATTGGCCAGTTGAAATAAGGTGGCGACATCAATGTTACCGCTCAAGGCAATACCATCGTCCGGAACATTGATATCCGCTTCGATGGAATTACCTGACCACAGACCCGAGACATGCCCGAGCAAAGCGCTTTTTTCACCGTGCTGCTGCCACGTCACCTCCCCCTGAAGATCTTCTAGCGGAATGTCGACAGGCTGAAAAGCAAGCGTTGTGACATTTGGTCGAGCATTAATCTCCAGCGCCAATGAGTCCGGCGCGCTCAGTGGTAACGATAAAGCGATGTCACCCTCGATCCGGCCCTCTGCACGAACATCGTTAAGCAGAGGCAGATCAATCTCAGGCATTGCCTGGAGAAACGCCAGCAGTGAATCACTATCACTGCTGACACTTCCCGACAAATTAAGCGTCTCATCAGCCATCTTTAGCACCCCATCAGAGACGTTAATGCCCTGACTTTCAGCATGCTGAATAGCCGCCTCCAACACCTGATCCTTCCAAACCAATCTGCCCTCGACCTCCTCAAGCATGGGCCACTCAGGCGCGATAGGTAATCGCCCCTGGGTGACAGAGAGGGCCAACGTGGAGGAGATTTGATCTGCAAACTGACTTTCTGAACCTGCTTCTTCCCCAGTAAAGGGAAAGCTAAGCTTGAGCGAGCCATGGGGAACAACACCGCCTATATCGGTTAATAGCCACTCACGAAGTTCAGGGTCAAGAGCTTTGACGGGCAGCCACTGAGAGAGCGGGTAATTAAGCGCATCAACATTGGCAAACGCAATATCAAGCCCAAACTGGCCGCCTTGTTCACTCGCAATCAGACCAAAACCGCCACTCACTGCGGCACCATCCCAATCTAGGCGTAGATCCCTACCACTGATCATGGTGCTCGGGCCGTCATACACCCACTCCACCACACCCTCGGCATGGCTCAACAGCATGGGTGATTCAAACAATTCAGGAAAATTAAGCGAGCTGCTTCCAGCACTGTTAAACGTTACTCTGCCGCGAAAGTCTCTTGCCTGTACCCAAGCATCTAACGGGCCGCCTCCTGGTGCTTGCTCCCAAGGCAGCACCGCCACATTGGTTAACGCCGCATCAACCCCCCAATGGCCTTCATGCTGACCTAAACGCAAACCTTGGACCTGGCCACGGGGTGATAGTGTCTGTAACACTCGAGTAAGCGATTCAGGCAACAAAATATAGTCGCGCCAAGCCGCCAAAGAAGCCAGTTCAAATGCGCTGGTGCGCACCTCCCATTGATCAGGCTGGTGGGATAAGTACCAATGCCGCGGTAAGGCTGGGCCACCACTTCCACCTTCTGGACGCGCCCACTCGACGTTTTCAGCATCTCCACTAAGCCAGGCTTCGCCGCCCTCACCGTCTCGCCGCCAAAGGCCATTGGCCTGAATGTTTTGCAGTACGGCGTATTGAATCTTGTGGCGCAGGGTCAACTGTGGAACATCGACAGCCAAGCGAACCTCATCTAAGCGCCCGGCATGCCAGCGCCCCCACAACGTAACCTCGCCTCCCATTTGCTCTAGGGAAGGCATACGGTCGGGACGTAAAACAGCGGCTAGTGCCACTAGATGATCCAGTTGCATGTCCAGTTGCAGGGCCGCTGAAAAATCACGGAAACCCTGCTCTCCAGGCTGCATCTCCACGTTCATCGCAATGGCCGGCAGCGTTTCTTGTGCCTGTGCTTCTTGGGCCTCAACTTCTTGAGACCCTGCTCCTTGCGAAATCACACCTTGAGATTCTAAGATCGTGACGGCACCTTCCAAGCGCGTTCGCCGCTCATCGCCATTGAGCAGTAAGGTAGGCGCGTGCAAGGTGACGGCCTGCTGGCTTCCATGCAGCACCAGACGAGTATTATCTACCCACAATCGCTGGCGAAGAATAAGCCCTGCCCAGGCGTCCAGCGCCGCTAAATCAACCGTTGGCTCCTGAGACATAGCAATCGGCAGCTCTGCTGGTGCCGGCCAACCCCAAGCAGCATCTCTCTGCTGATATAGATGAAATTCAAGGCCTGTGATGCGCGCATCATTAAACACGGGTGCAATGCTTCTCAATGTCGCCCAACCATCAAGCCGCAAATGTGCACTTTCAAGGGATACTAATTGCTGCCCGTCAGGCGTCGCTGAATGCACGCCCTCTAATTGCAAAACAAGATCGTTACGCGCCAACGACAGCGATAGGTGCTCGATAGTAACGGGCACCCCCACACGGGCCTCTAATAACGCTTCTATTTTCGGTGTTAGCAGACTGGATTGGCTAACTAATAAGCGCGCCAACAATAGAAAGACAGCAAGGCCGCCTAGTAGCGAGGCGATCGCTACTAGGCACCATCGAGAGAATGAACGTAACGCTATCATTACATTAGTACGATGTCGTACTGTTCTTGGGAGTAGTGTTGCTCTACCTGAAAACGAATGGTTTTATTAATAAACGTTTCCAGGTCGGCAACCGCCGCAGACTCTTCGTCCAACAGTCTGTCAACCACCGGTTGAGAGGCAAGCACCATATACGTTTCGGCACTGTAGGCACGCTCTTCGCGCAATATCTCGCGAAAAATCTCGTAACAAACAGTTTCAGGCGTTTTCAACGTCCCGCGCCCACTGCATGTTGGGCAAGCTTCGCACAAGGTTTGCTCCAGGCTTTCCCGCGTGCGTTTACGGGTCAACTGCACTAAGCCCAGCTCAGTCACCCCGGTGCACTTCGTCTTCGCATGATCACGCTCAAGCGCTTTCTCAAGCACGCGTAACACTTGGCGCTGATGCTCTACATCCACCATATCGATAAAGTCGATAATAATGATGCCGCCAAGGTTGCGTAGCCTTAGCTGACGGGCAATCGCAGTTGCCGCTTCCAGGTTGGTTTTAAAAATCGTCTCTTCAAGATTACGATGACCGACATAACCACCGGTATTAACATCAATCGTGGTCATCGCTTCTGTCGGGTCGATAACCAGATAGCCACCGGACTTCAACTGAACCTTACGCCCCAGTGCTTTTTGAATTTCATCTTCAACGCTATACAGATCAAAGATGGGTCGCTCGCCTGGATAATACTCGATACGGTCTACCGCATCTGGCATAAACTCTTCAGCGAACTCGACCAGTTTGACAAAGTTCTCGCGGGAATCGATGCGCACTTTTTCAATATCATCGCGCATGACATCCCGTAATGTACGCATAAACAACGGCAGGTCATCGTAGATCACACTAGGCGACGCCGCCGTTATTCTACGCTCACTGACTTTGCGCCAAATACGCAGCAGGAAGTACATGTCACCCGCCAGCTCTTCATCACCAACCCCTTCTGCCGCAGTGCGCACGATGAAGCCACCGGTTACCTCGATGGTCTGCTCGTCAATCCCCTTATCTAGCAGCGCTTTCAAACGCTCCCGCTCACGCTCATCTTCAATGCGCTGAGACACGCCATGGTGGGGAGAGTCAGGCATATAGACAAGATAACGTGACGGAATCGAGAGATGGGTAGTGAGCCTGGCACCCTTGGTGCCAATGGGATCTTTGGTAACCTGAACGACAAGCGCCTGACCTTCATGTAGCAACTGACCAATAGTCTGCTGCTCATCATTAGGCGTCCCTGATGGCATTACCTCATGGGCATGAATAAACGCCGCGCGCTCAAGGCCAATATCAACAAAAGCAGCCTGCATACCAGGCAGTACACGCACTACTTTGCCTTTGTAGATATTACCTACAATGCCGCGCCTACGTGAGCGTTCAATGAGCGCCTCTTGTAAGACACCATTTTCCACCAGCGCAACGCGAGTCTCCATTGGCGTTAAATTGATGAGGACTTCACCGCTCATGCAAAATTCCTTATTGAGTCACAGTATCCTTGCCAACACAGCAGGCGGCGAAATGGCGGTTAGCTCTGCTGATAGCAACCCGACCAGATTGGCACCCCTTGCTGGCACAACAAGCGTGTTGTTTCATAGAGTGGCAGCCCCACGACTGCTGAATGGCTGCCCTTAATTTCTTCAACAAACACAGCGGCTAAACCTTGGATGGCGTATCCTCCGGCTTTGTCTACTGGCTCACCGGTTTGCCAATAGTCCGCAATTTCCTGCTGACTTATTACGCGCATCTTGACGACCGTTGTCACACAACAAGAGAGTACACCCTTGGGGCCAGCCACAGCGACCGCTGTTAATACATTATGACGACGCCCAGACAGCTTCTTAAGCATAACGGCTGCATCATGCTCATCAATTGGCTTGCCTAATATCTGATCATCAATCACCACGGCCGTATCTGAACCGAGTACAGGAAGGGCTGTTCTTGAAACAGCCGCTTGCGCTTTCGCACTCGCCAAGCGCTCCACATAAGCTTGCGCAGATTCACCCTTGAGCGGCGTTTCATCTACGTCACTTGGCATGACCTCGACCGCCACACCTATCGATGCTAACAACGCCTTACGTCTGGGCGATGCCGAGGCAAGGCATAACACAGGCGACGATGCAGAACGTGAACTATCCATTACAGCAACTCCAGCAGCTTATCAAACGCTAGCTAAACGCTGTTCGAGCGCTTTAAGCATGGTAGACCACCAGGGCCACAGAACAGCACTGATCAGTGATGGAATCAAAAAAGACAAATGGATTGAAAAATCCCCCGTCAGCGTGCGTAACCACTGCTCAATCAACTGCACCAAGCCTAATAAGACCAGTACGAGAACAGACTGCTGTACTAAAGAGTAAGCGCGAAAGCGGGGGTAAACCAGGGCGCATAAGAAGGCCAACAGCGACAAGATCAGAGCATGCTGACCTAACGCGGTACCTTCGATCAAATCCATCAGAATGCCGATAACAAAGCCATGAAAAACACCCACTCTATCCGGCGTTCGCATGCACCAGTAAATCAGCATTAGCCCTATCCATTCAGGACGGTAGACTTGCCACCCTTCTGCTAAAGGCATCACTTGCAAGCACAATGCAAGGACAAGCGTAAACCAGACAAAGATAAGCGATACGACCGGCGTCTTAGCCATTACTGCACCTCTCGTGCAGCATCCTGCTGCAAACCAATACGCTGGGCAGCGTGCAGTGCAGCGGCTGAAATATCCATACCCTCTCCCCAAATAGTATCCTCTATCTCTTCACGGGGCGGCGGGAACAACAATAGGAAGTGACGTGAACGCTGCAACTGAGCAGAGGGCTCTGCGGTCACTTGAGCGAAAGGCTGACCTGGGTCGTGGTAAACGTCGGTGACCCTAGCAACGGGATGGCCTGGCGGGAAGCGCCCTGCCAACCCTGACGTGGTCAGCAGATCACCTTCGCGAATGTCGGCGGTATCAGGCACATGCAAAACTTTCACGCTGCCGTAACGACCAGCTCCCTGCACAATGAATCGCAAGCCATTGCGATTCACCTGAACGGGCAATGCATGGCTCGCATCAGCCAGCAACAGAACGCGACTTGAGTACGCCGACACAGCGGTCACTTGCCCCACTAAGCCAAAAGCATCAATCACCGGCTGACCAACATAGGCACCATTTCGATGCCCTCGGTCAACCACCATCTGATGACTAAAAGGATCATTATCTAGCGACAGCAGCTCAGCGGTTATGTAAGGAATATCTCTACGCTGAGCTGCCTTCAGAAGATCACGTAATTCGGCATTCTCCGCGGTCAGATTCGCCAACCGCTGACCACGATGTGAAAGCGTCAAAATTTGCTCACGCAGACGACGATTCTCATCGACGAGCGCTTGCTGGTCAGAAAGCGCAAGTGCCCCCCAGTTAAGCAGATCGCTAGGCACGCTAACGACCCACTGAATGGGGGCAACAATCATCGTCATTTGGGCGCGCACATCTTCCATGCGGGTAAATCGCTGATCGGCAAACATTAAAATGCTTGCCAATAGCACACAGAAGAATAGCCGATACCCTGGCAATGACGCGTGCGAAAATAGCGGTTTAATAGGCAATCCCCCGCGATAAACCGCTACGATCAGTCGCTCGACAGCAACTCGAAGGTATGCTGATCAATCATTTCCAGTGCCTTGCCGCCACCGCGGGCCACACAGGTGAGCGGATCTTCAGCCACAATCACCGGCAAGCCTGTCTCTTCGGCGATCAATTTATCGAGATCACGCAACAGTGCGCCACCTCCTGTCAGCACCAAGCCACGCTCAGCGATATCAGAAGCCAGTTCCGGTGGTGATTGCTCAAGGGCACTCTTGACCGCCGCCACAATAGAACCCAAGGTTTCTTGAAGCGCTTCGAGAATCTCATGGGAGTTCAGTGTGAAACTACGCGGTATGCCTTCTGCCAGGTTACGTCCACGCACATCAATTTCGCGCAGTTCGCCGCCCGGATAGGCACAACCGATCTCTTCTTTAATGCGCTCGGCGGTGGCTTCACCAATCAGGCTGCCGTAGTGACGACGCACATACGCAGTGATGGCCTCGTCAAAGCGGTCACCACCGACACGAATAGATTCTGAATAAACCACGCCGTTGAGCGAAATAATGGCAATCTCGGTAGTACCACCACCGATATCAACCACCATTGAGCCCTGCGCTTCTTCAACCGGAAGCCCGGCACCAATTGCGGCGGCCATCGGCTCTTCGATTAAAAACACTTCACGAGCACCAGCACCTTCCGCCGACTCGCGAATAGCGCGCCGTTCAACCTGCGTTGACATGCAGGGAACGCACACCAAAACGCGAGGACTGGGCGTTAAGAAGGTGCTTTGATGCACTTTACGAATAAAGTGCTGAAGCATCTGCTCTGTCACGGTGAAGTCGGCAATAACACCATCTTTCATCGGGCGGATGGCGGTAATATTGCCTGGCGTGCGACCGAGCATACGTTTGGCGTCGGTGCCAACCGATGCCACGCTGCGCATGTTGCCAGACTGGCGGATAGCGACTACGGACGGTTCATCGAGAACGATGCCACGACCGCGTACATAAATCAGTGTGTTGGCCGTACCCAAGTCGATCGACAGATCGCTGGAAAACAGCCCCCTCAAACGTTTGAACATGGATGTTGTTACCTAGTGCAGACCGGGAACCCTGTGCGGATGCAAACGGTATCACCGCTACCCCTTGGCAGCAAGCACGAGTCGTGCCTAATACTGCCCGTTAGGGCCAATATGTGGTACCTTTTGCGGCTATTTTCTACGTCTGCTACACAAGACGAATTTAAGATGACCGTATGTATACCGCTGAACGCGGAATATGTTCCATCACGTTTGCGAGGAAAATTCGATCATGGCGCTTGAAGAATCTCATGTGCGCCGGGCCGCACACTTGGCCCGACTCGCCGTTAGCGATGACCAAGCCAGTGGTTTTGTCGACGATCTAAGCCGCATCCTGGACATGGTCGACCAGCTACAAAGCCTGGACACCGACGGCGTTGCGCCGCTTGCGCACCCGCTGGATGCCACACAGCGGCTGCGAGCCGACGAAGTCACGGAAACTAACCAGCGCGACGCTTTCCAGCGCTGTGCTCCGGCAGTAGAAAATGGCCTGTATCTCGTACCCCGCGTGGTGGAGTAGCCAGATTACCACGCACAGGCCGCTATTTTCTGCTCTTTCTATTCGCCCCCGAACGGAGCTTCCGGGTCATGCATGATAAAACCGTAACGCAGCTTGCCGCCGCCCTGAAAAGCGGTGAGCTTTCCAGCCGAGAGCTGACTTCACACTTTTTACAGCGTATCGAGCAAGCTGATGGCACGCTCAATAGCTTTATTACTGTCACCGCCGAGCAAGCACTTAATCAGGCAGAAACTGCCGACAATGCGCGTGCTGCAGGCAAGGCTGGCAAGCTAACAGGCATTCCCTTCGCACTGAAAGATATCTTTTGTACGCAAGGGGTGAAAACCAGCTGCGGTTCAAAAATGCTCGATAATTTTATCGCGCCTTACAATGCCACCGTGGTAGAGAAACTCAACGCTGCTGGCACCATTAGCCTGGGTAAAACCAACATGGACGAGTTCGCTATGGGCTCTTCCAACGAAAATAGCTATTTTGGCGCCGTAAAAAATCCCTGGGACCTTACTGCGGTTCCCGGTGGCAGCTCAGGTGGCAGTGCCGCCGCAGTAGCAGCAGGCCTTGTCCCTGCTGCGATGGGCACAGATACCGGCGGCTCTATTCGCCAACCCGCGGCATTTTGCGGCATTACTGGCTTGAAGCCTACGTATGGCCGCGTTTCTCGCTATGGCATTATTGCCTATGCGTCTAGCCTCGATCAGGCTGGCCCTATGGCGAAAAGTGCTGAAGACTGCGCGCACCTGCTCAATGTTATTGCTGGCCATGATGTACGTGATTCCACCAGCGTTGCCCGCGGCGTGCCCGACTACACAGAAACGCTCAACGCACCGCTTTCTGGCCTCAAAATCGGCCTGCCAAAGGAGTACTTTGGCGATGGTTTAGACTCTGACGTCGAAAAAGCGGTCCGCGAGGCAGTGAAAGTATATGAATCATTAGGAGCGACCGTACGCGAAGTGAGCCTGCCGCATACCCACTATGCGATTCCGGCTTATTACGTTATCGCCCCTGCCGAGGCGTCCTCGAATCTCTCCCGCTATGATGGCGTGCGTTTCGGGCACCGCTGCGATGCACCGGCTGATCTTATTGATCTCTACACGCGGTCGCGCGCGGAAGGCTTCGGTGATGAAGTAAAACGGCGCATCCTAATTGGCACACACACGCTTTCTGAAGGCTTTTTTGACGCCTACTACACCAAAGCGCAGAAAGTGCGTCGTTTGATTCGACAGGACTTCCTGGACGCCTTTGAAGACGTAGACGTGCTGATGGGCCCCGCATCGCCAACGCCCGCGTTTGATCTTGGCGCTAAGAAAGATCCGGTGTCCATGTATCTACAGGACATTTACACCATCGCCGTTAACCTAGCCGGCATTCCTGGCATCAGCGTTCCCGCAGGCTTTTCCAATGGCCGTCCGGTAGGTCTGCAGATCCTGGGTACCCACTTTGCAGAAGCACAGCTGCTAAACGTGGCTCACCAGTTCCAGCAAGCCACTGATTGGCACTTACAACGCCCTGCTTTTGCCGAGGAGAACGCCTAATGCAATGGGAAACCGTGATTGGGCTGGAAGTACACGTTCAGCTCGCAACTCGTTCGAAAATTTTCTCCGGCGCCTCCACCGCTTTTGGTGCAGAACCGAACACTCAAGCCTGTGCTGTTGACCTTGGCTTACCCGGCGTTCTGCCTGTGCTGAACGAGCAGGCCGTGGCCATGGCCGTTCAATTTGGGCTTGCGGTACATGCCGATATTCCTGAAATATCGGTGTTCGACCGTAAAAACTACTTCTATCCCGATTTGCCCAAGGGTTATCAAACCAGCCAGATGTATCATCCGATCGTCGGCGCAGGTGATGTTGAAATCACCCTAGATGACGAATCGACCAAGCGTATTCGCATTCATCACGCCCATCTTGAAGAAGACGCTGGTAAGTCGCTGCACGAAGACTTCCACGGCATGACGGGCATCGACCTTAACCGGGCGGGCACACCGCTACTGGAAATCGTCTCTGAACCGGATATGCGCAGTGCAAAAGAGGCCGCCGCGTATCTCAAAGCGATTCACTCTATTGTGACCTATTTGGGCATTTCCGACGGCAATATGGCGGAAGGCTCAATGCGCTGCGACGTTAACGTTTCAGTGCGCCCTAAAGGCCAAGAAGCCTTCGGCACCCGCGCGGAAATCAAAAACGTCAACTCGTTCCGCTTTGTTGAGCGCGCGATTGCTTATGAGGTCGAGCGCCAGATTGAGCTGATCGAAGACGGCGGCAAGGTCGTACAGGAAACCCGCCTGTTTGATCCTGAGCGCGATGAAACCCGCAGCATGCGTACCAAAGAGGAAGCTAACGACTATCGCTACTTCCCCTGCCCGGATCTGTTACCCGTGGTGTTAGATCAAGCTTACCTTGATCACCTTCGCAGCCAGTTGCCAGAGCTTCCTGCCGACAAGCGGGCGCGCTTCCAGAATGAGCTAGGCTTATCGGCCTATGATGCCCACGTACTGTCTGCTAGCCGAGAAATGGCCGAGTTTTTCGAAGAAGTACAGCAAGTGTGCGGCGATGCTAAACAGGCCGCCAACTGGGTACAGGGGGAGCTTTCGGGTGCACTTAACCGTGAGAACCTAAGCATTCAAAACAGCCCGGTTTCCGCAAAACAGCTCGGCGAGCTGATTAGCCGCGTACTGGATGACACCATTAACGGCAAAGCCGCTAAGCAAGTCTTCCAAGCACTGTGGAATGGCCAAGGCGAGAGCGCCGACGCCGTCATTGACGCAAAAGGCTTGAAGCAAGTAACGGATACTGGCGCGATCGAAGCGATGATTGACCAGGTTATCGCAGAGAGCCCGGCTCAGGTTGCTCAATATCGTGATTCTGAGCCAGAGAAACGCGGCAAGATGATTGGTTACTTCGTTGGCCAAGTCATGAAGGCATCTCGCGGTACGGCGAATCCGCAGCAAGTTAATGGCTTGTTAAAAGAGAAGCTGGACGCACTGCTGTAACGTCAACCGACGAGTGACAGCAATGTCATAGCGGCTGCCTCGGCAGCCGCTTTTTTTGTGTCTATAAGCGTTATAACAACTGGCTTGGCTGGGTAAAGCGTTTTAGCTGCGCGCAACCGGCGGCCCACACGTCAGCCTCCAGCTCTGCAATGGCGGCGGTAGGAAAGCCAATCCCCTGGCTCGGCACGCCTTCTACTAACAGGCCCGTCAACTCACCCACCAGCGGCATATGGCTGACGAGCATCATCGGGGCATCTGCAGATTGATTTAGCAGCCATTCACTGACATCACTCGGTGAATCCTCCGGGGTAATAAACGCCAATGTATTAAGTTGCACACCCAAAGCATCACAGATCCGCTGAGCTGTCTGCTGAGCTCGCACAAAAGGGCTGGCATAAATCGTGGGGTAAGATAGTTCACCCTGCTCAATACGCATGGCCAACCAGCGAGCCATTTTTTCGGCTTCAAGCTCACCACGAGGCGTTAATCGGCGCGATTGATCGGGAAACCCCGAGGCAGCCTCACCATGGCGCATAACTAGCACACTAGGCATTCCTGCCTCCATTTTCACGGTGGGCTTGCTGAACAGCCTCACGCGGCAGAATAAATTCCACATCACTGCTTTGCTCGCCCATCATTAGAGTGCGTGCCATCTCCTGAGCCGGAACACCTTCAAACAGCACGCGATTCAAGCCCTCAGCCAGCGGCATATAAACACCCATTTCACGCGCTTTAGCACAGACAAGCTTGACGGTATTTACCCCTTCAGCGACTTGACCTAATGCCGATACCGCCTCATCAAGACCTCGCCCTTCCCCCATGGCGTAGCCAACCCGATAGTTACGGGATAGATTTGAAGAGCAGGTAACGATTAAATCACCGACGCCAGCCAAGCCTAAAAACGTCATCGGGTTGGCACCCTGCGCAACTGCAAAGCGGCTCATTTCTGCAAGTGCTCGCGTCATCAGCATACTGCGAGTGTTCTCCCCCATTCCCAGCGCTGCCGCCATACCTGCGGCAATGGCGTAGATATTTTTAAGCGCCCCACCTAGCTCAACGCCATGGCGATCATTACTGGCATAGACGCGAAAATAACGACAGCCTAACGCCTGCTGCACCCGCGTTCTGGTAAGCGCATCGGCGCTGGCAATGACAGTGGCGGTCAACTGCTTATCAGCGATTTCGGACGCTAAATTAGGCCCTGCGATAACGCCAACGTGGGGAAAGCCAGTTTCCTGCTCAAGCACTTGGCTCATTAGCAAAAAGCTATCTTGCTCAATACCTTTGGTGGTGCTGACCAGAATTTGCTCCGGGGTTAACCAGGGTTTGGCAGCCTGAACAACACTGCGAAACGCTTTGGAAGGGATAGCAATCAGCACTAACTCAGCGTCTTCTAGCACCGATTGAAGATCCGTAGACGCGATGACGGCGGGATTAATTACATAATGTGGTAGATAGCGCCCATTGCGATGCTCGTGATTTATTTGCGTCACCAAAGCTTCATCGCGCATCCACTGGCGCACCTTTGCGCCATTATCTGCTGCAATACTCGCCAGAGCGGTACCAAAACTTCCGCCCCCCAGCACTGCGACATTCATCTGCTGCTCATCAGCCATGACGATATCCTGATCATTGGTCTCGTGCGTTTAGCGCTTACTTTATCATCATCTCTATTAAAACAAGCGGCCCGCTTGGATATCCAAGCGGGCCGCGTCAATCAACTACTGACTCATCAAGCCGTCAAGACGTTATTAAGCCGCTTAACATAGGCAGCGGGGTCATCAAGATGACCACCTTCAGCGATGATCGCCTGATCCAGCAAAATATGCGCCAACTGGCCAAACAGGTCGCCGTCAGCATTTTCCAGACGCGCCACCAGAGCATGGTTGGGGTTTAGTTCCAGAATCGGCTTCACCTCGGGCAATGGCTGGCCAGCGGCTTCCATAATCCGACGCATCTGATAGCCCATTTCATGCTCAGGGAGCACGACACAGGCGGGCGAATCGGTTAAGCGGTGGGTGATTTTCACCTCTTGAACACCCTCGTTTAGCGCTTCCTTGACGCGCTTAACCAAGTCTTCTTTAGCTTTAGCTGTTTCTTCCTGAGCTTTCTTCTCTTCCTCGTCTTCCACATCGCCAAGGTCCAACTCACCTTTAGCCACATCGGCAAACGATTTACCATCAAACTCAGTGAGATGACTCATTAGCCACTCGTCAATACGGTCCGATAGCAGCAGCACCTCGATACCTTTCTTACGGAAGATCTCTAAGTGCGGGCTGTTTTTCGCCGCATTAAAGCTGTCGGCGACCACGTAGTAAATCTTCTTCTGCCCCTCTTTCATACGCTCAACGTAGTCGACCAGTGACTGCTCCTGGGCGGCAGTATCGGTATGCGTTGAAGCAAAACGGAGCAGGCCAGCAATCTTTTCGCGGTTGGCGGCGTCTTCACCTGGCCCCTCTTTTAGCACGCTGCCAAATGTATTCCAGAAGGTCTGGTACTGCTCATTGTCTTTCGCCAACTTCTTGAGCATATCCAACGCACGCTTGGTCAACGCACCCTTGATCTTATCGACCTTGGGGTCTTGCTGGAGCAGCTCACGAGAAACGTTCAGAGAGAGATCGCGAGTATCTAATACGCCCTTGATAAAGCGCAGATACAGGGGCAAGAACTGCTCCGCGTCGTCCATAATGAACACACGCTGAACATACAGTTTAACGCCTCGCGCGCCATCACGATCGAACATGTCAAACGGTGCACGACCCGGCACATACAGCAGGCTGGTGTACTCCAGCTTACCCTCGACCTTATTGTGGCTCCAGGTCAGCGGGTCGCTAAAATCGTGGGCAACGTGCTTGTAAAATGCCTTGTACTCGTCCTCAGTGACATCGCTTTTCGGACGCGCCCATAATGCAGTCGCTTCGTTCACCGTTTCCCACGTGGTGATTTCACTGCCTTCAATATCGTTGCCTTCGTCGTCCTTCGCCGTTTCGGTTTTAGGCATGCGCACGGGCACTTCAATATGATCGGAGTATTTGCGCACTAGCCCTTGCAGGCGATAGTCGTCGGCAAACTCTTTAGCATCGTCTTTAAGATGCAGCGTAATTTCAGTGCCGTGACGTTCACACTCAATATCAGCAACGGTGAATTCACCCTCACCCTTTGAGCGCCACTCGACCCCTGCTGAGGCGTCAGTGCCCGCTTTGCGGGTGCGTACCGTCACTTCATCAGCAACGATAAATCCAGAGTAGAAACCTACCCCGAACTGGCCAATCAGCTTAGCGTCTTTCTGCTGCTCGCCAGAGAGCTGCTTAAGGAACTCTGCGGTACCTGAGCGTGCGATAGTACCCAGATTCGCAATGACATCATCGCGATTCATGCCAATGCCATTATCACGTAGCGTGATGGTGTTAGCCTCGCGGTCATGCTCAATTTCAATGCGCAGCTCGCTGTCACCTTCATAAAGCGCATCGTTATCAAGTGCGGCATAACGCAGCTTGTCACAGGCATCAGCTGAGTTAGAGATCAGCTCGCGTAAAAATATCTCCCGGTTAGAGTACAGGGAGTGAATCATTAAATTTAGGAGTTGCTTAACTTCCGTTTGAAAGCCAAGAGTTTCTTCCTGGGTTGCCGTCGTCATGCGCTTAGCCCTCATTAATCACGTTGTGCTTGGTGCTCCTGCCTAACGTAAGGCAGGAGCGAAAAAGGTTGTGAACTCAATATGGGGATAAGCGGCGGGATTTCAAGAAGGTGAGTGAGAAGAAGCGGCTGGCGCTTCCTCTGCATATTTCCAATTACGATATTCTGACAGGTGGGTATCGACACGATTAAGTAACCAACCTACGATCAAAACATCATCAACAACGCCAATCATTACGAGAAAGTCGGGAATAAGATCAAAAGGCATGACAAGATAAGCAAGTGCTAGCGCCATCAGCCCAAAGGCCGACCAGGGAATAGGGCGAAAACTGCCTCGCAGCACGTCACGCGTCATAGGCAAAAACAGCTTTAGAGCTCGGCCAATGCGTTTCACTGCCCATACACGTGTTTTGAGCCGTCGAAACAACCACCACGTAGACATTCGTGCCATCGTTATTGAATCCTCCAGGTTTCGTAATTATCAGAACATTGTTGGCACATTTAGTTCATCATCGACCCAGCAATACAGTTCTAGCACTATAGCGGCTAGACACCATTAGCGAGCAAGAGGGAGTGCCATGCAAGCTTCGCCATTTCGATTAACATTTCGCAGCCTATTTGCGGCAATGCTCATCGGTTTACCAACTGCCTCCTGGGCAACATCTGACTCAGCGATGCGTGAGGCACTTGAAGCTGCACGTCAACAGCAGTGGCAACAGATCAATGACCGCGCGATAGAGGGGCATATCCTTAGCGGCTATGTTGACTACCATCGCCTACGTAGCCAATTGCCTAATGCAGCCCCCAGTCAAGTGCTGCAGTTTATCGAGCGCCATGCTGATTCACCGCTATCAGAATGGATGCGTGGCCAAGCGATCGCAAAGTATGGCTATGCGGGCCGATTTGGCGACCTGCTTGCCGTTGCTGACGGCGTACCAACAGGCACTGCTCGTCAGTGTTACTACTACACAGCTCTCTTGGATAGAGCACCTGCTGAAGCTCGCGAAGCGGGGCTTGAGCTGTGGCTCGTGGGTAGCTCCCAGCCAGATGCCTGCGACCCGCTGTTCAATCGCCTTCGCGCGGATGGCACCATTGATGCCACGGCAATTTGGGAGCGTAAAATGCTCGCCTGGCAGGCGGGCGAAGAGCGCTTAAGCAGCTATTTAGGCGGGTTGTTGAGCAGTCAGTGGCAAACAGCACTGAATACCGCTGAAACGGTCAAAAACTCATCAGGCGCGCTTGCCTCAGCGCCTACCTGTCTTGGCCCTGAATGCGCTGCCACGGCGGCGTTTTATAAAGCCGCCATGCAGCGCTACACGCGTGAAAACACCCCAGCAGCCTTCTCAACGTGGCAAGCCATTGGGCCACGCCTCAACTTAGCCCATACTGACCGCCAAGCGATCGAAGAAGAACTTGCGTTTTATGCACTTGTACGCAACGTTCCTGGCACCCTTTCCTGGGTCGACAGCGTCCTACCCTCGCTGAACAGCGAACGCGTATTAGAGTTGCGCGTTCGCGACGCTCTGGCCAAAAGACAGTGGACCGACGTCGTCCACTGGATCACTGAAATGCCTAGCAGTCAGCAGGAAAGTAGCCGCTGGCAGTACTGGCTAGCCAGGGCCAATGAGCAACTGGGTAATCGTGACGCAGCGTTAGCGCGTTACCAACAAGCAGCAACCGACCGAAGTTTCTATGGCTTTGCTGCTGCCGAAAAACTCAACCAACCCTACCAGCTCAACTTAGAACGCAACCATTTTGACGAAGCCACTAGGGCACAAACGGCACGCCTGCCGGTGGTTCAGCGCACCGAAGCACTCCTACGTATAGGCGAAGATGGGCTAGCCAACAGCGAGTGGCTGTATGCCGTACAGAATGGCACACCCTATCAGGCGCGGGCGCTCGCCGATTACGCCGCTCACCAGCAGTGGCATGCTCGCTTAGTGCAAACCACGATTGCAGCTGAAATGTGGGACGCGCTGGATTGGCGTTTCCCTGCGGCCTATCGTGATAGCTTCCTGCATTGGGGCCGTATAACCGGCGTCGACCCTTATTTACTGATGGCCATTACCCGTCGTGAAAGTGCTTACAACCCAGTCGCCCTTTCACCTGCCGGTGCCCGTGGGTTAATGCAGTTAATGCCAGGGACTGCTAGCCAAGTTAGTCGTCAACTGGGGCTAAATGATCCAGGTCCTTACGGCGTTTTAGAACCTGAGCTTAATATTCGCTTAGGTAGCACCTACTTACGTGACAAGCTGGAACGCTATCAAGGCAATCGGTTGGCCGCCACCGCCGCTTATAACGCAGGACCAGGCCGAGTAGATCAATGGCTAGGCAACAACAGCATGGAATCATTTGACCTATTTGTAGAAAGCATTCCTTTCCGGGAAACCCGAGATTATGTGCAGGCCGTGTTGAGCTATCGGGTTATTTTCGAAAGTCTGGCAAACGGCGGCAACAGCGAGGGTGTCTCACTGCTTAGTGAGAGTGAGCAGGCCGTTCGCTATGACCGCGCGCTGCTTGTAAGCCGATAACCTCGACATACCCCCCACCGATACAGCGCCCGGTTATACCGGGCGCTGTTCTAACGCTAAACGAACGCCAAATACCACCAGCACCACACCGGTAGCGGCATTGAGCGTTTGTGCAAAACGAGCGCTGGCCAACCATTTACTTGCCCCGCCCACCATTAGCACCACGCTAATTTGCCAGATATTGGCAATCACGAAATGAACCCCGGCAAGCCATAATGATTTCAGCAGCGCGGGATCAGAAGGCGAAATAAATTGGGGTAAAAATGCCATATAGAACACCACAGTTTTGGGGTTCAAGACATTGGACAGCAACCCTTCTTTGATGGGTTGCCAAAATGTCACTGGAGAGCCGCTTATCACTACGCCCCCAACAGGCAAGGGAGTACCACGACGCGCCGCCAGCAGACTGGAGATACCTAGCCAAATCAAGTAGGCAGCCCCCACCAGTTTTAGCATATTAAATGCCCAGGCCGACTGCAGCAGTATCAGCGAAATACCCAGCGCTGAAACAGTCGCGTGGACAAACAACCCGCAGCAAATAGCAATACTTGTTGCAACACCATCTCGAACACCACCACGAGCAGTGTTGCGAATGACGAGCAGCGTATCAACCCCAGGGCTTATTGATAGCAGCGTTATCGCCACAAGGAACGAGACAAACTGAGCATCGATAAAGCCGATTTGCGTCATAAGAGGAAGCCCACCAAAAGTTAAAAAATCTTAGGTCCGCAACTGGACGTCTGAATTATTTGCTTCTACATTAATTTTGGCAGGCATTCACAATGGATGCATGCCCAATCATTAAGCATGTTAAGGATATGGACGATGGCGACTGGCACTGTCAAGTGGTTCAACGAGACCAAAGGTTACGGCTTCATCTCTCCTGATGATGGCGGTGACGATCTATTTGCCCACTTCTCCGAAATTCAAGCTGAAGGTTTCAAGACCCTGCAAGACGGTCAAAAAGTCAGCTTTGAGGTAACACAGGGTAAAAAAGGCCTTCAGGCTTCTAACATTCGTCCGGTCTAACACCAGAGGAATAAAACAAGGCCCGCTCATGCAGCGGGCCTTATTCATATTCCCTGATTATGTAAGCACATTACTCCTGAGCACGCTCAGTGTCTTGCTCCTCACCAACACTCTCCATACTTTCACTGTCCATACTTTCACTGATCGGTTGCTCACTCTCGAGGGCCTCAAACTGCTCTTCTAAACGCTTTTGCGCTTCTTCAAAACGTCGCTCAGTGTCTTCAATCAGCGCATCTACGTCGGTGGCTTCCAAATGATCATCTAAGTCTGATGTACTGGGTAAGCTGGACTCCGCTTCCCAACTTGGGGTTGGAGCGTCACCATCCATCGGCTCCAAGGTCGGTGACTGCTGCTCGACTTCTTGAAATTGCTCATCTAAGCGACGCTGGGCTTCTTCAAAGCGGCGCTCGGTCTCAGCAATAACGTCATCGACATCTGAACGAGTGGTTTCGCCAGGCATAGCACTGGCTTCATCGAGAGCATCTTCGGGGTCCGCTGCAAGCGTGTCTTCATCTGCCTGCACCTCTTCGTTATTGGGCGAGGTTGAGGCTTCCGATGCATCACTACTGTCATCTTTCAGCGCCTCTGCTTCCTCTAGCTCCTCTGCCGCTTGACGCGCTTCAATGTCCTCTTCGATATCATCCGCACTAGCGGCTTCATCCGTCTCTTCGCTGCCATCTGCAGCAATAGGTGCCTGTTGAGCATCAACGTCACTGCTAGAGGTGCTCTCTTCGTTTTCTGGCGTGGCATCTTCCTGAGCATCGCCGCAGGCGCTTAGCAGCAGCGCGAGACTGGCCAGTAGTGGCATCCAAAAGCGATTTACCATTGGGCTTTCTCCTTAATAGTGATTCAAGTAATAAAAAACACTTAGTGGCGATCATTAGCCGTCAATAGTGAGCACCCTTCCGGCAGCAGCACTTTCAAGGCAAGTGGCACGACTTCGACGCAAAATCGCTCATAGCGACGCGCCTCTCCATCTAAGGTTAACGGCCAAGGCTCGTCATCTGGCTGAGTCGTCACCGACAGCTGGCTGGCGGTAAAATAGCGCACAAAGCGCCCTTCGGCTGGAAACTGCTGCAGCTCATTCAGCAACCTCGGCAACTCTGCCGCTGATGAAAAGTCCTTGACCAGTAGCACATCGAAACGGCCATCGTCGAGCTTAGCTCTTGGCGCCAATACTTGCCCGCCGCCAGATTGGCGACCATTGCCCAGTGCGAGCAGTAATAGCGATACTTCTTGCTGTTGATCCCCCCAATGCAACGTGCCGCAATAGCTGCGATGCCGCCATGCTTTTAAAGCGCCCATCAGGGAATATGCGCCACCACCTAACATGCGCTTTAGCGTTTTGGGGGTTGATGAGGTAATTTCGGCGCCAAATCCGCCAGTTGTCATGTTGACGTAATAACTAACCGCTTCTTCTGCGCCTGACTGAGCGGTCATTCTGATCACATCAATTGGCGCTGGAGACAAGTGCCTTGCAGCCTCAAGCGCTGGCCCTGGCTCCAGCGGCAAACCGAGGGAAGTAGCAAAATCGTTGGCACTGCCTAACGGTACAATACCTAGCGCTGGTCGCAGATCATGAGCAATCCGCATGAGCCCGTTAACCACTTCATTGACGGTACCATCGCCACCGCAGGCAATGACCCGCGTGGCGCCCAGCTCGACCGATTGGGCAGCGAACTCAGCGGCATCGCCGCCTTCCCAGGTCGAACGTACGATGATTGACATCCCTGCCTTGCGCTGCTCTTCAACAGCTTCGCGCAGCGCCGGGTTACCGGCAGACTTACCGTTAATAATCAGTAAATAGTGCTGCTGTGCATCTGTCACCGGCGCATTCCCTCTCCATGGTTAGTTCGCTGGCTTACCTTATGCCAGCGCTTTCTCAACAACTTCGAATACGTTTGACGATAAAGGCTCCTGCTTAATACGCACAAGCTCGTCGCGCATTAACTGTTGACGCTCTTCGTCGAAACGCTGCCAACGGGTTAACGGTGTCACCAGCCGTGCAGCTATTTCGGGATTCAGGCGATTCAGCTCAATAACCGCATCGGCTAACAGCGCGTATCCTTTACCATCTAAACGATGGAAATTAACCCGATTTTGGGCAAATGCTCCGATCAAAGCACGCACTTTATTAGGATTCTTAATTGAAAATGCTGGGTGCTGCATTAGATATTGCACACGCTCAAGAACATCTGGCTGTGGGCGTGACACCTGTATGGTGAACCACTGATCCATCACCAACGGGTCATGTGCCCATTTTTCGCCAAAGGTCTTCAGTGCTGGAGACGCGATATCATCACGGTCACTATGAACCAACAAGGTCAGCGCATGACGAACATCGGTCATGTTATGTTCCGCAGCAAACTGCGTTTCGCAAAACGCAATGCCCTCTTCGTCCTCAATCGCCATTAAATACGTTAAGGCGACGTTTTTGAGGCTACGCTGGGCAATCTGTTCAGGCGTTGGCGCGTAGGGTTCATCGCGTTGGTTCGCTTTATACACGGCGACAAATTCATCACGCAGCGCAACGGCTAACGACTGACGCACGAATTCGCGAGCGGCGTGTATTGCGTCCACATCTACAATCGGCTGCTGCTCGGCAATATAGGCTTCAGAGGGTAGCGTCAGCATTTCTGCCAGCACCGCTTTATCGCTCATAGCGCCGGTAAGCAGCGTTCTAAAGGCTTCCACAACACGGCTATCCATGACCTTTTCAACACCATTACGGTGTGCAGCGATTAGATCATCTAACGCCAGCATCGCAAGCCGCTGGCCGGCATCCCAACGGTTAAAGCCATCGCTGTCATGCGTCAGCAAAAACGCAAGGTCTTCACGCGAATAGGGAAAGTGCAGCTTCACGGGTGCAGAAAAATCGCGCAGCAGTGAAGGAACTGGCGCTTCAGCAACATCAGTAAAGACAAACCTCTGCTCATCTTCGGTGAGATGAATAACCGCGTCGTTACCTAGCTTTTCACCCGACAGTGTTAATGTCAGGTCCTGCCCCGACTTGGTGCCCACTAGCCCCATACGTACGGGAATGTGTAACGGCAGTTTGTCTGATTGTCCTGGAGTCGCGGGGGTACGTTGGCGCAGAGTGAGATGATACTCCCCATGGACATAGTCGTATTCACCGTGCGCATCTATTTCAGGCGTACCTGCCTGGGAGTACCAACGCATGAATTGACCAAGGTCTACATCAGACACCTCGGCCATGCAGCCCACAAAGTCTTCGATGGTCACTGCCTGCCCATCAAAACGTTCAAAATAAAGATCTGAGCCGCGACGGAAGTCTTCCCAACCCAGTAAATTACGCAGCATGCGCACAACCTCTGCGCCCTTTTCGTAAATCGTCAGGGTGTAAAAGTTGGTGATTTCAATAAAGTGGTCTGGCCGGATCGGATGCGCCGTCGGCCCTGCATCTTCGGCGAACTGAGCAGTGCGGAAAAACGACACGTCTTGAATGCGCTTAACGGGAGCCGAGTTGGTGTCGGCGGAAAAGCACTGGTCACGAAATACGGTAAAGCCTTCTTTTAAAGAGAGTTGGAACCAATCACGACAAGTCACGCGATTGCCTGACCAGTTGTGAAAATATTCATGGGCAACAATCCCTTCCACATTTTGGAAGGCTGCGTCCGTCGCGGTATTGGGATGAGTTAATACCGCAGCGGAGTTAAATATATTAAGCCCTTTGTTTTCCATTGCTCCCATATTGAAGTCATTCACTGCCACAATCATAAACAGATCAAGGTCGTATTCACGGCCATAGGTCTGTTCGTCCCATGCCATGGCACGCTTAAGGGAGGCCATCGCATGTTCGGTTTTATCTAGGTTTTCTTGCTCGACCCATAACTGCAGCGTCACGTTGCGACCGCTCATAGTCTCAAAAGAATCTTCCACCTTATGCAAATTACCGGCGACTAAAGCGAACAGATAGCAGGGTTTCGGGTGCGGGTCTTCCCAGGTTGCGAAGTGACGGCCATTTTCCAACGCACCTTGATCAATAGGGTTACCATTGGCGAGTAGCACTGGCTCACTGGTGGCGTTACCAATCACTGTTACCTTAAAAGTGGCCATTACATCAGGACGATCGGGGTAATAAGTAATTCGCCGAAAGCCTTCTGCCTCACACTGGGTGCAATACATGCCGTTAGATTGGTACAGCCCTTCCAACGCAGTATTACTGCTGGGAGCTAGCTCCACCTCACTCTCCAGCATAAAGGTCTCTGGCACATCCGCTATGTGCAGCGCCTCATCCGTTAACTGATACGCAGCATCAGACAAAGGGCTGCCATCGATAGCGAGTGATATCAGCGTCAGATGTTCACCGTTAAGCACTAACGGCGCTTGTGAATCAGCGCTTGGATGACGCTCTATTTGCAGGCGTGCTTTCACGCGGGTTGCTGCAGGGTCAAGATCAAACGTCAGCTCGGTATGGGTAACTAGGTAGGCGGGCGGCTGATAGTCGCTTAAATAAACCGGCTGCGGATCAGACATAGTGCGTGACTCCTGTAAGCTTATAAATTATTTGATGGTGCAGCGCCTAACGCTGCACCATCGTATGACTGTCGATCGAGTTAATTAATCACGGAAGTTATCGAACTGTAACGGTAGTTCAGGCCCCTCTTCGCCACGTAAAAGCGCCATCACGCTCTGAAGATCGTCGCGTTTTTTACCCGTAACGCGCACTTTTTCACCCTGAATCTGAGCCTGTACTTTTAGCTTGCTGGCTTTGATACGCTTAACCACATCTTTTGCTTCAGCCTGATCAAGCCCCTGCTTTAGAACGACCTCCTGACGGGCTTTCACGCCAGACAACACCGGGTCTTGAATATCCATACAACGGGCATCAATCCCCCGCGCGATCAGTCGATTGCGCAACACATCGAGCATTTGCTTTAGTTGGAAATCAACCTCAGCCTCAAGCTGAACTTTCTCTCCTTCAAGTGAAAAGCTGGCGTCAACACCTTTAAAATCAAAGCGCGACTGCACTTCACGATTTGCCTGGTCGATAGCGTTAGACGCTTCGTGCTGATCAAACTCTGACACAATATCAAATGAGGGCATGGCATCATTCCTAGTAAGACATGACCCACTATTCTAGAGCAGCTAGCCCCTACCCGGCCAATTTCTTACATAATGTGTCTTGCAGCGCTAACTTCGGCACCCCCAAAACTTGAACAGAATCCTCCATTAACTATACAAGACTTAACCACAGCAATATTAAATTGGCGCTGGATGAATTAACCTAGCCATCATTTACTTAATCACTTACCGATGGACACCGACCATGAGCGATCGCGATGCACGTCACAAAGCGTCGATGGAAAAACTGAAAGCCCGCGTTGACGAGAAAGTGGCCAACGCTACTGAGCAGCGTGGGCTGTTGCTGATAAATACGGGCAATGGCAAAGGTAAGACGACTGCCGCCTGGGGTACCGTCACTCGCTCGCTTGGCTATGGCTATAAAGTTGGTGTCGTGCAATTTATTAAGGGATTATGGGAGTGCGGTGAACGCAATCGGCTGGAGGAAGACGCAAATCTCAGTGTTGCCATCATGGCCACGGGCTTTACTTGGGATACCCAGAATCGCGAGTCAGATACCCAAGCTTGCCAAGCAGTATGGCAAGAAGCTGAAAAAATGCTCGCAGACCCAGCAACTTACCTCGTGGTTCTGGATGAAATCACTTACATGTTGAAGTTCGGTTATCTAGATATTGATACGGTTAAGCAAGCACTGATCAATCGACCGCAAGAGCAAACGGTGATTATTACCGGACGCAATGCTCATCGGGATTTAGTGGCAATGGCGGATACAGTGACAGAGATGCAAGAGGTACGCCACGCGTTTAACAATGGCCTGCAAGCCCGTCGCGGCATCGACTTTTAGCTTCAATACGGATGCTAAAAAGCAAAAAGGGGCGATTTACTCGCCCCCTTTTTTCAACTACTCAATTTTTTTCAACTACTCAATTATCTCAGCAGCTGACAAACACACACTATTTATGCATGAGTGCTCGCTTAGCCTTCAAACGGGTTACGCAGGACAATGGTTTCCATACGGTCAGGGCCAGTTGAGATAATATCAATGCTGGTACCTACCTGCTCTTCTAAGAAGCTGATGTAAGCACGTGCATTGGCAGGCAGATCCTCAACCTTCTTGGCGCCCAGGGTAGATTCTTTCCAGCCTGGTAGATCATGGTACAGCGGCTCAACAGCTTCGTAGCCTTCGGAATCAACCGGATTATCCAGCACATCGCCATCTTTACTACGATAGCCCACGCACACACGAATATTTTCCAGGCCATCCAAAACATCAAGCTTGGTTAAGCAGATACCAGAGACTGAGTTGATCTGCACCGCATGACGCAATGCTACGGCGTCAAACCAGCCACAACGGCGCGCGCGACCCGTGGTTGCTCCAAACTCATGCCCACGCTCGGCTAAATGACGGCCATGGTCGTCAAAAAGCTCGGTCGGGAATGGGCCAGAGCCAACGCGGGTGGTATAGGCTTTGGTGATACCCAGTACGTAGTCCAGGTAAAGCGGGCCAACACCTGAACCGGTAGCCGTTCCGCCAGCGGTGGTATTAGAGCTGGTGACGTAGGGATAGGTACCGTGATCAATATCCAACAGCGAGCCTTGAGCACCTTCAAATAGGATGTTCTCACCGGCTTTACGCAGATCATGCACCATACTAACGGTGTCTGTAACCATAGGCCGTAGCTCTTCGGCCATCTGCATAGCGCTATCCAGTACTTCCTGGAAGTCCACCGCTGGCTCGCCGTGATAGTTCACCAACACAAAGTTGTGATAGTCCAATACCTCGCCAAGCTTCGAGGCAAAACGCTCACGGTGAAGCATATCGCCTAAACGCAGACCACGACGGGCAACTTTATCCTCGTAAGCCGGCCCGATTCCACGACCAGTGGTACCGATCTTAGCAATGCCGCGCGCTTTTTCACGTGCTTGGTCCAAACGCACATGGTAAGGCAGGATCAACGGACAAGCTGGTGACAGGCGCAAGCGCTCACGTACCGGCACGCCCTTCTCTTCAAGCTCACGGATCTCTTTGATCAGCGCTTCAGGCGACAATACGACGCCATTACCGATCACACAGGTTTTACCTGGACGCAGCACACCAGAGGGAATCAGGTGAAGAACCGTTTTTTCACCGTCAATCACCAAGGTATGGCCTGCGTTATGACCGCCTTGAAAGCGCACCACTGCTGAGGCTGATTCGGTGAGCAGGTCAACAATCTTGCCTTTGCCTTCATCACCCCATTGGGTACCCAGGACTACGACATTCTTACCCATTATGCACTCGTCTCTTGTGTCAGGGTCATTGTCTGCCAACGACCGTCAATAAACTCAAGACGGCGGTCACAACTGTGCTCCGCCGGCCCAGTACGCTGCCCAGGCAGCGCTTGAATCACGCGTTCACCCTGCTCACGCAGCGCAGCAATGGCAGCGTTAAGCGACTCTTCTTCTTGGGCAGGCGCCCAAACAGCACCCTGGCTGGGTGAAGCCAGCGCCAGGGATGCCAATTGTTTTAAATCCATAGAAAAACCGGTCGCCGGACGCGCACGTCCAAAAGCACGGCCAGTGTCATCATAACGCCCACCTTTGGCCAATGCATGGCCATAACCAGGCACATAGGCAGCAAACATCATACCAGTGTGGTACTGATAACCACGCAGCTCCGCTAAATCAAAATAGAGCGAAACATCAAAGCGCGCCAATACGCCTTTATAGAGCGCTTCCAACTGGTCAAGTGCCGCCCTCACCGGCGCGGGGGCACCGGCAAAACGGTCTCGTGCTTGCCCTAACACACTTGCATCACCATGCAGCTCACCAAGCGCTATCAGCATATCCGCCAAGGCTGGATCGCTGACACTGCGGTGAACGAGTTCAGCTAACTGGCCCGGCGATTTCAGCGCCAGTGCTTCAAACAGCGCCCGCTCCTGCTCATCGCTAAGCGCAGCTGCCTCGACAAAGCTACGATAAATGCCAATATGGCCCAGCGCCAGGTGAATTTCATCAGCGCCCGCTGCTTTTAAGCTGGCCAGTGCCAAATGAATAATTTCACTGTCAGCTTCTAAACCTGCGTGACCAAACAGCTCGACCCCTACCTGCACAGGGCTTCTCCCACCCTGGTGCTGGTCGGCTTTAGCGCGCAGCACATTCGTGCAGTAGCACAATCGAACCGGTCCTTGCCGCTTAAGGGAGTGGGCATCCATACGCGCCACCTGAGGAGTCACATCGGCAGATGCACCCATCATGCGACCCGTTAGTTGGTCAGTTAATTTAAACGTCTGAAGATCTAGATCGGTGCCGGTACCCGTAAGCAAGGAGTCCAAAAACTCCACCGGCGGCGGCATTACTTGGTCGTAGCCCCAGCAATGGTAGAGATCAAGCAGCGCACGGCGCAGCTCTTCCATGCGGCTTGCCTGAGGCGGCAGCACCTCATCCATGCCGTCGGGCAATAGCCAGCGGTCAGCGATGGTCATGTGAACAATCCTGCGAGACAATGAAGGCCCAAACAAGCAGCTACATCATGACGCGTTTTAGGCGTTCATGGACAAGCGCTAGTGAAATGAGGGCCACAAAAAAACCGGGCGACGCCCGGTTAATTAAGTCTATCACGTTTGTGCGCCAGATGAACCCCGCTAGGATTGCATAACCTTGCGGGGCTGGGCACACATATAACTACTCTCCGTTACTAGGAACCGCACTACGCAAATAGCGGAAGAAATCACTATCCGGCTCCAGCACCAGCAGGTTGTTATCACCTGCGAAGCTTTCACGATAAGCGTTCAAACTGCGCCAGAAAGCGAAGAATTCCTGATCCTGACCATAAGCCTGGGAGAAAATTGCCGCTGCTTCTGCATCGCCTTCACCACGCAGCGTTTCAGAACGCTCATTGGCCTGGGCGAGCAGTACCTGACGCCGACGATCTGCGTTAGCGCGAATACGCTCAGCCTCTTCCTGACCTTGCGCACGCCATTCACGCGCTTCACGCTCACGCTCAGAACGCATCCGCTCGAATACCGCTGCCGAGACATCTTCTGGCAAGTCGATACGCTTGATGCGAATGTCACGTATCGCCACACCAAGCTCATCACGCATCAGCTCATCTAGCTCAGCGGTAGGCCCTGTCATCAGATCATCGCGACGTTCGGCGATAATTTCCTGAAGATTCAAGCGACCAAACTCGTTACGTAAGCTTTCATCTACGCGCGGCTGAATCAGGCGAATCGCCATCATTTCATCGCCTGCAGTCGCCTCGTAGTAACGCGTGGGGTTTATCACCTGCCACTTGACGTAAGAGTCGACAATAACCGCTTTCTGCTCCAGGGTCAGATAACGACTGGTATCAGTATCAAGAGTCAGCAGGCGCGTATCGAATTTACGAATCGTTTGCGCGATCGGTATTTTGACATGCAGTCCTGGCTGAATATTCTCTTCGATGACTTCACCAAAACGCAGCTTAACGGCACGCTCGGTTTCATCCACTACATACAAGCTATTACTAGCTAGCCAAGCCACAGCGGCCAAGCCACCTACGATTAGCAGGGATCGATTATTAATCATTTAGCGGCCCTCCCTGCGAATGGGGTTACTTGATGACGAGGATGACGAGCTACTCTGGCTTCCCCGCAACGAATCAAGCACCCGCGGATCAATCGACTCACTACTACCATCACCACTGTTACTGGAAGAAGCATTACTGCCAGCAGCGCTACCTCCACGCATTTGATCTAATGGCAAATACATCAAAGGCGCATTTTCACTGACATCCAGCAGTACCTTGGGAGTATTACCAAAGACGTCTTCAATCGCATCCAGGTACATACGTTCACGCATAATGTCAGGTGCGTTGCGGTACTCGGTCAACAATGCGTTAAAGCGGTTAGCCTGACCTTGCGCTTCAGCCACGACCGACTCTCTATAACCTTGACCTTGCTCAACGACACGCTGCGCTTGGCCTTGAGCCGCCGGGATAATGGCATTAGCGTAGGCCATCCCTTCGTTGATCGTACGCTGACGATCTTCACGTGCACGAATAACATCATCGAAAGCATCGATAACGGGTGCAGGCGCAGAGGTTGACTCAATGTTAATTGTCTGGAGACGAATACCAGCGCCGTAAGCATCCAAATAAGATTGGAGGCGGCTTGCCACAGAGCTACCTAAAATTTCACGACCAGAGGTTAAAATGTCGATCATGTCAGTACCACCCACAACGTGACGCAAGGCGGAGTCCAAGGCATTCTCGATAGAAAGTGCTGGATCGCGTACGTTCAATACGAAGTCACGTGGATTGGCCACTTGATACTGAGCAGAGATTTCCACTTCAACGATGTTTTCATCACGCGTCAACATAGACTGTGTTTGGGAAACTGACCGAACACGGGTCACGTTCACCATACGAACATCGTCAATTAGCGGCGGGTTCCACTGCAGGCCTGGGTCTACGATGCCCTGATACTCACCAAAACGTAGCACGACGCCGCGCTCAGACTGGTCGACCAGATAAAAACCGGATGCGGCCCAGATAGCTAAAGCGACAACGACCAGCAAACCAGGTAGCGCTAGAGAGTTACGCGGCTTACCACCACCGCTTTTACCACTCCCGTTACCACCATTACGTTTTTTGCCACCGCCACCCAGCATTCCGTTTAATTTATCTTGGAATTTCTTTAGTGCTTCATCGAGGTCGGGCGGACCTTGATTGTTGCCACCATTATCACCTCCACCATTACTTCCACCACGATCACCGCCGTTATTACCACGCCGGCCACCACTGCTCCAGGGGTCGTGCTGGTTGCCACCACCAGGCTCATTCCAGGCCATACTTCTTCTCCACTCAGGTGTTCACCTGCACTTAGCCTCACAGTTAGCAAGGCATGGTGCTTTTAATATTATTACTATATAAATTTTGTACCATACTTCTACCCGAGTTCACATAGGCTTCACATACCCAAGCTCACTTAAATTTAAGCCTATATATGCGGATGCAGCCTATTGACTACCATTCGTCAATTTCGCGTAAAGCGACGGGTAAATAGGTATTGGCACGCTCACCAAGTTGAGCCATGAGCTGATTGAAATCACGTCTGGGCAAGCGCACGTCTAAAACAGACTGTCCTTGCTCATCAAAATATTCTTCTCGAACTGCGTTCAACTCATGTAGGCCTGCACGCAGCTTACCCTGCTCCGGAGACAGTGTCAGCGAGAAGCCAATAACATCATTTGCTAAACGTTCGGTTAGCGCCTCATGCAGCAAATCAAGGCCTTGCCCTTGCCGAGCAGAGAGCCAAACAACCTCAGGAACGCCGTGGCCATCGCGCTCAATTCGCGGTGCACTATCAAGACGGTCGATTTTATTCATGACCTTGAGAACTGGCACGCTATCAGCGCCTATCTCTTTTAGCACACGATCGACTTGCTCAACGTTGGCATCACGATCAGGATCAGCAGCATCTATTACATGCACCAACAGCGATGCCTCCGCAGCCTCTTGAAGCGTTGCTCGGAACGCTTCAACCAATTTGTGGGGCAAATGGCGAATAAAACCGACTGTATCGGCCATCACCACAGGGCCAACGTCGGCAATTTCGAGACGACGAAGTGTCGGGTCAAGCGTGGCAAATAGCTGGTCAGCTGCGTATACCTCAGCATTGGTAAGCGCGTTAAACAGCGTCGATTTACCGGCATTGGTATAGCCAACTAATGAAACGCTGTGAATCTCGGCACGTGAACGTGCACGACGGTTCTGGTCGCGCTGGCTGCGTACTTTATCGAGCCGTTTATGAATCGACTTAATGCGCCCGCGCAGCAAACGACGGTCGGTTTCTAACTGCGTTTCACCAGGGCCGCGTAAACCGATACCGCCCTTCTGACGCTCTAAGTGGGTCCAACCACGCACTAGGCGAGTGGACATATATTCAAGCTGGGCAAGCTCTACCTGCAGCTTACCCTCATGGGTTCGTGCCCGCTGCGCGAAAATATCGAGTATTAAACCGGTACGATCAAGCACTCGACACTTGAGCTCATGCTCAAGGTTGCGCTCTTGGGAGGGGCTTAAGCTATGGTTGAAGATCACCAGTTCTGCTTGGTGAGCTGCGAGCAGTGCTCGCAGCTCCTCCAACTTGCCTGACCCGATAAACGTTCGGGAGTCAGGGCGCTGTCGGCTAGCAGTGAGTAATGTCGCGGGCTCTGCGCCAGCAGAGCGCACGAGCTCTAAGAACTCACCCGGGTCTTCACGTGCTTGCTCATCATGAAAGTCAACGTGAACAAGTACTGCCGTTTCACCGGCATCTGGGCGCTCAAAAAACAATCAATACCTCGTGGACTCTCTAGCTATCCAACGGTGTTAGATGTCCGCGTCGGGCGCGGCTGGATCTTGTGCCGGCAAACGCACGTTGCGCGAAGGCACTACCGTGGAAATAGCGTGTTTATAAACCATCTGACTGACGGTATTGCGCAATAAAATGACAAACTGGTCAAATGATTCAATCTGGCCCTGCAATTTAATGCCGTTCACCAGGAAAATAGAGACCGGAATGCGCTCCTTGCGCAAAATGTTCAGGTACGGGTCTTGAAGGGACTGCCCTTTGGACATGTTGCTCTCCCTAAAACTGTCGTTGGGGTTGGTTATAAATGGCGCGCCCTACTGGTGCTGCGCCGCAATCTTGTTGCCCGAAAGGCCTGGTGTTGTCAAAAGAGCCAGCCGGCCACTCGAAAACACTTGCTTACGAAATCACTATCTTACGCTAAGCACCGCTTTCACGCACGAATTTCAGCACCTTATCCAATACGTCAGGCTGCTGTGAGTCTACCCACGTAAGCGACGGCCAACTTCTTAACCACGTAAGCTGCCGCTTAGCGAGCTGGCGAGTTGCTATCACGCCACGTTCAATTAACTCGTTTTCGTCGTACTTACCGTCTAAGTGCTCCCATACTTGACGATAGCCAACACTCTTCATTGCTGGCAAGCCAAGATGGATGTCAGAACGTTGTTTGAGGGCGGCGACTTCATCTATCAAGCCCTCAGCCAACATTGTTTTAAAACGCACCGCAATGCGGTTGTGTAGCAATTGGCGATCACTAGGGGCTAATGCTATCGACATCACCCGCCAGGGAAAGGTTTCTGGCTGCTGTTCCGCCCATAGCTCGCTCATAGGACGCCCACTGACATAATATACTTCAAGCGCGCGCATTAAGCGCTGTGGATCATTGGGATGTATGCGCTGCGCTGAATCGGCATCCACTTCAGCCAGCATACGATGAAGTGCCGCCAACCCTTCATTCTGCCGAATAGCTTCCAACCGTTGACGTATGGCGGCGTCTGCGGCGGGTAAGTTAGCCACGCCCTCCACCAGACGCTTGAAGTAGAGCATCGTCCCGCCAACCAATAATGGCACGCTGCCTGCCGCGCTGATTTGCCGCATCTCCTGCAGCGCATCTTCACGAAAATCAGCGGCCGAATACGGCTCAGATGGATCACGAATATCAATCAAACGATGCGGCGCGCGCGCCAACTCGGCAGCACTCGGCTTGGCACTACCAATATCCATCCCGCGATATACCATCGCTGAGTCGACGCTGATCAGCTCATGCCCCAGACGCTCATGTAGGGCCATCGCCGTATCGGTTTTACCAGCGGCCGTGGGTCCCATTAGAAAAATCGCCCAGGGGCGTGTATCAACCATCTGCTCTTAGCACTCCTTTCGTTGTCTTAACTAACCACGCCGCTACTGTCCACGTAAGAACAGGCGGTCGAGTGCTTTCATACTCATTTGCGTCCAGGTTGGACGGCCATGATTGCACTGATCGCTTCGCTCAGTGCGCTCCATATCCCGCAGCAAGGCGTTCATTTCATCGATGGTTAAGCGTCTATTTGCACGGACACTACCATGGCATGCCATGGTCGACAGCAACTCATGAATGCGTGCCTCAACCTGATGGGTGCGTCCAAACCGCGACAGCTCTTCGAGCATTTGACGTATCAGGGCTTCCGGATCTGCCTGAGCCAAAAGAGCTGGCAATTGACGGACTAACAAGGTTTCTGGCCCCGCCACATCTAGCTCAACGCCTAACTGGGCAATAGCATCGCGCTCACTTTCAGCGGTTGCCACTTCGGCGCGACTGGCGGCCAGGGAAACTGGCACCAGCAACGGCTGCGTATCAATTCCGTTGGCTGCGGCCAGCTGGTTTTTCATGCGCTCGTAGACGATCCGCTCGTGAGCGGCGTGCATGTCTACGAGCACCAATCCTTGAGCGTTTTGCGCCAAAATATAAACACCGTGCAACTGCCCTAGCGCAAAGCCCAACGGCGGCGCTGAGGTTGCATCATGCTCAGGCATCGCCTGCGGAACCTCACGCACTTCTGTCGCTTTTGATGTATTAATGCTCGGCGCGCTCGGCTGCGGCGTTAATAGCGACTCTTCATGATCCGGATGCAGCGCCTGGTAGCCCTGCATAAAACGCCGCACTCGCTCTGCCCCAGGATGGCGCTCAGGTGAGTCTGATAGCGCCATACCCTGCTGCTGCCAACGGGGAGCAGGCGCTGGAACATCGGCCTCATTGGTGTTTCCCGTGACACCCGCCTCTGCTACTTCACCTTCATGCCCATAGGGCGTGCTCTGCTCTTCTTCAGCAGGCTTAGAAGAAGCAAGGCAGTGGTGCAGGCTAGAGTAAAGGAAGTCGTGCACCATCCGACCATCGCGAAACCGCACTTCATGCTTCGTTGGATGCACGTTGACGTCGACGACATCAGGATCAAGTTCCAGGTACAGCACAAACACCGGATGACGACCGTTATACAACACGTCGCGATAAGCCTGACGAACAGCATGGGCAACCAACCGATCACGAACGACGCGACCATTGACAAAAAAGTATTGCTGATCCGCCTGAGAACGAGAGTGCGTAGGCAAGCCGACCCAGCCACTAATACGCAACCCACCCGCTTCACGTTCAATGTAGCGAGCATGCTCAATAAAGTTTTTACCCAATAGAGAAGCAATACGCCGCTCGCGTGCGGCTGGCGTCACTCCTGGTGGCAATTGATGCACCACTTTCTGGTTATGGCGCAGCACCCAAGCTACGTCGTAACGTGATAACGCCTGGCGACGAAAAGCTTCTTCAACATGGGCAAATTCTGTTTTTTCGGTGCGTAAAAATTTGCGCCGCGCGGGGGTGTTAAAAAACAGATCGCGTACCGCGACACTGGTGCCACGGGGGTGTGGCGCAGGCGTTACCCGCGCCTCCATACCACGCCCCTCGGCGACGACTCGCCACCCTTGTCGGGGGTCCTCTTCAGCATTAGAGATCAGCTCCAGCCGTGAGACAGAGCTGATCGAGGCCAACGCTTCGCCACGAAAGCCCAACGAACTCACGCCCTCTAGATCTTCAAGGCTGTTGATTTTGCTGGTTGCATGACGAGCAAGCGCCAGGGGCAAATCCTGTTCACCTATACCAATACCATCGTCGCGCACTTTAATAAGCCGAGAGCCGCCTTGCTCTATCTCCACTTCAACTCGCTGGCTGCCAGCATCAATGGCGTTCTCAATCAGCTCCTTTGTCACTGACGAAGGGCGCTCGACAACTTCCCCCGCGGCAATTTGGTTTGCCAGACGAGGATCAAGTACATGAATGCGCGTAGGCGAAGAGATCAATTCAGACAACCGTCACCTCAGAAACTTATGATCATGAACGTGGAATACGTAGCACTTGGCCAACACGGATAACGTCACCGTTAATATCGTTGGCCTGCTTCAGCTGATTCACTGGCACACCATGGCGTACGGCAATAGCTGACAATGTATCTCCCGATTGGATACGGTACTCGTTACCGCTCGGTCGACGCTGATTATCGCGCTGCCACGCCAATAGACTTGCTGGCGGCGGATTGCGCTCGAAGTGATCACGCAAACCATTGAAAATAGCCGTTGATAGCCCACGCTGATGGACCGGATCCCTCAGGCGACGCTCTTCATCAGGGTTAGAAATAAAGCCAACTTCGATAAGTAGCGACGGAATATCGGGCGATTTCAGCACCATGAAACCGGCTTGTTCAACACGAGACTTATGGAGACGGTTGATACGGCCTAATTGGTCGAGCACTTGACCACCAATCGACAGCGAATCGTTTAACGTTGCCGTCATCGTGAGGTCTAGCAACACACCTCGCAGCACTTGATCCTTGTCACGCAAAGAAAGGCTGCCGTCAACACCACCAATCAAGTCGGAGCGGTTTTCGCTATCCGCCAGCCATTGGGCAGTTTCAGACGTTGCGCCTCGCTGGGAAAGTGCATAAACAGAGCTTCCCTGGGGCCGCGGGCTGGAAAACGCATCGGCATGTATCGATACAAAAAAGTCGGCTTTCTGATCCCGAGCAAGCTGGGTACGCTGACGAAGCCCCAAGTAGTAATCACCATCGCGAATGAGTACCGCTTTAAAACCGCGCGTACCGTTTACTTCTGCGGCAAGGCGTCGCGCAATTTCCAGTACTACATCTTTCTCACGTGTTCCAGAAGGACCTATCGCGCCAGGATCTTCGCCGCCATGCCCAGCATCAACAGCAATAATAATATCCCGCTGCGGATGCGGTTGAGCTGGCTGAACCGCGGTAGTTGTTGGCGCTACCGTTGGCGGCAATATCTCTTCAGCGACCACTTGCCCTGGTGACTGCTCCTGTGCCTGAGCCTGAGTATTAGCTCTTTGGGCAAGGATTTCTTGATCGCGAATCATCGCCTCTATCGGATCAATGGGGTTTTCGACCGCACTCTCGCCAGGGTACTCAAGATCGACCACCAAACGATGCCCATACTGGTCGTTGGGTGGCAATGAAAAGTGACGTGGGGATATGTCACGGTTAAGCTCCAGAACAACGCGAAGTCCGCCACCATCCCGAACCCCCGTTCGTACTTCATCGATGGCGCTCCCATCCAATGGCAGCGTAGATACATCGGTGTCTAGGTAGCTTTCATCAAGATCAATGACTAACCGTGACGGGTTCTCAAGGGAAAATACATTAGCGTTTGCGGCTGCCGTCAAATCAAACACCAAACGCGCATGATCAGGAGCCGCCCACAACCGCATGCTCTCTACCGTTGCCGCTTGTAGCGATGACACACCTACCACCATCAGAACACAGCCAAACGACACATTGCGTGTCAGGTAGTTTAGTGCGCTGTTTATAGCCATTGAGTTACACCACTTTCAAGCTTTTCACTGCCATGCTTGCTAACCATCTCGCTGATCACCCGTTCACCCAAGTCAGTTTCTGCGGTTAGCGTAACCAAGCGACCAGGATCAGCCACCTCCAGCACCACTCGCAAATCTGGTGCGGGGAGCCAACCCTCACCTCGGCTCGGCCACTCAATTAAACAGAGCGCGTCATCGGCAAGTACATCTCGCCCGCCGATAAACTCAAGCTCCTCTGGATCTGCTAAACGATACAAATCTAAATGATAAATGCGCTGCGCACCCAGTTCGTAGGGCTCTACCAGAGTATAAGTAGGACTTTTAACCGCCCCCTGGTAGCCATAAGCGCGCAATATACCACGCGTCAATGTTGTTTTTCCTGCGCCTAAGTCGCCCTCTAAATAAACACGCCCGTGACCTTGCAGCGCCTGCCCTAATGCCTCACCAAAGGCAACGTGAGACACTTCATTATTCAATTGCACTTGCATGTAGGCCGCCTTCACGGGTTAATTAACACTCGTGCATAGGATGCCAGATCACTTGCCAGCAAGCCACGCTCACCCGTTGCTTTAGCCGCTTCATCGCCTGCCAGCGCATGCACCATCACCCCAAGCCATGCTCCGCGCTCCATATTGGCGTTCTGAGCAACCAGTGTACCTAGCATCCCGCTCAGCACATCTCCCATGCCGCCGCTAGCCATCCCCGGATTGCCATAAGGGCATATCACCAACCCACTGGGGCCCGCCACTAAGCTACCCGCCCCCTTTAAAATCACAACGCCGCCCCGCGCTCGCTGCAAGGCTCGGGCAGCCGCTGGGCGATCTGCTTGAATATCGGCGACGGAACAGCCTAGCAACCGAGCCGCCTCACCCGGGTGCGGTGTTAATACCCAATTATCACGCCGCTCATCAGGCCAGCGACTAGCCAACAGGTTGAGTGCATCCGCATCAACAATTAATGGCACATCTAATTGCAAGGCACTCTGCAATATCGCTTGCCCCCAGGCTTCTTGACCCAGCCCCGGCCCAACAACGATTACATCTGCCTGGCAAGGCAGATGACTCGCATCGGCGCCACCGCGAACACCATGGGCCATTACCTCAGGGCAGCGCATCAAACTAGCAGTCACATGCTCAGGCGCCGTTGCCAAGCTGACCTTACCGGCGCCTAAACGCGCGGCCGCTTGAGAAGCGAGCAACGCCGCACCACCAAACCCTGGTGCACCTCCCATTACCACGATATGCCCCAGATCACCTTTATGGCTGATACGGGAGCGCGGCGTGAATACCTCACCCAAAAGTTCATCGTCCAAACGCCATGCGCTGGGCGGTATATCAAAAAACGCTTGCGCCTTGACACCTAACGGACGGAAGTCAATTTCACCGGTATAAGCAGGTGCATCGCCAGTATGCAGGCCAATTTTGTCGCCTATAAACGTCACCGTGCAGGTTGCATTGACGGCCAGCCCCATGACGGCACCCGTGTCTGCCGAGATGCCAGAGGGAATATCCAACGCCAATACCGGCTGATGCGACGTATTGATCGCTTCAATCACCGGCCTTATTTCTCCGGCAACATCACCCGACAGCCCGGTACCGAGCAGTGCATCAACAATCACCTCACCCACCAAGGTGGTACTTGACTGCCACTGGTCCAAACCAACGCCCGCCGCCGATGCCAGCTCGGCAGCGCGAGCAACATCCCCCGTCAACGCCTCTAAAGGCCTAAGTGAGATACGCTGCACTTTAAGCCCGGACTGCATGGCCAACGCCGCAAGCACATGGCCATCACCCCCGTTATTACCGCTACCACACAGCACTGTCACGCTTCGTGCATGCGGCCAGCGGGAGCGGAAACTGTGCCATGCGCTGGAGGCTGCTCGCTGCATCAAGGCAAAACTTTCAATGCCGCCGGCAATCGTACGCCGATCAAGCTCACGCACTTGAGCCGCTGTATAAAGGGGGCGTAGCGAGGAAGTACTTAACGTGGGCACGATCTCTCCTTAATCTGGTGACAGTTGGGCACTAGTAGGTTGATAACCACTTATGCGTTAGCATAGCGCGCTTAACGCGCTACCGTTGATTTACCATGCAAAACTCCACCACCTTTTCACTATCTGATGATGACTTGACGCGTCTTGCGGCCCTAATCAAAACATGGGGTCGAGAGTTAGGTTTTCAGCAAGTGGGTATTACAGACACTCAGCTAGCAGCTCATGAAAAACACCTAGATGCTTGGCTTGAAAAAGGTCACCACGGTGACATGAGCTTTATGGCGAAACATGGCACCAAGCGCACCCGCCCGGAGGAGCTTGAACCCGGCACCCAGCGAGTTATCAGCGTGCGCATGGACTACTTACCCGCTGAAGTAGAAAGTACAAAAGTGCTGGGCCAACCTAGCCGTGCCTATGTCTCACGCTACGCACTGGGGCGCGACTATCATAAATTAATGCGCAAACGTTTGGCGCAACTCGCTAAAAAAATCGAGCAGCAAGTCGGCTCGTTTGGTTATCGCGCATTTGTCGACTCAGCGCCCGTCATGGAGCGCGCCCTAGCGCAAAAAGCAGGCCTTGGCTGGTTTGGTAAAAATGCCATGCTACTCAACCCCAAGGCGGGCTCGCTTTTTTTCCTCGGCGAGCTGTATACCGACTTGCCGCTGCCTATCGATGCACCGTTTACTCAGGAGCACTGTGGCAGCTGTAGCGCCTGTCGCACCGCCTGCCCAACCGGTGCCATCGTAGATGACAAGGTCGTCGACTCGCGCAAATGCATCTCTTATCTCACTATTGAGCTCCGCGGCGCGATACCTACTGAGTTTCGCCGCGCCATGGGCAACCGTATTTACGGTTGCGACGACTGTCAGTTGGTGTGTCCTTTCACTCGCTTCACCCGCGTTACCCAGGAAGATGACTTTGCGCCGCGCCATGACCTTGACCGCGCCGGCCTCCTTAGCCTGTTTGCCTGGGGCGAGGACGAATTTTTGGATAAAACAGCAGGCAGCCCCATCCGGCGTATTGGCTACGAACGCTGGCTGCGCAATCTCGCCATCGGCCTGGGCAATGCACCCTGGAGTCGCGCGGTAGAGGCAGCCTTGTGGGCAAGAAGAGCCTACCCCAGCAGTTTAGTGCGTGAGCACGTTGCTTGGGCGCTTGAGGAGCAGCGCCTCAAGCGCGGTGCGAAAATTGCTACTGACGGCGCTTAGCCACTTCTCTGAACGACCTTACTCCTCTTCGTCTGTTAGCGTTTCGAGGCGTAAGAACGTACTCCGATAGTGAGCCAACTCGGCAATCGACTCCTTGATGTCATCCATCGCCAGATGGACATTCTGCTTTTTAAATCCTGCTAAGGCACCTGGATTCCAACGTTTTGCCAACTCCTTAACGGTCGATACGTCCAAATTACGGTAATGGAAAAACGCCCAAAGACCCGGCATTTCACGCTCAAGGAAACGCCGATCCTGGTGAATGCTATTGCCACACATAGGCGATGAGCCAGAGACCACATAGTGGCGAAGAAAATCGAGCGTTTGCTGCTCGGCCTCAGCGGTAGTCACGGTGCTCGCTTTGACGCGCGCAACCAGTCCACTCTCCCCATGGGTCTTTTGATTCCAGTCATCCATTTGTGCCAGTTGGCTATCGGGCTGCTTTACCGCAATCACCGGCCCTTCCGCTACGACGTTTAAATCGGCATCGGTAATCAATGTGGCCACTTCAATGATGCGCTCTTTGTTTGGATCCAGACCGGTCATTTCCAAGTCTATCCACACTAGCAAATCATCCCGCGGGGTGGCGTTGTCAGCAGTTTGCTCGCTCATTACATTCATTCCTTGGCCAGTACCGCCACTTAATACGGCGATTAGAGTTAAAGTGTGGCTTATATTGCCTTAACCAGCACCCAATGCAGGACAGTAGACTGCCCAGGTGAGTACAATGCCACTATTGTACCGAGCATCAGGTGGTCATGAGCAAACGTAAATTAAGTCGCCAGCAACAGTGGCGAGTCGATAAAGTCCAAGCGGAACGTGCCCAACGTGCTGAAAAGCGCGATGTGAAAGACGCTGAAAAACTTGCCGCCGGCGAATATGGTGCCGAACAACCAGGCCGAGTTATGGCTCACTTCGGGCGAACACTAGAAGTGCGCGATGCCGATGGTACGCCCGTGCGTTGCCACCTTCGCGCCAACCTAGATGGCTTGGTCACCGGCGACCGGGTGATTTGGCGAGCAGGCCAGGATGGCTCTGGCGTCGTCGTGGCCCGCGAGGAGCGCGACAGCGTGCTAAAGCGCCCAGACCCGCGGGGCCAGCTTAAGCCTGTGGCGGCCAACATCGATCAATTGCTGATCGTCTTTGCGGTAGAGCCCGCTCCTCACCCCAATCTGATTGACCGTTATTTGGTCGCTGCCGAAGCAACAGGTATTACCCCCGTGCTGGTGCTCAACAAAACCGATTTGCTACCAGAAGACGGTGGCAAACTGGGAGAATTGCTTGAGCGCTATCACTCTCTGGGCTACACCGTGGTGCGCACTACCACTGCCAATGAAGCTGGCTTAGATGATCTACGCCAGCAGCTTGAAGGGCGAACCTCTGTGTTTGTCGGCCAGAGTGGCGTGGGCAAATCATCACTGATTGATCTTCTGCTACCCGATGAAACTTTGCGCATTGGCGCTCTGTCAGAAGATTCGCGTAAAGGCACCCATACCACCACCACCGCTCGGCTTTATGCGATGAGTAGTGACGAAGTGACTGACGGCGAGCTCATTGATTCACCGGGTATTCGCGAGTTTGGCTTGATCCATCTTGATGAACAGGAAGTGACCGATGGATTTATTGAGTTTCATCCGTTCATTGGCCATTGCCGCTTCCGAGATTGCCGCCACCGCAACGAGCCAGGCTGCGCTTTACTAGAAGCCGTCGAGGCAGGCAAGATTCATCCAGAACGTTTTGCCAGCTATCGGCGCATTCTCGATAGCTTAAACGCATAATTTTTATTAGCTTGATGCCTGATATATCAATTGCTAAGCATAGGGAGCTGTCAATGAGCACCGCTAGCCATTCATCGGAAACCAACCTACTGCCGCTGATTGTTGAGCCCGAGCAGCTTCAAGAACACCTGGATAATCCACAGCTGCTAATTATCGATGTGCCAGTGAATGGCGATAGCTATCGCCAAGGCCATGTACCGGGTGCTATTTACCTGGATTTTCGCTACCTAATGCGTGGCGAAGGACCGGTACCTAACGATGTGCCGAGCACTGAATTTCTCTCACGACTGTTCAGCGCACTTGGCCTAACCCGGGATACTCACGTCGTCGCTTATGATGATGAAGGCGGCGGCTGGGCAGCACGACTGCTATGGACACTGGAACTAATCGGCCACACCCGTTACTCCTATTTGAATGGCGGCATCCATGCATGGAGAGATTCCGGCTTGGCAGAAAGCACTGAATCCACCGCACCAACACCAAGCGAGTACCGAGCGGAGATCTTAAACCCGCACGCCTTAATCACCTGCGACGAAATCAAACAAAAGCTCGCAGATAAACAGTTCGCCGTTTGGGATGCTCGCTCTAAAGGCGAGTTTGATGGTGAAAAAGGCAACAATAAGCACCTTGGTCATATTCCGGGAGCGGTCAACATGGACTGGCTAAACGCCATGGATCGCAATCGCGCACTTCGCATCCGCGATTACGCTGAGCTAATGACCGAACTAGGTGCACTCGGCCTAACGCCCGATATGGAAATTGCTACTCACTGCCAAAGCCATCATCGCAGCAGCTTCACGTGGTTAGTCGGTAAAGCGCTGGGCTTTAATATACGTGGTTATGCGGGCTCTTGGGGCGAATGGGGCAACCGCGACGACACACCGATTGAGAAGTGAAGATACGACTGTGACTGTTTCCCAAAAAGCGTTTTCCCTAATTCAGTACCCGCTCCCCCACCATGCGCTTTCGCGTTTAACAGGCAAGCTCGCCCAGTGCGATGCTCCCGCGGTGAAGAACAGGTTAATTAAGGCGTTTATCAAACGTTTTGATGTGGACATGAGCCAAGCGCTGGAGCCAGACCCCACCGCTTATGCAACGTTTAATGACTTTTTCACCCGCGCTTTGAAAGCCGATGTTCGTCCATTGGGAGAGGGCCTGCTAAGCCCTGCTGATGGCACCCTGTCACAGTTCGGGCGTTTACAGGCAGGTCAGTTAGTACAAGCGAAAGGCCACACGTTTTCTGCCCAAACCCTGCTAGGTGGCGACAGCGCGCTAGCCGAAGAGTTTATGGGCGGCAGTTTTGCGACTGTTTACCTCTCTCCTCGAGATTACCACCGGGTACATATGCCGGTTACAGGCACCCTGCGCGAGATGATTTATGTGCCAGGGCGGCTCTTCTCGGTCAACCAAGCAACCGCTAACTACGTGCCAGGGCTGTTTGCTCGTAACGAGCGATTGGTGTGTGTTTTCGATACCGAGCACGGCCCAATGGCCATGGTATTGGTAGGTGCAATGATCGTCGCGGCGATCGAGACTGTCTGGGCAGGCCAAGTGACGCCGCTTTCAGGACACCCTCAGCGCATGCGTTTCGGGCAACCAATCACGCTTGAAAAAGGCGCTGAAATGGGCCGCTTCAAACTGGGCTCAACGGTGGTGATGTGCTTTGCCAAGCCGGTGACGTTTGAAGACAACCCGCTGGGCGCCAAGGTACAAATGGGCCAAACACTGGGCGAGCCTTAAAACGCGAGACATTAGTGCTAACAATTAGCCGTTGAAAATGTAAGCACGTCTTCCAGGCGTGCTTTACCCAGCGCCAGCTGAATAAGCCGATCTATGCCCAATGCCACCCCAGCGCTTTCTGGCATTCCATGGTCTAGCGCTGCTAGCAATTGCTCATCAACATCAACCTCAGGTAAACCTAAACGGCGACGCTCGGCATTATCTTCACTGAAACGCAGCCGCTGCTCCTCAGCATCAATTAGCTCATCATAACCATTCGCCAGTTCAACACCACTGAGATAAAGCTCAAAGCGAGAGGCTACCCATTCACCATCTGCGTCTTGATGGCGGCGCGCCAAGGCCGCTTGGCTGGCAGGATAATCCAACACAACACTCAGCTCGTTTTGGCCAAGCGTTGGTTCAATCACCATGCTCATTAACAGGTCGAGACAAGTATCGCGACTCTCTTCTGTTAGCGCATGTGCCGGCATCTGGCCACGCTCTGCAGCCAACGTACGCAATGTCTCAATAGAGGTCGTAAAGGGGTCTACCGCTAAGTAGGTATGAAACAGCTCACGGTAACGATAGTGCACCACGGGGCCTGCAAAACTCGGCAGCACGTTAGCAACCAGCGTGGTCGTCTCATCAATCAGCTGTGCCAGGGTAAACCCTGGGCGGTACCACTCAAGCATAGTGAATTCAATATTATGGCGGCTGCCAATTTCACCATCACGAAAACTTTTAGCTAGTTGAAATATCGGCCCACTACCTGCGGCCAGCAGGCGCTTCATATGAAACTCGGGCGACGTTTGCAGCCATAGTCTACGCTGGCCTTTATCAGTACGCGCCATGCTAGACAGCGAGACTAAGTGCACATCGGTGCTGCCTCCCTGCCCCAACACCGGCGTTTCCACCTCCAGCACATCCCGCTCAGCAAAAAACGCACGCACCCCAGCGAGTAAGCGTGCACGCTCGCGCAACGTTTCGATACTTGCCGTTGGCTGCCAGCTAGCCGTCATTTACGTCCCCTCCAATGCTATAAAGCCACGCATGGTCATCACGTGGCTTTATAAAGTAGATGCTTTCGCGGCTAACTAACTACCGGTCACTCGGCAGCGCTTATGCTCGAGAAACACTTATGCTCGAGAAACATAGTCGCCAGAGCGTGTATCAATCTTCAGCACTTCACCCTGGTTGATAAACAACGGTACGCGCACAACCGCACCGGATGAAAGTGTGGCAGGCTTAGAACCACCCTGGGCAGTGTCACCTTTCAAACCTGGGTCCGTCTCAACCACTTCCAGTTCAATGAAGTTGGGTGGTGTAACGGAAATCGCTTTATCGTTCCAAAGCGTAATAATATAAGGCACCTGCTCCTTGAGCCATTTTTCAGTATCGCCCAATGCTTTCTTTTCAACGGCGTACTGCTCGAAGGAACCATCCGTCTTCATGAAGTGCCACATGTCGCCGTCGGTGTAGAGATATTCCATCTCCAGATCCATGACATCGGCACCTTCCAGTGAGTCACCGGATTTGAAAGTACGCTCGCCAACACGGCCAGTCATCAGGTTGCGTAGCTTAACGCGGTTAAATGCCTGACCCTTGCCTGGCTTGACCAGTTCGTTCTCGACGATAGAACAAGGATCGCCGTCGAGCATTACTTTCAAACCGCCTTTGAATTCATTGGTAGAATAGTTCGCCATGATGCCTCTCAGTGTTTTATTTCAGTAACATAGTGCGCGAAGCCATGCTTCGCCGTTGATAATGTCGTTGTAAGCGTCGTCTAATAAGTGCGCGCATGATAACCCGAAGGAGGGCTTTTTTGCAGGAGAACATTATTATCGCTGATAAGCGCCCGTCTACCCAGATTTACGCGTCATGGCAGCGGCAGCTTTCCCAAGCGATTCGCGACCCAGCCACTTTGTGCAAGCGTTTAAACTTGGACGACAGCTGGCTACCTGGTGCTTCTACTGGGCACCAGCTGTTTGAAATCTGTGTTCCCGACGCCTATCTTACGCGCATTGCCCCCAACGACCCCAATGACCCTCTGCTCCGCCAAGTACTGCCGGTAAGCGATGAAGCCTCAACACCGCAAGGTTACGTCACCGACCCGCTAGAAGAAGCAGAGCATCAGCCTGTTAAGGGGCTCATTCATAAGTACGCTGGCCGCGTGCTGTTAATTGCCAGCCCCGCTTGTGCAATCAACTGCCGCTACTGCTTCCGGCGCCATTTTCCCTACAGTGACAACTCTCCTTCCAGAGCGCAGTGGCAGGAAGCACTGGATTACCTGCGCGCCGATACCACCCTTCACGAAGCGATTCTTTCTGGCGGTGACCCGTTGGCCGCCAACGATCGTCAGCTGGCGTGGCTGGTGGAGCAGCTTGAAAATATTCCGCATCTCAAGCGGCTGCGCATTCATACGCGCCTCCCCGTGGTGATACCCGACCGGGTTGATGATGCACTTCTTGACTGGCTAGCGGCGACACGCTTGCAAAAAGTCATGGTACTGCATATTAACCACGCCAATGAGATTGACCAAGCGGTCATTGATGCCTGCACACGCTTAAAGCAAGCAGGTGTAACGCTGCTCAACCAAAGCGTGTTACTACGCGGAATAAACGATAGCGTCAGTACGTTGGCGACTCTGTCCGAACGCCTGTTTGAAGCGGGCGTGCTGCCTTACTATTTGCATGTGGTCGACCCCGTGCAAGGTGCCGCCCATTTTGACGTCCCCGATGAGGAAGCCAAAACACTGGTTAAGCAGTTACTTGAACACTTGCCAGGCTTCTTGATGCCCCGCTTAGTCCGCGAAGTGCCTGGCAAGACTAGCAAGACGCCGCTGTAGTTCCCATAACCATGCTAGCTGTCATCACCACATTAGCTAACGATAAGGAGGCCAACGCCTCCTTATAGGTCTGCTAGCAATCACTTCAAGCCAAGGGATTTAGCCTAGCGTCTCTGCAGTCACATTGGCAGCCGGCGCTTGGGTGGAGTGATGACGGTTAATGGCGCTGAGCACACCTTTCATCGACGCGCTGGTGATGCTTTCGTCGCTGCCGACACCAAACACTGCTTTACCATCAATGCGCACCTCAACATAGGCGATTGCTTCAGCATCGGCCCCTTGTCCGCGGGAGTGCTCATGGTAATCAATTATTTCCACCTCTTGACCGCTAGCCACCAGCGCTTTCACAAACGCGGCCAAGGGGCCGTTGCCCTCACCGGTTACCGTTTGGCGCTCATCTCCGCTTTCCAGTATCGCTTCAAGCGCAACTTTTGGGCTTTCTGGCTCAGAGGAAAGGCGATGACTTATCAGCGCCAGCGGCGAATGCTGCTCCAGGTACTCATCAGCAAACGCCTGGTAAATCATTTGTGAGGTAATTTCGCGCCCAGTGCGGTCAGCGACTTCTTGCACGACTTGGCTAAACTCAATAGACAGCCTGCGCGGCAGCTCAATGCCGTGCTCCTGTTCCAGCAGATAGGAAATACCGCCTTTTCCAGACTGACTGTTAACACGAATTACTGCTTCATAGCTACGCCCCACATCCAGCGGGTCGATAGGTAAATAGGGTACATCCCAAGGCGCCTCAGGATGCGCACGACGATCTGCCATGCCTTTTTTAATCGCATCCTGATGCGAGCCTGAAAACGCGGTAAATACTAAATCGCCAACGTAGGGATGGCGCGGATGGACGGGTAACTGATTGCAGTACTCGACCTCGCGCATAATGGGCGTAATGTTGGAGAAGTCCAGGTTCGGGTGAACGCCTTGAGTATAAAGGTTCATCGCAAGCGTCACGATATCCACGTTCCCAGTACGCTCGCCATTGCCAAACAGCGTACCTTCCACCCGGTCAGCACCGGCCATTAGCGTCAATTCCGCCGCCGCCACGCCAGTACCGCGGTCATTATGCGGATGCACACTGACAATCAGCGTATCGCGCTTTTTAACATGGCGACAGAACCACTCAATTTGATCAGCATAGTTATTGGGTGTTGCGACTTCTACGGTGGCCGGTAAGTTAACGATCATCCGGTTATCAATGCTAGGCCCGAAGGTATCCATTACCGCTTCGACAATTTCCACCGCAAAGTCCATCTCCGTGGTGGTGAATAGTTCAGGCGAGTACTGGAAGGTCCAGTGAGTGTCTGGATTAGCGGCCATTAAATCGCGGATTTGCGCCGTGGCATCAACGGCGATCTGCACGCACTCTGTTTTATCTACATTAAACACTACCCGCCGAAACATCGGGTCGGTGGCATTGTAGACGTGCACAATGGCGTTTTTAGCGCCTTTAAGGGCTTCGAACGTGCGTTCGATTAAATGCGGACGCGCCTGGGTCAGCACTTGAATCGTCACATCATCAGGAATTTTATCCTGCTCAATCAACGAACGGACAAAGTCGAAGTCAGTTTGTGATGCCGATGGGAAGCCCACCTCAATCTCTTTAAAACCAACGTTCAGCAGTAGATCGAACAAACGCTGTTTGCGCTCTTGATCCATGGGGTCGATTAACGACTGGTTGCCATCACGCAAATCTACACTGCACCAAATCGGGGGCATGTCGATACGCTGGCTAGGCCAGAGGCGATCAGGCAATTCAACGGCCACGAAGGGGCGATATTTTTTAGAGGGATCGGACAACATCATGACGTCGCTCCTGTCGTTACTCTGTTTTTGGCAACCCTGTTTTAGGTTGGTCGGTTTGGTCACTTGAAGTTGATGGGGTGCCTTTATGGGCCATGGCAGCCTCCATACGATCAAGCTGCGCTTTTAACGTATGCACGTCGCTACGCAACGCTTGAAGCTGAGCAGAATCTCCTTCACCGCTATCCAACTCCATCTGCGCACTCTCCTTTTGCATCACATCGAGCACGATACCAATCATCATATTGAGGAAAATAAACGCGGTAAGGAATATAAACGTCAAATAATAGACCCAACTCCAAGCATAGACCTCTTGGGTGGCATACATGACGTCAGTCCAATCTTCAAACGTAGCGATGCGAAACAGCGTGAGCATCGCTACGGAAATGTTACCCCATAAAAAGTCGTCAACGTTATGGAATAAAAAGCTACCCAGAGCAGCATAGATATAAAAGATGATAAACATCAGCAGTACGACATAGCCCATCCGGGGGACCGACTTCACCAACGCTCCCAGCAACATTTGCAGCTCAGGAATCATCGACACCAAGCGCAAAACACGGAAAATTCGCAGCAAGCGTGCCAGCAATACCATCTCCGAGTCGTCCATGGGGATCAGGCTAGCGGTCACTATCAGAAAATCGAAAACATTCCAACCTTTCTTAAAAAAGCTGACTAAGTTGCGCTCGGCTGCCATTCTGATCAAAATCTCAATCAGAAAGAACACGGTTACGGCAATATCAAGGTAAAGCAGCCACTGCTCTATTCGGGAGGTTTCCTCATAGGTTTTCGCGCCTATTACCAAGGCAGAAATCACAATGATGGAAATCACGGCGCCTTCAAACAGCTTGTTCGAGCGCAGCTTTTCGAAGCGGGCTTGCCAGGTATTGAATGGTTCACTCATGGAACAGGGAGTCTCTAAACGGTTAACGGCATCACTTTATACTAAAATCACGTACTTACTATACAAGTGATATCCTGTTGTTTCACTTGAAGTATCTCCGCCACCCAGGTAGCGATTGCCACCTTGGTGTTTCACGATTTTTTTGCGCTGGATAAGCCCATGACACTGCTGTGGATAGCCTTACTGCCCCTGTTAGGCGTGCTGGTGCCGGCATTAAATGCCAAGCGCGGCCGCACCCTGTGCTCGCTGGCGACAAGCATACTGCCCGCTGTTGCCCTGCTGCTGACACTGTTGCAGATCCCCGCCCTGTTAAAAGGTGAAGCGCTGCGTTTTAACGCGGCATGGATGCCTGAGCTAGGCCTTGAGCTGGCATTCCGTTTAGATGGCCTGTCGTTGCTGTTTAATCTTTTGATTATTGGCATCGGTCTGCTGATTCTTTTGTATGCACATTTTTACCTAGATAAAGAGGAGCCATTCGGACGTTTTTATGCCTTTCTGATGCTGTTTATGGCATCGATGGTGGGCATTTCGATGTCAGACAACCTCATCTTACTCTGGTTATTCTGGGAACTAACCAGCCTTTCGTCATTTTTGCTGATTGGCTTTTGGTCGTACCGTACTGATGCCCGTAAAGGTGCCCGCATGGCGCTTACCGTTACCGGTGCTGGCGGTTTGGCCCTGCTAGCGGGTCTCCTACTGCTGGGTGACATGGCCGGCAGCTATCGAATGGACGATGTACTTAGCAGCGGCGCTGCCGTCGTCGCCGATCCTCGCTATCCGCTGATGCTTGGACTAGTTCTACTCGGTGCATTTACCAAGTCAGCTCAGTTCCCTTTCCAGTTTTGGCTACCTCATGCCATGGCGGCCCCAACGCCAGTCTCAGCGTATCTGCACTCTGCCACCATGGTGAAAGCAGGTATTTTTCTGATGGCACGTTTACACCCGGCGATTGCTGGCAGCGAGCTTTGGAGCGTAGTGGTGCCGCTCATAGGTACTATCACGCTGCTCTACGGCGCTTGGTTTGCCCTGTTTAAGACCGACCTAAAAGGAATTTTGGCGTTTTCAACCGTCAGCCACCTAGGCTTGATCACCGTGTTATTGGGTATTGGTAGCCCAATGGCAGTGTTAGCAGCTCTGTTTCATATTTTGAATCATGCGGCCTTCAAAGCGGCCCTATTTATGAGCGCAGGAATTATCGACCATGAAACGGGCACCCGAGAGCTCAAGCAATTAGGCGGCCTGAAAAAGGCGATGCCTGTTACAGCGCTGTTGACCACATTGGCCGCCGCAGCCATGGCAGGTGTGCCGTTACTTAACGGATTCCTCTCCAAAGAGATGTTCTTTACCGAAACACTCGCCACCCCGGTACTAGGCGGACTTAGTTGGTTACTACCGGCATTGGCAGCGTTAGGTGGCATGCTTTCAGTGGCTTATTCATTGCGTTTGGTACATGCGGTATTTTATAAACCAGCCAAAGAAGCAACACCTAAAGCGCCTCACGAACCACCTCATTTAATGCGCCTGCCCGTGGAAATCCTAGTGGCCCTATGTGTCTTGGTCGGACTCTTTCCAGCCTTTTTTGCCACCGGCATTTTACAACTGGCGACCCAAGCCGTATTGGGCGAGCCGCTTGATTTCCATTTAGCTATTTGGCACGGCATCAACTTGCCATTGATGATGAGTGGGCTGGCCTTTGTTGTGGGTATCACGCTCTACTGGCGCCATAAGAATCTACGCCGCTTTGTGCAATCATTCCCCAGTATTGATGCGCGCCGCATCTTTGAGCGCTTTATCGTCACTCTGGGTTATCGTGCCGAACAGCTTATTACCAAGCTTGAAGGAAACTCGCTTCAGCGCTATATGGGTTGGCTGCTTTTCGCGGCGTTACTGATGGGTGTGATTGGCCTAGCGAGCATTGACGGCCTAACCGGTTCAAAAGGTAATCAGCCAATTGATGGCATTGTTTTATTAGGTGCCGGCATGCTGATATTCGGGGGAGTAGCAACTGCCGCTGCCCACCGCTACCGGCTAATCTCTTTGCTGATGCTTTCGGTCGTAGGCTTATTCGTTGCCCTCACCTTTGCACGCTTTTCTGCCCCAGACCTGGCACTGACACAGCTATCGGTAGAGGTTGTTACCATGATACTGCTGATGTTAGCGCTATTTTTCTTACCCCAAAAAACGCCGCGTGAATCGAGCCCCAAGCGCAACGTACGGGATATGTTACTGGCAGGCGCATTAGGCTTAGTGGTGGCTAGCCTTAACTATGCGGTGATGACACGTGAGACGCTGTCGATATCTGAGTTCTTCGTTGAAAACAGTAAACCTGGCGGCGGCGGGTACAACGTCGTCAACGTGATATTGGTCGACTTCCGTGGCTTCGATACGCTTGGCGAGATTACGGTGCTGGCCATTGCAGGCTTAGCCATCTTTAAACTATTAAACCGGCTACGGTTGTTTATCCCACATAGCGATGGTGAAGGTCGTGTTTGGTCGCCTGATCGCTATCCCGCCATTTTAACGTCGATTTCTATGACGTTACTGCCACTAGCGCTGCTGGTTTCTGCGTTTATCTTCTTACGCGGCCATAACCAGCCTGGCGGCGGATTTATCGCCGGCTTGATTACGGCTGTGGCGCTTATCTTGCTGTATATGGCACGCGGCGTTGAGTGGGCACAAGAGCGCCTAAACTTCCCCTTCCAACCGGTGGCCGTGGTAGGCGTTGCCATTGCAACACTCACAGGGCTGGGTAGCTGGCTTTTGGGCTATCCGTTCCTGACCTCATCTTTCGGCTACTTTACGCTGCCACTGATTGGCACCTTTGAACTGGCTACCGCTCTGCTCTTTGATCTTGGCGTTTATCTAGCGGTTGTCGGTGCAACGCTGATGATTCTGGCCAACCTGGGTAAAGTCACCACGCCACACCGACCCGTCACCGAACCCAAAGCAAGCGATGATTCGAGTACGCCCACTAACAAGGAGTCCCACTAATGGAAATGCTCTATGCCATTACAACGGGCATATTAACTGCGTGCGGACTCTATCTAACACTGCGCGGGCGTACGTTCCCCGTTGTGGTTGGTCTGACGCTGCTCTCCTACGCGGTCAACCTATTTTTGTTTTCCATGGGCGGCTTAACCACGGATGGCGCTGCGCTAGTAAATGAAGGCACAAACATTGCTGACCCGCTACCCCAGGCACTGGTATTAACAGCGATCGTGATTGGTTTTGCGATGACCGCCTTTGTGGTCATCCTGGCCATGCGTGCACGCAGCGAAGTAGGTAACGACCATGTCGACGGCAAAAAGGAAGACCACGAATGATTCAGCATCTAATTGTTTTACCCGTGGTGCTACCGTTAGTCGCGGGTATTTTGTTGCTTTATCAACGCCAGGGCTTAGTGCGCTATAAGCGCACCGTCAGCGTTGTCGCTTCGATACTTCTGCTGTTCGTCTCAATAGCGCTGGTCAACCAAGCGGCGAGTGGTGACATTACTTACTACGCGCTGGGCGACTGGCAACCCCCGTTTGGGGTGGTGCTGGTGCTGGATCGCTTATCGGCATTGATGGTGTTAGTCACCGCAATTTTAGCGGTCGGTGCGGTCATTTTTGCCTGCGGCGGTGATGATGAAAAAGGCAGTAACTTCCATGGCCTATTTCAATGGCAATTGCTAGGCATTAACGGGGCCTTTTTAACCGGCGACCTGTTTAACCTCTTCGTATTTTTCGAAGTGCTACTCCTGGCCTCTTACGCATTACTGCTACACGGTGGCGGTAAAGCACGTATCCAAGCCAGTGTTCACTATGTCGTGCTTAACTTAGCAGGCTCCTCACTGTTCCTAATCGCCGTGGGTATTTTATATGGCGCAACGGGCACGCTAAACATGGCCGATATGGCGCATAAGCTGGCTAGCCTGCCCGCCGAACGCGAAGGCTTAGTCACCGCCGGGGCATTAATGCTGCTGGTAGTTTTCGGTTTAAAAGCGGCTATTTTGCCACTCTACTTTTGGCTTCCCCGCGCTTATGCAGCAGCCCCCGCCCCCGTGGCAGCGTTATTCGCCATTATGACGAAGGTGGGGATTTACGCGATTTTGCGCGTTTATTCACTGATATTCAGCGATCAGGCAGGCGGTTTAGTCGCACTGGAACAGCCATGGATATGGTGGTTAGCGCTAGCAACGCTAGCCGCCGCGGGTGTTGGCGTTATCGCCGCACGTGATTTACGCCTGCTGGTAGCGTATCTGGTGCTTATTTCGGTAGGCACGCTACTGGCTGGCATTGGCATGCGCTCTCCGGCCGCGACATCAGCACTCCTCTATTACCTCATTCACACCACACTGATTACCGGCGGACTTTTCCTGCTAGCGGAGATGATTGGCCTACAGCGGGGCAAACCCGGCACGCGCATCGTAAAAGGCCGACCATTGGTGCAAGGAAATGCACTAGCGCTTACCTTTTTTATCGGTGCCATTGCCGTGGCCGGGTTACCGCCACTATCCGGTGCGTTAGGGAAGGCACTCATGCTTAACGCCGCCGAAGGTGGTGAGCGCCTATGGCTTTGGCCGCTATTACTATTAACGAGCCTTGCGTCGTTAATTGCGCTATCTCGCGCAGGCTCTACGCTGTTTTGGCGCAGCCACCGTGGCAGCCCAAGCGGCAGCAACCTCTCTCGCTACCAATGGATTGGCATGCTGTGGCTGCTTAGCGCGGCACCACTAATGGTCGCCTTTGCAGGGCCCGTGAGTAGCTATACCCAAGCCACGGGAGAACAGTTGGCCAACCCGCAGCTGTTGATTAATTCGCTTCTGCCTGATGCTGGAGACGCCCAATGATTGCCCCCCGCGCTTGGCTCCCTACGCCGGTACTGTCACTGCTGCTGCTGTTGGTATGGCTACTGCTTGTGCGTAGCTTTGCATTCGGTCAGATCGTGCTAGGCGGCGCGCTGGCCATCCTTATTCCGTTATTGACCCATCGCTTTTGGGACGCACGCCCCCGCATTGGTAAACCGCTTAAACTGTTGCGTTTTGTGTTTCGCGTACTAGGCGATATCGTCATCGCCAACTTCGAAGTTGCGTACTTAATTGCTAATCCCTGGCGTAAAGTCAAACCCCACTTTATTGAATACCCGCTGATGCTTGAGGAACGTTTCACTATTACGCTTCTCGCAAGCACCATCAGCCTAACCCCAGGAACAGTTTCAGCGAACTTAAGGATGGACGGAAAATCGTTACTCATTCATGCACTTGATGTAGACGACGAGGACGCCCTAATTGCCCAAATTCGCGAGCGCTATGAGCGCCCCCTTAAGGAGATTTACGAATGCTAAGCGCCGCACTCGTGATCACTTTAGCGCTAGTGGTAATGGCGCTACTGATGAATCTTTATCGCCTAACCATTGGCCCCGACCTGCCAGATCGCGTGCTGGCGCTCGACACTATGTATGTCAATTCAATTGCGCTGATCGTACTGCTGGGGCTGTGGCTCAACAGCAAGACCTACTTTGAGTCTGCGCTGTTAATTGCCATGCTCGGTTTTATCAGCACGGTGGCCGTATGTAAGTACATTTTACGCGGGGATATTATCGAATGAACCGTGTCACGTCTCAGGAGATGCGCCCATGTCGTTTTTTGTCGAAGCGCTGATTTCACTACTGTTGGTTGCAGGCGGTATTTTCGTCTTTATCGGCTCGCTGGGTCTCGCTCACCTAAGAGACTTCTACATGCGCCTGCATGGCCCCACCAAGGCCACCACACTCGGCATAGGCTGCATGCTTGTCGCCTCAATGGGTTACTTTTGGAGTATCGATGGCAAGCCTGACGTACAAGAACTGCTAATCACGCTGTTTTTATTCATTACCGCACCGGTTAGCGCTCACTTGCTCGCCAAAACGGGTCTTCACATGCAGCTCAAGCATATAGATAAAACCCAGGGCAAACCGGTAGAACTCCGCTCAGAAGAAGTTGGTGAAAAACCTGTCCCGCACCCTGACAAGGGCCATGGTTAAAAGACAGGAACAGCCGTTCTTGATCGCTAAGCGCTGGCTGAAACGCCAGCGTTTTTTATATGTCAACGACGCGAGATAGTAGTGGGAAGCGACTCTTTCCGGTAAGCTCCTTGCGTTTTGTTAGCCTGTTTTGAGGTAATTATATGTGGAGCCTGCTTAGGTTGTCGGCACTGTCATTAACCACGTTGATGATAGCGGGTTGCTCAGACCCCAAAATAGACACAAGCTCAATGCCAGCCGCCGTAGTTTCGGTTGAGAAAGTGCGCGACTCACTCCCCGCCTACAAGCGCGATGAGTTTGATCAAGCATTAACGATCATTGCCATGTCATCGTTTAGCGGCATCGATTTACTCAATGCCCAACGTATGAATGCCGCCGAAATTGCCGAGTCAGCGAATGCCTACATGCATGGCCTAACGGGTGATGAAATTATAGAGCGCGCTGATAAAATGCTGCGCGAACGCCGTGCCCGCGAACGCGAGCAGGCGCTGCAAACGCTTGATCGTCTAGAAACCAAACAAGCGCGGGCTGAACACGATCAACAACAGCGCGCCCAAGTAAGCATTGAAAGTGCCGATTACTACATCAGCACCAGCCCCTATGGCGCATTCGAACCCGTGATTGATCTTCAGGTAACGAATGGTTCTGACCAAGAGGTATCAGAACTGTTTTTACATGGCGTATTGACCAGCCCAGGACGCGAGACAGCGTGGGTAGATGAAACGTTTTACTATGTTATTGCTGGCGGCCTAGCCCCCGGCGAGACCGCACAATGGAGTCTTGCCCCCAACCGCTTCGGCCCCTGGGGTAATGATCAGATTCCCCGCGATACACAGCTAACCTTAACGCTACTGGGGATAAATAACGCGCAAGGTGAGCCACTTTGGAACTCGCCATCGCTTAGCGAAAATGAGGTCGCTAAACTAGAAGCCCTGCGTGCCGAGTATGGCGGTGTTAACGCCCATACTGCCAACTAGACTAGGGCTAAGGCGGTGCTAAAGCACCGCCTGTTCACTTAGCGGCGCTATCAGTCAGTCGATCAGATCTGCTTCCCGATAGCCAATTAAATACAGTACCGCATCAATTCCCAACGTTGAAATTGCCTGGCGAGCTTGTGCGCGAACCATCGGCTTGGCGCGAAACGCAATCCCAAGCCCCGCTTTTGCCAGCATTTTAAGATCGTTGGCACCATCACCAACGGCAATCGTCTGCTCTAAAGTAAAACCTTCGCGTAGCGCGATTTGCTCTAGTAGATCGGCCTTGCGCTGCGCATCGACAATCGGTTCTTTCACATCACCGGTTACTTTGCCATTTTCAATGACCAGCTCGTTGGCGTGGATTTCGTCAAAACCGAGCTTCTCCTGAAGATGGCGAGCAAAGTAGGTAAAGCCCCCAGACAATATCACCGTGCGGTAACCAAAACGCTTTAAGTTCGCCATTAGCCGCTCAACACCGTCCATTAAGGGCAGCTCGGCAGCAATCTCTTTCAAGACCGACTCGTCTAAACCGGCTAGTTTACTCATACGCTCGCGGAAGCTTTGTTGAAAATCCAGCTCGCCACGCATCGCTCGCTCGGTCACGTCGGCGACTTCATCTCCGACCCCATGGCGGCGAGCCAGCTCGTCAATCACCTCCGTCTTGATCAGCGTCGAGTCCATATCAAAACACACTAAACGACGATGCCGACGCCAGATAGTATCTTCTTGAATAGCAATATCGACACCATGCTGGGCACCTAGCGCGAGCGCCTTTTCGCGTAGGGCTTCTAGCTCTACATCACTGCCCCTGAGCCAACATTCAACGCAAGCACCGTTAGCAGGCGAGTCACCTTCAAGCGCTTCGCGGCCTGAAAGACGGTGAATTAGCTCAACAGTGAGACCAAACTCTGCGGTCAGCGATCCTACTTCAGCTAATATGCCAGCAGGCAGCTTGGGGGCTAGCAGGCTTAAGATGAGTCTTGGTTGGCTGGCTTGCTCACTCCAGCGCTGATAGTCGTCACCACTCACCGCAATTGCCTGCACGTCTAAGCCTAGCGTATCTCCCGCTTCACTAAGCGCGGCTTCCAAAGCGCTGTCCTGATCAAGCCCCACCAGTATTTCCAAAGAGAGCATGCCAAACGTCACGCTTTGATTAATATCCAACAGCCGGGCACGCCCAGCCGCCAACGCATTACCCAGGCCAGCTAACTGCCCTGGGCGCGCAACCCCGGTCGCACGAATCAAATAACGTGTTGCCATGACTTACTCCCCTGCCTCTAAACAATCTACTTTTTGGAAACCGCGAGGTAGTTTGCTGCCTCGCCTACCACGTTCACCACGATAATACGCGAGATCGTCGGCTTTCAGGGTTAGCTTACGCTTACCGGCATGAATAATGAGTTCACCCCCCTCTGCCACAACGGCAATATCGCGCACAAACTCTTCACGGCGAGCCGCACGCGGACCGGGAATATCGAGCATTTTATTGCCTTTCCCTTTGGCCATTTCAGGCAATTGGTCTAACGGGAACAGCAGCAGCCTGCCTTCATTGGAAACCGACGCTACCCAATGGCCTTCGCCTTCCGGCACTTCCACTGGGGCCATAACGCTGCACCCTTTGGGAACACTCAGTACCGCTTTACCGGCTTTATTCTTGCCTGTCAGCGCCTCGAGCTGCGCGACAAAACCATAACCACCATCACTGGCCAATACGTATCGCTTGGTGGGCGGCGCCAGCATTAGCCCTGCCATGCGCGCACCTGCCGACACGTTGACACGGCCGGTAACGGGTTCACCCTGACCTCGGGCACTAGGTAGGTTATGCGCTGCTAGGGTATAAGCGCGGCCAGTGTCGTCTAGCAACACCAAAGGTTGATTGGTTTTACCACGGGCCGCCAGTTGGAAACTATCGCCAGCCTTATAGGAGAGCCCTTCCGGATCGATATCATGGCCTTTCGCCGCACGAATCCAGCCTTTTTCCGACAACACGACGGTAATCGGATCAGCGCCTAACAACTCTACTTCAGAGAGCGCTTTTGCTTCACTACGCTCAACCAGCGGCGAACGACGCGCATCACCATGCTCTTTACCTGCCGCGCGGATCTCTTTTTCAATTAACGTGGTTAGCTTAGCTTCACTACCCAGCAAGCCTTGCAGCGACTTGCGCTCTTTCTCCAGCTCATCCTGCTCACCGCGAATCTTCATCTCTTCCAGCTTGGCAAGATGGCGCAATCGCAGCTCTAGGATCGCCTCTGCCTGCCGCTCAGAAAGACCAAACGCAGCGATCAATGCTGGCTTAGGCTCATCCTCTTCACGAATAATACGGATCACTTCATCAAGGTCGAGGTAAGCCGTCAGTAGGCCTTCAAGAATATGCAGACGGTCTTCGACTTTACCTAAACGATGCTCTAAACGACGGCGCACTGTCGCTCGCCTAAAGCGCAGCCACTCGCTCAGCATATCGGGTAGCGGCATCACGCGGGGGCGACCATCCAGGCCGATCACGTTCATGTTCACCCGCACATTCTTTTCTAAATCCGTGGTGGCGAACAGGTGCGCCATCAGCGATTCAACATCCACGCGGTTAGAGCGTGGCTCAATCACCAGGCGAGTAGGCTCCTCATGGGTGGACTCATCACGCAAGTCGGCTACCATCGGCAGCTTTTTGGCCTGCATTTGCGCGGCGATCTGCTCCAATACTTTGGCACCGCTGACCTGATAAGGCACAGCGGTAATCACGATATTGGCCTCTTCGCGCACATAACGAGCGCGCAGCTTGACCGAACCGCGGCCTGATTCGTAGAGCTTGCGCAGGTCTTCTTTCGGCGTGATGATTTCGGCATCGGTGGGGAAATCGGGGGCCGGCACAAACTCCATCAGGTCGACAGTGGTCGCTTCCGGGTTCCGCAACAGGTGACAGGTCGCCTCTACCACCTCAGACACATTGTGAGGTGGAATATCGGTTGCCATCCCAACCGCGATGCCGGTACCGCCGTTGAGTAACACGTGCGGCAAACGCGCTGGAAGCACTACCGGCTCTTGCATCGTGCCATCGAAATTGGGGGTCCAGTCCACGTTGCCCTGGCCTAACTCGCTGAGCAGTACTTCTGCAAACTTAGACAGCTTGGCTTCGGTGTAGCGCATGGCAGCAAAGGATTTGGGGTCATCAGGGCTACCCCAGTTGCCTTGCCCATCCACCAGCGGATAGCGATAGCTAAACGACTGGGCCATTAGCACCATTGCTTCATAGCACGCGCTGTCGCCATGGGGGTGAAACTTACCCAGCACATCACCGACGGTACGCGCCGACTTTTTGTACTTGGCATTGGCGTGCAGCGCCAATTCACGCATGGCGTAAATAATGCGTCGCTGCACAGGTTTCATCCCATCGCCAATATTGGGCAAGGCGCGGTCTAAAATGACGTACATCGAGTAGTCGAGGTACGCTTTTTCGGTGTAATCGCGCAGGGACAGCCGTTCGACGTCACCCTCTGCTACCTGAATATCCATGTCGATCATATCCTACCTTAACAACAAAACCGCCCCAGTCGGGGCGGCTGATAAGCGGACACGCGGCCACTTAGCATGGCACGCTATGTTAATTGATACTTTTCATGCGATGCATTCGACAGTGCTGGAGCCTGGGATACCGCTTGCGCACCGCCGTGAAACTCGTCCAGCAAGCCTTTTAAGCGCTGGGCCTGTAACGACAGTTCATTAGCAGCCCCTGCGGCCTGGCTAACCAAGCCCGCATTCTGCTGGGTCACCGTATCCATCTGCGTTACCGCACGGTTAATCTCGTCAATGCCATTGGTTTGTTCGCTGGAAGCTTGGCTGATTTCGCTAATGCGTGCCGTTACTTCCTCAATGGCGACCACAATTTCTTTCATAGCCGACTCAGCTTGTTGAGCATAACCACTGCCCGTCGCGATCTGCTCAGACGTGGTTTTGATCAGCCCATTAATATTTCTGGCCGATGCAGCACTGCGCGAGGCAAGCTCACGTACTTCACTGGCAACCACCGCAAAGCCTCTTCCGTGCTCACCCGCACGCGCTGCTTCTACCGAGGCATTCAGCGCTAATATATTGGTTTGAAAAGCAATATTTTCAATTACTTGAACAATTGAAGCGACTTCAACAGAGCTTTCGTTGATCGCTTCCATGGATTGCGCCAGCCTCGATACCTGTTGGCCGCCGCGCTTTACTTTATCCGCCGATTCTTTTGCCCGCAGGTCGGCCTCTTGAGCGTTATCAGCGTTTCGCTTCACCGTAGCCGCCATCTCTTCCATCGTTGATGACGTCTCCTGAAGAGAAGCCGCCTGCTGTTCTGTTCGGCTAGAAAGCTCCGTATTGCCTGCCGCGATTTCAGTGGACTCGCTGGCGATGGCATCGGCCACGCTCCGCACATCACCAAATAGCCGCTGTAGCTTCTCCGAGTATCGATTAACAGCACGGCGCAGTTCGCCAATCTCATCCTCGCGATAGATCGTCAGCTCGCGACTCGAGTCATCCTGCCCCAGCTGATCGATTTGACGCGTAGTACTGCGTATTTGCGCTAGCAAAATACGCCCACCCCACCACCCAAGCCCCAGCAAAAGTGCCAACAAGGGGACAATAAATAGCAGTAAATCACGTGTTAACGTGCGTGCCAAAGCCGTGACTTGCTCGCTAGGCGTTACTAACCCCAGCGTCCACCCCGTACGTGGCATGTCAAATAAACGCACCTCAGCAGCTTCTGCTAACACACCTGCATTTTCGACACTCGCCTGTTCACGGCCAGCCGTGATCGCCGTAACAACGGGCTGAAGCCAGGGCATATCACGGGCAACGTCAGCTAAACTTTTCATCTCATCAGCGGCTTGCTCCACCCCCGGCAGGTCAATGACATTGCGCTCATTATCCAGTACAAAGGCGTAACCGCCTGTGCCACCGCCATTTTCTGCAAGAAACTCGGCCACGCCGCCTAGCTGCATATCAATGGTCGCTACACCTGAAAAAGCACCATCGATATAATACGGAACACTACAGGTCACCATGGCAACCCCTGTCGCTGGATCGCGGTAGGCAGCAGACCAAACGCACTGCCCTGGCGTCGCATCGCGAGCACTGCTATACCATGCTTCGTCGTGGTATGGCGCAATAGTGCTTGCGTTGTAGTCATCCAGAAACTCCAACGCTCCCTGAGCATTACGTGCCCAGAAAAAACTGAAGCGCTCGACACCCGGCGAAAATGCGCCTGGCTCAGGCCAAATACCGCCTCCGGCAATTGTCATATTGCCGTTATCATCGACCACATTGGGCAGTGCTTGCTGGTAAATCGCTTCATCTTGAGGAAGCGATTCGGCCAACGCCGCTAAGCTCGAGGTATTCCCCTCGACGCGAGCCAGCTGGCCATTCAGCGCATTCACGATAGAGCCGCCCGTACGCTCAATCAATGACTGACTTGCATCGATCACCAACGGCTGACCACGCCAGGCCATCACGCCGTAAATACTGACAGCCATTAGTAGTGTGAGCACCACTGCAGACAACGTTAACTGCCGAGAGATTGTGTTGAACAAAGCTATTCCCCTGTCTATGAGCGTTTTTTACGCGTCTTAGTATGTAAGCTACTTATTCAACTATCGGCCAAATAGCATGGCACTGTAATAATGCCTATTAACGTTTGCCTAGCAGATTGGGCTCACGCCTCCGGTCTTTATAACTGGCTTTGCAACTGTCGCTAAAAAGTCGCTAAAACAGTCGTTACAACCAGACTGATGACGCCTCTATCTCTGTAACTACACCTCTACATCAGCGAGATTGCCGTAATCTTCCAGCCACTTTTTGCGGTCACCGGCGCGTTTCTTGGCCAGCAACATATCCATCATTTCCATCGTGCCATCGCCCTCTTCCAGCGTTAACTGCACTAGGCGACGAGTTTCTACCGACATGGTGGTCTCACGCAGCTGTAGCGGGCTCATTTCACCCAAGCCTTTAAAGCGCTGAACATTGGGCGTGCCACGTTTTTTCGCCAACTGCTTGAGAATGGCGGCTTTCTCGCTCTCATCCAGGGCATAGTGCACTTCTTTACCTAAATCGATTCGATAAAGCGGCGGCATGGCGACAAACACATGCCCGGCATCCACCAGACTGGGGAAGTGCTTTACAAACAGCGCGCACAACAGCGTCGCAATGTGCAGGCCATCGGAGTCCGCATCCGCCAGGATGCAGATTTTGTGATAGCGCAGTTTTTCAAGATCTGCACTGCCGGGGTCGGCACCAATCGCCACGGCGATATCGTGCACTTCCTGAGAGCCATAGATATCGTGGGTATCGACTTCCCAGGTATTGAGGATTTTGCCGCGCAGCGGAAGAATGGCTTGAGTTTCACGGTTGCGCGCTTGTTTGGCACTACCACCTGCCGAGTCACCTTCGACTAAAAACAGCTCACTCAGGGCAGGATCCTGGCCGGAACAGTCGGCGAGTTTGCCTGGCAACGCGGGACCAGAAGTAACTTTTTTACGAGCGACCTTTTTGGACTTTTTCTGGCGCTGTTGGGCGGCGCTGATCACCATTTCGGCCAGCTGTTCGGCCTGTTCAATGTGGTGGTTAAGCCACAGCGAGAAAGCATCTTTCAACACCCCAGACACGAAGCCCGCAATCGTGCGTGAGGAGAGCCGCTCTTTGGTCTGTCCGGCAAACTGAGGATCAAGCATTTTAACCGAGAGCACAAAAGAGGCTCGTTCCCATAAATCATCGGCGGTCAGCTTAATGCCGCGGGGCAACAGGCTGCGGTATTCGCAGAACTCCCGCAGCGCTTCCAACAATCCTGAACGGAAGCCATTAACATGCGTGCCACCCTGGGGCGTGGGAATCAGGTTCACGTAGCTTTCCAACAACGCGTCGCCACCTTCGGGCAACCACTGAATCGCCCAGTCAACGCCATGCTCGTCGTCGCTAAAATGGCCTACAAAGGGTTCATTCGGCACCACTTCATAGCCATCGGTAGCTTCAGCTAGGTAGTCCTTTAAGCCATCGGCATAAGCCCATTCCGTTTTGGTGCCATCAGGCTCTATCAGCGTAACCGCCAGCCCAGGGCACAGCACGGCCTTGGCACGCAACAAGTGCTTTAACTTTGAAAGGGCAAGCTTTGGGCTGTCAAAGTAGCTCTCATCGGGCCAGAAACGCACGAGAGTGCCCGTCGCTTTTTTCGCCGCTTTACCAATTTCGTGTAGCTCTTCGACTTTTTCGCCAAACTCAAAGGCCATGGCATGGCGCGCGCCATTACGCGTCACTTCAACATCTAAACGGCGCGATAAGGCATTAACCACCGATACGCCAACCCCATGCAAACCACCGGAAAAGCGATAGCTGGAGGAGGAAAATTTGCCACCCGAGTGGAGCTTGGTAAAGATGAGCTCGACGCCCGATACGCCATGTTCAGGGTGCAAATCGATCGGCATACCGCGGCCGTTATCCTGCACTTCGATGGCGCCATCGCTATGCAGCACCACGCTGATAGCCGTTGCGTGCCCTGCGAGGGCCTCATCAACACTATTATCAATAACCTCCTGAGCGAGGTGGTTAGGCCGCGAGGTGTCGGTGTACATACCGGGACGCTTACGCACCGGCTCGAGCCCTGACAGGACTTCGATGGAACTCGCGCCGTACTGGGAGGCATCAAACTGGGTCATGTAACATCGGTTCCTAAAAAAATAGCGCTAGCAGCCGCTCTTAAGTACTTGAAACAAAGCGTACTGAAACAAAACGAACTGAAACGAGTCATTAGCGGCTGGCAAAAGGGCACAGGATAGCGGAAAAGCAAAAAGCTGTATATCCAGCCATGAAAATTACAATAGCGTGCTACTCCTGCTCTGCCGCCCAAAACGCCTCAATCAGGCCACGGCTGGAAGCATCCATACGGGAAATATCACCGCCGCCATCAATGATCGCCTGGGTATCGGTGGCAATTTTCTTACCTAGCTCAACGCCCCACTGATCAAACGGGTTAATATCCCAAATGACCGCCTGTACAAACACTTTGTGCTCATACAGGGCAATCAGTGCCCCCAGCGTAAAGGGTGTTAGCTTGTCCAACAGGACCGTTGTAGAGGGCTGGTTCCCACGGTAGCGCTTGTGCTCTGGGCGGGGGCCATCATCCTCTAGGGCATCATCCCCCAGCATCAGCACTCGTGACTGAGCAAAGCAGTTCGCCAGCGCTAGGCGGTGCTGCGCTTTTAAATGGCGACGTGTATCCGAGTCTTCCACCTCATCGTAGCGCTTCAGCGGTGCTATAAAATCGCATACGACCGGCTGGGTGCCCTGGTGAAGCAACTGATAAAAGGCGTGTTGAGCGTTGGGACCAAGCTGCCCCCACAGCACTGGACACGTTGAATAATTCACCGCTTGGCCTTGGCGGGTCACTGACTTACCGTTGGATTCCATCTCAAGCTGTTCAAGATAGGCAGCAAAGTACTCTAAGCGTCCATCGTAGGGCAGTATCGAATGGGCACGAATATCCAGGAAATTGACGTTCCAGATACCCGCTAACCCCAGCAGTACTGGCAGGTTTTCTTCCATCGGTGCATCACGGAAGTGACAGTCCATTGCATGGGCACCCGCCAGCAGTTCGCGGAAGTTATCCATACCTACAACGAGCGCAATCGGTAAGCCGATGGTGCCCCACAAGGAGTAACGCCCGCCGACCCAGTCCCAGAACATCAGTTGGTGATCTGAGGAAATACCCCACTCACTCATCTTTTCAGGGCTCGCCGACACACCAATGAAGTGCTGGCGAACAATTAACTCTGCGCTTAATGGCGCGGCACTGGGAAGATCGCCATGCTCAGAAAGCTTTCCTAATAGCCAGTCTTTGGCCGTATTAGCATTGGAAAGCGTGTCGATAGTGGTAAACGACTTGGACGATAAAACAAACAGGGTTGTTTCAGGATTAAAGCGACTTAGATAATCCGCCAGTTGGGAGCCATCCATGGTCGACGCAAAGTGCACGTCCAATGAGTGCCCCTCTTTTGGGCGATAATCTGCCAGCGCATGGGTGACCATTAACGGGCCAAGATCCGAGCCGCCGACACCTAAATTCACCACATGCCGGATCGGCTTACCGGTTGCACCACGCCACTGTCCCGCCTGCAAGCGCTGCACCAAACGCTCCATTTGGGCAAGGCTGTCATGCACAGCGGCCACCACATCTTCCCCTTCTACTTCAAGCGTGGCATCAGCAGGTAACCGTAAAGCTGTATGTAGTGCGGGGCGATTTTCACTGACGTTGACACGCTTCCCACTTAGTAACGCATCAATCTCCCCTGGCACCCCCGCTTCATGCGCCAGCGCCAGCAAGTGTTCAAGGGTGTCATCATCCCAACGCTGTTTAGATAAATCCAAGGTTAAACCTGCCACTTGGCGCGTGAAGTTCAACCAGCGACTGTCATCATCACCGAACAAATTTTTTAAGTGTACGTGTTGTAGCGTGTCAGCATGATGCTTCAACGTCTGCCATGCGGGTAGTGTATCGGGGGTTGTGCGTGTTGCTGAAGCCATATGCCCTCTCCTTTGGCGTCCTTCCGTGCGGCAGGAATCTGTTATAAACAGGTCTGTTCTGGTGTATCAAGGGCGCGTAAACTACGCAGCCTCATTAATAATCCTGGCTTGCCCATGAGTGATGCATCTTACCGCGACGCTATCTTTTCAACACCCTTAGATAAGGTGGCAAGGTTCTCCTTCGACGAACAGGTCGTTGCGTGTTTCCCTGATATGATCCGCCGTTCAGTGCCCGGTTACGGGCAAATCCTCGGCATGTTGAGCTTAATTGCCCAACGCCATTTGCGCCATGGCGCTCACGTTTACGACCTAGGTTGCTCGCTGGGCGCATCCGGCCTAGCACTGGCGGGCGCACTTCCCGCCGATGCCTTTCGCTATACCGGTGTGGATCTTTCACCCGCCATGGTGGCTAGGGCCAAGCAAACCTTTTTGGAAGAGTGCCCAGACCATGCCATGCAGATCGAGGAGGCCGACATACGCACGCTTGAGTATGCACCTTCCGGCATGATCATTCTCAACTTTACGCTGCAGTTTCTGCCCCCTGCCGATCGCGATGCGCTGCTGAAGCGGCTTTACGATGCCCTTGAACCGGGCGGCGTACTGATTTTATCGGAGAAAACCATCGATGCCGATGAACGGGACAACGCGTGGCGGGTTGAGCGCTACCATGACTTCAAGCGCGCCAATGGCTACAGCGATATGGAAATCAGCCAAAAGCGCACTGCGCTGGAAAACGTGCTAATTCCCGACACGCTTGATGCCTTACATGGCCGCTTAGCCCTAGCGGGCTTTCCTCGCTCAATGACCTGGTTCCAGTACTTGAACTTTACCTCGCTGATCGCCTTCAAGGAGGGTTAAGGTGCCGCTGTTACCCGATGATCATCGCGCGCTTTATCAGGCATTTTTAGATCAAGCCAGCCAGGATGCCACACTGACACCCTGGCTTGCCAAGCTGCCCGAACAGCTGGCCAATGGATTAGATCGCCAGCGCCACGGCGACCTGTCCGCCTGGGAGAAAGCGGTTGCCAAACTGCCTGCTCTGCCCGAGGAGCGCCACGTCGATCTTACCAGCGATACAGTGAGCGTCGATGTCGCTTTGAGCGATAGCCAAAAGCGTCAGTGTTTTAATCTGCTGCGCAAACTATCGCCCTGGCGCAAAGGCCCCTTTCGCTTGGGTGGCATCGATATTGATACCGAATGGCGCTCCGACTGGAAATGGCAAAGAGTCGCCCCGCATCTTGCGCCGCTAAAGTACCGTAAGGTATTGGATGTTGGCGGTGGCAGCGGCTACCACGCTTGGCGCATGGCCGGAGAAGGCGCAGCCTTTGTGCTTGTGATTGATCCTTCACCACGCTTTTATTGGCAGTTTCAGGCGGTGCGCCACTTCGTTGGCAATGCCGACGGCGGCCGCACGCAGTTTCTACCGGTAGGCATTGAAGATGTGCCGGAAAAGCTGGGATTTTTCGATACGGTATTTTCCATGGGCGTGCTCTACCACCGTCCTTCGCCACTTGAGCATTTGCAGCAACTAAAAGAGGCGTTAACCCCCGGTGGTGAACTGGTGTTAGAAACACTAGTGGTGGAAGGCGATGAGCAAACCGTGTTTGTACCTGGCGAACGCTACGCCGCGATGCCTAATGTTTACTTCCTGCCCTCTTCAAAAGCGCTATGTCACTGGCTAGAACGGTGCGGTTTTACCAATGTGCGAGTGGTCGACGAAGCGCTAACAACGCTTGATGAGCAGCGCTCAACCGAGTGGATGACCTATCAATCGCTAGCCGATTTTCTCGACCCCAGCGATCCAACCCGCACCATTGAAGGCTACCCTGCACCACGTCGAGCGGTGATTATCGCCAACCGAAACGGGTGTTGATGGGCTGTGTCGTACGCTTGTGTCAATCAAGCTTGTAATGATCGTACTGTTAATAACACGTTTTTTTGTAACAGTTCTTAATTACTTAGATCGTTATGGGATAGCCCATAATGTCATCGCTCATATAGGCACAAGCTCACTAATGGGATATTAATCAAGGAGTAAAGATGGGTTTTTTAGCGTGGATTCTATTCGGCCTTATCGCCGGTGTGATTGCAAAAATGATTATGCCTGGTAAAGATCCAGGTGGCCTTATCGTTACCATTCTTCTCGGTATTGCTGGCGCCTTTGTCGGTGGCTGGATTGGCTCACTGGTTGGGCTTGGCACCATGGGTGATTTCAGCTTTGGAAGTTTTGTGACCGCTATTGTAGGTGCTTTGGTATTGTTGTTCGGCTATCGGATGATCAAGAAGTAAGCATCTCACATTGCCCATACGACAAAAAAAGCCGCTCAATAGAGCGTAATGCCAGTCAGTTAAGCCTGACTGGCATTAGCCGATGGGCTGGTTTTTTTTGTTTAATAAGTGCCTGACGGTGACTCCACCCCAGCCCTTCGAGACGCCCTCGTCATTCCCGCAGGCCCTTAGCGGGAATCCATGTTGACCTGGGATTCTGGGCTGCTGCAGGTCAAGGTCAAGATCAAGATGGATTCCCGATAACCCCACTCGGGAATGACAGTGCGGTAGCTGGCATTAGCCGATGGGCTGGTTTTTTTGTTATTCAACAGGGCTTGGCCAGCGCTCACTAATCTCAACGCCGCAAAATCACCAGCCAACGGCCAAGGTTCATCACGCTGGCCAGCGAAGCAGCAACGTAGGTGAACGCGCAGGCGGTAAGCACATGGCGAGCGCCGGGCATGTCATAGGGCGGCACGTACTCTTTAAGCAGTGGCAGTGCACGGTTAAAGCTGGCATCGAACTCAACGGGTAGCGTCACTAGGTGCACCAGCGCGGCGGTACCAAAACTAATGACGGCCATGGCGATAACCGCTGCCAGCCCACCGGGCAGCCTTGTGAGCACAAACAGAAATGGTGCAGCCATCATTAAAATAGCGCCCAGCTTTTCTGCCTTTTGCGCTACTTGAACCAAACGGCTTCGGGCTAGCAGAGGCGCGTAGCCTTCATGGTGCTGAATGGCGTGCCCAACCTCGTGGGCAGCAACGGTCACCGCCGTCAGTGAACGGCCATCATAGTGGTCCGAGGTAAGGCGTACGCAGCGCGATTCCGGGTCGTAATGATCACCAAATTCGCTACGCTCTACTCTCACGCCTTCTACACCTAAACGACGTAGCAGATGCTCGGCAAGCTCCGCGCCGGTACCCGGATAGTCATCCCGCCCACGGGTGTGGCGTTTCAATACCCATTTTGCCCATAGGTTAGGCAGAACAAAAATGGCCAGCGCCAATACGATTAACACAATGACCATGATCACACTCACCGCTGATTAAGAACCTAAATTAACGACCCGCTAACCCGTGTTTAGTTTTACCATGAGCACAAAATAGGCGCACTCACCTGCAACTATTCAGGATCATTGTGATGCGCGTCTACATCCCGTTGTACCGCTTGCAGCCCTCTGGCAGAAATATCGCCTTTAGAGTAGGCATGTTTGGCAATCAAAATACTGTCAGCGGCGAGTACTAATTCGCAATCAGTATGGGCAAGTTCATCCCGTAAACGCTGAATCGCCTCTTCCCGTTGAGGGTCTTTATCAACCCGACGAATATAGATCGCTTTGATTCGTGTGGGGTATGCCTTTACTACCTCGGTATAAACCTCTGGGTCGTGCTGGCCGCTGTCACCAATCAAAATACACGGCATATCGTGATAGAGCGCTAACATGCGGTCGATCAAATCACGCTTGTGCGCTTCGGCCCGCCGCGGCCACGGACGGCGCAGAGAAATCCCCCACTCGCGTAGGAATAGAATAGGCCCAACAGGAATACGGTTAAGCTGAAAGAAGGTTTCCAGCATCTCATAGATTGCCCAGGGCCCTCTGGAAACATACAAAATAGGCCGTTCAGCTTTCTCAGTTTCTCCTCGATACAGCGCCTGATAAAGCGATGCCACCCCAGGAAAAGCCGTGCGTCGATGCGGCTTACGGACAAACAAGCGATACAGCATTTTGAGTTTTTCAGCGACGCCGGTGAACATGACGGTGTCATCAATATCACTGATCACCAACAGATCTGCTTCGGGAGGCGGCACGTAAACTTCGACGCTGGTGCGGATTGGCGGGTGGCCATCAGCATGAACCATGATATCGGCACGATGCCAGGAAACATCAACCGGTAATGCAGTACTGATCGGCAAGTGAGCGTCAAAGTAACCGTCGCGGTCAGTCGTTAGACACAGCTGATTATCGCCAATGCGTATATCCACTTTGGCATTCGCGAGGCCGCGACGAAAGATACGCCGAGCAACATCCGCAGTATCCCGCAACATACCTCGCCGAGGTATCGCCCTACCTAACGCGGCCTGACGAAACACGCGCCCCATCACAAACACCTCTTGCTGGGAACCATAACCACGGTAGGGGTGCACCATCATCCCCCCATGACCGCTGTCGCGCTTCATAGGCTGTGCCACCACGTGAGCCAACCGTTTGGCAAAACTTACCCACGGTTGATACCACGCCATTACTGGCACCCACACGAAAAACACTCAGCCACGTCATCGGCAACCGCTATATTTTGCGTCATTCCCAACATTGTTCACTTCCTGTGATGGCTCTTTAAATAGCTAAACGGTCACCAGTGTGGCGTAATGACGGGCGTCCCTCAACCGCCAAAAGCCATATTGCTAAGCGTTGTACAACACTTCTCCCAAGCCGCTCACGTTATAGCCTTGCAAAGCCCCCGCCCGCTGGATAAAACGTTCCTGGCGAGTAAATGAAATAAGCGCCTGAACCGCTGGTTCGAAGTAACTTCGGCGGTGCATCACCAAGTCAAATGATTCTTCAATTAGCGGTATAAAGTGTAGGTGTTGACGACGGGCTGCAGCTTCGACCCCAAGTCCAACGTCCGCTTCACCTTGAGCAATGGAAAGGGCCAAATCATCTTCGCTCAACGAAACGTTAGCTGCCCAATTGAGCGTGCTCGGTTCAATCGCTGACCGCTGTAGCAGGCAACGCAGTAACTGCGCCGCACCTGCATCAGGCTGACGGTGGGCAAGCGTAGCCTTCTGCCGGGAAATATCACTGAGCGTTTGAATGCCCAGTGGATTTCCCGGCGCCACTAGCAACCCCTGCTGGCGCTTCGCCCAATGCAGCACGATTAAGTCCCGCACCCCCCCCAGCCCTAGTGCCGCTGGCTCGTTATAGCGCCCGGATTCAAAGTTGAGTAAGTGAATACCCGCCAACAGCGCTTTTCCTTCCATCAAGCGGCGCAGGCCATCACCACTGCCGTGGCACAGTGAAGCCAAATCACTGCCGCTTTCGCGAACCGCCCACTCCAACAGTGGATCTTGGCTACCCGCCACTATCAACGGCAGCGGTGAACGCAACGCTTGGTCACCTTCTAAATGGCTGAGCACCCACATATCGATATGCTGACGAGGAAAGAGCAATTTTCCGGTAGCGCGGCTGCAAGGTATCTGCCCCTGGCGCACCAAGTCATACACCTTTCGCTCTTTTAAGCGCAGGTAGTCGGCCACCTCTGCCGTGGTGAGGAATTCCCTTAACATGCTCATGCGCCTCGCAATTTACTGCATATAGCTGCATATATTTCAGGCTAAAGTGCATTACATCAAGTTTGCATACATTATGCTAGCGGATGCACCTAAGGTGATTGAACTCACATGATGTCGGTTGTTAAAAACGATGCTGAATAACAAAAATGAGGGTGCGAACGTCAATGTCCCCAAGTGAGAACCCCTTTTACACAGCGTTTGCCTTGATTCTGGGCATGGATCAGGGGCTAATCGATATCGTGACGCTGTCACTGCAGGTGTCGCTGCTGGCCGTACTGCTTGCTTGTGTACTGGCATTACCACTAGGCGCTGCACTCGCTCTTTGGCGCTTCCCTGGCCGCAATGCGTTGATTGTGCTGCTCAATGCGCTCATGGGCCTTCCCCCAGTGGTCGCTGGGTTATGTGTCTATCTGCTGCTTTCTCGCGCAGGGCCACTAGGTCAGTTTGGGCTGCTGTTTACGCCAACGGCCATGGTGATTGCACAAGTCATTTTAGTATTCCCGATTATTGCCGCGCTTACTCGCCAGCAAGTAGAGACACTGCATAACGAGTATGCCGAACAGCTGCGCTCTCTTGGCCTGAAGCAGCTACGGATGATGCCTACTCTACTGTGGGACGCACGTTTCGGACTATTAACCGTGATACTCGCAGGCTTTGGCCGCGCTAGCGCTGAAGTCGGTGCGGTGATGATTGTCGGTGGCAATATCGATGGCGTCACCCGCGTAATGACTACCAGCATTGTGTTGGAAACCAGTAAAGGCAACCTCCCCCTCGCGCTGGGATTAGGCATCGTGCTGCTTAGCCTTGTGACGCTCATTAATGCATTGGCTCACACGGTCAGTGAAACGGCCAAGAGGCGATTGGGATGAACGCGTCTATTTTTCCACCAGCGAGTTTCCCCCAGTCTCTTATGACGACCGTGCCTACGCTGCATTTTGATCAGGTCAGTTTTGAGCATCGCGGCCATCGTTTACTCGCCCCCACCACGCTGACACTCTCAGGCTGCCAGCGCACACTTATTATGGGTCCCAACGGTGCAGGAAAGAGCCTGTTAATGCGTTTGGCACACGGCCTGCTCACCCCCAGTAGTGGGCACGTTAGCTGGCAGGGAGAGCCACCGGCCCAAGCCATGGTGTTTCAGCGCCCTGTGCTACTGCGCCGCTCGGCAATCGATAATTTGACCTATGCCCTGGCAGTTAGCGGAGTGCCACGTCGGCAGCGCAAGCACATGGCCCAGCAGGCACTCGAAAAATTTGGCTTAGTCGCGCTTGCCAAGCGTCCTGCCCGGGTGCTCTCCGGCGGCGAACAGCAGCGCCTTGCGCTTGCTCGTGCCTGGCTACTTAACCCTGCCGTGCTGTTCTTAGATGAGCCTACATCTGCTCTAGACCCTGCTGCTATCAAGGCGGTTGAAGATGCGGTAAATGAATTTCACCAGAACGGCACGCGCATCATTATGACCACCCACGACCTGCATCAAGCACGCCGCCTAGCTGATGAGGTGGTGTTTATGTATAGCGGCCAAGTGCTAGAGCACACGCAGGCCCAAGACTTTTTTAACACGCCAGCTTCCACGCAAGCGGGAGCCTTTATTCGCGGCGAACTTGTTTGGTAACCCCAGGAGCAACCCTATGAAAAAAACCACAATATTGACTACCGCTAGCTTACTAACCTCAGGATTAGTAGGCCTCTCGTGGAGTGCCTCACTGCTCGCTAACGATGATTTCATCACCTTAGCGTCAACCACCTCCACTGAAAACTCAGGGCTATTTGACGCGATTATTCCTACCTTCACCGACACCACGGGCATTGATGTGCGTGTGGTCGCCGTAGGGACAGGACAAGCATTTGAGATTGCCCGCCGAGGAGATGCCGATAGCCTGCTGGTGCATGACACGGCGGGCGAAGAGCAGTTTGTCGCCGATGGCTACGCCAGCGAGCGCCTGGACGTCATGTATAACGACTTTGTGATTGTCGGTCCCAGCGATGACCCTGCAGATGTGAGCAGTAGTACCAATGTCACCGAGGCGTTTTCACGTATCGCGGAAAGCGAATCGCCCTTTGCATCCCGTGGCGATGATAGCGGCACCAACCGTGCCGAACTGCGTTTATGGGAAGGTGCAGAGGTGACCCCTCAAGGTGAGTGGTATCGCGAGTTAGGTAGCGGCATGGGGCCAACTCTAAACACCGCTGCAGGTATGAACGCCTACACATTCACTGACCGTGCAACCTGGGTAGCGTTTGAAAACCCGCAAGACTTAACGCTGTTATTTGAAGGCGACGATGCGCTGTTTAATCAGTACGGCACTCTGCTGCTTTCTGAACAGAAACACCCGCACTTGAAGCATGATTTAGCGGCCCAGTGGCACCAGTGGCTGGTGTCTGAAGAAGGACAGCAAGCGATTGCCGATTTTGACGTCAACGGCCAACAGCTGTTTTTCCCTAACGCGCAGTCTTCGTCTAACACACAGTAGCGCTGCTCCTTACGTAAAAGCCGCCTTGGTCAATGACCAAGGCGGCTTTTTGGTTCAGCTCACGTACCTGCTTGCCAGTACTTGCTATCAGTACCTACTAACAGTACCTACTAACAGTACTTGCTAACAGACCCTGTTAACGCAGCAAGTCGCGCACATCCTTCGCTTCCCAGTGCGGAAAATGCTTACGCACCAGCGCGTTCAAATCACGCTCAAAGGCTGCCCAATCAGTAGCGCCACTGACCTGCTCGCGGGCATCGGCTGTCCCGCGAATCATGCCAGCGCCAACCGTTACGTTGGTCAGTCTGTCGATGATGATAAAGCTACCAGTGCCAGGACTGGTGCGATAGTCATCCACTGGAATCGCAGCTGTTAACTCTACCTCACAGCGAGCAATCGCGTTTAACCCCAGCGAGTCGGTGGCGTGTCTTTCAAGTGTATTAACGTCAATCTGGTACTCGATGGCACTTACCTGCCCAGATAGATCTCGGGTGGCGAGCTTAAAGTCATACAGTTTTCCCGGCGCCAGTGCATCTTCATGCATCCATACAATATCCGCCATGAACGCATTAGAAAGCGGTAAGTCGGCGTCGGCACTAACAATCCAATCACCGCGGGAAATATCAATCTCATCTTCCAGGGTGACGGTTATTGCTTGGCCTGGATAAGCGGCGCTTAAGTCGCCGTCAAACGTCACAATTCGCTCAACCCGTGACGTTTTACCCGATGGCAGCGCCTTTACTTCCTGGCCTGGGTGCAGAATACCTGCCGCTAATGTGCCGCAATAACCGCGAAAATCCAGATTCGGGCGATTAACGTACTGTACCGGCAAACGTAAATCAGTGAGGTTTTGGTCACGACTGATTTCGACACTTTCCAGCAGCTCAATCAGCGTTTTACCTTCATAATCCGTACCGAAATACCAAGGCGTCTGATCACTTGGGTTGACGACGTTGTCGCCGTTGAGTGCCGACATGGGTACAAAGCGAATATCCGGCGCGCTAAGGTTGGTGGCAAACGCGCGATACTCATCAACAATCTCGTTGAAGCGCTGCTCAGAGAACTCCACCAAATCCATTTTGTTTACCGCAATCACCAAGTGCTGAATACCCAGCAAATCGGCAATAAAGCTATGGCGACGAGTTTGGGTCTGCACACCATAACGGGCATCAATCAAAATAATCGCCAAGCTGGCTGTTGAAGCGCCCGTGGCCATGTTTCGGGTGTACTGCTCATGCCCTGGGGTATCCGCAATGATGAACTTACGCTTTTCGGTGGAGAAAAAGCGATAAGCAACATCAATGGTAATGCCCTGTTCTCGCTCTGACTGCAAACCATCTACCAACAGCGCCAAATCAACCGTATCACCGGTAGTGCCACTGGTTTTAGACGCTTGGGTAATTGCCGCCAGTTGATCTTCAAAGATCATTTTAGAGTCGTGCAGCAGTCGCCCGATCAGCGTAGATTTGCCGTCATCGACACTGCCGCAGGTAATAAAGCGCAGCAGGTCTTTGTTCTCGTGCTCGTGAAGGTACTGCTCGATATTGTCAGCAATTAAATTGGATTGATGAGCCATTAGACCTACTCCTTAAAAATAGCCTTCGCGCTTTTTCTTCTCCATCGAACCGACCTGGTCACGATCAATGGCACGGCCACTACGCTCACTGGTTTTGGTCAACAGCATCTCTTGAATAATCTCGGGCAGTGTCGCCGCCGTTGATTCCACCGCACCGGTCAGTGGATAACAGCCCAGCGTTCTGAAGCGCACAAACTTCTCTTCAGGCACTTCATCGGGTGCCAAAGGCAAGCGATCATCGTCAACCATAACCTGCATGCCATCACGCTCAACCACAGGACGCTTGGCGGCGTAGTAAAGCGGCACAATCGGAATCGACTCAAGATAGATGTACTGCCAGATATCCAGCTCGGTCCAATTCGAAAGTGGGAAGACGCGAATTGACTCGCCCTTGTTAACGTTGGCGTTATACACATTCCAAAGCTCAGGGCGCTGACTCTTCGGATCCCAGCGGTGGTATTTATCGCGGAAGGAGTAGACACGCTCTTTAGCGCGTGAGGCTTCCTCATCACGCCGTGCGCCGCCGAAAGCCGCATCAAAGCCATGCTTATCCAGCGCTTGCTTCAACGCTTGGGTTTTCATGATATCGGTATATTTCGCACTACCGTGGTCAAAGGGGTTGATATTGGCAGCCCGCCCCTCCTCATTGGTATGCACAATCAGCTCCATCCCCGCTTCTTCTGCCATGCGGTTACGAAACTCGATCATTTCACGAAACTTCCAGGTGGTGTCCACATGCATCAACGGGAATGGCGGTGTCCCCGGGTAGAAGGCTTTGCGCGCCAAGTGCAGCATCACCGAGGAGTCTTTACCGATGGAGTACATCATGACCGGGTTACTAAACTCAGCGGCAACTTCCCGGATAATATGTATCGATTCAGCTTCTAGCTGCTTTAGATGGGTCAAACGTGCCGCGTCAGGTGTGGCAGACACCTCACGCTGGGACGCTGACGGCGCAGAAAACTGGTTCATTACCTACTCCCTCATAAAACGGTGCTTGCACGTGCAAACGCTATTTTCCGACTAACGGCAACGCGGCCGAAAGACGGCTATTTGAGGATAGGGTAACGCCGAGTCAATAATAACCCAAAAGAATTAATAACTATCTTTTTATATCTTTATTGCCTAACAGTGTCATCACAGGCACACACTATACGACAACACGCTCAATCCAGGTCTGCCAATCACTGCCATGAAGATCAATGATTCGATAGCCGGGTCGAGATGCTTCATCAATCGCAAACTGCTCAGCGCCGGGTAAGAACTGGTCTGCGATGGCAGGACAACCATACACGTCAATCTTGCCATCCGCGGTACGGTGCGACTGGGCATAGGCTTGGTGGGCATGACCAAACAGGATGATCTTAACCTGAGGGTGGCGGTTTAACAGTTGCCAAAACGCCTCGCGATCTTGAAGGCCAATAGCGTCCATCCACACAGCGCCCACATCAACGGGGGGGTGGTGCATCACAATCAAGGTTGGGCGGCCATCTTCTTCTAGGCGCTCAGCCAGTGCGTTTAAGCGCTCAGCGCCCAATTCGCCATGCGGCTGGCCTTCCACATGGGTATCCAACAGCAATAATCGCCATTGAGCCAGGTCGACTTCCTCCACCAGCGGGTGCTCCGCTTGCATAAAGGCAAGCTGATCGTGATTGCCAGGAATCCAGAACCATGGGCACGGCAATGATGCCAGCGCTTGGCATGCCAACGCATAAGAGGCAGCCGTTTCATCTTGGCTTACATCACCGCTAAATACGACGATGTCGGGCCGCTCAGCGATCACTGCTTCCAGCACACGCTCAAACTGCTGCCACGGAATTCCCGCCCGTGAGCGAGCCGCCTTATCGGCATGCAGGTGCGAATCAGTTATCTGAACCAGCCGCATCAGGGTAACTCCGGCATATCATAGGCATGGCCATGGGCTAAGCCATGCGCCAGCCACTCACCTAGAAAGCGATTCAGCTGCAGCTTCTCATCTGGCTGGTGCATTCTGGCATTCGGATAACGATAGCGACCACTAAAGTGGCGCTCACGCTGAAAATCAGTCACTTCTGCCATACGTACATCATGGTAGAGATGGACACGCATTCTGGGGCCTTCAATAACCGCATCCAGCGGCCCACTCTGGGTCACTTCCACCATCGTGGTATAGGGCGCCTGCTCCAGAATCTTAAGATGTAAATCGCCGAAATGCTGGTCATCGCCATGCAGCGCGATATCACGTCGCTGGCCACTTTCCATATCACCTACCAAACGAAGCATGCGCATATAGTTGGCGCTACACTCGCCCTGCAGGGACTTTAAATCGGTGACATAGGCGGTTCTAGCCATGTTCACTCCTTTTCAGATTCGCTTGGCATTGTCGCTGCTCGATGAGAAGCAGCACGCAGCGAAGCGCGCTGGCTCGCTAACCAATGTAGCCCAATCAAACACATGGCGTTATCGAGTCTTCCCTGTTCCAGGAGTTCCCATGCTGTCGGAAAAGCCACCACATGAACACGGATATCTTCGTGCTCATCATCCAGGCCATGAATTCCCCCCATACCCTGGGTATCGACTAAACCACAAAATAGCGTCACGCGTTCGTTACACGCCCCTGGGCTTGGATAATAAGTATGCAATTTCGTCAGCACGCCAACCTGGCAGCCAGACTCTTCCATGGCTTCGCGGCGGGCAACATCTTCAAGGGACTCGCCTTTATCTGCCAGCCCCGCCACCAACTCTAACTTCCAAGGGGAAAGCGGATCGTCAATCGCGCCAGCACGAAACTGTTCGACAAGTACTAATGCGTCACGAGCAGGGTCGTAAAGCAGCACGCCAACAGCATCAAAGCGGTTATGCACCTCACGCCGCATCGTGCCGCTCCAGCCACCTTCAAACAGACGATGACGCAGTTCTAAGGCTTCCAAACGGAAAAACCCCTGATAAAGGGTCTCTCGCTGAATAAGCTCGACATCGTCTCGGCCTAACTGAGGCGGCGCTGACGCATCGGGCACTAATGAATTAGGGCTAGATGCCATGAAGCACTCCCAGTGTTAACAATCGTTCTATTATCAATGCTTACCACTGGGAATGCCAATGCGCCTATCAACCTTAGCGTTTCTATCAACCTTAGCGTTTCTATCAACCTTAGCGCTAGGCGCCTTGGCTAACAGTCTACAGCTCGCCGAGTAATACCTCGGCATCCCGGCGCAGTGCTTCATCAGATTTTTGACGAGCCTCGCGTGCAGTACCATTCACCGCGCGCTGGGCATGCTCGCGAGCAGCTTGGGTATTGCCTTCTTCTTTCAAGAAAGTTGCATAGTAATAGTTCACATCAATACCGTCTGGGCGAATCTCTAGCGCGCGCTGAAACATGCGCTCAGCGGTATCGCTGTTGCCAAAGCCTAAAGGCCTGCCTGGGGCGCGGTCGTATAGCGCTCCTAGCGTGACATAAGCCGAACCATTGCCGCCTTGTGGGTCGATTTCAATGGCCCGCTCCAGCACATCGCGGGCATCGCCCGCGGTGCCTAAGGCACCAAGCCCACCGCGTTCACGTGCATAGGAAGCCAGCACGATGCCTTGCCAGATCAATACTTCCGCTTGATCAGAATGCTGGCTAGCCAATTGCTCAGCCTCACTGGCCAGCGCTTTAAGCGTGCTCTCACGCTCGTTAGCTGGCATCTCAGTGACGGTGTGTTCCCAGCGATTTTTTAGCGAGAATACGTCACCTTCATAAGCCGACACGCTTAATGGGGCTAGCGCTAAGGCGCTGCCTAACGCCGCTGCAATGAGTAACCGAGAAAAAGGGGGTGTGCGCATAATAAGCTCCTGGTTTATTTTTGTGCTTTCTAACAAGTAATACGTTTGGTATTGGGGTCTGAAATCACCCACACCCATAATGTAACGAACGTTTGAATGAATCGCCAATAAATAAGCGCTTTGTTAACCACACTGCCATTAGCGTAAGCTGGTGCTCTTTGAGGAGGTGAAAAACGCAATGAAAGGCCGAAATATGACGCGCTGGCGCGATCCAGCGAAAGACCCGCGCCAACAACCTAAGAGCAACCTGATCACAGCAGAGGGTGCGGCTCGCCTACGCGCTGTCTTGGACCATCTATCGCGAGTTAAACGCCCCGCCATTTCGGCCAAAGTCGGCGAAGCGGCCGCCCAGGGTGACCGCAGTGAAAATGCCGATTACACCTATAACAAGAAAGAGTTAAACCGCGTTATTGCGCGTATCGGCTACCTAACAAAACGGTTGGACGAACTGCAAATTGTTGATCGTCTGCCCGCTGACACCAGCAAGGTTTTTTTTGGCGCGTACGTCGATTTGGAAGATGAAAGCGGAGAGCAAGTTCATCTTAGAATTGTTGGCCACGACGAAATCGATACCAAAAAGCGCTGGATCAGTATCGATGCCCCTATGGCCAAAGCACTGCTCGGGAAAGAAGTAGACGACGATATCACGGTACTCACACCCAATGGCGAGACGTTCTACACCATCACGGCGATCCGTTATCCTGGCATGAAATCACCGTCTACTTGAGGCGCTAAGGACTACTCTTCTAACGCGTAATCTACCGTAGTGACGACTCTGATTCGCTTGATATGGGGTGTATAGCTATCAAGATCTTCAATGGAAAAGTAGCCCTGGGTCGCTTGGCGTATTCCCCCAACACCACTACCAGAATCCTCGGCAAACTGCTGGGCTGCATTGCGTGCATCAGCCGTCGCTTCAGCAATCATTTCAGGCTTAATGTCGTCTAAGCCAGTAAACAAAAACTCAGTGCGGTATTCATAGCTAGGCGACAACAGCACGCCTTGACGTACCAAAGCAGTGGCTTGGGGCACCGCCTCTATCACCCCACTAACATTATCAGTACGTAGCAACAACGTAGCCTCAGCCCGATAGCGCTCGTCTGGGCGTTCGCCACCATACATATTGCTAAATTGATCAGTGATACGCGGTGGCGTTACGCTGACGTTGCCCATATCGAAACCACGGGCATCCAGAAATTGGCGAATCAACTGCTCATTGCTGGAAAGTTGCTGCTCTAAGTCAGAAAGCGAATTGGCATTAACAGTATAGTTAAGTGGCCATAGCACCATATCCGCCGCCACTTCGCGCTCGGACAAGCCACGCACGGTGACGCTGCGTGAAGATTGCTGCCAAACCTCCGCTGCCCCTTTGAAGTAACTGCCTCCCCACACTAGCCCCAGCGCCAGCAAACCGCCCAAGATCAACGCACTGCCAATTACGGCTGTCGTACGAACGCTTCCTGTCATTTCCATCTCCTTTTACACGAGTCACCGAAACGCGGCTTACAAATGGCATCATAGACGTAAATAGTCGTCTCAGCAGTGGCGCTTGCTATTTAGCGGCTCGATACACTTTAAAGCGCCGATTATCTGCCAAGGTCTCAAAACTACCGAAGGTGCTTTCCAGCACATCAGGATAAGGAAGAAAGGCATTCGCCACTAACACAAGCTGTCCCTTGGCCGATAAATGATTGGGAGCTTCTGAAATCAGCCGTGCGCTAGGGCTATAGGTAATCTCGCGCTCCTGATGAAACGGAGGGTTACTCACTATCAGATCATACTGCTCTCCCCCAAGCGCTGAATAGACGTCGCTCTCAAGCACTCGCCCACTAAGCTGGTTGGCTGCTAGCGTTCGGCGGCACGCCTCCACCGCAAACGCACTGACATCCACGGCGGTGACCTGATGGCCTCGCGCTGCAAGCCAAGCACTAATAATGCCGTCGCCGCAGCCCATATCCAGCACGTTGAGCGGCTTTTTGGGCAAGCTAGTCGCTATGCTTTCGAGCATTAAACGCGTGCCTTCATCAACCTTGCCGTGACCAAAGACGCCAGGATGACTCACCAGTTTTAAATCCAGCGCTTCAAAGGTTTGCCACGCATTGTCCGGCTGCCCCATCGCTACCGTGCGCGTAGCAAACAACGAGCAACGACGAGCGTTATCGAGCTTATCGCAGCGCATGCCCAACTCACTCAATATCTTAGGCACGCGCTTGATGCCTCCCTGGTGCTCACCAACAACATCAAGCGGGGTATTTTCAGGCAACACGTGACATAGCCATGTTAGCCACCAGATTCCCAGTTGATGAGCCTTCGGCCAAAACAGCACCACCTGCCCAGCCTGCTGAATAAAGGGTGCATCAAACGGGCTAGCGGCTGCTTTACCGCCGGATGCCCAGTGTTCACGCAGCGCCACATCCCCACTTATCATTGCCGTGGAATGGGCTTGCAACCAGGCATCAGCAGGCGGCGCAACGGGCCATAAGTTAGCCGCTTGGCCATAGAAACGTTCAAGGAGTTGGCAAGCAGGCAGTTGAGCGCTCATACATCGGCCTCGGGTTTGGTGAAGGTGTAAAGTAGATAGCGACCTAACCGCCAGTGAGGATCTTGGCGGCAGTACTGCTTTTCGAGTGCCAGCAGTGTCGCCTGCTCGCTCTCTTCCGCAGAGGGATGGCGTAAGTAATCCTGAAAAATTCGTATCCCGGCAACAGAATCCATGCGCAGGCCGTTATTCGCTGCCCATAGGCACACTTCATCGTGGGTGACTGGTGAGATAGGCGTTAACCGCTGTCGCTTACCTTTGCCCTCAAGCTGGTCGCTAAGCGCTTTTTGTAAGTTACCTTTGATGACGTTGGAGAAACGCAACGCATCGCGGTTAAACACCATCAAACTTAACTGCCCGCCGGGGGCAAGCAGACTCGCCAGCGTTTGCACAGCCTGCTCAGGCTCTCCTAACCACTCAAGCACAGCGTGACAAGTGATGAGCGGCCAAGGCCCAGGCGCTTGCTGCGGCAGCGACTGAAGTGGCGCGGCAAGATAGCGAAGCTGTTCTGGTGGCCAAGCACCTGCAGCACGTCGCTCGTCATGCCATGCGTTTGCATGGGCCAACATATCCTGAGAAGGCTCTGCCATGGTGACCGCGTGTCCACGCTCAGCAAACCAGCCCGAGAGCTGTCCTAAACCACCACCAACATCAAGTACTGGCTGTGCTGTCAGGCGCAGCATTTGCGGCAGCAAATAATCCAGCATCGCCAGTCGCAGCTCGCCACGGGGCGCTTGATAAAGCGAACGGGAGAACTTATCGACCAAGCCATCGAAATAGCGATCTCCCGCCTGTGTTAGCTCATAGCCTTTTGCAATATGGCTGTTTGAAATATGACTTGTTGATGTATTAAGGGGATGCATGCATGGCGCCAAGCGTTGACTCAAAGTCGCGTAGTTTAACCTGCCTGAGAGCAGAAGGCTTGCTCCGATAGTGAAGACAACGGGGGTTAATTGTCGATGCCAAGCCATACCACGAGTATTGTCTTTCGGATCGAAAACAGCTAACTTGGGAACGTTCCCATTTATTTAAGAAACACGCCACTTATGCCGTCATCTCGGGCCACCCTCATCGAAGTTGCCAAATTAGCGGGTACATCCAAAACCAGCGTCTCACGTTATTTCGGTTCAGAACGCGAACGGCTAACCCCCAAGCTCCAGTCACAAATTGAGCAGGCAGCTAACACATTGGGCTATCAACCCAATCTCATGGCGCGTGGCCTAAAAGGCGGAGGCTCACGGCTGCTGGGTATGCTAGTGGCTGATATACGTAACCCTTTTTCGGTTGCCGCTGTGCATGGCGTGGAGCAGGCCGCTCGAGCCCATGGCTATTCGCTGATTGTGTGTAATACCGATAACGACCCAGAGCAAGAACAAACGCAACTAGCGTCGCTGGCCGCCTACCAAGTGGAAGGCCTAATCATCAATGCGGCGGGGCAACCTGAATCTCAGTTGCAAGCATTAATGCACAGCGGTATTCCGCTGGTGCTGCTTGATCGCGAAATTCGCCAGCTCGATGCCGAGGTTATTGGGCTCGATAACACCCAGGCGATTGATATGGCACTGGATCACTTAATGCAACAAGGCTATCGCTCAGTGCTTTATGTAAGTGAAGCGCCTGAACATGCCAGCGCTCGACAAGAACGGCTGAAACGATTTAAGCAGCAAGTAAAAACCCTAGGCCTGGACAACCAGACGCTAGTGCTAAGCAGCCTAGATGAACATTCAGCCATACCAACATTAAGCGAGTTTACCCAACGTCCTGCCAGCGCTCCCAAGGCAATATTGTGCGCTAACGGCAACGTAACGCTCGCGATGGTGCGCGGCTTTCAGCACCTTGGCCTCACGATGGGATCAATCGGCTTACTAGGCATTGATGAGTTGGAGTGGTGTGAACTCGTGTCGCCAGGCATCACCACCCTTGCCCAGCCAACCGATGCGATTGGTCAAGCCGCCGTCGCCTGCCTGCTTAATCAGCTTCCACAGCACGCAAGCAAGCTCGCCGTGCAAGCCCGACACTCACCAACGCTAATTGCCCGGGGTAGCACCATCCCCTCCGGATAGCCCTTACCTGCAGCGTTGCGAGACTCCGTACAACTGACACCTCGAAATGGTATCGTTCCCAATCAGCAGCAAAACGAGTGAGACGCCCTATGACACAGTCTGATTCTGCACCCAAAATACTGACCTTCGGCGAAGCCATGGCCATGTTTGTCGCCGATGCCCCCGGCCCTCTTGCAAACATTGAGCACTTTCAGCGCCGTTTGGCGGGTGCCGATAATAATGTCGCGATAGGCCTCTCCAGGCTGGGCTTTCAGGTAAGCTGGCTAAGCCGAGTGGGCAATGACAGTTTCGGCCAATTTATTCGCAAAGCACTGGAAACTGAGCGTATCGATAGCCAGCATATTCACACTGACTCACAGCGCCCCACAGGGCTGCTCTTTAAAGAGCGGGCACAGGATGGCGCTGACCCACGAGTTGAATATTTCAGACAAGGCAGTGCCGCAAGCCATCTCTCTATTGAGGATGCTAAGAATGTCGACTTTCAGGCGCTTACCCACCTACACGCAACCGGCATTACCCCAGCCTTATCTGAAAGTGCTTGCCAGCTTACCCGTCATTTAATGAAACAGGCGCGTACTCATGGGGCGAGTATTTCCTTTGACCCCAATCTGCGTCCGTCACTTTGGCCCAACGAAAACGTCATGCGCACTACCTTAAATGAACTTGCCAGCCGTGCCGATTGGGTATTGCCAGGGCTGGCCGAAGGGCGCTTGCTGACTGGCTGCGAATCGCCTGAAGCAATTGCCGACTTCTATCTGGCGCGCGGTGTTAAGGCTGTCATTATTAAACTGGGTCCAGAAGGTAGCTACTATCGCGGAAACATCAACGGCTCACTGGAAAGTTATTTGGTTCCTGGTCAACCAGTCGCTGAAGTAATCGATACCGTTGGCGCAGGCGATGGCTTCGCAGTGGGCGCGATTAGCGCCTTATTAGATGGTCTTACGCCTCAGCAGGCATTGAACCGCGGCAACTTGGTGGGCGCCCAGGCTGTTCAAGTAGTGGGCGATATGGAAGGCTTACCTAGTCGCCAACAGTTGCAGGCACTAGAACAACGCTAAGCCACTAGCATTCGCAAACACCATCCAAGCGACAGGAGGCAGCATGAAAAAGAGCGTCATCGTACTAGGGCGGCTCAGCTCATCTCAATGGGCGGAACTTGAACAGCACGCCCAGTTAGTTGGGCTATCCAAACCATTAGACCTCACTCAACAAGACGTGCTTTCCAACCTAGCGCAAGCGCATGGCATTATCGGCTCCGGCTTGGCGATAACCCCTCAGTTGCTGGACGCAGCGCCCAACTTGAAAGTCATCGCGACCGTCTCTGTTGGCTATGACAACATCCCCGTTGATGAACTGACCCAGCGCGGCATTATGCTGTGTAACACGCCTGATGTGCTTACCGAAACCACCGCCGATACTGGCTTTGCTCTGATCATGGCCACGGCGCGCCGGGTAGTTGAATTAGCCGAGTGGGTCAAAGCGGACAAATGGCAGGCCAGCATTGGCCCCGCACTATTTGGTAGCGATGTGCATGGTAAAACCCTCGGCATGGTGGGGTTTGGGCGTATTGGTCAGGCTGTCGCCAGGCGCGGAGCCTTGGGTTTTGGGATGCAGGTACTTTACTCCAATGCATCGCACAAACCTGCCCTTGAAAAGGAGCTGGGTGCGCAGCGCCGCGAACTCAACGAGCTGTTGGCCGAGGCCGATTTCGTCTGTGTCACAGTGCCACTCACTGCCGACACCGAACATTTGCTTGGTGTGAATGAGTTCGCGCAGATGAAGTCCTCCGCCATCTTCATCAATATCGCGCGCGGCAAAGTCGTCGACGAAAACGCGTTAATAGACGCCTTGCAAAACGGCGTTATTCAAGCAGCCGGGCTGGATGTATTTGAGCAGGAGCCGCTCCCCTCCTCGTCACCGCTATCGAAGATGCCCAATGTGGTCGCACTGCCGCATATCGGCTCTGCCACCCATGAAACCCGCGACGCCATGGCCCAGCGGGCGGTGGATAATATTTGCTTGGCACTTCAGGGTGAACGCCCTATCAGCCTGGTCAACGAGGAAGCATATCGATGAGTGCTGTTAACACCACGTCTACACCTCTCTGCTTACTGTTCGACTGCGATGGCACCCTGGTGGATAGCGAAGTACTGCTTGCCGAGGTGATGGGTGAAATCCTTCCCGAATTTCACCTACCCTTCTCAGCACAGCAATATATGGATGAATTTCGCGGGGTACGTTTCCTGACAATCGTCCAAACGCTGGAACGTCGTTTTCAGACATTGGAAGACGGCAAGCTTTCTCAGCTTGAGGCAGGCATGCGGGCACGTATGGAAACCCGCATGCGTGCTGAGCTGGTGGCAATACCGGGTATGGCTGCCGCATTGGAGCAGTTAAGCAGCCACCCCAAAGCCGTGGTGTCTAATGGCCCCGAACCCAAAATTCGTTGTGCGCTGGAAAGCACCGAGCTAGGCCACCATTTTGGCGACAAGCTGTTTAGCGCCTATACCTTAAACGTCTGGAAACCCAACCCTGAACTTTATCGCCAAGCCGCCGCCGCAATGGGCCACTCCCCCCAACAATGCGTGGTGATTGATGATGCGGCGGTGGGAGTGGAAGCGGGGTTGGCAGCAGGCATGCACGTCATTCACCTCAACCACTTCCCTAACGAGGAAGTTACCCCCGAGGGTGCCATTGGTATTCAACACGCCCATGAACTGCCCGCCGCTATTGCGCGCTTAGCCGCGTAAGCGACGTCGCGGCGAGCGATCATAGGGCCTCTTTTAAAAGTAGGTGGCCAAACGCTCTTTAACGTTTAACTGATCATCCACTAACAGCAGTTGGCGCCATTTATCGAAGGTTAAGCAGGGATGAGAGGCGCCAAATGCGACGATATCACCGACCTCGACATCCAGAGCCTCTTCGGGAAGGCGCACAAAAGTGTGCTGATCCATAATTTTCGTCACTTCCCAACCAGCCACAGGCAATGGCTGCGAGGGGCTACCTGCTTCCCGGAAACGACGCAGGGCAATGGGTAACTGGTCATGACCAATATCACGCTTACCGAGCGCCACAATGGCAAGCCCAGGTTCGGGAAGCGACTGCACCTGGGCAAACACTTCCAGAGCAGGCTCAAGCCCCTGCTGTAAATCCGGTCGGCGGTCTAATACCGCTGACTGCGCTTCACGATAAAGCCCATGATCGTGGACGACATAACACCCAGGCCGTAGCACGGGGGTAAATCGACCTTGCAGCGGTGCGCCCTCAAAGACTTCTGCAATCACGTCATACCAAGCAGAACCTGAGGCCGTTACGATTGGGTTTTCTTGCGCAAAGCGGCCAGCCGCTTCAAGCTCTACCGCTACATCCACCAGATATTGAGCATAAGCACGAATACCCGCTTCGGGGTTATCCCCGTGAACCACCCCTTCATAGCCTTCCAACCCCACTAGTGAAAGCGCAGGCTCATCAGCAATTGCCTCTGCCAGAGAAAGAATCTGCTGCTTATTGCGGCAGCCGCAACGCCCACCAGTGACCCCTACCTCAATCAGTAGCGCCAAATTCAAATCACGCTCCGCAAAGAAACGCCCGAGCTGACGCACGTTTTCCTGACTATCGACCACACAGTAAAACGTCGCGCCCTGCTCAATCAGGCTGGCGATGATGGCCATATTGGCCTGACCAACCAGTTGGTTCGCCATCAATATCCGAGTGACACCATTGGTGAAGGCCGCACGACACTGGGGTGCAGTGGCAAGCGTGATACCCCACGCCCCCGCCTGGAGCTGTCGATGGAAAAGCGCGGGCGTCATGGTGGTTTTGCCATGGGGCGCCAAGTGAGCGCCATGAGCCTCGGCGAATCGTTGCATCCACGCTACGTTATGAGCCAGTGGGCCTTCATGCACCACGGCAGCGGGCAGGCTGACACCTGATAGAAGGTTTGATCCCAATTCCACACCGCCTTTATCCATTACTAATGGCATTGTCTGCATTCGCCCACTTCCTGTTTAGTTTTCTGTTTAATGAAACACATCAATGTTAGATATTTTCACAACTATTGACTTTAAGTTAGAAACTAACATACTTTCTAAATCAGGCAACCCCTAGGAGTCCACGGTGAGCCAAGAAATCGACATCTTGTCACGTATTACCACTGACTTTGCTGCCCTGCGCGAAGCTGAAAAGAAAGTCGCCGAGCTGATATTTGCTGACATCGAGTTTGTCACTGAAGCAAGCATCGGTGACATCGCCCAGCGTGCGGGGGTAAGTGATGCCAGCGTCACCCGATTTGCACGCGCTATCGGCTGCACGAATGTGCGCGACTTAAAGACGCGCTTAACACGCGCTTTAGCAGCAGGTCGTCGTTTTATACAAGAAGCGACCCCCGAAGACAGTTCAAGCGTGGTGTATGACATTGCCACGCAAACCTTGGCACTTAACCGTGACCTACTCGCCCAGGCCAATGTGGCAGGCGCGGTTGAACTGCTAGATCAAGCACGCCAGATATTGGTATTTGGCGCAGGAGGCGGCTCCAGCATTCTCTGCCAAGAGTTTCAGTTCCGTTTAGTGAGACTGGGCTATGCGATCTGCGCTTACCCTCAAGCACTCTTGCCCCGCATGGTAGCGTCAACCCTAGAGCCGAATGACGTCGTCGTCGTGCTATCAGTCACCGGCTACACCCCGGAGATGGTGGAGTCTGCACAAATTGCCAAGCAGTACGGCGCAAAAGTGATTGCCATCACCGCTCTGAATTCTCCTTTAGCCGACACATCCGACATTGTGCTACCGATTACCTCTCGGGAAACCGACTTCATCTATCACCCTTCAGCTTCCCGCTACGCCATGCTGGCGGTCATCGACGTGTTAGCGCTTGAACTTGCCATGCGCCACCGTGAGCGTTCACGAACTAAATTACGCCGTCTCAAACTTAGCCTCGATGACCATCGCGGTGGCGACAACCGCCAGCCACTAGGAGATTAAGATGGTTTACGACCTGCTGATTCGTAACGCCAACGTATTGGATGGCTCCGGCGCAGCCCATTTTCGTGCCGATGTAGCTATTCAAGGCGAACGTATCTGCGCCATCGGCGACATGCCCTACGCCACCGCCATCACCATTATTGACGCCCAAGAGCGCTATCTGGCTCCTGGCTTTATTGACGTCCACACTCACGACGACACCAATGTTATTCGTACTCCCGAAATGCTGCCAAAGCTGACACAAGGAGTAACGACGGTGGTGGTGGGTAACTGTGGAATCAGCGCCAGCCCCGTGACGCTCGCTAGCGAAGTTCCCGACCCCATGAATTTATTGGGCAAGCTAGAAGACTTTCGCTATCCAAGCTTCAGCGCCTATGCCAACGCCGTGGACGCTGCCACACCCAGTATTAACGTCGCCGCCTTGGTGGGGCATACCAGTCTACGCAGCCAGGTGATGGATAGCTTTACCCGGCCTGCGAATCGAGAAGAAATTGCCAACATGGAAGCGTTGCTCAGCCAAGCGTTGGATGAAGGTGCATTAGGGCTTAGTTCGGGGCTTGCCTACCGCAACGCGATACACGCGCCGACCACCGAAATGGCTCCTCTGGTGGCCGCCGTTGGGAAATCAGGCGGCGTCTATACCACCCATCTTCGTGATGAGTTTGCGGGTCTGCTAGATGCCATGGACGAAGCATTTGCCACTGCTCGCAGTGGCCAGGTGCCTCTGGTGATCTCGCATCTTAAATGCGCCGGCGCGGGTAATTGGGGAGGCGCTAGTAAGGCGTTGGGTAAATTAGAGACAGCCGCCCAGCATCAGCATGCTCACTGCGACTGCTACCCCTACACCGCTGGCTCTTCCACCCTTGACCTCGGCCAAGTGACAGATGAGATTGAGATCACCATTACCTGGTCGACACCGCACCCAGAGCAGGCGCGCCGCCCACTTAAAGAGATCGCCGCCGAGTGGGGAGTATCTCTTTTAGACGCAGCCAAACAGCTACAGCCAGCGGGGGCGGTTTACCACAACATGAGTGAAGCGGATATGCAGCAAGTGTTAGCGCATCCGCTCTCCATGGTCGGTTCCGATGGTTTACCGAACGACCCGCACCCTCACCCGCGCCTTTGGGGTGCATTTCCGCGTGTACTGGCTCACTACAGCCGCGATTTAAAGCTAATGCCGCTGGCCGAAGCGGTGCGCAAAATGACCAGCCTTTCGGCAGCTAATTTTGGCCTAACAGATCGCGGTGTGATCCGCATAGGCGCCTATGCAGATCTCACCCTTTTTGATCTGAAAACTCTTGAAGATACGGCCAATTACGAGACCCCTATTGCGGCCGCTAAAGGCATCGAGATGGTCATAGTGAACGGCAAAATCGCCTATCACCAGGGCACAATTTCAGACCAACGCGCAGGCAGGATGCTGCGCAGAACAGAGCGCATTTTGCAATCAATTCCCACCTTTCACCCCAACTAGGAGCAAACCTCATGAGCATTACGCGATACGGCACCGAAGGCGGCGTAGGCACCGGCGGTCAGAAGCTGCCCTTTGCCCGCGCTGTAGAGGCCGGTGGCTGGCTATACGTCTCCGGCCAAACCCCCATGACCGATGGCGAAGTCGTTGAAGGCGGCATTGTTGAGCAGACTCGCCTCGCCTTCAACAACTGTCTGGCCATTATGCATGAAGCTGGTTACGGCGTTGAAGATGTCGTACATGTCACCACCGTGCTCACCGATGCGCGCTATTTCAGCTCTTTCAACAAAGTGTTTAAGGAGGTCTTTGGCGACAATCCCCCGGCACGCATTTGCAGCGTTCAAGACTTGGTGGTGGATTGCAAAGTTGAGGTTGACGTGAAGTGCTTCCGCGCAGATCGCGCCTAAATATCTAAAAATAATTACCACAAAAAGCGCCGCACCCCGGCAAGGGCACGGCGCCAGATTACCGCGTGATTAAGACAAAAGCCCTGCGGTAATCGCTTCCATTGCCTACCTCCGGCCGCGGCAACGGCCGGATCAACAACGATAAGAGGTTAACATGAACAGTCAACTATTCCTCACCACCTTTGTGCTCTACATCGTCGCCATGATCGTGTTTGGCTGGTGGGTTTCAAGACACAAACGGGGCAGCGGCGACGACTTCTTACTCGGCGGGCGAAGCGTACCGCTCTTTCTTACCGTCGGCACCACGGTTGCCACCATGGTAGGTACTGGTTCAAGTATGGGTGCTGTTGGGTTCGGTTACGCTAATGGCTGGGCTGGCGCGTTATATGGTATTGGCGGCGCGATTGGGGTTTTGCTACTCGCCGTGTGTTTTGCCCCCGTTCGTAAGCTGCGTTTTATGACCATGAGCGAGGAACTCGCCTACTACGTCGGCGCCAACCGGCTGGTACGCAATGTGGTCGCGCTGCTTATCTATATTGCCTGCATAGGCTGGCTGGGTGCCCATATTCTTGGCGGTGGCCTTTACCTCTCTTGGATGGCGGACATTGATCTAACGACTGCGCGTATCCTGGTTGCTCTGGGCTTCGGCATTTACTGCGTGGTAGGCGGTTATTTCGCGGTTATCTGGACTGACACTATTCAAGCGGTCGTACTGTTCGCAGGCTTTATCTTGATGGCAGTGCTGGCGCTAGTAGAGGTTGGCGGCTTCTCAGGGCTTACGGCGGGTATGGATGCGGGCGCCACGAGCTTTCTAGGCATTGGTCAGATTGGCGGACTACCGGCACTATCACTTGCCGCCGTTATTGCTATCGGCGTACTGGCAACACCCTCTTTTCGTCAGCGCATCTATTCAGGTAAATCAGTGGGCTCGGTACGCCGCTCGTTCTTAATTACAGGCGCGCTCTACCTGGGCTTCTCGATCATTCCCGCAATTATCGGCATGGCGACTCACGCGCTTAACCCTGGGCTCGAAAACAGCAACTACGCCTTCCCTTTTCTAGCCACTGAAATCATGCCGCTTGGGCTGGGCTTACTGCTGTTGGTAGCAGGCCTCTCCGCCACCATGTCGAGTGCAAGCTCCGATGCGATTGCCGGCGTTTCCACGCTGATTCGCGATCTGTATGTGCTGGCAACGGGCCGCACGCCCTCCGCACGAAATGTTGTACGCTTCTCACGTATTGCACTCGTAGCAACCATTGGTCTGGCACTGCTGTTCGCACTAGCCTCGGATAATGTCATCACCTACATCACCCGCATGATCTCGACAATTCTGTCAGGACTGTTTGTGAGTGCCATGCTCGGTCGCTTCTGGCCCCGCTACAACTGGCAGGGCGCGATCGCCACGCTAATTTGCGCGTCGGTGACCTCTTTAACGATTATCGCCAATAGCGACTGGACAGCCTTCTGGGGTAACCCAAGCATTCCGGCGGTGCTTGTAGCACTGGTAGCAGGCGTGATGGTAAGTCTAGTGACACCCGCTTCCCGCGTTACCCCGGAGCAGGCGCTAGCGATTCTTGACCAAGAGCGCCAGCGAATGGAGCAAGTGCCCGAGCCAACACTCACCAGTGATGAAGTGCCCGCTGCATCTCGCTAATCGTTAGCCAGTAGTGCGCCAAAAAGCCCCGCTGAGGTAATTCATCAGCGGGGCTTTTATAACCCATTGGCGGGGCTGGGCACGCGATCGATAATCCATTGGGCATCCTTACGAGTCGAGACAATCCGGGGAAGTCTCTGGCGGGTTCAACACTATTTTCGATTTAGCGGGGGATTAGGTAAGCCCAAGTAGGGCTTCTGCTAACTTAACGTCATCGTAACGGTCTATATCAGCGTTATCCGCTGCAAGATCCGTATCGATAATTTGAATACCCATCTGCTTACTGATGATTTCCATCTGCTCAGTTGAAACACTCAGTAACTGCGAATCAAACAGCAGAAAGTCTATTAAGGGTCGTTCTGGCGACCTCGTTTGAGGTTTGAATGACATAGACTTGAATGGCACTGGTTTGAGTGACAAGTGGTGATTGAGCATTCTAATCTGGTCAACCAACGTCATCCCAAACGTTTCAAGATCGGTTCCCAAACTAGGCACATACACCCTCGGCGCTGGATTTTTAGCCAATGCTTTGGTCACGCCTTTGGGGAGTAAATTGGCAATAATGCTGCTGTAAAGACTACCCGGTGGAAAAACCAGCAGCTCAGCAGAGTCGATGAGTAAGCGAGTTTCTTTACAAACTTTGGAGACATCCAAAGTATCGATATCATCCGCTTCCCCCGATAGTTTTATCGATTTAATGGGTGAATCAATTTTTGCTGTTTCTTTGCCGGTAAAGCAATGCTGCCCGATAATTGTCTGGCCATTCTCTAACAACACCTCTAGCTGAAGATCAGCGTCAGTTGTTGTGCGAACAGTGCCGCGTGTTTTGATGAGCTGACCAAATAGAAAAGCAATCGGGTCCAGTGAGCGATTGTGAATAAGGTAGCCACCGGTCAAGATCAAGTTCCCCACGCTAGCCCCAGCGAGGTCAAAATCCTGTGGCATGTGTTTATAAAACGCAGTGATATAACTCTGAATCAGCGACCGCATAGGCTCTGCAATCGCCTTGAGCAGTGGATGCTTAGCGCTCACCAGGGCCTGTAGGCTTTGCTCCAGCACGGCCTTCTCTTCGCTTTCTTTCAGCTCATTAGCCGTCAGACGATGCGAAAACAGTGCAGCAACGTCAGGATGGCCAGTCACCGAATCGTCAGCCAATGAAAGTAACCGAGCTCGCAAGTCTCCAACGGCAGGCATCGCAAAAGCTCGACGCAATTCGGCGGAGCTGCCACCAGAGTCAAAAGGGGTCACAAGATGAATCGAATTATGAGTGTAGTCTGTCAGTACCTCAGAGAAGTGCCTGAGTGCCGAACCACCGCTGAAAAAAAGTATTTTTGGCCCTAGTTCCGGCGTTTTACGGTATCTGGCAAGACGCAAATCCTGCCCCTGAGAAAGCTCTCGGGGCATATTAACATGAGCACAAGTAAAGCGATTTTTCTTCATACAACCCTTTGAATTGTAACGAAAACGTAACATAAAAAATGGCACAGTTACTTATAGTAATCCCCCCTTGATTGACACTTTTTACGGTGAGGCAGTCTATCAACGCATCAATTCTAGAGCATTTTTATTTTCTACGATTCGAAGTCGAAAATCACTTCGAGTTAGTTGAAGTTTATGTGACTCAGCCAAGTGGCTCTATTGCGCGACGCCTAATTAATCGCAAGGGTTACCGGAACACGCTACTGGAGAAAGTTGAACTTGCCGTAGCGGTTGATGTACATCGACGTAAAGTCGACGGTGCAGGTTTTCAACAATCCAAGTCGCTTGAGCGCTTGGCAAGATTGCTTGACCAACTGGGGCAGGCCTGCCAAGAGTTTACCGCTATCAATGCTCTGAAACAGCTCCCAGACAAGTCACGTAAAGAGTATGCCAAGCTGATTCGATCGATAGGTAAATCATTGAAGTTGGTGATGATTAATGTCGATGATGCAAACACTCGACAAGGCCTGAAAGTCGGTCACCGAATTCCCAAAATAACCGCCCGCTTAACCGCTGCTTTCGAGCCTGGCGCTTCGGGCATGCGTAATAACGCCGTAGTGGATTTTCAACTTCACCGCATGATTCATCTACTTTCGGAGCTTGCCGACGCCCTACTCTCCGCTAACTTTGGCCCCGCCGTACGCTTACAAAACTACAAGCAGCTGCAAAACGCCGCTCACGTAATGACCGCCCAGAGTGACGATTTTACCGTTGAGCGGCTGGCGCTTACCCGCAGCGGCAGCACCATCGCTACCCTTAAAGCCGAGCACGCCACCTCTGGCAAAATGATGGCAGTCTACAAAGAGGGGGAAAGTCAGAAAGTAATTGAAGAGCTTTACGGGGTAGACCAATGGAAGCGGATCTACCCCAAGGTGGCGCCCACGGTGCTCTCGCATCATGTCGAGCAGGGGGATGAGCTGGGTTCGATGGTGATCGAACACCTCCCCGGCCGGACGCTTGAATCGCTGCTGTTAAACGGCCAGTGGAAATCGGCCAAGCAACTTACCCGCACACTCCAGCGGACGTTGAGAAAAATCTGGAAGACGTCACGTACCAACGAGTCTGCTCAGCCCAAGTATATGCAGCAGTTGCGTAAACGGATGCCGGAAACCCGCCACACTCACCCCAACCTGCTTAGTACGGGCCAGCTAATTTGTGGACTGTCTCGACCAAGCTTTGACCAGTTGATCGATCACGTTGAAAACCTTGAGCAGCACATCCGGGCACCGTTTTCAGTCCTGATCCACGGTGACTTCAACGTCGACAACATTATTTATGACGAATTCAAAGACCGTATCTATTTTATCGATCTGCACCGAGCCTCTTACTCTGACTATGTTCAGGACTTATCAGTACTCATGGCATCCATTTATCGGCTGCCCATTATGGATGTTTCCCCACGGGCCGAGTTAATGGCATTGATCCGACAGCTATATCAATTTGCGTGTCGATTTGCCAAAGACAATAAAGATACAAGTTTTGATGCGCGTCTAGCCATTGCATTAGGGCGCTCCTTTGCGACATCCACGCGCTTTATATATGACAAAAGCTTTGCCAACCGACTCGCGCTAAGAGCGAGCTACCTGCTAGAAGCAATCACACTTCTGAACCCTGAAGAACTTGAGAACTACAGGTTTCCCCTAGAGGACATTTTTAATGACTAAAAAGCGGATTGCAGTTATCGGGATACCTGGCAAGTGGTCAACCGAAGTTCTTGCAAATCACTTGGAAAAGCACACCGGCTTCCGCTGCATCGTCGATATGTCTGAAGTAGTGCTAGAGCTAGAGACAGGCAAGCTACGCTACCGAGACATTGTCCTCAACGAGCTTGACGGGGTGATCATCAAAAAAATAAGCGAAACGTACTCCCCTGCTGCAGACGATCGTTTACGGATGCTTAACAGCCTTGAAGCGGATGGAGTGCGCTGCTTCAGCAGCCCAAGCGAGGTAATGCGTTTAATTAATCGTCTTGAGGGCACTGGCGCATTGGCCGCGGGCGGCATTGCTCTACCATCAACACGTGTTACAGAAAGTATTGAGGCTGCATTAAAGGCCATCAAGGTGTTCGGAACAGCAATCCTAAAACCACTCTACTCGACCAAAGCCCGAGGCATGGTGGTGTTAAAAGCGTCCGATGGTGTCGCGACCAACACACAAAAGTTGAATAAGTTTAAGTCTAAACATGGACTTTTTTATCTACAGAAATTCGTTAACTTAGGTGGTCAGGACTTAGGCATGGTCTTTCTGGGCGGCCAGTATTTATGCACCTATGCCCGTGTTGCCAGTGGCGATGCATGGAACACAACGATACACAGCGGTGGAAAGTATCAAGCCTATGAGCCAAGCCAGGAACTGATTGAGCTTGGCCAAAAAGCCCAGTCATGCTTCACGCTAAGCTTTACCACCGTAGATATTGCATTGACCGATGAGGGCCCTGTGGTATTTGAGGTTTCGGCCTTTGGCGGATTTAGCGGCGCGTTAAAAGGCTGTGGCATCGATGCCAGCGAAAAGTTATGTGATTATGTCCTTAGCCAACTTGAAGTAGAGGCCAGCGAATGACCCATCTGTTTGATGAGAAGCAAATAATGCTGGCTAAGGCTGCTTGTCTCTACGAGCTACCGTTGGTATTCCACGGGCTGACACTGCGTGTGCTGGCTGATAACCCAGCTATTCTGGACTATCTTAAGCAGTACTACGCCAGCTTGACGGCAAGTACCTCTCCTCACACGCTCTCCCCTCACACGTCCCCTCCTCACACTGAACAACGGATATTCCTGCTCGATAGGCAGTTTGATACCAGCGGGATCGATTGGATACCCGTTAAGCGCAACAAAGTCAGTCCTCTTGGCCTGAAAGAAGCCTATGTGGATACACCGAAAGGGCGCTGGATACATAAAGTGCGTACGGGAATGGTGCTATTCCAGTCGTTAACCGACCCGGTTGCGACTGGCGATTTAACCCAACATCGATCTCAAGTAGTCAATTTTATCAACAACCAGTTTCTTAATTATCATCAGCGTGACGGCTACCTATTGGGCCACGCATCAGCCTTTGACATTAATGGCATTACCACCGCCATTGCCGCGAGTTCAGGTGGCGGCAAATCGACATTAATGCTGAAAGCGCTAGAGAGTGAAAAAGCGTGCTTTCTCTCTAATGATCGGATTTTGTTTAAGCCACAAGAGGGTCAGGTCAATGTTATCGGTGTCGCCAAACACCCGCGCGTTAACCCGGGCACGCTGCTTAACTCTGAACGCTTGGTTGCGCTGCTTACCAGCGAGGAGTGCGCCAAGCTGGACCGCATGCCGAAAAGTCAGCTGTGGGATCTTGAGCAAAAATATGATGTGTTGATCCCCAACGCCTACGGCGAGAACAAAACAGCTAGTTCCGGAAAGCTACGTAATCTGGTACTCCTTGACTGGTCCTTAAGCTCAATGGAACCCACACGTTTGAGCAGTGTGGATAGCGATAAAACGCCAGAGGCACTTGAGGGTTTACGCAAAAGCCCTGGGGCATTTTTTCAGCAGGCGGATGGCCATTTCCCTCCCGAACAGACTCAATCTGTCGAGACCTATGCCGATAACTTACGGGGCGTTCAGGTACTGCGCCTTACCGGCAGCATAGACTTTGAGCGTGCCATTGAACTGCTGCAAGCCAAAGGCATTCTCTGATGGTGGCACTGGCTCTAATCAGGCATGGTGAGTACGCACAACGGGCGGACACACCTAGCGCCCTACAGCCTTATCCGCTGACCGCTAAAGGGGCAGCAGACGTTAGGCAGCAAGCTCGGCAATTCGGCGAGTGGCTATCTACGTCAGGCTACCAACTGACTAGCGAAATACACTCCTCGACACTGTTAAGAGCCTGGCAAACAGCTGAGATCTACCGCGAAGAGCTAGCAACACTCTTTACAGATCCCCCCTACTCACGCTGCTTCTCAGCCCTTTGTGAACGCAGTGTTGGAGCGCTGGCCAACCTCAGTGTTAAGGAAATAGAAAGGATCGTTGCCCAGGATCCTCGCCTAGCGCCCTTACCAGAAGGCTGGAAATCAGCCAGCCACTTCAAGCTGCCTTTCGAGGGTGCAGAATCCCTGATCGAGGCAGGCGAACGAGTCGCGGCGCACTTAACGGCACTTTTAAAGACACCATCACGATGCGCAACGGATAACCGACTACAGCTGGTTGTTGGCCATGGCGCATCCATACGTCACGCTAGCTATCATTTAAATGTCATACACTTCAGCGATATTAAGCGGTTAAGTATGTTTTACGGACACCCCGTCGTTTTTGAGCAACAGGCGGAAGGCTGGAACCGATTGTATGGAAACTGGAAGCACCGGCACTTGGCAGACCCAATCGATTAAAAGGTGGCAACTTATAAGATGGCGACGATGACCGCGTTGGACTTTATTCCGAAGGTAAGCAAGCAACCGTATCATGATGCTATCTTGGCGCGCCTGCCGACAGATTGGGTCCCATGGCCTAATGACCAAAGCTCGGTCAACCATGATGATGCATTGAGCACCTTTCTAAAGCGCTCACGGAAAAGTTGCTTTGCCTGGCCCAAGCAGCCTGTCGTATTTATCTCCGACCCTCACGCCGATGCCGAGGCTTTTGAGGCCTCATTAATTGCCGCAGGAGTGATTGAGCGGGATGGACCGCACCCGTGTGAATACGAGCTGACTAAGTTCGGTACAAAAGCGGAAATTGTGGTGGGTGGAGACTGTCTGGACAAAGGGCCGAGCAACCTGACGATGCTACGCAGTTTAGCTCACTTATACCGCCTCAACGCGAACATCACCCTGCTTGCCGGCAACCATGATTTACGCTTGCTCATGGGGCTACTATCCCTGAAACGCGAGACAGATGCCGGAAGCCAGCATCTCTTTGTTCGCATGGGCAAGAAAGTGGTTCCACTGTTCAAAGAAGTCTTCGACCAGTACTTAGCCGATACTCAATGGGACAGGGAGATACCTTCTGAGGCTGCATGCCGTAAAGCCCTTTTTCCAAGCGAGGCGTGGTTCGAGAACTTCCCTTTCTATGCCGCAGGTTTTCTTACCCCTGAAGGTATCGATCGTGAAATTAGCAAGATGGAGAGCAAAGCCCAGAGTTTTGAGGCACATTGCGCAAAAGTCGACCTATCACTCCAGCAAGTCTACGCGGCTGCCATGAAATGCCGCTCGCTGTTCCTAAAAGAATCAGGCGAGTTTGGCTGGTTTTTTCGCCGGATGCAGCTCGTAAAGAAGCGTGGCTCATTTCTGTTCCTGCATGCTGGTCTTGACGACAAGATGGCCGAACTACTCGCTAATCATGGCGTAAAGCATGCCAATCAAGCCTTCAAAAAGAACCTGTTGAGCCAAAATTTATTCAGCTTTTATTATGGCTCACTCGCCAATACCTTCAGAACGAAATATCGCAAAGTCGACCTACCCCTTACCCCGTACGGTGCCAACGTTGCTCGCCGGGCGGGTATTCAAGTACTCGTTCACGGTCATATCAACCAGCACTTTGGGCAACGAGTAACGCTTAAAAACGGTCTCATCCATATCGAAGCCGATATCACTCTGGATGCTCACTCTAGAAAAAATGAAGGGCTAGATGGCCAGGGTGTCGGAGTGACACTCATTGATAAAAAACGCGGTGTTATAGGCCTTAGCTGCGATTACCCCCAGGCAAAAGTGTTCAAACCCAACCGCAAAGGAAAACTGGCGGGAGCTAACTAAATGAAGTCAAAAACTAAGTTCAGCCACGACTCACTACTGGATCGTCAGTCAACCCAAGCGCTTTTGGTCACTCTGGCAAATGCCATCAAAGAAGGCGAGTTAGCCTTTCAGGAAAATGGAGATGACCTAGTGCTTTCACCTCAACAGCTATTGCAAGTTTCCCTGCGGGCAAGCGATGAAGGCGATAAACAGGAAGTGGAAGTGAAGATTAAATGGCGCACCAAAGAGAAAAAAATTTCCGATACACCGCCAAAAATCAAAACCAACACTGGAAAACAGTAACCTCATCAGCAACAGGATGGCCTGGGCCTTCGCACAAGGTACGCTGGATATGGTTAGACATTAGATTCATTTGAAAAGCACTTCATGGCCAGCACACCACCATGCCGCTCCATATCCGCCGCCAGCTGTAGCAGTTGCTTATCCTCACCCAGGCGCCCTACCACTTGTACCCCAACGGGCAATCCATTGGCCGCCACATGGAAAGGTACCGACATAGCAGGCTGACCGGTAAGATTCGCCAATTGCGTGAACGGGGTGCGGCTGAGCGCATCCACCGCCAGGTGCTTTAACACCCCTGCTTTTAGTGCCAGCGCTGATGCACCAGGAACCGCTAACAGAGACATTAATCGCTCGCGAGCCGCAGAGGGGTACAGCTCGCCTATTTTGGGAGCAGTATCCGCGGCTACCGGCAACACCAGGGCGTCATAACGCTGGTGAAACTGGCTCATCTGTTCGGCAGCCTCGTGCCAATAGCGCTTGGCTAGCTCGTAATCTTTCGCCGAAAGCTTAGCGCCCAGCCTACCAACGGCGCGGGTAGACGGCTCAATGGCTAACCGATGCACCGGCACACCGGTTTGCTGGCTTACCCACTGAAGATCAGCGGCTAAATGGCCAAGGTAGAGCGTCAGGTAACTATCGGCCAAGGCGTCACCATCAACCGGTGGTTCGCACCACTCCACCTCATGCCCCATGTCGGCCAGTGCCTTGGCGGCCTTCTCAACCGCTATTTTCACATCGGTACTTAATTGGGTATCCAGTCCGTAACTCAAAAAATTACCCAGCGACACAGCGATGCGCAGCGGCTTAGAGGAGGCTGATAAGGCATCCACATAGCCCGTTTCCCGCGGAACGGGGTAAGGCCCAGAAGGCGCCATGCCGTTAATCTGTTCTAGCAACGCTGCACTATCGCGCACGCTACGGGTGATGGCATGCTCGACCACCGCGCCCTGCCATACTTCACCGTGGGCAGGCGCTAACGGCACCCGCCCGCGAGAAGGTTTAAAACCGAACAAACCACAATAACTGGCGGGAATGCGGATAGAACCACCACCATCGCCTGCCAACGCAATAGGCACCATCCCGCTAGCGACCGCCGCTGCGGCGCCACCGCTTGAGCCGCCTGGGGAATAGCCCTCTCGACATGGGTTTTGCGGGTGGGGAAATGCCTTAGGCTCTGTAATCCCCATTAGCCCTAATTCCGGCGTGGCCGTTTGCCCCATCACCACTAACCCTGCCGCCCGCACACGCTGAATAATCAGCGAATCTTGCTTAGGGCACCACGCTGATAACGATGCACTTCCGAACGCCAGCGGCTCGCCTGCTAGCGCCATCAATAAGTCTTTACTTAGCGTGGGGACACCCGCAAACACCGAGTTTTCCAACACTTGGTCACACTCATGCTTTGCTTTTTCAAAGCGTGTTCGAACCACTGCATGAAGAGATGGGTTAAGCGTTTCAATCGCAGCTACTGCCGCATCGAACACCTCCGCTTGACTTACCTCTCGGCGGCGAATCAGGTCAGCAAGGCCAGTGGCGTCAAACTTTTGGTAATCCTCAAGATGCATCGCATTAACTCCACTTATCAATAACGACGCTTTGTGCATATTTAACGTCGCTTATTGTCAATTATCATCACGCTATTTAGCCATACTGAAGCACGTTACTTAGAACCACTCTCAAGGAGCGGCCAATGAACCGCAACGTTATTTTAACTTGCGCTGTTACCGGCGCAGGCGATACCACCGGCAAAAACCCACATGTGCCTATCACACCTAAACAAATCGCTAACGACTGTATTACCGCAGCCAAAGCCGGTGCCAGCGTTGCGCATATCCATGTCCGTGACCCTGAAACCGGCGGCATCAGCCACTCTCTCGAGCATTTTCGTGAGGTGATGCAGCGTGTGCGCGAGGCCGAGGTGGATATTGTCATGAACATTACTGCTGGCGGTGGCGGTGATTGGATTCCTGACGCCCAGGACCCCACACGCGGCGGCCCCGGCACGGATATCCAGACGCCCGCCCAACGCCATGAGCCAGTCGGTGAGCTTTTGCCCGAACTCTGCACCCTAGACTGCGGCAGCCTCAACTTCGGCGACATGGTCTACGTAAACCCTGCCGACTGGCTACGCGAGCACGCCCGCCTGGTGCAGGCCGCTGGCGTCAAGCCAGAACTGGAATGTTTCGACCTGGGCCACGTTTGGTTCGCACGCCAGCTACAGCAGGAAGGACTGATCGATGGCGATCCTCTTTATCAGCTTTGTTTAGGCATCCCCTGGGGCGCTGAAGCCGATACTGAAACGATGTTGACCATGCGCAATAAACTGCCAGAAAACGCTCAGTGGGCAGCTTTCGGCATCGGTCGACATCAGATGCCCATGGTGGCTCAGGCAGTTCTACTAGGCGGCCATGCCCGCGTCGGTCTTGAAGATAATCTTTATCTTAAAAAGGGCGTAATGGCGACTAATGGGCAATTAGTTGAGAAAGCCGCCACTGTCATCGACAACCTGGGAGGCCGAGTGATGACACCCGCAGAAACTCGCGTGCACCTCAACTTGCGCGATCCGCATAGCAGCCACTCCAACGCACTAACCACGGAAGGTCAGGCATGAGTCAACAGCTATCGGTTATAGGCACAGGGGTGATTGGCAATGGCTGGATCGCGCGCGCTCTGGCTCGGGGCTGGGACGTCGTGGCCTTTGATCCAGCCCCTGATGCGCCACTGCGTACTCGCGCCTTCGTTGAAAATGCATGGGGATCTTTGCAGCGCCAGGGTCTAGCCGAGGGCGCCAGCCCCCAGCGGCTGCGCTTCGTGGAAAGCCTTGAGGCAGCTGTTGAAGGTGCCGACCTGATCCAGGAAAACGTACCCGAGCGACTCGCGCTTAAGCGTGAGGTGCTTGCCGCCCTGGATGCCGCAGCAGCCCCAGAGATCTTGATTGGATCGTCAACGTCCGGCTTCAAACCCACTGACTTGCAGCATGCCTGCACACGGGCACCGGGCCGCGTGATCGTCGCACACCCCTTTAATCCCGTTTATTTACTGCCGCTCGTGGAACTGGTGGGCGGGGAAGCCACCACGTCTGACGAGCTAGCGCGTGCCCAGGCCCTCTACCAAACACTCGCCATGCGCCCGCTGGTCGTGCGCCGGGAAATTGAGGGGCATATTGCTGACCGCCTGATGGAAGCGCTCTGGCGTGAGGCGCTGCACCTAGTCAATGATGGCGTTGCAACAACCGAAGAGATAGATGCCGCCGTCGTCTACGGCTGTGGTTTGCGTTGGTCACTAATGGGCACCTTTCTCACCTTTCATTTGGCTGGTGGCGAGTCAGGGATGCGCCATATGCTTGAACAGTTCGGTCCGGCGTTAAAACTACCGTGGACAAAGCTTGAAGCTCCCGAGCTTACCAACGAGCTTATTGATCGCGTGGTAGAAGGCTGCGAGCATCAAGCCGCTGGTCGCTCAGTGGCCGAGCTGGATCGCCGCCGTGATGACTTTCTGGTGGAACTGCTCGGCTTAGTACAAAAATATTGGCCTGAAGCCGAAGGTTTGGAAGGACGTATCTAATGATTATTTTACAAAGCCGCGTTGCCTCAGAATGGGTCGACTACAACGGCCATATGAACGACGCCGAATATGCCCGGGTCTTCTCACTGGCAGTAGAAGAACTCATGGAGCATATCGGCTTAGATAGCGCAGGCCGAGCACGCTACGGCTACACCATCTACACCCTTGAGACGCATCTTTGTTATCGCCGCGAGGCCCACGAAGGGCAACCACTCTGCGTGGAGCTGACCCTGCTGGATCACGATACCAAACGCCTGCATGCTTTCTTCAAGCTACAGGATGAGACAGGCAACCTGCTTGCCACCAGCGAGCAGATGCTGATGGGCATTGATATCGATACCACTCGCCCTGCGCCTTTCCCGGCCCCCGTTGAAGAAGCCATTGCAGCTCTACCCCAAGCTGAGCCTTCGGCCTGGCCAGAGTTGGCCGGCCGCACTATTGCCATACGGCGATAACGACACGGCAAAACCACATATCAAAGCAACACTAAAAATAATGAGAACCGTCCGCCAGCACGGACGGTTGATCGGGATTGCCGGCCCGACGTCCGGCCCAAGAGGACAAGCATATCGCTACGCCAACTTCCCCTCACCGACCCACGCCGCCTTCGCATAACAACTCACCCAAGGCCGAACTCAGTACAGACTACATGGTGACAGAGCTCGCCCAAGGCGGTTTCTTCCAAGGCATGCACAAGGGAATGACGCTAACCGCTAGCGGCCTAGTGCTGCTCTTCGTACTTTTCACCGGGCTTGGCTCAGATACAGCGGGCAGCGTGTTCGGAGCAACTCGCGCCTGGATCGAGAGCACGTTTAGCGGGTATTACCTAATTACCGTCATGCTGCTACTAGCAGTCTGCGCCTTCATTGTCTTCAGCCGCTATGGAAGCGTAAGGCTTGGCACTGACGACAGCCGCCCAGAGTTCAGCAACTTTGCGTGGTTCTCGATGCTCTTCTCTGCAGGTATCGGCATTGGCATCCTGTTTTTTGGCGTCGCTGAGCCCGTGTTCTACCTTGACGATACTGGCGCCTTTGGCTATCCCAACAATCCTCATGCCGACATGGCCGGTGCCGCCGCCATCGGTCACGAGCGCGCTATCGATGCGTTACGCGTCACCGTTTTTCACTGGGGCCTTCACGGCTGGGCCATCTACGTGATTGTCGGTATGTCGCTGGCGTATTTTGCTTATCGAAAAGGGTTGCCGCTCGCACTGCGCTCGGCGCTTTATCCTTTTATCGGTGAACGCATCTTCGGCCCTATCGGCCACCTGTTTGATATCCTTGGGGTGCTGGGCTGCGTCTTTGGCGTCGCTACTTCGCTGGGGCTTGGGGTTAGCCAAATGGCCGTTGGCTTAGAACGGCTAATAGGGGTCGACCCAGGGCTAAATACCCAGTTAATACTTATCGCGGGTATTTCAGTTATCTCAATACTCTCAGCCGTATCCGGCGTACGCGGCGGTATTCGTCTTATTTCCGAGATGAATATCTGGGTGTCCCTAGTGGTCGTGAGCATTTTCCTAATTACAGGCCCCACGCTGTGGCTCATCATGGCATTCGGCGAAACCATGCTCGACTACGCTATCAATTTTATTCCCATGGGGCTTTGGTACGCGGATGAAGAAGGCACCGCCGCTTGGCAACAAGGTTGGACAATCTTCTACTGGGGCTGGTGGCTAGCCTGGGCTCCCTTTGTCGGTCTTTTCATCGCGCGAATTTCTAAAGGCCGTACCTTACGCGAGTTTGTATTGGGCGTTCTGTTAGTACCTACCCTGATCATTTTTGTTTGGCTGATCATCTTTGGCGGCAACGCCATGTATCAGGAGTTATATGCAACGAATGGCCCTGGTAGCGCCGGTATTATTGAGCTGGTTAACGCTTGGAACCTACCCTCAGCACTGTTTGCCACGGCTGATGGCATTGTCGGCAGCGGCACGTTTGGCTGGATACTCTCCGCCATGATGGTATTTCTGCTAATGAGCTGGTTTGTCACCTCTTCAGACTCCGGCACATTAGTGCTAACCACCATTTTATCGTTAGGTGACAATGAACCGCCTAAACGCTTCCGAGTGTTCTGGGGCGTGGTGATTGGTTTAGTGGCGGCGGTACTGCTGGTTGCCGGTGGTCTTACGGCGCTGCAAACAGCCCTTATTGCAGCCGCCCTGCCACTCAGTGTTGTAGTGCTAGTGATGACGGCTGGTGTGCTGATTTCGCTGTTCCGCGAGACGCTCGATGCCCGACGCAGAAAAATGGCCTAGCACTCTGCCCTGTCACGCCAGGTGCGCTTAGCTGCGACGCCTGGCGTACTTTCCCTTTTTAGCAACAACTCTCCTTTCAAGCACCGCGTGAGGCACGCGGCGAACAGCCAAAATGGGCACGGAAAGCACGTGCAAAGCTGGAGCTCGAACCAAACCCACACGCAACGCCCACCGCTAAAATCTCCATATCAGTTTCAATCAGCAAACGCTTTGCCCGCGCTAAACGAAGTGACAAATACCACTGGCGCGGTGTTTGATGAAGATGATCCTCAAACAACCGCTGCAGCTGACGAGATGACACACCGCTTCGGCGTGCAATCTCAGCCAAAGCAAGAGGCTCCTCTAAATGTCTTTCCATCAATGCAACGGCTTCCACTAAACGCCGGTTATGAGTGCCTAACCGCTGCGCTAACGACATCCGTTGCTGGTCGCTGCGGCTACGTAACCGCTCATGAATAAGCTGTTCCGAGACATCGACGGCTAATTTGCTCCCGTGACGTCTGGCGATGACGGCTAAGGCCATATCCATGGCTGCGGCACCGCCCGCACAGGAAAAACGCCGCTCCCCGATCTCAAATAGCTCGTCGGTGGTTTCAATCGTTGGAAAACGCTCACGAAAGACCGGCAAGCTCTCCCAATGCAAGGTGACCCGCTCCCCCTTCAATAACTGGGCAGCAGCTAATATAAACCCTCCGGTGTCCAACCCACCCAGAGCACATCCGGCTTGATCAAGCCGATGTAGCCATGAAATGAGCGCTCGACTTAAATGGTCTTCAGGCTCAAAGCCGCTACATACAGCCAACGATGGCAGGTCGAGACCACCACCCATGGTCTGATCGACTAATAGCGTCATGCCATTGCTTGCGGTGACTGGCTCACCATCACGACTAAATAGCGTCCACTCAAACAGCGTTTGGTCGCTGATACGATTGGCTATGCGTAGCGGCTCTACCGCAGAAAAAAATGCCATCATTGAAAAGCGCGGTAATAATAAAAAACCAACGCGCTCTGGCAGTGCTCCAGAATAGTTTAGGCGCAAAATAACTCCTAAAATAAGCGCTTTCTTATCGATGCTGACGATTACTAAACGAATCAGGCAACGCCAATGAATCCTCGTACATAATACACGCCCAACCAGCAACAGGATGCCCTGGGCCTTTGCACAAGGTACACTGGATAGGGTTAGACATTAGATTCATTTGAAAGGCACTTCATGACCAGCGCTCCCCCACTTTATCTGCAAATACAGCAGCACCTGTTAGAGAAAATCCAGGGCGGTGCCTGGCCAGCACACCACCAGATCCCTCCCGAAGAGCAACTTGCCCGAGATTTTGGGGTAAGCCGAATGACAGCTAATAAAGCGATTCGTGATCTCGTCCAAAAAGGCTACCTAACACGCCAGCCTGGGTTAGGTACCTTCGTGACAGATCGCAAGGCAGAGTCATCCCTGGTCGAGGTCTATAACATTGCCGATGAAGTGCGCTTCAGGGGACACCATTACAGTAATCACGTACTGGTATGCGAAGCCATTGAAGCGGATGACGAAGTCGCTTTACGGCTAGGCGTTCGCTTGGGTAGCCGCGTGTTTCAAACGCTGCTGGTACATTTGGAAGACGACACGCCTATTCAGCTTGAAAACCGCTATGTTAACCCTCGCTGGGTACCCAACTACTTAACCAGTGATTTTTCACTGCACACACCCAATGAAGTATTGGTAGCGGCCTGCCCGATTACTGACGTAGAGCACACTGTCGAAGCCGTGCTTGTCGACCAGCAAACTGCCGATTGGCTTGCTATTGATACCGCCACCCCCTGCCTGAGCATGGTACGGCGCACGTGGTCAGGCGAGCAGCTCATCAGCTATGCCCGCCTACTGCACCCAGGCGACCGCTACAAGCTGCGCTCCTCGGTGCATCGCCAAGCGTCTTAATGAAGGGCTTGGAGGATAAGCGCTTAGCTGGTAAAAACCTAGCTGATAAGCGCTTGCATCAAATATCCGGTGGGTATGGCGAGCATCAAGCTTAATGCAACGCGAATAAACCACACCACCACCATGCGCCCTACAGAAAGCGGAATGCTCGTAGAGAGGATGCAAGGAATTGAGGCGGAGAAGAACAGCACAGCAGATACTGATACAACGCCTGCAGCAAAACGCGCGACAAAGTCCGCTTCTGCCATTAACAGTGCCGGTAAAAACATTTCGGCAAGGCCAGCAGCGGATGCCTGGGCAAGCGCGGCAGCATCAGCAATGCCCCACACAGCCACAAAGGGGTAAAACAGCCAACCCAGCCACTCAAATAGCGGCGTGTATTTAGCCGCAAGCAAGCCTAGCAAACCCACCGACATGATCGAAGGTAGGATGCTAATCGCCATCACTAGCCCTTCTTTAAAGTTAATCGCGACACTTTTATGCAACGCCGGTGCTCGGGCGGCCACTTCCAACCCGGTCTGCCATGCCGTTAGCAAGCGTTTGCCTGGCTCCGCCGTCGGTTCACCATCTTCAGCGCTGTCATCCATACGCGATAATGGCGGCAAACGAACGGTGACCGCCGTGACGATAAACGTGATCACTAACGTTAGCCAAAAATAGGCGTTCCACACCGCCATTAAATCCAGCGTGCGCGCCACAATGATCATGAACGTTGCCGAGACGGTAGAGAACCCCGTGGCGATAATGGCCGCTTCCCGCGCGGAATACTGACCCGCCTGATACACCCGGTTGGTAATCAATAATCCGATAGAGTAACTGCCCACGAATGAAGCGACCGCATCGATTGCCGAACGTCCTGGCGTTCGCCAAATGGGCCGCATTACGGGTTGAACCAGCACGCCAATAAGCTCAAGCAACCCATAACTGATCAACAAGGCCAGGAAAATCGCGCCAATAGGAACGATCAAACCAACGGGAATCACCAGCTTTTCAAACAGGAAAGGCAGCATATCGGGTTCATGCAGAAAGGCAGGCCCCCAGCCAGTCAGCGCCATCAGGGCAGCCATTACCCCAAGCAATTTTAGTGCGGTAAAAATGCGCTCGGTAACGTTTCGATTCCAGTAGCCTCGAATCAACGGGTACGCAGCCCCAGCGGCAATCAGCGCCAGCGCATAGAAGCCACTTGCATCTCCTAGCCAGCTCCGGGCACCAGTCACCATGTGGTCGAGCAATATAGTGCTGCGACCGCCAATTTCGACAGGCACGAAGAAAATCAAAATCCCCAGCGCACTTGGCAAAAACAGTTTGAGGATCAGCGCGGCGCTGGGCCGCTGGCGGGTTGTAGTATTGGGAGGGAGCATGAGCATGCCTCTTGTTGTGTAACAGCGTTTAGTGAGCCTTCCACGTATCTTCAACACTTAATGTATATACATATACACACCAATTGAAGAGCACTCCCAGCCAATATAAATAGACATTAGTCTAATAAATCAGCCTAAAAACAGCCTTCATTAACATCAAAAAACACATAACAAACTGTTTAAAATACCAAAAACAGCAACACCTCATCTTTTCATGTATTTCACCCTTCGCGCTATTTTGTAACAAGCAGCTTGACGAATTGGCTCATATTGACCTTAATTGTATATACATTAAGATTTGAAAATAAATTTTTGAACATCGCCTTTGAAAGGAGCTCCTCATGCCGAATGCAACGGATCGTCGCCTCTGGCGCGATATCAGCGTCTTCGATGGCTTGCGGACATTGCCCGACCGCATGGCCGTTATTACCGAAGGGGCACACATCATCACCTTGTCGCCCATGAGTGAGTTCGACGAGCAACTCGCCAATAACTGCACAGAGATGGGCAGTGGCGGTGTGATGACCCCTGGTCTTGTGGATTGCCACACCCACCTTGTCTTTGGCGGTTCCCGGGCTGAAGAGTTTGAAGCGCGGCTTGAAGGGGCTAGCTATGAAGAGATTGCTAAACGCGGTGGCGGCATTCTCAGTACCGTTCGTGCCACGCGTGAAGCTAGCGAAGATGAGCTGCTAAGACTCGCTAAACCGCGTCTTGAAGCACTGATTGCTGACGGCGTTACCACCGTGGAGATTAAGTCTGGCTACGGGCTTACCGTCAAAGATGAACTGAAGATGCTGCGTGTCGCGCGCCGTCTCGGCAAGATGCTGCCAGTCAACGTCGTCACGACGCTGCTGGGCGCCCATGCCCTCCCCCCAGAATACAAAGATGACAGCGACGGCTATATTGATCTTGTCTGCCAGGAAATGATCCCCGCAGCAGTGGCTGAAGGCCTGGCAGATGCGGTTGATGTGTTCTGCGAAAAAATCGCCTTCTCGGTGGAACAGTGCGAGCGAGTGTTTGCAGCCGCCGAGGCCCACGGCCTACCCATCAAGGCACACGCCGAACAGCTCTCTAACCTGGGCGGAACGGCCATGGCCGCACGCCACGGAGCCCTATCTGCTGACCACATTGAGTACCTGGATGACACTGGCATCGCTGCCATGCATGAGGCCGGTAGTGTGGCGGTAATCCTGCCCGGTGCTTTCCATACCCTTCGTGAAACGCAACAACCGCCGATTGCGGCGCTGCGCAGCGCAGGCGTTCCAATGGCGGTGGCTACCGACGCCAACCCCGGCAGCTCCCCACTGTTTATGCCCACGCTAATGCTCAACTTGGCCTGCACGCTGTTCCGCCTGACTCCCCAAGAGGCACTGGCGGGCATGACAGCCCATGGGGCAACTGCGCTAGGCCTATCGGGCAAAGGGCGCATCCACGAAGGTGCAGAAGCCGACCTCTGTGTATGGGATATCGATGCACCCGCCGAGCTCGCTTACGCCGTACAACCAGGACGCCTTCGTCAGCGCATGTTCCAGGGAGTGCTTACCCATGGCCATTAACAGTAAAGCCACTGCCCCTGAACTCGACATGTCACTCTGGACGGGCCGAACAGACCCAGAACCCAACAGTGAGCGCTGGCATCAAAAGATCCAACCGCTTAGCCCAACGGTAGCACCGGGCTGTGCTTTACTAGGTTTTGAAAGCGATGCCGGTGTAGCCAGAAACCAAGGGCGTACCGGTGCCGCACAAGGCCCTTCGGCACTGCGTAAAGCGCTAGCACCACTGGCGTGGCACCGTACAGGCCCCGCCTATGATGCGGGAAATGTACGTTGCGAAGGCGACGCCCTGGAAACCGCCCAACAAGCCCTCGCCGATCGATTAGCAGCGTTGCTTAAGGCTGAACACTTTCCCGTTGTGCTAGGTGGCGGCCATGAGGTGGCCTACGGTAGCTGGCTGGGGCTTGCCCAGCATCTCGCTGATAGCGGTGAAAAAGCACCACGCATCGGCATTATCAATTTTGATGCCCACTTCGATCTGCGCGATCCCTCTCATGTGCGCTCTTCGGGCACCCCCTTTACGCAAATTGCTGATGAATGCGCCAAGCGCGGCTGGCCGTTTCGCTACGCCTGCTTAGGTGTAAGCCGCGCTGCCAACACGCGCGCACTGTTTAACCGTGCTGCACAACTCGGCGTCATGGTTCGTGAAGACCGGGACTTTCAACCGGCCCACCTTGAGTGCATTCGGCGCGACCTGGAGCGCTTCATGGTGCGTTGCGATCACCTCTATCTGACCATCGATCTGGATGTACTGCCCGCTGGGGAAGCCCCTGGCGTCAGTGCTCCCGCCGCTCGCGGCGTCTCACTCGCACTGATTGAACCGCTGATTGAGACCATTCGCGACAGCGGCAAGCTGCGCTTAGCTGATCTCGCCGAGCTAAATCCAGATCACGATATCGATAGCCGTACGGCCCGCGCGGCAGCACGAATTGTCTTTCAGTTGGCGCTCGACACCTAGCGCCTGGATTCGTTAATCCATCTATTACTAGCCCTTTAATAACAAACCGATGACTCAAGAGGAGTTTCGCCATGTCCACTAACGACAAACGTCACGACGCATCCCGTAAGATTGCTGCCCCTACCGGCAGCCAGCTCAGTTGCAAAAGCTGGCTGACCGAAGCCCCGCTGCGCATGCTAATGAACAACCTCCATCCTGACGTGGCCGAACGCCCCGAGGACTTGGTGGTGTATGGCGGCATTGGCCGCGCTGCGCGTGATTGGGAGTGCTACGACAAAATCGTTGAGACCCTGCAGCGCCTGGAGGACACGCAAACCTTACTGGTGCAATCCGGCAAGCCGGTAGGCGTATTTGAAACCCATAAAGACGCCCCGCGGGTACTTATTGCCAACTCCAACCTGGTCCCCGCCTGGGCCAACTGGGAACACTTCAACGAGTTGGATCGTAAAGGCCTAATGATGTACGGCCAGATGACCGCAGGCTCATGGATTTACATCGGCTCTCAAGGCATTGTCCAAGGCACCTACGAAACCTTTGTGGAAGCGGGCCGCCAACACTTCGACGGCAACCTGACAGGCCGCTGGGTTCTCACTGCGGGTCTGGGTGGTATGGGGGGCGCTCAACCACTCGCCGCCACCTTGGCCGGCGCCTGCTCGCTAAATATCGAGTGCCAGCAAACCAGCATCGACTTCCGCCTGCGCACGCGCTATTTAGATGAACAAGCAGACGATCTCGACGATGCGTTAGCGCGTATCGAACGCTACACTGCCGAAGGCAAAGCCGTCTCGATTGGCCTATGTGCGAATGCCGCGGATGTATTACCCGAACTGGTCAAGCGTGGCGTTAAGCCCGACATGGTGACTGACCAAACCAGTGCCCACGACCCGCTACACGGCTACCTGCCTGCAGGCTGGACCTGGGAAGAGTACGTGGCACGTGGTAAATCCGAACCACAAGCCACCGTAAAAGCGGCCAAGCAGTCGATGGCCGTGCATGTACAAGCCATGCTCGACTTCCAGAAGATGGGCGTACCCACTTTCGACTACGGCAACAATATTCGCCAAATGGCTCAAGAAGAAGGCGTTGAAAATGCCTTCGACTTCCCTGGTTTTGTACCCGCCTATATCCGCCCCTTATTCTGCCAGGGAATTGGCCCCTTCCGCTGGGCCGCGCTTTCAGGCGACCCGGAAGACATTTACAAAACCGACCAGAAAGTCAAAGAGCTGATCCCTGACGACCCGCACCTGCATAACTGGCTGGATATGGCCCGCGAGCGCATCAGCTTCCAAGGCCTTCCGGCACGTATCTGCTGGGTCGGCCTGAAAGATCGTGCGCGTCTTGGCCAAGCCTTCAACGAGATGGTCAAAAACGGCGAGCTTAAAGCACCCGTCGTGATTGGCCGTGACCACCTGGACTCCGGCTCCGTGGCAAGCCCCAACCGCGAAACCGAGGCGATGATGGATGGCTCCGACGCGGTCTCCGACTGGCCGCTGCTGAATGCCCTGCTTAACACCGCCGGTGGCGCGACTTGGGTATCGCTACACCACGGTGGTGGTGTCGGCATGGGCTATTCACAACACTCTGGGGTGGTTATCGTCGCCGACGGCACCGATGATGCCCACGCACGCCTTGGCCGCGTGCTGCGCAACGACCCGGGCACTGGCGTTATGCGCCATGCCGATGCAGGCTACGACATTGCCAAACAATCTGCCCGTGAAAACGGCCTCGATTTGCCGATGCTGAAGAGCTAATTCAACAACTACAAGGAGCACTCATAATGACCCATCTCGATATTCAGCCCGGCAAAGTGACACTGGCGCAGGCGCGCCAGGTCTTTCAATCCCCCGTCACGGTTAGCCTGCCTAGCAGTGCCGACGAGGCGATCCAAAAAAGCGTCGATTGTGTCAATCGGGTAGTCGAGGAAAACCGCACGGTCTACGGTATTAACACCGGGTTCGGGCTGCTTGCTCAAACACGTATCGCCGATGAAGACCTGGAAGCACTGCAGCGTTCGTTAGTGCTTTCCCATGCCACCGGCGTGGGCGCTGCGATGGATGACAGCCTTGTGCGGCTGATCATGGTGCTTAAGGTTAACAGCCTGGCACGCGGCTTTTCCGGTATTCGTCGTGAAGTGCTTGATGCCCTTATCGCATTGATCAACGCCGAGGTGTATCCGCATATTCCGCTCAAAGGTTCTGTGGGTGCGTCAGGTGATCTCGCGCCACTGGCCCATATGAGTGTGGTACTGATTGGTGAAGGCAAAGCACGCTACAAAGGCGAGTGGCTCAGTGCCGAAGAAGCGCTAAAAGTCGCCGGTCTTAGCCCGATTGCCCTGGCCCCCAAAGAGGGTCTTGCGCTGCTCAACGGCACCCAGGTGTCAACGGCTTACGCGCTACGCGGTCTGTTCGATGCCGAAGACCTCTATGCTGCCGCCACGGTTTGCGGCTCACTGACGGTTGAAGCCACGCTGGGCTCACGCTCACCGTTCGATGCGCGCATTCATGAAGTACGTGGCCAACGTGGCCAGATCGATGCGGCGGCGGCCTACCGACATTTACTCGGCGAGAGCAGCGACATCGGCAACTCTCACGCCAACTGCGATAAAGTGCAAGACCCTTACTCCTTGCGCTGCCAGCCACAGGTGATGGGTGCAGCACTGACACAGATTCGCCATGTTGCCGACATACTGGCGGTGGAAATCAACGCGGTATCCGACAACCCCCTGGTGTTTGAAGATACCGACGACATCATCTCCGGCGGCAACTTCCATGCCGAACCGGTGGCCATGGCGGCTGATAACTTAGCCTTGGCGATTGCCGAAATTGGCTCACTGGCGGAACGACGCATCTCGCTGATGATGGACAAACACATGTCCCAGTTACCGCCCTTCCTGGTCGAGAAAGGCGGCGTCAACTCTGGGTTTATGATCGCCCAGGTAACTGCAGCCGCGCTTGCCAGTGAAAACAAAGCGTTAGCGCACCCGCACAGCGTGGATAGCCTGCCCACTTCAGCCAACCAGGAAGACCATGTTTCCATGGCCCCGGCAGCGGGCAAACGCTTATGGGAAATGGCCGATAACGTGCGTGGCATTCTCGCCATTGAATGGCTAGGCGCCTGCCAGGGGCTGGACATGCGCCACGGCCTAACCACCACTGCACCGCTGGAACAAGCCAAGCAGTTGCTGCGTGAACATGTCACCCACTACGAACAGGACCGCTTCTTTGCGCCAGACATTGAAGCAGCCAGCAACTTGTTGGCAGCCAGAACGCTGAGCCACCTGCTTCGCCCTGGCACCCTGCCAAGCCAGCACTAAGCGGCCATTCTTGCCCCGCAGCAACAAGCTGCGGGGCTTCACCGCATTCAATTCCAGCTAAATCTAAATCCAGCTAAATCTAAATCCAACGACAAGAGTAGCTATTCATGAATGCTATCGTTTTGGCCATTTTAGTGATGGTCAGCCTCAGCTTGGCTCGCGTTTCCGTTGTCTTTGCCTTAATCGTCGCAACGTTGGTGGGTGGGCTTTATGCGGGCATGCCGATCAATGCCATCCTTGATGCCTTTAATGACGGTCTTGGCAACGGCGCTACCGTGGCCCTGGCCTATGCCGTGCTGGGCGCTTTCGCCGTCGCGCTATCACGTTCGGGCATCACTGAAGTAATGGCAAACCGCGCCATTGCGCGTTTTCATGTTGATGATTCTGGCAGCAGTCGCCGTATGGTGACCTATACCCTGCTGGCCGCCTTACTGGCCGCCGCGGTCAGTTCTCAGAACCTTATTCCGGTACACATTGCTTTCATTCCTGTACTGGTTCCGCCGTTACTGAAACTAATGAATCACCTTCAGCTCGACCGCAGGCTCGTTGCTTGTGTGATTACCTTCGGTATTACCGCCCCCTATATGCTGTTACCGGTAGGGTTTGGCGCTATCTTTCTGAACGATATTTTGCTCACCAACCTCAATGAAAGTGGTGCCGAATTTGGACTGGAAGTCACCCGTCAGATGGTACCCATGGCAATGGTGATTCCTATTGGTGGCATGGCATTGGGCCTTGCCGTAGCTGTGTTATTTAGCTATCGCAAAGGGCGTAACTACCAAGACCGAGACCTGGCCAAGGGCGATGAAACCCCAGCGCAAGCGGCCCAGCATTTGAAAGGCTGGCAAAAAGCCGTTCTGGCAATCGCACTGGTTGGCACCGTGGCCGTTCAGCTCTACACCGGTTCAATGGTGCTGGGGGGAATTTTCGGCTTTGCACTGCTCTCTTTAAGCGGCGTCTTCCGCTGGCACGAACAGGACGGCATCTTCACCGAAGGCATGCGCATGATGGCCTTGGTTGGGTTCATCATGATCACCGCGGCGGGCTTCGCCAGTGTGATGCAGGCCAGTGGCGAGGTTGAAGCGCTGGTCAGCAGCTCTACAGAGATAATTGGTGATAACAAGGGCTTAGCGGCATTGATTATGTTGCTTGTGGGCCTTTTCATTACCATGGGTATCGGCTCTTCCTTCTCAACAATCCCGATCATCGCATCACTTTACGTACCCCTGGCGCTGAATTTTGGCTTTTCGCCGCTAGCCACCGTGGCACTGGTAGGCACCGCAGCCGCCTTGGGCGATGCAGGCTCCCCGGCCTCCGACTCAACGCTTGGCCCAACCGCCGGTCTCAATGCCGACGGCCAGCACGACCATATCTGGGACAGCGTTGTACCGACCTTCCTGCACTACAATATTCCGCTGATTGCCTTTGGCTGGATAGCCGCCATGATCCTATGACGCTCAGCCCCGATTCTCAGCGCAATAATCCTTCCCCCAAACGAAACCACCCCGCTCAGTTGAGCGGGGTGGCGTCGTCAGCAAACACAGTACATTACTACCTTTATTGGCAATAATTACTCGCTATCGCTACCTGTATCTGTATCGCTATCGCTTGGACGCAACACCTTCGGGTTGGAGTTTCCCCATACCGTGTAAAGGTCGGCAAGTAGCGCGCCATTGAGGTCTTCAAGTTCTCCAATGGTAATTCGCTCGTCACCCTGGAGCCCGTAAAGCACCACTTCATCACCCGCTGCCACTCCCTCGACATCCGTCACGTCTACCATGGTTGTGTTCATTGACACTTTACCCATGACTGGCACTCGCTCACCGTTGACCAGCACAAAGGCAGCGTCTGTGAAAACACGCCGATAGCCGTCAGAATAGCCAACAGGTAAGTTCGCCAATAAGCTATCGCGCTCCAACACTCTGACGTTATCGTAACCAACTCCGCTGCCTTGCGCGTAATCGTTAACCGACGCTACCCGCGTGCGAAACGACATCACCGGTTTGAACTGCTCATAATGGGGTAGATCGCCATACAGCAAGCCACCCGGGCGCACCATATCAAGGCGAGCTTCAGGCACTTCCATGGTGGTAAATGAATTGGCGGCGTGAAGCGTTAGCGCCTCGCGATCCAGGTTAGCCGTCTCGATTAACCAATCACTTTGCTCGTGAAACGCTGCTAAACCCTGGCGAACAAAATCTTCATCCTCAAAGGCGAAGTGGGTCATGATGCCCACCAGTTCTAACGACGCTAAGTCTTGAAGTTCTAACGCTTCCTGACGTCCTGCTTCATTATCAAGCGCCATGCCATTGCGCCCCATACCGCCAGCATTCAGACCCAAATGATAGCGCAGTGTTACCCCTGCCTCAGCGGCATCGCTGGATGCTTGACGAGCGGCCGTTATATCGCCGAATAACTCTTCCATGCCGTAATCAAAGGCACCGCGCACTTCTTCTGGTGTCGCACTGCGCACGCGCATTAAACGCCCATCGAAACCAGATGCCCGAACAACTCGCGCTTCTTCGTTACTCGCCACACCAATACAAGGAATACCTAACGCGATCACGGAAGGCATTAAATTAGCAATGCCGTGACCATAGGCATCGGCTTTCATAATGGCGCAAAGCTCCGCTTCTTCGCCCAATAATTCCAGAACACCGCGCACGTTCCCTTCAAAAGCCGATTGTGAGATTTCTACCCAGGCATTGGCACTCAAGTGTTCCGGGCTATCAACGAGCAATGCTTGGTCGCTCAGCAACGGCGCCGCATAACTGGTAGAAGTAACAGTGGCAGCAACAGCGGCAGCTAACAGGGTTAGTGGATATTTCATTATCAGATCCTTGATTCGTTTTCATTGTTAAGACCCCACCGCTCACACTACCTCTACTAAACAATTCTTAACGATAGCGCGTGCCGCGTTTATTAAAAAAAGCAGCGCTAGGACGCAATAACCTAATGAGAAGGAAGGCTCTTTCGCTGATTGCTCTGCCTGTAGGCGGGGCAGCTCTTCTGCTCGGCATGTATTCAAATCTGCGTGTATTCAAGCGCCAAAACTCATTAAAACCCGCAAGTATTCCAAGCTCTGTTTCAAACCCTGTTTCAAGTGCTGTCTTAAGGCCTCACCCAAAGAGGATTTAGGCCAATAGCAGACTCGACGATCTGTTGGCTACACCGTTTATCAACGCTTACCTAATACACCTGATCAGCAATCTATCGCTCAAAAATACAATAACTCAATGAAAATTAATAAAAAATTAATTTATAGACGCAGTTTCAGTTTGGTTTGACATCAGTCAACGTAATGCAAAAATGTTGATGTTAGACGATTTTATAGAAATTTTTTATAGCCTGAGCACCATGCGTGTGATTAAACTGGGGGCGCAACATGGTTTCGAAACTGAAGCATGGATGCCCTCTATAACTCTAATCGCTACCAACAAAGAGGTTTTATGAAGCTCTCAACATCCGTGAAATGCGCCCTAGCGACGTCCATCGCCGCTTCCATCATGGCTAGCCAAGCGCTCTATGCCGATACCGTTCGTTTACGCATGCACACGTTTTATGGCACCGAAGTGGATCAGATTGCAGCTGATTTGCGGGAACGGGTAAGTGAAGCGAGTGATGGCACTATCAACATTCAATTTTTCCGTGGCGGCGAACTAGTCAGCAGCGACCAGTTTGTCGAAGCCGTTGCCCGTGGGAGCATCGATATCGGCCATGGTGTAGGTAGTTACTGGCCTGGCACGGTGGGTATCGGCACGATCGAAGGGGGCCTACCTGGAGCATGGGTAAGCGCTGAAGAAGCACACGATATATTTGCCAACCAAGGCCTTGATGAGCTCATCGCAGAAGCTTACGAAGAGCAAGGCGTTAAGCTGATTGGCCGCGGCTTTGGTAGCGATTATGGCTTAGTCACCCGAGAGCCTGTTTCCAGCCTGGAAGATCTTTCCAGCATGCGCATCCGCGCAACCAGCTCCATTGCAACGGTGCTGGAAAAATTTGATATTCCAACAGCCTTTATTCCAGGTGAAGAACTCTACGTCGCGCTTTCGACAGGCGTTATCGACGGTGCCATTTACGGTGGCCCTGTTGAGTACGAACAGCTACGCATTAATGAAGTGGCGGGCTACTACACCGATATCAACTTACTCAACCCAGGCTGGACAGAAAACGCATTCATCAACCCCCGCACCTGGGAACGGATGAGCGAAGAGCAGCAGCAGATCTTGGTAGATGAGCTGGCTCAGTACCTGGAAGACGTTCACAACTGGCTGGAAGAAGGCAACCAACGCATCATCGATGAAGGTGAGCTGTTTGAATTCGCCACCTTGCCAGCAGAAGATTCACAACGCCTAGCCGAAGCATCTTTGCCGATTTGGGAAGAGGAAGCGGCACGCTCTGAGCGAAATGCCCAAGCCGTTGAAATCTTGATTAATAACGCCAAAGCGCAAGGAAGATTGAGTGAGTAAGATCAACCGATATCTACGCTTTCAGGATGGGCTTTCCGACTGGGTCGGACGAGTCACCGCTTGGCTGACGCTAGGTATTATCGGTGTACTGCTCTATGAAGTAGTCGCTCGCTATGTACTCAATGCCCCCACTGTGTGGGGGCACGAACTAGCGACGATGTTCTTCGGTGCGCTGAGTATCCTGGCTGGCAGCTATACCTTACGCCACCAAAGCCACGTGCGCAGTGATGTCATCTATCGCCTGCTGCCCTTCCGCATGCAGGCGTTGTGTGACGTGATTGTGTTCTCACTGGGTATCTTGGTGCTGAGTGTATTTTTCACCATGGCCGTGGAATTTGCCCACCGCTCCTGGCTAATTGGTGAGTATTCCAACCGAAGCATTTGGCGTCCAGCACTTTGGCCGATAAAAGCGACCATTCCAATTGCCGTTGGATTGCTAATTCTGCAGAGCGTAGCAGAGCTAGTGAGGGCCATCGTGCGTTTACTTGGCATTCCCTATGATGATCCGCGAGACGACATTAGCGACGCTGATTAAATACAGCCCGACTCTGTTTAAACAGAGAGCTGCTTAACCCTCGCTCTATTTCAACGTGGTTTTACCGTGAAAAATAAGAGACACACCCCGGCACGTCCTTGTGGATATGCCATGCAAAGGGTATCCCTATGTTAAATTTAGACCCCATGATAATTACGGCGATCATGTTTCTCTCCATGATCGTCCTAATGGCAATAGGCGCTCCGCTAGCGTGGGCGTTGATGATATCGGGCATGGGAAGTGCCTACATGATGTTTGGCCCTGGTGGCTTGGACTTCTTGCTCTCATCGGCATACAGCACCATGGACAACTTTCTCCTGGTGGCCCTCCCGCTGTTCATCTTTATGGGATTGGTACTGGAACGTTCCGGTATTACCGATGATCTTTTCGAGATGATGCATAAGCTGATGGGCAGCCTTCCTGGCGGGCTCGGGATTGGCACCATTCTGATCTGCGCCCTTATCGCTGCCATGGCGGGAGTCTCAGGGGCAGCTACCGTCAGCCTAGGGATCATTGCATTACCGGCAATGCTCAAGCGGGGCTATCACAAGCGGCTAGTCACCGGCACTATCATGGCGGGTGGTGCATTGGGTTTTCTCATCCCACCTAGCATCTTAATGATTGTCTATGCGTTTCTGGCCCGTGAATCGGTAGGAAAGCTATTTGCTGCTGGCTTAGTGCCTGGCCTAATGCTTGCCGCTATTTACATGGCCTATATATTGATACGCTGCCGCATAAACCCTTCTCTAGGTCCCGCTGCGCCAGTAGAAGAACGCTTTAGTGCCAAAGAAAAGCTGATGTCTTTGCGCCATGTGATTGCCCCAGGCCTTTTGGTCACGGCCGTATTGGGCTGCATTATCGGAGGGGTAACCTCGCCTTCCGAAGCGTCTGCAGTCGGGGCTGGCGGTGCCATGCTGATTGCAGCGCTGAGAGGCCGGCTTAACTGGAGCCTGCTGCGCTACGCGATGCTCAGCACGGCCAAAATAACCGGTATGTTGCTCTGGATTGCCATTGCCGCGGTATTCTTTAGCCGTATCTATATGGGCTTAGGCGCCGGTATGATCGTCAGTGATTTTATTAATGACTTCTCGCTGTCGCCCTATACCGTCATCATCATCATGCTGATTAGCTTTTTTGCACTGGGCATGTTCCTCGATGACTTTGCGATCCTGTTCATCACGATTCCGCTTTATGTGCCAATCGTACGTGACTTAGGGTTCGATACTACCTGGTTTGCGGTGCTGTTTATTATCAGTATGCAGTCCGCTTATCTGACACCGCCCTTTGGGTATAACCTGTTCTATATGCGATCAGTCGCACCAAAATCCATTACTATCGTCGATATCTATCGTTCAGCTCTGCCGTATGTTGCTCTACAGATAGTGGGGTTAGCAATTATCGTACTATTCCCAAGTATTGCGCTGTGGTTGCCCAACTTACTGTTCTAAACAAGCGTATCAAACGGCTATCGGCAGAAACCCAACTAAAAAGGCCCTAATGATTAGGGCCTTTTCTTTTAACGTTTCTTCGCTGCCTTCTGTTGCCTTATGCAACACTTTGTTGGCGCATCACCTGGGCAATAATCGGCACAGGAGACATCAAGTGTTCGTGCATCAATGCCACTGCTTCATCCTTTCGGCGCTCAAGCGTGGCATCTACTAAGGCGGCATGCTCTTGGCGCTTTGCTTCAAGGGCTTGAGCAGAAAACACGGTTTCCTTAAGCCACAAAAAGCGGTAGCGCTGAACTTTATCAAACAGCCCAGCGCGCACTTTCATCAAATGCGGAGAGTTGCAGCCAACCACCATCGCGGTGTGAAAATCACTATGCCGTCTATCCCAAATATCTAACAGCCCTTCTGACGAACTCATTTCCGTCAGCTTTGCTAATTGATAAGACTTTGCCAAGATATTAGCTTCCCAGGCATCATCGCCACGCTCTATCGCAAGCCCCAACATCATCGCTTCAACCTGCGCCCGGGCATCGTATATATCGTTAAGCTCAGCGAGCGACATGGGTGCCACACGATAGCCACGCTGGCTAATAGCCACCACTAGATGCTCAGCAACAAGCTGGGAAAGTGCTTCTCGCAGAGGACCAATACCCAGGTCATAGCGCGCTTTAAGCACACTCATCCGTAATTTTTCGTCAGGCTGAAAAGTGCCTTTAATAATATCTATTTTAAGTAGCTTGTAGGCACGAATACCCAAGTTTTCCTTGGCATCCGCCTTTTCGTCTGGGAAGAAAGATGAATTCATGAGTATGCATTTTGCAAAGTGGGTCAAAATAATAGCACACCTTGTAACAGCTGTTTGAACGTGTTCTGCCCTCGCACTCAATAACAACGGCAACAAGCAATAAAAAAAGCCGATGCAGACTAGCTGCACCGGCTTCTATCAACACTCTCTATATATCAGCACACTTATCAGCGCTCTCTACAAAAGCTTCTATTGGCGCTTAACTAACCAATGAGACTCCAGCTATTACGCTGTAAGCTCTTCAAGCAATTCTTCAACAATCGCCAACCCTTCTTCAAGGATGCTGTCTTCAATGGTGACCGGCATCAAGAAGCGGAGCGTATTACCGTAAAGCCCACACGACAGCAGGATAAGCCCCTTCTCCCGGGCACGTTTGCACATGGCCGCTGCAAGCTCTGGGTCGGGGGTTTGATCAGCTGCAACAAGATCCAGTGCCGCCATCGAACCTAAGTGACGCACGTTTTCAACACAGGCAAAGCGCTGCTGCCACTGGGTAAAGCGCTGCCCCAGAACCTCTCCTAAGGCTTGGCTCTTCTCAAGAATCTTTTCTTCTTCGAATACTTCAAGTACCGCTAACACGGCCGCACAAGAAACCGGGCTACCTGAATAGGTGCCACCCAGCGAGTTAGGGCCACACGCATCCATATGCTCAGCCGTTCCCACCACGGCTGAAATCGGCATGCCACCAGCCATGCTCTTGGCCATGGTCATAAGGTCAGGCTCAACACCACTGTGCTCAATGGCAAACAGCTTACCGGTACGGCCAAAACCAGACTGCACTTCATCGACGATCATCAGCATGCCGTGCTCGTCACAAATTTCACGCACCGCTTTAAGGAAGCTGGCTGGTGCAGGATAGAACCCACCTTCACCCAACACAGGCTCAATCACGATAGCCGCGGTGTCTCTTGGATTGGCATCGGTCTTCAGCGTCATTTTAAGACCGCGGATAGCGTCTTCTTCGCTTACCCCATGGAACGGAACGGGGTAAGGCGCACGGAAAACATTCCCCGGCATGCTGCCGAAATCAGCCGAGTAAGGCACCACTTTGCCGTTCATTGCCATGGTCATAAAGGTACGGCCATGGTAGCCGCCATCGAAGCAGATCACGTTATTCTTGCCGGTGGCGGCACGCGCAATCTTAACGGCATTCTCTAGCGCTTCAGCCCCGGAGTTAACCAGCATAACTTTGCCATGGCCGCGCACAGGCGTGAGCTGACTGAGTTTTTCAGCGACTTTCACGTAGCCTTCGTAAGGAATAACGGTTTGGCAAGTGTGCATCACCCGGCCCAACTGCTCCCTAACCGCTTCGACGACTTTAGGATGGCAATGGCCGATATTAAGCACGCCAATACCACCCGCGAAATCAATAATACGGTTACCATCCGCATCCCAGATAATCGCGTTTTCAGCACGGTCCGCAAATTGCGTTGCAGGGCTGGCGGCACCATTAGCGACATATTTCTGTTTAAGCTCATTCAGCTGTGCATTGCTCATCTTCATTTACTGCATTCCTCAGTTAATTAGTGAAAATCGCTTACAGGCCGCCAACACAGACGTATTTCAACTCGGTAAATTCATCAAGCCCATGACGTGAGCCTTCACGGCCCAGCCCAGACTCTTTCACCCCACCAAAGGGCGCTAACTCGGTAGACAGAATGCCTTCGTTAACCGCCACCATGCCGTACTCCAGCCCTTCCATAACGTGCCAAATCCTGCGGTAGTCACGGGCATAGAAGTAAGCTGCCAACCCGAACTCAGTCGCATTCGCCATGGCAATGGCTTCTTCGTCCGTCTCGAAACGGAACACAGGCGCTAAGGGACCAAACGTCTCTTCACGGGCAACCCGCATGCTGTCGGTCACATCAGCAATAATCGTCGGTTCGAAGAACGTACCGCCCAACGTGTGGGGCTTGCCACCACAGACCAAACGGCCACCCTTTTCCAACGCATCAGCAATGTGGGACTCGACCTTTTCAACTGCGGCCTGATTGATCAATGGGCCTTGCATAACGCCTTCATCCAGCCCATTGCCCACGTTCAGTTGCGACACGCGCTTAGCCAGCTTTTCGACAAAAGCGTCGTAAACGCCACTTTGAACCAAGAAGCGGTTGGTACACACGCAGGTCTGGCCAGAATTGCGATACTTAGAGGCAACAGCTCCTTCAACGGCGGCGTCTAGATCGGCGTCATCAAACACGATGAAAGGTGCGTTACCGCCTAACTCCAACGATACTTTTTTGACCGTACCGGCACACTGAGCAAGCAGCTTTTTACCCACCGGCGTTGAGCCTGTGAAAGAGAACTTACGCACGCGCGGATCGGTGGTTAGCACCTCGCCAATCGGTGCAGGCTGGCTGGCAGTGACCACATTGATCACCCCAGCGGGCAGGCCAGCAAGTTCAGCCAAGCGCGCCACCGCCAACGCCGTCAGTGGCGTTGCTTCTGCAGGTTTGATAACCACCGTACAGCCTGCCGCTAAAGCGGGGGCACATTTACGGGTAATCATTGCCAGCGGGAAGTTCCAGGGCGTAACGGCGGCCACAACGCCAATCGGTTCGCGAAACACCAGAATGCGTTTATCGACACCATGGCCCGGCAAGGTTTCACCGGCCATACGCTTGGACTCTTCGGCATAAAACTCGACAAATGACGCGCCATACGCCACTTCACCGCGGGACTCTGCCAGTGGTTTGCCCTGCTCCAACGTCATTAGCCGAGCCAGGTCTTCCTGGTGCGCCATGATGGCGTCGAACCAGGCGCGCAACAGCGTTGCACGCTCTTTAGCAGTACGCTTTTTCCAGCCAGGCCCTGCTGCCTCTGCTGCGGCAACCGCTGCTCGTGCACCATCAGCATCCAGGTCAGGGACTTCTGCTAATAGCTCACCATTTGCCGGATTAGTGACCGCAAAGCGCTTTTCAGCACCGCACCACTCTCCGCCAATAAATGCGTCAGGTATCAAAATATCGGGTAACTCACTCATCTTGTTTTCCTTTTTGCCATGACATTAGAGCGTGCTCTCAAACGCTGGCCGCGCCTCCCACGAACTCGCTACAACGCCATTGCCTGTACTTCCGAAAGCACTAGCGAGCCAGCTTCTTCATTTTCAGATAGGCAGCATCAACCGTAATGACTAACAAAAATATCTACATTTATAAAAAACGTCAAAATATATTTTTAGCATATACACTAAAAACTGGACGATGGGGTTGGATGACACCGAAAATGGTGGCTAGGCTGCAGGCAGGATTGGTACAAAAAGCGATCAAGGCGCGTGCCTCAGCATTTCCGACCCGCAAGCAGGCCTTTATCGGGTATCGCTTTCGGATAAAATTAATCTAAAAAAGAGGCCGCCCCTACATGGGCGAAAATGAACAACTTAACGGCTAACCCCACTTTAAAGCGCCCTACCCACTGGGCACTATTCAGCGTGATAGCACTGATGTTGATAGGCAGCGGCACTCAGGCCGTGGGTGATTCACACGGCGACATTACTTATAGCGACAGCACCAACAGCGCGTGTGGCCTGACTGATCAGCAACAGGAAATGCTAAGACTGGTGAACGAGGCACGAAACAACGCCCGTCAATGTGGCGATCAAGCATTTCCAGCAGCCAGCCCACTAACCTGGAGCTGCCAACTGGAGGCCGCTGCCGCAATGCACGCCAGCGACATGGCCAACAACGACTACGTTAGCCATACCGATACTGACGGCACAGGAATTGAGCAACGCGCCAATCAACATGGCTACACGTGGCAAGCCTTGGGTGAAAATATTGCCGCTGGGCATACATCTGCCGCCGCCGTGGTAAACGGCTGGTTAGAGAGCCCCGGCCATTGCCGCAATATGATGAATGGCACCTTCACCGAAATGGGCATGGCCAAGGCCAGCAATGCTGATTCGCGCTATACCACCTTCTGGACACAGATGCTGGGGAACCCCCGCTAACCCTTCTTAAAATCCACCGTAATGGACCGCCGAAATCGCATTCTTGGGCGAACCATCCACTAGCTTGGTGCTGTAAGTTAAGTACACAAAGGTTTCGGTTTCAGCATCGTGCATGCGCACCACGCGCATATTCTTAAACAACGCAGAGCGGCGCTGGTTAAAAACGACCTCTTGCTCGTCTACCTCGTCAGGGTCGAAGACGATCTCTCCCGTTTGCCGACAAGCCACGCTCGCCTCGCTAGCTTCCTCAGCCAGCCCGACCGCACCAGATAAGCCGCCCACCTGAGAGTAAGAGAGATAGCAGGAGATTCCCTGTACTTTTGGGTCGTCGAAGCGCTCCACTTCAATCGTACTGTTCGGGCCAATCAACCTAAACTCCGTTCGCACGCTGCCAATATGGGCATCCTGCGCCAGAAGCGAAGTAGGCAGCAGTAACGAAGACATCATCACAAGCGACGTAATGGCAATAGCGGGTTGGAAACGCATAGCAATGTCCTTAGCAGGTGCAGCAGAAATGGCATACCAAGAGCATACCTGATACCGGCAAAGTTGGGGCAGTCAAGAGAGACTAACTGTCGAAATGGAGAAATAGATGATAAAGGGAGAATGGAGTCGGGGTCTGGCAGGAGCTAAAAAAAACGCATAAGATTATGAAATATATATAATTTAACAAAATTACCAAGCATCAATATACCACCTAGTATACCAGCACCTTATTTTCAGCCCTCTAACAGTCTACAATTGATAACACCAATCACTGTGTCTACTGTTGAAAACACACATATGCGGTTTTCGTCTTGAAGCGCGGACATTCAGAGCAGGCTTGATATATCCTACAGTTTAATAACCGGTCTAGAGCGGCGAATTTTCGAGACAATAGACGCTGCGCAACCGATTGTTACGAATTTCTTGATGGCAGAACAATTCCCGCTTTCATAAGTTCTTCTATTAATGAACACAGTAAATCGGTGTCAAACTGGCCAGCATCATATACAACCCGCAAGTTTTCACTTTCATAATCTCTATTTCTTGCAGTACCAAAGGCAGGTTCTAATGCAAAATCGAGCGATTCATATCTATGCATTTTCCCATTCAAGTCAGACATAGAAAAGCCATAAACATGTAGCTTAGAAGAAACCTTAAAATCTTTTGTTAATAACAATACATCTTCATTAAAAAAAACTCTAGCCCAGTGCTTAATCAATAATTCTTCCGGATACAACACTTTCACGAGATCATTAATCAGTTGTTCATTTAACTTAAGGCAAAAGGGGTCTAATACTATGACAACCCCACTTCCACTCCCTTCTTTATATCTAATTATGGTTCCGTGAGTATGCACTGTATTTTCATCTACACGTCTAAAATCAATATCACTATCGGTTAAAAGCTTTTCAACTTGTGCAAGTGGATCGTCAATGATTGAAAAGCCTTCATTATCGCGACGCATTTTATTTGGAAACAAAAGCTCTACATTGTCAATTATATTTAGAACCTTTTTACTTGATTCTTTATCATTGGAAATAAATACTGACAGCCGATCATAATCTGAATTGGAAAAAGACTCAGAATAGCTACAGCCGAACTCTCGATTAAGCACTGCAATTATATTATTTAGTCCTTCAGCACTAGAAACATTAAACCCCTGAAGCAAATTCAATGGTGGTTTCAGGCTTCCTATATCGACCCCATCTATTCCAATCGGAATTACCTTAATGCCCTTAGAATAGGCGAATCCAGCCTCAAAATAAATCCAGCTAGACATCGCAGATCTTGGTGAAACAAAGACAAACATGATTTTGGATTTATTCAGGTTCTCTTCTACTTGATGAATCCAGTTATTACCAAAAGGAATACTTTCACCATCACTTGACTGAAATAGATCAACTGTTCCAGAAGTACGTCCTCTTACCAAGGATTTAATTTGAAAAATCAAATCTTTGTCTACAGAAGAGTGACTGATAAATACTGTTGGTTTCTGCATAGACTCTTGCTAACCTTTTAAAAAACCCGAATTTTAGACTGAATTGGAGCGCAGGTGAAAACCAGTCAAACAGATGCGCTTGATGCCCCTATTATAATGAGTCCTTACGAGCCAGCCATTGGGTATGCTCACGAGAAAATGCGTTCTCGCTGTCAGCAATAAAATCAGCCAATTTTTTCTCAGAATCGATCTTCCCTAACTCAACTTTTACAAATCCAATTTCTTGAGCGGTCAATCCATATGCGGCAGCTAACTCCTTAAATCGTTTGACCTGAATCCAAGTTAAAGCCGATCCCGCTGCAACAACAAATACATCTGCTGGCCAGTATCCCCAGTCTGGATAAGCTACCCTTAAAATCAAAAACAAAACAGCTAAGGTTTGGCAGCCAATTAAAATAGCAAACCAGAGCCTTCCTTTTCTTCGATTCCAGTCAGATTTATTTGCGTACCAGGATCGTTGCTCATCAATTCTATATGTACGATAAAAGTCGACTCTTTGCTCCCAAGTAAGACTTCTTACTTCACACATCTTATCAGTAATCTGCTCTTGCTCAGATACCTCACCACCAAAATGCTCTGCTAAGTTTTTATGCTCACTCAAGATTCTGTTCAATCGCGTCCTGAAGCGAGATTTCACTTCCCGTACATCAGTCGCATCAAGATATGGCTCACATCTCATCATGAAGCGCCAAGAACTAGTTTTAACAGACTCAGCGACTGACCGGGCCCGATACCACGTATCTTCATCTCTTCTTAAAAGCATCATCACAGAAAGGAAAATAGATCCTATAACGAGCACTGCCGCTATAATTGCAGATGACTTTTCATTTATCCCGTAAACACCCAAGCCCGATGCCGCAATAAGAAGAAACGAATACATTCTAACAAAGTTCAAGTACTGGTTCTGGGCATCTATTGACGCCTTGTTCGTCGCACAATATAAAGCCGGATACTGTTTGTCTTCCATTAGAGTCCAAGCCCAGTGTAGATGGAATCGTTATATAATCTTGGCCCTTTATCACTTTGACTGCGCTGATGGTACTCGTTTGGAAAATGATCCAAGGAATACTGAATTATTTTCAACTTGAAAGGAATATGGACTACATATTCATCACGAATAATTGGAGGGCAAAGATCTCCGTCTTGGCTCCTCATTCCATTCAAGTTTACAACGATAATTGGTATATTGAGATTTATACAGGTTTCAATTTCCCAGCGCACAAAACGATATAAAAACTTTGTCTTTTCTCCAACAAGAACTATTGCCTGCTTAGTGTCCCCGAGCCTTTCTCGCAATCTTTTCTTAACCGTATTTTCTCCTGCACGATCGGTAAGTGGATTTAAATCATGAGCATCAAAGAAGTTAAAATCAACATTATCGTTAGCTTTCCACCCTTTCATAAACCGGTATGCCCACATATCTTCATCACCATCAAAAATGACGTAAGTTTTATTTTTGTAGCTCAATTTTCACCTCCTCAAAGGGTAACATTATAATCAATCACGTAAGAAAAGAGCGTCATCTGCATTACCATTTGCTAACCTATTACTCAACGATCCCTTCTCGCTCTAAGACTTGCCTTATATCTTCAAAAATCGCAGAGATGTTACCTTTCGGAAATCGAATTTGACCAAGCCCTTGGATATTACTGAACTCCTGACAACCTTCTTCTAAAAGTACAATTGCCCTACCAAATCCAAGTCGTCCTTGAAACAACCCCACTTCATGAATAACATTCATTCTTGCATGCAAGTTGCCATCTATTTGTTCATCTTCTGCGGTCATTACAAGGAAGGCTATACATGCTTGGTCAAGCATTTGTGCTAGTCGGGTAATGTTAGTTACACCCGCAACAGGTACTCTATTGAATTCGTCCCAAGGCAAGCTTAATCGATCACTCACGAAGTCCTTCAACTCCCTCCAGTAGTGAGACCTCCCATGACCTATAAAAACATTTGTGCCAATCCTTTCTTCTACAGCTTTACTTTTCTCCAAATTTTGCATATGACTTGCAAGTTTTATAATTTTTTCTTTAAGATTCCCACATGCCATAAATGGCTGTTTCAGTGCGAAAACTCTAGAAATCACTGAAACATGTGGTGGCGTAACTAATCCCTTTTCAATCGCGATCATGTCACGGGAGATCATCTTTCCACTTGGGCGAAGGTGTTTAATTAAATCCGTCGCCGTTAGAATCTTATCAGACTCTATTTCATCCACTAGTCGCTTAGTAAACTTGTCTGCTTCTATATTAATATTGGCGTACACAAGCGACTCGGCCTTAGCCTTGGCGTCTTCATACGCATTTTTTGCGATATCGGCCTTCTCAGATAACTCAGATAACTCAGGCTCACCCGCTTCATGTTTAATCAGAGACACAACGTCATCATAGTTGTACTCTCTCCAATCTCCACGGCTACCCATCGAAAAAGCATCCTGCATGCCCCATTCTTGACTAAAGACAGCTCCAGGAGGCGGCTCTTGAAAATCCGCGTAGTAAACCTTCGAGTGATAACCAAACCACGATCCCGACCATGCCTTACCAATAGCTTTAGCAGCAGAATTAAGTTCATCCAATTCCGGCGCTGAAAACTCTTCGTATTGTCGGAGGGTAGCAGCTATTTCAAATAGTTCTTTCGATATACTCACCCGTACCTCTTATGTTCACATTTAACGCCAGCAATATACGGCGCGAGTAACGAGTGTACGACGACCGCAGGGAGCAAATTAATTACTTTGTTAACTCTTGACTCGAATACGACCTTTCTCATCTTCAACACCATACTTTCCTTTTGGTATAGCTACCATACGGCCGTCGCGACCTTCCAGCCCATGGCCTCCAGCAGGAATTCCGACCATTCTTCCATCACGTCCTTGAAGGCCATGGCCTCCAGCAGGAATTCCGACCATTCTTCCATCGCGTCCTTGAAGGCCATGTCCACCTTTAGGGATATAAACCATCCTTCCGTCGCGCCCCTGTAAGCCATGACCACCAGCTCGAATTGCTACCATTCGTCCATCTCTGCCTTGCAAACCATGCCCATCTTTTGGAATCGCAACCATGTGTCCGTCACGGCCTTGAAGCCCGTGTCCTCCATCAGGAATAGTTATAGCTATTCCATCCCTGCCTGTAAGTTTATGTGGCATAAATCTCCATCTGTAGAGCGAACGGTAGCTAGACATCATGCTCGTTTTTTGACTTGAGCGAACACCCGCGTTTAAGAATGTTATACCGTCAGTATGCAGACCCTCTAAAACTCTGAAAGTTAATTAAACCAAGCCTTATTCGGCTACATAGCACCGATTGTCGTGCATGCATGATACCCCCAATGACCTTGCTTACCGCCTTTGTAGCCATACCCGCTTTAGATCGAAAGCCACTGTAAAGATGAGATGCAACGGTTCCTGAACCGGAACAGCTGAGAGAATCTGTAGCCAAACAATGATATCTCTCCTTGGCACCCTTTTCGGATACTGGTGATTTGCAGATAATGGGCACTAGCGTATTGATATTTATAAGCTCCCTTACCGTTTTAATTATTTTTAGCAGTATTGCCCATTCCTTTACACCTGTGCAACCCATTAAGCTGCGACTTTAGGCCATCCTGCGCCGGTATGCTTTGGCTCTTCAGGGCCTTGTCAGGAATGTCCTGTTTAGCTATCGGCCAGCTTATAGCCCAGCTTTTGATTGTTGTCCCCCATCCTATTCGTTAAAAGCGCATAAACCCGCATGAATTCGCATAATTTTCATGCACCCATTTTTCACCAGCCAGCCCAGCAGTGGCGCGGCTTGGTGGCGGGTGCAGGGGTGCATAAAAACCACACCATTTAGCGCGCGGGCGGGGCGGGGTGTCGAGTGCGCGCTCTAAGTCGCGGTTAGGGCGAACGCCTATGACTGTCAAAACTGCCGCTAGAGCGACCTTGAAAGTTTGGTTATGAATGCGCTGTCTGATACCGCATTTCAATCAGTTGATGTTCGCCAACGACTTCTACTTCTTTGATGAACTCAAATCCAAACCTTTCATAATAATCTCTAAGGTAAGTGTGGGCATGGATCTCAATGGAAGTGACACCTAGCTCCTGGGCATATTGCATCATTGCCTGGACAACTTTCGAAGCGGCGCCCATTCCTCGACATACCTCACTGACCGCTATCCTGGCCATGGTAGAAGAGCCGTCTTCTTTCACCGTTAGCCGGGCCGTTGCAATGGGTTCACCGTTGTCCGTTACCAGCGCGTGGAATGATTCCTCATCCAGTCCATCCAGTTCCAGCTCTGCAGGAATCTGCTGTTCACGTGTAAACACCTGATAACGAATACTTTGAGCCTGCCTGATCAATTCAGAATCATTACCGATAGTGACTTCCATTGCTGTTTTTCTCCAAAACAATAATAGCTATAAATTAGCACATGGGTTTCTCCCGCTTGAATGGGTGGGCGTCAGCCAGAGCTTGGATTCCTAGCGCTAACATGCGAACGCCCCGCACAAAGGCGAGGCGTTGGTCATACACTAGCTAGGTCATTCTTAGGCGTTATCGAGGTCATCGAGGCTGGGGGCGTCGGTAACTCTGTACTTGAATCACTGGCAGATGGTTTCATTCAGTCGATAGGCCATCGCGGCCACGGCTTCATTGCCACCACTTCTTGTCAAACCCGTTAAGCCATTTTGGCCTTAACAGCCGCAAGCGGTGGGACAATTTGCGGCATAGGCCTCGCCCTCCAGTTGCAGCACCGTGTGACGGATTTCAAAACGTTCGTGCAACATCTCTGTCGCCAGCGTCAGCAGCTGGTCATGGTCACCCCCACCGTCTGCCATGACCAAGTGAGCGGTGATGGCGTTGTCACTTGTGCTCATAGCCCACACGTGGAGATCGTGAACGGACACCACGCTGGGTAATGCCAGCAGCTCCGTTTGTACTTTCTCCAAATCAATTTCTTCGGGAACACCATCAAAGAGCAGGTGCAGCGATCGGCGGAACAGCGACCAGGTGCCGACGACGACCACCAGTGCAATGACCAGACTCATGACTGGATCAATCCAGCCCCAGCCCTGCCAAAGATAAGCGGCACCAGCGACCACCACACCCAGGGACACCAGGGCATCGGCTGCCATATGCAGAAAGGCCCCTCGTATATTCAGATCGCCTTTGCTGCCAGCCAGAAATAACCAGGCGGTCACCGAATTGATCACCACCCCAATGCCGGCTACCACCATCACGGTACCCGCGGCCACTGGCGACGGCATTTGCAAGCGATCAATGGCCTCCCAAGCCAAGTAACCCATAGCGACCAGCAGGACCACCGCATTCACAAAGCTGGCCAGGATGGAGCCTTTGCGCCAACCATAGCTGTGGCGCATATTAGGCTGCAATTGCGCCGCACCAAAGGCAGCCCAGGCCAGTAGCAGCCCTCCTACATCACTCAGGTTATGAGCCGCATCGGCCAGCAAGGCCAGGGAGCCAGTTTTCCAGCCATAAAAAGCTTCGATTATCACAAATGCCAGGTTCAGTGTTACCCCGATGGTAAACGCCCGGCCGAAACTGCGGGGAGCATGATCGTGATGGTGAGCCATCAGTTCTTTTCCTTGCGGGTAAAGGGTGTGGGGCTTTATGCGTCAGTGGCAGTCTTATTGAGCGTCAGTAGCATCTGTCTCCGCACTCATGGCCTTTGGTTCAGCGCGTCTTGCTGCGCAATGCCTCGAAGCCAATGATGACATCCAGCAGCTCAGTGGTGATGTCATCCTGACGAACCGACCTCAGTTGCCCTTTGACCTCGTCCAGCCGGTCGTCTACTGATTGTTCTGCCTGCTGCATCAGAGCAAGCCGTGCGGCATTTTCGGTGACCATGGCCTCCGCCGAGGCGTGAAAGACACTGGCGAAGATATGGCTGCGCAACAAGGCGGCAAACAGCTCAGGTGGCGGCATTGAATAGTCGGGCAGGGAGCGGGATTCCCAGGGTCGATCGGCGAGCTCCGCCAGGAACGCCTGCCCCAGGGGTAGCAGCGGCACCAGCACCGGCTCGTGCTGCCCGCGACCGGCTCGCTGGGTAAAGGCCAGCGTGACTTTCCGGTTGTGAGGCTCGCCGTGCCCGATGTCATCCAGCCGGGTTACGATGCTGCTCGCTAGGCGTCCGATGCCATCCGCCGAGGCCGGTGGCAAAAAAACACTTTCGGGACTGAGACCCTGCCCCGCCAGGGCATCATTCATCTGGGCGCCAACACACAATATCCGAACACCCGAGGTTGCTGCTTTTAGCGGCGCGATTTCGGTCTGAACTTTCTCGGCAAGTACCTCGTTGTAGTTACCGCACAGACCATGGTCGGAACCGAACACCACCACGATGGTGTCGACAGGTTCCGCTTGTGGCAAGGCGATGGAGCCGGTTCTGGCGACAAAGGCTCTGAGCCCACTTCGCACCGTCCGATGATAGGCCTCGATAGATCTGGCGGCACGCTCATAGGGCATGGCATTGATGGCGGAGATGGTCTTCATGGTGTGAACGATCCCGCGAATGCTGGTGAGCGTCTCATCACGGCGGGTCAGGGCTTCAAGTGTCTGCGTCACGGCCGTGCTCCGGTACACTCAGGGCGGTACGTGCTACCTTCAACAGAGAAGCGCGGTCATCCTCATCCAGAGGCTGGTTATCGGCGATTCGCGTTGCGATCCTAGTCAAGGTGTCCCCCACCGATGCCCTAACGCTTTCCATAGCAGCTACCACCTCGGCTTCCGACAGCCCGTCGAACATGCCGTCCATCGCCGCTAGCAACACCATTAGCTGCTCCACCGCCGGTATCGGGTCCCGCTCAGGCTGGCGCAAAGCCGCCCGAACCGCAGCACCTCGGACCAGACGCGCCCGAGTGGCGTCATCCAGCCGGGTGCCAAAGCGGGCAAAGTCTTCCAACTCCTCGAACTGGGAGAGGGTGACGCGTAAGTTACCGGCAACTTCCCGAAACGCGCGGTGCTGTGCCTTGCCGCCTACCCGCGACACTGACACTCCGAGATCGACTGCCGGGAACTGGTTTTTGCGCACCAGCCGCGGTGACAGATAGATCTGGCCGTCGGTGATTGAGATGAGGTTGGTCGGGATATAGGCCGACAGGTTTTCCGCCTGGGTTTCCACCACGGGCAAGGCGGTAATGGAACCTCCTCCGGCCTCTGGGGTGAACTGTCCGGCGCGTTCGAGCAGCCGGGCATGCACATAGAAGATGTCCCCCGGAAATGCCTCGCGTCCCGGCGGGCGCCGCAGCAGCAGCGAGAGTTCACGGTAGGACCGTGCATGGTGCGTGAGGTCATCGAAGACGACCAATACATCCTGGGCTTGATCGGCGAAGTACTCCGCCATCGTCATCGCCGCATAAGGAGCGATGTAAGCAAGGCCTGGCGCGCTCTCATCACCGGCAACTACCACGATCGTCTTCGCCATCTGTCCGCTCGCCCTCAACGTTTCGATGACTCTGGCAACCGCATCCCCGCGCTGGCCGATGGCGCAATAGATACTCAGGACCTCTGAACGGGCCTGATTAAGGATGGTATCCACGGCAATAGACGTCTTGCCTGTCTGCCGATCACCGATGATCAATTCTCGCTGCCCCAGGCCGACGGGCACCGCAGCATCGATCGCCTTGAGACCGGTCGCCAGGGGGCGGCTAACAGCAGCGCGGCTGAGAATATCGGGTGCCCGGGCTTCCACTGGTCGTTCGGCCACGGCGGTCACCTTGCCCTTGCCATCCAGGGGCTGGCCCGTGGCATCGACCACACGTCCCATTAGTCCCGGCCCCACCGGCACACTGATTACCTTGCGGGTACGCCAGACATCCTCTCCGGCCTTCACCTGCTCGGAAGGGCCTAACAAAACGACCCCTAACCGATCCGGCTCAAGATCCAGCACCACGCCGCGAACCCCAGAGGCAAACACCAGCAGCTCATCCACCAAGGCACGCCCCAACCCGGCTACCACCGCAATGCCATCCCCCACTGCAGCCACCGTGCCTACTTCGGCCAGTACCGGCGAGGGTGCTGAGCTGGCCAGCAGAAGGTCGATAAACCCCTGCACGCCAGTCAGCCGCGATTCATCCGCCATAATTGTGCACCCTGCCCGACTCGCCACTTGCTAGGCGCTCTTCCAGCAGACCCACCAGCTCGTCGGTATAGCTGTCCACCGTCCAGTCGAGCTGGATACTGCCGATTCGCAGGACCATCCCGGGGGACTGACTGTCATCTGTGGCAAAACGCAAGGAAAGCCCTGGCACTAGCCCCTGGAGAGCGGCTTCCACCTCTTGCCGTGCGCCCTCCGGCAGCGGGGCATGAGTGGTGACAACCGCGCCTTGGGCATTGCTAGCCGCGGCGGCCAACTCTTCCGACAGCGGCGGCGCCAGCTGGCTGATGACGTGTAGGGCAATGCGCGCCTCCAGACGTTCGTCGGCCAAATCGTGCAGCGCCCGGCTAGCCAGTTGGTAAAGCGTTTCGGCACTCGCCTTGTACAACTCCGTCGTGAAGCGTTCCTGCTCACGCGCCAGGTGCGCCTGCAAATCCAGCCGTTCCTGCTCCAGTGTCTCCCGGGCCTCAACCAACAGGGCGTTCCGCTTTTGTTCGGCTTCCTGGCGAACCTGTGCCTCCAGAGCGGTTTGATCGGCCAGTAGCTGCTGTTTCTGTGTTACGAAATCCACCTCAGCAGCTTCCGCCTTCTGCTGGGCGCGTGCCGCCTCCCCCATCTGCTCCGCGATCTCGGCCTCGCGGGAATCGATGCCATTCAAAATAGGCTTGTAAAGAAAACGCTTGAGCAGCCAGACCAGCACCAGAAAATTGGCGATCTGAGCGAGAACCGTAACCCAGTCAATCGACATGGCCTAGCCTGCTGTCGTTTGGGTGGCTTGCATAAACTGATCCAGGAACGGGTTGGCGAACAGCACGATCATCGCCACCACAAAACAGTAGATCGCGGTAGATTCGATCATTGCTAGGCTCACGAACAGGGTTCGCGACAGCATGGAGGCCGAGTCCGGCTGCTGAGCGATGGCGTTAAGAGCGGCCGCTGCGGCGCGGCCTTCACCCAGCGCCGGGCCAAGGGCGCCGAACGACACCGTCAGTCCCGCAGTGAAGATAGAAATGGCCGCAATAAAGGCTGCATCTGTCATTGATCTTCCTCCTTGTTTTCCGGTTTCTTGACAATGGCCGTTGCCGACGAGATATAGACGGTAGCCAGGATGGCGAAGATGTAAGCCTGGATCAGACCGGTCAGCAGGCCCAGCACGTCCATCACTACGGGAAAGAAGAACGGCGCCACGCCGAGCAGTATGCCGGCGATGACCGCGCCGCTCATCACGTTGCCGTAGAGGCGGATAGCCAGCGAAATGCCCCGAGAGAACTCACTGATGATGTTGAAGGGCAGCATGATGGCCGATGGTTGGATGTAGGTTCTCAGGTAACCGCGAATGCCCTGTTGAGTGATGCCAAACAGCGGGACGGCAATCAACACCGCCAAGGCCAGGGCGGCGGTAGTGGAGAGCGAAGCCGTAGGCGGCGTGAAGCCAGGCACTACGAGTAGTAGATTTGATAATGCAATGAACAGAAACAGCGTTCCCGAAAAGTACAGGACATGGCGAGACGACTGCGGCGAGATTTCCTCGATCTGCCTCTGGATCCCGGTGACGATCACTTCCAGGGTGGTTCGCCAGCGATTCGGCGGTACATCCGGCCGTAGTCTCCGGGTCACGAGGATCGAAGCGCCGGTCAGCAAGGCCATGAGAATCCACGTGTTGACGACGGTTTCATTAATACCGAGGCCCCAGAGAGTGAAGACCGTCGTTTCGTCGGGTGTCAGTTGCATTTGGCCTCCTTCACCCGGGGTAACCGGGCCATTAGGGTGGCGCTGAAACGCACGATGAAGAAGGCCAACACATAACCAGCGAACGCCCAGCCCAGGGTTCCTCCATCGGTCACCAGCCAGCCTGCCAACAGCAGCAGGCCGATCCGTAGCGCGGCGCTAGGCAGCAGCAAAGAGACGGGGCGTGTCAGGCGCAGCGCCAGACGGACACTCAGTGCCAAGCCCAAGAAATACAGGATACTGACGGTAACACCGGTGCCAAAGCCGATGATCACAGCATGCCAATCAATCATCATTACGGTCACTCCCGCTTTCCTTGCTGACCCAGGCCCAGGCAATGAAGCCGCCGAGGGCTACGCCCCCCAGAATCAAGGCAATGGTCCACTGAAAATCCTGCGGCATGTTGCGATCAAGCCACAGGCCAAAAAAGGCGCCTGCCACGGTGGGTACCGCGATCGACCAGCCGATCATGCCGAATACACCCAGGCCCCGCAGGGGACTTGTACCGGGCTCCTCCCGTGCCTTTCTCAGACGCCTCGCACGACGGCCGATGTCATCCACCGGAGATTTTCGCGGCTTGGTCATGGCGTTTTGGGTCGCTGCAGATCGGCAAACCGCCGCACCATGCCCGCCTCTAAACGCGCCAGGGCGGAACGTGCCACGCGCTCATCTTCATCTACCTCAATAAAGTTTCTTTGCACGGTTTCCTTCAGCGAGGCCAAATCCGTTCCCTGGACACCTCGCCGGATAGCAATCTCGACCTGATGGCCCTTTTTCACCAGTATCCCCTCGTCGATGCCAAATATCTGCTCCTCACCATCGGCTAGAGTCAGGATTAACACCGAAGGCACCAGGGCGGTGACGAAATCGATATGGTTTGGCAGCATCCCGAAAGCACCGTTTTCCGCCACGGCAAACAGCCGACTTGCCGGGCCCTGATGCAGGGTCATGGCTGGCAGTCTCAAGGTCACCTGCATCATCGTTGACTGGCTCATACCACCGTCTCCAGATCGGAAAGTGCGCCGATCATGTAATAGTCGCTTTCGTTACGCTCAAAATGGGTCTGGTTCAGGATGGTTTCACAACCCTCTAGGGTCTCAACGGTGGTCACGCGTCGTCCCTCGGTACCGGTAAAGGCCGCCGTGGTGAAGAAGGGTTGGGTCAGGAACCGCTCTAGCCGGCGAGCGCGGGCAACGGTTGCCCGGTCTGCGGCTGACAGTTCCTCGATGCCCAGCATGGCGATGATATCGCGCAGTTCCTCATATTCGGCCAGGGTTCGGCGCACGCCCCGAGCGATGTCATAATGACGCTGCCCTACCACCGACGGCGTGAGCATTACTGAGGACGAGGCCAGGGGATCAATGGCCGGATACAAGCCTTCACTGGCGCGTTTACGGGACAACACGACCGAGCCCGAAAGATGAGAGAAGATATGGGCAGCGGCTGGGTCGGTGAAATCGTCGGCGGGCACATAAACGGCCTGGATCGAGGTGATCGCTGCGCTGCGAGTGGAGGTGATTCTTTCTTCCAGCTCCGCCAGCTCGGTCGCCAAGGTCGGCTGATAGCCCACCCGCGAGGGCATACGACCCAGCAGCCCAGATACTTCAGAGCCCGCCTGGACAAAGCGAAAAATATTGTCGATCAGCAGCAACACATCTCGGTGCTGCTCATCGCGGAAATACTCCGCCATAGTGAGGGCCGTTTTGCCAATCAGAAACCGCACACCTGGCGCCTCGTTCATCTGCCCGAATAGCATGACAGTGTTATCAAGTACGCCAGCCTCGCCCATTTCACGGTAGAGTTCTTCCGCCTCGCGGGAACGTTCGCCGATGCCGCAAAATAGGCTTACCCCCTTGTATTGCTGCACCGTATTGTTGATTAGTTCGGTGATCAGCACGGTCTTGCCCACACCAGCACCACCGAACAGGCCAGTCTTACCGCCTCGTTCGATGGGAGACAGTAGGTCGATGGCCTTGATGCCGGTCTCCAGTACTTTACTGCGAACGACACGATCTTCCAGCCGTGGCGGTGCTTGGTGAATGGCGCGGCGCTCCACCGTCACTGGTGCGGGCTTGCGGTCGATAGGCGTACCAAACACGTTAAGCATGCGGCCCAGGACAGCGTCGCCGACCGGCACGCTGATCGGAGCGCCGGTGGCCCGAACCGACATACCTAGCCCTAGCCCCCTGACCGGCCCCAACGCCATGCAACGAACGATGCCATTATCCTCAAGGCCGGCAACCTCCAGGGCTGTTTTCCCGACATACAAGAGCTCTCGGATAGCAGGTACCAGCTTCGCGAACTTGACATCGACGACTCCCCCACGAATGGCGACAATAGTCCCAGTGTCATTGTCTGGTTCGACCCGATCGTGGGCGTCATGTTGAGTCATCATCACGTACTATGCATCGGTAGACACCCGCGTGCCTGCCGATCCGTCAAGAATGGCAATGGCATCCTGCAGCCGGCCAATGCCGCTGAGCCCCCCCGCTTCAGCAAATTCACAGGCGGCACGCAGTTTGGGGCCCATGGAGCCAGCAGGTAATTCCAATGCTCGCGCCTCAGCCACCGTCAATGCGGAAACCGGTGTCGCCTGATCGGTGCCAAAGTCTCGGTAGACTGCATCCACATCGGTCAACAGGAGCAACGCATCCGCCCCCAGTTTTCTGGCCAACAATGCGCTGGCGGCATCCTTATCGATGACCGCTTCAACGCCCATCAGGCTGCCGTCTTCCTGCCGCAGCACCGGTATTCCGCCACCGCCGGTGCAGACCACGACCACGCCCTGCTCCAGCAATAGCTGCAGCACGCGCAGATCGGGTATTTCGAGGGGTTTGGGAGAGGGTACCACACGCCGCCATTTGTCACCGTCCGGCGCAATACTCCAGCCCGCACCAGCCGCCCGGCGCTCAGCTTCCTCGCGCTCATAGACAGGCCCGACAAACTTGGTCGGTTTGGCAAAAGCCGGATCTTTCGGGTCTACCACCACTTGCGTCAGCAGCGTCGCGACGGGTCGGTCATGCTCCAGAGCATTCTCCAGTTCCTGTTCGATCATATAGCCGATCATACCTTCGGTTTCCGCGCCCAGAACATCTAGCGGGTAGGCTTCATCCGGCTTGTAGGACGCGCCCTGTAACGCCAGCAACCCCACTTGCGGCCCATTGCCATGGGTAATCACCAGGTCGTGTCCGGCTCGAACGATATCCGCCAGCGACAGTGCCGCCGTTTTCACATTGTTGCGCTGAACCACCGCAGTCAGCGGCTCGCTGCGTTTCAGAAGAGCGTTACCGCCCAAAGCTGCGACCACCAACATGTCAGTCTCCCAGGGTCGCCACGAGGACGGCTTTGATGGTATGCATCCGGTTCTCGGCCTGATCAAAAACAATGGAGGCCGGACTTTCAAATACTTCGTCAGTCACCTCCATGGCATCAATGCCATGAGCCTCCTGAATCTCTTTGCCAACCACTGTTTCGGTGTTGTGGAAAGCTGGCAAACAGTGCATGAATCGCACCCGGGGATTGCCGGTTTTCGCCATCAGGGCCGCATTGACTTGGTAAGGCATCAGCAGCTTGATGCGTTCGGCCCACTTTTCTTGTGGTTCACCCATCGAGACCCAGACATCGGTATAAACAAAGTCGACACCGGCAACGGCGGCGTCAATATCATCGGTGATGGTGATGCGAGCTCCGGTTTCCGCCGCCAGCGCCTTTGCCTCGTCTTGCACCGCCTGTTTCGGCCAACAGGCCTGAGGCGCGCACAGCCGCACGTCCATACCCATTTTGGCGCCGCCGATCAGCAAGCTATCGCCCATGTTGTTGGCGGCGTCGCCGATAAACACAAAGGCTATCTCGCGCAACGGTTTTTCCACCTGCTCCTGCATGGTTAGTAAATCTGCCAAAATCTGGGTCGGATGGAACTCGTTGGTCAGACCGTTGTAGATCGGCACACCAGCATACTGGGCCAGCTCCTCCACAACCGACTGCCCGAAACCTCGATACTCAATGGCATCGTAGACCCGTCCAAGCACCCGCGCGGTGTCTTTCACCGATTCTTTGTGGCCTATGTGGGTGCCAGTGGGCCCCAGATAAGTCACTCGCGCACCCTGGTCATAGGCGGCCACCTCGAACCCGACCCGGGTTCGCGTGGAGTTCTTCTCGAAGATCAGCGCAATGTCCTTGCCCTGCAGCCTTGGCACCTCAGTGCCAGCGTACTTGGCGGTTTTAAGATCAGCGGACAATTTCAGCAGGAAACTGATTTCGCGCGGCGTAAAATCCCGCAGCGTCAGAAAATGTCGGTTCTTGAGATTAAATGCCATGGACCTTCTCCTTAGCAGTCAGACAGCATCCCTGATGGTTGGGCAACTCATGCAGCGCCCTCCGCCTCGGCCCCGGCCCAGCTCTGCGCCGGGTATGGCCAGCACTTCTATGCCCGCTGCTTCAAGCGCAGCATTGGTATCGTCGTTGCGGTCATAACCCACCACCACCCCGGGGCTCAGTGCCAGTACGTTGTTACCGTCGTTCCACTGTTCGCGCTCGCGCTCTTCCGGGCTATCCCCCCCCGTGGGTACAACCTCCAGCGCCGGGAACCCGAGAATCTCGGCCACCACCTCAAACAGATGGCGGCGATCCTGCTTGAAGGCCAATGTTTTGCCACCTTCGCCGGGCCTCAGGTCATAGCAGACCACGGCATCCGCCACCTCCTTGAAGGCCGTCACCACGTTGCCACCACAGAAGGTGAATACCGTGTCTAAGTGCATGGCTGAGCGGGATTTGGGCAGTTGGCAGGCAATCACCCGATCGACCATGCCGCCATCGAACAGAGCCTTTGACAGCTGACCAATGGCCTGGGGCGAAGATCGCTCACCCATGCCCACCAGCACCGTGCGATTACCTAGGGGCATGATATCCCCACCCTCCAGGGTGGCCAGGCCATGGTCTTGCAACGGATCCCCCCAATGCACCGTCACCTTGCCGGCAAATTTCGGGTGAAATTTATAAATAGCGGTCATCAGCAGGGTTTCTGGCTGGCGGGCAGCCCAGTGCATCGGGTTCAGTGTTACCCCGCCATAAACCCAGGCACTGTTATCCCGGGTAAACAGGAAATTCGGCAGCGGAGGCAATACAAATCCGAATGGTCCGAGATGGTTACCAAACAGCCCCGCCGAATCAAAAGGCAGATCCGTTACCTCAAGACCTCCGATCAGAAACTTCGCCAACTCACCACCGGGCAGCTCGTCCATCCAGGCCCGCAGATCCGACACCATGCCAACGCCGATATGATTCCAGTTAATCCGATGATCCAGAATCCAGCCCCGTCCTTCGGGAATCTCCAGCGTTTGTGCCAGTAGCTCATTGACATCCAGTACCTCGGTCCCCCTGCTGCGCATCAGATTGGCAAACACATCGTGATCTTTTTGTGCCTGCTTAACCCAGAACACATCATCAAACAGCAAGGCGTCGCAGTTTGACGGCGTTAGCCGCCGATGGGCCAGCCCGGGCCGACAGACAATCACCTGGCGCAGAGTTCCGGTTTCTGAGTGCACTCCAAGAGTTTGTTCAGACATGACAAAATTCCTTTTAACCAGTGTTCAAAACAGTGTTTAAAATAGTGTTTAAAACAGTGTCCCGATGCTGATAATCACGCTGATAAACACGGTCAGAATAAGCAGCAAAGGCCAGATAAAGGCGAGCCAGCGATCGTAGGACACCCGCCCGATAGCAAGTCCGCCAACCACAACCGCAAAGGTAGGGTTGATCAGATTGACCAGCCCGTTGGCAGCCTGGAAAGCCGTCACTACCAGATCGCGCCCAACATTGGCGAAATCCGCCAGCGGTGCCAGAATCGGCATGGACAGGACGGCCAGCCCGGAGGAAGACGGCACGAAGAAACTCATGCCGACCTCAATCCAGAACATGAGGTTGATAAACGCCAGCTCCGGCAGACCACCCAGCGAGGTTTCTGCGCTGTGCAGAATGGTATCGGCAATCATACCCTGCTCCATGATCACCACGATGCCACGGGCGAGGCCCACCACCAGTGCAACTCCGAGCAAATCCCGGGCGCCATCGACGAAACTACCGGTCAATTTCTTTTCGCCCAGCCGGGCAATGAGGCCAATCACAATGGCGGCACCAAAGAACAGAGCTCCCATACGCGCCATCCACCAGCCCTGGGAGGAGACGCCCCAAATCATGATGACAAAAGTCAATCCGAAGATAATCAGCGCAATGATCTGAGTCCGGGTCAGGCTTGCGCTATGACTCTCTTCATCGTGCCCTTGCAGAAACAGTTGACGGTGGGCGCCCCACTGCTTGGCCACCACCGAGCGGGAGGAGTCGGCTTTGACACGGTGGGCATAGCGCATGACATAACCGATGCAGATCAGCAGGCCACCAATCAGCAGGATAAAACGCAGCACGATACCATCGGTAAACGGTATGCCTGCGGCGTTAGCCGCGATAACGGTGGCAAAGGGATTGATGGTGGAGCCCAGTACGCCGATCCCGGCGCCGAGCAGAATAATGGCAACACCAGTAACAGTGTCGTATCCAGCCACCAGCATCACCGGTATCAGGATGGCGTAGAAGGCGAGTGTTTCCTCCGCCATACCATAAGTCGTTCCACCCAGGGCGAACAGGGTCATCAAGATAGGGATTACCCAGATTTCGTGGCCTTGCAGATGTCTCATGGCACTGCGGATGCCGGTATCGATGGCGCCGGTTGCGTTCATCACCCCCAGAAAGCCCCCCAGGAACAAAACGAACAGCGCCACATCAATGGCATTGGCCACGTAACTGTCCGGATCGTAGAACCCGGCGGTGGGAGCCAGCATAACCTCGACCGCGCCCTGGGGGTTGGGGTCAACGGTTTGATAAGTGCCGGGCACGGCCACTTCGCGCCCGACCTCCTCATTCATGACACGATCATATTGTCCGGCCGGAATAATCCAGGTCAAAGCAGCGACGACAATGATCAGGCCGAAGAGGATGGTATAGGCAGTCGGGAACCGCGAGGCGAGATCACTTTCCGATACAGGCGTTGACTTATCATCCTTAGCCATGGTGCGTCTCCTGTCGTCAACTTCACACTCAAAGCCTTTCTGAGCGTCTAAACAACTCGGCAGTCAGCGGCATTGCCCAGCTCAAACCTGCTTGGACAAGATAGTTCACCGACCGCACTTGTACGAGGAGTTTCAATCAGCGCAGCACCGTTAGTTGATCGAGATCAATATCGGCGTATCAGTTGCCTCATCATTTCAATAAACGTCTTCAAGGTATCGTCCTTGGGACTTTAGCGTTGCAACGTCAATAGCTAACGGCCTGAGAATATCTTCCAGAGCCTGCTTAACCCCGGCAGCCATCCCTCTGCCACCACAAACCAGAATCTGAGCGCCAGCATCGACCATGCGACGCACCGCTATCTGATCCTGCCTAAGCTTATCCTGAACGTAAACTCGCTGATCAGACTGAGAGAATGCCGTACTGAGCCCGGTCAAACGGCGGTCGTTGAGATAATTACCCAGTTCGGGTTGATAGAGAAAATCCGATTCTGCATTGCGCCCACCCCAATATAGATACATCGGGTTGCGGGCGGTATTACGGCGAATAAACCCCGCCAGCGGGCCAATCCCAGCCCCCGCCCCAATCAAGATAGTCGCATGACTCCCCATCGCTGGCCGAAATTCGGGATTATGACGAATAAAGCCATTGATAGAGTCCCCCGGTTTAAGCCCGTGAAGATAACCAGAACACAAGCCGCCGGGCTGTTTGCGGACACATATCTCCAGTAGCCCGTCTGAATCAGAAGATGCCAAAGAATAGAACCGAGCTGTCTGCCCATTAGGAGGTATAACGCCAAGCAGGTCGCCAGCTTCAAATAGCGGTAGCGAGCTTTTTCGCGAGAGAAACGTCGACCATCGCCCCTGCTTCGCGCCTGTCGCTTTGAAACGCATGATACTGGTCGGCGCCTGAACAGCCAGCCCATAATCCGCGCGCTCTACCAATTCCAGCGTTACCGTCGCGGGTGGCAATGGCTCATAGGTAAGCGTAAATGGAACGCCCATCTGCTCGCTGATTCTGTCGCCCCATTCACTGAATTGCGCAGCATTGCACCGATCAATCCGTTCGAGGGAATATAAGCGTGCCAGCCCTTTTTTATCCAGCGCGACATCCACATCCACAGCAAACTGACAAAATTTCGGGAACTGGCGGTCGCCAAAACCCAACACTGCGTATTTCAGCGCTTTCTTATCCTCGAAATCATTAAGCTTGGTCATAAACCGCTGTGCTGTCCCAGGTGCATCGCCGTCACCATAGGTCGACGTCAGCACAAACAGCATGGACGCCTGTGGATAGTGATCAGCCAATGCGTTCATCTCGCTGCAATGCACCTGAAAACCTGCTTTTTTCAGGCTCGCCTGAAGCTCACGGGCAAAGCCCCAGGTGGTGTTACCTTCAGAGCCAACGAGAATAATGATATCCGCCTGAGCAACATCGGCGTTATCCAGCATCAGCCCTGATGACCGCCGCCGTTGCCACCAGATGCTCACCCCAGTCAATGAAAGCACCGGTACGGTAAGCGCCGACGCACCCAGTATTAGACCCAACCACCACAGCCCCTCACCGGTATGCAGACCGACCATCCATTGTTGGAACACGCTACCCTTAGAGCGCGGCTGATACTTCAGCAGCTCGCCACTCGCCTGATCGACAAACCCAGCTCCCTCTCGGGTCGTTAGAGAATAGACATCCTGGATGTCACCCTGATAAGGAAACACCAATTCGTGCAGATCACTGAGGTCAACATTCTTGAGGGCATTCAGGCTTGCCACCGGTGCTGGCTGCCCGCCCGAGACCTCAGCCGGAAAGATGGGCTCGGCCTCAATAGGTTCGGGCAATAGACCAAAACGCTGTGCTGACATATAGCTGCCAGTCAATGCCGACAACAGCAACCCAAGAACGGCAAATCGCGCCAGTTCAGTGTGAATACGTGTGCCACCGGAACCGGTTAATGGCTTTAACAGTCCCTTCCAGCCACCGCTACGCCGAACCAGTAGCAAAACTCCCGATATACACAGCAGTACCATCACCGCGGCCATGATTCCAGCCAGCATTCGCCCGGCGTTATCAAGCAGAAGCGAACGATGCAGATCCTTCATCCAGATAAAAAACACCGAAGGCTCAAAGGGTGCAATGCCCTCTCCGGTCAACGGGCTAACTAGGTCTGCTCCAGGCTGGCCATCGCGGTAGTAATAGACGATCACCTCACCAGACGCGCCACGCACGATCTGCTCGGTTCCCGGGTAATGGGTCACCACCCGCCCTGCCAGCTCAGCCACGCTCACTTCACCAGCAGCAGGAATCATTGCCGCAGCGCGATCCATCGCAGGTGCTAGTGCCAGAATTGCTCCCGAAATGGTCAGCACCGTAAGAATCAATGCGACAAGCAGACCAGGGAGTCCATGCAGCCGTCGTAACATAGCGCTATCTCCTGCTCACACCTGTCAAAGGTCGTATTGAAACGATTGAATATAACCACGCCCTGCCTGCGGTTGTCCGGCGCTTTCGCTGGTTAGCGGCACGGCGATGTCGTCACGATGATCGCGCATATCTTCAACGGCAGTATCAATCCGTATCTCGTAGCCACTGTCGATCAATGCATCATCTAGATCTAGGTTGATTTTCAGAGTGCGCCCACTGGCTAAACTCGCACCGGTTAGACCATCATATTCGGCCGCATTCAACCCACTCCCACGCGCCCAGCCACTCAAGTGACTGTAGTATTTGGATTTTTCCCCAGCTACCCAGAGAGTCCCTTGATACTGTCCCTCCCCATCAGCAAGGTACAGTGCCAGATACGCACCATCGCCACCGTAGTTCTTCATCTCAATCGTAAAAGTTACTTCACGCGCCTGAGCAAAAGCAGGCATGGCTAAAGCGGTGGCGAGTGCGATGACCAAGCCAACGGCTGATAAAATCTGTTTCATCTTCGCTCTCCTGATAAAAGGGTGGTCAGCTAAACATCTTTCCGGTCATTCAACCGTTACGCTGGGGCGACCACTGACAATGCCATTACGAGATACTGCCGAAGGGTTACTGCCCGGCGTACCTTCACGTTTTTCGCTGTTATTGCGGTAACGATCATCATCGTTATCTTCGTCGTCATCCTCTCGTTCCAATTCCATCAACATCAGTGATGCGGGAGAAAACGATGCTTCTGCACGAAAGCCCCCAGGTGCTTCCCCCTTCACTTCATAACACCCGTCGTCCACCTTGATGCGGTATACCGTCCAGCCTTCAGCTTCCAGTTTTTGGCGTAAATTTTCCTGGGGCTGCCAGTTGGTCATCGGATCATTACAGTCATCATCTGCCAGCAGCGATGCGCTCATGAAGGCTAAGGCAAGGCTTAAAACCACTGTTTTCGTCTTCATTTGATATCTCCTCGAGAGGTCACAACGCGTACGTTATGAGCTTTACCTGACACTGACCTGAACGCGGCTAATAATCCGCAGAAAGCTGAAATGCAGGTTGTAAGCAAGACAGACAAAAGAACAGACATAGCCGTGTTGTTCAGGCCAATGTCAGGTACTTGCGGTAATATCTTTTCCACAAGAAGATATGAAAGTGAGATAAGAGGTGAATAATGCGGGTACTACTGGTTGAGGACACGGTCGGCCTTGGCGAAGCGGTTCGCGATCAGATCGCCGATGACGGTCACGCAGTAGACTGGGTACAAACCCTGGGCTTTGCCGATGCCAGCGTTAAGGCCACTGCCTACGACCTTATCCTGCTCGACCTTATGCTGCCGGACGGCCATGGCCTGACTTTTTTACGCAAGCTCAGGACCGCTGGAAATTCAGCACCTGTCATTATTCTAACGGCCAGAGACCAAGTCTCTGACCGAGTAGAAGGACTTAACGCCGGTGCCGACGACTATTTGATAAAGCCCTTTGATCTTTCTGAACTTTCTGCTCGGGTATCAGCGGTAGCTCGTCGTTACCGGGGCAATCCCAATCCAATCATCCATGTTGGGAACCTGGTGGTGGATCTGAACGATCACCGCATTCATCGCAACGGTCAGCCTGTCGAGCTTACAGCCCGAGAGTGGGCGATTTTCGAAGGTTTCATCCAGCGACCCGGCATTTTATTGTCACGCTCACAGCTTGAGGATCGCCTCTACGCATTCGGGGCAGAAATAGAAAGTAATACCATCGAAGTTTATGTCAGCCGTTTGCGTAAAAAGCTGGGGCACGATGCTATTGTCACGGTGAGAGGTATGGGCTACCGACTGGAAATACATGGCCAATAAAAATAGTTTACAAAAACGCCTCGGCGTTGGCCTCACCCTGGGTGTCACTTTACTCTGGTTGTGCGGTGTGACGGCCTCTGGACTTATCGCACAACACGAAATGAATGAAGTTTTCGACAGCGCCCTTGAAGAAACCGCCCAACGCATTCTGCCATTGGCCGTTACTGACATTCTGAACCGAGAAAACAATTCGAGAAATCGAATAGCGCCCACCCTAAAAAAGCACGACGAATACCTCACTTATTTGGTGAGAGATAGCCAAGGCAACCTATTATTACAATCTCACGATGCCGACCTCAGCGCTTTTAACGCATTTCCTCTGGAAGGATTTTCAAATACCTCTACACACAGGATATACGGCGCATCCGCTGTTAGTGGCACCCTCTTCATAGAAGTAGCCGAGCCGCTAACCCACCGACACGAAGCCGCCCTGGAAGCAGGCTTGGCATTGCTACTGCCACTGATATTGTTGATTCCGATTAGCCTGTTGGGGGTCTGGTGGATTGTCTGGCGCTCGTTGCGGCAAGTGGTTGAATTCAAGCAATCGATAGAATCCCGAGGGGCGGGAGATCTTACTCCCTTAGCGGCTGATCAGTTACCTAGAGAATTTGAACCCATTGCCGCCGCAGTCAACCGCTTGCTGGAACGATTACAGCGTGCGCTTGAGGCTGAGCGCAGCTTTACGGCTAATAGTGCCCATGAATTACGCACCCCTTTGGCAACGGCGCTTGCCAAGGTTCAACGTTTGAAAACCCAGCTCCATAGTGACGCGCTAAGGGATAATGTTACTGAAGTGGAGGTCGCACTGCGTAGCCTATCAGCACTCTCGGAGAAACTACTCGAACTGGCCAAAGCCGAAGGCGGTGGCGCTATTGCGCAACGTACGCACAACTTGGTGCCCATTCTGGCCCTGATAGTGGCGGATTTTGAAAGCCAGACTCCGGGAAGAATTTCACTGACACTGCCCGCGGGAGAAATGAACTCTTTTCTCGACCCTGATGCCTTCGCCATTCTGGTTCGAAATCTGATCGAGAATGCGATCAAACATGGCTCACACCAACATCCTGTGGAGGTTATCCTATCCGCTGACGGTAACTTTCGGGTACGCAATAGCGGAAATATCGTGCCAGCAGATGAGCTCAACCTGCTACGTAACCGCTTTACTCGCTCAAAAACCGATGCGTCTGGCTCTGGTCTCGGTCTCGCTATTGCAGATGCCATTGCCACAGGTGCCAACATACATTTACACCTGCAGTCTCCTGCAAAAGGCAAACAAGATGGATTCGAAGCAGTCCTTAATATCGCCGATGCAAAATAAAAAATTAATAAAGCACTCTACAGAATCTAAATTTAACTAGGAAAATCTTGCGTTAAGCGTCCGTTAATTTTTGTACTCTGTAGCTATCATCTGATTTTGTTCAACGCGGGAATATTGATATCGAGTGTTTAAGCCAGATTGCCGAAACGCCTGCATCGCATGGCCACCTGTTCACAGCGTACTGGAACTGCTGGATATATCGACGATGGTCTACCAGAGCGAGCTGGACATCAGCCAACGGTGTTCAGTCTAGGGCTGGCAATTGCTTATCCGTAATCACGAAGCGCCGCCTTGAACGAAAACCAGCCTTATCCAACTAACGTTATGCAACGACACCGAAAATCCGTCCGACACCTGCCGTTAATGCCATGGCTAAAGCCCCCCAGAAGGTTACCCTGATGGCACCAACCATCGTGGAGGCACCGCCTGCACGAGCAGCCACGCTACCCAGAGCCGCCAGAAAAACTAATGATGAAAGTGCGACAAGCACAATAAGTAGATGCACAGGTGCTAACCATGCGACCCCTAACGGCAACGCCGCACCTACTAAAAAAGACCCTGCTGACGAAAGAGCAGCCTGAATTGGCCGTGCGTTGCCATCGACAGAAATGCCAATTTCATCCCGGGCATGCGCACCAAGCGCATCGTGTTTCATTAATTGTTCTGCAACCTGTTGTGCCAGCCGAGGCTCTACACCTCTTTGTTCATAGATGTCGGCAAGCTCTTGCTGCTCGAACTCAAAATCATCTTCTAGCGATTTTCTTTCCAGTGCTACGTCTGCATTTTCAGTATCTGACTGGGAGCTTACGGATACATACTCACCCGCTGCCATGGACATAGCGCCTGCCACTAAACCAGCAACGCCTGCTAAAAGAATACTCTCTTGTGACGCTGAAGCTGCTGCCACGCCAATAATAAGGCTCGCTGTAGAAACGATGCCATCATTGGCACCAAGCACAGACGCACGCAACCACCCGACGCGATTAGTTCTATGAATTTCGTGATGGCTCAAGGACGTATCTCCTATCCTCATGGATGTGTTTGATACTCAGAAAAACCGGTTATCTGCTTGCTAAAAACAGAGAGCTAATCGCAAGAAAGAACGGCCAAAACAGGAGACTTCAATCGCGTGGAGTTAAAGGACTTCGTGTGATTGGATCAATTGGGAGTAGTCATGCGGTACCCAAAGTGATGCTGAGCACACCATTAATGCGACTAGGCCCATTGCAAAACCCAACGTGGGTCAAAGTGTAGTGCGGTTATTAACGATTAACCACATGATGCCCAATCCAAAAATAAGCTAGGGCTGGGCGTCTGGCTGGCACTCGTACTTAGTTAGCCCTGCTGATGGAAGCAGCTTATACGAGCTTTTAAGCAAGCGTTTCTTATGGTGTCGTCTGTGGGGTCGAAACACAAAGAAGGTGAATTCTAGAAAGGAATGAAAAACATAACTATTTTATTGGCGTCCCTGGCAGGAGTCGATAAAATCAAATAACTACATGATTTTAATGTGCTTAAATTAAATAATAAAAAAACAATATACCACGCTGTATACCAGCACCTACGTCGGTAGCAGCTAACGGCTTCTCTTATATAGCCCCAATCACTGACGGCTTTTTTCGTAACACATATGGGTTATTTAGCCCAATGGAATATTTTAGCCGACACTCGTATAACAGTCGGATATGTGGCTAGCGAAGCCACAGGCTTAGCTAGCCGAATACGCCATTTTTATACGACTTCAACTGCCCATGTTTTAATCGCCTCGTTAGCTAACAACGTTTGTCTATTATCAATAGCTTCTTTATCCCATGTCTTGGCTTCCGCTATAATGCGTGTTAGTTTGAATTCAACTTGTAAAGAAAATAATTGTTCTTTCTTTTCTTCAAACGACTTTGAACCGACCCTTTTGTTTTTATCTTTCGATACCAACGCCATGTTTCCGAGGCGATTCACGTAATAGCCTTTAGATTCATTATCAATACCTGTCATTTCAGAAGTCCAAAACTGATTTCCGTTTTTCGGCATAACATGTTCCAGATTTACTTTATCTGGGTCAGAATTCACAACTTTTTCTTCGCCAGATAAATTGTTCTCAATCTCTATCAATAAGTATCTAGCACGTTTTGTATCTGATAGCGTTTTTGTAATAAATGAAGTAAAAAACTCATCATCACTGGGATAAATCGGTTTTAAATGCCTAAATACATGAGCAGATTTAGAGTACTCTCCGTTTCTAATTTTCTTCGGTATTTCCGAGTAATAATTGGATGACACACCTGTTCGACCTTCACAAATGAGATTGTATCTAACAGCCATAACCACTAAGACGTGAGTTAATTTTTTAAACTCATTGATCTCGAATTTGTCTGATGCAGCCATCAAAACAGGCAAGCTTTGCTGCGAATCTAAAAGCCTCAATGTCAGCACATGCTTTCGTGTTTCTTGTTCGTGATTATCCCAATATGAACTACTTGGATTTTGTAAAGCAGAATATATGCGTGAAGCGCTAGCTATCTTATTAGAAAACCCTACTGCATCTTGTGGTGAAGATATTTGATCTCTAATAAGTCTGAACAAACCTGTTTTTGAACTTCTCCCATAGAACGAAGACCAGAAATGCGACAAAAACCTGTTTTTAGGATCTATTTCCAACAAATTCTCTTTAACTGAACTCCACTTTTCTTTTACTTCATCAATATAGCTTTTTGATTTTGAAAACAAATGATTTTTAAGCAAATCCATAGTATCGAGAGATCTGCCACGATCATTCAAAGTCTCAAAAATAACATAGGCGTCAGCTTCATCTTGAACACTCAGCACTAGTATTTTCACTTTCTCAAAAAGGTAATTATGCAGTTCCAACAACTTATTTTCATTACCTGCTATATAACTTTCCACAAGATCCCAAAGCGATAAAATTGATTGCAAGAGCAGATAGTTTGAGTTTTTCTTGAGATAAACTTTCTGTCTTGCTTTAATCTGATCTTTTGTTGCGTCCGCAATGACGAAAATTCTGAAAATATCATTATTTTCCTCATTCATAAAAAATTTTTCGGAAGTTTTTAGTGTCATTATATCCTGTTCACCAAAAAACTTATTTCTAAACCAGTCCGCTCGTTCATTATCTCCTGAAAACCTGAACATTCTGCGAATAATACTGATCAAAATCAGGGCCGTAGTTAATCGTTGCTGCCCGTCAATAAGCTCTAAAAATTCGCCTGAATTCTTAACGACTATTGGGCCTATAAAATACTCACCTCTCTGATTTTCAATAGCTTCTACGACATCATCCCAGAGCTGGGACACTTCTTCTTCTGTCCAAGCGTAGCTTCTCTGAAACTCTGGAACCCTAACAATCTTAGAGGTAGCCAAATACTTGCTGACGGGCAACATTTCAGTTTCTATAAAGTTAGCCATTTTTTATCTTGATCTCCTTTTGATACCGCCCTCTAGTTTGGGCCTTATCTAATTGTCTAATACCGCCAACAACAACGAATAATATATAGCTTGCTGTGGATCAAGCTGGAACAGTACAACTTCAAAAGCAAATTGTGCACCCCAGTTAATCTTAATTTTTTCAACTAAAATAGTTTTCCAAATATTTGTTATGTGACACTTTTCACCCAAACTCAGAGCAAAGGAGTAGTATAGCAGAGGCCGTTGAATTCACTGTGTATGTGGCCACATGCTCCGATATGACTTTGGCTTGAGCTCCGGCCCCGTGCGATGAACTTAGGCGATTTCTAAGAGTTGCTATCAAAATCAAAGGCTGTTCCCAGAATTGATCAAGCTGTCCATTACCCAACAACGCCTTGAGCAGCACAGAAGCGGAGTCTGTTTCCCTGAATGGAATCGAGTTCTTAGCACAGAGCACTTTCATTACACTTTCAAACGCGCTGCCACATTTAGTGAGGCAATCTCGATGATCTCTCTTTCGATGATCTTCCAGCGCCTTCAAAAACTCGTCATTTGCATGCTTAAACTCTGGTGCATTCAACAGTGTAAGTGCGGGCTCCATCGCGCTTTGATGCAACACCTCGCTATCCTTACGAATGATTTGAGGAAATTCAGCAATTCGCATCGACATGGCCGGAGTGCCATGGAAAGATGATTCAATTTCTTCCATTGAGTATCCGGTCAGATGGTAAGGCAGTGCGTCAATACGTAAAAAATCGTTGATGCCCTGAATTAGTGGATTATCAGGCCACGTAATACCAGGGAGATTCGAGCGAAAGATTAGCTCAATCATATCAAGAAAATGTTCATCACTGCAGGTGTCTAAAAAATTCAGCAAATCATCTTCCGGCGATGAATGAGAAGATGTTTCGGAGAGCCCAAATGTGCCATAGAGATATGCAGCCTTCTGGTGCAGTCCACCCAAAAATGCGTAAAATTGATATTGCAGAGTGTCATGCAGCAACATCAAAACCCTGTTTCGAAACTCCTTAGTTAGCGGTTTAACCACCACCTTCGAGGGCTTCTGCTCACGTCTTGAAAAAACATCGAATAGCTTTTCAAACATTTTAAGGCCTCCTAGTTACATAGCACTTTGCTAAACAGTGATAAATAACTCTCTATTATGTAACATAGTAAAAAGGATATTATTCCTGTGCATAACACTTAACAAAAATCATCAAGCGTTCCTTCATCGCATTCGGTGTTTATAAAGTTCCTCCCCACTACAAATTTGATAACACTTTTCCATATCTGTGAATATTTTTGGAAGCTGATCCGATGCGTAGCTAACAAAACCTTCGACATAATGCCTTCCTTGCGGTGTCTCATGAATAAAATCGTATGCACCAGCCCTCAAATGACTAAGTTCTGCCAAAGCTTTAGTGTAGTTAATGGCAGCAATATAAAAATTCTCATTTAACTCAGCAATTTCAGTGAGGTGTTTATCTATTAAATGCTCATATACTTTTGGGAAAGACTGCCCACCTCCACCATCTTTATTATAGTACTCGAACTTCTCTGTGCCTGATGTTGACTTAATTATTTTGTATAGCGTATCACTAGGCTCACTCTTTACTGTTTCTATTAAATCTTTGATTTTTAGCCAAGTCCAATGATTCAACTCTATCTCTTCTGAGATAATAGCTTTCAGCGCGCCAATCTTTCTTAATCTTGCTTTTCTTTTCCTTCTATACTCCAGCACTTCTTTAACAAGAAAAAGAAAAACAGCCACAAATATACTTATTGACGTTGCATTCATACCACTTATAATCTCCAAGTAGAAACCTGATCTTTCAACTTGAAGCACAAATAAAATCAACAAATAAGAAAATGCCAATATGATGATACCAAAAAGCATTCCTAGTATTTCAGGTAGAAGAGATTTCAATAGTTTCAATTTTAATCCAACTTTTTAGTGAATAACTAAGACACTCAGCAAGCATGGCTTTAAAGCTACAACGAAAAATCTGTTGCTGTACTGACGATTAAGAGTCATGAATCGATAAGCCCGAACGCTGCATATAGTCATCAACTTCATTATTTCTCTCAAATATCTTGGCTATACGATATAGCCTCATGGGAACATATGTAGTTCCCGGCTTTGGAAGCGGCAATGTCGCCCTATTGCCATCCACATCAACTAGTATGAATCTCTCAATTAAATTCCCATCATAAAAGTAGTCGTACCAATAAGTAATCGCTCTAGGGTTGGGATGTTGATTTGCCCAAGGCTCTTTAAAATCATCACATTCGACGCCCACCTCGTCGTTCCTCGTTCTAAAGCGCAATCTAGGATCAGAGCGTAGAAATGCTTCAGCAGCCCAATCTGTATGCAAAACTTTCCAAGCACTTGGCTCTTCTTCGTCAATCAAGCGCAAAAGCTCATCGAAAGACATATGACGGATTGGCTTTCGGTCAGGAAGTATGTACTCAGCTACAGAAGGCAAGGAGAGAAATACAGACGCCAACAAGCTTAAAACGAACGCAATAGGCTCCAGCTCTACACCCATGCTCCAAACAATCCCCAGAACCAAGGCCAAAAGTAGAAATATCCCGCCTATAACACGTACTGCATGAGCCTGTTCTTTTAGCCATAAAGCCAAAGATTCGATTAATGGTCTGTAATTTATCGTCATATATGCTCTTATTTGAAATTAACATTTACTAAACGGTTCATTCTATGTTTAAAACATATCGTTACTTTCTTCTGTAAATACAGCCTGCAAGATCACTCAATCCTATAATGCTACTACCCATTAAAATAATTATATTTAAGATTTGTTTTTTTTGTGCTTGCTCCATTTTCCTGCATACCCACTGCGCGTCTGGACTAACCTGAACATTGAGTTTAATGGCTCATGGAAAAGCTTAGCTGGAGCGGCTAAGCCCCTGTAAAAAAATAATGATAATGCGTCTCAGCAACTCCAATTGAGGGGTTGGTGTTCAAAAGTTCAATAATTGCAAGCTAGTAAACTCTCATCAGTCATGCACTCATGCTTCATTATATTTAAGCAGTATTCACCATTTTTCTAGGTCTGTACAACCCAATGATCTGAGACTTTAGATCATTTTGTGTCACTACTCACCGTAACACCTCGGTACTGCTAGGCCTTATCAAGAATGCCCTTTTTAGCTATCGGCCAGCCGATAGCCCAGCTTTAGCTAATTGCTCCCCATCCTATCCATTGAAACTGCATAACCTCGCATGAAAACGCATGATTTTCATGCACCGATTTTCCACCAGCCAGCCCAGCAGTGGCGCGGCTTGGCGGCGGGTGCAGAGGTGCATAAAAACCACTACATTTAGCGCGCGGGCGGGGCGGGGTGACGATGGCGCGGCGTGGGTCGCGGCCGGTGTGGGGCAGATTGGCTGGCAACATCGCCGCATGAAGGCCTGTAGGCGCTCGTACAAGGCTGGCTACCCTTCCGCCCTCCTTTCTACCTGCCTAACACGACAACGCCCCGCACAAAGGCGGGGCGTTGGTCACCTACCAGCTTCTTTCGCCGATGCAGCATCCTTACTTAGCGCGGTGTACTGGCGGCCACGGATCTTATCTTCTGAGCTGCGAAGCGATAGCGCGCCGTAGGTCGCGGTTAGGGCGAACGCCTATGACTGTCAAAACTGCCGCTAGAGCGACCTTGAGAATGTTTGGTTATGAATGCGCTGTCTGATACCGCATTTCAATCAGTTGATGTTCGCCCACGACTTCTACTTCCTTGATGAACTCAAATCCAAACCTTTCGTAGTAATCTCTAAGGTAAGTGTGGGCATGGATCTCAATGGAAGTGACACCTAACTCCTGGGCATATTGCATCATTGCCTGAACAACTTTCGAAGCGACGCCCATTCCTCGACATACCTCACTGACCGCTATCCTGGCCATGGTAGAAGAGCCGTCTTCTTTCACTGTTAGCCGGGCCGTTGCAATGGGTTCACCGTTGTCCGTTACCAGCGCGTGGAATGATTCCTCATCCAGTCCATCCAGTTCAAGCTCTGCAGGAATCTGCTGTTCACGTGTAAACACCTGATAACGGATACCTTGAGCCTGCCTGATCAATTCAGAATCATTACCGATAGTGACTTCCATTGCTGTTTTTCTCCAAAAAATAATGGATATAAACTAGCACATGCGTCTCTCCCGCTTGAACGGGTGGACGACAGCCAGAGCTTGGATTCCTAGCCCTAACATGCGAAAGCCCCGCAAAAAGGCGGGGCGTTGGCCGTAAGCTAGTGAATAGCAGAGGTTAGGCTTGGGCGCTATCTAAATCGTCCAGGCTCGGTACATACTCCATTTGCAGCTCAAGGTCTTTTAAACGGCGGGCAAAGCCCAGGCTTGATGCGTACTCACCCTTTACCGCCTCACATTCGAGGCGCGGCGGTAGCTGGGTCGCTGGCATGGCTTGTTGGCCACCCACTTCTGGCAAGAAACTAACCAGCAGTTCACCCAGCGCTGCGTACTGACGCAGGCGAATTTCACGGGATGCGTGCCTGTGATCATCATTGGTCATGTGTGGCGTGATGCTTTTCCCTGGCTGGATAGCAACATCAATACCTAGTCCAATCATGAAACTTGTATCGTTATAGGTGCCTACCTCGATACGCTCAAAAAGCTGCGGCACAGCAGCGCTAAATTTTGCCATGCTCTCGCTTTCACTCATTTCTTTCAGGCTATTCATTAGCTGATTGTGCGATGAAAGATCATCAAGGCGACGCGCGGTTATTCGTAGCGAGAGGCGCGCAGCGTGGGTCTGCATTTTGAGCCATTCCGCTTGCGGTTCCAGCAGCGCTATCATTTCCTTGATCTGGCTAGCTTCTGAGGCCCACTGCCCCTTTTGCTTGAGCTTGTCACGTACCGCTTTGCTCTGTTTGCCGAAGCCCTTCACGAATTCTTGCCGCCATTCGGCATCCACTCCTTTCTCTTGCTGGCCTAACGCACTCAGCGTTTTCCGTAATTTTGTTAGCTCATTAGTCACATCTTCGAGCTTCTCACGACGTATTAAGTAAGTGGCTCTCTCCCTATTCACCTGTGCGGTTAGTTCTGCCGCTGTGACCCCGGTAGCAACAATGTCGGGGGCTTTAAAGTAACGCATGTTGGCTGCTTCCATGTTTTGACTCTCCGGTTTAGCGGCTGGGGTGGTTTCTGGTGACTGCTGGGTCATGTTGGCCTCACGGTTGGCATGGGTGCGCGGGTGAAACGGTGGAGCCAAGGCCCCACCAACGGGAAATGTTTAGCTGGGTGAAAAACGCCTGCCAGGAAGGGAAAGGGGTCGCCTCCTTGCAAATATGGGAATAGTTCTCAATACCTCCCATATATAATTCCCCTGTCTGATTTTGAAAAACGGGGGCAACGTGGCAACAACGGCAATAGCATTGATTTAATTGATATTTTTTTTGGCAACCTGTAGCCGCTTTTTTAAAACGGCAACAGACAGAGTCAGGATCTATATAGATATAAAGATATGTGTTGCCTTTGTAGCCACCTCTCTTATTAATAGGCAACACCTGTAACCCGCATGGTTGCTGGGCGTTGCCGTTGTAGCCAGTGTTGCCACAGAAACTAGGTTCACGCGTAAAAAGCCTCTGCATCATTCGCCCCCTCGCTCGCCGTCCAACTTGTCGGGATCAATGACAAAAAAGCGCGTGCTCCCTCCTCCTGGCAGGCGGTAGTTTTTCTGGCGGCGGCCACTATCGGTTTTGGCCAACACGTTGTAGGTTTCCAGAGTGCGTATCACGCGGTCTCTGCCATACCCCGCGGCCGCTTCTGTTAGTGAGGCACGGTTGAACAGATAAAGGCGTTTTCTGTCCTCTATCTCGTAGTAACCCGCACGGTGCTTGATGCCAGGATTAGGCAGCTCAGCGGCGATGTTGGAAAAGCGACTATCACCGTGCATAGCGATAAAGTCCGATAGCGCGCTAAGTATTTGTCGATCTTCGGCGTTCCCATCGCCAACCCTGGCGACCCACTCGCGGAATAGCTGACTACATGCGTTAGCGGCGGTGCCTTCTTCCCACGGTAAAATCCCGTAGGTGGATGCCAGCTCTCCCGCTAGTCCAATAATGGCGAAGCGATCCGCGACCCTGCCCGCTTGCGGGCCGTCAGAATTGAATCCTCCCCGCACCTCAGCGAACCGCTGATAAAAGTAGTCAGGGTCGGTTTCCTTAATGAGGTGCTCCACGAACGCAGGCCCCACCATGCCGTAGTGGTGTGCAGTGGCTGTGGTTAGCTTTCTATGAAAGGTAGCCCCGCTCATGCCGTGAACGTCATCAAAGGCACGGTAGGTGCGTGTGCCCGCGTTAACATCCACCATGCGCAGCTCTGCCCCGGCGTGGGCGGCATTACCTGAAATGGCCGCATGTTCAGACAGTGACCGCTCCCCACTGGAAAGCGCTAAAACACGCCAGTAGAGCTTAGTTCGCCCTTCCCGCTCGCGGGTCATGGTGCCTTTACCGGTGCCGTTAGCGATGGCGTAGGCCATTTCTTGTACCCGCTTGGGGTCAGCACGTTTTATCTCGTCCAGAATCAGCACCGTGTCATTACGGGACGATGCCTCAATCTCGATACCGCCCCGCGACATATCCCAAGACGCGGCAAAACGACTGGGGTCGCCCCATACTGAGGCGGCGATAGCCTGGGCCAGTGACTTACCGCTCGATGAGTCACCCACCAAATGCACACCACCACCGTTTACGCCTACCTTTGAAAGCAGCGGCCCCGCCAACGCGCAGCAAACCGATAGAATCAGTACCGGGTTGCCCTGGCAGTAGTGGGCTAGCTCGCTTTGCCAGCCTTCCAGCGTGCCCCGTTCAGAAAATAGGTGGGCACCCTTGCCGCTGTCCTGAAAGCGCACGTCCTTACCGCCTAAAATTTTGCCGGGGAGTACAAACGCCCCGCTTGCATCGTGCCAGCCCGGTTTGGTGGTGGTGGCCAGCACGCGCTTTAAGTCGTGGTGACTGGCGATATAGGCAGGCACATAGCGGCGCTGGTGGTACTCCACTTTTAAGCCCTGGCGGAAAAGGGCTTTTAGGATCTCCTCGCCCTTCCCGGCCAGTGCTTCCATGGGCATGACGTATTCAATGACCTTGCCCCGGTGCTTAAAGCGCAGTAAGCGGCCGACGCTGCCGTCATCACTGTTGAGCGTTTCAGCATCCACATGCAGTGGGCCACAAATCCATAGATCAAACGGTTGACCAATATCATCACCCTGGCCTTGTTTGATGCCGTGAAACCATGTGCCCGCTCGAAACAGCTTGCCATCCACCAGGGTTTGCCCTTCGTACACGGCATAGCTTGGGCGCTCTAACGTGTCGATCTCCGGCGCAGTCGGTTGGCCAACAAGCGCAAGGTGGCTTTGCTGCTCACGTTTAACCTCACTCATGGCGGCCCCCTTGTTGGCGATACCAGCACGCCAAGTCGTTAAAATCGGTCAGGCTATGCGGGGCTTCTGTCGGCCAAGCCGGGAACAACACCAATGCCCCCACTGCCAGCGCGGCAGCATTGGCGGCATGACGTCCAGGGTTTCCAGGGGTAGCGCGGTCATCGTCGCCTGCAATGACCATTTCTAGGTGGCCATAGCGTTCACATAACGCACGCGCCACCGGCTCAAGGTTGCCCGCATGCATGGCGCACGCTACGGGTTCGCGGGTATGGGCGTGGATAGTGGCTCCCGTTGCCCAGCCCTCGCAGACGTACAGCGTTTTTCCAGGCAGTACATGGCCAAGGGGTGAGTAAGCCCCCTGCACCTGCCCGCCTTTTAAAAAGCGCTTGTTCCCTTGAGCATCGATCAACTGCACATTGACCAATTCACCGTTGGCGTAAAGGGGCACCATTAGCTGCCCTTTGGGGGTTTGGCGTAGGCGGTAAGCGCTAATCCCCTTACGCACCAAATACGCATGCCCAGGGCAAGCGGGCTGGCCACTCAGCCACAGCTTTTTGGCTAACTCTGCGGCCTTTTGCAGGGCCAACAGGCGTTGCGCTTCCGCCTGCTGGCGTAGCTGGGTCTTGGTGGGGGTAACGGCAATGGGGGGTGAGGCTTGCGCCTCACCGTTGCGATGGAAAATACCCAGCCCTAAGCGCTGATCGATCATCATGGCGGCGTCTACCTGCCGACAGCCGCGCAAGTAACTAAGTAGCGACACCAAATCGCCACCATGGGCGTCTGAGTCAGCAAAGTCGTTCCACTTGCCGCTGGTGAGCGAGACACCAAACGAGCCTTTTCCTTGATCATCGCGGGCCGTGTTGCGTGCTACCCATTCACTGCCCTGGCGTGCCCCATCGGGTAGCCATTCGGCGAGTAATGTTTCAGCGTCGTTTAATGCGGCGATGGCCACTTGCTGAATCTTTTGAACGGTCGTCTTAGCCATGACTCGCCTCCCTCTTGGCAGGCGGTATTTGGCGGCTGACGGTTTTGCGCGCCACTAGGAAAAGGTCAGACGCATCGGCCAGTAAAATTCGCGATGCGATAGCCACATTGGCTAAATCACGCGCATCGGCGCTGGCCCCTGGCGTATCCAGTTGGCAAAGCGACAGCATCAAATTGCTGACGGCCTCCAGGCGCATTTCTGCGTGTTCAAACAGCGTGTCGCCATCGGCGCGAGGATCAACTAACAAGCATTCGGCTTCTGTTAGGCAAACCGCATCTTCAAGCCGTGGGGAATTCGTGAACTTAGTCATGAGCCACCTCCTCGACACACAAGCGCTCAAGCTCGACGAGAAGTTGGTCATGTTCTTGGTAAGAGAGGAGATTTAGCGCGGTGGCCATGCGTGCCATACCCAACAGCTGGTGAAGCTGTGCAGGCTTACGGTTAACACGGTAGGCAATCAGTTTTGCACCGATTAGCGCGATAGCAACATGCGAGGGGGAAACGTGGGTGTGCGTAGACGCACCTTGGCTGTGATTGGCCATGGGTAAGACTCCTTTGTGTTTGGAGTCACCAACAACCGTTCTCACACGATTGGAGGCGACCGTACGCGGGGTGAGAAACCGGCCACAAAGAAAACCGGCCACGCCGAAGCGTGCCCACGCACAGCCGCCATAACGACACATTACAGGCATGAAAAAAGCGCCTGCAATGGTAGGGGCGCTGTAGCGCCTTTGTGAAGTCGGGTTCTCACGCCCGGCTGTAGATTTTGCTACAGCAAAACCATGATAAGCATTCCCGAGCGTTCCTCGCAAGTCTTTCAGTTCGAAAACGGCAAACACCCTGCTAAGATTTTTCACTCATCTCTCCTTGTTTATCTGTTCCCTTTGGCCCCAGCGCTCCCCGCTCTGGGGCCTTTTTTGCGATCTCTGGACAAAACTTCCCCATACCCGCTGGGCTTGGCCCAGCAGCGTTATGGCATTGGCAGGTTTAGGGGGTTAGCAGTCGGTCAATATTTCTGTGGGGGGCTGATGGCGGTTGAAGCGTTCCAGGCCATCACGCTGGCCATCTAACCATTTAGCGCTGATATCACCAGTCGACCCTTTACGGAAGGCCTTTCGGCTGGGTGATTTGGTGGCATCTACCATGGCGGCTTCAAGCTTGACCACATCGTCAGCGGTGAGCTTCAGCGTTGTTCCGTTAATGGTGAATTCAAACTGGCTCATACGTGGCGCTCCGGTTGGTGTGTGGTCATGCGTAGCGGTGCTGGGCGGCTTCCCAAGGTTTGGCGTTTGCGTTCCTCCAGGCAGTTAGCAATCCAGCTATCCACCTCCTCCTCTAGCCAAGCAACGCTTTTGCCGCCAATCGGCACTGGGGCCGGGAAAGTGCCCTGGCGAATACCGTCATAAATGGCCGAACGGCTTTTACCGGTTTTCTGCTCGACCTCCTTGCGACGCAGCAGACGATTACCTAGCTGGATCTTATTCACCGTTCTGAAAGGCGGTGTGTGAGTGGTGAGTTCAGGCATTGATTTGTGTCCTCGCGGTGTCATTCCAGGCAAGTGCCCTAGTGGCCCTATGAAGCTTGACGGTTATCGAAATGACGCGCCATCGATGCGCGTTGTGCCACGATTCCCGCACAACGGGATGGCACGCGAACGATTCCGGGCAGCTAGCCGCGTATCCAAAGCGGCTTTGGATGACAGAGAGGACATTGGTTGTTGATGAGCCATAAGGTGGGTTCCTTCAGCTAGTGGTGACGTTGCAAGCCTTACGCTTGAGACACCACTAGCTTGACGAGGAACGAGGAGGACTACCAGAAAGCGCTGTTGTAAGAACTGTATGGATATACAACAGAAAGTGTTTAATAACCTCTTTATAACACGTTGATAAAGCGTCACCCGTTGGGCAAACTTATTTTGTATTTTAAATTCAAAATGTTACATAAAAACCAGCCAGTATTCACCTGTTGTAGAAAACGGAAAATTTACAACACGCAGTTGCCTAAATCGTCACTCAGCTACGGCGCTGGCCATTGCTCTACCCCTCCTTGGTAGCAATGGCATGCTCGATTGCGTGAAGCACTAACGTGGTATCCACTACCGTAGAATTACCCTGGTGCAGGTTCGTCATGGCAAGGGTATGGATGGTCTCGGGAAGAATATCCACGGCGTCGTAACTAAATTTCTCGAAGGTGTAGCAAGCGTCATCGGGAACCCATACGGTGAACCCTAAGTTAGAGGCGCTTCTTACCGTCGCCTCTACCGCCCCTTCACTGGTCGATCCCACCACTACGAGTTGGCGAATGGATCGCTTAAGCAGCCAATCCTCAATGTTGGAGCGTAAAAAAGCATCCGTGATGCTTTTATCGAAAATCTCTTCGTTAGCGAGAGGCTCTAAACCAAGTTTAAAACGGACCCCAGGATGGCCGGGGGAATAGGGAGATTCTGGATCACCAGAGAGATGACGAACATGGATGATAGGCAGCGAGTTTTCACGCCATGCACTCAGCAGCCGATGCATGTTGTACTCTGCGCGCTCGTTATTGCGCTTTCTAAAATAGGGATAATACATATCCGCCTGCTGCTGATCGATAATCATCAACGCACATGCATCGGGGTTTAAACTCGTTAAATCGAAGTTTTCCGCTACTGCATCGATTGTCGTATCACCTAATACCTCCTCAGCTTTAAACTTAATGCCACACTTCTTGTTAGTACACTCTTGGTATAAAACATGATACCCATCTGTCATTTTACGGCTTGATCTAGTCCGGGTTTTCGTTCCGCATTCAGGACATTTGATAGGCAGCTTAATTCGCATTTAAACCTCGGCGCTAATGTTATCTAGGTAATCCGCCCAAAACTGCATCATGGCGGGCCGTTGATCCGGGGCCATGTGCTGGGCATGGGTGTAAACGCCCTCGATCCCTGGCAGCTTGTGCGACAGCTGTAGTTCTATCCATTCTCTGGGGTAGCCCAACTCTTTTAAGCCGGTGGCCACCACATGGCGAGTGCCGTGGGGTACGTGCCGCCCTTCATAGCCAAGACGCTTTAAGGCCATGTTAAAGGCGGCATCGGATATCGGCTTACGGGGGTTGTTGCGACCTGGGAACAGTAATTTGAATGTGCCCGTTAACTTGTGCAGATAGCGCAATTCGTGAATAGCTTGAGTGGGCAAAGGTACTTGATGCGCCCTTGCCATCTTCATACGCTCGGCGGGGATCTTCCAAACAGCGGCTTGCAGGTCGAATTCTTTCCACTCAGCCATGCGCAGCTCACCTGGGCGCACAGCAGTCAGTAACAATAGCTTTAAGCCGATACGCACCATCGGGCTTTTATCGTATTCCTCAATATCACGCACAAGCTCGGGTAGCTCCTCCTGAGATATGTGGTGAAAGCTTCCTCGCTTATAGGGTTTAAGCGCTGTATTGAGGTCGGTGAGAGGGTTAAAACTAGCCCTTCCCGTTATGATGGCATAGCGATAGATATCCCTGCAGAAGGCATGTAGGCGGCGTCTTTGCTCAAATTTCCCCAAGTCTTCCAACGTGCGCAGGATTTCCAGCCATTCAAGGGGCAAAATGCTCTCAATGGCGCGACTACCCACCTTCGGGAAAACGTACATTTCTAGCACCCGCTTACTATCGTTGGCCCGCTTAGAGGTCTCTTTCCAACGCGGCACCATGCTCGCGTGCCACTCCATGGCCAGCACCTCAAACGTGTTTTGTGCAGCGTACTGTTGCTGCCGCCTATCGTTTTGCTTTTGCTCAACGGGGTCGACGCCTTGGGATACTAGCCGTCTGATATCTGCCCGCTTCTCTCTGGCTTCAGCAAGGCTCACTTCTGGGTATTTTCCAAGGCTAATCATGTTGCGCTTGCCGTTAGGGCGTGTGTAGCGCAAACGCCAGCCACGGCGGCCATCGGGCCAGATCCTAAGTTCTAATCCTTGGCCATCGTTGAGGGCTAAAATTTTCGTGCTAGGTTTGGTTGAGTTTATCTGTCGAACAGTTAGTGCCATGGCGGTATACCGAGCATCTTCGAATGGAGGCATATACCATTCTGTATACCATTTAGCAGCGGGATTTGGAAGGAACAGCGAGGAACGATGAGGAGCCAAAAACCTTGTATTTCAGAGTATTGTACTCTTTTTTAGGCCTTCTCAGGACGTCTCAAGAATGGCCGTTGGCGTCCCTGGCAGGAGTCGAACCTGCGACCTGCCGCTTAGGAGGCGGCTGCTCTATCCTACTGAGCTACAGGGACTTATGGGGCGCATAGTATAGCGTGTTGGAGAGTGTCAGCCAACCGCGCAGTTAAATCCATCCTAGCAGGCGCAGCACAAAGATACCGCTGGTGACGGTGACGCTGGCCATTAAGGTAGTTATCGCGATGATATTGGCGGCCAGCGCTACATTGCCGTTAATTGCTTTTACCATCACAAAGCTGGCGGCGGCGGTTGGGCTGGCGAAGAATAGAAATAACAACCCTAGCTGCTCTCCAGAGAACCCCACCGCCCACGCTGCTAGCGTGGAAAGCAGCGGTAGCACAATCATTTTCATGCTACTGGCGCTTAATGCGATTTGGCTGCCGCTGCGCATGGTGGCGACCGAGAGCGTGGCGCCGACACAGATCAATGCCAGCGGTAGCGTTAGCGAGGCGAAGTAATCGCCTGAGGTAATCAGCCAACTGGGCAGTGGAATTGAGAACGCTGTGAATGGCAGCGCGGCGATCACAGAAATAATCAGTGGATTAGTGACGATATGCTTTAACAGGCTGCGCCAATTTGTCGATTGCCCAGGTTGGTAAGCTGCCAGAGCCACCACCGAAAGCGCGTTATACATCACAATCACCACGCCAAGTAGCAGGCTACCGGCAGAAAGCCCGTAGTTACCGTACATTCCCGCTGCCAGTGCCAACCCTACGATGCCGCAGTTACCCCGGAACGCGCCCTGAACATAAATACCGCGGTCGGCTTTAGGCACCCGATAGCTCGCCCATAGCCAACTGATCAGGAACTGGCCAAGTGTCGCGGCGGCAAAAAACAGCAGTAACGGCACATCTAACGCAACGCTTAGATCAGCTTTTATTAAACTCAAAAAAATCAGCGTGGGGAGCGTTGCTTTGAAGACGAGAGCGGACGCTGTGGAAACAAATTCTCTGTCGATCCACTTTAGGCGCTTTAAGCCGATGCCGACGAACACCATGGTAAAAACAGGTAATGTGATATCCAGCGTGCGGGAAAATAGCTCAAGTAGGTTCACGAAAGCACTCTCATTCGAATAAGCAGGCGCTTATATTCTACCGTCACTCGGGGTTTGTCGACTGATGGGAATAAATAAGGGTCTTAGTAGAAGACTAACCCGAAGACGCAAAGGCCAAAGGCACTTCAAATGTCACCGTTATTCAAATAACGACATTGGGTCTAGTGCCTTTGGCAGTTTGACCACCACACTGTCACGTCCATGCGCTTTGGCTTCGTAACTGGCGGCATCCGCTCGGGAAAGTGCCACGTTGTAGTTAGTGTCGTTCTCATCGAAGCTGGTCACACCAATACTCAACGTCACGGTGTACTCTTTGCCTTCATGGGAAACCGACACTTCGCTCACCGCTTGGCGTAGCGATTCAGCAATGCGTTCTGCCTGGCCTAAGGTACAGCTCGGCAGCAGCACCCCAAACTCATCGCCACCTTGGCGTGCTACGTGGTCGCTGCGGCGAACCTCCCACGCGACTACCTGGGCAATACGTCGCAGCATTTCGTCCCCTAACGCATGTCCACCTTCATCGTTAATCGGCTTGAAGTGATCAAGGTCGAACAGTAGCAGCGCTGACGGCGTGCTGGTTTTCCGGAAGTCGGCAAAGGCCTCTTCAAGACGACGCTCAAAACCACGGCGGTTGAGCAGACCAGTTAATGGATCATGCTCGGCTTCCCAACGTTGAAGCGCTTCCTGCTCTCGGCGTTCGGTAATGTCTTTTACCACACCCACCAAGCCAAGCGAGTTCCCCCCCTGGGAAAGCATGACCACACGGGCGTGAATCTCAAGCCAAAGCATCTCTTTGTCACTGCGTATAAAGCGCAGTTGACGCACGTAGTCATTGCCGGTTTTTAAGCTATGTATCCACATATCTTTCGCGCCGGAACGATCATCTATATGGATTTGCTCAAGCCAAGCTTCCATAGGCAGATCAGGCTCAATACCCAAGATATCTAATAGCGCGGGGTTCATATAGGTAATGTCGCCGCCAAAGTCAGCTACAAACATTCCTTGGGGCGAGGCATTGAGCACCGAATCCAAAAATGCTTCACGCTCTTGAAGGTGCCCTACTAGCAGCTGACGCTCGTTCTCAACACGATTAAAGGTACTGGCTACTTGTTTTAGCTCTTGCATATTGGTCGCAAGATCAACGCCTGAACGGCGGCCAAGCCCTACTTCATCAATTTGTGTTTCAAGCAGATTTAATGGCATTAAAATACGTGCCAGCAACCACCATAAAACAGGCATCATTAAGACCGCAGCGGCGCACCAAATCCACCATAGCTTATGGATAAAACCAGATAGCGGTAATTGAGCTTGCTTTAGAGGAAGGTAAAGCCCTACCACCCAGTTCGCCGACCATACCTGCGCATAGGACTGTAGACCCACTCGGCCATCAAGCAACTTACCAACGCCATCGCCCTGCCAGCCATCGAGCGCTAAGTCCAACAACGGGATAGACGTTGCATCAAAGCTATCGTTGTTAATGAGCGCCCTATTCGGGTGATATAATATTCGGCCAGTGGCAGTAGAAACCGCGGCATAACCTTCACTACCCAATCGAATGGTTGCTAGGCGTTTGAATAATCCACTGCTATTTAAACTGACGACCCCGCCAATCATGCCCCCGAACCGCCCATCGCTGTCTAGCCGGGGCACACTGACTAACACCATTGGCATTTCACTAGCCCGGCCAACAAACGGCTCGCTCACATAAGGCCTTCGCGTGCCTCTGAGCATTCTAAAATATTCAAGTTCTGCTGTTTCAAGGCCTACACGCCCCGCCACTGCTGGCCAATCAGACACAATTCTGCCGTTGCTATTGCTGACAACGATAGCGTCGAACCATGCCAATAGTGCATCGTTTTTGCGCAGCTCATAGCCAAGCCATTCAGGGTCGTTCGACATTCCAAGGATGTCGCTTAGTCGCTCTAACGCTTGAAAGCGGTGGTCGATTTGCTGGGTAACTTCGTCCGCAATCAGGTCGGCTTCATAACGCATGTGGGCCATATTCGCTTCTTGCACCATGGTTTTGCCCACCTGCCACGCCATCCCTAATACCAACCCAGCCAGTATCAACAGCGCACACAAAAGCCCCAGCAGCAGCCGGCCTTTTAAAGAACTAAGGATTGATTTACTCAGCATCGATTTCCTAAACATCGATCGTTTGCAGGCAGCAGCCAGACGCACCAATCACCACCATTTTATTAACGCTTGCTACGTCCTCGTTCAATGAGCCTGCCCCAATCGCGTTACAAACCGACAACTTACCAAAATGGAGGAAGAAGTGCGCGTTGGTGAAATTCAACGTGGTTGTGCTTTTGATATGTATCATTATGTAACAAGGAACCCTCTTACCGTAAGACCACTTTAGGCTTAATTGATAAGCTAGACCTTTTCACGTATGTTCGCCGCTTTAATTGTTTGCGTTTATATTTCCGCTTGTTTTTGACACTATTTCGGCTCTTTCATGGCAAAACTAATAGCAGGCTATACATCTCCCGGTATTACCAAGATCAACGCGCTTGCTTCTTTTTTGCCTGAATACTCGCATTTTTCACGCATTAGGCCACTGAGCTCGAAACCGAATGCGGTGATTGGCTGGGGGCTCAAACCCACAAGTGATGGTGCTCGCCATTATGCCGCTCGTCACCGCCTTCCGTATGTCGCTCTTGAGGATGGCTTTCTTCGTTCTTTAGGACTAGGCGTCGAAGGCTATCAGCCGCATAGCATGGTCGTCGATTACACGGGCATCTATTATGACGCCTCTCGACCTAGTGATTTAGAAAACTGGCTCAATCATGCCACCTTTGACGCCGAAGAGCTTGCCCAGGCCACGCGCTGCATTGAGCAACTATCGCGTTATCGCTTATCGAAATACAACCACGCGCCTGATTACTCGCTTCCCGTTGCTGGGACTGACACTGTCTCTGGGACTAACAATGTATTAGTGGTGGATCAAACGGCAGGCGATGCCTCTATTCACTATGGCGGCGCTAACGCAGACAGTTTTCGGCAAATGTTAGCCTGCGCTTTAAACAACCACCCTGATGCCGATATTTTTATTAAAGTACATCCTGACGTTATCGCAGGCAAAAAGCAGGGGCATCTAGCAGATGCTCACGATCACCCTCGTTGCCATATCATCAGCGATAACATTAACCCCTGGGCACTGTTTGACCGAGTCAAAACCGTTTATGTCGTCACCAGCCAGTTAGGTTTCGAAGCCTTGATGGCCGGTAAGCAAGTGCACTGCTTTGGCCTGCCCTTCTATGCGGGATGGGGATTAACGCACGATCAGCTCAGCTGTACACGTAGAAGAGTCTCTCGGCGTTTGGAAGAGGTATTTGCCGCCGCCTATCTTCGTTACACCCGATATGCCAACCCCTACACAGGCAAGGCCGCGACGCTGGAAGAAACGATTGCTCTGATTGCCGACCAAAAGCGTCAGCAAGAGCGCCTGCGTGGTGAGTGGTTAGCCTGTGGCTTCTCTTCATGGAAGAAGCGCTTCATTGGCCACTTTCTTGGCCCAGCGGCAAGCATTGAATATCAAAAAGAGTTGCCAGCCGCTTTCTCAACGGAGGCTGAAAAACCCAACCTACTGGTGTGGTCCAGCCGTATTAACGATGACTTTAAAGCCCGCCACCGAGACCATCTAGATGCACTATGGCGAATGGAAGACGGCTTTATACGCTCCGTGGGCCTGGGGGTAGACCTCACTCAGCCACTCTCTTTGGTCATTGATCGACAGGGCATTTACTACGACCCAAGCCAGCCCAGCGAGCTTGAAACGTTGCTCAATAGCGCTGATTTCAGCGATGACTTATTAGAGCGAGCGGAACGATTGCGCGAACGTTTGGTCGCATTGAAGCTTTCCAAATATAATGTACCGGGCAAAGCAGCCATTGAATTGCCCGCCAATAAGCACATTATTTTGGTGCCTGGCCAGGTAGAAAGCGATGCGTCAATTGCCACAGGGTCGCCAGAGATAAGTACTAACAGTGCGCTGTTAAAAGCCGTACGGGACACCAACCCCGATGCTTTTATTATTTACAAAGCCCACCCTGACGTGATTACCGGTGCGCGTATCGGAGCACTCGATACCAACGCCAAACGCCTGTATGATCTCGACGCTAGTCATATCGATATCACCGTATTGTTAGCACGCGTTGATGCGGTGCATACCATGAGCTCGCTCACTGGCTTTGAAGCGCTACTTCGTCGACGCCTGGTATGCACCTATGGCCTTCCGTTTTACGCTGGCTGGGGGCTAACCCAGGATGCCATGCACTGCCCACGACGCAACCGGGCGCTGTCGCTGGATGCGCTAGTCGCAGGAACACTGCTGCTATACCCAAGCTATGTCGATCCCGGCTCTCGACAGCTGTGTAATGCTGAAACGGTAGTCAGCCTGTTGGAGCAGGCTAAATTAGAACAAGTTAAGTCTCAAAAACACATGCTTACATGGAAGCAGCGGCTATATCGCTGCTATCGTAACTTATTCATTGGAAGTCATTAAGTTGAAGCAAAAGCGTGCATTCTTATTTCTCCAAGGCGTCTGCTCGCCCTTTTACCAGCGTCTCGCCCGTCGGCTAACCGACGATGGTCACCGCGTGGTAAAGGTTAACTTCAACGCTGGCGATATCGTCTACTGGCAGCGTACCCACAGCCAAAACCATTTGTTTCGCGGCCCGCTTAGCGAGCTACCGGCTTATATCCAGTCGTTGTGGCAACGTTACGACATTACTGATCAGGTGCTGTTTGGTGACCGGCGTCCGATTCACCGCCCCGCGGTTGACTTGGCAGCCGCGGCTGGCATTCGTACCCATGTCTTTGAAGAAGGCTACTTTCGCCCTTTCTGGGTCACCCTTGAACGCGAGGGTGTTAATGGCCACTCACTACTCCCCAGAGACCCCAAGTGGTTTTTTGAAACGGGTAAAGCGCTGCCCAAACTCCCTGCACCGGTTCGCTTTCGCTCGTCTTTTAAAATCCGTGCCGCTCACGACATGTGCTATCACCTAGCGGGGCTAGCGAATCCCCTGGTGGCTCCCCACTATCGTAACCATGCGCCCATCACTGCGCCGGTGGAGTATGCGGGCTACGCCAAACGCTTTACCTTACTTAAGTACTGGAAAAAGCGTGATGCTGCGCGGATTAAAAATCTTATCGAAGGCGGAAAGCCTTATTTTATGTTGCCGCTGCAGCTCAACACCGATGCGCAGATTCGCGACCACTCACCTTATGCCAATATGGAAGAGGTGATGGATCACGTGATGGGATCATTTGCGCTACACGCCCCTAGTGATGCGCTGCTGTGTATAAAAAACCACCCGCTGGATATGGGGCTGGTTAATTACCCGAACATTATTAAACGGCTGGAAGGTTTTTACGGCCTACATGGACGCATCGTTTACCTAGAGTCAGGCAATCTCAATCCATTGCTTAAACACGCCACGGGCACCGTCACAGTAAACAGCACGGTCGGCATTGTTTCTCTTGAAAAACAGTGCCCTACCTTTGCGCTCAGCGACCCCATCTACAATTTAGCGGGCCTCACCTACGAAGGCTCTTTAGATGAGTTTTGGCACCAACCGCCGCTGCCCAGCCAAGCGCTGTTTGGCTATTTTCGCAACACGGTGATGTACACGACGCAAATTAATGGTGGTTTTTACTGCCAACCCAGTATCGATTTAGCGGTGAACAATGCAGCGCGTATACTAGAAGCCTGCCCTTCACCACTGGAGACGTTGCTGTGAGCGTTGGTGTGAACGTTGATGTAACGACCTCTTGCCCTGCTAATGCACCCCGCTGCGTACTGATTACCGGTGCCACCGGTGCAATAGGCGGGGCGCTAGCCCGTGCTTATGCAGCCCCTGCTACGCACTTGGTGCTACATGGCCGCAACCAGCAGGCGCTTGAAGAGTTGGCGATGGCGTGTCGAGAAAAAGGCGCACAGGTGTCGCTATCATCAGCCAGCTTGACCGACGCAAGCGAGCTCAACGCATGGCTTGATGCGCTATGTGCCGAGCACGTTCCAGATATTGTGATTGCCAATGCGGGTATCAATACTCATCCAAGCGCAAACACGCTAGAACCGTGGGACGAGGTTCAAGCGCTACTCGATGTCAACTTAAAAGCCCCCATTGCAATGGCCCAACGACTGGTTCCCGCCATGCAAGCACGCGGCAGCGGTCAATTGGTGTTTATTAGCTCGTTGGCGGGCTGGCACGGCCTACCGACAACGCCAAGCTACAGCGCCAGCAAAGCAGGCATCAAAGCCTACGGAGAAGGTCTAAGAGGCTTACTCGAACCCCATGGCATTGGTGTGACCGTGGTAATGCCTGGCTACGTCACTTCCGCCATGTGCAATGCCATGCCTGGCCCCAAGCCTTGGGAATGGCCGCCAGAGCGGGCCGCCAACGCCATACAACGTGGCATCACCGCTAACCGCGCCCGTATCAGCTTTCCCTTCCCGCTGAATTTCGGTACTTGGTGGCTGGCCGTGCTACCGGCAGGCATTTCTCAATGGCTCATCAAACGCCTTGGCTTTAATCATATCGGGGGCGCGTAGCGTGGCGTTCTTTCTATCATCCACCTTTATTAGCCCACTTTTAGTAGGCTTGTTAGGTAGTGTGCTGTTCGAGGCGCTGCTGAGCCCTCGCCCACAACCGTTTTGGAAACGCGGCATAGCCGCAAACACGCTGCACCTTGGTAGCTGGTTACTGCTGTTTGGCGCCTTTATGCTGCTTCTGCAACGCCCTTGGTTTGCTGTTGTTTTTATCTTATCGCTGCAACTCGTGGTCGTGCAGTCCAGCAACACTAAATCACGCACGCTGAACGAACCCTTTATCTGTCACGATTTTGAATACTTCTGGGATGCTATCTTGCACCCGCGTCTGTACGTGCCTTTTTTCGGCATTGGTCTCGCCATTGCGGCTAGCAGCGCCGGTGCGGTTGCCATTGGTAGCTTTTTGGTTTTTGAACCATCACTGGTCCGCCAATGGGGCGGCACAGCGTTTCTAGCGAATAGCCTAATGCTGATAGCAACCGGTACGCTGCTCGTTTGGCTAGGGTGGCGCAAACTGCCGCCTATCACGCTTACCCCTACCGTTGACCTAGATCGACTGGGGCTATTTTCCAGCCTGTGGGCATACGGCATTGCCCTGATGCGCTCACAACCGCCCACAGCCGATGCATCGCCCTTTCAGCCACTTGCTCAACATACGTCACTTGATCAGCACAGCCTTGAGCTAGACGCCGATGCGGCCAAGCCAAACGTTGTACTGGTACAAAGTGAATCGTTTTTTGATCCTCGCCCATGGTGTAGCGAGATTGCCGCTGACTTACTGCCGAATTATGATGCTACCTGCCAGGAAGCTGTCGTGCAGGGAGCGCTGAATGTGCCCGCATGGGGCGCAAACACGGTGCGCACCGAATGCGCTGTCTTAACGGGCCTAGCGCCTGATGCCTGGGGACCGCGCCAGTTTAATCCTTACCGTACGCTGTCGCGCCACACACTGCCCAGCATTGCTAGCGCATTCAAAGCCCAAGGCTATCGAACGGTTTGTGTTCATCCTTATCCCGCTACCTTCTACATGCGAGACAGCGTTATTCCCAAACTGGGGTTTGAGACGTTTATCGACATTAGCGCATTCGAAAGCCAGGATAAGCATGGTCAGTACATTGGCGACCAAGCCGTTGCACGAAGAGTTGGACGCCTGCTTGAAGATAACGATAATAGGCCTCTCTTTGTGTTTGTGATTACCATGGAGAATCACGGCCCTTTACACTTAGAAGCACCGGAAAAGGCCAGTGTAGCGTCAACATTGCCAGCAGCGCCGTGGCCGCTACCGCATCATTTACGCGATTTGGCTGTTTACCTGCACCATTTGGGTGAATCAGATAAAATGCTCGGAAGCGTTAAAGCAGCGCTAAACTCTGCTATAAGACCAGGGCTGCTGGGCTGGTACGGTGACCACGTACCCATACTGCCTGCCGCATATAGGCACTATTCGCCTCCTGCTAGCAGCACCCCGTACATGATATGGTCAACGGAAGTAGATCGTAATTTGCATGATAAGACGCCTATTGAGCGCACGTCGTGCACGCTGGAAGCAAACGAACTTGGCGTCTACCTATTTAAACGAGCGTTTGGACGCGATATAAGTAGCGATGTGATCAAGGCAGAACCAGAACCTCAGGAGCAAGAATGACTAAACGCGTTGCCATTATCGGCGCCGCCCATCGTTTCCCCGGCACCACACCTGAAACGTTCTGGCAGGACCTGCAAGCCGAAAAAGACCTCGTCACCCAAGTGGCCCCCGGCCGCTGGAGCCTCGATGCTTTCCAGCATCCGGACAAACGCCATCCCGGCACCAGCGTCACCTTTGCCGCGGGTAGCCTAGGCGATATCAGCGGATTCGACGCAGAGTTTTTCGGCATTTCGCCCCGTGAAGCGGCGAACATGGACCCGCAACAGCGCATGCTGTTAGAGCTTAGCTGGGAAGCCATGGAAAGCGCGGGCATCGTGCCCAGCACCCTGCGCGGCAGCCAGTGCGGCGTTTTCCTTGGCATCGCCAGCCTTGATTATTCCTATCGCCTTGCCGATGACATGGCGGCGATTGATGCCTCGACCGCGACAGGCAATACCTCAAGTATCGCCTCTAACCGACTTTCTTACGTCTTTGATCTACACGGCCCCAGCATGTCGCTGGATACCGCCTGTTCCTCTTCCATGGTGGCCTTCCACCAGGCATGCCAATCGATTCGCAGCGGCGAAACCAATATGGCGCTAGCAGGTGGCATCAGCCTGCACCTGCACCCCTATGGTTTTATTATTTTCTCTAAGGCCAGCATGCTCTCGCCCACCGGCCGCTGCCAAGTCTTCGATGAGGCCGGTAATGGTTACGTGCGCTCCGAGGGTGCCGGGCTGTTTTTGCTAAAAGATTATGATCAAGCCGTGGCCGATGGCGACAATATCCTGGCCGTGGTAGCAGGCTCAGCGGTGAACACTGACGGCCACAAATCTGGCCTGACGGTGCCCAACCCCAGCGCCCAAATTGATTTAATGCGCCGTGCCTACGAACATGCTGGCATTTCGCCGGACGAGATCGACTACCTTGAAGCTCACGGCACCGGCACCGCCGTTGGCGACCCCATTGAAACTCGAGCTATCGGCGAAGCACTCGGCAAGCATCGTAAAACACCACTGCTGATAGGCTCAGTGAAAAGCAACCTGGGTCATTTAGAAACGGCTTCAGGCGTTGCCGGGCTTGCTAAAGCGCTGTACAGCCTGCAGCACCGTGAAGTGCCCGCTACGATTGGCATACGCAATCTTAATCCACGCATCAAATTTGATGAGTGGAACATTAGCGTTGTCACCAAAGCCCAAGCGCTCAAAAAGCAAGGCCGCTTGGTCATTGGCGTTAACTCCTTTGGTTTTGGTGGCGCCAACGCTCACGTCATCCTGGAAAGTGCCCCCGAAAAAGCACCAGCACCCCGCCAAGTGCCCGATTTTGCGCTACCCGTTCGCGTTAGCGCACGAAGCCAGGAAGCTTTGGCGGCGAATGCCCGTGGGCTAGCTAACTTCCTACGCGAAAGCGACCATGCTTTCTATGATATCGCCCACACGCTGAACAGCCACCGCGAACAACACACCTTTGGCGCGCTGTGTTTCGCCCAAACACCGGAAGCCGCCGCCAGCGCGCTCAGCCAGTTTGCTGAAGGTGAAGCCAACAGCGTTGTGACACTGGAGCGCTTAGCTAACGCCCGGGGTCCGGTGTTTGTTTACGACGGTAACGGCTGCCAATGGGAAACCATGGGGCATGACCTGCTAGACAGCGAACCCGCGTTTAGCGACGCCATTGATCGTGTGGATGCGCTGTTCCAGAAGCATGGTGATTTTTCGCTGCGTGACGAGCTTGCGGGCCGTAACCAGGAAGAATCCAGCGAAGAAGGCCGCTTTGAGCGCACCGAAATCGCTCAACCCGCCCTGTTCGCACTGCAGGTCGCGTTAACCGAATGGCTTAAATCCAAGGGTATCGTGCCCACCGCCGTATTCGGCCACAGCGTTGGCGAAGTTGCTGCCGCGTGGGCATCCGGCGCATTAACGTTAGAAGACGCCGTTAAAGTTATTTATTACCGCAGCTTCTACCAGGGCAAAACCCGTGGCCTTGGGGAAATGACTGCTGTCGCCATCAGCGCGGAAGAGATCGCCCCTTGGCTTGAAAAAGCCGAATTTAGCAACATTAGCCTGGCAGGCATTAACAGCCCCAAAGGCATTACGTTAGCGGGTGACCGTGACCAGCTAAGCGCCATTGAAGCAGCCCTTAGCGAACAGAGCACCTTCGCAAAGCGCCTGCCACTGGACTACGCCTTCCACAGCCCCGCCATGGACAGCATCAAAGCAGGCGTCGTGGAAGCCTTGGCTGACATTCGTCCAGGCGCCACGCAGATTCCTTATGTGTCCACCGTTACCGGCACCATCAGTGAAGGCACACAGCTGGATGCCCATTACTGGTGGCTCAATATTCGTGAGCCCGTCCTATTTGATAACGCCGCTACGGTGCTTATTGAGCAGGGTTACAACGTCTTTGTGGAAGTCGGTGCACACCCCATCCTGCGCCGCTATCTAAACGACTCTTTACGCCAGCAAGAGCGCAGCGGGTTAGTGCTAGGCACCATTGAACGGCATAAGTCAGGCGCAGATGGTTTAATCCGCTGCCTCGGCCAAGTGCTGCTAAGCGGCTTAAGCCTCGATAGCCACCACTTCTTCCCCGTAGAAGGCCAGCGCGCCCTGCTGCCACACTACGCCTGGCAACGCACCCAGCTTTGGGTGCAAGGCACCAACGATGGTCAAGGGTTGCTTTCCCGCTATTATCAGCACCCGCTACTTGGCTACCCATTGGCGCAGCAGGATCACACCTGGGAAAGCCAGTTGGATACCAAGCGCCAGCCATGGCTGGCCGACCACGTCGTCGGCGAAGGCGCCGTCTTCCCGGGCGCGGGGTTTGTCGAGCTAACGCTAGCAGCGGCCCTGCAGCAGAAAGACACACCGCTTTTGGACATTGAAGAGCTGGAGATTCGCGCTCCGCTACTGCTGGATGGCCACAACGGGCGCACCATGCGCTTAACGCTGGATCCAGACGACGGCCGCTTAGCCATCCACTCCCGCGAGCCAGCCACCGGTAGCGAATGGCAGCTAAATGCCGTTGCCCGCCGCATGCGCGAAAGCCGCGGCTTCTTGCTCAACAGAAAAGCACCAAGCCTGCCAAGCCGCGCGCCAGACTATACCCTGGCCGAGCACTTGCAGATGGCCGAACGTATCGGGCTGCATTACGGACCTGCGTTCCAAGCCATTAGCCGTGGCTGGATTGAAGGCGACAGCGTTATTGGTGAAATTACCCTATCCGATAGTGTCCAGTCGCAGCTCGATACGCTGCACGTTCATCCGGGCATTTTGGATAGTGCTTTTCAGATGTTCATTCCGCTGCTGGCTCAGCACAGCGAGTTTGCAGCCCAGCTAGCCTTCGTGCCGGTTCGTGTTGGACGCATCCAGGTGAACGCTGAAGCCGGTGCCCCGGTGCTAGCGCGAGCAGTCATGGGTAAGCGCGCGCCCCACTCCTTCACCGCCGACTTCGAACTGTATGACGCTGCCGGTAACGCCGTGGCCGTGCTTAGCGAAACCCGCTTCAAGGCGATTCGCTTAAACCGCGCCCATCACCAGCATTTTAGCTACCTGGATGTAGAGTTAACGCCTGCTCCGCTAAACGCTGCGACGCTTTCACTGCCAGGCAGTGCAATCGCCCGGTTGGCTGGGCTAAGCGATGCGTTTACCGCCAGTACCGGTCAACGCTATGCCCAAGAAGTATCACCGCTGCTCGATAGCCTTAGCGAAGCCTTTGCTGGTGTTAATGTTAACGCTGGCGAAGATCAGCTCGCACCGGAAACCATTTGGCAGTTACTGGTGCAGGATTACCCCGATTATTTTGCCCCGATTCATATGGTGGGTCGCTTAGGGCTACACCGTAAGCAATTGACCAGCGGCAACGACACGCTTGAAAGCCTAGGCATTACCGCTGAGCACCTAGCAGGCATTAATCGCGTCCTTATCGGCGAAAGCGGCTGGCAAGTGTTAGCTGCCGAGCTTGGCGCATTAATGGAAGCTACGCTAGCCACGCTGCCCGCCGGTCAGCGGCTGCAGTTGTTAGAAGCCGGCCCCTGCACCCCCGCTCTTGGCCAGCGACTGCTTGAACAGCTAGCGAATACGGCTATCGCTAAAGATGCGCACCACTACCGTGCCATCACTACCAGCGACACGGCTCGCCATCAGGCGGAACAGCTGCAAGAGCGTTTCCCGCTGATGGATATTCAGCCACTGGAAGATTCACTGCCGACGCTTAGCCCTGCTGAGAAAGCCCAGCTGGCGTTTATCAGCGTGGACGTGACCCAGCCTGAACGTACCCGCCAGTTGATTGAGGCGTTGCCTGGCCAGCTTGCGCCTGGCGCCCAGGTAATGCTGATTGGTGTTCACCCGAGCCGTTGGCTTGATGACTTACTGGCCACTCCCGGCATCGACCAAACTGCCCTGGAACAAGACAACCTAGTCGAATGGTTAGCGCAACAAGGTCTCAGCGTTTCGCCGCCGGTTGAGCTGGAAGAGAATGGTGCTTACCTACTGCATGGCCAGTACACAGCAAACAATGACTCGCTGACGCCAACGCCAGCAGAGGCCTACCATTTGATTGTCTCTGACGCTGAGCACGAAGCACTTGCTGCCCAGCTCGCAGAGCGGTTAGGCACCGCCAATACATGGCTAACCGTCAGCGACGCAATCCCGCAAGCCCTGTTAAATACAGCGTTAGGTGAACGCCAAGACGTACCTGCCGCACTCAATGTGATCGATCTGCGTGGGCTTAAGGGCTGTACAACCGCTGCTCAAACTCAGCGCTGCCACACGGCACAACAGTGGTCACTGGCATTAGAAGCCAGTGGGCTGGAAAGCCAAGGCAGCCGTGTCACGCTTTGGCTACCGACCCAGGCTGCCAGTACAGGCGATGACGCCGCGCTATGGGGCTTTGGTCGTTCGCTCGCCAATGAAGCGGTTGGCCATAGCGTCACGCTGATCGATCTACCCAACGCGCCCAGCGATGCGACGTTAAACGCCTTTGCAGCGTCACTTGCTACGCCAGATAGCGAAAACGAGCTGGTAATAACGGTTGAAGGCGAGCGGTTTGCTACCCGCCTGCGCACCCTGCCTGCTCCTCACCCGGTCAAGCAGGCAAGTACTGCGCCTCATCAGGCAATGACGCTGGGCTTTGCCCTACCCGGGCAATTGCGTCAGCTACAGTGGCGGCCACGCCCACTGCCTGAACTTGGCGCGGATGAGGTAGAAATTCGCGTTAAAGCGACGGGACTCAACTTCCGCGATGTCATGTACACCCTGGGCTTACTGTCTGATGAAGCGATTGAAAATGGCTTCGCTGGCCCGACCCTGGGGCTTGAGTTCTCGGGCGAGGTGCTTGCTGTTGGTGCCAATGTTCAACACGTCATTCCTGGCCAGGCGGTCGTGGGCTTTGGACCCGCTAGCTTCAGCGACCAACTGATTGCCAGCCAGCACGCTGTCGCACCTCTGCCTGAAGGCGTCAGCTATGCTGCCGCCGCGACGATACCGACCACGTTCTTCACCGTGTACTACGCGCTAAAACATCTGGCACGTCTGGAGCCCGGTGAGAAAGTGCTGATTCACGGTGCCGCTGGCGGTGTGGGTATTGCCGCGCTGCAAATTGCCCAGTGGCTGGGTGCCGATATCTACGCCACCGTTGGCTCTGAAGAGAAGCGCGACTTCCTGCGCCTTATGGGTGAAGAGCGTATCTACGACTCCCGCTCGCTGACGTTTGCCGAAGAGATCCTAGAGGATACGCAAGGCGAAGGCGTGGATGTCGTACTGAACTCATTGGCAGGCGAAGCGATTAACCAAAACCTCCGCGCACTACGTCCGTTTGGTCGCTTCCTGGAATTAGGTAAACGGGACTTCTATGAAAACACGCATATTGGCCTACGCCCGTTCCGCAACAACTTAAGCTACTTCGGCATCGACTCCGACCAGTTGATGAAAGTGCAGCCTGCCCTCACCCAGCGCCTGTTCGGTGAAATGATGGCGCTATTTAACGATGGCACACTCAGCCCGCTGCCGTTCACGGCGTTCAGTCACAACCAAGTGATTGATGCCTTCCGTTATATGCAGCAAGCACGCCAGATCGGCAAAGTGGTAGTCACCTACGAACAGCCGATTGCTCCACCGCGTAACGAGCTATTAGGCACCGGCGCTATGACACTCTCAGCCGACGCCAGCTATCTAGTGACCGGCGGCTTGGGTGGCTTTGGCCTAAAAACGGCTCAATGGTTAGTCAGCAAAGGTGCACGTCAGCTTATCCTGCTAAGCCGCAGCGGCCCCGCTAGCGAAGAAGCCCAAGCCGCTATTGCGGCCTTTGAAGCCCAAGGCGTGAAGGTACTGGCTGCAGCCTGTGATATTACCGATTACGACGCGCTAGCAAGCGTTATGGCGCGCGTGCAACGCGAACTTAGCCCGCTGCGTGGCATCGTGCATGCCGCCACAGTGATCGACGACGGCTTGATTCGCAACTTAGATGCCGAGCGTATTCAAAAGGTGCTGGCTCCTAAAATTGACGGTGCCCGTCACCTGGATGCTCTCACCCAGGATATCTCACTCGACTTCTTTGTGCTCTACTCCTCGGCGACCACGCTATTTGGTAACCCAGGACAGGCCAATTACGTTGCCGCCAACCACTGGCTAGAAGCCTTTGCTGCCCGCCGTCGCGCCGCTGGACTACCCGCTACCTGCGTCCGCTGGGGGGCTATTGAAGATGTCGGTTTCCTGGCGCGCAACACGCGCACCCGCGATGCGTTGCAAGAGCGCTTAGGCGGTTCTGCGCTGCGCTCTGATGACGCCCTCAAGGTGCTCGAACAAATGTTGCTGACGCCTGGGCCAAGCCTTGGTGTTCTTGAGCTTGAATGGGGAGCACTGGCGCGTTTCTTGCCCACCGCCCAGGCACCACGATTTAACGAAATTGCCCGCACCAGCGATGATGATGGCAGCGTTGACCACGATGACGATATCAGCGCGCTACTGGCCGACCTCTCACCGGAAGAGCTGCACAGCACCATTACCGACCTACTGCGCGCAGAACTGGCTAGTATCCTGCTGATTGATGAAGAGAAAATCGACATCAATCGCTCGGTGTACGATATGGGGTTTGATTCGCTCATGGGCGTTGAATTGATGACCGCCATCGAGAACCGCCTGAACGTGCAAGTACCGGTGATGGTGTTGAGTGAAGCGTCAACACTTAGCAAACTGGCAGGTGTGCTGATTCAAAAATTACATCAGCATGACAATGATGTTGAAGAAGCGCCACAAGATGCGTTAGCCTCTCTGGCCGCTCGCCACGGGGCGGACGGGCTCAACAATGAGTCGGCTTCAACATCTACCACCGAGACACCATGACCGTAAAGCGCTCTGAACTGAAACGACAGCTGCTGGAACAGGCACGCAAGCGCCCAACGCCCCGTGCCACCAGCACCCAGGCCCCTGCTATCTCAGGCGTCGAGGCAACTCGGACTGTTCCCGAGCGCTTTACACGATTTGATGCCCACCCGGGTTATCAGCAGCTAGTCATGATGCGCCAGGGCGCTAAACAGCTCGGGCTGATAGACCCGTTCTTTAAAGTCCATGACGGCCTCGCCGGTGCCACCAGCGTGATTGATGGGCATGAGTGCATTAATTTCGCCAGCTACAACTACCTGGGTTACTCCGGTGACCCACGGGTGGTTCAAGCGGCATCCGACGCAGCGGCTCACTACGGCACCTCCGTTTCTGCCAGTCGCGTCGTCTCGGGTGAACGACCTATTCACGGCGAACTAGAGCAAGCAATCGCCAACATCTATGGTGTTGAAGACGCGGTTGTTTTTGTCAGCGGTCACGCAACAAATGTGTCTACCCTTGGCTACCTATTGGGCCCTAAAGACCTTGTGCTTCACGACGAGTACATCCACAACAGCTCGTTAGTCGGCGCACAGCTTTCCGGCGCCAAGCGTATATCCTTCAGCCATAACGATCCCGCCGCACTCGATGCTCTGTTAAGCCGCCATCGCCATCAATTTGAACGCGTTCTTATCGTCATTGAAGGGCTTTACAGCATGGATGGCGACATCCCCGACCTACCCCGCTTTATTGAACTAAAGCAGCGCCATCAGGCGTGGCTGATGGTCGACGAAGCGCATTCGTTTGGCGTCATGGGCGACACTGGCCTAGGCTTACGAGAACACTTTGCGATTGACCCAGCCGATGTTGATATATGGATGGGCACTATGAGCAAAACGCTATCAGGCTGCGGGGGCTATATTGCCGGCAATAAAGCGCTGGTTGAAACACTGCGCTACTTTGCACCCGGTTTTCTTTACAGTGTCGGCATGCCCGCCCAAGTGGCCGCGCCTTCGCTTAAAGTACTGGAATTAATGCCCCAGGAAACCGAGCGCGTTACCCAGCTACAGGCAATCTCGCACTACTTCCTGGAGCAGGCTCAAGCCAGGGGAATGGACACCGGTCATAGCATTGGCTCTGCCGTCGTACCCGTTATTGTGGGTAGCTCGCCGCTCGCGGCACACCTCTCCCATGCGCTGTTTGCACAGCACATTAACGTGCAGCCTATTCTGTATCCTGCGGTTCCTGAAAAAAGTGCTCGACTACGCTTTTTTCTTTCCTGTGAACACACGAAAGACCATGTTGACCAAACGCTGGATGCACTCGCGCTACTGCTCGCAAACGCCAAAGGGTGATTTATGGAGGAGTTCGAAACCCAAGCAGAGCGGGCTAACCCCTGCTGGTATGTGATTCAATGCAAAGGCGGCGAATCATTTCGCGCCGCAGAACACCTCACCAATCAAGGGTACGAGGTGTTCCACCCAGTGCTAAACGCTAAACGTAAGCGCCAAGGCAAACTCACGCTGGTAACCGAGCCACTTTTCCCCTATTACCTGTTTATTCGGCTGGATCAGACCGTCAGCAACTGGCGGCCAATTCGCTCTACCCGCGGCGTGCTGCGCCTACTCACCTTTGGCAACACGCCGATCGCCGTACCGAATGCCCTGGTAGATACCCTTCGCGCACAGCCGCATCATCAAGAAGGCAGCCACAGCTACTTCTGCGCTGGGGAAAAAGTGACGATCACCGACGGCCCCTTCAAAGATCTAGAAGCCGTTTTCAAACGTTGCAAAGGCGAAGAACGCGCTATCGTGCTGCTTAACGTGCTACAACGCCCTCAGGATGTCGAGATCTCTGTCGATAACCTACAGAAAAAATAACCCGCTGCCCGAAGCACAACAGCGCCTCGGGCAGGGACACATCACATGCTCTGGTCAACCACTTCCTCAGCACTCAACCCTTCTTCACTATCTATAACGTCGAGCTGCTCCAGGAAGAAACTGCGTGCGGCTTCACCGTTAACACCACGCTCATTAGCCTCGGCCTCCCACTGACTTGGAAGATCTGCGGCTATTTGTTGGAAACGCTCAAGCTCTTCGGCGGGCAGTTCCACAAACGTGTTGCCCTGCTGTTGCGCGAACTCGACGCCACGCTCATCCACCACATCCATCATGTAGCCAAACAAACGAGAAAGTCGTTCTCCCGACACGCTTTCAATGGCTGTGCGGTCCTCTTCAGAAAGCGAGGCCCATGTATCAGGGTTGATAACCAGCGAGAAACTGCCTCGATAAAAACCACCCGGCATCTGAACGGTGTAGGGCAACACTTCCGCTAGACGAAAACTTTTGAGCCCTTCAAGTGTTAGCATTGCGCCATCAATAACGCCCTGTGTAGCAGCCTCATAAGTGCTGGCGGGGGGTAGTGCTACGCCGGTCAGCTCAAGTGCATTCGAAATGTCTGCCATAATGCCGCCACCAATGCGAACACGCTTACCGTCTAGGTCGCCAAGGCTATCAATCTCTTCGCCAAGATAAAGCGCACCCGGCCCATGTACCCCAACCCCGATCACCTCAACCCCTCGGTGCTCATTAGCCTCGGCTAGGAACTCGTTATGGGTGCGCCAATAAGCCACCGACGCAGACTCGGACGAGAAATCCTCAAACGTGGGTAGCTCGGGCAGTTTGGTCAGTTCGAAACGCCCCGGCATTAAGCCATGAAAAAGCCAAGTAACGTCGGCAACGCCATCTGCGATTAATTCCATTTGTGAGCCTGGCGGCCCCATATCGTGAACAACGTTAACAGTGACGCGCCCTTCGGTAGCTTCCTCAACCCAACTCCCCCATGTTGGCCAAACAATAGTGTTAACGCCGTGATTAGGGCCCGCCCAAGTACTAATCTGCAATTCAGTCGCGGCGGTGGCATGCTGTAAAGTGCCTAATGCCATCAAGGCAGACAGTGTTGTCAGTGTGGCGAGTTTTTTCATTATTAATGTCCTCTCTTTGATTACAGGATTAGCGTGCAACGTCTTGCGTTTTAGTGTTGTTAGTTGTTGCTGGTAAATTGTTAGCGATTAGAGAGCGAGTACAAGACGATCCCCCTTAGCTCTCGAACAGCAGGTCATCATACGATCACTGGCAGCCCGCTCAGCACGGCTGAGTACCAAGTCACGGTGATCAATATCCCCCTCGACAACAGCGACTTCACAGGTACCGCACAAACCTTCACAGCAGTCGCTGGGCACATCAACGCCAAACGCTGTCAGTGCTTCAAGCAAGGTCTGGTCATTCCCGACCTGAAGTGTCACGTTAGAGTCGCTAAGCATTACCTCGAAGGCATGCTCTTGCTCAGGATCAAGGATGTTTGAGCGAGCCGAAAAATGCTCAACATGTAAGACGCCTTCAGGCCAGTTCTGCGCCAATACCTCGAGCGCCTCTAACATTCGTTCAGGGCCACAGCAGTAGACCTGGTCACCCTTGGCTACGTTACTAAGTGCGGTCGAGATATCAAGCCGACAGCCCTCATCGCTTGCATGAACGGTTAGCGCTGCGCTGTGGTCACGCTCGACGCGCTCCAAAAAGGCCATGGTTTGCCGCCCGGCGCCGCAATAGTGGAGTGTGTAAGGTTTACCTAATGCCTCAAGTTTATCCGCCATGGTAAGAATCGGCGTAATACCAATACCGCCTGCTATCAAGGTATAGCGTTCTGCCGTCTCATCCAGGTGAAAATGATTCTTTGGGCCAGCAATGTGCAGCACGTCACCTGGTTTGATCATTTCGTGAAAATGTAATGACCCGCCACGCCCCGTAGGCTCACGTAAAATAGCAATAGACAAACGATGCCGGTCATTGCGCTTTCCACACAGCGAGTAATAGCGCCGCCATTCGCCTGAGACCAGCTCGACATGTGAGCCAGGTGACCAGTCCGGTAACTCACGGCCATAGGGGTCGACAAGATCGATCCGAACGACTTCCTCGGCTTCGCGCTCTACCTCAGCGACTAAAACCCGACGCACAATATCCTCTTTAATAGGCGCACCAATATGGAAATGTGTCGGGTTCTCAAGTACCGCACGGTTACGACGTTCAGGGTTCTGCTCAGGATTCCACTCCACCCAAAGCGAGGTTGGACCACGGAAAGACGTATTGGGCAGATACTCGAATGCTTGGTCCTCAATGAGATGTATATGGGGTAAACGGCGGACAAATTCATCAAGGATAATACGCATTTCCATGCGGGCAATATTCTTACCCATACATTGATGCGCACCGTAACCAAAGGTGAAATGCTCTGCTGAGTTATGGCGGTAGATATCAAACTCGTCAGGGTTTTCAAAATGTCGTGGGTCACGGTTCGCCGACGCTTGCACCAACAACAGTTTGCCGCCTTTGGGGATCGTCACACCCCCTACGTCAGCATCCTCAGTAGCGATACGTCGCCAAGCCACCACCGAGCCAGCGGCACGGAGACACTCCTCAATGGCGCTGGGAATTAGCGTCGGGTTCTCACAGATATCATTCCAAGAATCACGGTTCGATAGCAGGATGCGGAAAGCGTTCGTGGTGGCGAAAGCCGTCGTCTCATGGGCAGCTACCAAAATCGCCATCATCATTGAGCGCAGGTAACTCTCAGGCACAACCTCGGGGTGCTGGTTATGCATACGAATCGAATCATACATCCACCCCTCGCCCGTTGGATCTTCACGCATGCGATCGAGAATAGTCTGCGCCGTTTTCCAGAATTGCCCTACGTCTTCAGCGATCTTCAGTTGCTGTTCTGGCGAGGGGCGGCCCCAGGTGTTAAGCGTGTGAGCAACGGAGAATTTGCGAAGCTCTTTGGCATCTTCGCTGGGCACCCCCAGAAAGCGCAGCGCCACGGTCATGGGAATTTCCCGAAACATCTCCTCTACCAGATCCGCGCGGCCTTTATCGATGAAATGATCCATATAGCTACGCACTAACTCGCGAACCCATGCCTCATGCTTCTCGAGGTTCTCAGGCAGGAAAGCCTCCATCAGCAGGCGGCGGCGCTCCATGTGGTCTGGCTCATCCTCGTTGACCATGGTGCGACGCATTGCAAAGCCATAGCTTTCGAGAATTTTTACCGCCTCGGGAGGCGCTGGCGTCAGTTTCTCCAACGCGATAGCGGGAGAAAAGGTCAGATTGTCACGAAAAACAGCTTTTACTTCTTCATAGCGGCTGACAACCCAGTAACCGAGCTTAGGGCTGAAGAATACCGGCTCCTGCTCGCGAGACCAGCGTAGTGCCTCGGCGGGGTCGAGCTGGTAAGACGCACCGAAAGGATCAAAGGCAGCAGCATCACTCGAGACGGGGCACCCCGTCGGTGATGTCAGCGTTGTTTGGCTAGTGGCATGGCTAGTTGCATGAGCGGGCTGATGAAAAGGACAGCCTTCTGCCATTCCATCGGGCTGGCGTACAGGTGTGGTCATGATGTCTCCAAGGAGGGAACGCTCGACAAACTGTTTGTTTTATTTTTTGTATCTATTAACGCACAACTATAATCTATTATAGAGACAAAAAAATAGATGAAGAGTCGCGCACCGTCAATACATGTTTGCAGCCCCAAGGTACTGCGCCATACTTGTCGATCCTTCATTACCCATACGCAAACGTCTGTTCGAGGTTCTCCACTGATGTCGTCCACGCTTCAAACGCTTGATCGCGGCCTGCTCGCCTTAAAAATAGTCTCCGAGCATAATGAAGGTATCAGCATTGCTAAGCTTGCTGAGGAGCTTGAAGTACACAGGACTATCGCCTACCGCATCGTCGCTACGCTCGAGTCACATGCCCTGCTTACCCGCACACAGGGAGGCACCCTTAGGCTAGGCGCAGGCATTACTTTGCTAGCTTCTCGTTTTGAACCCCAGCTCCATGCGGTCGCCCTGCCACTGTTAAAAACCCTGGCCAAAGCAACCCGCGCGACTGCGTTTATTTCGCTAGCCCAAGGGGAAGAGTGCATGGTGACGCTGGTCGCTGAGCCTGAAGAAGGAATGCTGCGTGTGGGATATCGCGTTGGCAGCCGTCATCCATTAACACAAGGCGCGGCGGGTATCGCAATTCTGGCAGGACGAGCACCGCAGGAAGAGGACAGCCCTGAGGTAAAGCAAGCCCGCGCTGAAGGCTATAGCCTCACGCGGGGGCAACTGCAACGCGGCGCGGTTGGCGTAGCCACCCACATCCCGACTACCCGGTCTCGCAGTGGTATGGAAGCGTGTGTTGGGGTCGTCGCGATGGATGACCTGGATAGTGAGCGAGCAATTCGCGAGGTAAAGATTTCCGCGATACAGCTAGCTGAGTTGATAGGACAGTAGTGATAAGGGCAGTAGTGATAAGGACACGGCGAACTGGCGCGCTTTGCGACCCGTTCGCCATTAGGCATCAGTTCGTACTTGATAGCTTTATTGAAACACTCCCCTCCAGGGCCGAGAGTCGCCACCACTTACTTGTCACTACTTACTTAGCGATGAAACTGCTTCTCCCGCTCGGGCTGCCAGAAAATCGCATCAATGCGTAGGCGTACTTCGGTGTTGTTCGGTAGCGGCCACTCAATAACATCGCCCACGCGTAAGCCAATTAACGCCGCGCCAATTGGCGCCATCACCGAAATGCCATCCTCAACGCTTTCAAGCGCATGAGGATACACCAATGTGCGAATCATCTGACGTTCGCGGGTCAGGTCCGTAAAGCGTATCTGGCTGTTCATACTGACCACATCCTCAGGGATATCCTGAGGGTCAAGCACCTCTCCGCGCTCCAGCTCCTCTTCCAGTAGCTCCGCCACCATCATGTCTTTTTCAGATGCATTATCAATCAGGCGCTGAAGTCGTTCAGCATCAAGACGATTAATGATAATAGGAGGACGCTGCCCCATCTCTACTCTCCTTGGAAAGCAATCAATAGTGATGTCAGTGAGCATAAAACGCACCAACGAAAACAGCCCTTCCCCAGAGGGAAAGGACTGTGTTACGACAGTGTATGTGGTTTAGCTAATAAAAGCGATTAGATAACGCCCTGCTCAATCATCGCATCGGCCACTTTGCGGAAGCCCGCAATGTTAGCACCCAACACAAGATTGTCAGGTTCACCAAACTCACTTGCCGTATCCGCACACTGACGATGAATATCCGCCATAATTTGTTTAAGCTTCTGGTCAACTTTCTCTAGCGGCCACTGCTCCATACTGCTGTTTTGGGCCATCTCCAACTGACTCGTCGCCACGCCACCTGCATTCGCTGCTTTGCCGGGGCCATAGGCAATCTTAGCTTCTAAAAAGACATCTACCGCCTCTTTAGTGGAAGGCATATTAGCTCCCTCGCTCACGCAGGTAACGCCATTCGCCAACAGTGTTTTGGCATCGGCTTCGGTCAGCTCGTTTTGCGTCGCACAAGGAAATGCTGCCTCGCCTTCAATACGCCAAACCGCGTGGCCATCCTGCGGGTAATCCCGAGCCGAAACATACTGAGCTTCCGGGTGCTCATGCAGGTAGCTTTCCAACGAGTCACGCTGGACTTCTTTTAACTGTTTTAGCAAGCCTAAATCGATACCGCTAGGGTCGTGAATAGTCCCCTTGGAATCACTACAGGTAACGGGCTTGGCACCCAGTTCATAGAGCTTCTCAATCGTATAAATCGCCACATTGCCCGCGCCAGATACCAAGCAGGTTTTACCACGCAAGGCTTCGCCTTTCGCTGCCAGCATGTTCTCGGCAAAATAAACCGCACCGTAGCCAGTCGCCTCTTTGCGACCGAGGGAACCACCCCAGTTTAGGCCTTTCCCCGTCAACACGCCCTCGTAACGGCCCGTTAAACGCTTATATTGACCAAATAGATAGCCAATTTCTCGTCCACCAACGCCAATGTCCCCAGCGGGCACATCGGTATGCGGCCCAATATGACGATAAAGCTCCGACATAAACGCCTGACAGAAACGCATGATTTCGTTGTCAGACTTCCCTTTTGGGTCAAAGTCAGCGCCGCCCTTACCACCGCCAATCGGTAACCCCGTTAACGCATTTTTGAAGATTTGCTCAAACCCTAAAAACTTAATGGTGCCCGACGTCACGCTGGGGTGAAAACGCAAACCGCCTTTGTAAGGGCCAAGCGCCGAATTAAATTGCACGCGATAGCCTTTGTTGACTTGTACACGACCAGCATCATCCACCCAGCTCACCCGGAACATGACCTGACGCTCCGGCTCAACAATGCGCTCAATAATACTGTGCTGATGGTAATGCGGCGCACGTTCGAACAGTGGGCGAAGACACTCAAGCACTTCCTCAGTGGCTTGATAAAACTCAGTTTGTGCAGGGCTACTTTTCGCTAAACGTGTCAGCGTATCGTGAACATAAGGCATATACAGACACCCTTTTATAGTTAAAAACGTCGATTTGCTGGCCAGAGCGATGACGTATTTAACTGCGAGCACGCAAACCTGCATACCCTATGCCGGTTCGGTATAGGCCAGAAAAACATTAAAAATAGACTAAAGTGGTAGCCTTATCGCCCCGCTTTGGTGCAATTAACGAACGCTAATAAACGAAAAATAAACGTCAGGTAAACAACAGTGCACGCTTGCTGGGAAGTCAGTTCAATCAGTGTTTAAACACACAAATGATGTCGCCGATCCATTTTTTAAGCTCCTAATACTCCGACAGTGCTTTTTTAGTATTACGTGCTAACTTAAGAATATGTGTGAATTTAACAAATTCTACTGAGCATTTAGGTCTTAGATCAGGTCTTGAGTCAGACCTTGAGTCAATCAAGCGAAATGCTCCTTCCTATGGGCAACGCTGTAAGCAGTTAATCTCTAAGGAGTTTATTATGCTGACCTCAAGCTACTCTCGAGCCACCGGACTAGGCACTGTCATTGCTGCACTCATTTTCTCTCCCTCCTCACTAGAAGCCCAGACCGTTAGTGGAACCATCGATGCCTCAATCACCCTTGAAGACGCCTGCTCGATTAATAACGAGGAAGGTGCTGCCGTCGACTTCGGCAGCTTGGCATTCGGCACCCACTCTGCGCTGTTTGATGAGTCAGATGCTCAAGTAGCTGGTGCTGGAGGCATCTCAGTACTCTGCTCACCTGGAGTAACCCCCACCTTCACCTTGCTCAGCGGCCTGCATGACAACCAAGCCTCCCCCGCTGTCCATGCCATGCAAGATACTGCCGCAACGGCATTTGTCGGTTACACCTTGTACACGGATACAGCACGAACGACGGCACTGGCTGTAAATGACACCATCGTACTCAGCGCATTCGCCAATGCTCCACAGGCAATTGAGCTTTACGGGCGCGCCTTTGGTGACCCTGGCAACCTACCTGCAGGCACTTATGAAGACACACTGAATGTTGAACTGTCCTGGTAGCTTCTCGAATGGCTCGGCGTTTGCGACTCGTCGCCCCGATGATGATAGCGGCGGGACTGGCGCAGGCCTCTCCCACCGACACGTTCATGGTGTCAGCCACCATTACGCCTGGCTGCCTAATCAATAACGAAGTTCCTTCAGAAGGCACCCAGGTTGGGGTGCTAGGAAGCCTAGCCTTTGGCACCGCCTCAGCGCTTTCCCAGGAAACGCGCAATGTAGCGCTGCTTGCCTCCGGGTCTTTTACGCTCAGCTGCACACCAGGAATTTCACTAAATATGCGTATTGATGGCGGACTTCAGCCAGATAGTGATCGACAGCTCAAGCGGGAAAATGGCAGCGAAACACTGGCCTACCAACTCTACCAGGATGCCGCTTCACAGAACGCGATTGGCATTGACCAGCCCATCACCTTAGACACCACGTCCAGCCCTAATGATATTACCCTCCCCATCTGGGGCAGGTTAACGCTGCCAGGCAACCGCCCAGCAGGTAGTTACCGCGACGAACTCGTACTTACGCTGGAGTGGTGACATCGCAGCGAAGGGTTCAAGCTCGATTGAGGAGAACAGCTATGCTGGAAAGGCGCTTTGGCCACATCATTGGGATTTTCATCCTGCTAAGCCTTCTTGCAGGTCCTTCCTCAGCTAACTCTCTGCTGATTTGGCCCATTTACCCGATGATCGAAAGCCATCAACAGGCGAGTGCACTTTGGCTGGAAAACAGAGGTAGCGAAACGGTCAATATGCAGGTGCGGATTTTTTCTTGGTCTCAGGCAGGAGGAGAAAATCACTACCAATCTCAACAAGGCGTTGTGGGTAGCCCACCCATGACGGCGATTGCCCCCGGGGAACGCCAGATGGTGCGCTTGATCCGCCAAGAACCCTCGCCAATTGGCGAAGAGCAAGCCTATCGCATTATTGTTGACGAAATCCCAACATTAGCCCCCGATGACGAAGCTCAGCATGCGTCGCGCGCAGCCATCCGTTTGCAGCTGCGCTACTCGTTACCACTGTTTTTATATGGTGAAGGAGCACTGCCACCCGAACGCCCAGCCTCCAGTAACACACCTTATCCCGGCCTAACCTGGAGACTCGTAACACATCAGGGGCAATCGCAACTAGAAATACGCAACACGGGTCAGCATCATGTGCGCCTAAGCCAAGTTACCTTTGAGCAACCAGGGCAACGCAACGAAGTCACTAATGGGCTGCTTGGTTATGTACTGCCCGGGCAGGTACGACGCTGGCCACTACCTCAAGACATAAGACCTACTGGCGAGCTTCGTGCTCATATTTCGGGAGTCAGTTATCGCATTGCGGCCGAGTAGGCGCCAGCATGCTCCCACGTATCCATTGGCATCTCCCGATATGGCTCATGTTGGGCAGTTGCGCTTTACTTTTAACGGTGGTGTCTTTTCCTGCTATCGGCCAGGCATTGCCTCCACCGCCACGCGCGGGTGATATCCAGGCAGTTTCGGAACTCCACCTGGAGATCATCGTCAATCAACGCTCCACCCAGCGTATCGAGCACGTTACCCAACAGAGCGGCGAACTGTTCATCAAGCGAGAGGTACTCCAACAGCTAGGCCTTCCTAATGAACACCTGAACCATCAAGATAACATCATTAATATCAGCCAATTAGATGGATTAGAAGCGCGCTATCACAGCCCCAGCCAACGGCTATACCTGGAAGTACCTCCCCATTGGCTACCTCACCAGTTTCATACTAATTCACCTCAAAACGAGATATTCGCACTCAACACCAGCCCTGGCGCGTTGCTGAACTACGACGCTTATATCAGCGACACTCCGGGTGGCGCGACACTTGCCAGCTTAGGGCACGAAGCGCGAGTGTTTGGTGCAGCGGGAACTTTAAGCACCTCTGGCATTTACCGCGAGGCAGTGACAGGAGAGAGTGGACAAGATAACGGCTACCGGCGTTTCGATACCCGCTGGGAGTACGCAGATCAACAGCGGATGCTTCAGTACAGCGCAGGAGACGTCATCACCAGACCACTGGGTTGGACGAATGCAGTGCGTCTTGGCGGCATCCAGGTTTCCCGGAACTTTGCCCTTCGCCCCGATATCATCACCCACCCACTACCTGAATTCAGCGGCGAAGTAGCGATTCCCACGACCCTCGATCTGTTCATCGATGGCGCGCAGCAATCCTCAATGGAACTAGCGCCGGGTCCCTTCACTGTCACCAATATGCCCATGGTCACCGGCGCTGGCGAAGCCACCATTGTGACCACCGATAGCCTGGGGCGAAGAGTGTCCACTAGCCTACCGTTTTATGTTTCCAGCGAACTGCTACAACCCGGCTTAAGCACCTTCAGTTTCAGTGCAGGTGCCCCGCGCCGCCACTTCGGCCAGCGTGATTTTGCCTATAGCGGAATGGCCGCCACCGGCAGCTATCGGCGCGGCATCAACAATCAATTCACCATGGAATTGCAAACCGAAGCCAGCGACGATTTAACCACTGCAGGCGCTGGTGGCACGTTTGGCTTATGGCAGCTAGGCACGCTAGAGACAGCCTACCGCCAAAGCCGCAGCGAAGGCGTCACCGGTAATGCCTACACGGCCGGATACCGCTACCGGAGTCGCCGCTTTAACATCGCCCTGCGCCACCAAGTAGAACAGGCTGATTTCACCGATTTATCTCGCCACATTCACAACGCGGCACGCGAAAATACGCAGCGGAAAGTTACCCAGTTTACCGGGGGGTTAAATCTTGGCACGCACGGGTCGCTTGCTGGCGGCTACTTTGACATCCAGACCGGTGACGATAGCCGTACTCAGCTGTTTAACCTGTCGTACAACCGCTCTCTATGGGATCGCATGCATCTCTCGCTCTCTGCCAACCGTGAGATAGGCGGTGGCTGGAACACCCTAGCCCAGATAACAGTGCCGCTAAGCAGCCGTCCTGGCACATTAAGCACCAGCGTACGCCGAGACAATAACGGAGGAATGACCAGCAGAGTCCAATATGCTCACGCCCCACCCATACAAGGCGGCTGGGGCTGGAACCTCGCCTATGAACACCGCGACACCGAAAGCAGCTACCGTCAGGCTGAGGTAGCTTGGCGGGGAGCCTCCACTGAATTACGCGGTGGCATTTTCGGCACCGGCGGCAATGACACACGTTATGCCGATGCCAGAGGATCGCTGGTACACATGGACAACCAGTGGTTCGCGACCAATTACGTGCGCGATGGATTTGTCGTCGTCAGCACCGATGGCCAAGCAGGCGTGCCGGTTCGCTACGAGAATCAATTAGTCGGCCATACCCGTGGCAGCGGCCACCTGCTCGTCCCCTGGGCCCGCGCCTACTACGCTGGTAAATACGAGATCGACCCACTGATCCTTTCCGCCAACCTCAATGTCCCAACAATTGAGCAGCGCGTAGCGGTAAACCCAGGTAGCGGCTACCTGCTGCGCTTCCCGGTTGAACGTGTTATTGCTGCGACACTGGCCATTCTAGACAGGCAAGGCGAGCCACTGCCGCTAGGCTCTCGTGTTATCACTGACAGCGGTGCAAGCGCGCTGGTGGGCTGGGATGGACTGACGTATCTCGAAGGCCTAAAGAGTGACAATCAACTACAAGTAACACTGCCCAATGGTAGCGCGTGCGTGCTCAGCCTATCTATTGATACCCGCATCGATGATATCCAGCGACTAGAGCCTCACCCCTGTACTTAGAGGAGCGCCAACCAATGCCACTCACAACTTATCGCTGCTATCACCGCTGGCTGACCGGAGCTATATTGCTGATTTTATTATCGATTACGCCTACGGCTTGGGCATGCACGGTAAGCCCAAGCACCAGCGCTAGCTTTGGTAACATCAGTTCCTTCGCCATCACTAATACACCACACGACACATCCGCCCAACCCAATGCGGGTGCTGTTTGCCGTGGGTCTGTGCTAGGGCTCGCGGTTGTGTCTGACCAATGGATTCGCGCAACGGTCACTAGCGCTAACCAAGGGGAGCTGGTCAATGTTGCCAGCGGTGACGCCATTCCTTTTCGCATCTTCGCGCTGGCCTCAGAGAATGAAGAGATCTTTCTCAACACAACCTACAATTATTTCAACTCGGTACTCATCGATCTACTCGGCCTGCTTGGCGGCCAAAACGTCGACATCCCCATGGAGTTTCGCACCCAACCCACGGCCAATGTAGCCGCCGGCACGTACACTGACACCTTGACTGTCAATTGGAACTGGCGCATCTGTAATCTAGGCGCGCTTGTGTGTCTCAGCTATCGTACCGGCTCGGGCACCAACACCATCACCATTAACCTGACCGTCACTCCAGACTGCGCCATTCAAGCGCCCGACCTGAACTTTGGAAGTTCCCCACTGATCGCCGGATTCGACCCAGTGACGCAAACCATCGATATTACCTGCACAAAAGGTAGCGACTACTCAGTAGGATTGAGTGATGGTCAGCATCCTGCTGCCAACATCCGCCGCATGGAGAACAATGGTCACTACCTGGAGTACCAACTTTACAAAGGCACTACCGGTAACGACCGCTGGGGCAATACCGGCAGCGAACGACGCCCCTCCTCCTCTGCCGACAACAACCCCGGCACGCCCAGTGGCGTAACAAGCCAGGGCTTCACTTACCGAGGCGACATTCTACCGGGACAAAACACACCACCAGCGGGCACCTACACCGATATGATTGTTGTCGATGTTATTTTTTAGCCAAGGCGCTTTTCGAATCCAAAATCCCCCGCGGGTGCGCTAACGCTTACACCGCGCTACAAACATCGCTAAATCAGCCTACGGCACTTACCGTAGCGCGGCGTAACGAATCTCGCGAGGAACGAGCGAATGAGGCACCCGCGTCGTATTAGCCACGTAAGCAACGCTCCATACTCCCCCGCGGGTGCGCTGACGCTTACGCCGCGCTACAAAACCCGCTAAATCAGCCTACAGCACCTACCGTAGCGCGGTGTAACGAATCTCGCGAGGAACGAGCGAATGAGGCACCCGCGGCGGGTGAACAATAGGCGAGAAAACGGTGCAGCGTCTGGTGTTAATGGCAAAAAAAAGCCGCTGCAGGGTGAGCTGAGCGGCTTCTTTTACCAATGTTATTGGCCGTTGACCTTACACGTCATAACCTGCTTCACGGGCAAGCGTTGTGTTAGCTTGCAGCCAGCCTTCAATATGACCACAGTCAAAGGTGCGGCCATGCATACGGAACGCCTGCACGGTTTTTCCTTCCTGCATCAAACGGTCGATGGCATCCGTTAGCTGGATTTCATTACCCGCACCAGGTGGCTGGTCACGCAGCAACTCCATGATGCGATATGGCAGCACATAGCGACCAATAACAGAAAGGCGTGAAGGCGCATCTTCGGGCGCTGGCTTCTCTACCACACCGCGCATGTTGGCGCTCTCACCGGCAGCAGGCTCATCACAGTCAACAATGCCATAACGATAAACGTCTTCCTTAGGCACCGCTTCCACCATAATTTGCGAAGCATCGTTGGCACCCCAGCGCTCTACCATGCTGCCTAAATCACAGGCATTGCTACCAACCTGGGGCTTTACCAATACATCAGGAAGGATGACGGCAAATGGCTCGTCTTTGTCTAACAGGTGCGCAGCACAGAAAATCGCATGGCCCAAGCCTTTTGCGTTTGGTTGGCGAACGCTGGTCACTTTGAGTTTTTTGGGTGAAATGGCCGATAGCGTCTCCAGCAACGCACTCTTGCCTTTACTGGCCAATGAATGCTCAAGCTCAAAGTGAGCATCAAAATGATCCTCAATGGCTGATTTCCCAGCCCGAGTTACCAGAATGATTTCATTAATACCCGCCGCTAGCGCTTCTTCCACCACGTGTTGAATGAGCGGACGATCCACAACGGGTACCATCTCCTTGGGAATCGCCTTGCTGATGGGTAGCAGGCGTGTACCAAAACCGGCTACCGGAATAATCGCTTTACGCACTTGGGTCATCATTAACGTCCTTTCTATTGCGGGTGCGCTGTGGGCTTACCTCGCACTGCAAAACCAATAAAATAAATATTCTGCACCTACCGTAGCGCGGTGTAACGACTCTCGCTAGGAACCAACGAATAAGTCACGCTTACTCTTTTAGCACGCCAGAAAGCAGCGCGGTGGCGCTTTCAATTAACTCATCTAAATGCTGCGGGCCTTTGAAGCTTTCAGCGTACACTTTATAGAGCGATTCAGTACCACTGGGGCGGGCAGCAAACCAGCCATTGTTAGTCGTCACCTTCAAACCACCAATGGCTGCGCCGTTGCCGGGGGCATTAACCAATACCGCGGTGATCGGGTCACCGGCTAAGGTGGTTTCCGTAACACTGTCAGCAGTTAGCTTCTTAAAAGCTGCTTTTTCTTCAGCGGTACAGGCAGTATCAACGCGCTTGTAGAATGGCTCGCCGAAGCGTTCGGTTAATGAACGGTAGTACTCACTGGGCGTTTTCCCGGTGACCGCCGTAATTTCAGCCGCTAACAAGCAAAGCGCAATGCCGTCTTTATCAGTAGACCAAGCCTTTCCATCGCGCGTTAACAAGCTCGCACCAGCACTCTCTTCAGCACCGAAAGCGAGCCAACCATCGTGCAGCCCTTCAACAAACCACTTAAAGCCAACCGGCACTTCATAAAGCTCACGCTGATGGGAAGCCACAACCCTATCAATCATTGAAGAAGATACCAGCGTCTTACCGATGTTGAGCGTTTCTGCCCATTCAGGACGATGGCCAATCAAATAATCCACGCACACCGCTAAAAAGTGGTTCGGGTTCATTAGACCATTGGCATCCACAATGCCGTGACGATCAGCGTCAGGGTCGTTACCAAAAGCGAGATCAAAGCGGTCTTTGATCTTTAACAGGTTAGCCATGGCATCAGGGCTAGAGCAATCCATACGAATCTTGCCGTCATGATCCAACGGCATAAAATCGAAACTGGCATCTGTTGATGTATTGACCACCTCAAGGTTCAAGCCATAGTGCTCAGCCACTGCTTGCCATACTGGCAGCGCTGTTCCACCCATGGGGTCGACGCCAAGAGTGAGGTTAGCGTTTTGGATAGCGGCCATGTCCACCACCTCGCCCAACTGAGCTACATAGTGGGCGGTAAAATCATACGCTTGCGCATGCGCCAGCGCCTGCTCTAAGGGCACCAGCGAAATATCACATAACTGACGTAGCAAATAGGCATTGGCACGCAGCTCAATCCATTTCGTTGCTTCAGTATCCGCTGGCCCACCATGCGACGGGTTGTACTTTATACCGCCATCTTCAGGTGGATTATGCGAAGGCGTAATAATCAAACCATCGGCTAACGCAGTGTCTGATGTTGCCTGATGATTGAGCTGGTTATGCTGTAAAATTGCCCGACTGACCAGTGGAGTGGCAGTAATACCACTATCTTTTTCAATGAATACAGGCACCTTATTGGCGGCCAGCACCCGCAACGCACACTCCCATGCAGGCTTTGAAAGTGCATGAGTGTCGTAGCCAAGGAACATAGGGCCTTGATAGCCTGCCTCAGAGCGGTAATCCACCACCGCTTGAGTAATCGCGAAAATGTGCGCAGCGTTAAAGGTGCGATCTGTGGCACGCCCTCGGTGACCAGAGGTTCCAAATGCCACACGCTCTTTGGCAATGTTGGCATCTGGAGTTTCATCAAAAAACGCCTTAACGATGGCATCCATTCTAATTGCTCCCTGATTAATATTTGGCTAACCCGCACGCGCTTGCCAAAACCTTAGTGCACGCTGCGGGTCACCGATTTCACTGGCGTCTTTTGCGGCTTGCTGCGCCATTTTAGCCGTCGCGGTTGGATCATTAAGTAACTGCTCGATGGCAGCCTGCCATGCCTGCGGTGAATCTTCTACCAACAGCCCATTGACTCCATGTCTAACCACCTCGGTATAAGGATAACGGTTAGAATAGACACCCACTCCGCCCATCGCAGCAATATCGAGAAACTTAATAAATGACTTGCCCTGATTAAAGGGTGTGTTTAACAACGGCGCCAAACCAATGTGCAACTGACACTTAGCCTGATAAGTGCGAAAAGCATGCCAAGGTAACGGGTCTGGTGCCAAAACGTTGGGTAATTCTACCAAAGCTGTTGGCGTATGCTTACCCAGCATCAGCTCAAGCTGTGTGTCGTTGCGAGTTTGCTGAATAGCCTGCAACGCAGGAGCAATGTTCATTAAGTCATTCAGGTGCGCTCGAGTACCGTGGAAACCGATCCGCCACGGTGCTGAGGATGAAGGAGATGACTCAAAGTGGGTCTTTATTGGCAGCGTAGCGATAAGAGGAGGCGTTAAGACTGAGACGCAGCGGTGAAGAGGACGAAAACGCTCAGCCAAAACAGCGCTGCAAGCAATTACTTCATTGCTTAATGCCACTAAGCGGGGTTGAAGCTTAGCAACGCGCGCCATACGCTTTCGATAAGCTGGCGGCAAAGTAGGGTCATTGGCGGCCGCCCCAATATCATCATCAATGAGATAACCGATATAGCCGAATGCTTGGCGATGCCGTTCAAGCCAGCGCAGCCAGCTCAACGGCAGCGAGCGGCATAGCAACACATTTGCGCCAGCATACTGGTGTAAAAAAGAGCGGCCATGACGCCAAGCTGCACCAAAAGAGCGCGAAGTAACAGCGCGCTCAATCATTGCCCCCTGAGTTCGCATTGCCGGAGCAGCCGACTCAAGAAAGTAGATATCTTCAGTCGGCAGACCACCATCGCTAAGAACGACCCAACGCGTGGAGTAACTCCTCCTCACTCTCCCCCCTCACTTGAGCGAAAAATCTTCATGCACAAGCGTTAAATTGGGATTGTAAGCAGGGTCGCTGTCCAAGTGCTTTCCCCAAGTACGGCGCATATAAGCAACTTCACTCAGCCAGCGGGCGCGTTTAGTCGGTGTATCGTCAGCTCCGCGAGAGATAGACTCATGGTGGTAAAGTTCAGCAAACGGAGACCACAAGTTACGGTAACCTGCTTGTCTAACCTTTAAGCACAAATCAACATCGTTATAGGCAACGCTTAATTTCTTCTCGTTTAAGCCGCCCACGTTATTGAACACATTCTTGCGCAGCAGCAGGCAAGCAGCGGTCACCGCGGATAAGTTCTGAACCAACTTCAAACGCCCCGCGTAACCATCACTTTCACGTGGGAAGAAGCGGTGCGCATGGCCTGCTACGTCTCCCAAACCAAGTATTACCCCACCATGCTGCAGCATACCGTTTGGGTAATAGAGTTTGGCCCCGACACAACCAATTTCAGAGCGGCAGGCCTGGCTTACCATCTCGGTTAACCAATGCTCATTTACCGGTTCCACATCATTATTAATCAAACCAATGATGCTGCCATGGGAATGCGCCGCGCCAAAATTATTAATCGCTGAGTAGTTAAACGGATGATCCCAACGCAATACCCGAACACGCGGATCGCGCTTTGCCACAGCATCCATGTAGGCAATGGTTTCAGGACAGTCGCTCTGGTTGTCCAGAATCAGCAGCTCAAAGTGAGAGTAGGCGGTGCGCTCTAAAATGGCATCCACACATGGCCGCAAAATATCAACGCCATTGCGAGTAGGCACTAATAAGCTCACTAGCGGCGCGGGATTAGGAATTGGCCACTCAATTCGCACTGAGCTTTCCAACAAACCAGGGTGGACTACCGCTTTTGCGCTAGCCACTTGCTGCTTCAATACGCTACTGACCAACGAAATAGCATCCTGCTGGTGAAGCGGATGAGGAAAGTCTTCACTACGGTGATACAACATGGCAGGCAAATGACACACCGACTTTTCATTGCCATGAGTCACGTTCCACATCATAAAGGTGAGTGCCAACGCATAATCAACCGCGGCTCGGCTGGTCAGATGAGACAGCAAATCCGTCTGCTCAGACTCCAGTTGCCATAGCAACCGCCGTTTATAGAGCGCTACACGACCAATGTAGTTGGTCGAAAGCAATAAATCCGGATTCCAGCCAGGTTTGAAGTTTGGCTTGCAACGCTTGCCATCTGCTCCCAGTACATCTTCATCACTATAAAACAGCTGTGCTTCAGGATGATCATTCCAGGCTCTTGCCAGTTGGCACAACGCTTCCTTCGCTAACTGGTCGCCCCAGCTAATCCGCATGACCCCATCGCCCTGGGTTTGAATGAACCCTTGATGGTCTAACTTTGCCAAGGTGCGATGATAACTATGGATCAAGTTAATACGGCTAGTGGTGGGAATATAACGCTCTAACGCTTTTCGCTGCGCATCGGTGATCTCAGCGGAAAGCACAATAAAGACTTCCCAAAAAAAGTAACTTTGTGCTTTTAAAGAGTTAATGGTGGCAATGAAAGGCGCTTCACCCTGCTCTAAATCACTCAGCGTAACCGGCATGATAATCGAGAATAGCGGCGCGGTTTTCAGGCCCGCAATAATCGATTGAGGATCTTCAACAGCCTCTTTCTCGGTGGTACTTACCCAACGCGCATAATCTTCAGACACATGCTGCTTTGCGTGGGTTTGGTTATATTCCGCCAAGGCAATTCGACGCCAATTGCACCCTTGAGCCACAGACTCAATGTGAAAGTGCCGTACAACGTCGCGCGTTCTCATGCCTTTGAAACTGGCGTGGTTATTGATTAAGCGTCGTGCCAAACGGCTCCGGGCGAACCAAGGTGTTAACCACACCCACTCTGCCGTTAAGTTCGCCAACGCGGCTTCACTGGCTAGAAACGAAAACGCAATTTTTTTAACCCCAAGCGGCACCCAAAGAATTCGCTTAGTGGTCTTACCCGGGCGCAGCGATACCGATGTTTCGATAATGCCTTTACGGGTATAGAAAAGAATCGTGGCAGCGCCGTGGGCATCTGACCCTAGCCCATCCAGCTCCAGCATATTCCAGCCGGGAAGAGGTTTTTCTCCATCACTAACACAGTAGGTACTTGCCTTTACGGGCGTATTGACCTTTGCTGCTGCTTCGCTTTTAAAAGCAGGTGCAGCTGCCACACGAATAGTGGGATGACGCCGCCAGAAAGGAGGCACAGCGCTGTGCCTCCCAATGGCAGCCATCATTTCTTTTAAACCGACAATATGCTGCCTCATCGCCATCCTTAACCCATTCCGTTACCAAGGCAACACTTACACAAGATGGCTACTGGCAATCTGTTCCCAACGCAGCAGCCCCAAGGTTTGAAGGTATTCATCTGATGCGATGATACGCTTTTCACGAACGCCTTCAAACGCCTTCTCATCCAGCTGTGCACACTTTTGATGAATCACCTTATCCAAGCTATGGGAAACCGTTGGAATCTGCACCACAAAACGAGCATTGGTTTGAGTGGCTAAATACGCTGGAGCAACCGCTTTTACTAGGTCTGGATCCACATTACCCGCGCTATGCACAAACACAATGCGCTGAAACACACGGCATAAATAGTTAAACATGGAGTAACTAGAGGAAGAACCGAAAATCAAACACGTGCCTGCCATCAAGGCCTCTGGATACTCAACCACCAGTAATCGACCAAAGTTGGGCAAGCCGTTGTCGTAGGTCTTGTAGCGAGAGTAGCCAAAGGAAACCAGCACATCAACGCTAGACGTCTGGTTAGGGGTTAGCTTACTACCAAGATCGCCAGACATAGTTTTGCTTTTATAACGGTCGTTTTTAAAAAGCACACGACAGGCGTTTTCATCGACACCTAGCTTCACCGCTAGCGCAATCGTTGCGGCCAACGCTCCCTGATGGGTCCAATGGGTATCAGTAGGAATAAACGCCCCATCACCCAGGGCTTTCAGTTCTTCGACAGGATAAACCACTCCAGCAGAAGCAGTTAAGCTAAGCACCTGATGCATAGGACCAGAAGCGCCCTCTTGCCGGGGGTGATAGCTCGCCCCCATCACGCTCTCTTTAGAAGGTGCCACCAACAACGCCCAAGGAAGTCCATCAGCAACATTTTCAAGCTGATGTAGATAATCGTCCCACCCTTCTAAACCTGACTTGGTGAGTCGCATGCGCCCCATAAACTGGTCAACGCTACCGTTCGTGTCGTTATCCAAAAACAGCCAGCCCTGCTTCCCTTCCAGAACTTTCAGCTGCTGGCCACATTCATCATCACCGATATCTACGCGTATTTCCCTCAACAACCAGGACTCGCCTTCAAGCACTAACATTAAACGAAAGCTGGCTAGCATCGGTGGGACAGTGAAACGAAAGCCGCCTACGCGCTGTGGTGCCTCCTCCGTAGGCGCAGAGAGAATCCTCTCAACAACATCCGGACGCTCAACGTCCAACGGGTGACATAATTCAAAGTCAGGCTGCCACTGAGCAACAATACGCACGTCAGAAAGCGTCTCGGCCAAATTCTCAGGCAAGACTATCCAGCCCTGAACAACACGCCCACCAGGAAGAAACCAAACAGGGCGCTTAGGGTCAGGAAAGTCCAGGTGCCACCGCACTCCAAACTCATTGAAAGCAGTGCTTTTTTGTCCTAATAGACGCTTAACAAAACGTGCTAGCCGAAGGCTTAAAGGCTTGCTTTTACGCTCAGAATTATCACAAGTATTTTCGAAAATTCTCAATCAAACCGTCCATATCAAGCGGCTAAGTCACTTAGCCTTCAATTATCCCAAACCGCTTTACGGAAACCTAAGGAGCGACGCGTGGATTCGTCCCATTGGTTCTTTTTAAACATCAAATCGAATTCGCTGTTAGAACGATCAGAAAGTACGCGTGTAGATTTCTGTAGCTTATGTACCACGCACGCATCACTAACGTGATAAATACGTAAGCCCAGCAAATGCCGCACCACATCACAATAGATACGGTCAGAGCGATAGTGGCGACCAAACTGCGCATCCAGCGGGCCAGCACGCACGTACGTTTCACGGGGAATATAAACACAAAAGAACGGTGCAAAAGTGATTTCTACCACTCGACCATCATGCAACAGGGGTGGTGTCAATATGTTGCCATGATGAGACGACAAATTGACATCGCAGGGCTGTTCAGCATCTGCATATGGCACATGTGTGGTGAGGGTTGGCGTACCACCTGGCAGGATTTGCTGAGGCACCACCAGACCACACTCTGGCAACTGCCTGGAGGCTTGTTGCATAGTTTCCAGCGCCCCCGGCTCAACTTGAGCGTCATTGTTAAGCAATATCAAATCGTGCTCTGACTTAGCTGCCGCCATGCCCAAGTTAACTGCGTGAGTAAAACCATAGTTACACGTATTGAAAATCGCCTTCAGCCGCCCTGCTGCCTGAGCCTCTTCCAGGAAGGTTTTGACTGGGGGTGACGAATCATTATCAACGACAATCACCTCCAGTTTTTCGCCAAGCGCCAATGCCTCCAGACTCACCAAGCAGTCGCGTAGGTCTTCTAGTGACTCATAGCTAGGGATGACCACCGACACCCCACGATTTAGCTCTGCTGACGCAGTCGAGGACCACTGGTGTCCTGTTGTCTCGCGCACTTGCTCTAAATAGCCAATATAGGCGGTGTTCGACGTTAGCGTGTTGGTGGCACGGCCATAGTAATAGTGGGTCAAAACGACAGGCACCGAACAGAGGCGCAAGTGCTGGCTATAACGGCGAATCAGGTCCCAATCGACAAACCTTGGTAGCGTTTCATCAAAACCGCCACAGCGCTCATAAGCGGCGCGCGTATGACAAAAAGCATTAAGATCCACATAGTTTTTGTTAAACAACAAAGCGCGATTCAAAGGTCCAAACAGCACTCCCGCCGGCTCGGTGGTATCTCCTGAATAATGATACAAACCGGAGTACAGCGCTTGCGCCGTCGGTTCGCGACCAAAAGCGGCTACCATCGCCGCCAAATAGCGAGGATCCCAGGCATTATCAGAGTCTAAGTAAGCAATATAGTCTCCGTTTGCCGCAGCCAATCCTTGGTTGCGAGCCAAAGACACCCCACTATTTTTGCCTAACGCTATCACCTGAATGCGTGTACCTTCAGCGGCTTGTTGATCGCACCACTCGCGTGTTCCGTCGGTACTGCCATCATCCACTAACAGCAGTTCCCAATTGGCATACACCTGACTGCACACCGAGTCGACCGCCGCTTCAATAGTATCAAGCCGGTTAAAACACGGCATCACAATAGACACCAGCGGAGGGGCTTCGAGTGACTGCGCCTCACGAACCAACGCATCTGCCACATTTTCCATAGCAGCTAAACAGCGTTTATCTGCTTCACGAAAAGGGCGTGGTAAATAGGGGTCAACTATCCCATGCGAAAGATAGCCCGCAAAATCACTAAATGAGCGCTTAAACGTCCAACAAGCATCGCCACTCGCCACCGGCTGACGAGTCAGCGCATCCAACAGCTCAATGGTGTGCCGTTGACCATCGACCAGCTCAACCGGCGGATAAGCCTCGAAGGAGTGCCGCCCTTCATGTAGGCCATTTTCAAGCAGATCAATACGAAATTGGTTAGCCAACACCTCAATTTCATGGCGACCATCAATGCGGATCACTGCCGCACGCGGTTCACTACTGCAGCGATCAGCTAGCCAACCACGAATAGCAGTGCCCCCACCTAGGTTAAGGTCACCTGCCAACGACTTAGTTGCAGATACTGTTGCAGGTGCTTTCACAGATGCAGGAGCCGATGTAGCTGAGGCCGCCAATAGCCGCGAAGGCATGGTGGTTTCTAACGGCATTCCCTGCTGCCAGCGCTGCATATCAAACCGGCCTGAAGCATCATGTCCCAGCAGCACAACACGATCAGCCTGAGGAACAGTAACGCCCCCCACCAAACGTTCCAATGCATGAGCCAACTGCCCATCCTGAGCACCAGACTCCGGCTCAAATGTTAACGTGTTTACCAACGAAGCGACGTCCGCCAATGCCTGGGGACGGAACCAAAACATACTACCGGCAAAAAAGCCCCAATCTTCGTGCAGTGGAATCCCCAACTGAGGACACAATTTCTCTAACCAAGGCCGATTACCAAACTGCATAGCCTGCTGGCTCATAAATAGCTGACGCGGGCCAGCCAATCGTAAGCTCGAGTCACTACGAAGATAAGCAACTAAGCTTCGCAAGTCGTCAGCGGCGGGCAGCACACTGTCCAGCAACGCGTCGCGCCACTGCTTCGCAACAGCCGTTACTCCCTGTTTGGTATGTAACTTCAAGCACCAATCATAGCGTTGCAAACTAGGTAACAGCTGGAGAAATGGCGCAATATCGCGTCCACGGTTAGGACAACACACCACCTCAGCGCCAGGAAAGCGCTGCTGTAAAGCAACAATCTCAGGCGTATCTGGCGCATGGGGTGTTGTAATAAACAAATCAAAAGGCTCACTAAAGAAAGCGAGCCGCTCCCCCAGCAACGCCACCAAATCAAGATGATATGCATGCACTACAACTGCCAGGGATGGCTTAAGGCGAGCGTATCTGTCTTGGACTAACGCCTGCCGCCCTTCCTCTTGGCCATGCCGAAGATAGTGCAGTAATGGATCTAGCCCCGATGCAATAACATCGGGATAGCGGCGGCAATACTCATTAGGATCAAAGCCAGGTCCAGGACAACGACCCAACGCCCAGCCATAACGTGTAAAGTGCTCTAGCGGAGAAAGTTGACTGTAATGAGTATCAGGGTATCGGCTCGCATACCACCCTGCGTCAAATAACTTAGCCCTCAACAACTCGGCACTTAATGCCTCGGTGTTTTCAAACGCGGCATTTCCTAGCTCGTGCTTGTTTAGCAACGTACGATTAACATCTCTCATCACAACCTCTTTACACTACGTTGCTCTTTCTCACCAAACTTAAGATAGTGCACTAGTGGGTTCATTCCAGTTTCTGCCACATCGGGGTTACGCTCAAGATAATATGCAGAATCAAACGCTGGACTTGGATTACGCCCTTCAAATCCCCCCAACAGCAGATAGTGACGAGCCGGGTTTTTCGCCATTTTGCGATCTTGAGCAACATCTGGATTGTGTGCCAAATACCACTTGGCATCGAACCACTGGCTTTTACTAATGAGCTTAACCTGGCGATTAATGGCCCACCTTGAAAGTTTAGCGCCCTTCGCAGTAACGCTGTTGTCTGCCAGCGTTCCTTGTTGCGACGATGCCTCAGATGGCAAGCGCTCCGCCTCCAGCAGGTTTACCAATTGAGCCAGTTCACGGTTCTGGCGTTCAATCTCAGCCGTTTGCTGCGCCTGTATATCGAAGCTTTCAGCCGCTGCCTGTTCAGCTGTCTTCAGTCCACGCGCCAGTTGCTCACGCTGAAGCTCATTAGCCTTCAACTGGTCGTTAAGCGCCTGCAGCTCTTGCTCATGCTGGCGTTGATTAGTGTTGAGCTGATCGTTAAGCCTATGCAGCGCATGCTGCGCCTCACTCAAGTCGCGCTCGCTGCCCTGTTGTTTACGGGTGAGTTCGGCCAACTCATTAAAGCGGGCTTCCAAGGAATTTTTTTGAGCCTGTAGACGATCAGTTAATTGAACGATCTGGTGCTGCTTCTCTGCTAACGCTTGTTTTTTGCCTAGAAGTTGCTCAGTAAGACTTGTAATGCTCGCTTCATGCTCGTGAGCAAATTGAGCTTGCTGCTGGTTTAGCTTTTCAGCGAAATTCTGAGCGGTCGTCAACTCATCGGCTTTGTCTTTTAAATGCGCCTCTAACTGGTGCATCAACGCCTGCTGTTCCTGAATTGTGACTTTGTCCTGACAACTGCCCCCTAGGCGGCCAAATACCTCCTGCACCTCCCGAGTAGAACCCGCCGACTCAAGTGCCCCTAACAGGTTGTGCACTAACGGTGGCAAATCATCCCCCACCGCTAATAGCCCCAAACCAGCACCATGATAAAACGCAAAATGAGGATAACGATCAGCAAGCGCTTCAAAAGTACGGAAGGTCTGGCAACCAGGTTCGCGTCGAGCGATGCCGGGCATTAAGATAACGCCTTTACTGGAAAGGCGTGGTAACCAACGGTCAATTAGGTCGTCGATGCTTTCGTCTTGCGGCGCAATATTGAGCAATAACAGATCAATTGAGTGTTCATTAAACTGCTGTACCGCCTGTAGAGGGCTGGCCTTTAACCACTGGCTAATACCGGCATACTTATCTAGCGTTTGTTCAGTTAAATCATGAACCTGCTCAGCGTTAGCCTCGCCAATGACATAGCTATTGCCACCTAAGCGAAGCCTGGAAACAGCCTGACACACAGCGAAATGCGATACCAAGTCAACCTCAATACCGACCGAGCTAGTTGGCTTTAAGGCCTCGACCAACCAAAACAGAAAAGGCAAGTGTTCCAGCCACGGCGACACTTGACGGTACTCAGGTTGCCAAAACATGGAACCCTGAGCCAATGCGCTAATAGAAGGCTGAATAGCCAGCTCATGCGCAGCATTTTTTGTAGGCGATTGAGAATATTGGCTCACGGTATTTTCCTAATAACAAACTAGTTAAATCACAACGTCGCCAGCTTAACTGGGCAGGTTGGCGGCTGGTGCTTCAAAGGGGCGGACATCGGGATGGGCTGGCATATAGAGGTCACTGGGCTTCTCGGCACTGGCGTGCCATTGAGCCGCTGCCTGACGATAGCTATGGCGCACCCCGTTAAACTGAGTAACTAAATGCGTAGGCCCCGCTTGGCTGAGTGATGTCGGTAGACTACGCCCAAACGATAACGGCGTGCCCCTTCCAACCGTACCAATGGCCTTACTGCCAAAAGCGGCGACAACACGCTGAAAATACTCCGTATCCGCATCCACTCTGACAACATCCCAAAAACCTAGATGGTCAACAACCTCACGCCGAAACATAAACGATGATGTATTCCGATAAATCCAGCCATCCAGCGCCTCAAGACGCCAACGATTGAACAGCATATTAGTCGAGCAACGCACCCAATCACTAAAACACGCTTTCCATTCGGGGTGGCCTTGCAAACCAGCAACTTGCTGCGCTAGTTTTTGAGGATGAGACCAGTCATCGCTATCGTGTACGGTAATAAACGCGCCTTTAGCGACAGCTAACCCACGGTTTCGCGCCGAATATGCCCCTTGATTACGCGGCTGAGAGATCACCGTAAAACGTTCATCCTGCTGGCTAAACGCCATCGCAACGCCTAATGAGTCATCGGTGGAGGCATCATCAACCACGATCACCTCCAACCGTCGGTAACTTTGCTCGGCTAAACTTTGTAAGGCGGTTGCTAAGTGCTCCTGGGCATTAAACACAGGAATGATAATGCTGACCAATTCCGACGCATCAGCGGCAGTAATGTTCCCCAATGCTTGGTGATCAACGGTCAAGTTATCCATCGTTAGGGGCTGACAGGGGTCTTTAAAAATAAGCGGGCACAGATTAGCAGCACGGTATAAGTTGTTTATGTGCTGCAATCGCTGCTGTTCACTTAACGCCGCTGCCTGTGAAGAAGAGGGCGATATTGGCTCGTCAGACATATACAGATAGGCCTGCGCAGCGAGTATATTCGCCAATGCCAACTGGGTATCTGGATAACGGGGAAACGCCTGCTCCAACTGTTGAGCACGTTGCCAAGCAGTCACCAGTTCACCAGTGTTAGTTAAGGCGTCTATTTCCAGTAACAAAGGAGCTGCCGTTGCGGGTTTTATATCCGCCAGCCAGTGGCGGCTAGCTAAAACGTCAGCGCACCGCTGCCACTCACCTTGCCAAGCATACCAACGCCCCAGCGCCCAGGCCGCATAACTGGCTTCCCAGGAGTTTTGATGCACAAGCAAGTCATTCAAACTCGTCAACTGCGACGCACTATCGTGCCCTTGCCAAAGCCGCTCTTCATGTTGTTGGGAACACAACTGAACAGGCGGCCAACGCCCCTCCTTTGCGCCATTGCGAGTAAAATGCAATAACGGACTAACACCTGCATTAGCGACATCCAGATTGTTTTCAAGGTAAAACCGCGGGTCAAACTTGGGCCCTGCCTGCCTCCCCCAAGGCTCACCAAATAGCAAATAATGCTGAGCAGCCGACATGCCAGAAGCCGCCACATCAGGATAGTGGGCCATATACCAGTCAGCATCAAACCAAGGGCTTTGCTCAATGCCATCAATAGCTTGAGATAGCTTTTGTTGCTCTGGCTGGCTGCTAGGATCAGGTGTCGAAGACAGGGGCAAAAGATATATCCTTATCAATAACAAGTAGCTAACTAAATCACATTACCTAAACCAAGCTATCTGCTATCTGCTGGGCACTTGACTGAGCCTGCTCAGCATCAACCGCCTCTACCATCACCCTGATTAATGGCTCAGTGCCGGATTTGCGCAGCAAAACGCGCCCTTGGTTACCTAAACTGACCTCGACATCAGCCACCACCTGCTTCACCAAGGGTGTGCTTAGAGGGTCGTGCCCTGCGTTAGCAGCAAAACGCACGTTAATTAACGTCTGCGGGAGTTTCGTCATCCCCTGCTTAGCCTTATTAAGCGTGGTGCCCTGGTTCAGCAATGAAGTAAGCACACGCAGAGATGCAATCACCGCATCACCGGTAGAAGCATGATCTAAGCTTAACAGATGCCCAGAACCTTCCCCGCCTAAGCGCCAACCTGTATTTTTTAGCTGCTCCATTACATAGCGGTCACCTACTTTTGCGCGCACAAAGGGGACATCAATCGCCGCCAATGCATGCTCAAGCCCCAGGTTACTCATCTGGGTGCCAACAACGCCGCCCGTGTAACCGGCATCTTTGGCATCTTTCGCCAACAAAAACAGCAGCTCATCACCATCAACGACGGTTCCCGTGTGATCAACCATCATCAGACGGTCGGCATCACCATCCAATGCGATGCCAAGGTCGGCTTCATGCTCTAACACTGCCGCGCACAGGCTGCGCATCGAGGTTGCGCCACAGTTTGCATTAATGTTCACACCATTAGGCTGGTCATGAATGCTAACAACCTCAGCACCTAACTCTTTGTAAACCGCCGGCGCAACTTTGTAGCCAGCACCATTCGCGCTATCCACTACAATTTTCAGCCCGCTCAAGCTTAATGTGCTGGGCAACACGGCTTTGCAGTATTCAATGTAACGGCCAGCGGCGTCGTCTACACGGCGCGCTTTACCCAATGCTTCTGAACCTACGCATTCCATACCGCCTTCCAGAGCAATATGGAGCTTATTTTCAATTTCCTGCTCTTGGGCATCGGTTAGCTTATAGCCCCCCTGCCCAAATATTTTGATACCGTTGTCGTCAAACGGGTTATGCGAAGCGCTGATGACAACCCCTGCATCTGCACGGAAAGTAGAAGTAAGGTACGCGACACCCGGCGTAGGTAGCGGCCCGACCAACGCCACATTAACACCCGCCGCTGAAAAGCCCGCTTCCAACGCAGACTCCAACATGTAGCCACTGGCCCGGGTATCCTTGCCAATCAACACCTCTTTAATACCTTCTGCCCCCAGCACTTTGCCAGCGGCCCAACCCAGTTTCATTGCAAAGTCTGGGGTCATGGGGAATTCGCCAACACGGCCACGCACACCATCAGTGCCAAAATATTTACGCATAAAATCAAACCATTTAAAAATATTATGATACGCGTGACAGGTTTAGAGATGCTTTAAAACCCCGTCACTCCCGAATGCCTAAACCAAACTGCATTCCCGCTAAAAGCATGCGGGAATGACAGAACGGTGGGAATGCTCCGCATTCCTACTAAGGCACCCGCGGGGGCGGCGAAGCCGCCCCTGGATTACTCCACAGTGACGCTTTTCGCCAAGTTACGGGGCTTGTCGACGTCGGTGCCTTTTACCAGCGCTACGTGGTAAGACAACAGCTGAAGAGCAACCACGTGCAACACGGGCGAAAGGAGACCGTAATGTTCTGGCATCACTAGTACATTAACGCCTTCACTCGGCTTCACGGCGCTACCACCATCAGCAAACACATAAAGCTGGCCGCCACGGGCGCTCACTTCCTGCATATTGGCTTTTAGCTTTTCAAGCAGCTCATCATTAGGCGCCACCACCACCACGGGCATATTTTCATCAACTAATGCGAGCGGGCCGTGCTTCAACTCTCCAGCGGGGTATGCTTCTGCATGGATATAAGAGATTTCTTTCAGCTTCAGCGCGCCTTCCAAGGCAATCGGGAAGTGGCGGCCACGGCCTAAGAACAGCGCGTGCTGTTTATTAGCAAAATGCTTCGACCACGCCTTGATGCTTGGCTCTAGTGCCAGCACTTTTTCAACCGCGATGGGCAAGTGGCGCAGCTCATCCAGATAGGCTTTTTCATCTGCTTCATCTAGCCGCTGATTCGCTTTTGCCAACAACAGCGTCAACAAAAACAGTGCGCTGAGCTGAGTGGTAAAGGCCTTAGTAGAGGCAACACCAATTTCCGGGCCTGCGCGGGTAATAAAACGCAGCAACGTTTCGCGCACAATGGCAGATTCAGGTACGTTACAAATCGCCAGCGTGTGGGTGTGGCCCATTGATTTGGCGTGCTGAAGTGCAGCGAGGGTATCAGCGGTTTCGCCCGACTGAGAAATAACCACCACTAGCTGGTTAGGATTCGCTACGCTGTGGCGATAACGGTATTCACTGGCAATTTCGACATTGCACGGGATACCGGCCACTTGCTCAACCCAGTACTTAGCCGTCATACCCGCATAGCTAGACGTACCACAGGCCAGAATCAGCACAGAATCTACCTGCTCAAAAACAGCTTGCGCTTCTGCGCCAAAAATACCTGGCTGCAGCTGACCTGCCCCACTCAGCATTTCCAGTGTGTTGCCCAACGCCTGCGGCTGCTCAAATATCTCTTTTTGCATGTAGTGATTAAACTCACCTAGCTCAACTGCATTCGCAGAAAGGCTAGAGACAACCACTTCCCGCTGAGCGGGTTGGCCAAGCGCATCGACCAAGGTGACAGAGTCACGCGTTAAGCGCGCCACATCACCATTTTCCAGATACATCATGCGCTGGGTGACTGACAGCAACGCCGAGGCATCTGAAGCGGCATAGTGGCCGTCATCAGCAATACCTAACATCAGCGGCGAACCTTCGCGGGCCACGACTAAGCAGTCTGGCTCTTCTTCACTTACCACTGCCAGCGCAAAAGCGCCTTGCAACTGCGCCACGGCACAACGCACCGCAGAAAAAAGATTTTCCGCGGGTTCGCCAATTTCGCCTTTAAAGCAAGCTTGAATCAGGTGAGCAATAGTTTCAGTGTCAGTGTCAGAGGTGAACTCGTACCCTAACCCCTGAAGCTTTTCACGCAGGGTTTCATAGTTTTCAATGATGCCGTTATGCACCACCGCCAACCCACTAGAAATATGCGGATGAGCGTTACGTTCAGCAGGAACACCGTGCGTTGCCCAACGGGTGTGAGCAATGCCCACATTTCCCGACACCCCCTTCTCCGCAACACGGGCTTCCAGTTCCGCTACACGGCCTTTTGCGCGGGCACGCACCAGCTCACCAGAAGCATCTAGCACCGCAAGCCCTGCAGAGTCATAGCCGCGGTATTCAAGAACCTTCAGGCCAGAAAGCAAGAAAGGGGGACATTCCATTGCGCCAACGGCGCCGACGATTCCGCACATACTCAATCCTTTAATAACGACTTATAACGACGATGGCTTTCACTCGTATGCAAAGAGCCATGTGCAAAGAACCATTTGCAACGAACCATTTACAAAGAACGGTTAACAAAAGGCCATTTGCAGAGGGCTATTTACAAGTACTCGTTACAAGTACTCGTCACAAAGACCAGCCACAAAGACCAGTCACAAAAAACAGCGACACAGGGCCGACTACAAGAGACCGATCATGGTCAGCTAAAAAGACCAATCATCGAAAGTATCCCATGAGCGGTCTCTTAAAGGGGAGCATCATACACTCCCCTTGGTTCCGCCTTCAAAGCATGCCCTTCAACACATGCTTTTCAAAACCTGTTCTTCACAACATGTATTTCACGCCTGTCCCCAGACAACAAAATACGGATTAAGTTTTTCACTTGGGTTGGCGTAGCTAAGCGGCTCGCCTTCTAACGTTTCAACACGGCCACCCGCTTGAAGCACAACCGCATGAGCAGCGCCGGTGTCCCAAAGGCAAGTAGGGCCTAAACGGGGGTAAGCATCAGCCTTCCCTTCTGCAATTAAGCATAGTTTAAGCGAACTACCCATGGGCAGCATTTCGTGCTTGCCTAGCTTTTCAAGCCACGCTGCCAAGTCCGGGCTGGGGTGCGAGCGGCTGCCCACCACACGCCAAGCAGAAGCAGCTTCCGGTTGACCCGCAACATTAATGGCATGACGCTGACCGTCAGCTTCAACCTTAAAGGCACCCAAACCTTCAGCAGCGACATAAGCGGTTTCAAGCGCCGGAGCGGTAACCACGCCCAACACTGGCTTGCCGTTTTCAATCAGCGCAATATTGACGGTGAACTCGCCGTTACGCTTGATAAACTCTTTAGTGCCATCAAGCGGATCTACCAACCAATAGCGGCCATTGCTGTCTACCCCAGCAAAGCCTTCTGCATCCTCTTCAGAGAGTATCGGCAACTGCACTGGAAGACTTTGCAGGCCGCGCATAATCACATGATGGGCAGCTTGATCCGCTTCAGTTAACGGGCTTTTGTCGGCTTTCTCCTCCACACTAAATTCGCGTGCATAAACGGCCATAATGGCATCGCCCGCTTCACGAGCAATACGCTCCGCAGAATCTAATAACGCTTGATCAATCATTTTGTCATTTCCTTATGATTAAGCCACCAAACAGCGGCTAGCTGCTTGATGGCTTATCAGTATTTACATTACGTGTTTAGCCTACACTAAGTGGAGATCAGCTAATCAAACCAAGCTCACGCAGTGCCTTAATCACACTATCGGCCGCTTCCTCGGCACTCATCTCTGAGGTTTTCAGATGAATATCTGGCGACTCAGGTGCTTCATACGTTGAATCAATGCCGGTGAAGTTTTTCAGCTCACCGCGACGGGCCTTTTTATACAGCCCCTTAGGATCCCGGGCCTCCACTACATCAAGCGGCGCATCTACAAAAATCTCGATGAACTCACCTGCTTCCAGCAAATCACGCGCCAATTGACGCTCGCTGCGGAAAGGCGAAATAAACGCGGACATAACGATCAACCCAGCATCAACCATCAGCTTGGCGGTTTCCGCTACGCGACGCACGTTTTCAACACGATCAGCATCGGTAAAGCCTAAGTCACGGTTTAAACCATGACGCACGTTATCGCCGTCCAGTAAGTAGGTATGCTGGCCCTGGGTAAATAGCTTCTTCTCAACCAGATTAGCGATCGTTGATTTGCCAGCACCCGAAAGGCCGGTAAACCATAGAACCGCCGGCTTCTGGCTCTTCGCCAACGCACGTGCCTGCTTATCAATATCCACGTGTTGCATATGAATATTCTGGCTACGACGAAGGGCAAAATGCAGCATACCTGCACCCACCGTGTTATTCGTCATACGGTCAATCAGGATGAAGCCACCGGTATCGTGGTTATCTTGATAAGCATCAAAAGCAACCGCACGGTTGAGGCTAATCGTGCAGATACCAATGCCATTCAAATCAAGCTGCTTGCCAGCCGTGTGTTCCAGCGTATTAACGTTAACCTGATATTTAATATCGGTAACGGTCGCTGACACCATTTGGGTGCCTAGTTTCATTAGGTAGGGGCGACCCGGCAGCAGCGGTGCCTCATGCATCCACACCAATGTTGTTTCGAACTGATCAGCCGTATGAGCAGGCTGCTCTACGCCGGAGATGACATCGCCCCGAGAGATATCAATTTCATCGTCCAGCAGCAGCGTTACAGACTGGCCTGCCACCGCCTCGTCCAAGTCACCATCAAAGGTGTAGATGCGTGACACCGTGCTGGTCTTACCAGAAGGCTGAACACGAATCTGATCGCCAGGGCGAACAACACCGCTTGATACCATGCCACTGAAACCACGGAAATCCAGGTTAGGACGGTTTACCCACTGCACGGGCATCCGGAAAGGTGAACGCTGCAAATGCTCAGCATCTAGCTCTACGGTTTCCAAATAGCCCATCAGCGTAGTGCCGTGATACCAAGGCATGTGCGGGCTTGGCTCAATAACGTTATCGCCTTTCAACGCCGACATGGGGATAAACGTAATATTTTCCAAACCGAGCTGTTTGGCAAACGTACGGTACTCTTCAACGATTTGGTCGAAACGCGCTTTAGAGTAATCCACCAAGTCCATTTTATTGATGGCAACGACGACATGCCGCATGCCCATCAAAGACATTAAAAAACTGTGGCGGCGCGTCTGCGTCAAGATGCCGTGGCGCGCATCAACCATCAAAATAGCAGCGTCTGCCGTGGAAGCACCGGTCACCATGTTACGGGTGTACTGCTCATGCCCAGGCGTATCAGCAACGATAAACTTGCGCTTTTCGGTGGAAAAAAAGCGATACGCGACATCGATAGTGATGCCTTGCTCGCGCTCTGCTGCCAAGCCATCAACCAGCAGCGCGAAATCCATATCGCCGCCTTGAGTACCGAACTTTTTAGAGTCAGCTTCAATAGCAGCCAGCTGATCTTCAAAAAGCAGTTTGGATTCAAACAGCAAGCGGCCAATCAGGGTGCTTTTACCGTCATCAACGCTGCCACAGGTAATAAAACGCAGCAGGCCTTTATGCTCGTGGGCCTTCAGGTAACCTTCGATGTCTTCAGCAATGAGTTCAGATGAATGCGACATTAGAAGTAACCCTCTTGCTTTTTCTTCTCCATGGAGGCAGCGCTATCGTGATCAATCACACGCCCCTGACGTTCTGACGTCTTGGTCAACAGCATTTCTTGAATGATGGCCGGAAGCGTATCGGCTTCAGACTCCACCGCCCCAGTGAGGGGGTAGCACCCAAGCGTGCGGAAACGAACCTTGCGCATCATCGGCACTTCACCCGACTCCAGCGGCATGCGTTCATCGTCCACCATAATCAACGCACCATCGCGCTCAACCACTGGGCGCTCTGCCGAGTAGTAAAGCGGAACAATGGGAATATTCTGCAGATGGATATACTGCCAGATATCCAGTTCGGTCCAGTTAGAGATAGGGAACACACGAATAGACTCTTTAGGGTTCTTACGCGTGTTGTACAGCTTCCACAGTTCAGGACGCTGATTTTTCGGGTCCCAACGGTGCTGAGCAGAACGGAAAGAGAACACGCGCTCTTTGGCACGAGACTTCTCTTCATCACGACGAGCACCACCAAAGGCCGCATCGAACCCGTACTTATCAAGCGCTTGCTTCAAGCCTTCGGTTTTCATCACATCGGTGTGAATTGCCGAGCCGTGGGTAAACGGATTGATGTCTTTCTCGATCCCTTCCGGATTGATATGCACCAGAAGATCCATACCAATCTCTTCGGCCATTTTATCGCGGAATTCATACATCGCGCGGAACTTCCAACGCGTGTCTACGTGCAAGAGCGGGAACGGCGGTGGTCCAGGCGCAAACGCCTTACGTGCCAAGTGCAGCATAACCGCAGAATCTTTACCGACGGAATACAGCATGACTGGATTTTCAGCCTCGGCGACCACTTCGCGCATAATCTGAATACTTTCTGCTTCCAGACGCTGCAGATGGGTGAGTGATGTCATCATCTATCCCAATGTTATATGAAAAAATCGTTCTCAAGTGGCCACTCAGGCGCTGACTCAAAAACCCTTAACTTCAGCAATTTACGCAACTAACGCGGCCCTATTAACACAGCACTATTAACACAGCCCTATATGGGAAGCGTAAAATCAGCAGGCACTGGCACTAGCCAAAACGCAGGCTTCCGCGCTAACCAGTCAGTCACTTCTGGGCTTGCTGAAAACAAAGCCCCATGAAATACCAGGGCAGCAGCACCGGATGAATTTAATGCATCAAATACCGCTAGGTAATCTTGCGCTTCAGGCGGCTTTTTAAAGCAACGCATTAATAACCGCCCCCTGGGACCATGCAAATAAATCTGGTACACGGAACCAGATGGATGAGCCACCCGCCGAACACCACCTTGCCAACGTTGGTCCGCATCTTTCAGCTTGGTAAAAACGGGAGCCACCGCGCTGCGAAACCAACGCCCTTCTTGGGAACGCTGCTTTGCTAAGTGGCTATTTGCTAAGTGGCTATTTGTTAAGTACTCAAGTTTCCAAGGCTTATGCTTCAGTCCTTGCGCTTCCCACCAGTGCTCAATCGCCCGCTGGGATAGCACAACGCCGTGGTGCGTACTAAGCCATTCAGCCAAACCAGCACTGCTCCAACCTGGTGCTGGGTGCAATAAAGGGGGCAATAAACTATTGTGTGGCTCCTGATAAAGTGCCTGCCACAAAAGCGCCTGGACATCTGCCCCAAGGACGTTAGCCTGACCTTTTAACCGCCCACGGGGCTTGACGGGTACCGCCGCCCACCCGCCTTCACGAAAGGCCTTCCAAGCAGCCGAAACGGTCGGCGCGGAAAGCCCTGTTTGCTGGCTGGTTACCGCAACGGTATGGCCGTCTAAACGAAGTTTAACCGCCTGTTTACGGCGTTCATTTAGCAATTCAGGCGATAAATGTTTAATGGCCAATATTAATTACAAACCTTTGATTAAAAACATTTTATAAACAACATATAACGCTATCGTTGGCAATTATTAGACACCATCATAAAAGCCCGCGTAGAATCCAGCAAGTTTCTAACGTGAAGTATGTTTTGTAAGGATTAACATGATCCCATGGGCCGTTTTGTTATCAATTGCTGTATTGCTGATAGTGTTAATTAGTGGAAAAGTTAAGCCTGCGATTGCCTTCGTCACGCTTGCAGGACTGTTTTTGCTGTGTGGGTTTGTTGATACCAGTACGTTGCTAATGCAATACACCAACCCCGCTTTAGCGACGCTACTCTTACTACTATTAGTATCGCTTGCGTTAGAGCGTTCGCCTCTGCTGGACTGGCTTTCCCGCCACCTGCTTAAAGGCCATCCCCGCTTAGCCACAGCTCGGCTGATGGGCAGCACCGCAGTGCTTTCCGCATTTTTAAACAACACCGCGGTCGTAGCGGCCTTTTTAGGGGCTATCTCACGCCAGCAACGTATTGCACCTTCACGGCTATTAATCCCACTTTCCTATGCCTCAATTTTAGGAGGCATCACTACGCTGGTAGGCACGTCCACCAATTTGGTGGTGAACTCATTTAATCTTAGCGCCAGCGGTAATGAACTAGGCATGTTTCAATTCAGTTTAGTGGGGGTGCCTGTCGCATTAATTACGCTATGCATACTGCTATGGCGGGCGAATGCCTTACCTCACCATCGCCTGGAAGACACCGACGAAAAGCTCTCCTACTTCCTTGCAGCAGATGTAGAAGCCGACTCACCAATGATTGGCAAGAGTATTGAAGAAAACGGTTTAAGAAGCCTAAACGGGCTGTATCTACTAGAAATTGAACGCCAAGGCCGCCTAATCAGCCCCGTTGCGCCAGATGAACGCCTTCAAGCGGCCGATACACTCGTGTTTACCGGAGAAGTAAGCAAAGTTCAGGCGCTACAGCGCTTTCCCGGGCTCAATCTATTTGGCCACCAAGCCGATAACCTGCTCGCCACCAATTTGGTAGAAGTGGTTATTTCCCACGAATCAGAGCTTTCCAGCAAAACACTACAGGATGTCGATTTCCGCAGTATGTTTAGTGCAGGAGTTGTCGGCATACGCCGTGGCGGGAAACGCCTAGAGGGGCAGCTTGGTAAAATCCCCCTGCGGGTGGGCGACTGTTTGCTCCTGGCCGTGAGTGCTGACTTTCGTCAACACCGCAATATAGACCGTAACTTTCATCTGCTTAGCGGCAGTTTCACTCGCCCGCAGCTCACGCGAAAAGAGAGCATCATCACGCTAGGTGGGTTTGCAACGGTTATCGCACTGGCAACGGCCAACTTACTGCCGCTGTTTCATGGCTTGCTACTGTTACTGGGCGGCCTATTGCTACTAAAAGTAATTAGCTTGGCAGAATTACGCCGCCGCTTTCCGTTTGAACTTTGGCTGATTATTGGCTCAGCCTTAGGGATAGCCCAAGCGTTAGAAAACTCAGGAGCTGCCGCCGTTCTGGCAGGGGGAATGCAGTGGATGTTCAGTGGTTACGGCATTTACGCTGCCTTTATTGGCTGCTATCTACTCACACTACTGCTAACCGAAACCGTCACCAATAACGCCGCTGCCGCCCTAGCCTTCCCTATTGCCTGGAGCACTGCCCAAGCCTTTGGTGCCGACCCCTTGCCATTTGTGATGGCAGTTGCCTACGGTGCCAGCGCCTGCTTTTTAATTCCCTTCGGCTATCAGACCCACTTGATGGTGTATTCACCGGGGCGCTATAAGATTACTGATTTCTTCAAGATTGGTTTACCCGTCAGCATCACTTACTCAGCCGCAGTCTTAGTGATTACCCCGATGGTGTTTCCTTTCTAAAGAGAGGGTCAGTAGAGGCTGGTTTAAGAAATTCAGCATTTATATTGACACCACAACCCTACAGGTTTCCGAGAGGAGACGTTTGCTTTGTAAATACACTGACCTTTTTACCAAGGTCACATGATATAAAACAACTGGAGTACTACCACAGGTCAAAAGCAGGTCATAGTGCCCAGCAGAAATCAGTTTCCCGATTCCGACTTTCGCAAAGCATCAGCAATACAGAATCTCCACTGCCAAACCCAACACTAGACGGAGCGTGATTTCATCATGTACGTATGCAATCGCAATAGAGTATCTGAAGATACAACCCACCCCTCACGAAGAGGGCAGGTGATTTTTAATCTCTAAACGAGGCTGCAATAAAAAGATGCTTTCTGATTAAAAGAAAAGCCGATTTTTAACAACAACCACATCTCAGCGGACTTATTCATACCTCTCTCAATCGCTTGCAATATCTTTTCAATTACCAACACATTAGAAAAACAATTTACTATTAAAAACCCACGCCTTAATTTAAAAATAAAAGAATATAAAAAAATACCATCAAAAAATCTAACTTAAAAATCTAATTTTTTCAGACGCCTTGCAACTTGAAATTATTTCCATTAAATCAACTTCATAATTTTTATTAAGCTGAATTCTTTGCTCATCAGAGAGCAAACATGGCTTCTTAAACTCCCCACCATTAAGGTCTTTTCTTATAAATGAGTGTAGCTTTTTCACCTCATCTTTATCGAGCATTTTATTACCAAGAAGTGCAAGCTTAAACTGTTTATCAGAATAAGAGAGATTGAGACTCTTATCCGGAGACTTCTTTAGCTCAGCACCTACAAAATCCTCAAAGCAATTCATATATCGATTGCTATCACCTTTAAAAAATCCATAATCAGTAACTATAACTTCATTAACGCAGTCAATGGCAGCCATGTCTTTTATCAGCGATGAAAAAGAAAGCTCTTTCACATCAGTTTTCTGAAGAAAATTTGAAAAATCTGTGGCATATCCATTTTTAATTTTTTGCAAATACATAGATTCAATCCAATCAGAGTGCTCTCTAACTGTTAAAAACAATTTAAATCTTGCATTTTGAAAAACCTCGGAAAGTCTTTTAATATTATCTACACCGTTAGGATAAAACCTATTCTCTTTCCAAGAGTAAAAAGCGCCCAGAATGTTTTCTTCTGAAATGACAAGTCTTTTATTCTCACCAAGAACCTCCTTCACAAACTTCAAGCCATCTTTTTCAGAGCATTCACCGCTCTTCCTCTCAATTAAAGGCCTTGTTATAGTTTTATATATTTTCGACCGAGAATAGTATTGAATATCGTCATTTTCTAATAAATTAATATCCAGTTTTTTTTGTAAATAAGTAGTTCCGGTTTTATGAAAACCAAGATGCAGATGAATCAACATCACAGATACCTTTTATAAAAAAATTAAAAATATAAACATACACTATTTTTCGGAAGATTCAAACATTACACGCTCTATCAAATCAATTTGTTTTTTCTTTAAACGTTCGATAAAACCATATCCAGGCTGAGGAGAGTCAATTATTTTTTGCACAAAATCCACCTCACTATTAATTTCATCAAGATATTCCCTTCTCACATCTAAGCCCAACGACGAATAATAATCCATGAATTTAAAATCCCCCCCTATGACCTCATCTGTCAAATAAAAGGGTTTGACTGGAATTCCATATGAATGACAAAAAACACAACCATGTAAGCTCGTTGATGCTACAGAGCTGTACTTAGAAAGTTGTTTCACAAAACCCTCTGGTTCTAAATAATTATCAATTATCAGACTCTCAAAGTGAGGAAAATTCTTCAAAAATTTATCACGATCCACTTTATGGACAATAAAACCAAGCGGCTTTTTATCGTTACATGGAAGTGGATATAAATTAGACAACAGCAATCCAGGATCGCCGATCACGGGCACATCAATACCTGCATCACGCAATATGAGAGCCTTTGTTAAAAAACCTCTTACACCATGTATTTTAATTCTATTGTGATACTTTCTCGGATTAGAATTTATCAACCCTCCTCCTATCACATTCACTGGCTTAGATGCAAGAACTTGCAACAATGACCCGACGATTGCGAAAGTAGCTTCATCAACGAAATCTATATCTCGAATTCCCAACTTTTTATAATTACTACTTCCTAGCAACTTGTCTGCAATCAAATATCCCATTTTATCGCCAAGATTACCGGCAGGATGATTTTTCGCAGTTATATGTGCATACACTTTACTATTAGGCATGAAAACCTCATTTAAAATAAATTTTTGAAGACTTCAAACGAATTGAATTTATATTATCAGCTCTAATAAAGCAGACCACTTCAAAATAGTCACCTTTATTACCTCCAACTATTAGAAACGAGCCTTTTCTTTCCTTAGAATAATTTTTTTTCTCTTTAAAAACACCATTACAATATAAATAGAAAGAGGCAGCCATGCCATCATCAAAATTGATACCGCCTTGAATTATATCAAACATTATCGCTTTTTTACTTTCATTGTAATGAGCGAAATCGTGATGTTTATTCGCCCCATTTACAATAGCCTGCGCATACTCTTTCCCACTGCTGGTTTGAGAAAGTTGAATTACAGACTCTTCATTAGAGAGTGTAGTCTTAGAAATCAGCTCGGTGGTACACCAACTCTTATTTTGTGAAGATAAATTAGAACCACGTCTAAAGTAAATAAACCCAGGATCTACCTTAGACAATGAAAAAAGCTCTATTCCATAAGATTTTTTAAATTTATCGATAGACTTCAAATCAATCACATCAGGTATAGACCAAGGACTCCAAGAACAAATCTTACTCCAACATTCTGAATAGTAAAACTTATTACCACAAACAGCCCTATCCAATTCAACCTTATTAAGCTCTACTTCACCACTAAAATCATTAACTTTAGCTATATAAGTTGAAAAAACACCACCGGCTACTAAAGAGTTTTTGCTGGAAATTTTACTTAGGCAAATACCTAACCTCAAAAGATTTGCCAAATGATCGCTCAACCACACATCATCATCATCAATAGCGACCCTTAAAAAACCACTATATTTTTCATAATTAATATTGGCTTTATCAAAAAGCTTGTTTCTATATCCTGATGTTCTATTCGGGTTTTTCACTAGATCAACATGATCACCAGAGCCCCAAAGATATCCACCTTCAGGATGACTGTATAGCACAACCTCCACAAACTTTATCTTTCTTTCAAAAATAAATTTCCGCAATCTATCAATCAGTTCCTTTTTATCATCAGAAACATACAACAAATGCTTATAATCAAAATTATCAACATTAATATTATTAATTGAAAGCAAGCACAACTTCATCCTCTCAAAGTACAGATTTATCTTTTCAACATCTGTCTCCACATCACAAAATATAGTTTCTGCAACAACCAAGTATTTATTTATTTCCATGACAATAACGTATCTCTATTATTTTAAAATTCATTCAACATATTTCTTGCTATAACATTTATATCAAAATTCAATTTAGCAAAACGAACATTACTTTCTTTAGGAGAAGCGCCTGACTTTATACCTTCAGCAGCTATTTTGGGGTTCGAGTAGACCCATTCTTTAGGATATATCTCATCTGCACCATCCCATGGTAAAATTATAGGCGTACAGCCTGAAGCAGCACCATCAGCAATAGTAAAATGAAAGCTTTCAAAGTCACTGGTGGAAAGTGCAAAATTTATACCGGCGTACCATTCAGCCATATCATTTCCATGGGGGTCGAAGATCACCGCCCCCTTAAGCAAAGGATCCTCCTCTAAACGGCGATATTGTACTTCGTACCAAGCCATCTCTTCAGGACGATTCGCCATCCAAGGATACTCTTCGGGACGCTTACCTTTGATACGTAGCGTATAACCCGTATCTTCTTTACGAAGTTCACGGAGTATATCCAGAGCAAGATCAAAACGTTTACGCTGCGGTACTATGCCTACGAAGCCAAGCACTTTATTATTTGTTAACTTACGCTTTACAGATTGTAATCCCTCTATATCTACGCCATTGTAAATTACGACTCCGTTTTTTTTAAGCACGGCATTTTTATTAACACCTTGTCTTAAAATATGTGGGCCGACGAACATCACAGTATCAAATGCTTCAAAGGGGATTTTTGAGAACAGGGCATGATCAATTTCTTGTAGATGTAACCGTCCCACAAGCTTCTGCCCTTCACGCTTGTTCTTGGCATACCAAATAGCGTTACCTAGAGTCCACTCACAGAACACAGTATCGGCTTGGCGCACCAAGCGCTTACTAGCCGTTTCGTTATGCTGGTTATGACCAGTCCAGAAATCTAGCAATAGGCGCATCCCTGCTTTCGTGAAGTAGGGATAAAACGGCTTAATAAACTTGAGATCATGCCCTGCGATCACAACGGTTTTCTTGGGCGGCACATTGGGAGGCTGGGCATGCACCTGAGGGGGTTTGCGAAGCGCCAAGGTCGGCTTACGCGACACCCATTCCTGAAGCTGGGAAAGCGCCATTTCCGTATCTGGGCGCAGTAGCTGCAATGTCGTATCGATAGAAGAGTTTTCCACCGCCACGCCCGGCCAGCCGCCCTCCTCAAGCACTGTATGTCGGCTGAAAGCAATACGCTTATGGGGGGCGTAAAAGGTTGGCCAGATCAAGTCTTCAAGGTCTTCCGCTTCCAATCCTTCCAAGGCACGCGGATTAGCTAACAACCAAAGCGTTCCCGCTGCCGCACGTTCGCCATCTGGCGCTGCACAACGAATGCCTTCTGCTTCGAGCTGGGCACGGGTACCTACCTGCCATTCGCGACTCACAATACATGCAGGGCGAACCGTTTGCGCTAGTACACGCTGCGCGCTAGCAGGAGTCATTTCAAATGTATAAATAGAGTACGCCGGTGGTTCAGGGGCTTGGATAACCATACCGGCGGTGCGCAGCATTTGGGTCAGACGAAGTTCGGTGGTATGGGCACGCATAACTGCACGGGCGCCTTGTAACGCCACGCGCCAGCGGTACGCCGAGTAATGCATTAGGTTTTCAAGCGCCTGGGCAGCATCGCTTTCGGTGCGAACCACATGGCCCGCTCCTTCCAAATAACGGTTCATGCCCAACGCCGGGCCAGAAATCATCGGCGAGCCGCAGGCAGCGGTTTCCACAACACGGCGCGAAAACATCGTTGGGGAGTCCAGCACCGAGTTGACGTTAATTTGCACCGGATGAGCTTTGTAAGCCTGGATCATCTCTTCATAGCTGAGGCTACCTGCCACATAGCTGCCCAAGCCACCGGGGTATTTGTAGGGCGATGCGGGGTCATCGTGCTGGCGATCATAAAGCGTTAGGCCCAAGGGAGCCGCTGCGCTCATGATCTTGTCCATGTACTCGGTGCGCTCGGGGTAGCGCTTACCATAATAGGTACCGCCATAAGCGGCCGTTGGCTGCCATTCACGGCTAGACGGCAGCAGGTTATGGATCTTCGGTGAGGCATAGAACGGCGCGCTGCTTGCGGTTTGAGTGAACGCCCCAGGTGTGGACAGATAGGGAACTATTCGACGACTATCCGTCGTGAATACATGGTCACACTTAGCGGCGGTCGCGCGGAAGCGGTTAAAGTGGACTGGGTCTTCCTTGTTCCAGAACAGAGACGGGATCCCCTTGCGACGACAATGCGCCAACAAGGCATCAAGCGCGGCAAACTCATGGTCGCTGTAATGCCCTACTTGACGGAACCACTGCCAGTCATTGCCCTTCCAAGCGGATTCAACAAACAGCGCATCGATCGGTTGTTCTTTAATCTGCTCACGCCAGTTATTCGGCGAAAGCGGCACGACTTTGACAGCGCTTGCCAGAGTATCAGTAGTAAAGGTATCGCCTATCAATCCCAGAGTCAGCTGCGCAAGGGTTTTAGCTTCGGGCTCTTGCGCCTGCTGGCATGAAGCCAGCGACTCACGCAACTGCTGCAAGCTACGCGCATAAATGCTAGTCACGTGATTCCAAGTACGCTCGCGGTCAATCCAGGTACGAGCCGCCTTACCCAAACGTTCACGCTCTGCGGGGTTGTTGATTAACGCTTCAAGCGCATCGCATAACGCCGCCGCGTTGTCTTTTTCAAACAACCGTGCACGTTCGCCACCTGGGCCTGCCATTACCTGATGGGGCGACACATCGGAAAGCACCACCGCCTTACCCATTGCCATAGCTTCAAGCGGTTTGAGTGCCGATACCATTTCAGTAACCGCTGAGGAAAGCCGCGGTATCGGCATAATATCCATGCACGACAAATAACCGGGCACCTGTTCAAACGCTACCCGACCGGTAAAGCGGCAGTTCTTTTCAATTCCTAACGTTTTGGCGGTGGCTTTAACGGTATCAATTACCTTACCATCGCCTACCAGCACAAAGACAAACTCCTGCCCCCGAGCCTTCAGTTTGGCTAACGCTTCCAGCAGCAGTTCCAGCCCCTCATAGGCGACAGCACTGCCCGCATAACCGATAACCGGTACGCCCTCAGGTAGCGCTAATTGGCGCGCCACATCAATATCGGCGGGCCTGGGGGTAAAGCGCTCGGCATTCACAGCGTTAGGCACAACCGTAATGCGCTCACGAGCAACGCCCCAGCTGACCAGTTCGTCAGCCAGCTCTTCGGTCAGAGTAATGACAAGATCCGCTTCAAGAGCAGCCTGCTGCTCCAGTTCGCGCATGAGTTGGTAACGCTCAGAACCAGCCCATTCAGGCTGGGTCGATGCTTGTGTTACTTCCCATAAACCGCGTACTTCGTATACAAACGGCAAGCCCAGGCGGCGCGCCGCCATTAAGGCAGGTAGTGCAGTAATATGGTTAGAGGCTGCCACGATGATTTCCGCACCACTGGTTTGCGCTTCACGCAGGTAGTGGTCGGCAGCTTCGGCTAGGTAGAAATCCAGCGGCGCTTTGGCAATATTCCAGCCGGCACACGCCGCATAGGCCACGCCATCGACCGTGGCTTCATGGTAACCACGGGTCAACCCTCTAGCGCCACCATCCCACGGAAAGCCAGGACGCGTCGTCGCCCGAACGTTCCAGCCAGACTCTTGCAAGCCCACCGCAATACCGTGCGAGCGAGTCGAATAACCGTTAGTGGCATGGGGAACTGACTGATGTAAGCAGTATAAGACACGCCGACGGCGGCTCATCAGCCCGGCATTGGGCTGGCGAGGAGGCAACGTTACGCCCCCTTTCAAGCGCGCCAAGCCCGCCACAAAAGCTTCAAAGTCGCGTTTGGGTTTATCGAACTTTACACCCCGCGCCTGCAAATTTTGCAACGCTTTCAGTGTATCGGTCAGGCGGCCTTCTTTATAAAACCAACGGCTGGCAGTGGGGTAATCAACCTGAGCAAAGGCATCAGCACTTTGCTGAACACTGCATAAAGCCGGTTTATCAAGCTCTATGGGTTTCTGACGAATGCTTTCCTGGCTAATTTTTTCCTGACGAACGCTTGCCTGAATAACGTTTTCGAGTGCCTCCGCCATTCCCTGGGTTGAGCGGCTAAACGTCAATACATCGCGGTTTAGTACTTGAAGGGAACCGCTTTTCTGCACCTCAGGAGATGGCTCTTCCAGTGAGCATTCCAAGGCTGCCGCTAGCAATTCAGCATTATCAGCCTCGGCAAAGCTAACGCCTTTGACCACCGGGCAAGCACTCTGCAATGCCGGAAGCTTCGACATCACCAACCGCTTGCCGTAGGCCAGCGCTTCCGCCGCTTTAATAGGCGGCACCAACCGGCATACCGGATAGTTCTTACGCGGAATAGCAACACAATCAATCAACGCATAATAATCAGCCACCTGCTGATGGGGAACACGCCCTACCTGAATTAACCAAGGCCTGTCAGCATCCTGCTCGTGGGTACTCATCACATGAGTTAGCGGCTGGTCATCCCCCACCAGCAGCAGTTTAAGAGGGACACCTTTCTTGACCAATATCTCACAGGCTTGCAGCAGTACATCCAGCCCTTCATAAGCATTGAAGCTACCGATATAGCCAATCACATGGTCGGCAGCCTGAATACCCAAGCGTTGCTGCAATTGCGGGTCGGTAGATTTTAGATCAGGCAGCTCGCGAATGCCATTCGGCACAATCCTAATACGCTCGGACTGCACACCACGCTTCACCAGCTCAGCCTTCATCGGGTCATTCAGCGTAAAGACTTGACAAGCCTTCCGTGCAACAAAACTATCCCGCTCGGCTTCTTCCTTAAACCTTTTCGTTTGAGCATAGCCTGGCTCACGGGCATCTTCGGAAAGCTCCCAAAAACCTCGGACTTCGTTACAAAATGGCAGACCCAACCGTTTGGCTGCCACCCAGGCAGGTAGCGCGACAATCCAATTAGAGGCGGCCAACACCACAGAGGGACGGTACACCCGAAAAAGCTCAATAAAGCGCTCAACACTGGCATTAAAATTAGCACGCGCCCCTTGAGGCACCACACGATAAGGCCACCGCGAGTGAATATACTTAACGCCATTGACGACCACTTCAGGGGCCATATCACTCGCCGAGTGAAATTCCCACGGGCGCCCTGGGCGCAAGAAACATAGCACTTCCAGCCCTTGCTGGCTCAGTGCTTCCGCAACCCCTTGGGTGCGAATCGCGTAGCCATTATTGGCGTAACTTTGGCCGTGGCTAACCACATAGGCCACACGCTTAGCAATGGGTTGAAAAACAGAAGTCAGAGGTTGCGACGCAATTTGTTCCGCGTGCTTAATCAGGTCATCCATGCAATACCTGGCCGGTAAAGTGAAAATTTATTAACAACAACAAAGCAATAAGCTGAATTGCTAGGCGCTGCCACATCATACGCAGAGAAAGGAAAGCCCGCACGCAAGCGGGCAGATATCGATGTCCGTTTGACGACACGGAGCAACAAGAAGTTCAGCGAGAGGGCTCCGTAACGCGTTGCGGCCTAAGCGGAAACCACTGCCCTGTTGCGGCAACCCGGCATTGCACCGTATCGCCCGGCAATAGCTTAATGGGTAGGTGGAAACCCACGTATCCACCACGGGGTGGCAGCAAGCGACTCAACTCTTTGCGCAGCTCGACCGCTCGCAGGGTGGTGGTATGCTCGTCATTCACCCACAGTTCAATATCTACTGGCTCATCATTTCCATTCGCCCACCACGCCCAACCGCTGATACGTGCTGTATTAGCTTCAACAAGACGCGCATGCGCCCACGGCTGGTTCAGTTTAAACATGGCATAGCGCGCGTCAAATAACGCACATGCATGCTTATAAAGCATAATGTCTCGTTTATTCAGCCGCGTGAGTTCATCAATGTCGTCTTGATCCAGCTTATGCTCAGCCAGCGGAATACGCTTACCTAGATTGTCTTTACGCTCAACGATATCGGTTGCAAAGCTATCATTTAATATTTCCAAGCTTTCCGTGTAACGCTCGGTTAAACCCAGCAAGCCAATCGCTTCAGGGTTCACCCCATTCAGGGCTCGTCGCTGACGATTAACCATCGCCGGAGATGAATAGAACTCTTTGAAGCCCCCTTTGTAATCCATATTTCTGACAAAATGGCCATATTCAGACGCAATTCGCTGCAGCGGTTCGCGTAGAAAGGTAATCGTACGTCCTACGCCGATTAAAGAAACGAACCGAGCGACAGGCACATGCCCACAGATCATAGCGGGGTTATTTGCTAAGAACGCCTTATTGAACTGCCAAAAATCTGGCTGATCGACATGCAAAGACTCTTTGACGAGCGGAGACGTGGTTTTAGAGTTTGCACCATAGTCATAAACAATTCGTTCCTTCGAAAAGTACGCTTCCGCGCCCAGTCGAAAGCTAGTCCCAGCAGTTTTAGGTATATGTAGAAAAAAAAATGGCATTAATTACATCTCTGTTATTTCGTAAGCGAACTACTAACCACACCGATGCGGGGTCATAATGATAAAAGTAAAACCAAAAACCGACCCCACCCCAGCTCCGTCATTCCCGAGAGGGGTTATCGGGAATCCAATTTGACCTTCCCCACTGAAGCCCGTTCACCTAAACCAACATGGATTCCCGCTAAGGGCACGCAGGAATGACGGAATGGTAGGACACTCGGGAATCCATACTCAAAGGGAAGCACAGTTCCTAGCAGGCCATCAACCTCTCTCTTCAGGCAAGGAGAAGTCTAAACCTAGCGCTTTTTCAGGATGCATACCCTGACGCAATAAAGATGAGGCCGTATCAAAAAAATCAGCAGACATTGCATTAGCTATGCTAAGTTCTTTCAAATAATTTTCTTGCCTATTACGTGGCAGGATGTTTGAAGCAGGGGGCAGCCATTTTATTTCAATATCGTTTTTAATAGCCATGTCATGCAATGCATTACGATACGAAGCGTTGGACAATTTTTCAGCATAAAGAACACTGCCTAGAGGTAGCCCTTCGAACAACACCCACAACGATGAGACATCAGCTTCAATATCAGCGAGAAACTGGCCTCTTAACAATATCAGTGTTGGCGTTTTTATTTTTTTTATCAGGTTCACGCAGGCAGACTCAAGACATTGAGAGTCTTTAACCAAATATTTCTCGAAACTTTTATCACTTATACATTCTGAAAAATTATTTTCAAGCTTAGCACTTAAACCAAACCCGCCACAACGACCAATAACATACTTCTTATCAAACTCAAAGTCTTTTCCTTCTAATAGATTTAAAAAATCCGAATTCCCGCCTATATGGACAAAGCTTTCAAACTTGGCAGCATAACCCAGAAGAGAAATTTCAACATCTTCAGAACCCAAATTTAAGCCATACAACCAATTAAAAACCGCAGCATGTTTACTAGGCAAGCCTAAAGCATTCTTTACAGCTGACTCTGGGCGATAACCAATAACGGGATGCTTAACAAAAACTCCAACTGCTATTTTTTTATCGGGCATATTTTTTTCACGAACAAATCCTTTTATTTCAACTTTCTCGGCTTCTTCATTTATGGTAAAGGATGCAACTCCATCAGATGAATACCAAGCCTCGTCAATTTTTTTTCCATTTTCCATTAAGTAAAAGGCGTACTCAACATCATCTGTAAAAAACCTATCATCTTTTTTTGACCATACCTTTACCAGATTACCGCTTATTTCATAATCTAAGGTCAGCGCACTTTTAATAGTTTTATTAACAGGCCACCTTTCCAACTGACTCTCAATGAGACAGGCACTAGCGTACTCCAAAGAAGACTTAACAAATAACGGGCTAGCAAAGTTACTAATATTGGTAAAATAATGATCATGACCCGCCACAAAAAAGCGGAAATAACCTAACCCTTCCAACTCATGGTCAATATTATCACCTGCATAATGTTCAATCTGAATAAATGCGGGTGAAGCAAGTAGCACTTCCTTAGCGCCGCGAATAACATTTAGCTCATGTCCTTCTACATCTATCTTCAAGCCTAAAATTTTTCCCTTCAAGCTCACCAAAGAGTCAATAGTTACTGATTCAACATCTTTTGTATCTTTAAATATCTTCGGATCATGAATCGAAGAATCGACTACGCTATTAACACCTGACATTGGCAAATGGGTACCAAATCTCAAAACACCGATTTTATCTGAGACAGGTGAGTTGCTAGCTATTAGCTTATCGCTCAAACTGTTTAAAAGTGCATTTCTTTTCAACTGCTCATAAGCGTCATTATCAGGTTCAAATGCATAAACTTTTTCAACTGAGTCAGACAGGGTGGAAAGCAAGCTATACACCCCGACATTTGCACCGATATCAAGAACAGCCTCGGCTTGCGCAAACTCTAGAAAGCTCAAGAAAAGAAAGGGCTGAAGCGGCTCTTGCTTAAGCGTCATTTTATAACGATCACCAGAAGCATCAGACCATAAAAAAAAATTCATACAGCCCTCTTTTATTTTTACAGGTTGGTTTAGCCGATATTTTATTTTCTGGCTTTTTGCAATACATTGACAACCATCGCTTCTGCTTCTTTTTGTGTGTTTGCTTCAGCATAACAACGCAGTTCAGGCGCATTGCCTGAAGGGCGAAAATGTAATATATCACCATTATCGAAAGTAACACGCAGCCCATCGGTCGTATCCACTTTGATGATGGCGTGCTTGAAACCAAGCGCTTGCTGCATGACGGCTAGATTTTCTTGCCATTGAGCCAGCAAAAATTTGCTTCGATCTGTAGGAAAGTTCTTTAAACGATCACTGGCCGTATAGCGTTTCGGAATTTCTTCTGCCAAGGCAGAAAGCGCTTTTCCGTTTCGGGCTGAAGCCACCATCAAGGTTAATGCCGGCAGCAAAGCATCACGTGTTGGCAATGCATCCAAACGCTTCTCTTTCTCTATCAACGCAGTACCGAGAAGAAAGCCACCATTAGCCTCAAAACCTGCCACACGGCTATATTTACCAGCAAGGCACTCCATTGCTGAAAGAACATAAGGAGAGCCTATACGGGTTCGCTCTATCTGGTCAAAAACACCACACGTTTCTATAGCTGTATTGCAACTGACAGGAACAGCCAATGCCTCAATGCCGAGTTCACGAGCACACAGAAGACCGACGATATCACCACGCAGCCAGTTCCCTTGTTCATCAGCCATCAGAGGGCGGTCACCATCGCCGTCTGTGGTAAGCAGTGCATCCAATTGATATTGCCTTGCCCAGTCTCTACCTTTGATACGGTCTTCACTGCTAACAGCTTCAGTATCTATCGGTACAAACTGCTCGCTGCGCCCTAGAACCACGACCTCAGCACCCAGTGCCTTCAACACCGCTTGGTTAAGATCACGCCCCGCAGCTGAGTGTTGATAAAGTCCGATCCTTAAGCCATTAAGCGGTTGTCCTGAAAACCATTCACTGTAACGAGAAAGATAACGACGGTTGGCAGCCTCATTTTCTGGTTCACGCTCTATGATGCCCAGCATGGGGAGTTCTTCGGCCACCTGCATGATAGCTTGTTCATCTGCCTTGGTGATTTCCCCCTCAGGTCGATAGAATTTGATACCGTTCCGATCAAAAGGAATGTGGCTACCGGTGATCATAATAGCAGGCACACCATCTGCCATCGCCTGAAGCGCTAGCGCGGGCGTTGGCAGCACACCATAATCAGACACTTCAATATCCAGCGCTCTGGCCGTCGCACTGCAAGCCGCTGCCATGCCAGGGCTGCTTGGGCGGCGATCCAGTCCGATAGCTACCTGGCTAACTTCGCCATGCTCACGCATTACAGATAAAAAAGCGGCTGTAAAAGCCGCACAAACATCATTATCAAACTGCTCTACTAATCCCCTTGCCCCGCTGGTGCCAAATGCAATGCCACTCTGTTCTATAACATCTTTGATGACTTTTGCCATTATCAGCACCGACCGTAATTATCTTCAAAACGGACGATATCATCTTCGCCCAGATAATCACCACTTTGGACTTCAATCATTACCAATTGCATGATGCCCGGGTTTTCCAGGCGATGTTGATGCCCTGCAGGAATATAAGTTGATTCATTGGTACGCAGCAAAATTTCTTGGTCGCCATTCACGACTTTCGCCGTTCCTCTCACAACAATCCAATGTTCGCTACGGTGGTGGTGCATTTGCAGAGACAAGGACGCGCCCGGTTTGACCTCAATGCGTTTCATCTTGAAACCTTCACCTTCTTCCAACACCGTATAAGTGCCCCATGGCCGGTGAACAGTCACGTGATGCTGATGAAGCTCATTTCCATTAGCTTTTAAACGCTGAACAATTTTTTTGACATCTTGGCTTCGGTCCTTATGGGCAACTAACAAGGCATCAGCGGTGTCCACAATCACTAGATCCTCAACGCCTACCGCTGCTGTTAATCGGTCCGGACTGCGGATATATATATTGTGGCAACCTTCAAGCTCCGCAGACCCCACTACACGATTGCCTGCCTCGTCGGACTCGGTGAGATCTGACATGGCTTGCCAGGAACCAATATCGCTCCAGCCCAGGTCACAGGGCACCACTGCTACCCGCTCGGACTTCTCCATTAAGGCATAGTCGATGGAATCATCAACCACTTGACCAAAGGTTTCAGGCATTAACCGGGTAACCGTGTGCCCTTTTCCCTCGCTGTGACTAGATGCCCCCAGCGCAACCCTCACAATCTGAACAAGTTCAGGGGCATGAATGTTCAGCTCATCCATCAAGGTACCCACGCGGAAGCAAAACATACCGGAATTCCAGAGGTGCAGCCCTCCTTCCAGATACTGCTCCGCTAATTCAAGGCTTGGCTTCTCAACAAAACGCGCCACATCAAGTACCTGGTTCGAGGCTACATTGTCACCCACGGATACTTCAATATACCCAAACCCGGTTTCTGCATGAGTTGGTTTAATGCCGAAAGTCACTAATTTTCCTTCCGATGCTGCTTCCGCAGCTAAAGCAACCGCTTCATTGAAGGCTTCTTCATTTTTCACCAAATGATCGGCTGGTAAGACGAGGATCAACGCATCGTCGCCATAGCGCTCTTTAAGCTCCACAGCAGCCGCGCAGATAGCCGGTGCCGTATTACGCCCAAAAGGTTCCAGCAGATAATGAAGCGGTATAGAAGGCGAAAGTTCGCGGTACTCATCCTCTGTGCGGAAGAATAACTCGCGATTAGTGACTGTAGTAACACTCTCTATATTACTTGCCCCTTTGCCACGCAGAAAAGTTTTTTGAAGTAGCGACAGTCCGTCTTCCATCTTGATGAAAGGCTTAGGATTTGCTTCACGTGAAACGGGCCATAGGCGAGAGCCTGCACCACCTGCAATAATTAAAATATTCATAAAGCTCCAAATTAAAAATTCTAAAAAAACTTAACCCTGCAAAATAAAACTAAAGAAAGAGAATACAAACACCTCTTAATTTAAAACATTATTTATCATTTTATTATAAGCGAAGTACGGCGGCCTCAAGTTCTAAGTGCAACGCTATCGACGAACACTCGGTCCGTTAACGGATTTCTTGAGCACCTCGGCGTAGACTTCTAACGGCGCGCGCCAGTGCAGTGTCTTGCACGGTCGTGTATTCAGTGAGTCGGCGATCTCGTCGAGCTCTCTCTGGCTGTAGACTTACAGGCCCTTCGGCAGGTAGTGCCTCAACAGCCCATTGGTGTTTTCATTGCCCCCCCCCTCTGCCATGGGCTATGCAGGTCCGCAAAGTACTCGCTTTATGGATGATCTCGGCATGCTTCACCATCTCTTTGCCCTGATCATAGGTCATGGACAAGCGCAAAGAGCGCGGCACCTCATTGAGCTTGTCACTGAAGTCAACAGCCGCTGCTGTGGCTGTGGTGCCATCCACTTTCGCCAAGATCGACAGACGCGTCGTTCGCTCTACCAACGTACCGACGGCAGAGCGGTTGTTGTTGGAACCCATAATGGGTTCTCCCTCCCAATGGCTAGGTATCAGGCGGTCTTAGATCTCAGGAGACCGCAGATGGATGCTGATCAAGCCGGGAATCTATTGTCGCCTATCCTTGCCACGGCTGCGAGGGCGTCGTCACCTTTCCTCTGAAGCAAACAGGCAATCAACTCCTTCTTGAGCAAGCCGCGTGGCAGGAGGTAAAGCGCGTTGTAGATAGCTTCGTGTTAGACATGTTGTAGATAGCTTCGTGTTAGACATAGTGGTGAGTGTAATTAGGGAACATACGCTTCTGTGTGTGTGCTATTTGCTTTGGTGGCCAGTACTTGCGAGCAGGTGGGCCACCAGCTCGAAAAGCTCACTATCGAGCTTCAGCTTCGGGCAACGGAGAGGCTGGCGTCATACGCTTTGTCAGCGCCTAACAGTATGGGGCACCAGTTCTCTGGGCGCGCATCCCAGCTGACGGGCGATAGCGCTAATCGAGTGGTTACCCAGCATCAGCATCATGCGCAGCGCGGACTTCAGCAGAAAGATGGCGATAACAGTGAGTAATGGCAATACCCTACCTGATAGATTAGGTGTTGCACATGGTCATTGAGCCCGCCTTTTCAACATCGCCAACATAAAAAAGTTATCGTTAAAAAAAAACGACTAAAACTTTTCCTTACTGGCCTTTAACAAAAAAAACACTACTCAACCTTCTAAAATTAAGACTATCAGCTCTCACCCTTACCTTTAACTAGTCGCGAAATACAAACCTAAAACAACATCAGGATCAATAAGAATCAATGTAGTCAGGCAAAGAAAACCCAAGATCCGAACAAAGGACATCAAGCTCTTCTTTAAGCAATCTTGACACTTGCCTGTCTAGCACTTTTTTCTTTTTAGAATTAAAATTTATTGAACCATTATTACCAACAAGTTGGTTCACTTTTGTAATCCGCGTCTTACTCTTCCATGCTTCTGGAAATTTTTCCTTGGCAACAAATAGCAAATCGTGCAAAGACGAATAGGGATCTCTAACTAAGTCTTCATACCTAACAACATCATCAAATACATTTCTCTCCTGTAATGCTAGACGATAAAATCTCTTAACATTACTGATTTGCTTTTTTAAATAATCCATATCTGAAGCATTTGGATCAGCCTCAGCCCTATAGTCATCCTTACGAAAGGTACGCGAGTAGGCAATATCAAATGGATTACGCATCAGGAGTATAAGATGATGCCCCCCCATCTCTTTGACATACCTTGTCGGTGTGTCTGAGCGGAGATGCATGATATTAATCGGCACTATATCAGGCTGCTTCTTTTTTATTCCTCGTGAGGGGAAGTAGCTAACCAGATCAAATAACATCATCCGCTCTTTCTCGGAAAGCTCACCTTCTCGGCATAGCCGCATTAACTCTGGCGGATAGTAAACCTCTTTGATTAGATCAAAATTGCCTATTAAAGAGAGCATTTCACCTAGGAAATGACAACCGGATGAACCACAACTAATCACATATAATGCTTTATGCTTTTCTTCGTAACGCTTCTCCAAATCTTCTTTTAAACGGGCTTGCAGGCTATCATCATCAAACTCTTTGACCACTGCACGTGCTTTTACAAGTTTTTCACGGTTACGACGATGAAATACCGTATCCTCGGGCCAAAACGTATCAGGCATTAAGATATAGTGCTTAAGAATGTCGTCAAAACTATTTAACTTCATTTTATTCACCACCAATCTATCTATACACTTTTTATTGTGATATTCCAGTCGATAATTTCAGCGTCACTTGACACGATTAAAGAGGGTGCTAATACTGATTTAGAATGCCCTACACATCGCTCTGTATGCTGAATTTTTAAAGATGAAGAATTAATATTGGTAGTAAGTATTAGCCGGCCAATACTGCCATGCTTCGTGATTTCATAACTACCTTTCTGCAAGAGAGTTATCTCAACACCCTCCGCAAAATTATAATAAACCTCCCACTCCTCGTCTGCCGTTACAGCTTCATGGATATAGAGCTCATTGCTGTATGCGAAAATTGAACGACTGTGCGAAGAGGATTTGAATTCCGCCTCTCCACGCAATCCAGAACGGTTGTAGTCAACATCGATTGACAGCTTTTTCAGTTCCTGTTGATTTGATGCCGTCAAGGAAAGAGAGTTATGGCCCCTGGCCGCCCTGTACCACTGATATCTTATCTTTGAACCGTATTTATATGGACCACCTGCATCCACCATAAGGAAACCAAAATCGGCAAACCATATATCAGTGTGCAGTGGTGAGGCATGACCATGCGCGCTTTCCGCATTATGGGAAAGCGTCAGGAAATGAACGCTATCATCATTGGCACCACCACGGTAGTAACCGATCTTGTCCAAGCGACGCCAATGTTCGGCCAATGCACTGTTTTCAGGCATGAACTTTTTCTGATAGGAGCTGAGCATTCGACCATGCGCCGAATCACCCGAAGCAGGCATACTTCCATCTGGGAATGAAATCGCCGCTATATGGCTATTCAAGTTATTTTCGATCAGCTCGGCGTCGACATTCAATCCAGCTGATAAGCCACTCATGGTTTCAATAATATTCTTGACAATAACTAGATCAAAGAAACAATAGGCTATTGACTGTTCTAGAGAGAAGCCAGTTTCTTGGTCAATCAATTCGTTTATAAAGCCCTCAATTTGACCTCTGAATTTATTTTTCCCTTCTTCATCAGTAGTCGCGTGAGCGTAAATAAAGGCTGCTAATAAATGGAAAACACGGTGATTGTTGTTCTTCCATTTTTCGTTATCTAATATTTCGGCAAGATATCGGATAATCGCTTTTACATGGTCATCTATCTTTTGTATTACCGCTTCACCAAGCACACTGCTGACGACCAGCAGCTCTTTTAATTCAAGCAACACACACAAACGCTCACAGATTGCGTGGTCATCCCAGAGCATATTCCAGGCACCTGAGCGCTCTTCGTCTGGGGTGATATCTAGAACACTCTCGACAACCTTAAGAGCGGCTGAAATCTCTTGTTTATCGCCACCTGACAGGACAGGTATCACCCAGCCAAGTGAGTAGAAATATAGCTGTAACGTTTTATCTTCTTGATCAATTACTTCATAAATGTTCCCTAAGGAGGGAATAATCATAGATTGATGGCCAGGATGCACCAAGATTTCAAACTGTTGTTCACTGGCCACTACCACTTTAGCATTTTGAGGATAGTCTGATAAATGCTTGATCCAGGTTACATAAGGAGAAGACGAATACTCTACCAATTAGGCCACCACTTGCTTAATATTATTAAAAAAAGAATCTGACACGGCAGCAGGAACCAGTCCTTGCTTGGCATTCGCCAGCCCCTCCGGCGAAACTATTTGACTATCGGTCAAATAGCACATTTTCTCGAATAGTTCGGTATCACTGGTGTTCTCAAAGGTGACACCACAGCCGCTGGTTTCTATATCCAGAAAACCACCGCTATTAGGCCCCAACACCGGAAGATCAAAAGTAATCGCCATCATCGCTGCCCCGGAATTCATGGTCCGCCGATAGGGGCATACCGCAATGTCCGCCGAACGGAAATAGACCTGCAGCTTGTCGTGAGGCACTGGGGTCATATCGAGGATCACGTCAGGCTTACCTTCGCCCCAAGCGGTAATCTTTTCGACCAACGTTTTATCCGATGGTAACCCGGCAATAACCAAGCGGGTTCTCTTTCTCGTCTTGCAGCGAAGTTGATCATAAGCGGCCATAAGACGATCATACCCCTTATACTCCATGATCGCGCCGAAGGAGAGAAAAACAAACTCGTCTTCATCAATCTGCAGTTGGGTACGCGCCTCATGACGGGATATTTCATCCGGCTGTGCGCCTTCATAGGTAGGGTGAGGCACTACAAACATCTTGCTCTCATCAAGTGTATAAAACTGTTCCGTCAGTTTGGCGCTATCGCTTGCCATCACGTGCAAAGCATCGGCGGCATCGGCCATCATCTGGTGGATCTTTCTGTCCTGCTCAACCCATACAGTTTCATGAGGCATTACGTTGTGAACGGTCCATACAATTTTGTGGCCATTCTCCTTAATGCGGCGCAATAGGTTTTCCCAATACACCACTGCCTCATCCGCCTCTGCCTCGGTCTTCGCCTGACCTGTTTTGTCATGAATCCAATGAAAGTGGCAAATCACTTTACCCGGCCAGGGAATATCACCGCACAGACCAAGGTCATGTATAGGGAGAATACTGACGTTGAACTTCTCCTGAGCGGAATATAAAAGTGCCTGAAATTGATTGCGCTGAGCAACTGGCCCATAAGCCAAGACAAAGTGATCGTCCGGGTTGTCAAATAGCTCGGCACCTATAACAGCGGTTGATTTAGCCAGTTTGGCACACTCTTGCCAGAGCTTTTCAGGACGGTCGATAATATTAAGCATCCAGCACCTCTCTGGCAGTCACATTTTCTTCTATCAAGCGACGATAGATACTTTCATAACGTTTGGCATTAGCACTCCAGGTTCGCTCAGCAAACACCCATTGTTTTGCTGCAGCTACCTTGCTTTCACGAAGTGTGCTGTCTTCAATCAATAGCTTTAACTTTTCTACGAGGCTCTCAACATCAGCAGGTTTAGCCACTAGTCCACGCTCTTCATTTTCACCTACAATTTCCTTGAGTGCGGGCAGGTCTGTCACAATGATAGGCCGTTCCAGCGCCATCGCCTCATAAGGCTTGAGAGGTGTTACCCAATCAGCGGCGTAGTCTGGAATACGCGGAATGACAAAGAGATCTATTGCCTTGTAATAAGCATTTATCTCGTTATGATCAATTTCACCTGAAAAAAAGATAAGATCTTTCATTCCTAGTTTCAGTGCAAGATGTTCAAGACTTTTACGCTCAGGCCCGTTACCCACCAATAAGCCGCGGATGTCCGAACCAGTCTCTTCTCTTAGCTTTTTAATTGCTTCAATAAGATATTTATGACCTTCTCGGCGTGACATATTAGAAATATAGCCAATGACAAAATCAGCGCCTTCAAGCATAGGGATAGAAGCCGATTCAAACACCTTACCTAAATATTTACTTTCATCAATCGCATTAGGAATGACCTCGATTTTATCCGGTCTGACTCCACGCTCAATCAATATCTTCTTCATGCTGTATGAAATGGTCGTAACGAAATCGGCTTCTTCCATACAGAAGTTTTCTTTAATGACACGTAACTCAGTTCGCTCCAGCTCCATTACATCACTACGCACAGGTGTCCAGGTATGTTCATGGAACGAACGAACTTCGTATAATAATGGTAAACCAGTCAATTTTTTCAAAGCCAATGCTTGCAGAGCCAATTCATAACCTCTGACCCCAGACGCTGCATGAATAAGGCTAGCTCCGCGAGCTTTTAAAATTTTGGCTATATGAAAAGCTGAATAACTAGTCCGATCAGGCAGGGCAAGCCCTCTCAAACCATCAGTATTAGCCCCAATTCGAAAGTGTTCGATCCCTTCGATAATTTCGAGGCTTTTAACTCCCTCTATGCCCACAAACCTTGGGTAACCAATAGGAGTAATAATGTATGGATCAATGCCAATACGCTGCTGAGATAATGCAGTATTCAAACAACGAATTGCCCCTCCAGTATTTTCATAAGGGTAAGCAGTTTTATGCAAGTGGGCAACCGTCAATTTATTATTAACGGGTAGACTCAACTTTTTATCAAAATAAGCAATTTCAGGTAACCAAGTGCGATTCAACTCCACCATTTCTAGAACGGCTCCATTGAGCTGTGCCAAATCGTTACGATGCTTAGAAAGCTCGTATTTATAACTAAGCAGTGCAAGCCGCAGGCTCACGGCACCTTCCTTATGCACATAAGGCTCTAAAAGCTTAACCCAACCCAGTCCAGGTACTTGGTATGTTAGCCAGACTGAAGAATCTTCAACCTTAACGTTCCCCAAGCGAATATTACTCAATCTCAAACCTTTTGGAGCGACAAAAGCCACAACATCTACTTCTACTCTGGCAATACCAGCAGGGATTGAGAAAACACAAACCTTTTTAGTACCGCTACCTTTACTTGTATCAATATATTGATAATTAGGATAAGCCTTCGACGCGGAGAACCCTGGCAATTTCTCTTTTTTTAGACTACCACTATCATCAAAGAACCTAAAACTTGCGACCACACCTTTTGGGTTCCCACCCGCTTCATCTTCAACGTCAAGTTCGAGGTAGTATAAACCACTAGCTGTAATATCAAGACTTATCTTATGAGCTTTTTTAGAACCAATTTTTATTTGAGACAAACTCGTTCCTTTACGTTGAACAGCCTCATTCAAACAGCTCAAAAATGCATCAAAGCTTCGTTCATCGTCATAAAACAGGTAAAATCTATGATTAGCTAAATTAAAACAACTTTGTTCTATTTTAAATTGTTCGACAAAGCTCATTAGCTCAAAAAAAGGCTGTTTCAGCTCATCTAAAAAGGCATCCGCATAGTGAAGGTGCTCTTTCATAACAGGCAATGAAAGCTGCTTCGCTGCAATTATTGCTGGTAGTGCTACAGAAAAGTCACTGCTAACAATAACGGCTTCAGGACACACTTCTTTAAAGCGATTGCTATAATATTCAGTTCTAGATTTTAAATAAGCTTCTGGACTAACCCCCCCCCACCCTTCCGAAGAGTCATAGTGCATACAGGTATTTTCTTGCATATAAGCACTTAACTTCGGAACACTATTGTTTTCATTAACATCAAAAGGCTCAATAAAAACAGGGCCGTAGTTATTCTCACACAATAATGCGAAAAGTTTTTGTGTGCGTTTCGCATATCCCTTAGAAATATCCTTTTGGCCGTGGTTTACCACTACCGCAACACGTCCTTTAATACATTCCGACGATGCAGCATGTTTTGTTTCAATCAACCGGTATGCAAGGTCAATAAGGTCGTCGGCTTTGGCGGTTTTTACGCTCTTTTTATTACCAGGTCTCTCTCCCCTGAGTAACTTCGCAATACGTTGACTAGACATATTGAGCAATGCTTTATCTTCAACCTGATTCGCAAGTATCTCAATGGCGTCTCCAACCACACCGTCCGTCAATAGCGCCGCTCTTGATTGCTCACTCATTACAAACAGATGCAAAGCCTGTTTGGCTACAAACAGGCTCTTTGACTCGACTACATCGCCAGGTATGTGTCCAGTACTTTCTACCCCAAAGAACGCCAATCCTAGCCGTTTTGCAGCGATCCACGCAGCTAACCCTACACCTGCCGTTTCCGCTAGGACGGTCATGGGACGATACACACGTAATAGCTTGATCAGCTTCTCTACGGTAGCCTCTAATGTAGCACGCGCACACCCTGAAGCACTGTTGGGTAACGTTGAGTAGAGATAACGTACACCGTTGATATCAGACTCAGGGGTAATTAGCTCGTATCCCTCCCCTTCAGCATCCCAAGGCCAACCAGGGCGCACCATACACAGGGTCTCAAGGCCTTGCTGGTGTAAAGCCTCTGCGAGTTGCTGAGTGCTATCATTCGCTGTGCCATGGCCCTGATTTACTAAGTAGGCTACCCGTCCTTCTATTGGCTGGATGATAGGCGTAGGAGCCTGGTTAGCAAGCTGTTGGGCGTGATTGAGCAGATCGTCCATAGAAGTATATTACTGTTACCCGTTGAGTTTTGAGACTTTATTTTCAGTCATGAAGGTTACTAGCGTATCGCGCCGGTTCTACCATGGATTCCCGATAACCCCACTCGGGAATGACGGGGTTGGGGCCACTCGGGAGTGACGGGCTCTCACTGGGTTCCCGATAACCCCACTCGGGAATGACGGTGTGGGGCCTCTCGGGATGACGAGTCGAAAAAGAATTACCCTAGTAACCCTACCGCGTCGATCACGCTCTCTTTAGCACGTACATTTTCGGCATTAGCCATAAACGGCTTGTGCTTGACGAGTACACACACCACGTCCGCTTGGGTAAGTGCTTCTTCCAGCGTGGCAAGCGTGGTGTTCTCGCCTTGCAGCGTTTTAGGTAGTGATTTGATATTGGGTTCTACCACTTGCAGGCGACAGCCTAGCTGCTGTACTTGCTGTGCAATGCCTAGTGCGGGGCTTTCACGAAGGTCATCAATATCTGGCTTGAAGGCAACGCCCAAGCAGGCCACGGTAAGGTCGCTGCGTCTGGCATCCGGGTGTTGCTGGTGGTAGTACTCTAGCGCTTCTTTGACGCGGCCCAGTACCCATTGGGGTTTGTTATCATTCACTTCACGGGCGGCACGGATGATTTTCGCTTGTTCCGGGCAGGAATCGACGATGAACCAAGGATCGACAGCAATGCAGTGGCCGCCAACACCTGCGCCAGGGGTAAGAATATTCACGCGAGGGTGGCGGTTCGCCAGGGCGATCAGTTCCCAAACATTGATGTCTAGCTCATGGCAAATGGTGGAAAGCTCATTGGCGAAGGCAATATTCACATCGCGGAAGCTGTTCTCGGTCAGTTTAGCCATTTCTGCAGTGCGGGCGGTGGTGGATACACAATCGCCTTCTACTACGATTTTGTAGAGCTCGCAGGCCACTTCGGCGCACTTGGGCGTCATGCCGCCAATCACGCGGTCATTTTCGACTAGTTCGCGGATAACATGGCCGGGCAATACGCGTTCCGGGCAGTGGGCAATACGAATATCCGATTCTTCACCGTGAGTTTGCGGGAACGTCAGGTCTGGGCGAGCTTCCGCTAACCAAGCGGCCATTTGCTCAGTAGCGCCTACCGGGCTGGTAGATTCCAATACGACTAGGTTACCGGGCTTGAGCACCTTAGCCACGGCTTTGCTGGCGGCTTCGATATAGCTTAAATCTGCTTTGTGGTTTTGGCCGTTTTCATCGGTATGAAACGGCGTAGGCACGGCAACCAGAAAGGCATCGGCGGGTTCTGGCGTGGTAGTCGCGCGCAGGTAACCTTCTTTCACTGCCGCGTGAACAATCATGTCCAGTTCCGGCTCAACAATGTGGATTTCGCCATTGTTGATGGTGTCGACAGCATGTTGGTTAACATCAACACCGATAACATTCTGCTTGCGGGAAGCGAAAACAGCAGCGGTAGGTAGGCCGATATAGCCCAGGCCAATCATGGAAATAGTATCGAATTTCATGTGGTGTTCCGTGAGTAGGAATGGTGAGTCGTGAATAGTGAGTCGTGAATAGTGAGTCGTGAATAGTGAATAGTGAATAGTGAATAGTGAATAGTGAATAGTGAATAGTGAATAGTGAATAGTGAATAGTGAATAGTGGGTAGAAATAGTGAATCGTGTCAGCAGCTATTCACAAGCGCGTAGCGCGCTCACATTTCACAGTGAAGCCAAAATATCGCGGATGCGTTCGCAGGCTTTACCGTCACCGTAGGGGTTGTGGGCATAGCTCATGGCAGTGTAAGCGTCGTTATCGGTCAGCAGCCGGGTTAGCTCGCTGGCAATGGTCGCCACATCGGTGCCCACCAGCTTGACGGTACCTGCTTCTACAGCTTCGGGGCGTTCAGTCGTATCGCGCATGACCAGTACCGGTTTGCCCAGCGAAGGCGCTTCTTCCTGAATGCCACCAGAATCGGTGAGGATAATGTGTGCTCGGTTCATCAGGTAGACAAACGGCAGGTAGTCCTGCGGTTCAATCAGATGCACATTATCTACCCTGGCCAGCAAGCGGTTAACCGGCTCACGGACATTGGGGTTGAGGTGTACCGGGTAGAGAATCTGGGTATCTGGATGGCGCTCGGCGGTATCAGCTAGGGCTTGGCAGATACGCTCAAACCCGCCGCCAAAGCTTTCACGACGGTGGCCGGTGACTAGAATCAAACGCTTGCTTTCATCCAGCATCGGGAACCGCTTGGCCTGCTCAAGGGCTAGCGCTTGGTTGGTTTCCAGCTTGTGAGCGACTTCCAACAGCGCATCTATCACGGTATTGCCGGTTATTTGAATAGTCGCTGGGGCAATGCCTTCATCCAGTAAGTTTTGCTGCGAGGTGCCCGTAGGCGCAAAGTGAACCGCCGCCAACGCACCTGTGAGCTTACGGTTGCCCTCTTCCGGCCAGGGAGAATAAAGGTTGCCGGTCCGCAGGCCTGCTTCAACATGCCCTACGGGGATCTGCTGATAATAACACGCCAGGGTGGTCGCAAAGGTGGTGGCGGTGTCGCCATGCACAAGAACGATATCAGGTTTGAAGTCTTCCAGTACCGGCTTGAGCCCTTGCAGAATGCCACAAGTAACGTCGTTAAGATCCTGCCCTGGCTTCATGATGTCCAGGTCATAGTCTGGAGTAAGTTCGAATAAAGCGAGCACTTGATCTAGCATTTCGCGATGCTGAGCGGTGACACAAACGCGGGCTTCAAAACGCTCGTCTGTGGCAAGCTGCAGTGCAAGGGGTGCCATTTTTATGGCTTCTGGGCGGGTGCCGAATACCGTGAGTACTTTCATTCTTTACCTTTTTTCAGTTATCAGTCCATTTTAAGGCCTGAGTGTCATACCTTGACAGCCCTATGACGTTTCCGCTTGGCCAGCGTCTTGTAGGCGGTATTCCAATTCTTGACAACGGCGATAGTAGTATTCCAGCAGCTCTTGAGTTTCTGCTAATTGCTGGGCAATAGGGATAGTCTCAGCAATTTTGGGCGCATGTTGGAACACTTGGCCGGGCTTCTGCAGCCTTTGTTCACAAATCTTAATATTAACATCAAACAGGCTTTGCCCATACTGGTAGGCAGCTTGTTGATAGAGTGTTATGGCATTTTGATAATCATTTTGTTTAAAAGCATCGTGAGCGCGTTTAACAAGATCTTTTTCCATGAGTATCTCTTGAATCGTGAGTCGTGAATCGTGAGTCGTGAGTCGTGAGTCGTGAATCGTGAATCGTGAATCGTGAATTTTTAGGGTAGGGTCCCTCACCCGTCATTTCCCACAACCACGGCCCGATCATTCCCGAGTGGCACCACACTTGTCATTCCCGAGCGGGGTTATCGGGAATCTACCTTGACCTTGCCTACTGATGCTCGAGTGCCTGAACCAAAATGGATTCCCGCTAAGGGCATGCGGGAATGACGGCTGAGAAGAGGCTGTCATTCCCGAGTGGGGTTATCGGGAATCCACCTTGACCTTACCCGCTGATGCCTGAGTGCCTGAATCCAAAATGGATTCCCGCTAAGGGCATGCGGGAATGACAGTTCGGTGGCATGCGTTAATGGCGATTAGATGCATCCGTTAATGGCGGTTCGGTGGTATACGGGAAAGACGGTTGGGAAGAATGCGTTATCTACCCTTCTACTCTGAGGCTGAGTGCATTGGGAAGCGTTAGCCATTGGGCGGGACGTTGGCGGGTCTCGAGTAGCGTATTCCAGCTTTCCTTTAGGCCGTTTTCCTGCGGATAGCTATTACCTTCCAGCACAACATCAAGCCGTTGCGTGGGCAGTTGCTGTAGCAGTAGCGCTAACGCCACTTCTCGGCTGTGCCCTGCTTCGGTTAGCGCTTCACCTACAATAGCTAGTACACGGGCATCTTCCGGCAGCCATTGGTTTAGGCGTTGCAGAACGGTGTTTGCCGCGTAGAACAACGCCGTTTGGTCGTTGGTTTGGCACTCTATCCAAGGGGCATGCACCACATTGACCGCGTGGCTAAGGCGCTTGTTATTCAAGCACTGTTTTAGTTCATCGCTAGCTACTTTCTGATGCGTAATGCTAACAATAGTTTGCGGCAGGTCAGCGTGAGATAACGTTACCTCGTTCTCCTGACCGTGATGCTGGCCTTTCTGCCGGGTTAACTTGGGCTGCTCTGCCCGGGCATTAATAATGCTTTGCGCCAGCAGCTCCGTTGTGCCATTGCTGCCAAAAATCACTATTACATCATGGTTGTTTGCATTGTAGTGTTCTAGCAAGGCCATGGCATAGCCAGGTGCAAGCGTTGTGCTTATGGGGCGCTGGCCATGCTGCAGGTAGTTCATTAGTGCCTGTTCGTCACGCTGTTGGCGGGCGCTACGGGTAACGTGCTGACCAAGGGCATTGGTGGTTTGCTGTATATAGCTGCGCTGTTCGCCGAACAGAGATTCCAGCTTGCTTTCTAACTGCCCAAAACGTTCGTTACTTTGTTGTAACGTGGCGAGCTGTTCGCTGAGCTGGCTGATCGTAGCGTCTTTTTCAGTTAGCTGCTGCTGGGCTTTCGCTAGTTCAGCTTCAGCTTCTTCATGCTGTTTTTTTCGATTAGCAAAGTAGCGCTGATAATTTTCGCGCTCTTCTTCGCTGTGCGTTAATTTTTCTTGAAGGCTAGCGATTTTCTCGACGCCCTCTTCTGCCTGCTGCTTGCGGTGAGTAAACCAAGTGTGCGTTTCTTGCAGTTTTTCCTGCGCTTTCTGCTCTGCTTTGATAACGTCTTGATACTGCTGTTCGGTCTTTTTGAGTGCTTGTTCGGTTTCCTGGTGCTCTTTTTGATGCTGCTGGCTGGCTTTGAGCGCCTGACTTAGCTGCTTTTTCAGCGTATCGCGCTCTTCGGTTAACTGGCTGAGCTGTGTGTCACGCTCGGCCAACTGAGCGTCTTTCTCTGCCAATTTCTCTGCCAGCTGTTGCTTGGCCTTTTGGGCACTCTGCTTACTGTTTCGCTCGCTATCCGCCAGTTCTTTTTCCAGCTTTTCGCGCTCTGCGGTTAGCTGGCTGAGCTGTGTGTCACGCTTGGCCAATTGCGCATGGGTATCTTTTAGCTTGTGATACAGCGGGTTGCGGGTAAAACCGAGAAGAAAGAAATCCGGGTCCCCTGCATGTTGAGTCGCCACCTCAAAACCTTGCTGTTCACACCATTGGGTTAGCTCGGCGTCTGTCGCCATTCCCTCGTATAGGCGCAGTGGGCTAGTACGCACCCATAGATGGGTTAACTGATCAAGTAAGCCGGAATAGTTGAACGCTTGCAGCAGGCTTAGGGAAATTTCCGGCTGTTCGATAACCAAATGGGTGAACGCTGCTTGGCTCAGGCCAGCCTGCTCTAGCGCCTGCGGCAGTGTTTGAGTATCTACTGATTGGTGACGAGCCTTGCCAAGACCTGGATAGAGGGTCGTTAGCTCACTGGCAGGAGCCAAGCTGTTGAAGTCTTTAAGTGTGTAGGCATAACACACCGCTTCTCCGCCTGGGGGGGTTATCGGCTGGTCTGCAATATGCAATGCCGGTAACACTTGAGATAACGCTTTGTGGTGCGCTGAAACGGGCGAAAGTGATGCCAACAATACCGCTAAGCTGGCCTGTTTAATGAGTGCCTCACTCTCTTCGCGTAGCGGGCCAATATGCACTAGCAGGTCGGCAGCTTGACTCATGCATCAGCCCCCTCTGTCGGTTTTTTGGGCGCGGGCAAATGGTGTTGTGGTGGCTGTGTTTTTCGCTGTTCGGCGATGCCATGTCGCAGGTAGTGCAGCAGCGGATGCTGACCTGATGCAGCGACATCTTTGTAGTGAGTAAGATAAAAGTCGGTACTGAATTGAGAACTTGGATGACGGCCATCAATCGCGCCAAACTTAATAAAGTGTTCGGCGGGTTTAATACCTGACTTGGCAACATCAGGGTATTGGGCAAGGTACCAGTCGGCATCAAAGAACGGCGTTGCTTCCAGCATGGCTAGCTGCTTTGGTAGCTCTTTTTTGTAGCTTCGGCTATCGCGGTAAGCCACTGCGGCATGGCGCTGGGCATGTACACGCAGCCACTGTACTAAGCGTTCCAAGTGACTAATATGCCGCTGAGTATCAGCACGTAATATATTGAGTTCTTTCTGGCGCTTTTCCAGCTGTTGGCGGAAGTGTGCGGTATCCAGGGTGCTTTTCTCTAGCTGTTGCTGGATTTTTTGCACTTCGGCTGCGCGCCGCTCTAGCTTGCTGACCACACTATCCATGTTTTGCTGCTGGGCGCTTACTAGGCGCTGCTGCTCGGCAATCTGGTTCTCCTTGCGCTCGGCCAGAGCTTGGTATTCCTGATTCAGCGTTTCATACGCTTGCTGTGCCTGTTGCAGGGTGCTCAGCAGCTGAGCACTCTCTTTTTGCGCCGTAGCAAGGGTCTCCTGACCCTCTTTTTGAGTATTGAGCTGCGCCGCCAACGCCTTTTTTAGGGACTCTTTTTCTTGCTGAAGTGCTAGCTGAGCTTTTTTAATAGTCGCGTTATCTTGGCTCAGCTGAGCATTTTCCTTTTGCAACGCTTTAGTTTGCTGCTGAAGTTCTTCAAGGCGTTTTGAGCACTCCTGCTCACGTTGCTCGGCCTTTGTCTTTTGCTCGTCGACACTTTCAGCCAGCGACGTCTGAACGCTTTGAAGCTGCTGAAGAACAAGAGAGTACTCTTCACGTGCTGCTGTTAGCTCGCCCTTCAAACGGGCAATATTTTGCTGTTGTTGTTCCTGGGTGTTCTCTGCCTGTTGTAACGCGCGGCCATCCCGCTGCCCCTTTTCACTTTCTGCTTGCCGGGCGTGATATTCATTAAGCGCGGCCTGGACGATGGTTGCCTCATGGCCTTCCTCAACAGAGCTCTCCTGGCTGCTAGCCAACAGGTAAGCATAGGTGTCTTGTAACGGTTGGGCTTGCCCACAAAGATAAGCCGCGGCTAGCTGATAAATTGCCTTACCCGTTGCTGTGGTTTGTAAGTCGAGCGGCGCATCAATTAGCTTTGACGTGCGGCCTGGCGAGTAGCCTACTAAGGTAATCTGGCGGCGCGCTGAGCGAAACAGTGCAAGTAGTCGCTTGGCTTGCGCTAACCAGTCATTAAGCGCCTCTTCGGCAACGGCGCCGTTTGCAAGGCTTGCCGCTAGCCAGGCATCTGGCTGTGGCCAAGCGATCATTAGCTGACGCTCTGCGTCGTGCTTACACCAAGCGCGTAGCTTAACGGCGTCTTCATCATTCAACGTGGATAACAGACATGTGCTGTTTGGAACTTCCGCATCTGCCTCGCTGATATCTACTAGTGATTCGCATGCCAACGGATTTTCCGCAGCTGGCAATAACTGGTGCGGCTCGTGCGCGAAGGCTTGCAAGCCCAGATAAATTACCCGCGGCATAGGTTGAAAGCTCCTTGCTTGAATGTTGATCATATTTTTCAAAATTGAACAGATAAGCTAGTTAGCTAAAGCCACTTAGCTGCCCTGGTGTTGAGGGAGGGAACTTTAGCTGTAACTTTGGTTCGACACTTCGACGATAATTTAAACTAATGCGCCCAGTTATAGTAAGGGCGGCTGCGCCGCCATCGCCGAGATGTCGGACCACCGCTAAAGCGGCCTCCTACAATAGGCAGTGAGTCCTGAGTGCTTGACCAAAATTAAGAGCGCAATAGCACTGCTCTATTTAGCCGCGCTATGCTCGGCCTACCGATATGTAGCGTAAATTAACGGCTTTGGCTTCCTTGGGGTTGTAAAGATTACGCCCATCAATGACCACACCGCCTTTTAATTGATTAGCCAACCACGTTAAGTCTACTGCTCGAAATTGCTGCCACTCGGTACAAATCACCAGTGCATCTGCATCGATGACGGTATCTTCCATTCGCTTACATAACGTTAAGCCTTCACGACTGCCATAGATGCGGGCTGCTTCTTCCATCGCTTTAGGGTCGAACGCTCGTACCTGGGCACCGGCTTCCCATAACGCTTCCATTAATACGCGGCTGGGTGCTTCCCGCATATCATCGGTATTCGGCTTGAAGGCAAGCCCCCATACAGCGATTTTTTTGCCGTGCAACTGCCCATCAAGGGCATTGCTTAGCTTGGTGAACAGCGTCTGTTTTTGCCGTTCATTGACACTTTCGACGGCTTTCAACAGTTCAGCAGAGTAGCCTGCCAGTCCAGCGGTGCGGGCAAGCGCTTGAACATCTTTAGGGAAGCAGGAGCCGCCATAACCGCAGCCGGGGTAAATAAAATGGTAGCCAATACGCGGGTCGGAACCTATGCCTTGGCGCACCTGCTCAATATCGGCGCCCAGGCGTTCAGCGAGATTCGCTATTTCGTTCATGAAGCTGATTTTAGTGGCTAGCATGGCGTTAGCGGCATACTTGGTCAGCTCGGCACTGCGCACATCCATAAACAGCATTTTTTCATGATTGCGGTTGTACGGGGCATAGCATTCGCGCATTAGCTTTTCTACGTGGGGGCTGTCAGTACCCACCACAATCCGAGCGCCCCGGGTAAAGTCTTCTATCGCAGCCCCTTCCTTGAGAAATTCAGGGTTGGAACATACATCAAAGGTGTAATCTTTACCTAAACTGCTGAGCGTTTCTGCAATGGTATCGCGTACTTTTTCAGCGGTACCAACTGGCACAGTCGATTTATCAATAACAACTTTGTAGCCGTCCATATGCTGAGCAATCGTTTCGGCTACATTCAGCACGTACTGTAAATCGGCACTGCCATCTTCATCAGCAGGCGTTCCTACCGCTATAAATTGCAGGGTACCAAATTGTACCGCCTGCGCTGCATCGGTGGTGAACTTGAGCCTGCCGTCCTCGCCGTTATGCCTTACCATGGCTTCTAGGCCAGGTTCATAAATGGGGATGATGCCTTGGTTTAACTGGGCTATTTTTTGCTCATCCACATCGACACATATAACGTGATGACCTGCTTCTGCTAGGCATGTACCTGTAACAAGCCCTACGTAACCTGTACCAAAAACCGTTATGTTCATTCGTTCACTTCAGCTTGAGTGTGTTCGTTAGCTCATCGTTTTTAGTCAAAAGCTGGCGCGGCTTTAAAAGCAAGCCCTTGCTCATCTTTTGCAGAAAGCTGGGGCATCTGGCCTTGGGTAGGCCATTGAATAGCCAGTTGCGGGTCGTTCCATAAAATAGACACTTCATCCCCAGGGGCGTAGTAATCGGTACATTTGTACTGAAACTCAGCCGTTTCGCTGGTGACATAAAAACCGTGGGCGAAACCGGGGGGAACCCAAAGCATTTGCTTGTTTTGTTCACTGAGTGTTGCGCCTACCCATTGGCCATAGGTGGGTGAGCTTTGGCGCATGTCCACCGCCACATCGAAGACCTCACCCTGGGTTACCCGCACTAATTTACCCTGTGGTTGCTGGTGTTGGTAGTGCAGCCCTCGCAGAATGCCATGAGTGGATTTACTGTGGTTATCTTGCACAAACGTGTAGTGGCCACAGTGGTGTTCGAATTCACTTTGGCGGAAGGTCTCCATAAAGAAACCGCGCTCATCGCCGAACACTTGAGGAGTAATAAGCACAACATCAGGAATGGCGAGTTTTTCGTATTGCATATCTAAACCATGAGCGGTGAAGGATGAGGAGCTCGATGTAAGGCGTGAGGGGTAAGATTACTTTCTCCTCACTACTCACTCCTTACTTGTTACCTTTCGTTTTGAGTAGGCGCTGTAGGTATTGGCCGTATTGCGTTTTGGCAAGTGGTTTGGCGAGTTCGGCTAGGCGCTCGTCGCTAATCCACTGGTGCTGCCAAGCAATCTCTTCTAGACAGGCGATTTTAAGACCTTGGCGGTGCTCTATGGTTTGCACGTATTGGCTGGCCTCTAGCAAGCTGTCGTGGGTGCCGGTGTCTAACCAGGCAAAGCCGCGGCCAAGGCGTTCTACGCGTAAATCACCACGCCTTAGATAGGCGTTATTCACACTGGTAATTTCTAGCTCGCCACGCTCTGAAGGCATTACGTTTTTGGCGATTTCAACAACATCGTTATCGTAGAAATACAGGCCGGTCACCGCGTAGGCGGACTTGGGCTTTAGGGGCTTTTCTTCAATGGAAATAGCGTTGCTATTTTCATCAAATTCTACAACACCAAAACGCTCGGGATCTTTGACTAGATAACCAAATACCGTCGCACCGGAGGTATATGAGCTGGCGCGTTTTAGCTGATCAGAGAAGTGCTGCCCATGGAAGATGTTATCGCCTAGCACTAGGCACACCGAGCTGTTACCAATGAATTCTTCGCCAATAATGAACGCTTGCGCTAGGCCGTCAGGGCTAGGCTGCTCTGCGTATTCCAGGCTAATACCGAAGTCTTCGCCGGTACCTAGCAAGTTTTGATACTGCGGTAAGTCTTCCGGCGTTGAGATAATTAAGATCTCTCGGATACCTGCCAGCATGAGCACCGAGATCGGATAGTAGATCATCGGCTTATCGTAAATAGGCAGTAGCTGCTTGGATACACCGCGGGTAATGGGATGTAACCGCGTACCCGAGCCACCGGCAAGGATAATGCCTTTCCTTGGTGTACTTTGACTCATAGTCATTCATTAACCTTTTGTTCTGTCGTTCCCACGCGCTCGACGTTCTGTCATTACCGCGTGCCCGACGTTCTGTCATACTCGCTGGGACAAGTTGCTGGTCACACCGATATAAAGTGTGCCGCGCTTCCTGCTCGCCATAATGTATACGCAAGGCTGTTTTTGCATGACTTGCTAACGATCGGACTAACGATCCAGATATTCACGCAGTGTCAGTCCCAACTGGCTTTGCCAGGTGGGCATGGTGATGCCTAGTGAGTTTTCTAGCTTGCTTAGCGCCATGCGCGAATTTAGCGGGCGCTTAGCGGGTGTTGGGTATTCTGCCGTGGGGATGCCTGCGGTGCTTTCAGGCGTAATCGTTAGTGCTTCCCCTGCTCCACGGGCTTGGGTGAAAATTTCGCTGGCGAAGCCGTGCCAACTTGTCTCTCCCCTAGGCGCTAAGTGGTAGATGCCTTGGGGAATGTTAATAGTGAATAGAGAATGGTGAGCAGTGGACGGCGAGTGGTGATTTGTACAAGCCAGGGCAGTAATTTGGGCGATTAGACGTGCGGGGGTAGGCGCACCAATTTGATCGTTGACAATGCTCAGTGCATCCCGGTCGCGGCCAAGGCGTAGCATGGTTTTCATAAAGTTATTGCCACGCGCGGCGTATACCCAGCTCGTGCGAAAAATCAGGTGGCTGGCACCGCTTTTAACGACGGCTTCATCCCCTTCCAGCTTGGTTTGGCCATAAACGCTTAGCGGACCGGTGGGGCTGTCTTCCTGCCAAGAGGCTTCGCCGTTGCCTGGGTAGACGTAATCCGTTGAGTAATGCACCAGGGGAATGCCCTGCGTCGCGGCGTAATCGGCCAACTGCGCTGGCAGTTTGGCGTTTAGGCGCTTTGCCTGCTCTGGTTCACTCTCGGCTTTATCAACCGCTGTGTAGGCCGCCGCGTTGAGTATTAAGCCGGGCTGGTGTTTTTCAAGATAAACATCGACGGCTTCGGCGTTGGTTAAGTCGAGCTCTTGGCGTGTCGGGGCCAAGATAGTGCCGAAAGGGGCAAATTGGCGCTGTAATTCAAAGCCGACCTGGCCGTTACCACCGGTGATGAAGATATTCATAGTGAAGCCTTAACGTCAATCGATTGCGCAACCTGCAGCGCGGCGAAGTGAGGCCGCGAGGAACGAGCGATACCAAGGCACCCGCGAAATCCGAAAGTCTGTTGCGGGTGCGCCGTAGGCTTACCACGCACTACGTGTTGGTGCCCAGCCGTTGGTAGCTGCCGTCTTGCACGCGCTTCCACCAGGTTTCGTTGGCGAGGTACCACTCGACAGTTTTTCGTAAGCCAGTTTCGAAGGTTTCTTCTGGTGTCCAGCCAAGTTCGCGTTCAATTTTGCTGGCATCAATGGCATAACGTACGTCGTGACCTGGGCGATCAGTCACAAACGTGATCAGTTGTTTATGTGAATCGTGAGTGGTGAGTGGTGAATCGTGAGAACTACCCTTCACTTTGTATGGCACTAGCTCATCCAAAATCTCACAGATAGTCTCTACTACATGTAAGTTAGTTTGTTCGTTATGCCCGCCAATGTTGTAGGTTTCGCCGATTTCGCCTTCAGTAGCCACCTTAATTAAGGCGCGGGCGTGATCTTCGACATACAACCAGTCGCGAATTTGCTGACCATCGCCGTATACCGGCAGCGGCTTGCCAGCCAGAGCATTTAGGATCATCAGCGGAATTAACTTTTCGGGAAAGTGATACGGCCCGTAGTTGTTAGAGCAATTGGTGACCAGTGTGGGCAAGCCGTAGGTACGCTGCCAGGAGCGAACCAGGTGGTCTGAACTGGCTTTACTCGCCGAATATGGCGAGCTTGGCGCGTAGGAGGTTTCTTCGGTGAAGAGCTCATCGGTTCCGTCTAAATCGCCATACACTTCATCAGTACTGATATGGTGAAAACGGAATGCTTCTGCTTTGGCAGGCTCTTGCTGCTGTAAGCTTTTCCAGTAAGCACGGGCGGCTTCTAACAGAACCGCTGTACCGACCACATTGGTTTGAATAAACGCGGCGGGGCCATCGATGGAGCGGTCTACATGGCTTTCTGCTGCCAAGTGCATCACCACGTCCGGCTGGTGCTGTTCAAACAACTGCTGCATCGCAGGTGCATCGCAAATGTCTGCTTGCGCAAACGTGTAGCGTTCACTGTCAGCGACACTTACCAACGATTCTAGATTGCCTGCATAAGTGAGCTTATCAACATTCACGACATGGTTGTCGGTGTTATGGATTAACTCACGAATAACGGCAGAACCAATGAAACCTGCTCCACCGGTAATGAAAAAAGTTTTGCTCATGCTGCAATCTCAGTAACTATCTTATTGACTATTTCATTAGCGCTGACGCTAGCGTGTGCTTTGCCGTAACTCTAAGTTTTCACGCGCTTCTCTTGCTCTGCTGCTAGCTTCTTTAACTGCATTTTTAGCAGCAGCGAGCGCCTCCTTGTCTTCCTGCTCTTTGGCATCAGCAAGGGTTTCTTGAGCGGCTTTCAAATCGGCGTGGCAGGCCTGTAGGTATTTACGAGCCCCTACCACATCGCTAGGCAGTTCAGACTGACGTTGCTTTTTGTCTACATCTGAATGATAGGCGGCAATGGCATCGTTGATATCGTCGTACCAAAAGGCGCTGCCTTTTTTGAGATAAACCCCTGCCTGGCAGAGGTCTTTCAAAATACCTTCTGAGTGGGAAACCATTATCAAAGAGGCTTGACCCGTTTTCGATTCAAATAGCTCTTTAGCTTTGGCTTTAAATGCGCGATCACCAACGGCAGTGGCTTCATCGGAAATGTAGACATCAAAATCAAACGCGAGCGATAAACCAAACGAAATACGTGACTTCATGCCCGATGAATATGTACGAATGGGCTCATCAAAGGCTGGGCCAATTTCTGCGAACTCTTCTACGAACTTGATAACCCGCTTGACCTCTTCGGGGTCACTGCCTTGCACCCGGGCAACGAATTTAACGTTTTGGCGTCCCGTCATGTTTCCCTGCATTCCCCCAGAAAGACCAACTGGCCAGGAAACACGACTATGACGAATAACCTCTCCACGCTCAGGGGTATCCATGCCAGCAATAAGACGCAAAAGTGTCGATTTACCTGCTCCGTTCGCGCCTATTAAGCCTACACTAACGCCCATAGGGATGGTGAAATTGACGTCTTTTAGTACCCAGTCGCTACCATGATGGTTGTGGTAACGCTTGTAGAGGTGTTTGATTTCAATCATTTTGAATTCGTGAACTAGTGAGTGGTGAACTCGTGAATAGTGAGTGGTGAACTCGTGAATAGTGAGTGGTGAATAGTGAGTGGTGAATAGTAAATAGGAAATTCATGGGCAAGTTAGTTTGACCGACTTTTTAAGTGTTTAATAAGGCCGCCTAGCTGGGAAGAGATTTGCTGGATACTATTTAAGTTTACAGAAATATCACTTAGATAGTTTAGACGGTTTGCTATGAGTAACTGTGTTTCTAACTCGCTGAGAGAACCTTGGAAATATATAGAAAACGAATAAATTCTTGTGTACTTCCTCTTGCTGCACCTTCTGCAATATTGCTAGGTACTGATACTGCACACCGCCTCATCTGGCTAATAAGTCCGTAACGCTCGTCATCAGGAAATTGGTTAGTAATGCTATAAATTTGCTCCACTAGATCCATGGACTGTTGCCACACACGCAATTCCTGATGTTTTCTCACGCCAGGCTCCTCACCACTCACCTCTCACTACTTACCACTCACTATTCACCACTCACCACATCAACTTGCTTCCCTTTACGCTGATAAAGCGCTTCTAGTTCATGTTTGAGCGCGTTTTTAGCGTTTTTTTCGCCATGTACAAGGCGAATGGTATGAGGCCAGCGACGCATGCGCTTGACGAAATTAAGCAAGCCTTTTTGATCTGCATGAGCAGAGTAGCCGCTAATGGTGGTAATGCCTGCATTGATGTCGATACGCTGGCCGTCTATTTCCACCCAACCGCCCTGCGGGCCATATTGCTGTATCGCTCGCCCTGGCGTGCCTGCCCCTTGATACCCCACGAACAATACCTGATGACGCTCATCACCTAACATGGCTTTTAGGTAGTTCATGATGCGCCCACCTGCACACATGCCGCTGGCAGCAATGACTACCGCTGGACGGCCAGTTTTCGCTAGGTATTGGACAGTTTGCTCGTGGGCTTCGTGGCTTTCTACGGTGTAGAGATTTTCGAAATTGAGCGGGTGGCGGCCACTACGTAAGCGGCGTTGGGCTTCTTTATCCCAGTAGGGCTTTAACTGGCGATATACGTTGGTAAAGCGTGCAGCAAGCGGTGAATCAACAATAATTTCTATAGCTTGCCACTGGTTGTTTTTGGCGTTGCGCTTGGCTTCATAAATAATGCCCTCCAGCTCGTAAAGCAGCTCTTGGGTACGGCCAATGCTGAAGGCGGGCACCATGACCGTACCGCCGTTAGCCAGGGCTTGTTCAATGGCATTTTTTAGCGTGGCACGACGTTTACGGCGACCTACGTGCTGACGGTCGCCGTAGGTGCTTTCGAGAACTAGCTGGTCACAACCATAGGGTGATTTAGGCACGGGCAATAGCGGAGCGTAGGGTGCCCCTAAATCACCGCTAAAGACAATACGCTCTTTGCTGCCATTGGCGTACTGATGAGCAACTTCAACATAGCTGGAACCGAGTATGTGCCCTGCTCTTTTGAGTTTGATGCGTGTGGTGATGCCCTGCTTACCCTTCTCGTACTCATTCACAACCGAGTGCCATTTGCCGTAAGCCACGCTGACAATTTGTGACTCAAGCTGCGCTTGGAAACGCTGGATCAGTTCTGCATTACGCGTGAAACCGATTTTTAAAGCGTCTTCAATAACCAGCGGTAATAGCGTTGCCGACGGTATGGAGCAAATAATCGGGCCTTTAAAGCCCGCTGCCAACAAGTAAGGCAGCCTCCCGACGTGGTCAATATGTACGTGGGTAATAATCAGCGCTTTAACGGTGCTGATATCAAACTCAATTTGCAGCTGTTGAAAGCTATCTTGCGCTGCGTCTTCACCTTGGAAAAGGCCGCAATCGACTAGTAGTGAGTTTTCACTATTGAGGATTAGCTGGTGACAGCTGCCCGTTACGCCTGTTGCACCACCGTGGTGGAAGATATCTAGCATCGAAAATTCCTTTTTCGGTGGTGCTCTGTTGTAGCGCGGTGTAAGCGTCAGCGCACCTGCGGGGGTATCAATGCAGTGCTAACTGGAGACTTTTGGGCGGCTGCGCCGCCGTTGCGGGTGCCTCGGTTTCGCTCGTTCCTCGCGACCTCGTTACACCGCACTACGATGTGCATTGATTTTGTAGCGCGGTGTAAGCGTCAGCGCACCCGCGGGGGTATCAATGCAGTGCTGACTGGAGGCCTTTGGGCGGCTGCGCCGCCGTTGCGGGTGC
>NZ_CP022286.1:104679-245098 GCF_002216165.1 Halomonas sp. N3-2A | reverse complement strand
ACCTCGTTACACCGCACTACGATGTGCATTGATTTTGTAGCGCGGTGTAAGCGTCAGCGCACCCGCGGGGGTATCAATGCAGTGCTGACTGGAGGCCTTTGGGCGGCTGCGCCGCCGTTGCGGGTGCCTCGGTTTCGCTCGTTCCTCACGACCTCGTTACACCGCACTAGGATGTGCATTGATTTTGTAGCGCGGTGTAAGCGTCAGCGCACCCGCGGGGGTATCAATGCAGTGCTGACTGGAGGCCTTTGGGCAGCTGCGCCGCCGTTGCGGGTGCCTCGGTTTCGCTCGTTCCTCGCGACCTCGTTACACCGCACTACGTAAACAGGCGTTGTTACGTCAATGCACTCGCCTTACAAAAAAGCCTTCTCATTAATCCCTGTGGTCTTTTACGATCATCATGATCATGCTGAAGATGAAAGCTAGGAAAATAGTGATGATAGCGAACACACTGCTGTTATAAAGGCGGTTTGGTTCAGTTGGGTATTCTGGGAATAGCGGGCTTTGCAGCACGCTCACCTGCTTGAGCTGGCGGGCGGCTTCTAGGCGAGTATTTTCCAATGCCGCCAATGCGCTTGAATAGGTTTCTTGCGCAAATTGGGCTTGAAGTTCTAGTGTTTCGTATTCAGCCGATACGCGGTTTAGCGAATCACCCGTTGCCTGTGCTAAGCGGTCGCGCTGCTCAACGATTTGATCGCGTAACGCAGTAATGCTGCGCTCTACTTGGCGCAGCTCGGCTGATTGCGAGCTTTGGAAGCTTGCCAATGCATTGCGTTGCGCTTGTAAGCGAGCCAAGTCGCCTTCTAGCGTCGCCACTACTTGGTTAATGCTTTCTACCGTTGAGGTGGGCGATACTAGGCCGTACTCGTTTTGAAATTCGAGTAGTTCAGTGCGAGTATCGCGAAAACGATCTTCCAAGCGAACCATCTGCTGTTCTAGGAAACGAACCTGCTCGTCTGCTAAACGGTGGCCCATCTCATTCATGTGGTTTTCGCCAGCCTCTAACAGCAGTGCAGCCATATCTCGGGAGAATTCAGGCGTGTAGCCCTGAACGTAAATATTCAGAACACCGGCATACTCATCCAGCTCTACTTCTACCCGACGCAGATAGTATTTATGTAGATCTTCAATGGGCACATCAGGATTGCGCAGCTTGGCAAAAATATCGCCGTGTTCGCTATAGTGCTGGCGAATATCGAGCTGTTCATCCAGCAAACGCAACATATCAACAGACAGCAGATGCTCACGCAGTAACAATAAATCGTGGGTATTGCCACCACCGCCCATCAATGACGAAAGGCTGAATTCCGGCGTGGCAACCTGAGGACTTTCTAGCACTACCGTTGCACGGGACACATAGCGCTCTTCTGCCCATACAAACCAATAAAATGACACTAAGAGAATAGCTAAAAATGCTAACGCCCAGTGGGGGGATGCTTTTACAAATCGGCTGAGGGAAGCTTGCATGAATTATTTTGCCTTTAACTTATCAACAAAGCGCAGGTGCATCAGTAGCCCTAGCGTTATTAAGGTGAAAGTAAATAACCAGAGATACAACATACTAGTACCATGTACGACTTGATAATTTTCAAAAAAGCCTACACGGAGTGCTTCTAATCCATGGGGGATAGGGTTAAGCATTAAGTATTCCAGCAACCAATGCGGTAAGCTATTTAGCGGCAAAATAACACCAGATAAAATTAGCAGTGGCAATGATATCATTCGAAATACTCTACCTAACTCTGGGACTAAAGTGGCTGACGCCGAAGTAACTAAGCCTGCACCTAAGCCCAAACACCATAAGGACAACCAAGCGGCCATCACATGAATAGCATTATCTGGGTACATATCTAAACCCAGCATAAGCCCGCCGCCGATAAAAACTAGAAACACCAGACTACGTAGGGAACCTTCAAGAAAATTACGTACTAAAACCGGGTCAATCGGTTGCACTTGTCGATATGCAAACAGAGCTCTATTACCATCAATCGCCCCCATCCCGCGTAGCATGCCTTCCCGAACAAGAAAAAAACCCATTAAACCCGCAATCAGCCAAGGAATAAATTCAGCGTTTACAATAAACATATCACCACGTATGAAGCTGCGCACAGCGATCATAATGCCTACAAAGGCAACGGGTTCAAAGATCATCCAGAACCAGCCCATGCGATCGCCCATGGTGCGTGACAGCGCCTCGCGCACGAACATGGCGTACCAAACGCTACGAGTGACTTGCCAAGGCGTACGGGCGCTCTTAGGCGCGCCTTTTACATTTGCCATAGCTCTACTTTTAAATAAGTGATATATGAGGCGTGAGACGTGAGGTGTTAGTGGTTTTACCCCTCACACCTCACTCTTCACCATTTACAGATCAACTGCGACGCGGGTAGCGACAGCAATTTGGAACAATATCTGCGTGAGCGTAGAAGCTAGCTGCAGGTTGTGGGTAGGTGCAGCGGGCATGACCAGAATCTCATCGCCTGGGCGCAGATTAACGTTGCGGGCATTTTCTACCGCGCCGTTCTGGCGAACCACCAGAATGTGGTCTTCATCGGCGCGGTTAGTGAAACCACCAGCGCTTTCGATGTAGTCAATCACATTCATACCCGGGCGATAAACAGCGGCTTGGGGCACGAGCACTTCGCCGCTGATGAGCATCGAATCGCTCAATTCGGGAATAGTGATAACATCGCCGTCTTGCAGGCGAATATCAGAAATTTGGTCGTTGTAGGCGACCACTAAACGGCCACTTGGCTCTAGCTCGCGGGCACGCTCAATGAAGTTTTGGATAAGCTCGGCCTCTTGGGCACGAATTTTCGCTTCTTCATTTGTGCTGGATTCAGCGCCGAGGTAGGTAGTTTCTAAGCGGCGCAAGCTGTCTTCCATGGATTGCTGTTGCTGCTGCCTAACGCTTTCACGCTGAAGAGAAACACTTTCCACCGCTGTCATGTTTTCCGGCACAGGGATAGCATCTAGCAGTTCGCTTAAGCGAGCATCACGGGGTAACGCATAACGTGAAGGCCCGTAGTAGCTACCTTCTATTTCCACCACGATAGTTTCACTGCGCTTGTCAGCGCTGAACAAGACTTCATCGCCACTACGAATGGTTTGGCCGTAGAACTTATCAATAGGGAAGTATTGAGCGATGGGCCCCTCTTCCCGGTTACCACGCAGCAGCACATGGGAAACACCACTTCTTAAGCGCGCCAGATCAACTAACTCGGCACCACTTAACTGGTTGCCCAGCAATTCATAACGGTGCTCACGGTGTACGTCACCGCCCACCGCAATCGCGGGACCACGCTCTTCTACGACAATGGTGTCGCCATCTTTAAACTGTGGGCGAGCAATAGAACCATTGATAAGGAAGTCGTAGAGGTCGACCGTGGCAACCGTACGATCATTACGCATTACGCGAATTTGCCGGTAACTGCCGAGGTCTTGGTCGATACCGCCGGCTTGATCGAGAAAATAGAGTACAGAATCGTTCGGTGTACCTGCGAAACGGCCAGGATTTTCAACATAACCGGTCACGAAAACAGCAACGGGCTGAACACCTTGTACGTTGGTATAGACCTGTACGTTTTCTGGGTAAACCGACGTAATAGCACCGCGCACGCTGCTATCTACTTGCTGGCTATTTTGACCCTCTACATTTAATGGGCCTGAGCCAGGAATAAAGATATTGCCTTGGGCATCCACCGGTAGCACGCGATCAAATTCAAATGCCCCCCAGGCGCGCACGGTCACTTGATCGCCGGGCTTTACTTGGTAGCTGGCATTCAGGCCGTCGCCCATCGCGCCACGAAACCCACCGCTAAACAGGTTAGCCCCGAATGGCGGTAGCGCATCGGGGTTTTGCGGCGGTGCGCTAACCGGGCCGTAAGTGCCACTACGCCAATCGGCGCGGGGCGTATCATCTACCTGCTCTTGCTGTTCGCCAGCCTGCCCTTCCGGAAGAATAGTATTGGGTAGGCTAATGCTCTGTGCCCAGCCCGCCGTGCTTACGGCACTGCCGATTACCAAAGAAGCAACGGCAACAGGGCGTTTAAACGAAAGCCGTTTAAGAAGACGAATAGCGTTCATTAGTAGCGCCCTTGTGCTGCAGTGGATGTAGCCGAAGTGCTTGGGCTCAGCACTCGCTGATTAACCCAACCATTAGGAGTCTCGCAGGTGAGTGCCGTACCGGCAGCGCCACTTCCTGATTCTACTACCCGCAGCCGCCGACACTCTCTACCACTGGCTGCGAGGTATGGGGCATCTGCAATGATTTCGACGTTATCGCCCCATGGGCTGTACACCAAGTTCATCACTGCCCCTGCAGGCGCTTGGGATAAAAATCCGTTGAGGTTGTCATCACCCAGCAATTTAGCTGAGTCAGTATTCAGCACATACCGTGCTTGCTGCTGCGTACTATTGGGATAGGTAGCGCAGCCACTTACTACAGCAACGCTTAACGCTGCCAACAGCATGCGAGCTGGCCTCGTTAACAAAAATGGGGTATTTGGCATAATATTTTCCAATAAAGAGGCACGCTACCGCCCAGGGATTTTAACGGACGCATTCCCTTGCCCTACACAGTGCGGATGAAAAGCAGCCTACCTGCTGGCTTATCGTTTCGTGGGTCATTGTAAATTATTACCGCCCACCACTCTACATTGACAAACAAAACAACTATTAAAGCACCACTCCAACACTAGCGCTTCCTTTTAGCAGCCGACTCGACGACTGACACCTCACACAGGAACACACCCGCACTTTTTGCACCAAAAAAAACCGGCCTCGTAATGAGGCCGGTTATATTTCTACTTGCAGGGGTTACCTGTTAAGCATGGCATTAGAGCCAAGCTTAGAAGTGGTAACGCGCGCCTGTCAGGTAGTATACGTCGTCGCCGTCAGCATTCTCAACTTTGGAATCCAGACCGTCGAGGTTAACACTGATAGACTGCTGGTCAGCTTGGTTCAACTCAACGAATACGTCGAAGTTGCTGGAAACTTTGTAGTAAGTACCCAGGGCCCAAGCAGTACGGTCATCGTCTTCACCGTCAGTATCTACATTGTAGATATCTGCAGCGAACGCCCAAGGACCAGTGGTGTAAGTACCACCCAGACCTACGGTGTCGTAGCCGCCGCCACGAACGTCGCTGTTTTCACGACCTTCATAACCTAAACGAACAGAGAACTGGTCGTTAATGGCGTAAGAACCGATCAGGCCGCCCATGATTTCGCCATTGCCGCCGCCACGTACTACGTCGTCAACAAAACCCAGACCTAAAGTGACCGGACCTTGCTCGTAACGCACACCACCTTGAGCTGCTACGACACTACCTTCTTCGGTAGTTGCTGTTTCAGCAATGCCACGCTCGCTGTAGTGTTTCAGCTGCAGGAAGGCAGTCCAGCCTTGAAGATCAGGCGTGTAGTAACCGATAGAGTCGCCACGTGACTGCTTCGGGTGACCAGCGAACTCTAAACCACGATCGATTTCCCAGTCGAACGGCAGAGAAACGAACTGGTTGTAGAAGGCGTCGAAGTTACCAGCCTGGAAGGTACCGTACTGCTTGCTTTGTACGCCCAGGTAGCTTTGACGAACTTCAGTGAAGCCAGACTCGGTGTAACGCTCGTCACCTTTGAAGCGCCACTCTAAACGACCGAAAGCAGTCAAGTCAGAGTTAACTTCGTGGCTCATGCGCAGACCAAGACGAGAGTAAACGTCAACAAACTCTGCGCCGTTGTCAATTTTTACGTCAGCGTCGTTGTACTCAGGACCGCCGCCAGCGATACCCATGGCGATACGACCATAGACGTCGAGCTTGGTACCATCTTGGTCATAAACGGTAGCTGCTTGAGCGGCAGCAGAGGCACCTAGGGCGCCAATGATAGCAGTCGCTAAAAGTGTCTTTTTCATGATGTAGGTTCCTTAACTAGCTTACTGTTTCGATCGTTACCGCAAACTCATTTTGAAGTCTGCAGCTGGCTTGCGGGCCATGCTCTTTATGCCATCCTCCGGTTTTTCCCGGCGGTATGCGGCATGTCCTCAACTAAGCCTTGTTATAGTCCAATGCTCGCAGGTCAAACTCTATACTGGGATTCCAGTGAACGCAATAGAAAAAAACAGTGTTTCTTTACGATTTGTATTTTTTTAAGGAACCCATGGGCAACTGATTGGTCTCAGCGGCCTGTAAATTTTTGCTGAAGTCCTCTTAATTTATCCTCTAAGCTAAGTGACTTTGTTGTTTCAAATGCTTCCGCCTTCTCACCTTCCCCTCTCTGCTCATGCGCCTTTACAGGCGTGGGAACAGCATCTCCTGGTGCCTGTCTTGATGTTTGCTTTGATGCTTGCCCTGATGATTGCTGCGGCTTTCTATGGTCTGAAGACGGTGCTTGCTTTGATGCATTGCTGTCTGACTTATCTTTTCGCCGATCGCTAGCATGTCGCGCCGCTTCTTTATCGACTTTACCTGCGGGATTGCCATCCAAGTCAATTCGCTCAGCACCTTCTCGCATGGATTTCACATAGCGTGGCAGGTTCACATAGTTAGCTAATGCTCGGCGTATCAACTTCCCCGACCAGGGTTCTCGCTGGGCTAAATCTTGATGAATACCCACTTTCAGCGGTTTAGTATGGCCAGTAAAAAAGGCGTGCGGGTAGCGTTTATACCACTGGTTCAGCAGCGCTTGAGGAGAAGGCGGCTGTGGCGCTGTTTCCGCAGCGCGGGTTTCGCTGATCACTTGTGAGTCGGAAGGCTTTACATCTGCCGCCGACGGCTCAGCGGCAGGTGCATCACACTGAGCCGGGCCTTGCAGCGGCTGCGAAGGTGGCTGAGTCTGCGGCACTTGGCTCGCCAACTGCCGTTTGAGCATTTCGTTCTCTTCACGCAACGCGTTCAGTGCGGCTTTGGTCTGCTCAAGGTGCGTTTCCAAAGTTTCTAGCAGATCCAGTACTGGTGCGGCCATACCCCCTCCTTCTTTGCGCTGATCAGTCGGCGATCCGCTCATAGACTACAAAGTCGTATTGAGGCTGCCCTTCTGCTGGCTTGCCCGCTACACGCTGAACTTCCTGCCACTCTTCCATAGAGAGCTCGGGGAAAACAGCATCACCATCGACATCAATATCCACTTCAGTGATATAGAGGCGCTGGGCATGAGGAAGCGCTTGTCGATAAATTTCTCCCCCTCCCATCACCATAATTTCTTCGGCGGCCTCAATGGTGGCCTGTTGGTCGGCCAATGCCAATGCTGCGGGTAGCTCATGACATATCCGCACGCCTTCGGCAGCAAAGTTTGTATCACGGGTTACTACAATATTGAGCCGATTGGGCAGCGGTTTACCTATTGATGCGTAGGTTTTGCGCCCCATCACGAGAGGCTTGGCTTGAGTCATGCGTTTGAAGAACTTTAGGTCTTCAGGTAGGTACCAAGGTAACTTACCTTCAACCCCAATCACCCGGTTTTTGGCCATCGCCACAATCATCGCTATCGGCACCAGGGGGTCATAAGCATGCTGCTGACTCATACTGCCACCTCGGCTTTGATATGGGGATGCGATTCATACCCTTCGATGCTGATATCGTCAAAGGTGAAATCAAACAGATTGGTTACCTGGGGGTTAAGCACTAGGCGCGGTGGTGCTTTAGGCGTGCGACTCAACTGCTCCTGAGCTTGCTCAAGGTGGTTACTGTAAAGATGGGCATCACCCAACGTATGCACAAACTCGCCGGGCTCCAGGCCAGTTACCTGCGCCACCATACTGAGCAGTAACGCATAGCTTGCAATATTGAATGGCACACCTAAGAAAATATCCGCACTGCGCTGGTAAAGCTGGCACGAGAGACGCCCATTGGCCACATAAAACTGGAACAAGCAGTGACAAGGCGGCAATTTCATTTCATCAACTTGACCTGGATTCCAGGCTGAAACAATCAGTCGCCGTGACTGAGGCGTCGTACGAATTTGCTCCAACACATTTGAAATCTGGTCGACACTACCGCCACTGGGGCTCGGCCAACTGCGCCACTGATAACCATAGACCGGACCAAGATTACCGTTTTCATCGGCCCACTCGTCCCAGATGCGTACGCCATGCTCTTTGAGATACCCGATATTGGTATCACCTTTAAGAAACCACAGCAGCTCATGAATAATAGAGCGCAGGTGTAGCTTTTTAGTGGTAAGCAGCGGAAAACCACGGGAGAGGTCGAAACGCATTTGATGACCAAACACTGAGCGTGTACCAACACCAGTGCGATCATTCCGATCAACGCCTTGCTCCATTACGGTGCGCATTAGGTCGAGATACGGCTGTTCTAGCGCTTCTTTCGGCATGGGCGTTATTGCAGTCACAGAAATTCCAGATTAAAAATCAATTTGGGTAGATATTCTATACGCGTAAGCATCAGGCAGCCAGAAGCATTCCTGCCATTCACTCTTCACTCTTCACTCTTCACTCTTCACTCTTCACTCTTCACTCTTCACTCTTCACTCTTCACTCTTCACTACTCACTACTCACTACTCACTACTCACCTTGGCATCAATAGGCTGATTACGCGACCAGGCGATAAAAACGAGGCCTAACGCAATCATCGGGAGTGTGAGCAGCATGCCCATGGTGAACCAACCAAAGGCGAGATAGCCAATGTGGGCATCCGGCATACGTACAAATTCAACCATAAAGCGGAAGACACCATAGCCTAGCAGGAATAAGCCGGAGACAAATCCCCTGGCGCGCGGCTTGGCAGATACCCACCACAGAATGACAAACAGTACGATACCTTCCAGAAAGGCTTCGTAAAGCGCTGAAGGGTGGCGTGGCTCTGGCCCCATACCAGGAAATGGCATGCCCCACGGTAGCGACGTTACCCCGCCCGGCAACTCATGGTTGATAAAATTACCAATTCGCCCAGCACCTAAACCAATGGGTACCAGCGGGGCAATGAAGTCAGCGAGAGTGAAAAACGCCAGTTGCTTACGACGTGCAAATAGCCATGCCGCAAGCAGCACCCCTAATAAACCACCATGGAAACTCATGCCGCCATCCCATACGCGGAACACCCATAGCGGGTCAGCCGTCCACTGCCCTAGGCCGTAAAACAGTGCGTACCCTAATCGCCCCCCCACCACCACACCAATGGCGCAGTAAAAAAGCAAATCACCGATATCATCTTTTGTAAGCCCAATACGTGGCGCCCGCTTACACCCTAGCCACCATGCCGCCACAAACCCCACCACATACATTAAGCCGTACCAATGAACCTGCAGCGGGCCAAGTGAAATCGCTACCGGATCGATCGTTGGATAATTAATCATCGAGAATCTCTAAAGCAAACAGGAAGAAAACAGCAGCGTGGCATAAGTGAATTACGCCAATATGAAGCGCAAGCCCACTACGGCCAATAGCGTTGCAAATGCAAATCTCAACACAGTGGCTGGAAGTACATGCGCCAGACGAACGCCAAGCCGTGCAAAAGGCACACTGGTTAGCACAATGCCGATAAAGGCGGGCCACATAACAAAGCCGGTCGCCCATTGGGGAAGGAGCGGATTACCCCACCCCACAACAATAAACGTTAACGCACCCACCATTGCTATTGGTAAGCCACAGGCGGCAGAGGTTCCCACTGCTTGGGTCATGCTTGCACCACATCGTGAAAGCCAAGGCACTGTCATTGCGCCTCCACCAATACCAAACAGTGCTGATATAACGCCCACTACGCCGCCAGCAATGGTCATTGCAACATTCCCTGGCGGCGAACTACCGGGCTTTGGCGAAAGGCCAAACACCATTCTGGTGGCTAGCAGCAATACAAACACCCCGAATAACGTTCCCAAAACGGTGCCAGAAAGGTTGTCCGCGATAAATACCCCACCGATAGCCCCCAGCATAAGCCCGGGTAATAGCGCCATAAACCATGGCTTATGAATACTGCCTTTTCGGAAGTGCCCTAATGCTGACGAAATCCCTGTGACGACGATCGTCGCCAGTGAGGTACCTACGGCAAGATGCATGGTAATTTCAGGAGCAATCCCCTGTAGACCAAATGCAAAGACAAGCGCAGGCACAATAATTAAACCGCCTCCTACTCCAAACAGACCAGCCATGGTGCCTGCCACTGCGCCTAGCAACAAATACCCTGCTAAAATACTCAATACGGTCATTTATTCTGCACTTGGTTATTCGCGCTGGGCACCCACTTAGTAATCATACTGAGCAGTGTTTCGGGCTTGTAGGGCTTCGCTAGCACGTCATCTATACCGGCAGCGTTATAAGCGCCATGACCAGCGCTATCAACGTTCGCGGTGAGAGCAATCAACACACTACGTCGCTGACCGCCACTAAGACGCTCAAAGGCTCGCCAGCGACGTGCTGTTTCTAGCCCATCTAAGGTCGGCATAAAGATATCCATAAACACGAGATCATAAGAAACCGTTTGCTGGCAGTCCAAAGCCTGCTCCCCACTGCTGACACCATCTACCTGAAGCCCCTGGGTTTCGAGCATTTGGCGCGCCAGCATTAAATTAACGGGGCCATCATCTACCACCAGAATACGCAATTTGCGGTCAGTCGGTAGCAGTTGCTCATAACCATCTGTTTCATTGGCACTTTGCTGAACAAAGTTAGTAAGCAGTGCGCGTATATCCGCCAACCGCTCTCGCACGTGAGTAATATTTTGAAAACTTGTTTCTGAATTATCCATCTGCAACATTTCGCCCAATTGATCAAACAGACTGTCGGCTTCACGCTGAAGTAGCGTTAGGTAACCAGACTTCAAACGAGACTCTTCCCGCGCACGGTCACGCCCAGCGATGAGGTGCTTCAACTGTTTTTGCTGGTGATGCAGGTCATCAAGCAAGGTTTGATCAGATCGAAATGGCTCGCTTGAAGAAGCTAGATACTGATTATCCTCGCCTGCGCGAATGACATCCGCCAACCGCTGATTGACCATCGCTAAGCGATTAAGTGGCAGCCCTTCACCGACGTCTTCAGTCTGCGAATGAGCATGCTCCGCTTGTCGATCAACCAATTGGGCTGTTTGACGCTCTAACTCAGCCAACTCTTGCATGCAACTGGTGTCTTCTTGCTTTGCGCGACTTTTAACCAGCATCAAAAAAACGCCAACATTCAAACAACTACCCAGCAGCAACGCAAGAGTCAACCATAGGGTGGTGCTCCATGACGTTTGACTAGGGGAAAGCCCCCAGACCACCAGCCCTACCAGCACACAAAGCAGTACCAAGGCCGCCTGAACGAGCAAAAGAGGCCACAGAGTAGGCCAGACAATCGCATTCCAAAAGTGCTCTCGCTGATAGCGTTGCATAGTATGCGCCTTCCTAGGTGGCTTCTTTAATGTTGCGCCTTAACATGTTGGCAGCCATAGCATGGCTAAGCATATTTATATTAATGTTAAGTGTATGTCTACGCCTCAATACTGTCATGCCAAACTGGCTAATTGGGTTTCCGTTACTCTTCGTGAGCCTTACCTATGTGCTTAATTACCTTTTCTTGGTCCCCTGGCTCTTCTACACCGTTACGCTTGGCAGGCAACCGAGATGAATTCCACCAGCGGCCCACTGCGCCTCTTGCTCATTGGGAAGAACACACCGCCGTACTGGGTGGGCGCGACTTAGAAGCCGGTGGTACGTGGCTAGCCGCCAACTCCCAAGGCGTTGTCGCAGCATTGACCAATGTGCGTGACCCCGCACTGGCAACACCAATCAACGCGCCCAGCCGAGGCGAACTTGTTGCTAGCGTGTTACAAAGTGACGATGTCGAAGCATGGCTTAAAGCGAAAGAGCGCACGACCGCGCATCGCTATGCCGGGTTTAATCTATTGGTTGCGACACCACATCGCATGTGGCATCTGCACCGTGGTCGCCATGGGGTATTACTGACCAGCGTACCCCCTGGAGTTCATGGCTTGTCCAATGCCACTCTGAATACCCCCTGGCCAAAACTGAACCTGGTTCGCGACGCCTTGTTAAACAGCGCCGACGAACAGTGGCAGAGCGCGACGCAACATGCGCTGCATAATTCGCAAACCGCACCTGATGAAGAATTACCGGATACTGGGGTGGGTTTAACGCTGGAGCGCCAGCTCTCTGCTGCGTTTATTGTGGGTGAACACTACGGCACACGGGCAACCACTTGGTTAACGCTAAACAACCAAGGGGAAGTGGAGATAACCGAGCAGCGGTTTGGGCCACTCGGTCATTTTGAGGGAGAAACTACGTTGACGACACCATGCCCTCTGCCAATAAATTAGCCACGGCATTAATCTCGTGGCGGCATTAAGTGTGAGAGCTGCCACTCATCCATACGCTGATTGAGGTGCTCATGTACTAACGCTGGAGTATCCAGATCCATGATCTCTTTAAGCAGCGTTTGTGCATCGTGCATCGGCACTCGGCGGATAGCGGCCCGCACTCTGGGCAAACTAGGGGCATTCATAGACAGGCTGGTAAATCCCATCGCCATTAATAGCAGCGCACCAGCAGGGTCACCCGCTAATTCGCCGCAAAGCGATATAGGCTTTTCTAGCCGAGTGGCATCCTGAGCGAGCTCTTGCAGCGCGCCCAGCAGCGCTGGGTGCAGCGCATCGTACAGGCTAGATACGCGAGGATTATTGCGATCCACCGCGAGCAAATACTGCGTTAGGTCGTTACTGCCCACCGAGAAGAAATCGACCCGCTTCGCCAGCGCATCCATTTGATAAATAGTCGCAGGCACTTCAATCATCACGCCCACTTTGGGCCGATCGACGCCAATACCTTCTTCGCCAAGCTCTAAAATGGCACGATCCAGCAGGCGAATCGCTTCGTCCACCTCTTCCACATTGGTAATCATCGGGAAGAGCACATAGAGATTATTCAAGTCATGCGATGCTTTCAGCATGGCACGCAGCTGTACCATCAATACCTCTGGATGATCGAGGGTGACCCGCATTCCCCGCCAACCCAAGAATGGATTAGCTTCCTCAATGGGAAAATAGGGAAGGTCTTTATCGCCACCGATATCCAGCGTTCGCATCACCACCGGCAGTGGCGCAAAGCCTTCTAACTGCTCGCGGTACATGCGCATTTGCTCTTTCTCACCAGGGAAGCGCTCGGTAATCATAAAGGGCACTTCGGTGCGATATAGGCCTACGCCACCGATACGGCTTTTCAGCAACGCCGAGGCATCAACCGCCAGCCCGGTGTTTACCATCAGCGGCATGGCATGGCCATCTGGCGTTTCGCTGGGCAAGTCTTGTTCGTGCTCCAGCAACTCACTCAGTGCCGCTTCTTCAGCAATCAGACTTTCATAACGGGCTCTTAACTCTGGCGCTGGTCGCACAAACAACCGCCCTCGGTGGCCATCAAGCACTACCGGGGCGCCATTTAAGCGCGGCAGCGGAAGATCCACCATCCCAAGCACCGTCGGAATCCCCATAGCCCGGGCAACAATAGCAACATGCGAGGTACTCGAACCACGCACGGATACCAAGCCCTTCAGCTTGTCTCTTGGCACTTCTCCCAGCATGGCAACGCTAATTTCATCACCTACCAGAATGGCATTTTCTGGGTAGGTTTCTGGGGTGGAAGGCGTGTCTTCTTGAAGATGCGCCAACACACGACGGCCGAGATCACGAATATCCGCCGCGCGCTCACGCAAGTAATCGTCGTCGACGCGCTCAAGGTATTGCACATGGCGGCGCACTACGTCGGCCAACGCGCCAGGTGCCCACTGCCCTTCACGTATACGCTTTTCCACTTCTTCGGAGAGCGCCGCTTCGCCAAGCATTTGCTGATAAACATCAAACAGCGCCAGCTCTTGGGAAGAAATACGATTAACCAAGCGCTCTGCCGCTGCGCGGATTTCATCGCGCGTTTTGCCAATGGCTTCTTTTAGCCGTGCGACTTCGTAATCTTGATCGCTAGGAATAAGATCAGGCACGCTGTTCAGGTCAGCGGGCGGCGTGATCACCACCGCCTCCCCCATCGCCATTCCTGGAGAAGCCGCCACGCCTTTGAACATGGCCTGGCCACCCGGCAGCGCAGGGCGAGCCAGGTTGCCGGTAGCGAGCGCGTGGGCCAGCACGCCTGCCAACTGAGCAGCCATAGTGACCAGAAAAGCTTCATCTTCGTCGTCGTACTGACGTTTTTCGGCTTGCTGCACGACCAAAACGCCCAGCATGAGGCGCTGATGGATAATCGGCACCCCTAAGAAGCTTGAGTAACGCTCTTCGCCAGTTGCTTCAAAATAGCGAAAATGAGGATGGGTTTGCGCATCTTCTAAATTAAGCGGCTCGCTGCGCTTAGCCACTAGACCTACCAGACCCTCGCCTAGCGGTAGCACAACGCGGCCTACCGCTTGCGTGCGAAGGCCAATCGTCTCCATCAATACAAGCGACTCAAGCTCCTTATCGTATAAATAGAAGGAGCACACATCCGTCTGCATGGCCTTTCGTATGCGGCGTACCATCGTTGACAGCGCGGCGTCGAGGTTTCGTGCGCCATTCACTTCTTGAATAACGCGTCGCAGCACCTCAAGCATGGACGTTTTCCTATTCACTATTATTTGCCTCGCTGAGGGATTTTCGGCCAGCTGTCACTGTGTCCTTCGAACCGTTTCCTTTGAACAGTGGAGCGCACGTTATCCATCGTGATCTTGTTGCGCCAAACGCTGAACGCGAGGAGAAAGCTCCCGTAGCGCGCGCCGATATACCTCTCGTTTGAACGGCACCACTTGCCCCAGTGGATACCAGTAACTTACCCACCGCCAACCATCGAACTCGGGTTTAGGCGTTGCCGTCATACAGATTCGATTTTCTTGGCAGCGAATCTTGAGTAAAAACCACTTCTGCTTCTGGCCGATACAAACCGGCCGCGAGTGGGTGCGAATCATGCGTCGTGGCAGACGGTAGCGCAGCCATCCCCGGGTACAGGCGACAATATCGACATCGTCGGCGGTTAGACCGATCTCCTCAAAAAGCTCACGAAAAAGCGCTTGATGTGGTGTTTCGTTTGCCTTGATGCCTCCCTGGGGAAACTGCCACGCGTTTTGCCCTACACGACGCGCCCAAAGCAGCTGCCCCTGGCTGTTGGCAATAATGATGCCAACATTGGGGCGAAAGCCGTCAGCGTCGATCACGGACATCACCTTATAAATTTTCAGTTGTCCCCATTTTTCCACAAGGGAGACAAGCGTATCAATACAATATCACCCTAAGTGGTTAAACCATGGTGACTCTGCGATAATCCGCCGCTTTGCAAACCGTTACTGACGTTCATTCTGAGCTAACGAGCAGCACAATTAACCAACACCATAAGGGGAGCGCCGTGAGTCTGGCCATTTTCGATTTGGATAATACGCTGATATCCATCGACAGCGATCATGCCTGGGGCGAGTTTTTGCTCGAACAGGGGGCAGTTGACCCAGTTGCCTACCGCGAGGCCAATGAGCGCTTTATGGCGGACTACAATGCGGGCACGTTAGACATGGCGGCATTTTTGGAAATGGCATTGAAGCCACTGGCTGAAAATACGCCGGAACAGTTAGCCGCTTGGCATCAGCAGTTTATGGTCAGCAAAATCGAGCCCAATATCTTGCCTAAAGCAGAAGAGCTGCTGGCTCGGCACCGCACGAAAGGCGATACGCTACTGATCATCACCGCCACTAATCGCTTTATTACTGCCCCCATCGCTAATCGTTTGGGCGTGGATGACTTGATTGCAGTTGACCCAGAAATAGTAGACGGCCGCTATACCGGCCGAGTAGCGGGCACTCCCAGCTACCGCGAAGGCAAAGTGACTCGCTTAAAGCAATGGTTAGAGGGCCAAGAGTTCACCATGGACGGCGCATGGTTTTACAGCGACTCCCACAACGACCTTCCCCTGCTTGAACAGGTAGAGCACCCGGTAGCCGTCGACCCCGACGACACCCTGCGCAAAATTGCTGAAGAACGCCAATGGCGCATTATGAGCCTGCGAGATTGAGCCAGCTGCCCCGCGGGTGCGCTGACGCTTACGCCGCGCTACAAACCCGTTAATTCAATACGTTGCAAACGTAGCGCGTGGTAACGAATCTTGCGAGGCACGAGCAAATGAGGCACCCGCGAACTGCGCAGCCGCCCAATAAAAAACCCCGCAAGCATTACGCTTGCGGGGTTTTTTATTACTGAGCATTATTCTAACAACCGTTTTTAGAACAGCTCAAAGCACGCTAGCCAGCGTGCTTAGCCGAGCAGGTGCTCAACGGCCGCGCGTTCTTCACGCAGTTCTTTCTCAGTGGCCTGCATCTTCTCTTTGCTGAACGCGTCCAACTCAAAGCCTTGAACGATTTCATACTTGCCACCCTGACAACGCACTGGGTAGGAGTAGATGATGCCTTCTTCAATGCCGTAGCTGCCGTCAGACGGGATCGCCATGCTAACGATACCATCGCAACCCAGCGCCCAGTCACGCATGTGATCAATCGCTGAAGACGCCGCAGATGCTGCAGAAGATGCGCCGCGTGCTTTGATAATCGCCGCACCGCGCTGCTGTACTGTCGGGATAAAGTCGTTTTCGTACCAGTCACGCTCGACCAGATCGAAGGCGGCTTTGCCGTCTACTTTGCACTGCGCCAGATCCGGGTACTGAGTAGCACTGTGGTTGCCCCAGATAATCATGCTGTCGACGTCGGTAACGTGCTTGCCGGTTTTCTGAGCCAGCTGCGTCAGCGCACGGTTGTGGTCCAAACGCGTCATCGCAGTGAACTGGCCTGCATCGAGGTCCGGCGCATTGCAAGAAGCAATCAATGCGTTGGTGTTAGCCGGGTTACCGACAACGAGCACGCGCACGTCACGGCTAGCGTGATCGTTCAGCGCTTTACCTTGTACAGAGAAGATCGCGGCGTTGGCTTCCAGCAGATCTTTACGCTCCATACCCGGGCCACGCGGACGTGCACCTACCAGCAAGGCGAAATCGGCATCTTTGAAGGCAACGTTCGGATCATCAGTGGCAACGATGTCTTGTACCAGCGGGAAAGCACAGTCGTTAACTTCCATGACAACGCCATTCAGGGCGTCCATGGCTTGGGGAATTTCGAGAAGCTGGAGAATGACTGGCTGATCCGGCCCCAGCATATCGCCAGCGGCGATGCGGAAAATAAGAGAGTAGCTGATCTGGCCGGCACCGCCGGTAATCGCAATACGTACTGGATCTTTCATCATTGCTCCTTGATGGTTCGCCTAGGGTGGGTTCTCGCCTGAGAGTGGGACGACAGAACTCAAGACGCAAAGATGGTATGCCCAGATGTGCAAAAACTCAATCATACATGAGACTACTACCCATTCTCTCAGCGGCTTGGTACTCGCTGCCAGACGCCAGTTGCGCTATGGTGTGTCGGTCAGTAAGCCTTAACTCTTAGTACGGCCTACCCTTCAGCATGACTTGCCTTGTGTGATTTTTTTGGGTTAATACGGATATAACTACCCCATGCGACGAATCCCCTACTCTTACGCGCTTGCTAGCCTGCTGGTTCTGGCGCTTGTGATATGGCTAGCGGTTGGCGATTTCCAACGTTTCCAAAGTAGTCCACCTGATGTAGATGCCACTGAACGCGACGCAACACCTCGTGTAGAGGTGATGACCCAGCAGAGCGCGCCCTATATTCCTAAGCACGTGCTGCAAGGCCAGCTAACCGCGGAAAGAGAAACACTGCTGCGCGCCAATGTAACTGGCTATGTCGCAGAAAAGCCGGTGGCCCAAGGAGAAACCGTCAGCCGAGGCGAGACACTGCTGGTACTGGACAACGACGCGCTACCCCAGCGCCTACAGCAGGCACGTGATGAGCTAACGCTTGCTGAAGCGGAGTACGCCGGCGCCCAAAATTTGCGTCGTCGTGAGCTAATTTCTCAGCCAGAATTGCTGCGCCTGCAAAGTGCCTTAAGCGCCAGCGCCGCCCAAGTAGCTCAGTTGGAAAAGCAGTTAAGCGATACCCGCCCTACCGCACCCTTTGAAGGCGTATTAGACCGCGTCCAGGTTGAGCTTGGCGACTTACTGCAACCAGGCGAAGAGTGGGCACGACTGATCGACGACCGGCGCTTAATCGGCACCGCTTGGGTGGCTCAACAGCAAATCGGCGAGTTAAGCGTTGGCTTACCTGTCACCGCGCGACTGCTCAATGGCCAGTCGCTTTCCGGCGAAGTGTCTTACATCAGTAGTCGTGCAGAAGAAGCCACTCGCACGTTCTATATCGAAGTAACGCTCGACAATCCAGACAGGCAACGCCTAGCAGGGAGCAGCGCTGAATTCACCATAACGCTGCCACCTCGACAGGTGCATACCCTATCGCCTGCTCTCTTTAATCTGAACGAGCAGGGTCAATTAGCCATCAAGCATGTTGTTGAAAATAACCGCGTTGCCCAAACAGCGATTGAATTGGTCAGTGCTGATACCGAACGCGCCTACGTTACTGGCCTACCCAGCTCCGTGCAGTTGATCACCCTCGGCGCAGGTTTGGTCAACCCAGGCGACACCGTAACACCAGTGTCTACCCAGGAAGGTGGTCATGCGTCAGTTGATTAATGCGGCGCTAACCCACACGCGAACCACCCTGCTGCTCCTGGTTGGCCTGCTGCTGGCGGGTACAACTGCCTGGCAGATGATTCCCAAGGAAGCCAATCCAGACGTCACTATCCCGATTATTTACGTCTCGCTTTCGCTGGAAGGCGTTAGCCCGGAAGATGGCGAACGCCTGCTAGTTCGCCCAATGGAGCAGGAGCTGCGTGGAATCGAAGGTCTGCGCAAATTTACCGCCCAGTCTAGCGAAGGTCATGGGTCGGTAACGCTGGAGTTTGATCCTGGCTTTGATCCGGATACCGCGCTTTCTGATGTACGCGAACGCGTGGATATCGCCCGCAGTAGCTTACCGGATGAAGCTGATGAACCCCGGGTCATGGAGGTTAACGTCTCGGAGTTTCCGGTGTTGAGCATTGGCCTTTCCGGCGAGTTGGATACTCGAGAACGGGTAACCATTGCGCGTCGCTTAAAAGAGGAAATAGAGGGCATTGCCGACGTTCTAGAGGTCGATATTGCTGGCGACCGCGAGGACTTACTCGAAATTGTCGTTGACCCACTGGTACTGGAAAGCTATGGCGTTGATTTTGATACGCTGTTTAATCAAATCTCACGCAATAATCGCCTAGTTGCTGCGGGCAGCTTGGATACCGGCGCCGGACGGCTAGCACTAAAAGTACCGGGCATTATCGAATCGTTAAACGATGTCATGGACATGCCGGTGAAAGTTGACGGCGACCAAGTGGTTACGTTTGGTGATGTTGCGTGGATTTTACCGACCTACAAAGATCCCGAAGGATTCGCCCGCATCGACGGCCAGCCAGCAGTAGTACTGGAAATTTCCAAGCGCGCGGGGGCGAATATCATCGCCACCATTGAAGCCGTAAGAGAACGCTTTGCCCAGGCAGGCGACCTACTGCCTGAACAGCTGCGTATTACCACGATTTTAGACGAGTCGGTTACCGTTCAAAACATGCTTTCTGAGCTGTTAAATAACGTGCTCACCGCAGTGGTGCTGGTATTAATTGTTGTCGTGGCCGTGATGGGCTGGCGCATGGCGCTGCTGGTAGGCCTGACCATACCCGGCGCGTTTTTAACCGGCATTCTTCTGGTGTGGGCATTTGGTTTTACGCTCAACATTGTGGTGCTATTTGCGCTGATCTTAGTGGCTGGCATGCTAGTGGATGGCGCGATTGTAGTCAGCGAGCTCGCTGACCGACACCTGCATGAGGGGCAGTCTCCCCACCAAGCTTGGCTGAATGCCGCAACACGCATGAGCTGGCCGGTTATTGCCTCTACCGCGACAACGCTTGCGGTATTTATACCGCTGCTATTTTGGCCAGGCGTGGTAGGTCAGTTTATGAAGTACCTGCCTGCCACTGTCATTTTATGCCTTCTTGCGTCGCTAGCCATGGCACTGGTGTTTTTGCCTACCCTGGGTCGATTGTTTACCCGTACATCCCATACAGTGACTGCGGGCGCTGGCCCGGTCGACGAAAGCACGTCACTTGGGCGCGGCTACCGCCGCGTGCTCGGGCGTTTGCTGCAGCATCCCGCTTGGGTGCTCGTGTTTGCGGTGCTGTTAATTGGGTTGATTTATACCGGCTATGCTCGTTTTAATCATGGCGTTGATTTCTTCCCCAGCGTAGAGCCAGATAGTGCTCAGGTACTGGTACGTGCCCGAGGCGATTTTTCCGCTGAAGAAACCGACACCATCCTGAAGCGGGTGGAAAGCCGACTGGGCAGCATGGGAGAAGTCGAAGCCCTTTATGCACGCTCTTTTGCGGTGCCCAACCAGCAAATGGGCAATGACGTGATCGGGATGTTGCAGTTTCAGTTTGTCGACTGGTATCAGCGCCGCCCTGCCCGCACGATTTTGGCTGACATGGCCGAGCGCACTCAAGATCTACCGGGGATTACGCTAGAGTTTCGCGAGCAGGAGATGGGGCCTGGCGGCGGCAAACCTATTCTGCTCGAAGTCAGCGCCACTGATCCAGATATCGCAAACGCTGGTGTTGACCAGATTACGGCACTAATGCACGAGCTAGGCGGTTTTACCGACATTCAGGATAACCGCAGCCTGCCCGGGGTCGAATGGCAGGTAAAGGTTAATCGTGAAGCCGCTGCCCGCATGGGCACCGATATCACTACCATTGGCAGTGCCGTACAGCTACTCACCACTGGCCTTCAAGTGGCCAACTACCGCCCGCCCACCGTTACTGATGAGGTGGATATTCGCGTGCGCTTACCGGAACACTGGCGCACGCTCAACCAGCTTGAACGGCTGACGATCAACACCCCACGAGGCCAAGTGCCTATTGCTCATTTTGTAGACATTACGCCCGCCCCCAAAGTAGGCACTCTGAATCGTATTGATGGACGCCGCGCGATTACCGTTGAGGCAGATTTAGCACCCGGCTATTTAGCGGACGAGCGGTTGCGAGCGCTACTAGAGGCAGGCCAAAGCCAACTTGACGATAGTTTGATGGTTAATGTGGCGGGTGAACAAGAAGATCAGCAGGAATCCATGCAGTTCTTGATTAGCGCTTTCTTGATCGCGATTGGGCTAATGGCGCTGATTCTAGTAACTCAATTCAATAGCTACTATCAAGCAGCACTGGTGCTATCGGCCATTGTGTTCTCCACTGCGGGCGTTTTGATGGGGCTGCTCATTACTGGCCAAGCGTTTGGTATTGTCATGGTGGGCATGGGCATTATCGCCCTGGCAGGTATTGTCGTTAACAACAATATCGTCTTGATCGACACTTACAACGAGCTGCGCGGCCAAGGCATGTCCCCGACAGAAGCGGCTTTAGAAGCAGGCACCCTGCGCTTACGCCCAGTGCTTCTCACCGCCATTACCACCGTACTGGGGTTAATGCCGATGGTGCTGGGAATCAACGTTAATCTCTTTGCACCCGCGCTAGGATTCAATGCCCCCTCGGCCCAGTGGTGGACACAAATGTCCAGCGCGATTGCCGGCGGCCTCACTTTCGCCACCGCCCTGACACTCTTATTAACCCCCTGCATGCTAGTGATAGGCGGCAAGCTAAGGCGTGATAGGTGAGCAGTGAGAAGAGTGAGAAGTGAGGCTGCATAGCAGACGGGGCCGGGGCCGGGGCCGGGGCACCATTCGCGGGTGCCTCATTTGCTCGAGCCTCGCAAGATTCGTTACACCGCGCTACAAAACATACTGAATTCACAGGGGTTGTAGCGCGTGGTAAGCGAAGCGCACCCGCGGGACAGCGCAAAGCGCTACGCTGGCGACTTCATCTGCTGGGGGCTGTGGGCAGCGTGCAGGCGGGCGATTAGCTGGTCTTCTAGGGCGAAGCGCTCTGCCAAGCCTTTCGCTAAGCGGTCAATCCAGGCGGGTAAACGCACTAGATTCTGCTGACAGCGTACCGGTGAGGCGAAGTCTTCATCGAACTCCAGCACCATGGCCGTTGACATTTCTAAGCGCTCAAGGAGCTTTGCCGCGATTTGTAGCGCACTCTCATCGTCGAATGCCTTCGCTTCCTCAGCAAGCTGGGGGTAAATCTCGAAGTGCCCAGCGCTGATGTAGTCCATCAACAACTCACTAAAGGTGTCAATTCGTGCTTTGCTAATTGCCTCTAATTCGGCGTCACAAGCTTCTTGCAGCTCAATGAAGCTGACTAACAGCGAACGGCGCTGATCAAGCCAGCGATCAATCAAGCTGTGCACGCCCCCCCAGCGCTCCAGGGCATTTTTGCAATCTTCGAGCATGGGGCTTTCTCCTTACAGATAGCCGTCTTCAACTGAGCTAGACTCGCGCGTCCGTGGACACCTGTCAATCCTAGCGGGTACGGTTTACTTAATTAAATGAGGCCAAACGATTAACGTAAACCATACCACTTATTTAACTCTTTTTTACAGACCATGTTTTTACAGACTATGTTTTTACAGACCACAGAATACGCAGAGGCGCGATCGCGAGCAATAAAAAGCCGATCAAGGTCCATGCAGGCAGCGACAAGCCTAAGAACATGAAATCGATTGAAGCACATTCACCAGAGCCGGTAAGCACCATGGCAACCACTTCTTGCATCGGCAAGATATCCATCATGTACTCAAGGCCTGGGCCACAAGTTGGCACTTCGTCGGCGGGCAAGCCTTGCAGCCATACATGCCTTCCAGCAATAAAAGCACCGGTACCTACTGCGGCTAAGCTCAGCAAACCGTAGATAGCCTTGCCTACTTTGCCACTTGGGTTGTGCAGGGCAGCGATACCTAGCACCAGCCCTGCGGCAATCACCGCGACCCGCTGAAAAATACACAACGGGCAGGGTTCCAGCCCCATAATATGCTCAAGCCCCAAGGCTACCGCCATCATTAGAACACAAAAGGCGAAGCCCGCTAACGCGATAGGGCGAACTGCTAATGATGTCATTGACCATCCTCTGGTGAAATAGCAGACAGCGCTCTGGATTCACGCGCTTTGGCAAAGTAAGCACTTAGGAACTCACTAAAGCTCTCTTGATCGGCTTCTTCGATATCGTGCTGCTGTTGGTGCGAGGTTTCGATCAACTGAGCAAGCAGTGCTTCACGAGAACGTAGCATGGGCGTGGATTTAAGCTTGTCGGCCTGCTCTTGAGCCAATTGCAACAGCGTGTCGCTGAGCGAGCCATTACCAGCTTCCAGGCGCGCTAGCAGTTGCGCTGAGGGGGTTAGAGAAGGATCTTTCAGCCGCGGCGCCAGCTCAGCGAGTGCCGACGCATGGGGAGCGCTCTCTTCTACCGCATCCAACAGGCGTGCCACTTCGGTCATTTCCGCAAAAATCTGCTCGCCCCACTCCTTCACCGTCGTCGTTTTGCCGTCATGGATCAGCTTCAGCGCTGGGTCACGCCCACGCTCAACGACAAAACGGCGATTGTCGTCTAAGCGGTCGCACTCTTCGTCTGAAATCCACGGGCTATCGCTTAATAGACACCACATTAAGAAGGTATCAACAAAGCGCATCTGAGCCTCGGTGACACCTAGTGGGTCGAATGGATTAAGATCCAAACAGCGTACTTCGATGTACTCTACCCCACGCGCTTCCAGGGCTTGACTGGGTGTTTCGTTGTGCTTGGCGACTCGTTTAGGGCGAATATCGCTGTAGTATTCGTTTTCAATCTGCAAAATATTGGCGTTTAACTGTTGCCACTCGTCGCCGTTCTTCACGCCCAGCTTTTCGTAATCTGGCCACGGAGTGGAAATAGCATGCCGCAGGGTGTTGACGTAGTTGGACAACGAGTTAAAGCAGATTTTAAGCTGCGACTGCACTTTATTCTGATAGCCCAAATCCGACATACGTAGCGTGGTCGCATAGGGGGCGTAATAGGTGTCGTCGCTCAACGACTGCAGTTTTTCAGGCACTGTGCCAGTTGGCAGGAAGCTTTTGTCGATGGCGGGCGATGCGCCGAATAGGTAGAGCAGCAGCCAGCTATGACGACGAAAGTGTCGAATCATGCCGAAATAACGCGTAGAGCGATAATCGTTAAAAGGAATATTGGTGGCTTTTTCAAGCTCACGCAGGGCATGCCACATATCATCGGGTAGCGATACGTTGTAATGCACCCCGGCGATAGCCTGCATTATACGCCCGTAGCGCACATCCAACCCTTTACGATAGACATGCTTCATGGTGCCCACATTGGAGCTGCCGTAGTCAGCAATCGGTACGCTATCGTTGCCGGAAAGCCGAGACGGCATGCTGCCTGGCCAAATCCACTCATTTTCCAAGTGGTGATAGGTAAACGTGTGCAGGTCTGATAAAAATGCCAACGCCTCTTTTGGCTCTGAATACACCGGTGTGATGTACTCCAATAGCGCTTCGGAGTAATCAGTGGTGATATGCGGGTGGGTTAGTTTTGAACCCAACGCGTAAGGGTGCGGCGTTTGAGCAATATGGCCGTTGGCGTCAACGCGCAGGCCCTCTTTTTCCACCCCGCGACGCAGGCGACCTAGACGCCCTAAACGCGCGCTAGGGAGCAAACGCTCAACCTGGGCGGTCAGTGTGGATGGCACAGTGAGAGGTTCAGACAAGGTGAACACTCCTTGTTAGTAAGGCCTGCTTAAAGCAGGCCTTGTTGAAATCAGCTGGCATCGCCATGCGGTTTATCACGTTTTTTACCGAGAATAGACAGCAGGATATGGCGGCAACCATTAAATATTCAAGACGCGCGACTATTTGCCCTGCTTTGCTTTAAGCAGTGCTGCGCCGAGCGCGCCCATTGGTGCCGCTGCTTCGCTGGACTTTCCTCCCTGGCGTTGACCACGACCGTTCTGTCCAGAACTGGCCGACCGCTGACTACGCGCAGGCTTACGGGGCTCGTCGTTAGTGGAATTTGAAGCGGCTTGCGCCTGCTCTGGCTCATCATCCAAACGCATTGAAAGCCCTACCCGCTTGCGGGGGATATCCACGCTCATCACCTTAACGGTAACGATATCGCCTGCTTTTACTACACTGCGGGGGTCATCGATAAAGCGGTCAGAGAGCGCTGAAATATGCACGAGCCCGTCTTGATGAACGCCAATATCTACAAAGGCACCGAAGTGGGTCACGTTGGTGACGGTACCTTCCAGTACCATGCCCAGCTTCAGGTCTTTGAGCGTTTCGACGCCTTCACGGAATTCAGCCGCCTTAAACTCAGGGCGCGGGTCGCGTCCTGGCTTATCTAGCTCTTTGAGAATATCGCTGACGGTAGGAACACCAAAACGCTCATCAGCGAAGTCGGCGGGTTTCAGTGCTTTTAGCGTTGCACTATCACCAATCAGACCTTTTATATCTCGACTATTCTGCTTGGCAATACGCTCTACCAGCGTATAAGCCTCTGGGTGAACGGCGCTGGCATCCAGCGGATTTTCGGCGTTGCTGATGCGTAAAAAACCAGCACACTGCTCAAACGTCTTTGGCCCAAGGCGGCTGACTTCCAACAGCTCTTTACGGCTTGTGAAGGCACCTTTAACGTTGCGTTGGGCAACAATATTTTCAGCAATGGCAGCACTTAGCCCAGCAACACGTGAAAGCAATGCGCTAGATGCCGTATTGAGATCCACACCGACTGCGTTAACACAGTCTTCTATCACGACTTCTAGACTACGCGACAGCTGCACCTGGGAGACATCGTGCTGATACTGACCAACACCGATAGATTTCGGCTCGATTTTCACCAGTTCTGCAAGCGGGTCTTGCAGGCGGCGAGCAATAGAGACGGCGCCGCGTACGGTGACATCAAGATCTGGCAGCTCGCGAGAGGCGTATTCCGACGCGGAGTAAACCGACGCACCGGCCTCAGACACCATGACTTTACTTAAACGATGTTCGGGCGCTAACGCCTTCAGCAGATCACCTGCCAGCTTGTCGGTTTCGCGACTGGCAGTACCATTGCCAACAGCAACGAGTTGAACGCCATGCTGTTTAACCAGTTTAGCGAGCACATTGAGCGATTCGTCCCAGCGATTCTGCGGCGCATGAGGGTAAATCGTCGCTTGGTCGATAAATTGACCGGTCGCATCCACCACCGCAACCTTGCAGCCGGTTCTTAGGCCCGGGTCAATCGCGAGCGTCACTTTTTGCCCTGCAGGTGCTGCCAGCAAAAGGTCTTTCAGGTTGGCGGCAAACACCTCGATAGCGGTTAACTCTGCCTGCTCGCGCAGGCGACCCAACAGCTCGGTTTCAAGCGCGGTATAGAGCTTTACACGCCACGTCCAGCGCACTACTTCGCTCAACCATTTGTCGGCGGGGCGGCCTTCATCGCTAATACCCACTTGTTTGGCAATGGCGACCTGGGCCGGATGAATTGGCGCGTCCTCTTCGCCCGGCAGACGAATCGCCAGACTTAGAATACCTTCGTTGCGACCACGGAACATAGCCAGCGCACGGTGAGATGGCACCTTGGCCAGTTTCTCGTCATGTTCGAAGTAGTCAGAGAACTTCGCGCCCTCCTGCTGCTTGCCATCTAGCACGCGGGCACTTAATTCGCCCTCTTGCCATAACCGTTCACGCAACCGGCCAATAAGTTCAGGGTCTTCGGCGAAGCGTTCCATGAGAATTTGCTTAGCACCATCAAGGGCGGCTTTGGCATCTTCAATGGCTGGAATATCGCCTTCTGCAGGACGCAGGTACTGCGCTGCTTCGCTTTCGGGATTAAGCTGCGGATTGGCCAACAGGGCATCCGCCAGTGGCTCTAAGCCCGCTTCACGGGCAATTTGAGCTTTCGTGCGGCGCTTTTTCTTAAACGGTAGGTATAAGTCTTCTAGGCGCTGCTTCGTCTCAGCTGCCTGAATCGTTGCTTTCAGCGTGGCATCCAGTTTGCCTTGCTCATCGATAGCCGCTAGTACGGCTTCACGGCGCTCTTCCAGCTCGCGCAAATAGCGCAGGCGCTCATCCAGTTGGCGCAGCTGAATATCATCGAGGGCACCCGTTACCTCTTTACGATAACGAGCAATAAACGGCACGGTAGCGCCACCATCCAGAAGCTCTACCGTTGCGGAGACCTGTTCAGGCCGTACGTTTAGCTCAGTGGCTAAGCGTGAAATAATGCGTTGTTTGACATCCATAACGTGCAACTAACTCATGCAGCATTCGAGGTGCCGACAAGGTACCACAATCGCACGATGCTGGCATGAATTGGCCACGATGGGGAAGCTGCCCTCGCGGGTGCGCTTCGCTTACCACGCGCTACAATCCCACTGAGTTCAATGGCTGCATCCCTGTAGCGCGGTGTGACGAGTCTTGCGAGGGACGAGCAAACGAGGCACCCGCGACACTCCATGGGCACATGATCAACTCCAGCACCGCTTCGCACTACCCTCGCGGGTGCGCTTCGCTTACCACGCGCTACAATCCCACTGAGCTCAATGATTGCATCCCTGTAGCGCGGTGTAACGAGTCTTGCGAGGGACGAGCAAACGAGGCACCCGCGACACTCCATGGGCACATGATCAACTCCAGCCTTCGCACTACCCTCGCGGGTGCGCTTCGCTTACCACGCGCTACAACACCACTGAGTTCAATGGCTGCATCCCTGTAGCGCGGTGTAACGAGTCTTGCGAGGGACGAGCAAACGAGGCACCCTCGGATAATGTTTTATGCAGGCACAAACCGCAACGCTACACCGTTGTTGCACCAACGCAAACCGGTAGGCTCTGGGCCATCACCAAAGACATGACCTTGATGACCGCCGCAGCGCGCACAGTGATACTCTGTACGTGGCCACACCAGCTTGAAATCCAACTTGCTTAACAAGTGGCCCTCAACATGCTCGAAAAAACTGGGCCAACCGGTGCCAGAGTCATACTTCATTGCGCTGGTGAAAAGCACAAGATCGCACCCAGCACAGCGGTACTCACCTTCCCCAACCTCTCCGTCCAGGGGGCTTGAAAAGGCGCGCTCAGTTCCCTCTTCGCGGAGCACGTAAAATGCTTCATCAGTCAGGCGTTCACGCCATTCCTCTTCGCTTAATTCAAGCTTTTCAAGGCCAGGAGCTGCTTCAAGGTCTAATCGCGGAAAGCCAAACGAGACGCCCGGAAGAGCACCTGCCAGTCCCGTTAGTCCCGCAAGACCCAAAAAGTGACGACGTTTCATTTGCGCACTCCCCCTTAATACGTCAAGCACATAGACACAAAAACGGGACGGCGCCTTAGCACCGTCCCGTTTTGACTACTTGACTGCCCAAACGTTCGATTAGTTATTCAAACGTTTGACAATCTTTACCCTATCGTACATATCAGGTTAACTGCGGACCTGCCTTGATAATTGCCGAGTTAACGCCTTCAAACTTCTTGAAGTTATCAACGAACTTAGTGGCAAGATCTTGCAGGTGACGGTCGTAGGCATCTTGGTCAGCCCACGTCTCGCGAGGATTGAGCAGGCTAGAGTCGACACCCGGCACGGCTACAGGCACTTGAAGGTTCAGGCCGTCGATGTGCTGGGTTTCAACATCACGCAGCACGCCGGACTGAATAGCACTGATGATGGCGCGAGTAGTCGGGATAGAGAAACGTGAGCCACCTTCGCCGTAGGCACCACCTGTCCAACCGGTGTTGACGAGATAAACCTGAGCATCTTTTTTGTCTACCCGCTTGATCAACAGATCGGCGTATTCACGCGCAGGACGCGGGAAGAACGGCGCACCGAAGCAGGTAGAGAATGTGGCAGCCAAGCCTTCAGATGAACCCATTTCGGTAGAGCCCACTTTCGCAGTGTAGCCTGACAAGAAATGGTACGCGGCGGCTTCTTTGGAAAGAATCGATACGGGCGGCAATACGCCAGACATATCGCAGGTCAGGAAGACGATAGCGTTAGGCTCACCAGCCAGGTTCTCCGGTACACGCTTTTCAACGTGCTCTAGCGGATAGGCGGCACGAGAGTTTTGAGTCAGGCTGTCGTCGGCGTAATCCGGCTCGCGACGATCGTCAAGAACAACGTTCTCCAGCACGGTACCAAACTTAATCGCGTTCCAGATAACCGGCTCGTTCTTCTCAGAAAGGTCGATACACTTAGCGTAGCAGCCACCTTCCATGTTAAAGACGATACCGTCGCCCCACGCGTGCTCATCATCGCCAATCAGGTAACGCGCTTGGTCAGCGGAAAGCGTGGTTTTACCCGTACCTGAAAGGCCGAAGAACAAACAGGTTTCGCCGTCTTCACCAACGTTCGCAGAGCAGTGCATCGGCAGAACATCAGCTTCTGGCAACAAGTAGTTCTGCACCGAGAACATTGCTTTCTTCATTTCACCGGCATAGCGCATACCAGCAATCAATACTTTGCGCTCGGCAAAGTTAATAATGACACAGCCATCAGAGTTGGTGCCGTCGCGGCTGGGGTCACACTCAAAGCCCGCGGCGTTCAGAATCGTCCACTCATCTTTAACCGCTGTGTTGTATGCCTGCGGGCGCACAAACATGGTGCGGCCAAACAGGTTTTGCCAAGCCGTTTCTGTGGTAACACGAACGGGTAAGTAGTGCGTGTTATCACTGCCTACATGCAGTTCAGCTACGAAGTGCTCACCGCTACCCAGATAGTCTTCTACACGTGCCCACAGCGCTGAAAATTTCTCAGCATCAAACGGGCGGTTCACGCTTCCCCAGTCGATGCTATCGCGAGTAGAGGACTCGTCGACGATATAGCGATCTTTCGGTGAACGCCCTGTGCGCAGACCGGTGTTTACCACCAGCGCACCATTAGCCGACAGGCGGCCTTCACCACGGGCCACGGCGCGCTCGATCAGTTCGGCGCTGCTAAGATTAACGTGGGCTTGGGGAGCGGCTTGAGTCGTGGTCATGTCGATTCCTGGGTCTCGAATTTACCGGGCGTCAACGACGCCTTGAGAAATCACCTCAGCCGCTTATTGTTTCCAATACCACGGGCTGAGTGCGCTGAAGTCCGGCGCATTATGGCAAAAAGAAAGCCCCCGGGAAACGGGGGCTTTCATCAAATATCTTGTAGTTAAACTACTACAATGACACTACATTTTGTGTTGCAGCGCAGTATATTTTCAAACAATCGTTCGGCAGGCATCCTATAGGCTTTGCTATGACTAGCGCGGCACACATACGACTTCAATACCCATGCCATCATCTGCGACTACACAATCAATGAATCACTGGGGGTGGCGCGTCCGGATTTTCTAATAAAATTTCAATCTCTGCGGCTGTGTAGTGATATTTCGTGTGGCAAAAGTGGCATTGCGTATCGATTGCGCCTTCTTCGCGCAAAATATCGCGCAGCTCCTGTTCGCCAAGTGTGTATAACGCATGGCTCATTCGCTCCCGCGAGCAGGTGCAGCCAAAGCGTAGTGCTTTCGGCTCGAACACTCTAACCGTCTCTTCGTGATAGAGCCGGTACAGTACTTCGCGCTGCTCCAGCCCTAGAAGCTCTTCAGTCTTAATGGTGTCAGCGAGATGAACGCTGCGTTCCCAGGCGTCAACATCTTGGTTTTGTGAGGCATCGGGCAGGCGTTGAAGCAGCAGCCCACCTGCACGCTCGCCGTCAGCCGCGAGCCAAAGGCGGGTTGGCAACTGTTCTGATTGGCCAAAGTAGGCTTCTAGGCAGCCCCCCAAGGTAGCGTGATCAAGCGCAACAATACCTTGATATCGATGCCCTTCCTTTGGATCTAGGGTAATCACAATTTGCCCTTCCCCCACCAGCTCTCGGAAACTGGCATATTCGCTGGGCAGCACAGCGTCTTCCGCGATTCGCGCGATCGCACGCAGCTCACCACCGGGGTTGGACTCGGCCATTAAGAGTGCCAATGAGCCTCGTCCTCGCACTTCAATGCTTAAGGTGCCGTCTAGTTTTACCGTGTCGGTTAGCAAAGCGACCGCCGCCAACAGCTCACCCAGCAGCTCATTAACCGCTGGCGGGTAAGCGTGGCGGTCAAGCACCTCATGATAGGCAGTGCTGAGCGTGACGATTTCACCTCGCACGTTGGTTTGGTCAAACATAAAACGTTGGATTTGATCAGACATAAGGAAACCGTCGGAGAAGTAGAGAGAAGGCTTACCGCCATGACGAATAAGCGCGTGTTTAATCGCCCTGTTGGCGCTGGAAGCGCTGGATGTCACGCCGCTGTTTTTTATCAGGGCGTTTGAGTGGGTGCTGCATGGCTTCATTGGTGAGACGACGAGCTTCAGCTTCTTTGGCTCGGCGTTGCACGCTTTCCTCCGTTTCAGCGTAGAGTTTACGCGCTTCTGGCGCGCCGCGACGCTGGTCGGAAAGCGAAACCACTTCCACCTCAAAAATATCCCACCCTTGGGGAACGCGAATAAGCGCCCCCAGCTCGACATTTTTGCTGGTTTTTACGCGGCCACCGTCATAATGCACTTTACCGCCTTCTATCGCTTTTTTGGCTAGGGCACGGGTTTTGAAAAACCGTGCGGCCCATAGCCACTTATCCAAGCGAACGCTGTCGCTCATTAACGCTCTCCTCGCTGCCCTGGCAGGTTATCTGGCAGCAGTTGGGCAAACCGGTCTAGGGCAATAAACTCCTGCAGTTCTTTTTCAGGCCGCTGGCTATCTGGCTGCTTAATACCGAGTAAGTGTTTGATACCAAACTCACGGGCACTTTCGAGCACACGTGCATTATCATCGATAAACAGCGTGCGCGCTGAATCAAACGGCTCTCGCTCTTGAAGCGCAAACCAGAAAGCCTGCTCCTCTTTGGCAGCCCCCACATCTTCTGATGAGATGATGGCGTCGAGGTAGTTTTCCAACCCTGTCAGCGGTAATTTTAGCGCGAGGCTGGCACGGTCTGCGTTGGTCGCTAGAATGACACGGGGGTGGGCTTGCTTCAGCCAGGTCAAAAAGTCTAACGCATCGCTACGCAGACCTATCAAGTGCTGTACTTCGCGTTTCAGCGCCACGATATCCACCCCAAGTTCGCGGCTCCAGTACGCAAGGCTGTACCAGTTCAGCGTGCCCTGCTCACCGATAATGCGCGCACGCAGCGCTTCTTGGCTCGCTGCGTCTAGCTGATGAAGCTCAACATAGCGTTTTGGCAGGTGCTCTAGCCAGAAATGGCTATCGAAGTGCAGATCCAGCAGCGTGCCATCCATATCGAGTAAGACAGTATCAATCTCGCGCCAATCAATCATTGCCGCTCCAGTATGAAAGAGTAAGCATGCTATTGTAGCGTAACCCGTTTTTTGCAGCCACGGAGGCATGATGTCACTCCACGACGCTTCAACAGGCAATACCCCACATGACTACCTGAAAAAGCCGCAAATTTTGGCGCGAACCAACGTCGCCAAAAGCCGTTTATTCCAGGTTGAGTCGCTTGACTTGCGCTTTTCTAATGGTGAAGAGCGCCAGTTTGAACGTTTAACCGGCGCAGACCGCGGCGCGGTAATGATTATTGCCATGCCCGATCCGGAGCACGTACTGCTTATTCGTGAATATGCGGCGGGCTTTGAAGATTACGTGCTGACGCTGCCAAAGGGGCTAGTTGACCCCGGCGAAGATATTGTCACTGCTGCCAACCGCGAGCTAATGGAAGAGTGCGGCTTTGGCGCGCATCGCATTGAACCGCTGGTGGAGTTATCGCTTGCGCCTAACTATATGCGCCACCGCATGCAGGTACTCATCGCCACCGATCTTTATCCCAAGCGCCTGCCAGGCGACGAGCCAGAGCCGTTGATTGTCGAAACCCATGCCATTGAGGAACTACCGGCACTGCTATTACGTGACGACTTCCACGAAGCCCGCGCCATCGCCGCGCTCTATATCGCAAGGGATAAGCTACGCGAAGAGAAACGTAATAGCGCAATGGATTTGTTGTAAAGCCGCGCTGCTTTTGCGGGTGCGCTGACGCTTACACCGCACTACAAAACCCGCCAGCTCAATAAGTTATGTAGCGCGTGGTAACGAATCTCGCGAGGAACGAGCGAGTGAGGCACCCGCGGAGGGTGGCGGAACGACGCCCAGTGGCAGCCGCCCCAACTGCTTACAAGTGATGCTTCAACGGTATCCAGCGGCGTTGGCGGTGGCTGTCTAGGCCAGCTTCCAAGAGCGTCATGCTGCGTAGCGCATCTTCGATATCAACCGGCAGCGGCGTTTTATCACGAATCGCGACGGATACGCCTTGATAATAAGCCAGGTAGTCACCCGCCTGGGTAGCATGCTCGTGACGCACTAGCGGTGCTTCTTCGCCATCACCCTCGCGAAGGATTAGCGTACCTGGTGAATCGGCACCCCACGCAGGCGTTGGCACCTCTCCCGCTTTTAAGCGATCCTCTTGAGGGTCTAGGCCGTATTTAAGGTAGCTGCCTTGCGTTCCATTAATGCGGAAGCGCGGTGTTGATTCGGCAACCAGCGTGCCAGCGCTAAGGCTAACGCGACAGCCGTCGTACTCCAGCAGCGCTAAAAAGTCATCATCGGCTTTGGCGTCATTTCTGCGCACGCCTAGATCCAGCATGATGGCATTTGGCATCCCAAACAGCTCACAGGCTTGATCAAGCAAGTGAGGGCCTAGGTCATACCAAATCCCACCTCCCGGCGTGGCTTTTTCGCGCCAGCGGTCACGAACCTCAGGCCGAAAACGATCAAAACGCGACTCAAACCCGGTGACACGGCCTAACGTACCGGCTTCAAGCAGCGCTTTAATAGTAAGGAAGTCACTATCCCAACGGCGGTTATGAAATACCGATACCAAACGCTCTTTATCAATCGCCAGCGCTTTGAGCTGCTTGGCTTCTGAAAGTGTGACGGTAAACGGCTTATCGACGACTACGTGTTTACCCGCCATCAACGCCGCTTTGGCGAGTGGAAAATGCGTGTCATTAGGTGTCGGGATAACAATGAGATCAATATCGCTGCGCTGACATAACGCCAGTGCTTGGCGTTCAACCTCAACATCCAAGTCAGCATGCACTTTGGCGGCATCGCTAGAGGATACTGCGACTAAATCCAAGCCTTCCGTTGCCTGAATGAGTGGCGCATGAAACGTTTTACTCGCAAATCCATAGCCAACGAGGCCAACGTTGATAATCGCCTTCATTACATTCCTTAGTCGTTTTGACGGTTTGCATTGGGCATAAAAGCAGTCCACATAAAACAGCCCGCTTTGCACGGGCTGTTTTACATAGTACCTACACCTAGTCGAGCTTGGAAAGGTCGCGAACCGCACCTTTGTCTGCTGACGTGGCCAGCAATGCGTAGGCTTTCAGTGCAGGCGTTACCTTACGAGGGCGCTGTTCGACGGGCTTCCAGGCGTCTTTGCCTTTAGCTTCCATCGCCTCACGACGCTGCGCTAATACTGAATCAGGTAGTTGCACGTTAATCGTACGGTTGGGAATATCAATCAGAATGGTATCGCCCTGCTCAACCAAACCAATCGCGCCGCCTGCCGCCGCTTCGGGGGAAACATGACCAATGGAAAGCCCAGACGTCCCGCCAGAGAAGCGGCCATCTGTCAACAATGCACAGGCCTTACCCAGCCCTTTGGATTTTAAGTACGAGGTCGGATAGAGCATTTCCTGCATGCCAGGACCGCCTTTAGGACCTTCGTAGCGAATAACCACTACATCGCCCTCTTTGACCTTACCGTCCAATACATTGGCCACTGCCTGATCTTGGGATTCAACGACGTGGGCTTTGCCTTCGAACACGAGAATCGAGTCGTCAACGCCTGCCGTTTTAACCACGCAACCATCGAGGGCGATGTTGCCGTAAAGCACAGCCAAACCGCCTTCTGTTGAGAACGCATGCGCTAGGTCGCGAATACAACCGGTCGCACGATCGCCATCTAGACTTGGCCAGCGGGCGCTTTGTGAGAAAGCGGTTTGGGTTGGAATACCACCAGGGCCTGCTTTAAAGAACTCGACCACCTCAGCGTTTGGCGAGCTCATAATATCCCACTCTTCCAGCGCCGCTTTTAGGCTATCGCCGTAAACCGTTGGCACTGACGTGTCCAGCACTCCCGCACGATCCAACTCGCCCAGAATAGCCATAATGCCACCTGCACGGTGAACGTCTTCGATATGGTATTTCTGGGTATTGGGTGCCACTTTACATAGTTGCGGTACCTCACGGGAAAGCCGATCAATATCCGCCATGGAGAAGTCGACTTCCGCTTCTTGGGCCGCCGCCAGCAAATGCAAAATCGTATTCGTAGAGCCGCCCATGGCGATATCTAACGTCATGGCATTTTTGAACGCTGCTTTGTTACCAATCGCACGGGGCAGTAAGTGGGCCTCTTCGCCTTCATAGTAGCGCTTGGCCAGCTCTACAATGCGATGGCCAGCGGTTTCAAACAGGCGCCGACGGTCTGAGTGAGTCGCCAGCACGGTACCATTACCAGGTAGCGCCAAGCCTAATGCTTCCATTAGGCAGTTCATCGAGTTAGCGGTAAACATACCCGAGCAACTGCCGCAGGTGGGGCAAGCACTGCGCTCGACTTCAGCCAGGGTTTCATCATCAACGCTATCGTCAGCCGCCATAACCATCGCATCGACCAGATCTAGGCCGTGATCTAGCAGCTTGGTTTTGCCCGCTTCCATGGGCCCACCCGAAACAAAAATGACCGGAATATTGAGGCGCATGGCCGCCATCAGCATCCCTGGGGTAATTTTGTCGCAGTTGGAAATACACACTAGCGCGTCGGCACAGTGGGCATTACACATGTACTCAACGCTATCAGCGATAATATCGCGGCTGGGCAGCGAATAGAGCATGCCGTCGTGCCCCATCGCGATGCCATCGTCTACCGCTATGGTGTTGAACTCTTTAGCCACACCGCCAGCTTTTTCAATTTCACGTGCGACCAATTGGCCCATGTCTTTTAAGTGAACATGGCCCGGCACAAACTGGGTAAACGAGTTCGCAACCGCAATAATGGGCTTATGGAAATCATCGTCTTTCATACCGGTGGCGCGCCAAAGGGCGCGGGCGCCGGCCATATTACGGCCGGCGGTGGTCGTACGGGAGCGATACTCGGGCATGGTGTCCTCTTCTACATCTTTATCGTGGCCTGCCGCATTCTTGGCGACAGGCAAATGAATCCAGCGGCCTTAGATTGTGGCATGAGCGCACCGCGGAGACTAGATGGTGAGAGCAACCTCCCTTGCCAATTTGTCGCAGTTAAAACGTCTCCCACTGTGCAGAGTGGTCTTGACTAGCCAACTCTCTTGCCGCAGCACCTCCTCCTGAGGGCAGTTTCAGTGACGCTTTACGCTGCGCTTGATTAACCTGCTGTAGTTTTTCCCGGGCAGAGTGAATATTTTCTTCCTGAGCGCCTTCAAGGCGGAAGGCATCCACGACATTCGCCAGCTCAAACGTCTCTAGCGCTAAATTATCCGCAGAGGCCGCAATGGTTTGTACTTTAGTGGCGTTTTGCTGAGTCACATTATCCATTTCAGCAATCGCGGAATTAATTTGGCCAATACCGCTGCTTTGCTCGCTTGAGGCGGTGCTAATCGACTCCATCAGCTCACTGACACGGCTGACCTGCTGCATCACATTGTCGATGGCTCGTTCCGCTTGCTCGACCGCACCACGGCCGCCACTGACCTCTTGCGTCGTACTTTCAATCATCTTGCGAATTTCTTGGGCCGCATCGGCACTACGGCTCGCCAAGTTACGCACTTCACTAGCCACCACCGCGAAACCTCGGCCATGCTCTCCGGCACGTGCCGCTTCGACCGAAGCATTGAGTGCCAGGATATTCGTTTGGAAAGCGATCCCGTCAATGACGCCTATCATCTCCGCCATTTTTTCAGCACTTTGGGCAATACGCTGCATTCTTGCGACCAACTGCTGCATTTGCTCTCGGGTATCGCGGGTGCTTGAGGCATTCTGCACCGCCAGCTCCGTCGCTTGGCGGGCATTTTCAGTATTTTGCTGCACCGTGGACGTCATTTCTTCCATGCTTGAGGCCGTTTGCTGCAGTGATGACGCCTGCTGCTCGGTGCGAGAAGCCAGCTCTTCATTTTCAGCGGCAATTTGCTGAACGGCCGGCGTGACAACCGACACTCGATACTCTACGTCACCGACAATACTCGCCAAGCTAAAGCGCATGGTATCCAACGAATAAAGCAGCTCGCCCAGTTCGTCTTTCGTTTCACGGCGTTCGCGAGCAGCCAAATTACCTGCTGCAATTTGAAAAGTAATATGCCGCGCCCCTTCTACGCTGCGCAACACGGATCTTAAAATCACCGTACTGAGACCTACCATCAACAGCAAACCAATGAGCATCAACACCACTTGAGCAATCAGCATCTGCTGACGCCCCTGTTGTGCCTGACCCACCAGCGCTTCAGCATTTGCTCGCTCATCGCTAACTAACTGGCTACTGCTCTCTCTTAACTGCTCTGTGATAGGTTGTACGCCGTCGTTAAAGGCTTCGAAAGCGGCAAAGCCATTTGCGTCACTGACCGCCGTCACCGTGGTATCGACACTGCTGATCCAGGTCGCTAATCCTGCACTAAACGCTTGTAGACGCTCAGCACTGGCATTGCTGTCGGTAAGATACTCGTTCCAAAGCGTTTGTATTGACTGAGAATATTCGCTAACTGACGCGGCAACTGCATCAACATCAACCCGGCGAGGGTTACGAACAGCAGGTTCCAACTGAGCCACCACCTGGCCGATTTGGCGCTCTACTCGCTGAAGGTTGGCGACGGCTTCTAGCCCTGAGCGATTTAACGTATCAAGACGCTCACCAGAAACCATTAAGCCGTACATCCCTAGGCCGCCTGCTAACCCCATTAAGATAATGGACGCTACGACCATGCCCGTTAACTTAGCTTTTAGGCTATTAAACTGAAAGCGAGCCAAAAAGCCTCCCACACCACGGCGCCTTAGCGCCCCTTGCGCCAGCGTGTAGCGGCGAGATTTACCTTTTTCGCGTATTTCTTTATAGACGGTTTCTGCCAGCGCAATACTTTGAGCCGAGGCTTTGCGCCGCAACGAGGTATACCCTACGATACGGTCGCCATCCCTGAGCGGTGCTACGCTAGCAGTGACCCAATAATGATCGCCGTTTTTACGACGATTTTTGACCGTCCCCTGCCAGCTCGCACCTGACTTAATCGTCTTCCAGAAATCTGCATAGGCTGCTTCCGGCATATCCGGGTGGCGAATTAGGTTATGAGGGCTTCCCATCAATTCATCGCGGGTATAGCCGCTGACCTCGACAAACGCAGCGTTAGCGTAGGTCACATTGCCCTTCAAATCGGAACGTGAAATCAGCACAGTTTCATCGTCAAGCGTGTACTCACGCTGAGTGACGGGTTGGTTATTGCGCATACAGAGGCTCCCCAGGGACTTTTTTAATTTTGATTTGCCTCTATTATCACTCGCCGCAAGGCAATTTAATCTTTGAATAACCCTACAAAAACGCCGCACTCTTTGGTGCGGCGGCTTAACTAAACGGTTGTTTAACGGTTGATTGAAGCGTCTACGTGAAGACCACATTGGCTACATCACGATAGCGGTTTGCAAAATGCACCGTCATTCCCTCTTTCAAATAATCGGGAAGCTCTTCGTAATCGCGCTTATTGGCTTCGGGTAGTATCACCTCGAAAATATCGCTGCGGCGTGCGGCAATAATTTTCTCTCGAATTCCTCCCACCGGTAAGACTTGCCCGGTTAAGGTCAATTCACCGGTCATTGCCAAGGGGCGGTTAATCGCCTGATGCTTGGCTAGCGAAAGCAGCGCCGTGGTCATTGTGACCCCTGCCGACGGGCCGTCTTTGGGTGTCGCCCCTTCAGGCACGTGAAGATGCACAAACGCCGAGTCAAAGAAGTCGGCATCGGCACCATACTCTTGCAAGTGGCCCAGGGTGTAGCTGTAAGCAATATTGGCGGACTCCTTCATCACATCGCCAAGCTTGCCGGTGAGTTTAAAGCCGCGATCCAGCGCATGGACTTTGCCCGCCTCGATAGGCAGTGTTGCGCCGCCCATGGAGGTCCAGGCAAGCCCGGTAACAACGCCTTCGCCTTTCAGCACTTTCTCTTTGCGGAATAGCGGTGCTCCTAGGAACTCTTCCAGATTTTTAACCGATATTTTTACCGTATCCACCTGCTCTTCCAGCAGCTTTACGGCTGCCTTGCGAACAATACGATGCAGCTGTTTTTCAAGCTGGCGAACGCCTGCCTCACGGGCATAGCCGTCAATAACCTGCTTGAGCGCGGCATCCGTTAAGTTGATACGTTTCTTAGCCAGGTTGTCGCGTTTCAACAGCTTCGGCCATAGATGGTGCTTAGCGATCTGTAGCTTTTCTTCGGCGATATAACCAGAAAGACGGATCTGCTCCATACGATCAAGCAACGGACCTGGAATAGAGTCCAGGGTATTCGCGGTGCACAAGAACAGCACTTTGGATAGATCCATGCGCACATCGAGATAGTGATCCAGGAAATCGACGTTTTGCTCAGGGTCTAAAACCTCAAGCAGTGCTGATGCAGGATCGCCCTGGAATGATTGGCCCAGCTTATCAATCTCATCGAGCATAATCACAGGGTTCTCGACCTCGACTTCTTTAAAGGCCTGCACTAGTTTGCCGGGCATTGCGCCCACGTACGTACGACGATGACCTTTAATTTCAGCCTCATCGCGCATCCCACCCACAGAGAAGCGATAAAACTCACGGCCCAACGCTTCAGCAATAGAGCGCCCAATCGAGGTTTTACCGACCCCAGGAGGGCCGACCAGCAGCACAATCGAGCCACCTACATCGCCCTTGAAGGTACCTTCGGCAAGAAACTCAATAATCCGCTCTTTTACATCGTGTAAGCCGTCGTGATCGCGGTTGAGAACTTCCCTGGCATGGGCCAAGTCGAGCTTGTCCTGGCTGGTAACGCCCCAGGGCAACGAGGTGAGCCAATCAAGGTAATTACGAGTAGTGCCGTACTCTGGCGAGCCGGTTTCTAACACGCTGAGCTTGTTGAGTTCATCATCAATACGCGCTTGAACGCGCTCTGGCACCACCAGCGACTCTAGGCGATTCCTAAACGTATCGACGTCGTTTTCACGGTCGTCTTTGGAAATACCCAGTTCACGCTGAATGACCTTAAGCTGCTCACGCAAGAAAAATTCTCGCTGCCGCTCCTGCATCTGGGCATTTACCTGCTCACTGATCTCGCTTTGCAACTGAGCAACATCGATTTCTTTACGCAGCAGCGGGAGAACTTTGTGCATACGCTCAGCCACCGACAGCGTGGCGAGTACATCCTGCAGTTCGGGGCCCTTGGCAGACGTGATAGCAGCTGCAAAGTCAGTTAGCGGGCCGGGCTCATGAGGACTAAAGCGATTGAGGTAATGTTTTAGCTCTTCACCATACAGCGGATTAATCGGCAGCAACTCTTTGATGCCGTTAATAATCGCCATCGCATAGGCGCGGGTTTCTTCGTTCTCAGCGTCGACTGGTTCTTTGGGATAGCTGACTTCCACCAGATAAGGCGGCTCTTTAGACAACCAGCGCTGAATTTTAAAACGCCTAACCCCCTGAGCAATAAACTGAATCTGTTGATCTTCGCTCTGGAGTTTATGTACTTTGACCGCCGTGCCAATCTCAGGAAAGCCGTTGTGATCCAACGACTCAACACCTTGCTCGCCAACAAAGGCAACACCAATAGTGTGATGAGGCGTATTGCCTACCCGACGCATGGTTTCTTCCCAGCGCTCGCGGTTGATGACCAGCGGCTGTACCTGAGCGGGAAAGAAGGGTCGATTATGAATCGGCAATAGATAGATACGCTCTGGGAGCATATCGCTGGCAGGCACTAACGAATTAACTTTCTCACCGTCTGAACGGTGCTCTTCACTGTTCGAGGTATCGTCTTGCGGTGCGTCGGACTCATCGTCCGTCAGCCAATCGAGATGTTCGTGATCGCGGTCGTAATCCTGGTCGCTCATGCGCCCTCCCATAACAGTGACTAGCGGATTGATCCGCTTAGCAATGTCTAAGGAATGTGGGCACAGGGGGTGAACTTCAACCCTTGGCACCATTTGAAGCAGTGTATTCGAAGAGTGGTAACAGCTTCATAGCTCGTCGCTGTTTATTAGAAAGCCGTGATACTCAAAACACTTATGCTCAAAGCTGAGGCATCGGACGTCCATTAACACGCAGCTCGCCACGAACAACATCAAACTCTAGTTCTCGCGTACCAAGAGGCAGGCCTAGCCAAAGGGCTGCCACGGTTGGTGCATCGTACCAAGTGAAATCACCATCAATACGATCCAACCAGCGAGCGCGCTCTTCTGGCTTATCTAGCCTCGTCATCATGAGTTCATCAAGCCCACGCGCATCAAAAAAGAGCGCACCATCCGCGTTAACGTTGATACCTAGCAGCGGGCTTTCAATCGCGATCGTTGTAACGTCTAAACGGGGCGAGTCACTCAACACACCTTTTAAATCAGGGGCTAAACGCACCAGCAATCCTTCTGCCATTGGCAGGCTAGCGTCGCCCCATGAGGCTTCTTGCCGCAAACGCAAGATTGTTGCGCGAACAGCATCCGCATTTAAGCGTGAAAGCTCGGCCTCAATCCGACCGCTTAACAAAGGTGTATCGGGTGCTTCGCTTGGGACGCTCACCTCACCAATGATTAGTTCGCCATTCAAGCGAAGCTCTTGTTCGTCGAGCACCATGTGGCTGTGAACATCAAGCGGCGACACATGAATATCATAGCCAGGATAGTGAAGCGCTAACGACTCAACATGCAGATGGTCGCGCTGAGCAAAGTGGTAGGCATCATCAATATAGGTATAACGGCTTTCAAGAGACGAAGGTCCCAGCGTCAAATGAGCGGGGCCATCTGTTAGCGTGAGCTGGTCGAGCAGCGCACGCAACCGCCAATCACCAAATACGCCTTCTAAGCGCATACGGGCACCACGAACCGATAGCTCACGACCATTTTGCTGGATCACAAAAGGGGCAAGTGCCAGACGCAGTTCACTGTGGCCACTTAGCGTATGATAGCGCCCTTGCCAGCGCGGTATAGACGGGGCAGAGACCTCACCTACGGCTTTTTGCAAAACGCTATCTAAACGGGGCAGTAGCGTTCCTTCAACGTCGGTACTTAACGCACCATGACGAGCACGATATGTAAGCTCTAACCGCCATGGCCGCCCTAATAAGGGCGATAAAAGCAGTTTTCCCTGAGACGTCAACCACCCTTGGCGGCTTTCCGTGCGACTAACTCGCCACTCTCCTCGCGCTTCCAAATCTTCTAGTGCTTGACGAAGGCTGCGTTCAAACAAAATGCTCGATAACAGTTGTGCCACTGCCCACGCCACCACGAAGGCCGCGAGAATAGGCACGATCAGTCGTTCCTTGCGCATGCGATCTCCTTGAACACCCCCACGATTGGAGCCATTCACCACCGACGTTGTGTAATCAGTTTCGGGTAATCAGCTAAGTCCATTTATTATTATAAGTGGCTCACCTGCCAGTTTGTGCAGGTAGGTTTTTAGTGTAGCCAAAACCATAAATGCATCGTACTCCACGCGTAGATGCCCGCCATGACGTCATCAATCATAATGCCAAATCCACCGGCAACACGCCGATCTGCCCACCGGATGGGCCACGGTTTGAAGACATCGAAAATACGAAAAACAATGAATCCCCAGAGAGCCGCCTCCCACGAGAAGGGCACTGCCGCCATGGTTATCCAGTAGCCAACAAACTCATCCCAAACAATACCGGAGTGATCATGCACGCCTAAGTCATGGGAAGTTTTGTCACACAACCACACCCCAACTACAAACGCCACAAACACAATGCTGAGATACCAAGCCAAAGGGAGGTCGGCCATCATCCAGTAAAAAGGGATTGCTGCTAGCGTCCCGAAGGTGCCAGGTGCCCAGGGGACCGCACCACTGCCTAGGCCAAAGGCAAAAAAATGGGTTGGCCGACGCCATACGCTCGCTGGTGCTCGGTTCATGGCGCTTCCCCGCTAAAATGCTGCCATCCTTCGTAGTCACTGGCGGCAACGCCAGTCACGCCTAGGGTTTCGGTACAGTGGCCTATCACCGTTAGCGAGAGGCCAAGATCGGCGAGCCGCTGCTGGGCGATAGCGAGGTTCGTTGGTGAGAGTGTCACCAGCAGCTCATAGTCGTCGCCACCCGATAGCGCGGCTTTAATTGCCTCATCGTGGCCTAACGTTTCTTGCAATCCTACGGCCAACGGTAGCGCGTCGACGTCTAGTGCGCAGCCTATGCCAGATGCCTTACGCACGTGCGACAAATCTGCCAACAAGCCATCCGAAATGTCCAGTGCCGCCGTTGCAATACCGCGCAGTGCCACACCCGCAGCTAAGCGAGGTTGCGGCAACAAATAACGAGCCAGCAGTGGGTGCGACAATTCGCGTTCGCCCTGGCGCCAAAGCGATAGGCCACCGGCACCACCACCCAAGGCACCGGTCACGGCGATAACATCGCCGACCTGCGCACCTGAGCGAGTTAGTGCTTGGCCAGTTGGCACTTCGCCCATCACCGTCACACCAATGGTCAGTGCCCCAGAGGTGACATCACCACCAACCAGCGCAGTGGCGTGCTGCTGACAAAGCGCGTGAAACCCTTCAGCGTATCCTGCTAACCAGTGTTCAGCAGCTTCGCGGTCATTAAAGACGCTCTTATCCAGCGTCATTGCCATCAGGCACCAACGCGACGTCGCGCCCATGGCTGCTAGGTCGCTGAGCGCCACCGCCAGCGCGCGATGTCCTACCGCGTGTGCTGGCGCATCGTGAGGAAAATGCACGTTACTCACCGACGTATCAACGCTGACCACAAGCTGCTGACCTGCTCGGGGCACCAAAAGCGCTGCATCGTCGCCATTTTCAAGCGCTATACCAGCTGTCGCGTGCGCCTCCTGCGGCGACATGAAGTAGCGTTGAATCAGTTCAAATTCGCCAAGCACAAAGGCCCCTTAAACGCATTATCAGGAGGCTCGCCTTACAGACGGCGAGCGCTGACCTCAGCACTTCGTAAGCGATTTGCTAACTTATCGAGAATGCCGTTCACGTATTTATGGCCGTCGGTGGCACCAAATGATTTGGCCAGCTCAACGCCTTCGTTAATCACTACTCGGTAAGGTACTTCCATCCGCCGAGAAAGCTCATAGGCACCCAAGCGCAGGATGGCTAGCTCAACAGCATCAAGGTCTTCGAGGCGTCGGTCGAGCAGCGGCGCAATTTCACGATCTAACTCCGCTTTGAACCGGACCGTGTTATGCAGCAGTTCATGGAAAAGCGCCTTATCAGCGATTTCCATTACTTTCACCCAGTTTTCGTAATCTTCCAGATCATCATCCGCTACCTGGCTACGAAACTCAGCTTCGATAGTGGTGATCGATTTCCCTGTCATTTGCCACTGGTAAATCCCCTGAACCGCTAACTCACGCGCGGCGTGGCGCCCTAGCTGCGCGGCAGAGGGCTTACGCTCACGACGTTCGCTCATTGGTTGTCTCCTAGCGGCAATGCTCGCAGTAATGAGACCATCTCCATCGCTGCCATTGCGGCTTCCGTACCTTTATTACCCGCTTTGGTGCCCGCCCGCTCAATCGCCTGTTCGATAGACTCAACGGTCAACACGCCGTTTGCTACCGGCGTATCGAACTCAAGCTGGAGGTGGTTGATGGCTGTGTTGCAGCCGCCAGCTACATATTCAAAATGCGGCGTGCCACCACGAATAACAGCGCCCAGCGCGATAACAGCATCGGGCTTCATGACGTTAAGTACACGCTTTACTGCCAGCGGTAGTTCCCAAGCACCAGGTACGTGGACAAGATGAATATTGTCCGCATCAACGCCGTGGCGTGTCAGGCTATCAATAGCGCCTTCCACCAGGCTATCCACCACATGGTGGTTAAAACGGCCTACAACGATGACATAACGGCCATCGACATCCACAAAAGTGCCTTCAACTTGCGAAAGGGATTGCATCAATTTATTCCTGCTGAGAAGTTGGCTCATACGCCGTGTCATTGGGTCCTAGACGCTCGACAACTTCGAGATCAAAACCGGAGAGCGCCGAGAATTTCCACGGTGAGCTGAGTAGCCGCATTTTGCCTACCCCTAAATGGCGTAGGATTTGCGAGCCAGTACCAATCGTTAAGTAGTTACCTGAACCGTCCGAATCGCTGGTGCGCGGTTGACGCACGCGATCCAGAAAAATATCGAGTTGATCTTTCAAGTCTTGGTGAGGACGACCATCGTCAATCAGCACAAAGACCCCCGCAGATGCATTAGCGATCTCTTCCAGCGCGCGATGGGCATCCCAACGGCACTGCTCATCTTTCATTAACCCTACGATATCACGCAGTGTATCCGCTAAGTGAACACGCACCGTTGTCGCCTGCTCTGGCGTTGGTTGCCCCTTAACTAACGCCAAATGATGAGCACCTTGTATACGGTCCCGGAACACATGCAGCGCCAGTTCCCCATGGGCCGTCATCACACTGGTAGTTTCAACCGCATCAACCGTTTGTTCATTGACGATACGGTAGTGAATCAAGTCGGCAATCGTGCCAATTTTAATACCATGCTTTTTAGCAAACTCTTCAAGCTCAGGCCGACGCGCCATACTGCCATCATCATTCATGATTTCACAGATGACGCCGCTAGGATCGCAGCCTGCTAAAGAGGCTAAATCACAGGCTGCTTCAGTATGCCCAGCACGACGTAGAACACCACCAGGTTCAGCCATCAGCGGAAATATATGCCCTGGCTGTACGATATCCGTCGGCTTGGCATTCGCCGCCACTGCCGCTTGAACAGTACGCGCACGATCAGCTGCTGAGATGCCGGTGGTCACACCTTCGGTCGCTTCAATGGAGAGCGTAAACTTAGTGCCAAATCCAGAGCCGTTATCACGCACCATCAGCGGTAGGTTTAGCTGCTCGCAACGCTCGCGAGTCATGGGCATACAAATAAGCCCACAGGCATAACGTGCCATGAAGTTGATATGCTCGGCCTGAACTTTTTCGGCCGCCATAATGATATCACCTTCGTTTTCGCGATCCTCATCATCCATGAGAATCACCATTTTGCCCTGGCGGATATCTTCCACCAGCTCAGCGATAGGGGACAACCCCTCTGAAGAGGAATGCGCCATGGAATCTCCAAAATAAGTGGTCGCAACACATGCGATTTCGCGCGTCAGGGTACCTTGCTCTGGCCCGGCGCGCTAGTCAGTGCATGGTTTAGCGATGATGCGCCAGTCACTACCAACGGCTCGAATTTCTTTAATAGTTAAGCGCTTCTGGTCGGCCATGCGAGTCATCCCGGGCAACGCAAATAGTGGTCGAGCCTCGCCTCCCAAAAGCGTGGGAGCAACAAATAACTGCAGTTCATCCACCGCATTTGCATCTAACAGCGCGCCTGCCAGCGTAGCGCCGGTTTCAACAAGCAGCTCATTTACCTGCTCATGCTCAGCCAACCAGTTCAGCATCTCTGCGAGGTCGATTCGGCCTTCTTGAGCCGCGGGCAGTACCTTAATGTCAGCGCCTGCAGCTTCCAGCTTTTGGCGTTTTTCTTCACTGTGGTGTTCAGTGGTAATAATCAATGTGCGGCCTGGTTCACGAAGACAAGCGGCCGCTAACGGTAACCGTAGACGCGAATCCAAAATAACGCGTAGTGGCTGCCGCTGACTAATTGTATCCGCGTTATCGAGCCCCAACTGGTCTGCGCGCACGGTTAGTCGTGAATCATCCATAATGACGGACTCAACGCCGCTCAAAATAGCGCTTGAACGCGCTCGCAGACGCTGCACTTGGCTACGAGCTTCTGGGCCAGTAATCCATTGTGACTCTCCAGAGCCCATGGCAGTACGGCCATCCAGGCTCATGGCCATTTTTAAACGCACAAAGGGACGCTTGTGCTGCATACGGGAAATAAAGCCAGGATTTAACGCACGGGCATCCTGTTCCAACAGCCCAACATCTACCTGAATTCCTGATTCCCGAAGCCGCTTGATACCGCGTCCACTCACGCAAGGGTTAGGGTCAACCATTGCGACGACCACGCGGGCAACGTTGGCATCCGCTAACGCACCGGCACAAGGACCAGTGCGACCTGTATGGGAACAAGGTTCCAGCGTGACATAAGCCGTTGCGCCTTCTGCCCTGGCACCAGCGGCGTTAAGCGCGTGAATTTCTGCATGAGGTTCGCCAGCACGGAGGTGAAAGCCCTCGCCAACCACCTGCCCTTCCGCGTGTTGATCGTAGCGGACAATAACACAGCCTACCCGGGGGTTGGGGTCTGTTGTATACAGCCCTTTCGCCGCCAATTGCAGAGCACGCGCCATAAATTGATGATCAGCGCTGGTAAAGCCTCTCTCCATCAACTCGTTCATCAAACCTCTCCGCGATCTGGGTCGCTGTGGGCTGATGCAGGGTGATCGCCTGGATCTTGAGAAAGACGGTCTATCTCAGCGCGAAATTCGTCTAGATCCTGAAACTTACGATATACCGATGCAAAGCGGATATACGCCACCTGATCCAGGTTGCTTAATGCCTTCATGACGGCTTCACCGATATCCCGCGCATTAACTTCGCGATCCCCGCGGGCACGAAGCGATTGACGAATACGCTCCACGGCGGCTTCTATTGCCTCAGCACTCACCGGACGCTTCTCTAGCGCCCGCAACATGCCTGCCCGCAGCTTGCTCTCGTTAAAGGTTTCGCGTGAGCCGTCGGATTTTACGACCCTCGGCATAATCAGTTCTGCGGTTTCATACGTGGTGAAGCGTTCTTGGCAGCTAGCGCATTGGCGACGACGGCGCACCTGGTCACCGTCGGCTACCAGCCGCGAGTCGGTCACTCGAGTATCATTAGCACCACAAAAAGGGCAATGCATGGCAGTCAACCTGTTGTCAGTACGTGCAGCGTGTCAGCTTGTGCGGATAACGGCACATATAAGCAATATTGCAAACTATTATTAGCAGCGGAGTAGCCACGCGCTACAACGACATGCAGTTTAAGGGCGCTTGCAAGCAAAAATAGTCGCTTCTTTAAACGCGGCGTTAACCTAGCATTGTAACGATTTGGCACACAAGCTGCAGCGTTTGTCGTAGGTTGTTTAAGAGGACATCCCTATGACCCCATTTGAGCAGACAGTCCACCATTTCCTTTCGCACCTCTACGGCCCCCGCGCCAGCGAGGTACAACGCCGTCTTGGACAACACATTGACCACTTTCGCAGTGCATCACAGGCGCCAGCCATAACTGAAAATACCGCGGCTGAAGGCGACAATGCACCAAAATGGAGCGAAAAAGATCAATGGGTCATTAGCTACGGTGATTCCATTGTGGCAGAGGAAACACCGCCTCTTGCCGTGCTTAATGAGTTCCTTCAGCGCTATTTGGGGGAGCGTATTAGCGGCGTGCATGTGCTGCCTTTTTTTCCCTGGAGTAGCGATGATGGCTTTTCAGTCATTCATTACCGTGAGGTTAATCCAGAGCTAGGCGATTGGCAGCATATCCGTGAGCTGGCAAGCCACTATGACGTGATGGGCGATTTAGTGCTAAACCACGTGTCTCGCGAGTCTCTGTGGTTTGTGGATTATTTAACCGGAAGCTTGCCAGGTCGTGATTACTTTATAGAAGTAGACCCAGAAACCGATGTTTCTGACGTGGTTCGACCACGTAGCAGTCCATTGCTAGTGCCCATTTCCACGCGTCGGGGTACGCGCCATGTATGGGCAACCTTCTCAGAAGATCAGATCGATTTAAACTTTGAAAACCCTGACGTATTGCTTGAGTTTGTTGGCATCTTGCTGTTTTACCTTCAACAGGGCGTGCGTATCATTCGCCTGGATGCAGTGGCATTTTTATGGAAGCGTCTGGGCACGCCATGCATCCATCTTCCCGAAACCCATACGGTGGTCCGTTTACTGCGCGCCATTGTGGATGAAATAGCGCCGGGCACGCTGATAATTACCGAGACCAATGTCCCTCACGCAGAAAACATCAGTTACTTTGGCTTAGAACGGTTAGCCAACGGGGCGCCAGACGAAGCCCACATGGTCTATCAATTCGCCCTGCCCCCTTTGTTATTGCACACACTCACCCGCGGTGAAGCCACTACCCTTCAAACATGGCTTGCCAGCCTGCCGATACTGCCCAGACACTGCACCTATTTAAACTTCACCGCGAGCCATGATGGGATTGGCGTGCGTCCTTTAGAAGGAGTGCTACCTGACCATGAGCGAGATGCACTGCTAGAACTGATGCATCGCTTTGGTGGCTTTGTCAGCATGCGGAGCAATCCTGATGGCAGTGACTCGCCCTACGAAATCAATATTACTTGGTTTGAGGCCATGCGCGGCACGCGTAGAGGACCAGACCCCTGGCAAATTGCCCGCTTCCTGTGCAGCCAAGCTATTATGCTGACGCTCCAGGGCATTCCCGCCCTCTATATTCATACATTGACCGGCACGCTTAACGATGTCGAAGGAGTGGAGCGCAGCGGCCGATTGCGCTCAATTAATCGACGCCGCTGGCAGCGTGATGAGCTAACACTGTTACTCGAAAGCCCCTCAACGCCGACCCACGATGTGTTTCATGCGCTTAGCCGCTTGCTGGAACTTCGGCGCACAGAGCCCTGCTTCCACCCCAACGCCACACAACGCGTACTGACTACGCCGCCTGAAGTGTTAGCCATTGAGCGAGGCCCGCTAAGCGACGGCCGCCGCCTGCTTGCCCTGTTTAATGTCACCGATACGCTACTGCCATTAGATAATGTAGGAGAAGCACTTGAGCAGACACTTAGCCAACATGCTTGGCGTGCTTTAGATCTGCAAAACGCCCAGGAAGAGACCACGCTTCCTCCCTATGCAATAAGATGGATGGTGGCAGATACGTGAAAAATGCATTGCGGCATAATGTCTCAGCAATGAGCCAATATAATCGTCAAATAATCGACGACTGAGATACTGCAGCATTCAACATTGACTGAGTTAACCGTTAATTATGCTGCAACAAAGCATCGTCATTGGCCCTTTGGGGTTCAGCCTTCATCAGCTGGTTTTAATAGTGGCTTTTTTGATAGCGCTTCTGGTAGGAGCGTTACTAGGGCGGCGACACCGCGTAGCGGTCAGCGACACGCTTATAACGGTATTTTTTATTGGCCTCCTGGCTGCCCGAGTCGTGTTTGTCGTGCGTTACTGGGAAGCGTATGACGGTATTATTTCCCGATTAGATATTCGTGACGGTGGCTTTGATTTAGCAGCCGGTTTTATTGCTGGACTGAGTTACGCGAGCTGGGCTCTCTGGCGCTCTGCTCGTCAACGCAGGCCTTTAAGCGGTGCCTTGTTTGCGGGATTGCTTACTTGGGGAATGCTGGTTGGTAGCACGCTATTAATCGAACAGCAATCGCGCCCACTCCCTCCCACCGCTTTATTAGACCGGAACGGCCACCCTGCCAGCCTACCTCAGCTTGCCACGCAAACGCAGCAGCCTCTGGTTGTTAACCTTTGGGCAAGCTGGTGCCCTCCCTGTATTCGAGAAATGCCTGTTTTTGAGGAAGCTCAAAATACCCAGCAGGACATCACATTTGTGTTTGTTAATCAGGGGGAAAGCGCCCAGCACATTGAGACATTTATGAATCAATATGACCTTTCACTTGATAATGTGTGGCTTGACCAAAGCAATGCATTAGGGAGAGCAACGGGGGCTCATGCCATGCCCACTACCCTTTTTTATAATGCGCAAGGAAAACTCGTGAACACGCACTTTGGCGAACTTTCCCGAGCAACGCTTCAACAAGGCTTGAAACGATTACGTTGAGGCAACCTCCTACCTTTGCTCATAACGTTACTGGCTTACACTGCGTATCTTTCACACATAAGGACTTACTTATGAAATACTTTTCCCTGTCTCGTTTAAGCACCTTGTTGCTATTAACGGGCATTGGCAATATCTCGACAGGCTATGCCGAAGAACTGCCCGCACCGGTTCAAGCGCTCACCAATCAGGGGATAACGATTCACGGTCAGTTTGAGGCGCCAGGGGGCATGCGTGGTTACGGTGCTAGCGTGCAGGGCCAAGAGCTGGCGATTTATTTAACGCCTGATGGCCAACACACCATTATCGGCACGCTAATGGATGATCAAGGCAACGATCTCACCGAAGCACAGATAGAGGAGCATGTTCGGGTTCCGCTTGAAGCGCAAACCTGGGCGTTACTGGAAGAGAGCCACTGGATTCAAGATGGCGATGAAAACGCGCCGCGGGTTATCTATACCTTTACCGATGCTAACTGCCCCTACTGTCGCCAACTGTGGCAACAAAGCCGCCCCTGGGTAGAGGCTGGTGAAGTGCAGCTGCGCCATATTATGGTGGGCATCTTAGCGCCGAACAGTCCCGCTCTGGCGGCCACTATATTAGGTGCAGATGACCCTTCTGCCGCGCTACATGACCACAGCAGCGGCGATTCACTTTCAGCAAGCGCTCAGCCTAGAGATATTGAAGAACAGGTATATGCCAACAATCAGCTTTTTGAAGAGCTAGGCCTGTACGCTACGCCCACCAGCGCCTTCCAGCGCGAGACAGACAGTGGCAGTTTACGTATCGACCGAATTCAAGGCTTACCCAGCGAGGAGCGTTTAATTGAAATGATGGGCGGTGAAGCGCCTTAAAGCAAACTATATAAGCGAGTTTTAAAGCGCCCATCCAGCATCCTCAAACCAATCACTAGCCCGTGGGGTTATACCACCACGGGCTACTATTTTTTTCCGGATACGTTGGTTGCGATGCTTCTATCGCTGCTCCTCAGCTAGTTACTCGTCTGTCAGGTTTTCAAAACGCGGCATACCGACGTTCCATGGCTCGATATCGCCTTTTTCGCCAAAGTTCGCATGGTCGCCAAGGACATGGCCGTCATGCTCACGGGCTTGCCCATAAAGCGAACGTTTATGAAAAGTAGGGCCGAAGCGCTCTAGTGTCTCAGCAACGTCACCCGTGTAACGGGGATCTTGCGGTCGCTCTTGGCTAGTCATGTAATAGGCAATGTCCCAGGCATCCTGATCACTTAACGAGCGTGGCTGTCCTAGCGGCATATTGTTGTAAATAAACCCTGCAGCGGTATCGACTCTGACAATGCCTGCGCCCCAGTTATTAGAGCCATCGCCCCAGGGTGCGGGGAACACATACTCGCCGTTCTCATAGTGTCCAGCGCCGTTGTCTTGATGGCAAATGGCGCAGTTTTCTTGGTACGCGGCTTCACCACGGGCGTAATCGGGGGATTCATCTGGCTCGTCTGGCGCAGGAAAACCACGCCCATAAATAGGCTGACTGGGGTACATTGGCGCACCAGTAGCCAACCATTGGTGGTAGGCGCTGAGTGCGAGCATCTCATCACTGCCATAGGCAGGTGGCGTACCATTCATCGAGTAAGCAAAGCAGCCAGCAATGCGCTCTTCAAGATTGTTAACATGCTGATTTTTACCCCTGAAGTCAGGCAGCGTGACCGCCGCTGCCCAGACCGGTGCGCTAAACGGCTGACGCCCTTCGCCTAAGTGGCAGCTTGAGCAGTTCATGTCATTGAAAACGTTTTCACCACGTAGCTGCTGCGTGTTGGTAAATAGGTCATAGCCATACCGAATGACCTTTTTTAGCTCTGGATGGATATCAGCGTCTTCCAGGTCTGCCATCGTCGGTGGAACATGAACTAACTCGCCCTCTTGCGGTGCAGGAAAGCCAAGCTCCACTAACCGCTGATAGGGCGCTTCGTTCGATGGGTCGGCAGCATTGTCAGCGAAAGCGCTGACGGCTAGTCCGGTAGCTAATGAACAGCCTGTTAGCGCTAGCACGAGACGTTTTTTATGCAAAATCATTGCGCTACCTCCCCTTCTTCACTACTGACTTGGGCACTAACGTCCTGGGTGGCATACCACGCTGATACCGCCTGGATATCCTCATCGCTCATGCGCTTGGCAATGGCTGCCATCAAGTTTTGGGGATCATTATGGCGCTGATCATTTTGCCAAGCATGCAGCTGGTTGCTTATGTAACCAGCGTGCTGACCTGCAATACCGGGGAACACCTCCCCAACGCCAGTGCCATTCGGGCCATGACAGCTCTTGCATGACACAATGTAGGCATCCCAATCTCCACGCTCAGCTAACTGTTCGCCACGGGCCAATAGCGCGTCGTCCACATCATCGCCACCCTGGCCAGGGGTGATAGGCATTGCGCTATAGTAAGCGGCAACATCCGCTATTTGCTGGTCATTAAGCATGTTAGCAAAGGGCATCATGGTGGCGTTTTGGCGACGTCCCTCTTTAAAATCGTGTAGCTGCTTAACGATATAATCAGCATTAAGCCCAGCCAAACGCGGCCACGACTCACCTCCAGGTATGTTCATCCCGCTACCGTTAGCTTGATGACATGCTGTACAGGTTGCCGCGGCGGCCTGGCCACGCTCGGCATCGCCTGTTTCGGCAAAGGCCACACCTGCGAGAGTGCTACCGCCTATAAGGCTGGTGCCCATCAACAAACTAAACTTGCCCCACGGTTTTTTATTCATATATCCCCCTGACTGCTGTTCGTTATTTACTTACCTGCCCGTTATTGACTAGCCATTGCTCATTGACTGAGATAACGCAGCGAGCGCTATCGAATAGCCTCAGATCCTTCTCGTTGCTCATCCCCTGCCGTAGGAATGGTTAAGTGGGCGCTAAACCCGCCGGCCAGGACATTTTCAAAACTTACCCAGCCCCCAAAACGCTCAACAATTGCCGCCACAATCGCTAAGCCCAAACCGCTACCTTGCTGCTTGCTCACGCGCCAGAAACGCTGAGTTAACTGTTTTAGTGTAGCGTCATCGACGCCGCTACCCTGGTCATGCACCGTGAACGTTACATGACGCTGATCAGCGGCAGACTGCACGTTTAACGCTACAGGCTGCTCACTTGCCCCATGATGCAGTGCGTTATCCAGTAAATTACGTAGTGCGGTTATTGCCAGCTCTCTAGGCATAGCAACGCACACTTGGGGTAATTGGGAGGTAATCTGGCACTGCCCGGCGGTTGCCATGCTGTCGGCGATCGCCAGATCAACAATCTCACCTACCTGACTTGGCTCGCCATCATCAAAGCGCATGCGCCCTTCAACTCTTGCTAACGTCAGTAACTGATCTAGCGTATGCGCCAGTCGAACCACCCCCGCCTCTGCGCATCTGAGCGCTTCTTTCGCCGTTTCGCCGTCGGCTCGCTGCGCTACTTGTAGATGGGTTTTAATCGCCGTTAAGGGCGTACGTAACTCATGAGCGGCATCGTTGGTAAAACGCTGCTCACGGACAATGGTTTGTTGGATTCTTACGAGTAGCCCATTGAGCGTCTCAATCAACGGTTTAATCTCTTTCGGCACACCATAGGTAGACACGGGTGCCAATGCTTCCGGATGACGACTGGCAAGCGATTCGCGCAGCCTTGTTAGCGGCGCCAAACCACGCCAAACAACCACCCAGAGCGCAATTAAACTGCCTGTTAATGCCACCACAAACGGCAAGACAGCGACGCGAAATACATCGCTTAGCAATATGTCCCGCTCATCCATCCGGTCGGCGGTAGTAATGACCAGATTGCCCCGCTCATAGGTAAAGACACGCCAGGTAGTATCGCCTTCCTGCCGGTAAGCATGACCGCGCTCACCCGGTGTCAGTATGGTTTCCATGTTGGCATGAGTGCGGGCAATGATATCGCCACGTGGAGAGTGCACCTGACAGGCCAACCCCTCGATCGGAGGGATAGACAAAGCGTGAGATTGGCTCTGCTCCCAGACATCTTCAGGCAGCTGAAGCACGAGCCCGGCGACCATGCGTGCCGACTGAGCAAGGCGCTGATCTAGCGTTTCTACGAATTTTTTTTCTAAATCATTGAGTAACCAAGCCGCAGCAACACCCCACAGCAATGCCAACGTCACCCCCAGAGTGAGCAATAGGCGGGCTCGTAAACTCATTGCTGCCCCTTATAAGACGTACCTGGAATGTGAACAGCCTCAGGCTTGCCTAACCGATAGCCCAACCCACGAACCGTCTCAATGATGCCACTGCCTAATTTTCGGCGTAGGTGGTGGATATGCACGTTCAGTGCATTGCTCTCTACATCGTCACTCAAACCATAAAGGCTATCTTTTAGCTGGTCGGCAGAAAGCACGCTGCGTGGCGAATGCAGAAAGGTCTCTAAAAGCACCAATTCTCGGCGTGATAGCGATACCAACTGACCGGAGACTTTCACTTCACGCGCATGGGGATCCAGCGTTAGCACCCCATGTATCGTCATACCCTGGCTACGGCCTGATACTCGCCGCAGCAGTGCATGAAGACGGGCCACTAACTCATCAAGGTCAAAGGGTTTCACCAGATAGTCGTCGGCTCCGCACTGCAGGCCGTCAACACGGTCTCGTACCGCATCACGCGCCGTTAGCATTAACACTGGGGTAGCGTTGCCTTGGTCGCGCCACGATTGCAGCAGTTGCAAGCCGTCGCCATCGGGAAGACCACGATCAAGTATCACAACATCACTCACCACTGACTGCATGATTTGTCCCGCGGCTTGAATCGTAGACACATGATCGACGACAAAGTCGTACATCATTAAGCCGGAGCGTATTCCTGATGCAACAAGTGGATCATCTTCAATGAGTAAGACGTGCATGGCGGTTTTCCTTTTATTACTACTAGCATGGCAAATGCACGTTAACCCAGCATTAAGCTAGCGAGCTGTGCCATAAACTGATTACAAAAACTCATTTACCAAAGCTCATTCACAAAAACCTGCTACAAAAACGCCCTTGCCTAGGGAGACAAGGGCGATCGCAGTGGTTTATACATTAACGCTACTGGCTAATACGTTTTGCAATAAACCAGCCAGCCACCATCGCGACCAACAGCGCCAATAACGGCAATGAGATCCCACCGATGGAGGCGATGGCAGGGCCAGGACAGTAGCCAGAAAGCCCCCACCCAATGCCAAATAGCGCCGCACCACCCAGCAGCTTGCCGTCTAACGCTTGCTTAGTTGGAAGCTGAAAATTAGTGCTAAACAGCGGCTCGCCACGGGCAAATACCAACCGATAGCCCACAAACGTTGTGCCTACCGCACTGCCTAGCACAAACATCAGCGTTGGATCCCAGGCGCCAGCCACATCAAGGAAGCCAAGTACACGGGCAGGATCCGTCATACCCGAGATAGCTAGCCCAAGCCCGAATAGCAACCCAGCGACATAGCCAGCAGCGGTTTTTACTGTTGCACTATTCATATCACGCGCCTCATACACCACCTCCAATCATATGACGCATCACATAGACCGTGGCGATCGCTGTGAGTAGAAACACCCCAGTGGCGGCCATAGAGCGGGGGGATAAGCGTGCCAAGCCGCAAACGCCATGGCCGCTGGTACAGCCGCTGCCAAGCCCTGTGCCTAACCCAACTAACAGACCGGCTATCAACATCAGCGGCACGCCGCCAGCTGGCGCACCGATCACCGCACCGGGAGCATCGGCAACGTTGCCCAGCCCGCCTCCCATTGCCATGACCAGTAACGGGCCACTCACCAGCCCAACCAAAAAGGCTAAGCGCCAAGCGCTGTCGCCTTTAGGTCGCTGGGTTATTAAGTTTCCAATAATGCCGCTAATACCGGCGATGCGTCCCAAGGCTCCCATCAACCACACCGCGGATAAGCCTATCAATACACCACCAACGAGCCCTTGCAGGCTTGCCATCCAGTCCACAGGTGTCTCCTTGCTGTGTTAATGCCTGTTTTTACAGGTTGAGATGCCCAGCAGAGGATACAGTGGGCAAAAATTAAACAGCCCAGTGGCGAGCGGTACAACGCCAATCCATCCCCATGCGCCAATGGTGCCGGTAAGCGCCAGCATGATCAGAATAAGACCAACAACGATTCGTGCCACCTTGTCGATACCGCCGACGTTTGCTTTCATTTTCTGCTCCTCGATAATCAATATCAGTTAAAAACGGTTGATAGGGACTTTTAGATAGACAACGCCGTTGTCGTCGGCAGGCGGCATTTCTCCCGCGCGCATGTTGACCTGTACGGAAGGAATGATGAGTTTAGGCATGCCTAGCGTGGCATCACGCTCAGTGCGCATTTTCACGAACTCATCTTCTGTAATGCCTTCATGTACATGGACGTTCGCGTCACGCTGCTCTGCCACATTGGTCTCGTGCTGATAAACGTCTCGGCCTGGCGCTTTATAGTCATGGCATAAAAACAGCCGCGTTTGCGGCGGCAGTGCCAACACCTTTTGGATAGAGCGGTACAGCGTACGCGCATCGCCACCGGGAAAATCACAGCGGGCGGTGCCGTAATCTGGCATAAACAGTGTGTCGCCAACGAAGGCCGCGTCGCCTATTACATAAGTAAGGCAGGCAGGCGTATGGCCTGGCGTATGAAGCACGCGCGCTTGAAGACTACCGATGGTGAACGTATCACCTTCGTTAAACAGGGCATCAAATTGGCTGCCGTCCCGAGCGAACTCAGTACCCGCATTGAATGCTTTACCAAAAATTTCCTGTACGTCGACAATGTGTGCGCCAATCCCGGTTTTTCCACCTAACGTTTGGTGCAAATAGGGTGCCGCAGAGAGGTGATCAGCATGCACATGGGTTTCTAAAATCCAGGTCACTTCAAGGCGGTTTTCGCGAATAAATTCAATAATTTCATCCGCAGAACGTACATCCGTATGCCCCGCGGCATAATCGAAATCGAGTACCGAATCTAGAATTGCGCAGGCATTACTCTCTGGGTCCTGCACCACATAACTAAAGGTATTAGTGGGCTCATCAAAGAAGTGAGTAACAATCGGGTGTTGCATTCTGTGCCTCCCGCTAATGGCAAGTAGTGATATTGCTATGCAACCATCATAGACCACAAAAAAGTTATATGCTTATATTTTACTGGAATTTAAAGCCATTTATTGAGCATGGTCAATATTGCTCGCCTACCAGTAGCCGCGAGATAAAAAAAAGCACCTCGCTGCCAACGAGGTGCCGTGATGAGAATGACATTATCGGTTAAGCGACATTCACCAGCTTCTATCTACTTAAAGCCTTATATACTTTAAGATCTGATAAGCTCAACCAACTGATAAATTTAAATATTTCTAGAAAAAATAGGCATGGAGCGTTAAACCTCACCCTGGTTATCAAGTTCTACCGCTTCATGCATACGGGCTAGCACGTCAGGCATCGCCGCTTGCACACGGTTCCAACTGGGAATGAAGGGACGTTCGCGGGGGTTATCTAAAAACAGATTGCCGGCTTCTAGCAAATTGCTGGCAAATAGCTCCACTGCCTGTTCTTCACAGTGGCGATCTAAACTTAGTCCATTCATTGTCGCGTCGTGATCATAGGCTTCAATGAGGTCTAAGGCTAAACGGTAGTAGGTTGCTTTGAGCGTCCGGAAATCTTCGCTGCTAAAGCTAACCCCTTGGGTAGCCAGCTTACGATACAGCGCTTTAGCGATATCCAGACTCATTCGGTTCAAGCCACTGGTCGCATCCGCTTCACTAACGGGCTGATGCTTATGGTCATAGGCGTCGGCAATATCGACCTGACACAGCTGACGATGGGAGTAGTTACGCTGCAACTCCGACAGCACGCCGATTTCCAATCCCCAGTCAGCGGGAATTCGGATGCCCTCAAGCACATCGCTGCGCATGGCAAATTCACCGGATAACGGGTAACGGAAGCTGTCTAAATAATCCAAATAGGGTAACGGGCCACAGACAGTTTTCAAGGCACGTAGCAGCGGCGTCACCATCAACCGAGAAACACGCCCATTGAGCTTTCCTTCGGCAATACGCGGGTAATAACCTTTACAAAAACTGTAATTAAAACGAGGATTCGCGACGGGATACATAAGGCGCGCTAGAAGGCCACGGTCGTAGGTAAGAATATCGCAATCGTGAAGACCAACAGTGGTCGAGCGACCTGAACTAAGCACATAGCCAGCGCAATACCATACGTTTCTTCCTTTACCTGGCTCTAATGCCCCCAAACCATGATGTTCTAATTCTTGGTCGATGGCGCGTAAGCGCGGACCGTCATTCCATAAGATTCGAGTGTGCTGGGGCAAGCGCGAAAAGAACTCCCGTGCATATAAAAACTGATCCCGGTCTGCCCTGTCCAAACCAATGACAATTTCATTGAGATAAGGCACTTTCACCAGCTCATCAACAATCGCCGACAGCGCAGGCCCTTCCAGTTCAGAAAAAAGCGAGGGTAAGATCAGCCCCATTGGGCGGCGTTTGGCAAACTGGCAAAGCTCCTGTTCAAGTGCCGCAACTGGCCGACGCGTTAAGTTGTGAAAATCGGTTATCACACCATTTTGATGGAAATCACTCATACGCTAGCCTCCCGTGACTTGTAATCTGATGCAGCGGTGTCATTCACTGGCGTCATTTTTAGACGCCCGTTATCTCGCCCCCACCAGTGGGCTACCCCCTCAGCCCAGCCAGTTGGCCCAGTCGCGTTTGTTCGATATAGCGCACGGTTGTGCGGCTCAACGTTAAGTGCGTGGCAACCTCGAATCACCACCGCTTGATCGACAGTGTCCAGCATCGTGATATCGTTTGGGCCATCGCCCAAGCCCAATGACAGTGGTTGGCTGCCTCGTAATGCAGTAAATCGCTTGATTAGCCACTCTACAGCACCACCTTTGTCAGATAAGCGCCCAATCACATGCCAAAAGCGTCCCCCTTGAGTGAGTTCAAGGCCATCGCCTTCAAGCGCAATGCGGAACGTTTCAAGTGCAGTTGCATTATCCTCCCAAATAAGCGGCTCACTCCCCTCCCGCTGCCGCGCAGCTTTCGCACGGATTTCATCAAGCCCAGTTAACGCCATTACCTGCTGAAGACTTAAGTCGCCCATGCGGGTAAACCGAACACCCAAGCGCTTACGCCAAACGTTTAGTCGCGCTTTAATGAAGCCACTATCAACGCCGGTGTGTTTAATAACGACGCCATCCCGGCCATTACCAGGGCGATCTAAACGCGCATGACACCAACCAGGCGGCAAACCAATAACGGCGCCATTCTCGGCAATAAAGGGGGTCGCCGTTAGCCCAAGGGCTTCCCGGAGAGGGATGAGTTCAGCGCGAGTTTTACTGGTAACCGGAATGACCGGAACCCCTAGCTGTTTAAGGCGGGCAAGCCAGGGCTTGGCAGGTGAGAAATCATAACTGTGGTGATCTAGTAATGAACCATCTAAGTCGGTGACTACCAAACGCGGTTGAAGCGCTGGGTCTAAGTCGCTAGGTGACTGAGCATCACTGGGCAACGCAGTATGCCTTTGTTCGGTCATAGCACCACCTTTTTGCAATCTTAAAAGTCGTTACACACGCCCACTTTTAGATAAGCAACCAAGCAGTTTGTATGCCAATACAATTTTATTGTTAATAATCAGAAGATTGGCTCATAAAAACCAGCTGTCTTTTTATAAGCACCAAAACAACGCAATCTTGACGCACCAAAATAGCGCGCAAATAAATTGAAAAAAATTCGACAAGCCCTTGGCAAAAGCCCACAAATAGCTATACTCAAATTGTACCCACTGGCAACCTTGTACACCCCTCACCTGATGCCAGTGGGCTGCAGTGAGACAAGCCCTTTCATACCCGCCTCCCCGGCGGGTTTTTTTGATCTATTCCTTAGTCCACGTGAATAACTACCTCAACGCGACGGTTGCGCGCTCGCCCTTCAACAGTATCGTTATCTTCTAGCGGCTGGGTTGCGGCTAGTCCAACCGCTCGTAAACGCTCCGGAGCAACCCCTGCGGCTTCCAGTGCCTCAACGATCGCAATCGCCCGCGCACTTGAAAGCGCCCAGTTGGACGAAAACTCTGGGGTATTGATGGATTGGCTATCAGAGTGCCCCTCCACCCATACTTCCCCCTCGAAGCGCTGAATGGTATCCATCAACGACCCCACTAGCGTTGAGCCCCCTTCTGTCAACTGAGCATCGGCAGAGGGAAATAGCAACCGATCTTGTACACGCAGGCTGATCCCTTCGGCAACCCGGGAAACTTCAACGCCTTCCAAATTAGGTAGATACGTCGAGGCCTCCACACGCTCAGCCAATCTCTCATCAAGTGCTAATGCGCTATTCATCGCCACATCAGACACTTTTTGTACATTAATAGGTGGGCGATCGGTGAGCACTACCATGTAATCCGCCAACGGCGAAACAGCCTTACGCTCATCGGTAGGCAGCAGCAACTGCGGAAGACTACTAGTGACAGCCGATGGCTGCGTATCTATCGAGTCCTCTTCAATCCGCGCCAATAAAGGAGGCACCTCCACAACAGCAGTGCGAGCTTTAGGCAACCCTGCCACACCCAACGCAGCGCTAATCGCAAACGGGCTGAGCGTATCACTACTAGGTGATACACCGAGTACCGTGCGCTGCTGGCGGACTTCAGCAAGCGCATCCGGCAAGGGTATTTCTCTAGCAGGTGACGACTCATAGCCGTACTCATCGGCTGTTTCTTGCTGAAACAATGATGGGCTTGTCACATTTGCCGCAGCAATAATAATAACGAACAGGGCTACCAGTAGCGTCATGATGTCAATATAGCTAATCATCCAACCGCTATTACTTTCATCTTCTGGATAGGCAGTTAGCAGTGAATCATGGCGCGGACCAGCGCGGTGGTCTTCAAGCATGGGGGGGTTCACTCATTCAAGTTTTTAACCTCGTGGCCGATATAGGGTAAGCGTGGCAAACTAGTCTATCAAAAGCCGTTTCGTAGCGAGAAGGAACAATCAGGTGCGCACCCGACCTATGTCATCAAGAACTGCTTCATTATCGACAATGTCACCATCCATGGTTCAACTATTGCGCCCTGCCTGTATTGGACTGGCGAGCCTGGTGCTAAGCGGCTGCTTTTATGCCAACACATCGCAGGCTCCCATTGCGACTACCTACCCTTATAGTGAGCAGCAGCGCATGCAAGCGGCTCAGCACTGGGAAGTGCTAGCCCAACACGAAGCGGCAGGCATTCTTCGCAGTGAACGGGTTCGCTTTAGAGACCTGCATATTCCAGCGCAAGAGCATACATCCGTTAGCGCCTACTATGGTGGCGAATTTGAACGTGGCTTTCGTACGCTATTAACAAGCGAACTGGTGTCGCGTGGGGGAAGCGTGATGACACACCCCAGCACTGGCGGCGCCACCGTCCAAGTAGACGTTGAAGTTGTTGAGCATCGTGATCGCGGCTATATACGCCCACCGTTTGGTGCTTACACCGCCCTTGCCGGTGGCGTGACCGTGGCTAGCATGGCACTAGGAAACTGGAGCGAACCTGCACTTGCATTAATTCCCGCGGCGATGGTGGCAGATACGACCAGCGGCAGTTGGACTTATGAGGGCAAAGAGGAGGTTATCATCACTACCCAGATCGTTGATAATGACCGCATTCTCTACTCCTCTTCTAATATTTATTACATAAATGCTGGTGATCGACGTCACTATGCACCACATCGTGTTCCTCAAGCGCCTGTAACCCCTACTGTTTCTATCACCAATACTTGGTAATTACATGCTTTCACTCTCTTCCTCTCTGTCTCCACTGCGCGGCTTAGCAGTTGGCGCTCGCCTGCTTATCGCTGCGTTGCTTATGCTGTTTTTGGCTGGTTGCACTGCACTTGGCAATAACAATAGCGTGCGAAATGCCGAGCCTCAGCCAGACCTCTCCGAACTAGCCCATGAAGCCGCCGCACAAATGGTCGCCAGCAACCCAGACCTTACACGCCACAGCCCGATGATTGCGGCTACTTTTGTAAGTATTGATAACTTAAGCCAATCGTCGACATTTGGCCGTATTAGCTCAGAAATTATGGCGTCTGCCCTCGCAAGGCAAGGTATGCAGGTACGCGAAGTCAAAATGCGTGACAGCATGTTTATTGAAGAGACCGTTGGTGAATTAATTTTATCCCGCCAAGTCCAACGTCTTAGCGCCCAGCACAATGCACGTTCGATACTGATGGGTACTTATGCACAAGGCCAGGACTATCTCTATGTGAGTGCACGAGTCGTTCGCGCTGGTGATGCGATGGTGCTTGGCAGCGCCGACTTTAAACTACCGCTGGATAATAACACCCGAAGCTTATTGGAAGGCCAAGGCGGCTGGTAGCCGATTCACCTCTTGCCGCGATACGAATGAAAAGGATGAACATGCCCACCCGCACAAGCAAACCACTTATCGTGGCCACTAGTCGCTTGATAAAGCTATGCGCAAACATTACCAAGCTGCTTAGCTATATTTTTCATGCCGTGCTGCCGAACAAGCGCTTCACGCTGCCAGCCTATGCCGCGCCCTGGCTGAAACCTAAAAATAGCTCGACTATTCCACGTATTATTTGGCAGACCAACTTCACTAATAGAGTGACCCTTCCGGTTTACCTGAACTACTTGTTTAATCGTCTCATGGCCCCTCGTTTCGAATATCGCTTCATGATTACCGACGCGCGAAGTGACTTCATTAAAGAAAATTTCGACGACGCCCTATTCACCAGCTATTCAAAGTTACAAATTGGTGCGGCGCAGGCTGATTTTTGGCGCCTCATGGTGCTTTACAAATACGGCGGCGTTTACCTTGATATTGACGCACATGCCATCTGGCCACTTTCCCGTGTTGTCCCTGGTGATATTGACGAACTCTACGTCACCACCCGTAAAGGTGAGCTGAGCAATTACTTCATCGCCAGCAAACCAGGTAACCCCAACCTACGCAGATTGATTGATCAAGTGCAGCAAAACATTGAAGAGAACACTCTCACCAACGTGTTTGAGCTCACTGGTCCTGGCGTATTCATTCAGCTATTAGATCAACGCACCGTCCCCACAGTGTCATACCGTCACGCCTGCAACCAAGGCAATTTTACTAACGAGCACTTCCAGTATATTGATAAAAAAGCGGGCAAATGGACCAGGGAGCAGAAAGAAGTTGCAATTGTAGCTCCTGAAACCGTAGAGCAATCCACAACTTCGCCGCATAAAAACGACTCATAAGTTAATAAACGTCGGCCTATATCCAGCCACAGCTGGTAATAAACCGACGTTTAGACGATTCAGCTTTATAACATTGTTCTAGCCTTGAAATACTCTACTGTAAGCACTGTAACATCCCCATATAACAGCTAACCAAAACGCATAAAACATAGCGCCGCTATTATGGGCTAAAAAGGTTTGGGATAGCCCAAAGTCAATGAACGCAACCGGAAGCAGCGTGCCCGCCACCGCTAATGTTCGTATTTGCAGGTTCTCGTGCACCACTCCAGAGGCAAACATTTTAAGTGGCACCATGTAGAGCATTACAAGCACAGCCAACCCCACTACCCCTCTCTTAGCCAGCGCATCGATAAATTCATTGTGCGCATGGCCAAATTGAGCCGCCACTGGAGAGATACTGTGTTGCTGCCCCAAATTAAGCATCGCCGCTTCATACCCCGACTCTCCCCAGCCTAGCAGCGGACGCTGAATAATTAATTGCGATGCCCCACGCCACATTTCAAAACGTAGCCCAAGAGAGGTATTGCTCTCCTCGCCTGAAACATAGAGGCTGATATCGCTAATCGCCGAATTAACGCGCTGCTGAACCCCCGTCTGAGGCAGTACAAACACCAACGTAGCCAGTGTCACAACCAGCCCAGCCACACTCACTTTTAACGCCAACGGTAACTGACGGCCAAAACCACGATAAAGAACATAGCCAATGACAGGCAGACCCACCCAACCACCACGGCTACCTGACATCAGCGACCCCAACATTCCCAGCAAAGCCCCTAGCAACAGTAAAACCACCCAAATGACGCGCTGACGCTGAAGTACCGCCCAGCCCAAACCTGCTAGACATAACACGCCCATTAACATGCTTAGATTGCCAAACTGGATGGGATGTAAATAGCCACCAACACGCTCTATTCCATTGCCAAACCGTTGCCATAACCCCCAGCTACCTGCTCCTATGGCACCCAGCGACAACCCGCTCCATAACCATGTCTGGCGTGGCGGAAAGCGTAAAATGAGTAGCAATACTGGAATGGCTAGCAAAAAGCGTAATGGGCGATCAAAGCCCTTAGCGCCTAGATCTATAATGGACAGCCCCCCCACAACCACTCCGTAGACCACTAACGTCAGAATTATCCAGCGGTCTTTTGAAGTGAGTGAATAAGGCGATTGCAAAAACAATAGGGAAATGCTGACAAGTAATAACAACAGAGGACCAATGGAATAACCCGATGGAACAATGAGGGCCAAGGCTCCCATTAGAAACACCGCAATCCCAGTAACACTTCTTAGTGACTCAGAAGGAAAAAAAAGACGACTAAACATAAAGGTAGGCGACCCAGCGGTTATATGGAAACCACGAATAGTAGCATAACCACCCACCTGAAGATGCCACAGCCATGCTCAATATAAGAGACATGACGATGGTATCGTTAGATAGCACACAGCCGGAAGCAATAGGGGGCAAGTAAAGTAGGTGGGCAAGCAAAGATAGGGGGCCTGAGCATCCTCCGGCACCCTACCCCACTAACGCGCATAAAGTTTCTTATATCACTGTTCGAGCAGAACATTTAAGCCATTACCCTGCTCCTGGATCAATAGTCCACTTCCAGGAATAGCGCTCGCCGAGGTGCTGCGCACAGTACAAAAACGCTGCTTTATGGTTTAGTGCTTGCGCTGCTCTGGCAGCTCTTTTTTGAGTGCATTTGCGTAGGCAGCGCGAGCTGTTTGAGCAATAGCAAGCTGCTGGTTAAGGCGCTGAATCTCTTGGTCTGTAAGACGAAGATTTGTCAGTTGATTACGTGCATTTTCAGAGAGATCGGAAAGGTTATATTCCTGACCATCAATAGTGACTGTCTTGGCTTCTTGCTTTTCCATAAAAGCTCCTTAATAAATCAAAATAAAATTTAATGCGACAATATCGCCATATCTTTTCTATTACTTATCGATCATAAAAACGATATATAAAATCACCTATCACTTGGAAAGTGATCGAGAATTCAGCATTTCAAATAAACGACCAATGTTAGCATCACTAGGCAGACGTTGTGATGGCCTGGTGGGATGGCGAAGCGCAAATTGGCTTAGCGTTTTAGCCTGTATAACACTTGCCATTGACGCCACTCTACAACGCCACGTGAAGTGACAGGCTGAAGAGCTGTCAACCGTTACCTCTCCCCAACCAACAACGCCAAGCCCTTTAATATATACGACCAGCGTATCACCTTCCTGATAGCTATGCCCGCCCGGTACAGCGTGTAAAGGGCATGACACATCAGAAAGCTCAACCCACTCTCTTGGCACCGTATGCCAATAACATCGGCCCGCAGGTATACCGAGAGGCTTAGGTAGTGCACTTAGCAGACGCTGCTGGCAAAGCGTTCGAGCCATTGAGTAATGCGCCAATCGCTCACGCAGCTCTGCAATATGCGCGTCTACCTGCTGAAGGTTCACCAACTGAGCACGCGCACGCGAACTCAGTACCCACGTAGGGTATCGACGTCCTTCCAGCACGACGCTTTTGGGCATTTTAGACATTAGGCTCCAATCTCGTCGCCTTTAAAATAAGCGCCATATTCTACTGAATTCAACTCGCTTGGTAAAAAATCTTTTTTCAAAGCCAAGCAGCAACCCTATAAAGCTAAATTTATTCAGTAAAAAAGGCAAAACGTCGTCATGAGCGAGATATTGCTCCCCATCGAACCGTTAATTCAGAAAGCAAGAAATTAATCAATCAACATCAATCATCAAAACTCAGTTGTAGGTCATCACTCTCCTCAAACCACTCATCTAAGCTTTCAACATTCGGCGCAGCCGTGTGGTGTAGGCGATAAAGTTCAGCTAGGTTATTTAGACGATGCTGAGATAGCAATTGCGCATAGGCAAGACTAAGCCCGCCCGCATCACGCAACGTTGATAACGCTTCGGGCACTAGGGCATTAAGCCGTTTTTCGTCAATGCGATATAGCCCTTCGACTTGCTGAACTTGTTCATTATCGCCTTGTGTTTTCAGCGGCCACGGCTGAATTAGCTGCTCATTTGCCAACGCATTAACTGCACGAGCAGCCAATGCTTGCCCCTGCATCACTTTGTTTAAAAAGCTACGCAGCTGCTTTAACGTCTCAGAATCCTCGCCACTGTCATTGAAACAGCGCTTGCCCTGCTCACCGGCATTTGCTAGCCAGAGACCACTATCCATATCAACACAAAGCGACCACTGGCGCTGGTTTTCGTTAGGTTGTAACCGGAAGGGATAAGCACGATACAGCGCCGGAATATATCCCGTTAGCCAGCGACCGTTTGGCGCCACACAAAGATTAACGTTTTGAGTCAATGATTGAACAGCCACCAACTGATAACGACCCGCGCCCACCTCACGAAATGCAAGGGGAACCGACTTCAGAATGTGGGGCACTTCTTCCAATGATACAGCGACTAACGTTTGATCAGCGGCAAAAAGATAATCCGTATAAGGCAACCAACCACCCTGAGCATGCTGATTAGCATCTAGTGGTACATATCGTGACATATGCTTACCTATTTATATTTAGACAAATTAGTAAGCCCCACTTAGCAAGCTAAGTGGGGCTTATGTGTACAACAGATGCTTATGACAGGTGACCAACTTACTTAGTAGTCACCCATCATTTGAGCAGTGTCGCTTAGGCGATGTTGGTATCAACCAGCGCCAGAGAGTCACCGAAGTCCAGAGTACCAACCAGCTCTACAGTGTAGCTAGTAGAGTCGTTTGCAGAGTTGATATCGAAGACTTTGTACATGCCCTTGTTACCAGACTCAACCATCACGATGCTATCAACACGGCCGTTATCGACAGTATTGCCAATCGCGTCACGGATATCATCGGCATTCAGGTTACCGAAGGTAGTGTCCGCATCGAAGTCGGCTGCATTGAAAGACACGAGGTTAACTTCATCATTAGCAACGTTGTAGTCAGTTGAACCGACAGTTGCACGGTTAACACCATAGCTGGTGAAGTCAAGGATATCGTGACCATCAACGTCACCAACGGTGAAGTTAACGATATCGTTGTTGCCGAACTGATCGACCAGTACTAGCGTGTCATTGCTGAATGCGCCGGTACCCAGCACAACAACATCGTTGCCAGCACCAACGTCAATGGTGTTGTCGCTCTCAGCTTCGCTGTCAGCTCCGCCATTCGTTTGAGCAGCAACGTTAGCAGTTGCATTACCTGCCTCTTCACCGTAAAGCGCATCCATAGCCGCTAGGCCATCGGTAGAGGAAGTGTTGCTGTTATGATCGCGGAAAGAGATATCCAACGCGTCAAGGTTGTTGCCATCGATCAGCGATTCAATGTTCAGGATGTTGCCATCGCCATCGAATGCTTCCAGCAGGTTGGCAAGCACGTGGTCGTTATTAACCGCGTCTTTGATAGCCTGATTAACCTGCAGGGTGCTGATAGTGTCGCCAGTGTTGCCACCGTCGGTGCTCGGTACGTCAACCCATACTGTCTCGTGGCCTTTAAAGGATACACGAACCTGGATGTCAGCACCTTCGTCAACGCTGAACGCCTGCTTAACGCCATTAGCAGTGTCGGACAGTGAAGTATCGCTGTTGGAGACATCTGTCGGCATTGCGCCAGCAGCGGCAGTGGAGTTGAACTCCCAACGATCGTTACGGTAGCCAGAGTTGTCAGCATAGACAACATCGTTACCTGTGCCTGTACCGATAACGGCATCGCCTGCACCCCAGGTGCGAACAACATCGTTACCTTCGCCAGTGGCGATGGTCAGGTTAGCGTTCAGCTGCTGATCAGAAAGGTCAGCTAAGTCGTCGAAGCTAATAGAGTCTTCAAGAGTAATGAATGTCTCAACGACATCATCACCTGCGCCAGTGTCGACTACAACGTTAGCATCTTCACGCGCCATCAGCTCATCAGAAAGCGCCAGAGAAACCTGGTCGTCGCCTGCAGCGGTGGTGTAGTTGAAGGTAGCGTTGTCGCTCTTCGGATCGACGTCATCGTCCATCGCATCCAGATCACGCGCCACTACGTCTTCAGTGATGATAGCGTTCAGCTTGATGTCGCCGTTATAGCTACCACCATTGAAGTCCTGAACGTCAACCAGACCGTAAGCTGTTGTGTCAGCGCCAACCAGATCAGCTAGACCAAGAACAGCTTCGCCATCCTGCTGACCAACGAGGAATGAACCTTTACCTTCCAGGTTGATTTCTTTCAGGAACTGAGAGCCATCAACAACACCATCGTAATATTCGTTACGACCAGCAGAGTCAGACTCCAGACGCGTCAGCCAGACAGTGTTGTCTGCAGTGACGTTCATCTGCTCAATACCTTTGTCAGAGTTAGACTGACCAACTAGGTTGATAGAGCCGCCTTGTGAGCCGTAACCAATGTTATCCAGATTCAGATTGGTTTCGATCAGTTCTTGAATGCTTTGCGGCGCTTCAGTGCTCTGCTCACCGTACAGGGTGAAGCCACCGGCAGAAGCGTCTTCGCTGTAGGTAAAGTTACCACTTTCGATCTGACGACCTTTGCTGTCGGTCAGTACCAGCGTGGTACCTGAAACCTGAACACCTTGGTCATCTTGAGCGCGGAACTCGCCGCCCAGAGTGGCTTGGAAGCCTTCCAGAAGCGGATCGTCGCTAGCAGCAATCGCGTTTTGTACCGCAGTCAGCAGCTCAGGATAAGTTTCTGCAGCGAAGATGTCTTCAGACTGCACAACAACTGTTTCGCCGCCGACAGAGAAACGGAAACCGTTAACCGGCAGGTCACCCAGCGGACGGTTGGTCTGTGCGGTACGTAGGTCAAGCAGGTCAATAAACAGCTGGGAATCCGCGCTGCGGTCTTCAGCGGTCAATACCGGGCTCAGGAACAGGCCTTTGTACTGCTCACCTGAGTGCAGCTGGTCAGCCAGATTGAAAGTGTAGTCTTTAGAGCTGGTAACTACTTGGCCAGCTTCGTCCCACTCGATTTTACCGATATCGCTGACGGTAGTACCACCAGTGCCATTCTCAACAGCAACGTAACCGCCGTCAGCATCTTCGGTGTTAGGAACAAACACTAAGCGACCTTCATCGTCGATAATGAAAGAACCATTACCGCCAACAGAAGCTGTGTTGTTGAAGTCGATGTTAATGGTTTCGGACGGTTCGCCGCCGTCACCGTCACCGTCGCCACCGTCAGAAGGAATGCCAGCAACAACCGGGCCTAAGTCCAGTGCGTCAACGTCGGTATCGGCATCGATTGTTGTCAGGAATTCAGCCGCGTAATCATCAGCCGCTTCGCCTGAATGCTTATCGCCAGCTGCAACAGTGTACTTATCTGCTGCCGCTACTTTTGCTTCTAGTGCAGATGCGTCTTTAGCGTCGGTATCTGTCGCGTTCTGAACGATTGTCAGCGCGATAGTCGCCAGATCTAATTCACCAGACTCAAGCTTTTCAGTGTAAAAAGCCAGGCCTTCAGCATCAGCATCACGACCAAACGCCTGCTGGTAAATACCGTTAACCAGCTCTTCGTTGTCTAAGTCACCAAAACGCTCTGTGAACTCAGCAGAGTTACCGAAAGCGCTAATGGCGGCGTCAATTCCGTTGGCTTCAATTTCTTCTGCCCAAAACTGCAAGCCAGCTGCGTCAGCCGGACGGCCGTAATAAGCTACATACAGTTGTTGAGCCAAGTTCAAATTCTCTTGTGTTGCCATGGGACTATAGTCTCCTTGCTTAAGAAAGATACCACCTACGATAGGCGGCTCTTATCACCTTGAGCGCTCAAGGTATTTCTAGGTTCCTCAAATAGTGCAGTTTCAGCGTATGGTACGAACCTATACTGCTGATACTCTTACACTACATAACAGTAGCTGGAACACGCCTAATGTAATGTCACGTACCAAGATAAGTCAATCTCTCTGCGACGGTAGCAAGAACTCCACAAGCTACTTACAAAGTACGTACTCAATGTCAAAACTTACCTTAGGCCAAAGCACTAAAAGTTTTCGCGCTACCATTGAGCCAGCGGTGTCAGAACCTTTCCATGAAGTAAATTTCCGAACTTTCACGTTTTCGAACACTGGTCGCTAATAATCAGTATAAAGCGATGCGAGCAACTCTTGCAATACTAGATGGGAATGATGCCCTCTATAGCAGAAGGAGCATACTAGTAAGAAATCACTAGCAACGCTTTAAAACCAGGCTTTCCTAGGTAGATCACTGATTTTGATAGACTTATAAATAAGCGCAACAAACATCACTGTTTCTACTCATCATAGACTAACGTTGTAACAACACGATGCCATGATATGTTTGCCGCCTGGTAGGCTTCACGACCTTGTTCTCCCATCCGCTTGGCCATAGCACGATGAGTATAGGCTTCATCTAACACGTCAGCTAACGCTTGAGGACTTGGCTCACAATGCCACCCCGTTACTCCATGCTCGACAAATCCTGTAGGACCACCGCTATCTGTGCAGGTAATGACGGGCTTCGAAGCCAGCATGGCTTCCAGAGTGATATAGCCATAATCCTCATCGAAAGTAGGGAACGCCACAGCCAATGAGTGCGCATACAAAGTGAGTTTTTCCTGCTCAGAAATATGCCCTAAAAAACGCACTCGGTTGCTCAGCTCTAACTTGTCGATCTGAGCTTCCAGCTGGCGCCGCTGACTCCCCTCACCTGCTAGCAATAATGTCACAGGCGTTTTCGTCAACGCTAAGGCATCTATTAACAGCGATTGGCGCTTTAACGGCTCTAGGCGACTTGGGTAAAATACGTACCCCCAATCATCACCACAGACAAACTGCTCTGCCTGATAAGGCGGGTGATAAAGCGGCACTGCGGACAAACCGTTGTAGTGACTTAGACGCTCAGCCACACGAGGCGAATTGGCATACAAACGCTTAGCAGCACCAAGGTGGCGCTGATCAAATGCTTCTACTTGCGGCTTTAAGGCTGTCAAGGCAGCGCTTGCTTGCGAGGGGTTATAGAGCTCGTAGCAAACACGGTGCTGATGCATCAACCAGATAACATGCTCGGGATGCTGTACACCGTAGGTAGGAAACTGCAGGCTGATTACACGATCAACCGCCACATCATTTGGCGCACTGAGATCTAACTGTTCGGCGAACATCATCTGACGTTCAATTTGGGCTTCGTCGTAGTGAAATGGCAAACGCAGGCACTCCACTTGATGGCCATAGAGTCTCAGCGCTGCGACTAACCCGTCTACGTGATAGTTGGCACCGCCCGCAATAAAAGGAGTATGGTTGGCCGTCACCAAAACCTTCATGGCGTTTTCTCCTCGTTACTGCTCAACTCCTGCTCAGCGCGCTTCAGCATATCCATCATCGCAACCGCTTGTTCAGCAGTTAGCCATTTAGCAAATTGAGCACTACCTGATGATTGGTCATACGACGCAGCATTTATCTGTGCCACGATACGCTGCTGAACATTCGCCATTTCTGCTAACGTCATGGCAAGCGCTCGATGCTCCTCCTGACGCTTTCCGTAATGGGCGAGAATGTCATAGTACTCACCTGCTTCACGCCAGCGTTGTTCATAATGGCGCCACACTAGCCTCGCTACCAATCGCCAAGCACCGCGCCCTATACCTGGAAGACAAACGAGACGCTGCCGCCAACGACTTAGCCTCAGTAATTGACCAGGCAACTTTAACCGTTGCTGCTTGGTATACGCCTGTGCCTCATCAGACTCCAGTAGCTCAATCAGCGTGGAAATTCGTCCTTCACAGGCAGCCATCTGCTGATAGTAGGCAGCACCTTGTTGGTCTGATGAGCGCCCAATCAGAAAGATGTAAGCACGGTCTACAAACACTTCATCATCAAGGTGCGCGCTCATCAGCTCAGCCAGGCGCGGCTGCAGTGGTTCATAAAGTCGATGACGTGGCAGTTTAAAAATAGGCACAAGGCGCTTTTGCCATAGCGTGAACCAACTCTCGATGGCCAGTGAATTCTGTGTATCCACTAGCATCGATTCATCTTTGAGCTGCTTGATCAGAGCATCTATGTCGCGCTCAGGGTCTGTCATACCAAGGGCCCCATATCAAAAGAGCAGTCTAATCGACAGAAACCCGAAAACTTGCTGTAGCGATAGCCTGCCACTTCAAAGGTATCAAGGCTGTCATGCCACCAGTAGCAATCATCCAGATGGTGGTCACTGGAATGTAGTGCTGCAGAAAGGGTGTATTTACCTGGCGCAATATCCGCCTTAATACGCACCACAACCTCGCGCTCTTCGCCTTCTACCACAGAGAACACAATCTTGTGTTGATGGGTATTCTGACCAAACACATCCTGCCCGTAACGGTCACGCAGCAGTACACCTAGAGCGACATCATCGAGCGTAGCATTTGCTTTGAGACGTAAATGAATCTCTAAAACTTCGCCACTCGCAATCATCGGGCTTTGACTATCTTGCCCCTGAACATGGCAATGGGTTACCAACACTTCTTGGGTACCAAAAGCACCGGATTCCCCATCACGCAAATCATCGCCCTCAGCCTGTTCGGCCATAATGCGATTGTAGTGATTAACGGCGCCTTCAGAGTCTCCGTCATAAATTAGACGCCCTCCTTCAAGCACAATCGCCCGATCACACAGCACTTTCACGGCATTAAGATCGTGGGAGACAAACAGAATCGCCCCACCTTCCTGCTTAAACTGACGAATACGCTGAATGCATTTTTGCTGAAAATAGCCGTCCCCCACTGAAAGCGCTTCATCCACCAGAAAGCAGGCGGGGTCAGCGTGAATCGCAATAGCAAACCCAAGCCGCATGGCCATGCCCGAGGAGTAAGTGCGCAACGGCTCATGGATATAGTCACCCAGCTCGCAAAATTCAATAATTGCGTCTCGATGGCGCTCAATATCCGCGTGGCTCATACCCAGCATTAAGGCATTAATCGTGATGTTATCGATGCCACTAAGTTCTGGATTGAACCCCGTCCCTAGCTCTAACAGTCCCGTGACACGGCCATCGATATGCAGACTGCCGGCATCGGGCATCAGCACACCAGTAAGCAGCTTCAGCAACGTGGACTTGCCGGCACCATTGCGACCTAGAACACCCAGCACTTCACCTGCAGCAACTTCGAAGCTGACGCCATCCAGCGCGATATGCTGAGTGTGATAATTTTTGCCTGTCAGGGCTTCTTTCAAACGCTCACGTGGCGAGGTGAACAGCTTGAAGGATTTATGCAAATCTTTAACAACTATCACAGTCATCTCCTGAGGCGCTGAACGCTAACAATGTGCGCTGTACCTTTATTACAACGAATCGCGCAAATCCCGTTCGGTGCGTTTAAGCAACCAGAAGGCGGCATACATCAATCCAAGGGTTATCACCAGCATTGTCGCCAACCCTGCAACGCTTGGCAGGCGTTGATACAGTATCAGCTCACGATAGGCGTCAATAAACTGAAACATTGGATTAAGGCTAATCAACCCCAGTGCCCAAGCTGGAATAATATCGTCAACATATACGATCGGTGTCAGCCAGAACCAAACGGGTAACAGCACTGCGACACCTTCACGAATATCCTTCAGATAAACGGCTAGAATGGCCAACAAAAATCCCAGAGCATAGGTAAAGCCCAGCTGCAGGGCCAGCACAAAGGGTATCCCTAACCAGTGCCAGTCAATAGAAAACCCGATCATCAACAAAAATATCGCAAAAAAGATCATGCTGATCAGATATACCACTAATTCAGCAAACAGTACCGAGAGTGGCAACGCCGCTAGCGAGGTATTGACTTTGGTGATCATCCCCGCCCGTTCAATAAACAGATTGGTGATGGCACTTAAACTTTTCGCAAAGGCCGTCCAGGCGAGAATGCCGCTGATCAGATAGATGCTATAGGTAAACCGCTCGACTTCAGCGCCGAAGCCTTCAAGCCGCGCCCCCATAATGGCCGAGAAGATCAGCACAAACACCAGGATATTAATCAGCGGTGAAAGCAGCGTCCATATCCGGCCTAGCACTGAGCCTTTATGGCGGTCTACCAACTCCTGACGCGTCAGCAGGATAATCAACGGCAAGTGCTGCCGCCACCAGCTCAGGGTTTGACGCAGTCGCTGCGCCAGCGCTAAGCGTGGCTTGCTGTTACCAAGCAATGCCATGAACATGGCTCCTTTGGTGGATCATCAACTTCGAAGAGTAATTAGCATCATTTAGCGAAAATGGTCGCTTAGCACTGCCGCCAGCCATTGCTGGCTACTTTGCTGCCAGTCAAGGCACGGCATACCATCAGATCCTGCCACCTGATTAGCTTGCCAGTCCCGAACCCAGTCCTGAAGTGCTTGAGCCAACGTTTGCGGCGTATCCGCATTAAAGTATGTGGCGTACTTGCCTGCCACTTCGCGAAAGACGGGGATATCTCGAGCGAGGATAGCGATGCCATGATGAGCCGCCTCGATCAGTGGCAGACCAAACCCTTCCCCATAGGACGCGGCCACCAGCACATCACTGCGCCGGTAAAGAGTCTCCAACAGCGTATCACTGGCACCCTGAGCCCAGAATAACTGTGTGTTTCGCCGCGGATGCTGCTTAATACGGCGGATCAAATCACCGACCTGCCAACCTTGCTTACCAACGATCACCAGATTGATATCGGCACCATCAGACCAACACTGCTCCAGTGCGTCCAGCACCTGACGATGGCCTTTACGTGGCTCAATCGTTCCAACCATCAGTAAGGTAGCGCCCTGGCATTGCGCTAACGGCTCAAGCCACTGGCGCTCGACTTTGCTTAACGCTGCATCAGCGCTATTTGCAGGAGACTTAAAATCAGCGCCAAGATGAAAATGTTGAACCCAGGGCCGGTGTTCTTTAGCAGTTTCCCGCTGATCCAACTCAGCTTCGACTACATCAGCAACATGCCGTGATACGCAGGTAATGCCATCCGCCAGCTCACTTATAGAAGCAAACCACTCATTCATAGTGGCCGGAATATGTTCAGGAAAACACTCTGGCAGGGATAACGGCAGTAAATCATGAACAGTAAAATAGAACCTGACGCCGGAGGCACGCATCCGACGCATCACATGCCCCGCCTGCTTTAACAATGGCGGCGCCCATTCAAGCGTTACGTAGCGATCTCCGGGACGCGCTTCAATAGGTACGTCAGGTCCTGGGGGCGTAAGGCCTAGTTGCTCACTCGCGAAGCCACGTGCGAGATAAAAATCGTCTCCCCCCCAGCGAATCAGCTCAACCCTCCAGCCAGCGGGAGGGTGGCGTAGAAGATGGTCAGCAATACGCCGCGTGACACGCTCGATGCCTGTTTTTAAATCTTCCCAAGCGATCGTACTGACATCAAACAACAGCCTTGGCGTACATTCATCGGGGGTAACATCTACATCGCTCAGTACCCGAGTCAGTTGCTTAGCCGTTTCAGGTGTTTGTAGTGCCGCGTTCAGCGGCGCATGTGCCGCCAACTGATCCAGAAAGCGCTCATAACGGTAACGAGGTGCTACTAATGGCGCATCTATAATCGCCTGCCGATATTGCTCAGCCACCGTCTCTGGCGCCAAAGTTGTCGCCACGTAGTCGCGCCCTGCCTGACCCAGGAGCTCACGTTCATCGTCATGAGAACACAGTTGGCAAAGCGCTTCTCGCAGCGGCGTGACCAACTGCTCTCCAGCTCCATCAGCTAATTGCCAAATACACTGCTCAGGTAGTTCTGCACTGCTACCATGAGCATTAGCAATTACCGCAACGCCATGGGCCATAGCATCAAAAATAGCTCCCGAGGTCTCACCTCGAGATTGCGTGCGTAGCTGGACGGCAATATCGGCTGCCTGCAACCAGTGCTGATACTCTTCGCGAGAAGCATAGCCGGTAACAGTCACTTGGTGACCATTGGGGTGTTGCTTAAGTCGACGCGCCAACGCATGCCCATATTCACCACTATGTTGAGCACCGACCAGCACCAACCGTACGGAGCGTCCTGTTGCACTAGCCACAGGAAGCGCTTGTGCATCAGCATCACCCAGAAAAGCATCTAACAACACGTGTGTCAGCTTTTTGGGATTAACTCCCCCAAAGCTAGCGATGACTCGCTCGTCAACAGCTATTCCTAATGCCTTACGTGTTGCTTGCTTATCAAACGGCATCGGTAACTGACGTAGATGGGGAACCAAGTAAGTGGGTGCCAGCTGCCCCAACTGCCAGCGATCGGCCAGAGAACGTGCGAAAGCGGAATGATAGATCATCCCGCCAGCCTGATGAGTGACCAAACCATTCACCGGGAACTGCTCGGCACCTCGGGCATCTTGCGCTGCTTCGGCATGGGCAAGTAACGCCGGATAACCGTGATCAATGTAGAGTTGCTGGAGCAATGCATTAGGCTTCAGTCCGCTTTCATTAAGCCACCAAACAGCATCAAACAGAAAGTAGTCGTGAAGTACGACAATACCCGGGTGGCGTTGCAGCAAACCAAACTGGTAAGCGTGATAAAGCGAATTACCTATTTGGTAGACGGTGTAATCAAACTCGCTGGCACGCTGACTAAAGGTAGCTGGATCGATACACTCAAATGCACGACTCAGCTCAACATCAAGCTCAGGCTGGTCAACCACCAACGTAAGTGTGAAATGAGGCGCTAAATACGGTAGGAGTTCCGCGCTATAATTGGCAATGCCAGTAGCCTGCGGCGGTAAGGGTGACACAAATGCCAGTGTAGGCTTAGCCGCAGTAGTTGGCGGAGGAACTGGAGAAGCAGCCGTTAATGTTTCGCCGCTGGCAATATTGACGATGGCGGCGGGATTCATGGCATTCGCCATATGCTGCACGACAATATCCACCAAAGCGTCACTGACTGACGCCAATACGTCCTCTTGCTCACGTAGCAAGGCATGACAGCGCCTTGGCGCAATGCCAAGCTTAAATAGATGCCGATGGCAATCTATCAGAGCAGTCTGATCAAAACCAAGCAGCAGCACATGAGCATCAGCGATGTTTGCAGAGCCATCCTGCATGAACGCATCCGAGAACGCAGCCAACCAATCTTCCAGCCGGGTGAATCGCGTTGTATGGCGAGCATCGGCAATATAAAGCGTGACATTATTCATGAGTGGCTTGCTTCCTGCGCCGCTCAAGGCCATCCATCAACCGCTGCTGACGCTCTCCATAACCTTCGATTCGGGTTGACACTGCAAGGTCGCTATACTGGCCCGCCTGCACCAATCGAATGACCCACCCTCTTAATCTTGGAAATGGGCTCAGCAAACGCTGCCCTAACCACTTAAACGTCGGGTAGCTGATCAGCTTCTTTATGATAATGCGCAGTCGCTGTTTGATGGCAGCCTTGATCACGCGTCGCTCCTTGTGCATTCAAATCGTTCACTGGATACGTTTCAGTGCTTTTTTGTCGACATTGCGCTTAACTTTTCATCCACCAGCATTGTTAAACGCTGAGTAAAGCAGGCGTTACTAAACTGCTCGGCATGGCGGCGACAAGCAGCCGGTGAAAAATCGCACTTTTCGAATATTTCAATCGCTTGCCCCAGGCTAGCTGTCGTTTGCTCGGCAAAGTGGATACCCGTGGCATCCTCGTTGTGCTCCAACCCTTTGACAGTTTCCAGCGCGCCACCATCTCCAAACGCAATAACAGGCGTGCCACAGGCTTGAGCCTCTAAGGGTACAATGCCGAAGTCTTCATCAGCGGCAAATACAAAGGCTTTAGCGCGCTGCATAAGATGATGCAGCTTCTCACCTTGCAGATAGCCCAGCAGCTCAATATTTTCGTGGCCTTCTGCGAGTCGCGCTAAACGCTTGAGCTCTGGCCCGTCACCAACCACTTTCAATGGACGCTTCATTGGGTCCTGAGCAAATGCCTGTACGATCAAATCCATGCGCTTATACGGCACCAACCGCGATGCCGCTAGATAATAAGGCTCTCGCGGTCCGGTATAGAGAGCAAAGCTATCGGTATCCACCGGAGGATAAAGCACGTCCGACTCACGGCGATAATACTTAGCAATACGCTGCGCGACATTCTGCGAGTTAGCAAAAAAAGCATCTACTTGCGTGGCCGTAAAATAATCCCACTGGCGCAGACGCTTGAGCGTTTTACGCACATAGAAGTTCATTCCCGGCAAACGGAAATGCGCATCTTCCAGGTAAGCTTCCTTCATATCCCAGGCATAGCGCATAGGCGTGTGGCAATAACATAAATGAATCTGCCCAGGATGAGTAATCACTCCCTTAGCTACCGCATGGCTAGAGGAGATCACCAAGTCAAAGCCACGCAGGTCAAGCTGCTCTACGGCGTAAGGCATCAGCGGTAAACAATGTCGATAAATGCGCTTAATAAACGGCAGACGTTGCAAGCCACTAGTATGAATACGGTGCTTTGTTAGCCAAGGAGCACTGTCGTGATTAAGCGTGTGTACCAGTGTCAATATTTCTGCTTGTGGGAAGACCTCCGCCAACCCTTTTAGCACTTTTTCGGCACCACCGTTAACCACCAGCCAGTCGTGCACAATCGCAACTCGCAGGTGCTGAAAACGTAGCATAGGGCCTACTTGCATGATGACTGGCCTTTTCTATTGAACGAAATAAAGCGCCATAGCTTAAAGTAAGCATGGCGTTAGCTCCAGAAGATAAGACAAACACAGCGGTAATTAATGTGCGTAAAAAACAGAACTGATTGATTGACCGCCTTTCAGTTTATTCGCGCCCATACTTATCGTTGTAACGCACAATATCGTCTTCTCCCAAGTAAGACCCGGTTTGCACTTCGATAAGTTTCAGAGGAATAACGCCTGGATTTTCCAAACGGTGAACGGTGCCCAGCGGGATATAGGTGGACTCATCTTCGGAGAGCAGGAAACTACGCAGATCGGAAAGATCACCATGCCCCTCGCCCTGCGTAACCCTAGCAGTACCTTGCACCACAACCCAATGCTCTGCGCGATGGTGATGCATTTGCAAAGACAGCTTCCCCCCAGGAACCACAACAATTTCTTTTACCTGGAAGCTGTCAGTCAACACCATAGTGCGATAATGCCCCCATGGTCGATATACCTGTTGGTGCGATTGGGACTCTTTGCGACCTGCCGCTTTTAAAGCATTGACGATAAGCTTGGTATCTTGCGCTTGGCGGCGATCGGCAACCAATACGGCGTCATCTGTCTCTACAATAATCAGGTTATTAACGCCCACAGCAGCCACTAAGCGAGACTCGCTGTACACCAAACTATTTTGCGTTTGATGGAGCATTACATCGCCATGAATGGCGTTGCCATTTTCCTTATCTTCGCTTGAACGCAACGCGTGCAATGCGTCCCAAGCGCCAACATCACTCCAGCCGGGCGACATCGGCACTACCGCCGCCTGACGGGTATGCTCCATAACGGCATAGTCAATAGATTCACTACGGCACTGCTCAAAGGCTTCTTCGGAAATGCGCAAGAAATCCATATCTTCGGACCGCTGCTGATACGCCGCCTGACAATTAGCCAAAATGTCGGGCGCATGAGTCTTAAGCGCTTCTAAATAGCAGCTGGCTTTGAATAAAAAGATACCACTGTTCCATAAATAGTCACCGCTAGCTAAATAAGCTTCAGCAACTGCTGCATCAGGTTTTTCGACAAATGCGGCAACTGAGAACCCCTCGCCAAGCCCCTCGCCACGCTTAATATAACCATAGCCGGTGTGAGGCGTCGTGGGAGTGATGCCAAATGTAACCAACTTATCTTGCTGACTCAGTACTTGGCCTTTTTTTACAGCCTCGGCAAACGCCTGAGTATCCTTGATAACGTGATCAGCAGGCATCACCAGCAGCTCAACTTCTGGATTGGCTTCAACTGCAGCAAGCGCCGCCAGAGCTAGTGCGGGGGCGGTGTTGCGACCAATCGGCTCAAGAATAATCTTACTTTTCTCAAACCCAAGTTGTTGCATTTGCTCGGCGACTAAAAATCGATGCTCTTCGTTACATACAATAATAGGCTCGCCCGCACCTGAGACATCATTGAGCCTTAAGGCTGCTTCCTGCAGCAAGCTAACGTCTTGTTTATGCAGGTTTAGAAACTGCTTGGGATAGTGTTCGCGTGAGACGGGCCACAAACGCGAACCTGAGCCTCCAGACAAAATCACAGGTAATATCATCTTTCCTCCTTGAGATAAGCCAGTGGTTAGCGCTAACCATCCCGCCTCAATATCATTAACTATTTGTGCAGCCTATCGTTAAACAAGGCTGCAAAATCATGAACCATTAATGGTGTACAAACGCTCAGGCTGACTTAATTAGGGCTGACCATTAATAAAACCACGTGTCAGCGTCATAATCAGTATTTTAAGATCAAACCCCAATGACCAGCGTTCTATATAATACAAATCATATTCCACACGCTTTTCCATCAGCTTAACGTCTTCTGTGATACCACGCAGACCGCTCACCTGAGCCCAACCTGTCATACCTGGCTTTACACGGTGCCGTTGCATATAGATATCAATATGATCTTTATAATGATCATTATGGTCCATCGCATGGGGACGTGGCCCAACAAGCGACATACGCCCCTGCAGCACATTGTAGAGCTGAGGAAGCTCATCTAGGCTGGTACGTCGTAAAAAATGCCCGATAGGGGTTATACGGTCATCCCCATAGGTAGCTTGCTGAGTTTTGTTGTCTTCATGTAGACGCATGGTCCTGAATTTATAAATTTTGAAACGCTTGCCGTCTAACCCATGCCGCTCCTGCTTAAACAGCACAGGCCCGCCCATTTTCCAACGGATTGCCAGAGCAATGGCTAACATGACGGGACTAAATACCAAAAAGAGAACAAGCCCCAGCACACGATCTTCAAGCGCTTTCACAAAGCGCATGGGTCCATTGAGAGGCGTATAATTTAGCTCTAGCGAGTAAAGCCCTGCCACTTGGGTAATACGATGGTTAAGTAGGCGAATGTCGGGCAAATCAGGGAAAAAACGAATGCTGGTAGGAATACCTGCCAGTAGGCGCATAAGATGACGAACACGGTTTCCCTGAACGAGCGGATAGCCCAGCCATATTTCATCAAATTCACGCTGAAAAACATTGGCTTTCGCAAAATCTGCCATTTCATGAAAGAAGGTCGCATCATCTTCGTCGATATAGTGACCAACGACGATATAGCCAGCTTGGGGGGTATCCACGACTCTCTTTTCAAGCCGCACAACATTGGCCTGTTTACCAATTAACAGGACACGCTTTAAGTTGTGCCCTTTGGCACGTAGACGCTTTAAATAGCTGTATAAAAAAGTACGCATCAGACTGCCGGTTAACAGCACGGCCAGTGATGCCCCCCCCATCCACAAACGCGAAAAACTTTGCGTGCCCTGTATGGCAACTAGCAATAAGCTAAGCAAACCAATCGTGGCAAGCCATGTAACCGCATAAATGCCGAGCATGGTGTATAGGCTGCGGCCACGCCATGGCTGGTAGAGTCCAATTAGCTCGCCTACTGCTGGCAGCAATAGACTGCCAATAAGTATTAAAAAAAGATAATCATTGCCGTCGGAGTCGATATCCGGCATTAACCAAAAGGCAGCCAATGCCACTAACGTGGCGATTGCCGCATCGAAACAACGCATAGCGCGCCGTAACCATTCGCTACCCTGGTTTGTTTTAATAACGGCCATAGTTACTGACTACCGCGCTACCTGCGATGAAGTGGACAACGAGGCCAGTAGCGACATAATGCGATTAAGATCGTCGCTTTCTAAGCTACCCACTGCGATATGCAGAGAGATCATATCCAAAGCGTAGTTACCAACAGTGTCAACGTATTTTATACGCTGGTCGTATAAGCTGGCCCGAGCATCCAGCACATCGACTAGATCCCGAAGGCCAAGCTGTTCGCCACGTTCAGCAGCGTCCAGAAATAGCTGACTTGATTCAATTGATTGGTTGAGCGCTTGCAAACGGCGCTCTCCGCCATTTAAGGCTCTTATGCGCTTACGCACTTCCTGGATGGCAAGATTACGCTCATTGTCGACAGCAGCCAGACCCGCTTCAATGCGTTTTTCACCTTGCCGAACACTAGCGTTGGTATAACCACCACGATAAATCGGCACGCTCAGCTCTACGCCCGCGCGATAATCTTCGCTCTCCCTTAGTTCATCGTCGCTGACTCGGTCAGAATAGCTAAGGTTTAGATTTAACTCTGGGTAATACCCCGAACGCCTAGCGCTTGTATCAGCTTGCGCAACTTGCTGCTCTTGCTGGGCTAATAAGACTTTTAGGTTTTGGCCAGTGCGCGGAATCCATTCGTCGGGGCTACCGATGTCGCCATTGAGAGTAACAGTGGTCAGCTCACCAGGCGCTGAACTTTGAAACCTTGGCATTACACCCGTCAGGCGTTCCAATTCGCTAAGCGCATTGTCTAACTCATTTTCAGCTTCAACTGCGTCAGAGACAGCCTGATCGTACCTAGATTGAGCCTCCAATAAGTCGACCCGATTGCCAACACCTAGATCAAATGCACGACTTGCTTGGCGTACCTGTAGTTCAAGGGAATCTTGTTGAGACTCTAACAAACCTAATCGCTGCGACGCTAAATAAGCTTTTATATAGGCTTCACTAACTTGTAATGCTAGCTCTTGCTCAACCACAGCCAATTGAAGCTCAGCAGAGCTAACTTGGGCGCTGGCAACATCCATCCTGCGCCAGCGCTCCAAGCTGAAAAGCGGCTGCTGCAGTTGAATTTGATAATAAGTTTCATCAATTTCACCTGGACGCTGGGCAGGCTGATCTAGGCCAAACTCATCTGGAGACGTTTGGATATTTGTAGAGTCTTGCCATAAGTATCCCCCGGACGCTGTGACCTGTGGCAGAAGTTGCGAACGGGCCATCGGCACTTCTTCGCGAGTAGCATCTAACTCATGACGCTGACGTGAAAGGTCTGCATCATGGCGTAGAGCCCTGGAAAAAAGATCAGGCAATGAGGGCAACGCTAGGGAAGCTGCTTCGCTATTAGCAAGCGCATCTAATTCAGTAAGAGCCTGCTGATCAGCAGGTATATCGCTCTGCGCCAATGCAGACTGACTTAACAGCGTGACAGTAAGCGCAAGCGCACTAAGAGCAAAATGTGGCGTCCGTATCATTAATCCTCCCGGATAGCGCGAGCTAACATATCGGCAATTGGTTTCGCAATATAGCTGGCAAATGTACGCTCGCCTGTCCGAATCATAACTTCTGCAGGCATACCGGATAACAGCTGCATTTGCTCCGTCATATCCTGCCGCCCATCTTCCGTTACTCTAATACGGGCTTTGTAATAGCGCTGACCAGTCGCTTCATCTTCAAAACTATCGGCACTAAGATGAATAATTTCGCCATCAATAACGTTTGTTAAGCGCTGATTGAAGGCAGAAAAACGAATTTCAGCAAGTTGGCCTATATAAAGATTGTCGATATCGCGACTAGGTATACGCGCTTCCACCACAAAACCATCGTTAGAGGGCACAACTTCCATAATGGTGTCACCAGGGCGAACGACTGCGCCAATAGTGTGTATCTTGCGCCCAACCACGGTGCCGGAAGCAGGCGAGTGAATAACGGTCCGGTTTACTTGGTCTGTTAACGAAGTAATGCGCTCCTCTGCCTCAGCTATTTGCGTCTGCGCATCTCGCAGTAGCTCACCCACCTCGGCTTGAAACTCTTGCAGGGTAGTCTCTTTTTTCAGGCGACTTTCGCTGATTCTTGAGCGCAACTGAGCAATATTAGCTTGAAACTCCGCGTTATCACCTTCGTACTGCAGCACTTGTCGCTCAAGTTCACGTAGGCGTTGATTATCGCCCAACCCTTCGCGGTAGAGCGAACGGAAGTCTTCTGCTTCAGAGCGTAACGAACGAATACGCTGATTGTTAACATGAATACGTGACTCAAGCCCATCAATTTGCTCTTGCATTTGAATAATTTGCTGATCCATCGCATCCATCGTGCCTTGCAACGATTGACGACGAGCAGCAAAGAGGCTTTGCTGAACAGCAGTGATCTGCTGGATTCTCGCATTATCAACCGACATCAGCTCTTCTGGCATCTCAAGCATTTCTGCGCCCTGCTGCTCAGCTAACAAACGTACTTCCATTGCACGGTTGATAAAATATTGCGATTGGGCAATTTCTAGCTGTGAACGCACCTGGGTATCGCTCAAAATCACCAACGGCTGCCCAGCTTCCACCTTAGCGCCGTCTTCGACAAGCAGTTCACGTACGATACCACCTTCAAGATGCTGTACCGAACGCTTGAAAGACTCCATGGAAACGTTGCCAGGCGCAACAACGGCGACGGCCAGCGAAGCCGTCACAGACCAAAGAACGAACCCCCCTAGTGCAATGCACAAAATGGCATAACCGAGTTTTCGATAACCTTTATCACTCGTTGGCAATGCCTCTTGTGCCTCGCCATCTAGGGTAACCGGGCCTTGGGGCGTTACATCAATTTCCCTATTAGCTGGAACCTTGTCTTTCTGCTGGCTCATGTCGTTTCCTCGCTGCCACTACCATTTCCACGACCGCCTGCAATAGCAGAAAGGCGAGTGGCGTTTTGTTGGCTAACCTGGGGGCGCGATTTTTTGGCAAATTGTGCCAATACTTGATCACGAGGACCGAACATACTGACTTGACCTTCTTTCATTACCAACAGCTTATCCATGCCTTTTAGAACACTGGTACGATGGCTAATAACAAAGAGCGTCGTACCTTCTGTTTTCAATTGAGCAATAGCTTGGCCCAGCGCTTTTTCACCAGCATCGTCTAAGTTAGCGTTAGGCTCATCTAGAACTACGAGGACTGGGTTGCCATACAATGCGCGAGCAAGCCCGAGGCGCTGGCGCTGCCCCCCGGAAAGCGCGCCACTGTTAGATGCAATCACGGTGTCGTAGCCATTGGATAGCTCTAACACCATTTCATGAACACCCGCTTTTTGGGCCGCAACAACCACTTTTTCAGGGTCAATGTCCCCAAAACGGGCAATATTTTCACTGATGGTGCCATCAAAGAGTTCGATATCTTGTGGCAAATAGCCAATGTAGGGGCCAAGTTCGTCACGGTTGTATTGGTTAACCGCACCACCATCAAGTCGTACGTCCCCAACCTGTGTTGGCCATATCCCCAACAGCACGCGGGCAAGCGTTGATTTACCTGCCGCACTTGGGCCAATAATGCCAACATGCTCGCCTTTAGCGACGCTAAAGTTAATACCTCGGATGGTAGCCATACGTGCACCGGGAGGAGCAGCCGCTACGTTCTCCACATCGATAATGCCTTTCGGCGCTGGCAGAGACATATGACGCTGCTCATCGGGTATCTGCGTCAGTAGCTCGTTTAATCGGCTATACGAGCCACGTGCAGCTACAAAGCCTTTCCAGCCACCGATCATTTGATCAATAGGTGCCAGCGCACGCCCCATTAGAATAGACCCGGCAATCATCATGCCGGGAGTCATCTCCCCTTGGAGCACTAAAAGCGCACCTAGCCCAAGAATTAATGACTGAAAGAGCAAACGCATTACTTTAGACGTATTGGTCAAAGCGCCTGCACGGTCACTCGCTTGTGACTGTTTAGCAAGGAATTCATGATGGCGCTTTGACCAGCGTCCCATAATGCCGGGCAGCATGCCCATAGCATGCAGTACTTCTGCATTTCGCAGGTTAGAGTTGGCTAGGTTCTGTGCTTGAATTTGCTCGCTATTGGCTTCGGCAAGTAAGGTCTTAGTAGATTTTTCATTAGCCACCGCTAGCGCAAATAGAATAATGCCCGCGCAGGTAGCAAACACCCCTAGCCAGGGATGAAAAATAAACAGAATGCCAAGATAAACGGGCACCCAAGGGGCGTCAAAAAAGGCAAACAATCCATTCCCAGTTAGAAACTGTCGTAAACCGGTCAAGTCATTTAGCGGCTGAGCACTTTGAGCCCCTGGAGCAACTAAACTACGGCGAAACATGGCACCATAGAGGCGCTGATTAATCGTAGTATCTAATCGGTTCCCTATCCTAACCAACATTCTTGACCGAACTAGCTCAAGCCCCCCCATCACCATAAAAAGAAAGATGACGACAAGCGTCAGCATGATGAGCGTATCGAGACTTTGCGTGGTAAGCACGCGGTCATACACCTGGAGCATGTACATGGGGGGAACTAGCATGAGCAAATTGACGAACATGCTAAAAAAGCCCACCGATACAAACGAACCCTTACAGGCGCTTAACGCACGCTGCAGATCCGTTGCTTCCTGTTGCTTTGCCATGGAAGGGTCACCGTTGAATCAAAGGAGTCACGCGAGGATTATCGCGGCAGCATAACAGAAACGCCCCTGCCTAGGGTAGGGGCGTTGAAAGCACTGAGTGTTGAGTGAGATAAACAACGTGCTTACCCAACAGAGTTAGGTTGCTTCATTAGCCAAACAGCATCACGCTCTCTGCTGACTCTGTGAAACCAACCATAACAGCACCGCGCTCAGCTCCATTATCTAGCTTATCAAGCCAATATGCTTGACCTGCCGCATCTGAAGCCCTTTCGAGTACATTTTCATACATCAGTTCAATATAGGCATCGTTTTCTATACTACCGTATTGCCTTGCAAACTCCTCTGATCCCACAAAGCTATCAGCAATATCATTCAGGTTGACCGATTCACTCACTTCAAGCCAGTAGCCTAACCCTTTGCCATCCGCTGTGCGGTCAAAAGCGGCATCGTAAAGGCGTAGTAGCGGATCGACAGGTGCATCAAAGACAGCATCGCTGCGCTCACCAAGGTTTTGGATTCGTAGATCTTCGCTAGCAGGGGTTTCTTGTTCACTAAACGGTGTTTCGCTAAACATGCTGGCCATGTATTCAGCGAAGGCATCCTGCTCTGTGCCTTTTTCGGCGAAGTCAAAGAGGCCGTCATCCTCGAAGGCACTCATAAGATCTATCCGGTTTTGGTAGCTGTCTTCACCTAGCGGATAGCCGTCGCCGCCATCAGCCAAAAAGCCTAGCGTGACGACTTTGACAGCCTCTTCAGCACTACCTACCAGGCGGCCATTGGCGGCGAGTACATCGTTGGTACTGCCATCGTCATTAACAATGACCGCATTTTGGATGCGCTCGCCAGCGGGCTGGCTAAGATCATAGCTGTACTGAATACCGCCCACCTGGGCAAACTGACCTGCGGTGACCCCCGGTGCCGATGCAGCAACCGCATGCTCCAGAACCTCCAGCAGTTTGCTGCGTGTGATAGTGATTATGGCTAGGTCGTTGTTGAACCGAAGTGATGACGCTGCATCCAGCTGAGATACGCCGCCCTCTGGTTTACCAATGGCGGAATTGGCACTTGGGGCTTGGTAGCTTGGCTCACTGTCGCTTCCTTCTACGACGACATTACCAATCGGTTCACGGATACCACCGCCGTTTTTGAACGATACTACGACATCTTCGTCAAGCTGCTTGGCATACCAGAGGTTGGCATCCGCGGTTAGGTTACCCAGGTTGGTTTCTTCGGTGCGCACCGCTGCCCGTTCACCAACTAAGTATACATCGGTCAAACCAAGGATATTGCCGTCTTGCTCAGCAACAAACTCACCCACCGAGCCGACTAAATCATTAGCAATATTACCTTTAGTGCCTTCGGCGAAGGCGCTTACCAGGTCTCCCCATAGCGCTTCTACCTGTTCATCGGTAGAGGCGTAGATACCAGAAGAGTCTTCATCGATGGCGTCAGCAATCACACGACCCTGTTCGTCAAACTCGACAACCAGCTCTGCAACGTAGCGCCAGCCCCCGTCAGTATTAACGACGACTACATCGTTACCTGAAGCGTCCTGAGTCACGATGGGGTAAGTGTCATAGGGCTCACCCGCCCCTGGGAACAAGCCACGATCCTGGTCTTCCTGGTCTGCCAGCAAGCTATTGGAACCACCGGCAATGACGATATCTACGCCGTCCAGCAGTGTCGCCAACTCTTCTTCAAACTGAATTTGCTGAAGGTGCGAGCTGAGGATGATTTTATTGATGCCCTGCGCCTCAAGGTTATCAATGACGGGCTGAATAAGCTCGGCCAGGGCTTGCATGTCATTGCTGCCACCGGTCAGCACATTGACATCGCCAGGTGAAGAGATGCTCTCCAGAATTTGGGTAGTCACGCCAATAATGCCGACTTTCTCTCCGCCACGCTCAGCAATGACCGCCGGAGCTAGCTTAGGCTTATTAGCGCCTGCCAACAGCTCTTCCAAGGTGGCTTGGAAGGCGTCTTGGCTTAATATTTCTTCGGTCGCTAAGCCGCTTAGAGCGGAATCGCCTGAGAAATCCAGGTTGGCGGACAGATAAGGAAACTGCGAACCTAGCCACTCAACGTCTGCTGTAGAACCGCCGTTCACGACCGACGCAATCATTGCTTCGATCAGCCCGGTACCCAAATCAAACTCATGGTTACCCAATGTCACGGCCGCCGCGTCGACCAGATCCATCAATAGAGTCTCAACGCGCCCAGAAGCGGCCGTAATACCGCTCATGGAGCCAGCTTCCAACCCATAAATCTCTTCAACTGCTGCTTGGAAGGCTGCCTGCAGGCTTGAATCAGCGGCAGCGTTCAAGTATGGCCCAGGCAACACTAAATCTCCCGAGCTAACAAACAACGAGTTAGCGTATTGGTCTTCTAAGTGATCCACGATAGAGATGAAATTGGGTGCATTAAGCAGGTCTCCCCCTCCCCCCTCCATATCGGCTGCGTGCAGGAGTTGAAGTTGGAAGTTACTCATGGCGTTTCCCTTTTTTAATCGATGGAGAAAATAGGCAACCATGAGATTACGCAGCTAGCCATTGCAAATACATGACGCTTTAAAGAAAAAGTTTTTTCACGTTGCTATAAGCCGCTTAGCCCCTAAGTATCATAAAAATAAAACATTTAAGTAATTTAATTGCTATGACTCAGTAATAAATTCAGCCCTTCTATTCATTCTTTAAGGGCTGGTTAAATGACCAATTTTGAGCTTGTTTCTACGTTATATCACGATATTTTGTTGCGTGAGCCGGATGAGGCTGGCGCTAATTATTGGACTGCCGCCCTGGATAGCGGGACTGCCGATGTTGCAACCACTATTGACTCAATGGTGGCCAGCAATGAATTTCAGCTGCAAATCCAGCCTATTATTACGCTCTATAGTGTTCACCTATTACGTACGGCCGACCCTTCAGGCCTCAAGTACTGGGTCAATGAGTACCGCAACGGCTTAGCATTAGAAGAGATTTCCAATAGCTTTCAAGCATCTAATGAGTTCGAAGACACCATTTCCAACTTGAACGATACCACTTGGCTAACTCAACTCTACAACAGTGTTTTGAACCGTGAGCCTGACCCAGAAGGCTTAGTGTACTGGTCAGCGCTGCTGGCGGATGGGCTGCCTCGTGAGGAGCTTGTCACAGCATTTATGAACAGCAGCGAAAGCATTGAACAGCAATCAGCACGTGTATTAGCTCCTTTACTCGGCGATGGCTCCAGCGTGGATGATGTTGAGTCGCTACTGAGTCGTTATATTGCGCAGCTCGAGAGCGAGCCAGAAGACCCCGAAGTACCAACAGAGCCTGAAGAGCCAGCAGAACCTGAAGTACCAACAGAACCTGAAGAGCCAGCAGAACCTGAAGAACCAGCAGAACCTGAAGAACCAGCAGAACCTGAAGAACCAGCAGAACCTGAAGAACCAGCAGAACCTGAAGAACCAGCAGAACCTGAAGAACCAGCAGAACCTGAAGAACCAACAGAACCTGAAGAGCCCGGTCAGCCTGAGCCAAGCAACCCAAACTTCAACCTGGGAGAGCGCTACCACACGGGCACTTCTGACGCTTCAGCAGCGATTGCCGTGGGTGAGGGTCTAATGCTGGTGGCGGATGACGAAGATCAAGTGTTACGCCTCTATGAGCGCGACACTGATGGTGCCCCTCTGGCGGAAATTAACCTGAATACTGCCCTGGGCTTGAATGACACCCAGGAGGTGGACTTGGAAGCGGTGGCAACTTATCAAGGCACCCACTACTGGCTAGGCTCCCACGAGAGCAGCCAGCGCTCGATGATCTTCGCCACTCAAGTGACCGGTGATAATGCTGAGAATTTGAGCATTGAGGTGACGGGCCAGTTTACCGATTTAGCCAGCCAGCTTAACGACTGGGATGCCCAAAATGGCCATGGGCTTGGTGAAAGTGCGCTAAGCCTCTCGTTAGGGGTCAATATTGAAGGCGCTGTGTTTATCGGTGACTCCCTCTATCTTGGCCTCCGCTCGCCGTTGGATGATGGCTTCGCACAATTAGTGCCCGTTGAAAATGTGATTGACCTCGTCTCTGGTGAGGCTAACGAAGCTTCCTTTGGCGATCCCCTGCGTTTAGACCTGGATGGCCGCGCGGTGCGTTCTATTGAACCTGCTGGCGATGAAGGTTATCTGGTACTGGCGGGCCCGGTTAACGATGACGACGACGTCGGCTTTGGTCTTTACCTATGGGATGGCGATTATGCCGTTCGTGAAATAGACGGCCCGGATCTCAATACCCTACCGGACGCACTAACGGCGAAGCCGGAATCACTTTTCGATGTTTCTATCACCGAGTCGGGCGTTACTGCGAGCGTGCTATTTGATAGCGGCACGGTGGATTGGTTAGAGGATGGTCAAGAGTCTAAGGATCTACCCGCCGAACAGCAGCGCTTTGTGAGCACAGGCATTGAATTCAACCTGCCTGATTTTGCACCTCAACCCGGTGACATTGCGATTACTGCGCTCAGTGGTAGCGAAAAATCCTTCCAGTTCGTCGCATTGAAAGGTATCAGCGGAGGTGCGGAAATTACCTTTACTGACTCAGGCTGGGCAGGCGATGGCTTCCGCGCCAGCGAAGGCGCCGTTAAGTGGACGGCGCCTGAAGGCGGTGTACCGGCAGGCACGGTTGTTACTTATACTGCGGACTCTTCGCAATTCACTCCTGCTAATAGCAGCGACGTGGGTAATAACGGGTTTAATCTTTCGGTCGGCGGTGACCAAGTACTTGCTTTCGTCGGCGAGGCGAGCGACCCAACGTTTATCTACGCGGCTCAAACAAACAGCGATGCGTGGCAGGACACTGCAGACTCCTCTAATAACTCTGCCCTGCCGCCTGGCCTTGAAGAGGGTGTCACCGCGGTTGCCGTTGGCAGCGCACGCAATGCCGCCTTTACCGGCAATGGCTTCGGCACGGCGGAGGAGCTATTAAGCGCCGTTGGCAACCCAGAGAATTGGTCATTTGAGTACGCTGAACTACCCACCAATGCCACCACTGACTTTCATGTGGGCACGATGGAAGCTCCTTATGTGCCGGGCGAGCGCGATATTGGCTTAGCCATCACTGAGATATGGTCGGGCCAAAGCGGCTCTGACGTCACCGCTGATTGGTTTGAAGTCACTAACCGTTCTTCTGAAGCGCTTGATTTCAGCAATATGCCGCTTTACTACGATGATGACAGCGCCGATCCTGTAGATGCTATTGAAATCAAGGGGCTAAGCTCGCTGGCTCCTGGTGAATCCGCGATTGTCATGGTCGACGGCGATGCCGAATCAGTCGCGGAATTCCGTTCAGCGTGGAGCAACCTGGATAATATCGACACCCTGAAAATCGGTTATGCCGAAAACGCTTCTGGCCTGGGCGGTGGCGGCGATGCCGTAACGCTATGGCAAGGTGACCCACGTGTTGATGGCAACCAGGTGGCAACGGAGGCCTACCCAGATACCGACGGGTTTGACGCCGCTTCCTGGGATGTGGATTTAGGAAAATTCACCACCACTGATACTGAGGGGGCGATTAGCTCTGATGCACTGGGCGGTGATGGTAGTGATGTACCCGCTATTGCATCACCAGGATTGGCCAATGAGCCAAAAGTGGATATTACGCTGATTTCTGCAATACAGGGTGACTCGAGCAGCAGCACTTTAGAGGGTGAAAACGTTACCCTTGAAGCCATCGTCACCATGGTAGCGCCTGGTTTGGATGGCTTCTTCCTGCAAGAGGAAGATAGCGATAACGACAATAATGCCGAGACCTCAGAAGGTATCTTTGTATATGCAGGCAGCGGCAGTGATGAGTGGCTGGAACAAATCTCTGCTGGCGACCAAATTCGTATTAGCGGCGAGGTCTCAGAGTATTTCGAAAAAACGCAGTTAACCGCCGAACGCGGCAGCCTTGAGGTACTGGCGAACAATGTATCCCTGCCTGAAAGCCAGCGAATCATCATGCCGTTTACCGACAAACAAGGCCTGGAAGCCTTTGAAGGTATGCGAGTCGCCATAGAAGCGCTGGACGGTGAGCCGTTGGTGGTTACCGAGCTTTACGAGCTGGGCCGTTATGGCGAAGTCACGCTTTCATCAGGAGGCCGCTTAGAGCAGTTCACTGAAGTCAACGAGCCTGATGTAGAAGGCTATAGCGCGTGGCTTGAAGATGCCGAGGCACGCACCATCAAAATCGATGACGCGAACTCGACACAAAACGCTGATCCAATTATTTATGGTCGTAACGGTGAGGAGCTTTCTGGCACTAACCCGCTGCGTGGTGGCGACGAGCTTCAGACACTCGAAGGCGTGCTTGATTACAACTTCGAAGAGTGGAAAGTTCAAAACGTCGAAGGTCTGGACTTTACCGGCGCTGAGCGTCCGGCGACACCTGATACGGACGCCCTGGGTGAGGCCGATATTACGGCGGCCTCTTTCAATGTATTGAACTACTTCACGACTCTGAATGAAAACGGCAATAAAACAGAGACCTTAAATGGCACCCTGCATAATCCTCGTGGTGCCAATAATGCCGAAGAGTTTGCCCGCCAGGAAGCCAAAATCGTTGAGGCGATTAATACCAGCGGTGCTGATGTGGTGGGGCTGATGGAAATCGAGAATAACGGCTATGGTGACGATAGCGCCATCGCAACGTTGGTTGATGCACTGAATGCAGATGTGCAGGATAAAAACATTCAGGGTGTCACTTGGGCTTACAGCGTCCCCGAAGATGAGAATGGCAACACCACTAGCCCTGGGGATGACGCCATTGCCGTTGGGGTCATCTACAACAGTCAGGCGGTGACACCTACGGGCGCTGCAGTCACTAAAACCGATGGGGCTTTCGCCGCTGCAAACCGCGCACCGGTGATGCAAACCTTCGAAGATAATAAAGGTGAAACCTTTTCGGTGGTGGTTAATCACTTCAAATCCAAAGGCAGTGTCGTCAATGGGGAAGAGGCTATCGGCGACGGACAGGCCAACAACAACCCCACACGAGTCGAGGCCGCGGAGGAATTGCTTGAATGGCTATCCACCCAGCCCACCGGTAGCAATGACAGCGATGTGCTGATTCTCGGCGACTTGAATGCTTATGCCATGGAAGACCCCATCACAACCCTGAAAAATGCTGGCTATGACCTGCTTGATGATGATTACAGCTACGTCTTTGATGGTTTCTGGGGTTCTTTGGATCATGCGTTAGCCAGTGAAACGCTCGCAACACAGGTCACGGGCACCACGACCTGGCACATTAATGCGGATGAGGCATCTGCTTTGGACTACAACACCGACTTCACCAGCGACCGTCAGGATGACAACCTATACGCCGATGATGCGTTCCGTAGCTCAGACCATGACCCTATCTTAGTAGGTCTGAATTTAGGCCTCGCTGAAGCTTAATAAAAAGGACTGACATTTGCTGATGGCCTCCGCTTGCGGGGGCCTTTTTTGTCTTGGCAACTTGCTATTACAACTGTCCACTTCAATAGCCAAAGCACCCCGTAGCGCTTCACGCCTAGGGTGTTAAACTCATGGCAGGCACTTTCTCCAGGAGATACATGTTGAGCTCAGTACGTTCCACGACCGCGATTATTGATGACAGCGGCATTGCTTTTGGTACCAGCGGCGCGCGAGGGCTGGTTGAACAGTTTACCGATGAAGTATGTGCGGCCTTTACCGTGGCGTTTATTAGCGCCATGCGCACATCCTTTCCAGTGGAGCGCATTGCGTTAGGCATGGATCGCCGCCCCAGCAGCCCCGCGATGGCAGCCGCCTGCACTAGCGCTGCCCATGCGCTGGGAGTGGAGGTGGATGACTATGGCGTATTGCCAACGCCCGCGCTGGCGCTGAAAGCGATGGCGGATGGCATACCCTGCATTATGATTACCGGCAGTCATATCCCGTTTGACCGGAACGGCATCAAGTTTTATCGCCCCGATGGCGAGATCACCAAAGCTGATGAAATTGCCATTCTTAATGCCGAGGCAGCAATACCTCCCCTCGCTGCACCAGCACGCAGCGAGATCTCTGAAGCAGCAAACAAGGCATACTCCCGACGCTTCACAGCGTGGTTTCCAGGTGAACCATTGAAAGGTTGGCGGGTAGGTTTATACCAGCACTCCGCTGCAGGCCGTGATTTAAGCGCGCATATTTTGAGCGAGTTAGGTGCGGATGTGGTGGTGTTGGGCCGCAGCGAGGCCTTCGTTCCCGTGGATACCGAAGCCGTTAGCGACGAGGATCAGGCCCAAGGTCGTGCCTGGGCAAGCCAGCACCAGTTACAGGCCCTGTTGTCTACTGATGGTGATGGTGATCGCCCATTGCTGGGGGATGAAACGGGGACATGGCAGCGTGGTGATATCGTAGGTTTGCTCTGCGCCCGTGCATTGGGAATCGAAGCATTGGCTGTCCCGGTAAGCTGCAATACGGCGATAGAAGCCTGCGGTGCCTTCCGGCTAGTTGAGCGCACGCGTATCGGCTCACCCTATGTATTGGACAGTATGGCTGAACTCAATAAGCGATTTGCGCGAGTGGCTGGGTTTGAGGCCAACGGCGGCTTTCTATTGGGAAGCAGTCTAGAAAACGATGGCCGTCAGTTAGCCGCACTACCCACCCGTGATGCGCTACTACCTGCTCTTACGTTAATGGTGATGGCCGCCCAACGCGGGGTTAACCTTTCGCAGTTAATCGCTGACTTACCTGCTCGTTATACGGCAAGCGATAGACTCAAAGATTTCGCCACAGAGAAAAGCCATGCGTTGCTGGCCGAGTGGCAAACCTCGCCTGAGCTGATGCAGCAAACGTTAGGGCTTCAGTCTCGAATTTCAGTGGTGAATAGTACCGATGGCCTAAGAGCTACGCTTGAAAATGGCGATATTGTGCATCTTCGCCCCTCTGGTAATGCGCCGGAGCTACGTTGCTATAGCGAATCAGCTTCGCAAGCAGACGCAGCCGCACTGGTAAAACAGAGCTTGGCCGCTCTCGAAAAGCTGAACTAAGGACCTTATTCTTAAAAAGAACGGAGCATTAACAAAGAACGGGCGACCCGAATGGGCCGCCCGTTCTTTGTGGCTATCCTTAGCCAAGGAGAATGGTTATAGCTGCTTATTTATAAACCGGAAGCCGTGCACAAACCTCGGCCACTTTATCCAGCACTTGGGCTTCGATTGAACTAGTGTCCTCACCTTTAGCAAGTACATCTAAGATGTCACAAATCCAACCGGCCAATGTACTGCACTCTTGCTCACTGAACCCGCGCGTGGTCACCGCCGGGGTGCCAATACGCAAACCAGAGGTCACGAATGGGCTTTGCGGATCGTTAGGCACCGCATTTTTGTTCACAGTAATGTGGGCGCGGCCCAGGGCGGCGTCAGCATCTTTACCGGTCACGCCCTGCTTGATCAAAGACAGCAGGAACAGGTGATCTTCGGTACCACCAGAAACGATATCGTAACCGCGATCGATAAACACCTTGGCCATCGCCTGGGCGTTTTTGACCACCTGCTGCTGGTAAGCTTTGAATTCAGGCGCCATAGCTTCTTTGAAGCAGATCGCCTTGGCAGCAATAACATGCATCAACGGGCCGCCCTGACCACCCGGGAAGACAGCTGACTGCAGCTTTTTCTCGATATCCGCATCGTTTTCAGCGGAGAGAATAACGCCGCTGCGTGGGCCACGCAGGGTTTTGTGCGTGGTAGATGTGACGACGTGAGCATGGGGCAGCGGGCTTGGGTAAATGCCTGCAGCAACCAAGCCAGAGACGTGCGCCATATCAACCAACAAGTAGGCACCTACTTCATCAGCGATCTCACGGAACTTAGCCCAATCGACAATTTGCGAGTAGGCAGAGAAACCAGCAATGATCATTTTGGGCTTGTGCTCGCGAGCAAGCTGAGCCACCTGATCGTAATCAATCAAGCCCTGTTCGTTCAGCCCATACTGGATAGCATTGTAGTGCTTGCCAGAGAAGTTAGGCTTGGCACCATGGGTTAAGTGACCACCGGCATCCAGGCTCATCCCCAAGATGGTGTCACCCGGCGTTACCAGCGCTTGGAAAACCGCGCTGTTGGCCTGTGAACCAGAGTGAGGCTGAACATTCACGTAGGTTGCGCCGAACAGCTGCTTGGCGTAGTCGATCGCAAGATTTTCAGCGATATCAACAAATTCACAGCCGCCGTAGTAGCGCTTACCTGGATAGCCTTCGGCGTATTTATTGGTCAGCTGGCTGCCTTGCGCTTCCAGTACGCGGGGGCTGGCGTAGTTTTCAGAAGCAATCAATTCAATGTGAGCTTCCTGGCGTGCAACTTCTTTTTGCATCGCGTCAAAAAGCACATCATCGAATCCGGCAATTGTCATATCGCGGCTGAACATCGGCGGGAACCTCGTTACAAAAGGATCATCATGGGGAAACTAGGCCGCTATCATAACGCAGCCTGACGCGACTTTCATCGCATCCGCGTCAGGTCGTGCATGAGCGTATTTCATGTTGCAGTCGTCATCAAAAAACTGACTAACTGGTCAACCGCGCTACTTTAGCTCATAGGTGAACGTAAACCGCTCAGTACTCGCCATCGGGTTCATCATGAATTGGTTAAAAGTAAACGGATTGGGTAATGCAACATTGACCGTTAAGGCTTGGGAATGGCCAGCCATAATGTCGACCATCCCGGTCATTAATTTGGTTATTTGCGAGCCTAACAAGGGCTCAAGCTGACGAGCCTGCCCCACCGCCATAGAGATTGCTTGCGCTTCGGTAATATTCTCGTGCGCGGCGATCTCGGTAGTTAATCGCGGCAGCAACCCTTCATCGGTATAAGCCACAACGACCTCACCACCATGCAACGTGGCTGATTCAAACAACGCAGGGTTTTGCATTGCCTGCTCAATGGAAACGCTTTTTGGCAAACTGATTGGCAAATCAAGGCTGTATTCAATTCCCGCAGCACTACTCAAGCGCACATAGCCATCAGCGATCAAGCGGTCGGTTGCCCCCTCTTCCTCCCAGCGAGAGTGACTGCGTCCTTCAGCTTGTAACTGACCACTTCCCCCTGTGAGTATTTTGTTGAAGGTTTCGAACGCTTGTCGTTGCTCGAGTGGCAATAAAGGCAGCAGCCCACCAATATCAAAAAATGCGCCTTCGAAGCCCGCATCGCCCACATAGGAATTGCCTTCTACCCAGGCGCTATCCAACGCTACGCGCCAACCATCCCCGGACAGATCCATGCCATTCAACGCGGCATGTTCCACGCTCTCCTCCCCAGGTGTATCGATTCCGGTTAGCTGCTCAATGCGCAAATTAGCGAGCGAAAGAACCGAACTAATCCCACTTTCCAAGTCTTCAAAATCGGCACTGACGCCCTGCATATCGAACAAGCCAATGGCGCTACTGCTGACCTCTTCAAACGTCAGCGTTTCAATGTGCAGTTGCCCCTCAAACGGAGGAGAATCTAGCTCACTAAAAAACTCATCCGCCGCCCCACCCTGTAGGTTTAGCGTGATATCACGCGCATTCAGTGCCTTCCATACCATGTCAGGTGCACTCATTTCATCAATCGACGGCACTGCTTGCGAGGCGTTAGGCAATTCAATGGAGGCAACGCTGAGAAAAGGCAATGAGTTACCTGCCTCGCTAACGGCCATACCATCAATAACGACATTGTCTGGACGATGATAGTCCCCCTCAACGAGGTAACGTTCGATAGTAAACACATCGCCATTCGCATAAGTGATAGCAATATCTTCAGCGACAATAGCGTCAGGCTGCTCATACACTTGGGCAACTGTGAATGCGCTCGACTCACTACCTAGCCGCTCACGAAGCTCTGCTTCAAGCTGCTGAGGTGACGCACTCACCGCACCGGAAAGTAGCAGCAACGAAACCCCAGCAGTAAGCTGGCGATGACCTACAGACACAGACATGTCATGACCTCCTTGTGAGAAGCGCTAAGCATAGCACTTGGTAAAGTTTTGTTAAGCCTCACCAAGCAACCCCAAGCTCGCCGCAGGCGCTTGACGCCGCAGGCTATAAGAAAGGGCATGTCCGATAATACCAATCAGTAATGCGCCCCCTAAGGGCAGAACTAGCCATAAGCTCACATGCAGGCGCGGTGTTAAATCAAGCCAATAGAGATAAAGCGCGGCAGTGGTAAACTCTGCAAGGAAGGCCCCCATCAAACCGCTGGCAAAACCAAGCAGCGCATATTCAGCACCTTGTACCCGTGAAATCATTCGGTTACCTGCACCAAATACACGCAGCAAGCCGCTCTCATGGGCACGTACCGGTCGGCTAGCCGTCAGTGCTGCATAAAGCACACTAACACCAGCCATCAGAACCAGAATAAGCACTAGCTCCACTGCTCGGGTGACCTGGGTAAGCACCTCGCGCACTTGGCCTAAGATGGCATCCACGTTGAGCAGTGATACGCCTGGAAAATCATTGACTAATTGTCGGATTAAACTCTGCTCTTGTTCTGGCAAGTGAAACGCGGTGATAAAGCTATGGCCAAACGATTCGAGTACGCCCGGTGGAAAAATAACGAAGAAATTTGGGTTAAAGCTATCCCAGTTAAGGCTGCGCAGGCTCTCAATACGGGTAGTGATCGTATCACCACCGACGGAGAACGTTAGCTCGTCGCCTAACCCAAGGCCAAGGCGCTCTGCTAGTCCATCTTCCACGGAGATGGGCACAACGTTAGCAGCTTCCTGAGGCGTGGCCTCCACCTCACTCATCCACCCCTGTGGCTCACGCGGTTGTGAAAACCACTCTCCGGCGACGACCTGATTACCTTCGGGCAACTCTGATTGCCAGGTAAGATTCAGTTCACGGCGCAGCGAGTTATCACCTCTGGCATCAGGCGGAACGGCTTCTATCGGCGGCTGACCGTTAATAGCACTGATTCTTCCGCGCACCATTGGGTATAGAGTGCTTTGAGTCTCCACCCGCGGAGCAACCGCCTCTTCGAAAGCATCTCGCTCACTGGGCTGAATATTGATAGCAAAGTAATTAGGGGTATTCGCCGGCAACTGATCTTGCCAGGTGGACAATAAATCCCCCCGCACTAGTACGATCATCGCCATCGCAAAAAACGTGACCGAAAACGCCAGCAGTTGCCCAAGCCCTGCCTGCTTTCGGCGGGCCAACTGCCTGCCGCCTAGCCGAAACGCTTGGCCCCACTCACTTCCACCGGAAAGCCGTTGAACAGCTTTCAACAGGCCGTTTAGCAACAGCGTGCTAGCCATCCATAAAAGCCCTAACAGGGCCGCACCACCGATGAGTAGCGCCAAGGCAAGCGAAAAGCTACCTGAGTAAAGCCACAGCAGGCCACCAAACACTAGACTGGCAACTCCCACGACTAACCAAGCAGACGGCGGTAGTGGGTCAAGCTCACGACGCAACACTTTCAGCGCACTGACACGCTTAATGCGTAACAGTGTGGGGCCAGCAAAACCAACCAGTACCGCAAGCGCAGTAAAAATGCCCAGCCAGAGCGGCATAATGCCGGGGGGCGGCAGTGTCATAGGTAAAAAACTAGTTAACAGCCACAGCAGCACAGCTTGACCAATAAGCCCCAACAGCGCGCCAATAATTGCGGCTATTAGTGCGAGACCCATTAATTGCAGGGTGAAAATAGTCACCAGCTGATATTGACTAGCACCGAAGCAGCGCAGCAACGCCGCGGTGTCCAGGTGGCGTTCAACGTAACGGCGAGTCGACATAGCCACCGCGACGCCCGCTAACAATACGGCCGCCAATCCGGCAAGCCCCAGATAACTCTCAGCGCGTTGAAGCGCGTTGCCTAACTGAGGACGGTCAACACGGACATCACGTACATCTACCCCATTACGCCTTAGTTCGGCCAGTAAGACCTGCACTTGCTCCAGTGCTGCAGGAGGCCCAGCAGCAAGTAGCTCAAACTCGAGCCGTGACCCCAACTGCACCAATCCTGTTGCATCTAAGTCGGCGGTATTGAGCATTAAACGAGGATTGAAATTACTAAAACCGGCAGACTGATCCGCCTCGCGCTCGATAATTCCACTAATCAGCAGTTCTGTTTGGCCTACCTGAACTCGGTCGCCTATCTCAATATCAATCAGCTGCGCTAACCGTGGGTCTGCCCAGACTTCCCCAGGCGGAGGGCCTGATGCAATCTGCTCAACCCCGTTGCCACGATCCACATGGGAAACGCCATAGTGAGGATAGACATCATCCACCGCTTTCAAGCTAGCTGGCTGAAAGCGCTCACCCCGACTAATCATTGACACCAGATCAACCTGATCACTCAGCGTAAAGCCCGCTTGCTCTAGCGTCGTGCGTAGCTCCTCAGAGAATGGCTCGCGCTGCTCGAGAACTAAGTCGCCGCCCAGCATCTGACTTGCTTGGCGCTCTAACCCACGCTCTAGGCGGTCTAAAAAAAAGGCGATCATGGTAGAAGCCGCAACTGCCAACACCAGCGCGACAAACAGCGCGCGAACATCAGCGGCACGTAGGTCACGCTTCAAACTACGTGCCGCAAGCCGCCAGTTTATATCACTCATCGCTACCCCCGCTGGCAGCAGCGGTTGGCTCGAACGGCATCAACTGCCCGTTAGCCAGACGCAAACATCGGTCGCAGCGACGGGCAAGTGCGTGATCGTGGGTCACTAAAATGAGCGTCGTGCCCGCTTCACGGTTCAGCGTGAAAAGCAGGTCAATAATCTGTGCGCCCGTATCGGGATCAAGGTTACCTGTTGGCTCATCGGCAAAGACGAGTTCAGGGTCAGTAACGAATGCGCGTGCAATGGCAACACGCTGCTGCTCGCCTCCCGAAAGCTGCTTAGGCAGATGCTCTGTGCGCTCAGCCAGCCCGACTCGTTCCAGCCATTGAGCCGCTGCCTGAGTTTCTCCCGCTCGGGGAGACAACTCCAACGGCAGTAGCACATTTTCTAATGCGCTCAACGTCGGTAGTAGCTGAAAGTTTTGGAATACAAAACCGACTCTTCCGGCACGCAGTGCGGCACGCCCATCTTCATCCATTCGGCTCAGCGGCTGGCCAAATAGCGTGAGCTCACCATCACTGGGTGTATCCAACCCTGCCAACAACCCTAGCAGGGTCGACTTACCAGCACCGCTTTTACCAAGAATGGCAACACTTTCTCCCACTGCCACGCTCAGCGAAAGGTCGTGTAAGATAGTTAACGAACGCTCTCCGCTTTTCACCTGTTTAGAAAGTTTTTCAGCATGTAATACTGGCTGGTGAACTTGCTTGTGAGGAACATTACTAGCGGTGATGGTGTCGGTGGTGGGCTGATGCGAAGAGGCAATATCGGTTGGCAAATTAGTTGTTGGGTCCAAGTTAGCTTTTGGATCCAAGTTGGCTTGTGGATCAGAGGAGTAAGACATGAAGCATGGCATCCCTGTAGCGAGGCAAAGGCTGAACCGCATGGTAACCGGAGGGTTGCTGGCACTGATAGTCATCTTTAGCGCACCTGCGCTCAACGCCGACCAACGCCCAACACTTTTAGTCATGGGCGATAGTCTTAGTGCCGCCTATGGTATAGAGCAAGAAATGGGTTGGGTCACGTTATTGGCTGAGCGTCTAGAAGATGAAGCAGACGTTATCAATGCCAGTATCAGCGGTGAAACGACGTCCGGTGGTGCACAACGATTAGCTAGCATTATCGGACAACAGCAGCCTGATATCGTTCTGTTGGAGCTTGGTGGCAACGATGGGTTACGCGGCCTACCGCCTACTCAAATGCGCTCTAACCTAGCTAGCATGATTGAACAAAGCCAGCAGGCGGGTGCTGATGTACTGCTGCTCGGTATTGATATTCCTCCCAACTATGGCCAAGCCTACCGTGATGCCTTTACCGGTGTTTTTCATTCGTTAGCTGATGAGTACGACGTACCTCTGGTGCCCTTCTTGTTGGAAGACGTAGCGCTTAACGAGCAACTAATGCAAGACGATGGCATTCACCCCACAGCAGCAGCTCAACCAATTATTCTAGACAACGTTTGGCCAGCACTTGAACCACTGCTCAACAGCGTATTTCAAGCATCCGCCGAATAAGATAGCGACAGCCTCATTTCATCGTTTAACGCGAGCACTTTCTAATCAGGAGATAGCGCTAAGGAAAGAGTGCACTTCAACGCCGCAGCTTGTAGTCTAATACTTATTAACCATTGCTCTTGGCGTTTATGCCTGTACTCACTCACCCTCCATTTAAGCAACTTTCGCGTCGACAGTTTTTAGCTACTGTCGGCGCGGTTGTGCTGGGTGCGGGGTTAGGTTTTCACGCTTCGCCTGCAACCGCCTTCAACCCCCAACGTTTACGGCAGAGTATGCAGCAACAGTATGGCCAAAGCGGTCTTGCTGTTTTAGAAGAGTGGTTTGCCCTGTTGGAGCGTTTGCGTGGGCAAGAGGTGCAAATGCAACTTCGCGAGGTCAATGACTTTTTTAATCGCCGAGTCCGTTGGATTGATGATATCCACGTATGGGGACAAAAGGACTACTGGGCGACACCATTAGAGGCCATGGGTAAAGCACAAGGCGACTGTGAAGATTACTCCATTGCTAAGTACATCACCTTGAAGCAACTAGGTGTTAGCGGCGAAAGCCTGCGCATGATTTATGTTCGAGCACGCATTGGCCGCAGTCAGATCACCCAGGCACACATGGTACTTGGCTACTATTCAACGCCCAGCGCCGAGCCATTAGTACTTGATAATATTGTGCCTTCTATCACCCCTGCTTCTCAGCGCACCGACCTAGACCCAGTGTTCAGTTTTAATAGCGAAGGGTTATGGGCTGGAGGCACAACGCAATCACGTGCCGACCCGTTAGCGCGGTTATCACGCTGGCGCAGTGTCGTTGAACGAATGCAATCACAAGGTTTTATTTAAGAGGATTAAGCACTATGTCGCTGATTAAACAGCTCTGGCTGGCTATTATTGCGCTACTGTTGCTTTCGTTTATCGGCAGCCTTGCGATCAGCATCACCTCGAGCCGTGACTATATTGAGCAGGAAGTGCGCATTAAAAACGAAGATAATGCAACGGCACTGGCACTCTCCATGAGTCAGCTCGATAAGGACTTGGTGACGCTCGAACTGTTAACCTCCGCACAGTTTGATACTGGCTATTATCGCCGCATTACCCTGCGAGACACCGAAGGGCAGGTGCTCATTGAGCGTTCAGCCAACGAATACAGGGGTGACGTACCTGCTTGGTTCCGCAACGTTATTCACTTTGATGTGCCGATCGGTACGGCAACTATTCAAGACGGTTGGCGACAATTCGGTACGCTTGAACTCGAAAGCCAGCACAGTTTCGCCTATGCCTCTTTATGGCGCATCATGCTTGAGCTTACAGGCTGGTTCTTACTGGCCGGTGCTATCAGTCTCGCCATCACCACCGTTGTGGTGCGCGGCATAAAGCACCCTCTTGTACGTGTTGTCGCCCAAGCAAAAGATATCAGCGCTCGGCGTTTTACCACTATTAAAGAACCCCGCACATTAGAACTACGTGAAGTGGCCCAAGCAATGAACGCTTTGTCTGCGAATGTGCACCAAATGCTCAGCCAGGAAAGCCAAAAACTGGATGAGCTACGTCGCCATCTGCAACACGACCGTGTCACAGGGGCACTCAATCGCGATGTGTTTATGGGCCGTTTGTCGTCGTTACTGGGGAGTGAAGATGCCCGAGCAACAGGGCTGATGATAATGACCAGAGTGGAGTCACTTGAAATCCTTAATGAGCAGCTAGGCCACCAGGCCACTGATCAGTTACTCAGTGAGTTAGTGTCACAGCTCTCCCAGCTGGCCCCCACGCCAGAAGAGGCGCTGATTGGGCGATTAAACGGTAGTGATTTTATCCTCATGCTGCCTTTAGAAGCAGATACCAGCGTACTCACACCGCGCCTTCACCAAGCACTCGACACCATCGCGCTCAAGGCACCTAATATCGGCCTGCGTTTGCCAACCGCTGTGGTGGCCTACACCCCTCATGATGATCGAAGCGGTTTATTGGCTACGTTAGATGACGCTCTGGCTGAAGCCGAAAGCGCGAGCGCCCACACCACAGTGGCTATACGAGAGCATCAGCATAACTCTCTCTTTGGCAATCATGCCGAATGGCGTTCGGCGCTAAATACTGCGATTGCAGTGGGGCCCCAGCTCGCTTATTTCCCAGTTATTGATGCCCACCATGACATACTCCATTACGAATGCCCTGCTCGCCTAGAGCTTGCCAATCACTGGCAAACAGCGGGTATGTTTATTCCCTGGATTTCGCGCTTTAACTTAGAGGCCGCGCTCGATATTGCCGTGGTTAAGAAAGCCCTTGAGCAACTCGCTTACAACCCAGAACACGCTCTTGGTATTAACCTTTCAATTGCATCAATTACTAATGCTGAGTTTGTTATTGAGCTAAGAATGTTGCTCGAAAAACAACCTCAACTTGCCAAACAGCTGTGCTTCGAAGTGCCCGCTATGTTGAACAGCCACGCTATTGGTAGCCTTCGCGGCCTATGTGCCGCGCTAAGGCCCTTAGGCTGCCGGTTTGGCATTGAACATGTCGGGGCAGAATTCACCAAGCTTGCCGATTTGCATGACATCGGCCTTGCCTATCTAAAAATAGACAGCAGCTTGATCGGGGGGATTCACACATCTCATGAGCAGCAAGCCATCGTGCGAGGTATGGCCACCCTATGCCACTCCCTTGGCATTCAGGTGATAGCGGAGGGCGTTACTGAACAAGCCGAACTGGAAAACCTCTTCAGCGTAGGCGTTGACGGAGCGACTGGCCCAGGCGTGCGCGTGTAAGCAGCTTCGCTAAATCAACCAGCAATAACACGGCGTTATCCTGTAACGCCGTGTTAGATAATACCACCATCATCACTAATCAAATTGACATCATTCTTCGCCCGCAATGATTTACGTTCCATGATTTTACTCTGCGCTGCCGAAGGTAAGTCAGTAAAACTAAGCACTCCCTTCTCTAGCAGCACTTCAAGCATATCTTCCACTACCCGTACAAACGCTAAGTCAGATGCAATAAATTGTGCTGACTGCCCCGTTTGCTCAGCTAGAAAAGCAAACACTTCTGACGAATCATCATTAATAGTGTCATTACACTCAGGCGATGGCTCCTTACTGAGCATCACGATCTCCCCTTGGGCATTGCGTTTGATGTAAAGCATAGCGGCTTCCTCTGTAAGTAAAAGCGCTTAAGTGTCGCTAAACGTAACACGTCATTAAAAACTACGAGGCCGCCCATTGGGCGGCCTGTTGGGGTAGATAAAGATTATTCGATATCTAGCTTGCCATTTTGGATCATGTGGAGGATGACATCCTGTGATCCGCCACCACCAAAGTCAGAGAAGCTCTTGCCCTCTAAACGAATAACTTGATCAGCATTCTCCTTATCGCCTGCCAAGCCTCCTTCAGAGTTGACATACAGCACTGTATCACCGCTATCTTCTTCGGCGACAATATAGGCATCTAGCGAATCACCGTTTTCATAATCCAATAACTCACCAATATCCAGTTTGTCGCCTTCACTCGCATTGAAATCCATCACTGTATCAATGGCGGGACTATCCACAGTGCCTTGGTCGTTTAACTCCCACTTGAAGGTGTCAGCGCCGAGGCCACCGAACAGCAAATCGTTACCTTCGCCACCAATGAGAGTGTCGTTATCAGCACCTCCGATCAAGATATCGTCACCAGCACCACCGTCGATACTATTACCACCACCATCAGCACGAGCAGTATCAATTAAGGATTCCCAGTTTTCCCGAACATAGTCAAGAATCTGGTCATCGTTAGGCACCGTGCCGCTATTAACTTCCCACTTCAGGAACTCTCGCAACCCTTGATAACCCAAGCCATCGTGACTTCCTGCAGTGAAGACATCACCTGTATCCTGGTTCGTCCATTCGAGGTGGTCGGTATTGACAGTATCACCGAAGATAATGTCATCCCCCTGCCCTCCAGTAATGACGTCAGCACCTAAGGGCTCAAGTTCATCGAACTCGGAACTTCCCTTAAGAGCCGCAGCTAAATCAGCAGCGGTATTAACAATATCTACTTCACCTATTGGACCAGAAACACTCTGCCAACCATACCAATTGCTGTAAAACCATTCCGTAGCACTTCCAGCTTGATCGGTATTGTCAAAGAACCTGAGATAATCTTGCGATACCCCGTTGCCAACACCGATGGCATTCACAGAACTCAAACCAGAAAGCCCAGCAAAGGCATCCACAGAAGCTTTAAACACGTCGTAATTGGTTGAGTTACCCGGACCAGTTACCTGTCCAGAAACGGGATGGAAGGAGAACGTTGGATCACCATCGGTCAAGAAGTAGCTAAGATTCTCGAAGTCAGCAGCATCAGGTTTAGCATTCTGCTGATTAAACCAGTCAGCCGCTTTCTGGAAAGCAGCCATGTAGTTGGTTCCACCACTGGCGTCAAGATCATCAATAACATCAATAAGGCTCTGCACATTACCGGCATTCAGGTTTTCGATAGTGATGCCACTTCCTGCATATTTGGCAAAGGGAACTAGCTGAACATTGATAGTTCCTTCATGATCTTTCAACTGATGAGCCAATTGAGTCAATGCTTGCTTTGTCAGCTCCATTCTATCTAACCCCGGAGTGCCAGATGCATTATCCATACTACCGGACGTATCAACGATCAAGGAAATGTTGTAGTTAGTGGCAGGGTCTACAATCGTGACCTTCCCACCACGGTCGCCAATGATGACATCATCACCACCGCCACTTTCAATTGTGTCCTCTCCATTTCCTCCTACATTGAGCGACGCAGGTGGCTGAACCTCAAATGGCCGATCAGTCTCTGCCTCATAGGTATTACCAAATTGGTCATTTCCTACAACGCTAGCAGTCACATCTCCGGAAGATAGCCCAGCCACTTTATCGCTGGAAACATTCACTACCCACGAGCTGCCATCTGGATTGACTTGCGTGACATAAGTCTCCCCGCCAACCGTGACTTCAACCGTATCACCAGCTTTCGCATCTCCACCAACGGAACCACTGATTGAGTGCTCTTCGTTAGACTCACTATTGCTCAGGAAGTCATCCCCACCAAAAAGTGCATCTATCGTGATCGTGGCTTCTGGAGCTACATTGGCGACGTCTTTACTGTCATCATCGCTGGCGCTATTACCCGCAGGATCCGTGACCGTGGCACTAACACTGACGTTAGTCGCACCTTCGCTCACAGCTACCCAAACAGTAACACCGTTATTAATGTCTTCCTGCTCCAGCACTACGGTGGTCAGCGTGTTACCGCCCGCATCTTTAACGACCAGCGTATCGCCAACCTTAGTACCCGCTTGGAACGTCACTAAGGCTTCTACGCTATTAGGCTCGCCAGCAGCAATTTCGTCGATGTTGTAGACATCGTCGTCGCCAGCGCCCTGCAGTGCCACGGTGACAGCTGGAGGTGTAACGTCGAGCATGCCGCTGTCGCTGTCGCTGACCGGGTTGCCGTTGCGGTCTTCGGCGCTGGCGTCCACGGTGATTTCGCCGTCGACCAGGCTGCTGAGGTCTTCGGTGGTGGTGTAGCTGCCGTCGGCACCCACGGTGGCCGTGGCGTTGACCACGTTGCCTTCGCTGTCGGTGATCACCAGGGTGACGGTCTCGCCGTCGGCGACGTCGCTGGTGGTACCGCTGATCTCCACGGCGGTGTTGTCGGCCAGGTCACCCAGGGTGACGTCGAGCGTACCGGCGGTGGCGTCGAGTTCGCCGCTGTCGCTGTCGCTGACCGGGTTGCCGTTGCGGTCTTCGGCGCTGGCGTCCACGGTGATTTCGCCGTCGACCAGGCGTGCCGTCAGCGGCTTGGCTGTAGCCATTCAGGGTCAGCTCGCCGTACTGGGTGGTCAGGCTCTGTGGGGTATCGCCCAGTGCTTCTACTTCGGCTCGGCTGAGTTCGAGGGACGCCTCATTTCCATCCACATCGGTGTAGGACAAAGTCACCGCACCCGTGTCTTGCAAGCCATCCAGGGCGGTCAGCGTCAGGCTGGACTCAACCCGAGTGTCGTCGGTGTTCGGGGCAGAACCATCGGCCAAGCCGCTTTCGAATACCACTTGGTCATTGATGTTGCCATCCGGCACGGTGGCGTCATTATCGTTGGGCACATCGATCGAGACATCCCAATCCACCGGCTTCTGATCGTCGTCACTAACGATATTGCCTACTGGGTCGGTGACCGTGGCGATCACGCTGACACTGGTGTCGCCTTCGGCAACTGGTACTTCCACCGTAACGCCCTTATCCAAGTCGGACTGGGTGACTTCTCGCTCGTCGAGGACATTGCCGTTCTTGTCGGTGACCACCAAAGTATCGCCTACCTGGGTGCCCTCTTCCAAGGTAACTTGGGCGGTAACGGTGCCGTCTTCACCAATCTCATCCTGGTTATAGGTGCCGTCATCTCCGGCCCCTTGCAACTCGACAGATACCGCTGGGGATGTGATATCGACGGGTTTAGTGTCATCGTCGCTGCTGGTGTTGCCTGCCGGGTCGGTGACCGTGGCGGTCACACTGACGTCGGTGTCGCCCGGCGAGACCGGGACTTCGACGCTAACGCCATTATCCAGGTCGTCTTGAGTGACTTCTCCGTCAAAGAGGACATTGCCGTCTTTGTCGGTGACTACAAAGGCATCACCGACTTCGGTGCCGTCTTCCAGGGTGACCTGGGCAGTAACGGTGCCGTCGTCGCCGATCTCATCCTGACTGTAGATGCCGTCATCGCCGCTGCCGGTCAGCTCAACCGTGACCGCGGGCGGTACGTCATCAATCGGCTCGATTGGCTTGCTGTCGTCGTCGCTGCTGGAATTACCCGCCGGATCGGTGACCGTGGCGGTGACGCTGACGTCGGTGCCACCCGGGGGGACCGGGACCTCGACGCTAACGCCGTTGTCCAGGTCATCCTGGGTGACTTCTCCGTCAAAGAGAACATTGCCGTCTTTGTCGGTAACCACCAAGGTATCGCCAACTTCGGTACCCTCTTCCAGGGTGACCTCAGCGGTAACGGTGCCGTCGTCGCCGATCTCGTCCTGGCTGTAGGTACCGTCGTCGCCGCTGCCGGTCAGCTCGACCGAGACAGTCGGCGGTACGTCATCAATCGGCTCGATTGGTTTGCTGTCGTCATCGCTGCTGGAATTGCCCGCTGGGTCGGTGACCGTGGCGGACACGCTGACGTCAGTGTCACCTTCGGCAACCGGGACTTCCACCGTCACGCCGTTGTCCAAGTCGTCCTGAGTGACCGGACGATTAAGCAGTTCATTGTCGTCTTTGTCGGTCACCACCAAGGTATCGCCTACCTGGGTGCCGTCTTCCAGGGTGATCTGGGCGGTAACGGTGCCGTCTTCACCAATCTCATCCTGGCTGTAGGTGCCGTCGTCGCCGCTGCCAATTAGCTCAACAGATACCGCTGGGGCTTCGTTGTCCTGTGGCGGCTCATCGTTAGCCACTGGTTTTGTGTCACTATCGCTAGACGAGTTACCTGCAGGATCAGTCACTGTGGCGGTCACGCTAACGTCAGTGTCTCCTTCGGTAACCGGCACCTCAACCGTAACGCCATTATCCAGGTCGTCTTGAGTGACTTCTCCGTCAAAGAGAACATTGCCGTCCTTGTCGGTGACCGTCAGGGTGTCGCCCACTTCGGTGCCGTCTTCCAGAGTGACCTGGGCTGTGACAGTGTCGTCGTTGCCGATCTCATCCTGACTATAGATACCGTTGTCACCGCTGCCGATCAGCTCGACCGAGACTGCGGGCAGTACGTTATCGATAGGCTCGATTGGCTTGCTGTCGTCGTCGCTGCTGGAATTGCCTGCTGGATCGGTGACCGTGGCGTTGACGCTGACGTCGGTGCCACCCGGGGGGACCGGGACTTCGACGCTAACGCCATTATCCAGGTCGTCCTGGGTGACTTCTCCGTCAAAGAGGACATTGCCATCCTTGTCGGTGACTACCAAGGTATCACCGACTTCGGTGCCGTCTTCCAGCGTGACCTGGGCGGTAACGGTGCCGTCGTCGCCGATCTCGTCCTGGCTGTAGGTGCCGTCACCGCCGCTGCCAGTCAGCTCGACCGAAACTGCGGGCGGTACGTCATCGATCGGCTCGATTGGTTTGCTGTCGTCATCGCTGCTGGAATTGCCCGCTGGGTCGGTGACCGTGGCGGTCACGCTGACGTCAGTGTCGCCTTCGGCAACCGGCACTTCCACCGTAACGCCGTTGTCCAAGTCGTCTTGTGTAATCGGACGATTCAGCAGCTCATTGCCGTCTTTGTCGGTCACCACCAAGGTATCGCCTACCTGGGTGCCGTCTTCCAGAGTGATCTGGGCGGTAACGGTGCCGTCTTCACCAATCTCATCCTGGCTGTAGGTGCCGTCGTCGCCGCTACCAATTAGCTCAACAGATACCGCTGGGGCTTCGTTATCCTGTGGCGGCTCATCGTTAGCCACTGGTTTTGTGTCGCTATCGCTAGACGAGTTACCTGCAGGATCAGTCACTGTAGCGGTCACGCTGACATCGGTGTCACCTTCGGCAACCGGGACTTCCACCGTAACGCCATTATCCAAGTCGTCCTGGGTGACCGGACGATTCAGCAGTTCATTACCGTCTTTGTCGGTGACAATCAGAGTGTCACCTACCTGGGTGCCCTCTCCCAGAGTGACCTGGGCGATAACGGTGCCGTCTTCACCAATCTCATCCTGACTATAGATGCCGTCATCATTAGCGCCTTCTAACTCAACTCTCACCTCCAAAGCTGACGTTATAGGCTCAAAACTTTCGCTAGTCCCTTCCCAACCGTTAAGGCGGTAAAGAGGTTCGTCACCCCGCTCGTAGTTATAAGCGTACGCAAGAGGCGGCAACGGCAGCTCAATGCGCTCAAGCATTACAAACGTTAACCCGTCTTTACTAATAATGGGCGCGGAAGACGAGCCCTGTGACAGGTGAGCGCTATCCAACTGGGTAATGCGCTGTTCTTCTATCTGTTCTTCTAGTTGTACTTCGGCTTTTGATGCCTTCTCTGCTTCAGAAAAATGTCTGCCTTCATCAGGCTCGGGGCTATGCAGAACGATATCTGCATGAGAAAGCTCACTACCAGATGGTAGCTGAAGCGCCACGCCCTGAGGCGTAGAGACAATTACGCTTGCATTGGCATCCGTAATGATTGTCTCGCCGGGTTGAACGACATCCCCTTCACGTAACTCTCTTATGTTTCCGTTACTATCACGAACCCACGCGTTGCCTGAGATTGCTTCAATGATGACCGTTTCCATTGTTCCCCCCAATGATCCTATGAAGGCTCCAACATTCGAAGGAGCCTTTTGAACAAGTGCTTAGCTGTTTTAAATATCTAGCGTTATCTCAACGCGCCGATTTTCTCGACGGCCATCAACAGTCGCATTCGAAGCAACCGGTTGGCGGGAGCCATAACCACGCACTTGCACAATATTTGGATCAATTCCCTGTTCGATGAGGAAGTCAGCAACGTTACGAGCACGCTGCTCAGAGAGGGAGGCATTTAATGCATTAGTACCGCTGCTATCAGTATGGCCAGTAACAACCACATGATTTACTGAAGACATTTGACGAATTTTTTGAGCAAAAGAGGACAACTCAGCATGCGCTCCTGAGTTAAGTTCGGCACTACCCGTTGTAAACAGCGCATCGGCTGAAAGCACCATATCGGGTGTAGCTACCGGGGCTTGTGCGTTCCCGTAGCTATTAGTTAGCTCTGCTAATGAGGGAGTAGCAGGATGAGTGACAGGGCAGATGGCATCTGGGTTGATGCTGATACCATCACTACCAAGTTCGTTAAGCGTAGGGGTTCCTTCACGTACAACGTCGAGGGTCAACATCAGTTGCCCCATAGACGCCAGCGTGCGGGCATCCGCCTCTAGCACATTTTGCTTAGCATTTACGTAGGCACGGCTTGCCTCAAAGTACTCATTTTCACTGTCAAGAACATCTAACAGCGTACGTTCACCAATATCGAACTGCTGCTGGTAAGCACCGCGAACACGGTCACTGGATAAGCGATGCTGATTAATATAATTCAGCTGTTCACGCAATTGGCGAGAATCATTAAAAGCGATTTGCGTTGTTTGACGAATATTATGGCAAACATTCTCACGCTGATTAACCGCTTGCTCAATTCGATCACCTGCAGCGCGGAATGACGCCATATCGCTTCCACCACGATATAAATTCATGCTGGCTACTAGTTCTATACTGTGGCGATCCTGACTACCGCGAGGATTAGGAGTATTGTCAGTATTATCGTAAGTGCCTGTACGTCCTTGCAGATCTAGGCGAGGCTGGAAAGCAGCGCGAGTAGCCTCTTGTTGCGCTCGGCTGGCCTCAATATTTTCAATGGCAGCGTGGAATTCAGGATTACCTTCAAAAGCCAAATTAACTGCCTCAGTCACCGATGGAGGCAAGTCATCCTCAAGCCCTGGCATAGGCGCTAAACTGTCTGTTGGTAATTGGCCGACAACTCGCAGATACCGCGCAGAAACATCATGTAAATTAGATGCTTCCGTCATTAGGTTCGACTCAGCCAATGCTAAGCGGCCTGTAATTTGCTCTAAATCAACGCCTCTGCCTGCGCCATTCTGAACCCTCTCTTCGATTTGTTGATAAACACGCTGATGCTGACGGTAGTTTTCCTGAGCCAAGCGAACCAGTTCGCGATAACGTTCCACATCTAGATAGGCTTGTACTGCCTCTAATGCGACGTTCTCGCTAGCACCTAACAGTTCGTAATAACTAACTAACTTTGCACGGTCTAGCCGTTCAACGTCATTACGAGTCGCAAACCCGTCCCAAATCATCTGGTTAAGCGTTAATTCAGCAAAGCTAGTTGAATAGCTACCGACGCCATCTACTTCACGATCAGCCCGCCCCACACCAGCGGTCGCATCAATAGAAGGTAGGTAGTTTCCACGTGCTACATCAACATCATGCTCAGCCGCCTGCAGCTCATTCCACGCTGCTTTGACCTGGGGGTTGTACTCGATCGCAGTTTTGACAACGTCAGTTACATTGTCTGCAATAGCGGACTGCCGTGAAGAGGCTGATAATTCTTGCGCATATACGCCGCTCACCATGAGTGACAAAGCAATGGTTACCAGCCCCTGCTTTGCCAGCATAAATGACATGGGGTTGAGCTTGAAGGCCGACACACGCTGAAACATTCCCTTACTCCTGAGAAAATATGTTATAAATCAATATTATAGATAGACAAAATAAAGCACTTGCTAATTTAAATTCTCCTCACCCCGACGTCACCCCATCTTCAGTAGCACCCGAGTTTAGAGTCTGACGTTACTTTATCGTGTTTTAAAACCAGTTGCTCGGCATAGGCGGAAGGCGTTAATCCTCTAAGTCCTTTCTTCGGTCTTTCCTCGTTGTATTCCCGTCTCCACGCCTCGATAATGACTCTCGCGTGATGCAGGCTGGTGAACCAGTGCTCATTTAGACATTCGTCTCTAAAACGGCCATTGAACGATTCAATGTAGTCGTTTTGATTGGGTTTTCCAGGTTCGATTAAAAACAGGGCAACACCACGCTGATGAGCCCACGTCAGCATGGCGCGTCCGCAGAACTCCTTTCCATTATCCGTACGAATGGCGCTTGGCAGGCCACGTTGTATAGCCAGATGATCCAGAATCCGTGTTAACGAAAGCCTATCAATGGCACGGTCAGGCACGATAGCCACGGCTTCATGGGTGGCGTCATCGACAACGGTGAGGTTCTTAATCACGCGACCTTCCGCCGTACGGTCAAACACAAAATCCATCGACCAGACCTGGTTGGCGGCACAAGGGCGGCCAAGGGGCTTTCGTTCAGACGCGGGAACTTTCTTGCGCTTGCGTCGCTTCACCTGTAACCGAGCCACGGCGTAGAGACGCTCGACGCGCTTATGATTGACCCGTTCACCGGCTTGACGCAGCTTCAGGTAGATCATGCCAGCGCCATAGCGATGATGCCGATGGGCCAAGGCAACAATGCGTTCACGCAATACCTCATTACGGTCAGGAGCCGATTGATAGCGCAATGCACTGGCACTCATACGGATGACACGGAGCGCTCGGCGCTCACTGAGGCCACGTGACACTATAAAGCACACCACGTCTCGGCGTGCAGGGGCACTTACCACTTTTTTCCCAGCGCCTCGCGAGTGACTTCCATCTCCAGTAGCGATTCGGCGAGCAGCTTTTTTGAATTGCGTATTTTCGGCTTCGAGTTCTTTGAGTCGCTTGGCATCGGGTACGCTCATGCCACCAAACTTGCTACGCCATAAATAGTAACTGGCTTCTGAGAAACCGTGCCGACGGCAGAGCTCCTTGATGGGCAGCCCCGCTTCGGCTTCGCCAAGGAACCCAATGATCTGTTCTTCGCTGAAACGCTTCTTCATGTCCAATCTCCTTACGCATAGGATCGGACTCTAAAGTGTAGCGCTACTCAATCTGGGGAGTGACGTCGCCGGCATATCGGTGAAAGTTACGGGAACTTTGGTCCCGTAACCCTCCGTCTAGACCTTGTGCAATTAGTGGTTTAGATGCCGTGCCACTTTTTCAAAATCCGCTAGTGCCCAAAAACTTTCAAGGAAATTCGGCTTCGCATTGCGGTGATCGATCTAGTAAGCGTGTTCCCACATATCCACGGTCAACAACGGTGTCTGCCCGTTAAGCAACGGATTCTCGGCGTTGGGTGTATTGACAATCTTGAGACTATTTCCATCGATGACCAGCCACGTCCATCCTGCGCCGAAGACCTTCTGTGCAGCATCCGAGAACTGCTGTTTGAACTCTTCTAATGAGCCAAAATATCGGTCCAGCTCTCGGATCAACTCACCTGTAGGCGAGGAGCCGCCGGGGGTTAGGCAGTGCCAGAAGAAAGTATGGTTCCAGATTTGCGCAGCTTGGTTGAAGAGAAATCCCTCTCTCTCGCGAATCATGAGCTCGGGCAAGTCAGCGTTGCTTAGCGATGCATCGGCGGTGTTCTTAATCGCCTCGTTTGCTTTGGTGACATAGGTGTTGTGGTGCTTGCCATAATGGTAATCGAGCGTTTCGAGCGACATATGCGGTGCCAAGGCGCTACGGTCGTAGGGCAGCTCGGGAAGTAAAAAAGCCATGTGAGTCTCCTTGATTCCTATCAGCGGTGGTACCCGACGTGACCAGCCGGGGCCGCTTTCGCCATTGCTATCGAGGTCTGTTGCCAAAGATTAATTCAACCTTTGCTAAAAAGTTTAGCCAATGCTAACTTTTAAAGCAAAGGGATCTTTTAGTTGGCGCTACCCCCAATGTCGAAAGCGCCTATCGAATCTTCAAATCTAGAGGAGTTTACGATGCGTAGAACAACTCAAAACGCAATGCCCAGAGATAGTATCGACAGCCAGTGGGCGAGGTTTACGCAAGCAGGTAACGAATCGCTTGAGCGCGGAAACCTACTCGATGCACAACGGTACTATGAGAGGGCGCTAACTGAAGCTAGTGCCATGTTTGATAAGGCTCATTCTGAAAGTGCTGCTTGCCACTATGCACCAATGACTTACAACATCGCTGCATTCAATCTTGCCACTCTATTTAATGAGCTCGGTAACAAACAGATGATGCACCGCTACGCACGCTCTGCATTGGAGCACCTGATCGAGGTTGCCGAACAGCGTAACGTGCCGCAGGAACTACGCTTGCAGTGCATACAACATTTGGGTCGTGCGGTCATCACACTTGAACAACTCTTCCCGGGGGCACAAACCCATCCTGATTATCGCGTTTTGGTTGCGAATGCTGACTTATTACAACGCAAGTTCGATGTTCGTGCAGGGCTATACAGTATCCCTTCAGCATCCGAACGCGGAGCGATCATCCATTGAGAGCGGGCCGAGTGGATAGTCTGTCGATATTGACGTATTCAGCGGCACGTCTGCGACAGCTACCAACACATTCATCCTTTCTAACTCAGCTGGGTGTTGTCAGAAGACTTGATTCGGACTGTTAACTCCAAACAGCCATGATTCGATACCGTATCACCTGAGACTAAATCCAACGTTATTATCTGGATGGCTGTTGACTAAATTTATTATTGTTTTAACTGATTACGCATATAAAACTCAGTCTTCTTCTAGGCCCGGTACGATATCGGTGATCTCCTCATCAATACCGTCAGAACTGAAAAATCGTTATGAAATACGTATATCCAAAACATCACTCTAAACAGAAGACAGTATAGCACTCAGGATACGAGGTACGGCTTACCATGAGGGTGCGAGCTATTGACTGCCTACCGCATGAGCCCTTAAACGCATCACGGATGCCTCTCCAGCACCCTAAATAATTCGTTATGAAGACAGACCAACAGACAGTAATGACAGATTGAAAATATAAAACATGTCCATTATGCTAGACAAATGGATATAAAAAACATTACTGATAGCTTTGGCGCACTAGCTCAAGAGACTCGACTCAAAGCCTTTCGGCTTCTTGTGCGCTATGAACCCGAAGGCCTTCCTGCTGGAGAAATCGCACGCCAATTAGTAGTGCCACATAACACCATGTCGGCACACCTATCGGTGCTCTCGCGGGCAGGATGGGTCACATCCCGTCGGCAGAGTCGCTCAGTTATCTATCGTGCCAATCTCGGTCACATGCAACAAACTCTGGATTTCTTGATTCGCGATTGCTGTGCAGGTCATCCCGAAGTTTGCGTGCCGTTTATAGCAGCCTTTAATGAATCCCCCCTCACTGATAGCAAGGAATGAAAACACGTGGAAACAACCATTTATCACAACCCAGCATGCGGAACCTCCCGTAATACGCTAGCGATGATCGAAGCATCTGGTGAGGTCCCGTACGTCATTGAATATTTAAAGACGCCACCTAGTCGTGAGCGACTAGTTGAACTGATTTCATTAGTGGGGATTGCGCCAAGAGAGCTACTGCGCCGCAAGGGCACCCCCTACGAAGAACTCAACCTGGATGACCCGGCGCTGAGTGATGATCAACTGATAGATACCATGATGGCGCACCCTATTCTTATCAACCGCCCGATCGTGATAACAGAAAAAGGCGCGCGGCTATGCAGGCCTTCAGAACGCGTGCTCGAGATTTTAGCCCACCCGGTAACGACATTTACCAAAGAAGATGGTGAAGTTGTGCACATCACTGGTGATACCAATGAGCAGTCTTAACTGTGTTGATGAGCTGCCCAACATTGACCCACAAAAGCTTCATCCAATTGATACCAGTGCGCTTACAGGACACGATGCGCCGCACCATCCGCCCAGAGTTCTAGTGCTTTACGGCTCACTGCGCGAGCGCTCTTTTTCGCGCCTGACGTCAGAAGAGGCAGCAAGACTGCTGCGCTGGTATGGCTGCGAGGTACGCACCTTTAATCCTTCGGGTTTGCCGCTCCCCGATGACGCAGAAGCCGATCACCCAAAAGTACAGGAACTGCGCGACCTAGCCCAGTGGTCCGAAGGGATGCTGTGGGTCAGCCCCGAACGGCATGGTGCGATGACGGGCGTAATGAAAACGCAGATAGACTGGATCCCCCTATCGCTGGGCGGCGTTCGGCCAACTCAGGGTAAGACGTTGGCGGTGATGGAAGTGTCTGGCGGCAGTCAAAGCTTCAATGCCGTTAATCAGATGCGGATCCTCGGGCGTTGGATGCGCATGATCACCATCCCTAACCAATCCTCTGTCCCCAAGGCGTTCACCGAATTTGACGATGCAGGACGCATGAAGCCGTCACCGTTCTATATGCGTATTGTCGATGTGTGTGAAGAGCTTGTGAAGTTTACCTGGCTGACGCGGAACAGGTCCGCCTATCTTACCGACCGCTACTCAGAGCGTGTCGAGAGTGCAGAAGAACTCTCGCGCCGCGTTAACCAAAACACTCACTGAGGCTAAAGTCATTTCATGTTGGCACTGGCTATTTTTGTCGCCACTCTGGTTCTGGTGATCTGGCAGCCCAAAGGGTTGGGTATCGGTTGGAGCGCCCTGGGCGGCGCGTTAGTAGCACTATTCGTGGGTGTGGTGCATTTATCCGATATTGCTGTGGTGTGGGATATTGTCTGGGACGCCACGTTTACGTTTGTCGCGCTGATCATTATTTCCCTGATTTTAGACGAGGCAGGTTTTTTCGCCTGGGCCGCGCTACATGTGGCACGCTGGGGTAATGGACGCGGCCATTTGCTTTTCCCTCTGGTCGTAATACTGGGGGCGGTCATTGCCGCCTTTTTCGCCAATGATGGTGCAGCCCTACTTCTGACGCCCATTGTTATCGCAATTCTTCTACGCCTGAATTTTGAGCCGCCTGCAGCGCTGGCCTTTATCATCGCGACCGGGTTTATCGCCGATACCGCCAGCCTGCCATTGGTCATCTCTAACCTCGTTAATATCGTCAGTGCCAACTATTTCGATATTGGCTTTGACCGTTATGCGGCGGTCATGGTCCCGGTGAACCTTGTGTCCATCGTGGCCACTTTGATGGTGCTTTGGATTGCGTTTGGCCGTCGAATACCCAAGCACTATAGCCTCGAGAATCTTGACCTGCCGCGCTCAGCTGTTAAAGATCTGCTGGTATTTCGTGCGGCTTTTCCACTTCTGGGTACGCTGCTGATCGCCTACTTTGTGACTGCGCCGCTAGGCATTCCTATTGCATTTGTAACGGGAGCAGGAGCTATTCTATTGATGGCCATTGCCGGGCGCTGGTGGCAAGCGGGAAGTGGCGCGACTGTCTCCGTAACGGGGGCGCTGCGCGATGCACCTTGGCAAATTGTGCTGTTCTCGATCGGTATGTATCTCATCGTCTACGGACTAGGTAATGCAGGCTTGACTCATTACGGTGCTCTGGTGCTTGAGTGGCTGGCACAACAAGGTGACTTCATAGCGACCATTGGTACGGGGTTCCTTTCGGCCATCGTGGCATCCATCATGAACAACATGCCTTCAACACTGGTGGGTGCACTGGCTATCGATCAGGCAAATGTACCTGCGGTAACGCAGGAGTTGATGATATACGCGAACGTCATTGGTAATGACCTGGGGCCCAAGTTTACCCCGATTGGCAGTCTCGCCACCCTACTCTGGCTGCATGTGCTAGCGGGAAAAGGTTACAAAATTGGCTGGGGCCAGTACATGAAAATAGGTTTGTTAATTACACCACCAGTATTACTTGCCACCCTAGTCGCCTTGGCTTTCTGGCTACCAGTTTTATTACCCTCCGTATAGGCTTACAGTTTGGTAAGTAAGAGAGATCACTCTTTCTCGATAGCCGCCTGCAACCTAGGAGGCACTGGTTCAGGCGGCAGAGGTGTCTAAATAAAGTTGGTAACTAAGCATCTTTATAACCGCCCAAAAATGCGTTCAAACCTAAAATAAAAGAGGCAACCGGATTAAGTGGTTGATAGAGGTCCTTGCTCACCCGAGCCTTTAACTTCCTCAGAAGACTGATAGATGAACACCGAAGCTCTTCTCGGGCTCGGGGAAACAGTGCTGTAGGTTATGGTGGCCAGAGATTTATTAGTCTGCGGTGATCTACTCAGTGCTTGGTGATATAGAACATCCTGATTCGCATCACCTCAAACGAATAGCCTCGTTCATCGCGCCCAACAGCTGTACTACGGCGAACCACTTAGAGTGGTGACTCGTTTACTATGTATGGGCAGGTCACAATACGTGACACCTCGCCTACCGAATTTGACAAGCTCTCTCTACTCCGCATTCCTCGCAGGCCACAGGGCCTGGAGCTTCAACCTGAAAGTGGAGATCATGCTGGTGCCCAGAACGTGATATTCGGCAAGTGGAGTTGTTGTCGGGCCTACTGCTCATGCATTGCTCTCTTTGTGGTGACCAAGCGCTATCAGAGCCGGAAGAGTCCGGCTCACTCACTCAGCCTGGGCTAGTTCTCGTTCTATCTATAAGATGAGGCGGCAGTTCCAGCACTTCGCTTACGGAGTGGAAGAATGTTGGGCCTGATGCTTGTCCTCATGGACACGCTAATGCTATCAGAAGCAGCAAAAGCCGCCCCGAAATCAGTCTACTCCTCAGCTTGGTGCTGAACGGGAGCAGATGTGGTACTGCGCTTCCCCGTCTGGATCAGCAACACGCCCCCGAGGATCAGTGCCAGCGCAAGGATGGCGGCACCGGTGATTTCCTCGCCGACCGCAACGCCAATAATCACGGCCACCACCGGGGCGATGTAAGTCGCACCAGATGCCTGCACGGAACCGAGTTTTTCGATGATGAAGTAATAGCTGAAAAAGGCCCCGCCGGTACCTAGCACACCTAGGCCAAGAACCGCTCCCAAGAGTGCGCGCGAGTCCGTCGTTATTGCAGCCATGCCGTCAAAGTCGGTCAGTATCACTAGGGTCATAAGCGCAAGTCCCGTCTGCCAGGTCGCCAATGCCAGCGGGGGCAGTTTCAGCGGCGACAGAAACCGCTGTGCATAGACGAATGACACCCCGAGACTCAGCGTCCCGGCCAGCATCCAAAAGACCCCGGTCAGCGCCACGCCATCAGAGCCCTCCCAGGGCTGGGCGCTCAGTGCAATACCGATGAAGCCCAGGGCAACGCCAGCCGCCATCTGTGCGGTCGGGCGATCCTGACGCAGGAACAGGAAGGCACAAATGAAGGTGAAGATAGGGATCGAACCGCTCAGGAGCCCGGCGATACTCGATGGCAGCAGGGCGGTACCGGCCACGAAGCCGTAGTAGTAGAACGTCGTCGCCATCACCGACATGACCGCGAAGTGCGGCAGATGGCGCAACTGACCACGCGTCATGGCCCTGGCTCGCCAGGCCACCAGGGCAAGGGGAAGGAAGCCGAACAGCACACGCAGAAATACCGTCTGCATGGGTGAGATTAGGTCGGTGGCCCACTTCATGAAGATGAAGTTCGAGCCCCAGATGATGCCGAGCGCGGCGAGCACAGCATAGGCACGCAACATGGCGTATCTCCTTCGGGAAAAGTGCAACGAGCGCCTTCCCGGAGGAAAGGCGGCTCGTTGTGACGGGAGGACAGGCGTCGTCAGATGGATCGGGTCACGCCGCCATCGACGCGAAGGCTCTGGCCAGTGACGTAGCCTGCGCCGTCCGACAGCAGAAAGGCCACGGTGTCTGCGATTTCGTCGACGGTCCCATAGCGGCCCATCGGCACGCTGTCGCGCCGCTCGTCGACCTCGGGAAGGCTGTCGATCCAGCCGGGCAGGACGTTGTTCATGCGCACGTTCTTCGCCGCATAGGCATCCGCGAAGAGCTTGGTGAAGCTAGCAAGGCCTGCCCGGAACACCACCGAGGTCGGAAATACGCTGGATGGCTCTAAAGCCCAGGTGGTTGAGATCTTGACGATGGTGCCACCACCCTGCGCCTCCATGATCGGCGCGACCAGACGGGTCGGACGCACGGCACTCAGGAAATAGACGTCCATGCCTTCGTGCCAGTCCTTGTCGGGGATGTCGAGGACCGGTGCGCGTGGGCCATGGCCGGCGGAATTGACCAGAGCGTCGATTCGCCCCCATGACGCCATCGTCATATCCACGACCCGTTTCACGTCATCGAGTGACTGGTTCGAGCCGGTGACACCGACCCCGCCCAGTTCGTTGGCCAGGGCTTCGCCCTTGCCCGACGAGGAAAGGATGGCGATACGATAGCCTTCTTGAGCCAGTTTGCGTGCGGTAGCGGCACCCATGCCGGAACCACCGCCCATGATAAGAGCCACTTTTTCTTCAGCCATGACAACCTCCTTTGGTCAGGTTCTGGAGGTATTGTGTCAAGTGACAGCCGAAGTTTCGCGTGATAAATAAACGTGTAAGACTGTAGAAAAACTATAGGCCAACGCCATGACGCCATCCCGCCGCAAGCTCCCTCCTCTCAATGCCCTGCGTGCTTTCGAGGTCTCAGGCCGCCGACTGAGTTTCCGGGCCGCCGCCGAGGAGTTGGGCGTCACTCAAGGTGCCGTTGCGCAGCAGGTGCGCGCGCTGGAAGAACATCTGGGCCAGGCCCTGTTCCAGCGCCTACCTCGTGGCCTCGCGCTGACGCCACAGGGCGCGTCCTACCTGACGGACGTGACCCGCGCCTTCGATACGCTCGGGGACGCCACCGGACGACTCCTGAATCGACCGGACACTGTCACGATCAGTGTTACGCCGACCTTCGCCGCGAAGCTGCTGATCCCTCGTCTAGCCGAGCTGAACGCCGCTCTACCCGGCGTGGAATTGCGCACGGTCGCCACCGAGGCGCTCTCCGATTTTGAGCGCGACCAGGTGGACATCGCAGTGCGGCTAACCCGCCCTCCGTTCCCATCCGGACTGGATACTGAGCTGCTGTTCCACCAGGAGCTGGTCGCGGTCGCTAGCCCCCATCTGGTCAAAGAATTACCGCCTCCCCTCTCTACCGAACGGCTTAGGGAGCTTCCGCTCTTGCATGACGCGCACGATCACTGGCCGATGTTTCTGCGTGCCGACGGCAAGCTGCCCGGTGCGGTATTCAACCAGACGACACTAGCCCTGGATGCAGCCCTGGCTGGCCAGGGGGTGGCCTTGGCATGCCGAGCGTTTGTGGCGGGGGATCTTAAGACTGGGCGTCTAATTCAGGTCACGGACGAGGCCATGATTAAAGAGCCCAGCTATTTCCTAGTCCGCAAGCGGTCACCCCTGCATCTCGATCCGAAAAATGCGGTATGGGACTGGTGCATGGCTCAGCTCGCGCTCCGTGTCGATTAGCAGTGCTAGATGCAGCCTTTTCGGTGGCCTTACTGTTAACAGTTGGGGAAACCTTCAAAATAAGTTATCAACCAGAAAGACCTCGTGAGACTTGCCGTATATCTGACATTGCAGCTTGTTGGGCAGCCAGCTAATCTGGGAGATCCGGGCGTTCCTGGTATGTCTATGATAATTACTACAGACCATCCACATTTCTGTCAGGCCACTACTTTCAAATAGCGTCTCAATCACTTTTATCGGTACCTGTTGGGAGAAAGAGTACGGCGACACTACAGCTCTCTCCCGCGCCAGTGGCAACTACTCGGAAGATACTGGAGTTGTTGCCGGTGTTAAACTAATGTGCTGGCGACTCTGGTTATGGGTAATTTCAAACGTCACTAAATGGTGATGTTTTTTATTATTTTGTAAATTTTCAGCAGCTACCATACATATTGAGTATCGCAACAGTGTTAACGCCCAGCTAGCTGAGCGCGCTGCCTACGATCACTGAAGGCACCACGACGCTTGGCACAACGGATGGCGTGTGTGCTCCCCCGACAACACCTGGAATAGTGCTCACCCACCCTCTGCTTCACCTTTCGGGCTGTTTAAAGCATGTGGGTGCTAACGCGCGGTTATGCTATACAGCACTCTAACAAACTCCTTACTTGCCATTAGGTGGTGAGGTGTTTTAATAGCTGAGAAGAGCCAATAGCCCCCTGTATCGTGAGCACACATTTTTGAAGATCAGAATGTTTCTCAAACCTACATACTGTCACTCACTACTTTATTGCGGCCCCCATGTTTAGCTTGATAGCTAGCAGCATCAGCACGATCAAGAACAGCTTCTATTGTTTCATCACTTGCTTGGAAGTGGCTTACTCCGATGCTAGCAGTAACGCACCAACGCTGATCTTCGAATTCTACCGAACAAGAGGCAATTCTTGACCGCAGTGTCTCAGCGATGGTTACTGCACGAGCAAAGGTGCAGCCATTTAACAGTACAGCAAACTCATCTCCCCCCTGCCGTGCCACATGATCACTGCTGCGAACCACACTCTGAATAGTTTCTGCGACCTGTTGCAGCATAAGATCGCCTACAGAGTGCCCGCCATTATCATTGATAGGTTTAAAGTGGTCGAGATCGAAAAGAAAAACAGCAGTAGGCTTGCCCGTTGTCTTCCACTGAAATAGCGCCTCTTCCAGGTGTCGTGTCAATCCCCGACGATTAAGGAGTCCGGTTAATGGATCATGTTCCGCTTCCCAGCGTTTCTGGGCATAATCTTGCTGGTGTTGAGTGACATCACGTACCGTCCCGACAATGCCGATAAATCCCCCTTCTACATGGATTGCGGCTGTATGGACATCAAGCCAATAGAGCTCTTTACCAGCCCCCTGAAAACGAAACTGCCGTGTAAAATTACTTTGATTAGACAGGCTTTCGAGCCACGCATCCCGAATGTCATGTTGATCGTCATCAGTGTGGATTCGCTCACTCCATGCAAATAAGTCGTGAGGTACGTCGGCACCCAGAAGTTGATATAGCGCATCATTAATAAAGGTTAATTTTCCTTGCTTATCTGTGATAAACATTCCCTGAGGAGTTACAGCGAGCGTTGCGCGTAATTCTGCTTTTCGTTCAGCCAAGTTGCGTAAGTTAGTTTGACGAGCGGATTCCGTCTCGTTAATCACATCGATTACCCTACGGAGTTCAGACATACGCGTCGGGATATCCACTAACGACCGTCGTTCGGCTTGAAGCTCACGGACCTGTTTAGCGAGTTGAGATAGTGGGCGTAGCGCAAGCCAAATTCCACCTCCTACAAGGGGAAAGATAAGTATCAGCCCTCCCCAGGCATAGGAAGAAATTTTCTCCATCCCGGCAATAAGCGGAGCCTCAGCCTGGGCTTGTGGTAGGTGTACACCCACGATCCAGTTGGCTGGCCAGACTTGGCGATATGCGACTAGCTGACGCTCTCCAGATAGCGAATTCTCGACACTTTCTCCTTCCCAGCCAATGAGAGCCTGCTCAAGGATTGGCGAAATATTTTTAGGAAGAGTAACAATGGCTTCCTGTTGATGAGGTGCATAAATCCGCTGTCTGGAAGCAGCAGTAATAGTGACATAACCATCATCGCCTAGACGCAGGCTATCGAAGTTTTTGAAAAGTCGACTTTCCTTGATATTGACCAAACCACCTAAAAATCCGGTGTAGCTGCCCTCTGCATCATATAAAGGAGTTAACATCAAAATCAGAGGGGATCCAGTGATGCGGCCGATGAGGGGTTCACTAATATGTGGCGTCTTGAAAGCCTGCATAAAGCGCGCATAGTCACGGTCGGCAAGAACAGCTCCCTTGCGTCCGCCATCGACAGGCCACTCATCAACGATTTGGCTCTGAAGGTCGAATAAAATCAACGCTTCGAAAAGATTTCCCCAGATATGTGCATGCTGCGCGTTTAGGGCACCCTCTATAGGCATAGAAATGCCCTGAGCTAAACGGCCAAGCTCAGTCAATCTCTCATTAACTTGTAAAGTGATGGTATTACTAATGAGTTCGGCTTCGTAACGCAGATGCTGGTGATTAGTCTCATTAACTAGAAGCCGTCCCGCTTGCCAACCGGATGTTAGCAGTATTACGCACAATAAACCCCATAACGCAGCGGCTCCTAGCAGCAAGCGCCCCCGGAGAGTAGTAAAAGAGAACATTACAAACTTCTTTAAAAAACTCCCGAAGCGCGAGTAGATATAGCGTTTATTTTGTGGTGATAGCGACATTGGGTTTATTTATTCATGAATAAAGTGGGCGTTAATTTTTAAGATACTAGTGGAATATTGTTGATTTTTCTGCGTTTACCAGCTTTTTCCTGATTGCCTGAAGCTTTCAACTATAACCTGTTCGTACCGAGTAATCACACGCACTTTCCGTTTGCTCACTGAAACTGGCAGGCACCCAGCTCTAGGCTCCCTCGATAGTGGGCTTTTAGAATAATTTTCAGCAGTAATATTATAAACTGCGCAACCATACTCCACTGATAACAGCATGAGATTCCTATGAAAAACCTCCTGACGTTGTTACTAACGAGCGCATCAACGGTCGCAAGGACTCCTTTGGAACAAGCACTTTCTCAGAATATGGCCTGCATCTCATTCAAGCCCAATGGCACTGTCATCGATGCAAGTCCGATTTTTCTAGATATTATGGGATACAGTCTGTCCGATGTGGTTGGCAGTCATCACCAGATTTTCTGTCCACCAGGCGTCTCTGAAACCAAACAATACCGATATTTCTGGGATGCGCTAATACGGGGAGAGCATCAGTCAGGCACCTTTCGCCGCATCAATCGTTATGGTGAAGATGTGTGGATTGAAGCCACCTACATGCCAGTCATTTATCCCCGCGATGGGCGGGTCACTAAAATAGTTAAAATCGCCAATGATGTGACAAAGAAACAGACAGCTCATCTGGCGGCGCAGGCCACCGTCAATGCTCTGAGCAGGTCGATGGCGATCATTGAATTCAAACCAGATGGAACTATCATCCAGGCCAACAGTAACTTTCTGGCCGCTACTGGATATGATCACGACCAGATAAAGGGGCAGCACCACCGAATCTTCTGTCACGCTGATTACGCCAGCAGCACCGAATATCATGACTTCTGGAACAGCCTATCTGCTGGAGAATACCGGCAAGGAAAGTATGAGAGGATCGACGCCTACAGGAATACCTTGTGGCTTGAAGCTACATACAACCCCGTTCTCGACCCCGAAGGGCACGTTATCCGCGTGGTTAAGTTCGCTACAGACGTGACCCGCGATGAGGAAATCGCGAAGGCTACCCACCAAGCGGTAGTCTCGGCCCAAGCAACCGCCGTTCAGACAAAGCAGATCGCGACAGTCGGCTTAGAGCAACTTCACGACATTATAAAGGAGTGCCAGGACTCAGTCGCTGAGATGGTGCAGGCGCGCGAGTACTCTGCCGATTTAGTCAACCATGCAAAAAATATCGGATCACTTTCTCAAGACATTTCGCAAATTGCCGAACATACCAAACTGCTTTCTTTAAATGCATCCATCGAGGCAGCTCACGCAGGAGAGCAAGGCAAGGGCTTTGCTGTGGTCGCTCACGAGGTGCGTCAGTTAGCATATCGCTCGGGGGAAGCCGCCACACGCATTGCTGCTGTGTTAGCAGAGCACCGCGCAATGGTCATGGAGACCAGTGCCAGCATGGAGAGCGCGACTGCAAAAAGCGGACAGATCCAACAGCATATACTGGACATCGAAAAAATCGTCCAAGACATCCATATCGGTGCCCAAAATGTAATGACAAGTGTTGAACGCTTGTCATGAGGAAAGTAGGCGCTGGGTGAGCTATTTACAAAGGCAGCTTTTCAGATGGTATATGCGTGTGGGGAGTTCTTTACAGAGGCACCAGTGCCAATAGCAAATATTGAGCTGTTCGTGGGACATAGCCTCCTGATGACATATCAGCGGGTAATAGAGAACGATTTTGCGCCATGTCGAATTGCAAAGGCATTTTCTGAATTAGGTGTTTCTATGACTTCCGAAGGAGTAGTTCTAGAAGTGTATTCGGCACCGGCCTGGGTAAAGCTTGAACTATTACCGATCACAAAGGCACCAGTAGCATTTAGCGTATTGTCACTACCAAAAGCGCCCGAGCGGTTATCTGAAACAGTATTAGCATAGCCAATGCTAATGTTCTTCTGGCCAGAAGCAGTTGCCTCAGTGCCCATATCATAGCATTAGTATTGTGTGCTGATGCGCCTGATCCGATTGCAATGGCCCCTTGAGCAGGGGCGTTATCAAACCTAGTCTCTTGTGGATCATCAAACCCAGAGAGGAAGAAAATCCCGCCCCCTGACGTTTGACAGAGACATGACCAAAGATCGTTGTCTGCGTCAGTCGTAAAACAATTGTTGACGCTGGAATCACCCGCTAACGGAGTCATAGACCCTTTCGGCCTTTTGGGGTTTCCAATAAACTATTCTTTCATGGGTAAGCCCCTTCCCCTTCAAAACCATTCCATTGATCGGTTCCATTTGGCCTTTTAGGCCTGTTCCTTTTCCTCAATACAGCTAGCAGGGGATTCAATAGCCTTCCTCACCACATAGTTTCAGCTGTAGCGAGTAAGGTCGACTGGCGATGCACCACATGCTCTTCAATAGCTTTGACGAAATCTAACCTGCCACATAGAATGGCATATATATGCGTCAATTTAGGTGACAAAAATGAGCATCAAAATTAAAGACGTCGTGGACCATGAGGGCTTTATCATGGCAGAAGCCCTCTTGAATGAGCTGCATATCACTAAGCGTGAGTTCGCTCACGCGATCGGTCTGAGTCATAGCGCTATTATCCGCAAGGACCGTCTTCATGCAGTCTCCACGCAACAGCGCCTACGCCAAACTATGGAGATCCTCAAGCGAATCGAACCGTGGGCTGGATCGATCAGTGGGGCATGGTCATGGTACCGCACTTACCCGATCCCCCCTCTTGGAGACCTCACGGCAGAAGAATTGGTCAGCCATGGTCGTGCTGATGATGTCCGAGCTTATATCTCTCACATTGCAGAGGGAGGCTATGCGTGAGTCTGCTGAAACTGGGGTTTCAGTACAAAGGGATCGTCTATCGTGGCCACAATCCTAGATGGCAACATGCGCCTGAATCCGGGGAGGGCGCGGCTAGGAATGGGGGGCGTTGGAACCCAATTGGCCTCCCCGCTTTGTACACCAGTGAGCGTTTTGAAACCGCCTGGCTTGAGGCTCAGCAAGGCTTCCCATTCAAGACCCAACCACTGACGCTTTGTACCTACAATGTTGATTGCGGCCCCCTACTAGATCTTTGTGATCCAGCAATTCAAGAGCGAGTGCGCCCTAATCCGAAGGAGTGGATGCACGAAGCCTGGCTGGACAAGAAGCTTCGACGCGAGCCAGTAATTGCTTGGGAGATCGCCACGCAGCTGATTGAAGAGGGTTTCACCGGCGTTCGCGTGCCATCTCAAGCAAAGGGAGCAACCCATCGTGACATTAACATCGTATTCTGGAAGTGGTCACAAAAAGTGCCTACCAAAGTTCGGGTGATAGATGATGAAGAACGGTTGCCAAGTGAACCAGCGAACACTCCTTAAATATCTTAGCCAATACTTGAGAGGTATTAGTACTCATTCGGCCATGCCATCTTTCCCAAAATGCATAAAATAATCAAATAAAACTTTGATATCATCGTCTGACGGGGGAAGGATCTATCTCTATGCGCTTAATGGGCAGCTTGTCAAAGCCAAAGTCCAGGTACCTGACGTGGAGAGACGGCGTCACCTAAAGATGTATCATTAATAGCTAGTTGCTACGCTCTATTGGTGACGCACCTGTTAATTGGAGGCATTGATGACCTATAAAAAAGCTAATCCCAGGAGTGAAATACATGAGCCCATTCAAGTGATTGGTGTTTCAGGTCAATCAGTTATAATTGGAAAGCCTGAGGCGAAAGCTTCCGTATTTCAAGATCCTGTGTTTTTGCTAGCGGCACGACGTCAGGCCCATGAAAAAGCGGTCAAGGTCATCATGGAGCATCGAAAAGAGCTTTTGCGCACTTACAATGCTTTTTAATGTTCTAGCGGCTACTTCGCAGGCACCACGCTTGATTTCCTCTGGCAACTCGTACTTGCAGAACATTAAAAGCTAACCGCCTACTCTTCCTATCAGGAACCTGTCGACAGCAAGAGCAATAAACCGCTTGGCCGCAGAAACTGAGTGCAACACCTGAGCATTTCGTTAAGGTGTTGTTCCATGTCTTACCTCGAACTCAGTATTGAAGAACGTGCCAGCATCCAAGTGGGTCAAGCCCAAGGGATGAGCCTTCTGCATATTGCCCAGCTCCTGGGGCGAGCTCCTTCAACCATCTCTCGTGAAATACTCCGTAACCAAGCCTTGACCTGAATCGCTGAGCTTCCAAAAAGTAGGAATGAGAATGGCACCGAAGTGCCGTTCTCATGTTCGATATGCCGAGCAGTATCAATTCGATCTAAGTCGCCCTATACGCCACCATCCCCATCCGGCAAGCAGCCAGCACACCAGCAACAAGACCAGTACATTCGCACCAAGCCATTGTGCCTCATGCGTCAGCGGCTTAAATGCAGGCCGATGCTGGAAGTCTGCCGTGGAGAACGGCCGATCGTTAAACATATAGGGGTAATAGAACTCGCGGATTTGTCGATGGAAATCCGCAATGCGATCCTGGTAGGCCAACTGCGCCGGCAGATCGGTATGGGCAGTTCGGTGCAGTGCCGCTTGCACGCCCACACCAGGTAGCAACCAACCCAAACGATCGCTCCACGTCTGGCGGGCCAGTAGTCCCGTCCGATAGGCCCGTGCCTGATCTGCAACGCTCTCATCCCCAAGTTGATGGAAGGCGAAATACCACTTCCAATGGAAACCCGCTGGCAGCGGCGCTGTGTCTTTCCACTCAGGATGGCTGGCAAGGAAGCGCTGCATCGTCTCTTCACGTGGGACTTCCCAGGCACCATGCACCGCCTGACGTTGCGCTAGCATCAGGTCCACGCCCTGCGTCACCGGAATGGCGCGCACCAATCCTACATTTGCCAATGCTGGCAGTACCAGCGTCAGGATGGCCCATACGCCCATCAGCGCAGTGGCGTTGGCCACCGAACGCCACTCCCGGTTGGCGACCAGCAGCGCAAGCCCTACCCAGAAGGCCAGATAGCTGGATGCCACCACCAGCGTGATACCCACCGAGAGCGCGGCCGTGCCAGCCACCGCCGCGCCAACCAACACCGGTATGAGCAGGCAGGTAAACAGCAGTGCATAGCGCAGCAACACACGCCGCCGCCACATGATGCCGCCATCAGGCAGCGAGAGCAGCAGTCGCAAGCGCCCTGACTGGCGTTCGCCCGAGACCAGATCATGCAATAAGGCAATGACAAAAATCGGAGCCAGATAGATCAGCACAAAGGCAAAATCGAATTTGCCCGCCAGTGTCAATTCGGGGTTGAAGATTTCACCCTCATGGAGTTGCGCCTGCAAGCCCAGAGCGCGCACGCGCAGCACATAGGGCGCGGCGTCACGCAGGCCCAGCGCCAGGAACGCCGCATCGGATGGTGCATCCCATGTGTTATAGAAGGTGTAATAGGCCAGACTACCTGCATCACCACCTTCTGGATATTGCGCTGCCACGGCAGCTACATCCTGCTCGTGCAGTGGGGCCAGTCGGGCAATAGTCTGCTGTTGGCGCTCGACTTCATGCAGACCCGACCATACCGCTACGCTGGTCATCACTAGCAACAACAGCAGCGCGACCATCGAAAGGCGCGAACGTAGCAACAGGCGGCATTCGTAAGTGAGCCAACTCATCGCGCAACCTTCCTCAAACGCCCGCCTTGTACCCAAACCAGTCCTGACAGTATTGTCAGCCACAACAGCAAGATGCCGCTTGCCGACAGGGTGCGCTGCAGTGTCTGCGTTGTAGATTCAGGTTGAAACTGGAATGGCAGGAAGGTTTGCCAATGGCTGTGGGCAATGCGGTTTTCATTGTTGGGATTGGTATCGTCGGTATAAGTCAATTCTTCCGCCTGCAAACGATTCAGTCGTTGAATCAAATCGTAGCGATAGGCTTCACCTTGTTCCAGAAAGCGTCGGAAATTGTCTAGGTCGGTGCCCGCCGCCGTCATCGATAAACGCCGCAGGGCGAGCGAAGGGCTAAGCCAGCCAAAGTGGTCGACCCTCTGATTCTGCCGTGCCTGTAGATCAAGGGCCGCCGCTGCATAACGGTTGAATAATTGACTGGACTGGCGCTCGCCCTCCATGCCCACCAGCCCCTTGAAGTTGACGGGCAGGTCTTCGATGCGCGAGACGCCGTATTCCTGCAGCACCTTGTCGCGGAACGCAGCAAATTTCGGATCATCGGGATTGTGGGCATCGCCCAGCGCCAGGTACTCACGCTCAACATGGATTTCGTTCTCGAAACGGGTGGGCAACTCGATGGCGCTGTTCACCACATCAGGCACCCAGCGTGGCAGTAGGATCACCAGCACAGCCCACACCGCTAGCAGTACCAGCAAAGCATCGCAGCCGCGTGCGAATAGGCTGGAGGCCAGCACCACCATCAACGACCACAGCAACAGCCAGCCTGCATAGCCGATGGTCAGTAGCAGTGCGAGCGCCCAGGGTGCCTGGCCAATCGTGCCAATCAATGCAAGCGCGAGCATTGCCGGCATCAATACCAGTCCTGCAAAACCGCTCAGTGCCAGCAGCTTGCCCAACACGATCTGGCGGCTCCCCACACCTTGAGCCAGCAGCACGCGCAAGGTGCCGGTCTCACGCTCGCGGGCGACACCCGCGTGCCCCACGAAGATCAGCAGTAGCGGTGCCAGCACCTGCAAGACAAAAGCCGGTGTCAATTGTCCGAAACGCAACAGCAATGAGGACTGCCGCACATCGCCGAAGTTGGCACTGTTCTGACGATGTGCTTCCAAAAACAGGGTGTTGCCAGTGTAGGCATCAATACCAGGGTCAAAGGATGCCAAAGTACTAAGTGGTCGGAACAGGAAATGCCCATAGTGCGCGACACGATGCGGATGGCGATCCGGCTGCGCCTCGAACTCATCAGTGGCCTGTGCCTGATAACGAGCACGTTCGGCATTGGCATTGCGCTGATGCTCCCAAGCGCTCAGCGCGGCCACCAGCATCAGCATGGTCAGCAACAGCAAGCCAAATAGGACCACCTTGTCACGAAACAAAGATCGCCATTCCTCGCGGGCGATACGCGTAACCCCACTCATGCTGTTCGCTCCGCCTGTCTCGCATAGCGGCGGTGCAAGGCACGTACATCAAAGCGGTCTTCTCCTGTGGCAGCTACTTCTTCGACCAGACGCCCCGCATCTAGAAAGCCGATACGATCTGCTACATCTGCAGCGCTGAGCAAGTCATGCGTCACCATCAAGATGGTGACACCCTGTTCGCTCAGCAGCCCCAGCAGACGATTGAACTCGGTAGTGGCCTGTGGATCCAGGCCAGAGGTTGGTTCATCCAGCAATAGTGCAGGCACCTGACGGGCCAGCGCCAGGGCGATAGCGACTTTCTGGCGCATCCCCTTGGAGAAGCCGCCCACACGACGATCAAGCGCGGCAGCATCTAAGCCTGCCGCCATCAGCGCATTGTCGATGACAGATTGACGCTCTTTCTGGCCAGCAAGATCGAGCAGATAGGCGACGTTCTCGCGTGCGCTCAGATGCTCGTACAGTGCGACGTTCTCGGGAATATAGGCAATATGACGACGCGCCTCAGCGGGCTGCGCGATGGGATCAATGCCATGCACACGGACGCTGCCGGAACGCGGTGCCAGGAAGCCCAGGAACAGGCTCAGCGTGGTGGACTTGCCCGCGCCGTTGGCCCCAAGCAAGGCATAGGTTTCGCCTGCACGGATGTGCAAATCCAGTTGTTGCAAGATGGTTTTGCTGCCGTAGCCGGTGATGACTGCGCTTGCATCCAGTACATAACGGTGATCTTCAACGGTAGTGGCAGTGTTACGTTGGGTACTCAAAAATCCAGACCTTTTTATCAATGATGGGGGAGCGCAAGCAAGCGCTGATGGTGTGGCAAGGCACCCTCGGTTCAGCCTCTGGTCACTGCGAGAACTCGGATAGATCACCGAACACATGCTGTTGATTCGTGGCGCTGGGCAAAACATCACGCAGCAAAACCGACCCTCGGACTTCGTCACGCTTATTGCAACTTTGTTGCAATTAATAATACCAATGTTATATCGTAACATATAAAAATGCACCATCTCAGTGCGCCGTGCTCAGCCTCCTGTCCTCCGATCACAGCGGTGCCCGCGCCGTCAGACGGTGCCCTCACTCACTCATCAAAAGAAAGGTTGACATGAAGGCTCATGAACGCATTGCTCCTATCTGGCGCAAAACGCTGCTCGCAGGACTTGTTTCAAGCATTACTGGCTCACCTGCCTATGCTCAGAACAGCGGCCAGAACAACATCCTGGAACTTGATACGGTCACGGTCGCTGCACCACCGTTGAACAATGCATTCGAGGTCAATGCTGGTGCTTTCGGTGCCAAGGACACGATGGAAGTGCCGCTGGCTATTCAGAGTTACGGAGCTCAAGCCATCTCCGACACGTCGGCGCGCACGGTGCGCGATGTGTTGGCGATTGATCCGTCGGTCCTGACCTCCAACTATGGCGGCGGCTTTGACAACTTCCGCCTGCGCGGCTTCGCGATGGATAACTTCAACACAATCCGTCGCGATGGCATGGCACTGGCGCCGCATTACGACGTACCGCTGGAGCTAGTCGAACGCGTGGATGTGCTCAAGGGGCCATCGGGTTTTCTGTACGGTTTCAACTCTCCCGGCGGCACGATCAACTACATCCCCAAGCGCCCCACACGTGACCCGTTCACCAACCTGACGCTGCAAGGCTCGTCGTTGCAGGGGCGCTACATAGCGGTGGATACCAGTAATTCACTGGCCGATGGTGCAGTGGGCTACCGTTTGAATGCTGGCTACGAGAATATCGGCAACTTCAACCATTTCGGTGATCTAGAACGCAAGTTTGCTGGCCTGGCCACCGACTTTAGAATCAGTGATCGTGCACTGCTGCAATTTAATGCGGACTGGAGCTGGAAGAGCGCCATGTCAGATCCGCTGCTGCGTACGGATCAAAGCGGCCGCGCCGACCCTCTGGACCCATCCAGCTATGTGTTGCCGCCCGAGTTCGATCGCCGTGACGCGCTGTCGCCTTCGTGGTACCGGCATGTGACTGAGGCTCACAACCTTGAAGCCAAGTTCGACTACACCTTGAACGACAACTGGACATCCGTCACCCAGGCCAACTATTCGCGGGCCGAGCGCCATGGCGGCTACGTTGATCTATTCAATATCCAGCCCAATGGCGACATCGGCTATGCCGACCTGTACCAGTCGCGCGGTGAAGTATTCACCACTTGGTCGATGCAATCCTACCTAGCAGGCGAGTTCGCTACGGGAAGTCTCTATCACGACCTGTTTGTCGGTGCGTCATATCGCCAGTTCCGAGACAAGAGTCCGTATTGGGACTTCGTGGAAAGCGCCAGCGGCATCAGCGTCGGCGACATCTCAGTGGGCAACATCCGTAATCCGATGCAGCCTCCGCGTTGGGACTTCGGCCCTGAACAAGAGATCGACTTCAATTCTCGTATCAAGGAAAGCTCGCTCTTCGCCAGTGACCTGATTACGTTGAACGACCAGTTCCAGGTGCTGCTGGGTGGGCGCTACATCTGGTACAAGGCGGACAACCTGTCGGCCGATGCACTTCCCCAGGACAAGAACGTCTTCGCGCCCACTGGCGCGCTGATCTACCGTCCCAACGACAGCGTGATGACTTATTTCAGCTATTCGCGCGGCTTCGAGAAGGGTGACTACGCTCCCTACAACGCCAACAATGCGAATCAGCCGACCAATGCCATCGAGTCCGAGCAGTACGAGATCGGTTTAAAGGCGGACATCAACCAGAATATCAATCTGGGTGTAGCGCTGTTCGATATCGAGCGTGATGCCAGCTATCTCAACACGGCCAATACTTTTGTCAGTAACGGGCGTTTTCATCATCGTGGCATCGAGTTCAATGCCACGGCACGTGTCACGTCAGGGTTGACCGTTTTGGGCAACCTGGCCTATCTGGATGCCAAACTGGAGGACGTCACCGATGCCACGACACTCGGCAAGCGCAGCGAAGGTACGCCACGCTGGAAAGGTGCCCTGGGCGCACGCTATGACTTCGCCCAGGTGCCGGGCCTGTCAGTGGATACGATGCTCAGCTACGCAGGCAGCCGTCCGGTTGATGCGCAAAACAGTGGCTTCATTCCCTGCTATTCACTCTGGGATGCAGGCGTAAGCTACGAAACCGAGCTGGGCAACACGCCGACAACCTTCCGTCTGCATGCCAGGAATCTGACCGACAGGTATTACTACGCCGGGGTCTATTACAGCGGAGGTCTGGAAGTGGGCCGTGGTCGTGAAATGTTTCTGTCTGCCAAGTTCAGCTTTTGAGGCGTGGCCCTACGTATGAAAGCTTAAGTAATATGCCGGAATGATCCCCACAAGGTTTAGCCCCTCTCGGCATATCACCGTCTGGATTGGGTGCATCGCAATCCTGTTGGGGCCATTTTTATCGGCGCTGGTCATGTCACCATGACCAGCGCCCAATCGCCAGGATACTGGCACGAACTATGCTCTGGTGGTGGTATCGCCATGGTATTCATGGCGGATGCTGACTTCCAAATTGGTAAGCCTGCGACAGCCTTATATGGTCCGTGAGGCTTACAGACCTTCCAGTGCTTCCGCGATATATCCACATGCGGATTGCTCACTCAAAAATTCTAGTATTTTGCCTGTATCATCACTCAGTAATTCCACTCCCCGGCGACCCGTGCCGATCTCTATGGCCCAATTCGCCTCGTGGGGTACTGCTACTACATGGCTGTACTTCTGGTACCGTTCTCTTAGCTTTGCTGACATAGGTCCCATTGTGCTCTCCTTACTTTTCACTTGTTAATGAACCCAATCTTCGTTAACCAAGCCTTTAACACGGCCAAATTCACGAACGTTGTTTGTCACCAGCGTACAACCAGATGCAATTGCGTGACCTGCTATCGCAGTGGCGTTGGGCCCAATGGGCGTGCCAGCACCGGCCAGATCACGCATTATCTCCACTGTCGCATCCACTGCCAACTGATCCCACTGCAACACGCTATCAAGTCGCTTCACAAACTCATCGATCAACATCTTATGCTTTGGTGATGCCCTCTTGCCGACTTGGCCGTATCGCATCTCAGCGTAGGTAACAGCAGAAACGACTATTCGATTGCCCTTCTCAACCTCTGGGGACAAGCGCTGGATCACCGAGGCTAGATGCCCTCGCATGCTGAATGAGCAGATACAAGTATCGAGCATGCAGGTAGTCATAGATGAAACCTGCCTTCATCGCCCATGGCAGTCGGCCGTTCTTGCAGAAAGTCGTCGTCAGCCTTCGGCAGGTCATGCAGCGACGTCCAGGAGGGCTGTGCAGGCCGAAGCGTGATCACATCACCCTTCCTTGTGATTTCCAGCTCCCCAATCTCCTCATAGGCCATGTCCGCAGGTAGCCGGACTGCCTGATTCTTGCCATTCTTGAATATTGACACGGTACGCATTCTTCCACCTCACGCATATGCCCTGTAGCAGCCACACCATGCATATGCATGATTTCATGAGCTATCAGGCTCCAGCATGCCCGTTCCGCACAGCAGGCCCCCTCCTACAGTGGCTCGACCCAAGCTTAGATCGATAACCACGGCTATTCTCGAAAAATTAAACACGGTTACAGATCGTTGTCCCATCTCGTACCCACCGATATATTGTTCACTGGGTGGCTCAAAAATTAAGTCAAATGAAGGACTGGGCTCATGAACAAAAAAGAGCTTGTAGACCACATTGCTGTTTCAGCAGATGTTTCTAAAGCTAAAGCAACCAGGGTCTCGGACGCTTTCATCGAGGCTGTAATAACCACGATGGCCAATGGTGGCAAGCTTTTATTAATTGGCTTTGGCACCTTAGAAACTCGTCAACGCGATGCACGTATTGGTCGTAACCCGCGGACAGGACAGGTGAAACGCCCCAGGTTTCATAGACACCTCCAGGCCTTATACTAAAGGTATCTAGGAGGGACCATGAGCCATCCCCGCTACACTGAAGAGTTCAAAATCAAAGCCGTCATAGAGCGCGGCCGAGGTCGCTGAGCGGCTAGGCGTGTCAGGTCACAGCCTGTACAACTGGACCAAGCGCTACGATAAGCCGGTAGAACAACGACAAGAAGATGATGATCTCCAAGCTGAAAACCGTCGTTTGAAGGCAGAACTCAAACGCATATCAGAAGAGCGAGATATATTAAAAAAGGCCACCGCGTACTTCGCCAGGGAGTCCGGCTGAGGTACGCGTTTATTCAACATAATGCGAGCCAATATTCGGTACGTTGCTTGTGCCAGATGATGGAAGTTCATCCCAGCGGTTACTAAGCATGGTGTAAAAAAGCGCTCTCTAATCGAGCTCGGGAAGATGAGCGCCTGCTGGGATTGATCAAGTACTCCTGGCTTGAAAGCGGCGGTGTATATGGCTATCGCGAGGTCTACCAGGACTTGCATGAAGCTGGCGAAGCTTACGGGAAGCACCGTTTAGCGCGTCTTATGAGTAGGAAGGTTTACGCTCTCAGACGGGCTATCGACGATGCCCTGGCGGCTTATGGCGGTGGAAAACCGACTATTGCATTCCCTAACCATTTAGGCCGCCAGTTTTAAGTAACAGCGCCAAATATTGCTTGGGTGACGTACATCACGTACATCCGCACTTACGAAGTGCTGGCTTTACTTAGCGGTAGTTATCGTCCTGTTTTCTCGTCAAGTGGTTGGCTGGTCGATGAAGTCTCGCATGACCACGGAGTTGGTACTGGATGCTTTGTTATCAGCAGTCTGGCGACGCAAGCTACAAGGAGCGGTGATGATGCATTCGGATAGTAAGACTACAAGGTGCCAGGTGTTTCTGGGTTGATCAGGCACTTATAGTAATCGATCTATTCTGAAGACCTGGTGCCGTGAGGGCTCCCGGGGCTCCTGACCCACACTCCGTTCAACCCGGGTAGTGTGTCTTTTCCTGGACCTGTCGGTGACCCGGGAGCACTGGCGGCGAGGTTTCGCCTCGTCGAAGCATGTGACTCAAGAAGGGCCTGACAGCCTGTCTCATTACTGTCTTGTCCAGGCTATCGAACTCGGTGAAGCCATCCTGAATCAATAGCTTGGAGATCCACTATGAGTCAGCAACCCAGTGATCGCTCAGTCATTATCGGCGGTGTTGATACCCACAAAGAGCTGCATGTAGCCGCCGTCTTGGATGTCCATGACCGTGTGCTTGGCACAGACAGCTTTCCGGCATGGCTACAAGACTATGCTGACCTGGATGCGCTCCTTCGGCGATCTCAGCCGGGTGGGAATCGAATGCACCGGCACCTATGGAGCTGGCCTGCTGCGCTACTTACAGCGCGCAGGCATCACTATATTGGAAGTCACGACACTCAATAAGACCGTACGGCGCAAGCGCGGCAAGGATGACGCAATCGATGCAGAGAATGCCGCTCATGCGGCCTATGCGGGTATTCGCACTGTCACCCCGAAGACACGTGTCGGAATGATCGAGTCCTTACGTGTCCGGAAGGTTTGCCGAAAAACTGCGGTCGCGGCTCGCCGTGTGGCCCTCCAGATGATCCAGACTCAAGTGGTCTCGGCACCAGGGGAGCTGCGCGATCTGTCGAGGAACATGGCGCGAATACAGTTGCTTCGGGCGCTGGCGGCATGGCGTCCCGATTTGAACGGGTACCGGGATGTCACG
>NZ_CP022286.1:0-104579 GCF_002216165.1 Halomonas sp. N3-2A | reverse complement strand
GATCCAGACTCAAGTGGTCTCGGCACCAGGGGAGCTGCGCGATCTGTCGAGGAACATGGCGCGAATACAGTTGCTTCGGGCGCTGGCGGCATGGCGTCCCGATTTGAACGGGTACCGGGATGTCACGATGGCTTACCGCATCGCCCTAAAATCCCTCGCACGCCGCTACCTGGAGCTGCACGACGAGCTTGCCGATTTGTAGGTCATGATCAAGGCTATCGTCGATGAGCTGGCACCAAAATTGGTGTCGCGAACAGCAGTAGGCTACGAGACGGCCCCACAGCTACTGATCATGGCAGGCGATAATCCGGACCGCCTTGGCTCAGAAGCCAGCTTTGCGGCGCTTTGTGGCATTAGTCCTATTCCTGCCTCGTCAGGTAAGACGCAGCGGCACCGGCTCAACCGGGGTGGCGATCGCGCTGCCAATAGTGCGCTGCATATCATCGCTATCGGGCGGCTACGTCTGGATGCCGATACTCAGGCATGGCGGGTGGGAGAGGGCCACTCCAAGCTGGAAGCCATCCGATGCCTGAAACGCTATATTGCCCGAGAGCTCTATTATGTGCTGCGCAGCCGTCATCGGGAGATCAATCAGACGCAAATCGCCACTTGACACTTAGAAGGGCGTCCAAGGAAGCCAGTTTAGCAGTGGAGACTGACAAAGCTACCTGAAGGCGAATCACTTGGTAGGAAGCATGAGTCGAGGTGGTAACCGTCATGACAACGCCGTTGCTGAGAGCTTCTTTCAATTTCTCAAGCAAGAGCGAATAAAGCGACAGATTTATTCAACACGCGAAGCGTCTAGATGTGACGTGTTCAATTACATTGAAATGTTTTACAACCCAAGGCGCCGACACGGCACAAATGATAGCTTGTCACTGGTTGAGTATGAAAGGCGTTACTTTAAGAGCCTAACGGGTGTCTAGAATACTCGGGGCGATTTATCTTGTTCGGAATTAGCTACAGCTGAGGAAATAGTAGCCTGTGTGGTATTCACAACCAACAGGCATCTAAATGCCGCTAGCTGCAACAACAAGTTGCGTTTTTGGATATTAGTCATGGGATTCCCTCTTAGAAGGATATAGTAAGGTGCTATAAACACACACTAAAGCATCAGAAAGCCACCAGTTAACGACTACCCATAATCCTTTAGCATGATAGCAATACCGAGCACAGCATTAGCACCTACTGGTCACTCACCAGTGGCACTCGCTTACAGCTCGGCCAACGCTTAGGCCGATAGCCCAACGCATTTCTACGCCCAAGTCCTTCACCTGGCGATAATTGGCATGGAGTAATCGCTAGCTACCCCTAACCAGTTCAGCACTATCCCCAGGTGAACGCCTACTGGGTGCGCAGAACCGCCAGCACACGCTCGAACTCGTGCTCAGCAAAGCTGGTGCTGCGCCAGGTCAGCCAGTATCCTTCGGTCATGGTTAGCGTTTCCGGACTCGTGCGGCGCAGCCGCCCCGCCTGCAGAGCCGACTCGCACAGGGCTAGCGAACCTAATAGAACTCCCGCGCCCGCCTCAGCAGCACGCAGAGCCTGCACTAAGCTATCCAGACGCATCATAGGTATGGATCCGGGCCCCATCTCCACCCTCTGATCCCATTCTCGCCAGCCCAAGCGTGGCCCAGCCACGGCGATCCGCGGCAAGCGGCGCCAGTCATCAGCACTAGCCAAAAGCGCAGGAGAAGCCATGGGCGTGAGCACTTCCCCAAAGAGATAATGGCTAGTCCGTTCAGTCCAGACGCCTTCGCCAAAGCGAATGTCCAGGTCGGCTTCAGCTTGAGCATAGTCCGGCCAGCGATGCATGGTTGAGAGAATCAGCTGTTGATTGGGAACTTCGGCCTGTAGAGCGGCCAGACGTGGGACAACCCAGAGTTCGATCAACGATACCGATGCCATCAGACTCAATCGAGTACGCGGTGCCGCGAAGAGGCTGTCGGCGCTGTGGGTCAGCCGTTCCAGCGCATGCTGCACATGGGGCAGCCATGCCTCGCCTTGGAGAGAGAGTGCCACCCCCCGCGCCTGACGCTCGAAAAGAGATACGCCGAGCCGCTTTTCCAGGTGCCTGATACGCTGGCTGACGGCGGCCTGAGTCAGCCCTAACTCCCCGGCCGCAGCCGTGAAGCTACCCAGGCGAGCTGCCGATTCAAAAACCCGCACCCACTCCAGCGAAGGAAGTAGAATGGTGGATTGAGCCATAATAAATTTATACCTCTCACCCCAAAAACCATTGATTGTAATTATACCGGTGGAAACGTCAAATACTACCGCACAACATTCATCCACTGGAAAGTCTCATGCTTCAGACTGTCAAAATTATCGATAACGGCCAGGCCGTTCTGCTAACCTTCCAGCAAGGCGAACAACGTCGCTTCCATGCAGTATGGCTGCGCGACAACGCTCAGGATGCTGCCACGCGTTCTCCCGATAACGGCCAGCGCTTGATCAGCCTTGCCGATATCCCTTCCACCCTTAGACTAACTGAGGCGCGGGTTCAAGAAGGACGCCTAATCGTGACCATAACTCCGGAATCCCGAGAGTTCGTCTATGACGGTGCTTGGCTCTGGCAGCACGCCTATGATCTCGAACTGCCTTCCCAACGCGGCTGGCTCGACGAGCAATACGAAACATGGGACGCCTCACTGGCCGAGCACTTACCCTGCGTAGATATCACTGCCCTCAGCAACGAACCTGCCGTCAGACGCCGGTGGCTCGCCGGCATTCGCCGTTACGGTTTCGGCAAGCTCACGGGTGGCCCCATCGAGGACGGTGCCCTACTCGACGTGGTTGCCCAGTTCGGCTTTGTCCGAGAAACCAACTACGGCCGCTACTTTGAGGTACGTAGCGAAATCGCTCCTACCAACCTGGCTTTTACTAGTCTTGGACTACCGGCTCACACTGATAACCCCTATCGAGATCCGGTACCCACGCTACAGTTGCTTTACTGTTTGGAGAACTCAGCGGCTGGCGGCGACAATCGGGTAGTAGACGGATTTTGCGCCGCCCAACGTCTGCGCGAGGAGGACCCTCGCAGCTTCGAACTGCTAGCTGGCTATTGTGCCCGCTTCGAGTATCGCGGCCTCAACGACGTTTGCCTTCGCACTCGGCGTCCGCTAATCGAGCTCGCCCCGGACGGCGAATTGATCGGCTTTCGTTTCAACAACCGTTCCGCGGCACCTTTCTCTGACATCCCCTACGCCGACATGGTCGACTACTACGCTGCCTATCGTCGCCTCGGAGAGATCCTCGAATCCCCCGAGATGGGTGTGACCTTCAAGCTTGCCCCCGGCGAGGCTTTCCTGGTCGACAACACCAGGGTGCTGCACGCGCGCACCGGATACTCGGGAGAAGGATCGCGCTGGTTGCAGGGCTGCTATGCCGATCGTGATGGCCTGCTATCCACCTTGAGTTGCCTCGAAACCTCCGCTCAAGGAGACGATGCATGACTCACACACCGGATAACGTTGTTAATATCTTCGCCTCCCTTTTCGCCGAGCAAGGTGCTAAGAGCTACTTAGGCGAAGCAGTTACCATGGCCGAGCATATGCTGCAGGGGGCCTGGCTGGCGGAGCAGCAAGGTGAGAGCGATGAGATAATTGTCGGTGCCCTGCTCCACGACATCGGCCACTTCGCCGGGGACCGCGGCACCTTCGCCCTCACCGATACCGAGGATCGCTGTCACGAAAGCACCGGCGCTGCCTTAGTGGAACAGCACCTACCGCCGGCAGTAGTCGCTTGTATTCGTGAACACGTGGCAGCCAAGCGCTACCTTTGTGCGGTTGACCCTGCATATACCGACACCTTATCTACCGCATCGCAGCATTCCCTTCGCCTGCAGGGTGGAGCCATGACAGCCGACGAAGTAGAGTGTTTCGCGCAACACCCTCACCTGAAGGCGATTCTAAAAGTACGCCTGCTGGACGATGCCGGCAAGGAAGCCGGACGCCAGACACCAGACTTTGCCCACTTCGCTCCGAGAGTACGTCGTCTGATTGAGGGACATCACCAGGCGAGATGACCGCCCCCCACAAAGACAGAGCCGCTCGGCCATTCAGCTGAGCGGTGCCTACCATGTCATGGTAGCGGCTTACCAAAACTCAATTTTGCAAACTATATCGTGCCCGCACCGTATCTCGTCGCTGATCCTGCATAAAGCACTCTCAAGCAGTGTTTTTATTTAAGCATATGTATACGTCAAAGAATTTCAGCTAACGACTATCCATTACCCCCTCGGCATGATGATAAGACCAAGCGCTTTAAAGGCAGACAGCTTTTCATTTAGCCAGAAGATGCTAATCAAGACGCCCAAAGGAATGGATGAGCGTTTCTCGCAGTTGAACAATACAGGTGAAGAAGGGTTTCCATTGAACTATCCAACTGGACCGCCCCGGCTTTACCGGAGACTCCATATCTTGAGAGGATGGGATTATGAGTTCGTTTTTAAAAAAATAAGTTACTGATAAAAAAGCAAAAGCAAAAGCAACCGTAATTGAGCGAAAGGTACAGTTCTTTGGAATCAGTAAGTTAACGAAATGTGAGGATAGCACGCGAAGCTGGTGTATGTACTGACGATGTACCGTTTGGAGATCTACTCTATCTCGAAAAGTATGCCTTAGCGGAAGCAAAAGACTGCTGAAGCCTCACAGGGATGCGTGAAGACCATCACCTTACACAGTGACTAGGGGCTCCCTGACTACGTAACGATAAGCAAGGCGGTGGCCGCAGAGGCCAATTTTTTGCCCCCTCCTCTGCTCCAGGAAGCGTGAGCGCAACGTGACCTGCCCGACACAGCACTACTTTCTTAAGAGATTCTGCTAGGTCACCTACGTCGAGCTGTGCAAAGCAGACATGCAGCTGAATGACCACCCTCAGAAGCAGTTCAACTATCGAACTCAGGCACAGGTATTATTGAACAGAACCAGGAGTCAAGGACATAGCAAGTACTACACTTATTTCTTGAATTCAGGGCATTCGAGTCAAAGCTTTCCTTTATTAAATCGATACTGGACAACCACGAGCAGAACCACACCCAGCCCAAGTATGATGGCAGATAGGGGCAACACACTAGCGTAGCTGCCGCTTTCACGGGCAAGATAGCCCGAGACTGCTGGTATGATGAATTGGGCTATGCTATATCCAATGGTCATCTGTGCCATTGCACGGGCGGGATTTTTGGGCTGCATCCTACCCGCAACAGTCAAGGTCATGTTCACTATGCCGACAAATGTCCCGCCGTAGAAAATAGCTGCGGCGAGATTGGCCCACATTGAATCCGTCATCAGCAAAAGAACCGACACGATTTGCAAACCGAATGCCAGAATGAGCGCCACAATACTCCCCCATACATCAGCAAATCGGTCCCAGATATAGGCGGAAGGAATGGCGGCAATCCCGACCATGACCCAGACCATGGTGGCCCCCTCTGTGAAGAACGGCAGTTGTGACACAATATCTACGATGAACGTGGCTAAAACCACATACCCGACACCAGCAGTGGCATAGGCTGCATTCAACAACCAGATTGTCAGGCCACTATGTTGCTGGCCATACTGTGCTTGGCTATGCGGTTTTGAGGCTGAGCGAGGAGACGGCATCCAAAACCAAGCCGGAATGGAGAGAACCAGGCCGAGAAGACCAAAGGTGATCCACTGTGCATCCCATGACAGGTAAGGTGTGGCAACCATCACCACGATTCCGGTCGCAACAATGCCAACCCCCATACCCACAAAATGCAAACCAAGCGCAGGCCGATGTCCCTGATGGATCAGCCAGTTCAAAATCAAGCCCGACGCCAGAAGCAGCCCGGTGATGCTGGCGATGCCCGAGATAAACCTCAGGATAACCCATATTGCAGCATCTTCGGTCATTCCCATACCGAGCGTGGTTACCACCCCCAGAAACAGTCCAGCCCGATAAAGTAGCCACTTGACCTGCAAATCACGAATAGTGGAGGCTATAATTGCGCCAAGCAGATAGCCCGCATAGTTGGAGGCAGCCAACATACCTCCCTCCATTGCACTCATATCCGCCTGCGCCCGCATCATCGGCAAAAGAGGCGTGAACGAGAACCGTCCAAACCCAACAGTGGCAATGAGTGCGCACATCCCCGCAACCATGACTCGAGTGTAAGAAGAACCGGTGATGATCCGTACTTGCGATATAAAATGAGTAGACATTCCCTTCTCCTAATCTGTATACGCCAGTTTAGAAGACAGCGGGATTGTCTTACACACGATAATTTGCCAAAAAAACTCGAAAATCTGCCAAAGTAGCTTTATGAGCGCACGCGACTGGAACGAAATCTCTCTAGCACCAATATCAAGCCTACCTGCCCTACTACACCTTCGGGCGCAGAACATGACGGGTGGCGAGATTTTTCCTATGCACAATCATCCATGGCATCAGCTTGTCTATGCGACGCAAGGTACTTTGATTATCCGGCTTGCCGAGTCCTGGCATGTGATCACACCAGAACAAGCGGCCTGGATTCCGATAGGCGTTCGTCATACGACGGCGGCCTTGACAGACTCGGCCTTTCGCACGCTCTACATCTCCACAGAAGCGATCGATATGCCGGCACAAGTGCGCGTGCTCTCGGTTTCCTCTCTGCTGCGCCACCTGATCATAGAGTTGGACGGCCTGCCATCCGATGCTGCATCGCAAAGCTACCGCTGCGCATTACATCAAACCGTTTTACGACATTTGGAACGCGAGCCCCATGACGAGGCCAGCTTGGTTTGGCCTTCCCACCCCAAGCTGAGACGGCTTTGCGAAACTCTCTACGACCATCCCGCGGATACGAGATCCATGGCAGACCTTGCCCACGCCAACGGTATGTCCGAGCGCACATTGATACGGCGCTGCCACAGCGACCTAGCCATGCCCCTAAGCCTTTGGCGTCAGCGTATGCGTCTTTTCCGGGCATTGGAATGGTTGGGGCAGAACCGCAGCATAACGGAGATCGCTTTCGACCTGGGCTATAGCTCCCCTTCGGCATTCGGCTACATGTTCCGTACCGCGACGGGCCTGTCACCCTCAGACTGGCGCAAAGCGCGTGGATTGATTGGTCACAAGTCCGATATTCCTTGAGGCAGTGCACGGGACTTCCGATACCGGCCGTTAGAGGAGAAATGGAGCTATGGTGATTTCTGGTGTACGGAAGGAGGCCTGAAGGGTGGCGTATCCTGTTGATTGATCACGACCAAGATCTCAATCAACACGAGTGGATACGCCATGCTGCGCCAAAGGGCCCGAAACCTGATCGCCAAGGCCGTAGAAGCCGAACTGTCCACCTTCCTGGCCCAATTTTCCAACACGACCTTGGAGGACGGTCATCAAGCTGTGGTGCGCAACGGCTATTTGCCGGAGCGCACCGTGCAGACCGGTATCGGTGACGTCACCGTCAAGGTGCCCAAGGTGCGGGACCGGAGTGGCGGCAAGGCGTGCTTCAACAGCACACTGTTGCCGTCCTACCTGAAGCGGGCCCGCAGCGTTGAGGAGCTAATTACTTGGCTCAATCTGGCGATTATCAGGAGGCGCTGTCGGCTCTGCTGGGTGACCAGGCGAAGGGCCTGTCGGCCAACACGGTCTCGCGATTGGAAGCCCAGTGGCTCAACAAACACAAGGCCTAGTGTCAGCGGGACCTGGCGGGCCGCCGCCACGTCTACTGGTGGACAGATGGCGTCTACAGCAACGTCCGCGTGGATGATCGTCTCTGTCTGCTGGTAATCGTTGGTATCACGGCACATGGCCACAAGGAACTGATAGCCGTCGAAGATGGTCATCGAGAGTCGGAGGCCAGTTGGAAAGAGCTGCTCACGCGCCTGCGAGAACGTGGTCTGACAGAAGCGCCGAGGCTGGCGATCCGTGACGGCGCGCTGGGCTTCTAGAAGGCGCTGAGCAAGGTCTACCCGGCCACGGCACATCAGCATTGCTGGGTCCACAAAACGGCAAACGTACTGAACAAGCTGCCCAAGTCGATGCAGCCCAAGGTCAAAGCCGACTTACACGAGATCTGGATGGCCGAGACGCGGGAGGCAGCCTATCAGGCCTTCGGCCGAACGCTGAAGCGCTTTGGCGCCAAGTACCCCTAGGCGATGGACTGCCCGGCCAAGGATCGGAGCGAACTGCTGGCGTTCTATGACTTCCCAGCAGAGCATTGGGTGCACATCCGCACCACCAACCCGATCGAGTCCACGCTCACCACGGCCCTCCTGAGGACGAAGCGCAGCCGGTACTGCGGTTCCCGGGACATGAGCCTGGCAATGGTCTTCAAACTGCTCCAGTCCGCCCAGAAACGCTGGAGGCGGATCAAGCACTTCAGGAAATGGGAGCTGATCGTCAGCTGCCCCGGCGTTTTCCAGAGATTATCGTAAAGATTGCTCCAAACACCTGCTGACAGGCCCAGCGTTGTAACACCGTCAGTAATCGCGGGAATGGCGCCTACCTAGCCTAGCGGTGCCCAACCATCGTGAGAGGGGCGTAGATTGAAATCACCCGCCAGTAAACGCGGCGTAACCGGGTGCACTTCCTCTAAACCACTGCCAACAGCTGGCTAGGGCATCGATTTCCGGTAGCCGGTCACCGATGCTACTGCTATAGGTAATGTGAACGTTGGCCAGGGCAAATGCCTGTCCCGTGCGATTACTGCGAAACTGTGTCGAAAATAGCTCGCAAGCAAACACGTCTCAACTGTCGATATAGACCACCGTACCACTTTCATAAGACACCGCCGAGTCTCACCATAAAAAACCATAGTGCTTACGGTAGGTGCTAAGACCAAGCGCGTGGCTGGCCATGCTCGACCACGCTTCGCCACTGATGGCTTCTATCTTGGCCTCAAGCTGCGCTAATTCATTCATCAGCTCTTGTATCGCCAAAATGTCAAAGTGCCCCGCGACATGGGCCACTTTGTCGAACCGTTTATCGTTGTTCTACCCCAAATTCTGAATATTCCAACTACCGATGATGATGTCCGCCTGAGACAGTGACGGTGAACAGAGCGCCATGGCGGCGAGCTATTGTCTTACACATCCCTTCTTGGATATTCCCTATTAAAAACAATGCCGTTGGAGTGATCGGTGGCAGACTAAAAAGCATGCGTTGACAGCCTACCGTGTGCTGCCATGATGTAAAGAACACCTGGATTAGTTTGCGAGTGACTTCATTATGTCGAAGAAAACGCATCAGACGGATAAGTCATTGGAGCGCCATCGCATAAACGATAACGCCGTTGACCGGCAAAACCCGCCGTTAAAGAGGCTAGAGGGCTCCGTGCGCGAACACCACCAGCCTTTTGAGGCGGTGGGCCTTAGCGATTGGGAAACGGTGATGCTTGACGGATTAACGCCTTACACTGCCCATGCGGATGCGCTGGCAACGCCAACCTTAAAAGAATTTGGAGAAGAACCAGATAGTCAGTGGTAAATCCTCGTTTAGGGTTTATGGATGCGAAGTCTTTCTAAATACTGAATATAAATACAGCACATAGAGAGACTTTGCGTATGACTACCACTGCATCATGGGTACGCAGTGCTTCCCTAAATCCTATTCCGCAACCCTTGACTATATTCACCTGCGTCGTACAGGCAGGGTTTCCAAGTCCTGCCGATGATCATCTAGATGCAGAGATTGATCTGCATCACTATGTCGTTAAACGGCCTGCCGCCACGTTCTTTGTGCGCTCGATGGCGAACTCACCGTTAAGCGCTTAAAGCGTGTGGGAAAACCTACCTACCTGAGCGCAAGCAATCCTGCTTATCAACCGATGGACGTGAAGCCCATATCTGGGGCGTGGTAACCCATGTACTGCACAGTATGCCAGGTGCCACGCCGTTATGATGGCCTTGGTCGATTGCAATAATTTTTACGTCAGCGATAAGAGGGTATTTAATCCCACGCTAAAGGGGGGACCTGTAGGCATGCTCTCAAACAACGACGGGTGTGTCGTTGCGCGCTCTGATGGGCTTAAAGCAATGGGGATTGAGATGGGCACCGCCAAACACCTACTATCTCCGTCTATCCGCCGCTAAGCCAATCTTTTATCAAATAATTATGCTCTTTACGGTGATATGAGCCACCGCGCCACCAAAGTGACTGACAGAGCTTTCGCCGGATGTCGAGGTGTACTCCATCGACGAAAGCTTTGTCAGCTTTTAGGGGTTTAATCCTTCAACCATAGAAGCGCGCGGGCATCGGCTACGTCAAACGGTAAAGCAATAGACGGGGATTCCGTCGCGCCTACCCATGTGCTGGCTAAGCAGGCCAACCACGCCACCAATAAACACCTGGGCAACAGAGATCAAGGCGTGTGCCTGTTAACGACGGATAGCCCTGTCACCCAAGCCCTGCTCAAACAGCTGCCGACAACCGAGCTATGGGGCATTGCACAATGCACCGGCGAACGGTTACGCGTGATGGGAATAGAAACCGCTTGGCAGCTTCGTGAAGCCGGCCCCAAATAGATACAACTTCGGTTTAGCGTGGTACAAGAACGGATTGTCTGGGAACTGCGCGGTCAGCCGTCCATTCAGCTGGATGATATGAGCCAGCCCAAGCAGCAGATTATGGTCTCCCGCTCGTTCGGGCTTATTACCCATAGCCCCCACGATCTGCGAGAAATGCTTCGTCAGCACGCCGCCCGAGCGTGTGAAAAGATACACAAGAAGCACAGCGTGACCAGTGCCGTCATGGTGTTTGTGCGCACCAATGCGTTTAGACCTGATTTGCCTTAGTACTGCAATCGTGTGGTGGTAACATTAGACCGTCCGACAGACGACAGCCGCGAGCTAATTCACGCCGCTATCCAAGGTCTGCGACAGCTCTGGAGTAAGGGCTACGCCTACCACAAAGCCGGCGAGATGCTCCTCGATCTATCCCCCAAAGCCAACCGCCAACTGACACTAACGGAAACACCGCACACTGAAGCCGGCGCAACGCGCAGCGAAAGGCTGATGGCCACCGTCGACAAACTCAACCGGGAATTAGGTCGAGGGACGATACAGCTAGGGTTACCCCAGGCAGGCAACGCCTGGACATTGCGCTCCGAGCTACACCACGCATTGGGGGGAGTTGCCCGCTATGCAGTAGACAGACATCACGATAATCATCCTCCCCTGAGAACCGACAGTAAATCCGCGTAAGCTTGTTCAGATTTCTCTATTTCTTTATTAGCACCGTCAATCGCACGATCGACATCATTGTTGGCCTTATGGAGATCTCTCTGGATGGTCTTTTCGATTCGCAACTGACCCGAAAAATCACCTTCCGCTAAGGCCTTGTAAGCGGCTTTCGATTCCTCGCGAAGGCGACTCGTCAGTTCCCTAGCCCTGGCCTCCTCGGCGCGCTTGCGCTCCGTCTTGTTAACTGACGATGAAAGTCTTTGAGCGGCTGACAGAATCCTTTTATAGTTCGCCAATGCCTGGGGCAGACTAATCACACAATTACTTGAGACACTGTTTTGCATGCTTCTCTCCGGTGCCGTTTAACACTCAATGGGATGGAGTAATGATACTGATCAGTTCCCTGTAAGCGTCCTGTGATTTTCCTGTTTCCTCGCTAGCGCTCCCCACGGCCTTATCAAGTCTCTTAAGCGCTTTTAGCAAATCCTTCTGCACGTCTTCGAAGGAGCGTGCCTCCGGTGTTTCACACTTTGCCAGCCGAGCATCGAAAGCCTCATTTGCTTCTTTTTGAAGCGCTCTTGCACTCTTTTCGGCCTCTTTTTCCTCCTGACGGCTTTTCTCCAGCTTCTTTGCCGCTGAAGCCAGTAATTTCGCGGCTTCCAAAATATCGTCTACCCTAGGAGCGATCTCTTCCAGGGAAGCAGCGGGATAAGCCACCTGACCCACGGGCGGCTGAAACGGGGCGACATTATCCTTATGTGCTGCGCCAGCAGTGTGAGTGTCTTCGCTGGCGCTACGACCAGCATTATCAGCATGCAAGTGATTCATCAGATTTTACGCGGGATATCTCGTACTTTTAGTGCGAGGAGGGATAGCGCGTCGCCTGCAGGACGACTTGAATTACGCCACCGCCTGTCCCGCTCCTCCTTTGTGGTTAATGGATGGTAAGAGGTGGTAGCCGTAGCCATCACCACGCAGAATAACGGTGCAGTGTTTGTGCGAAATGCCTTGTACGGCACCATTTTCAGTTTGAATGTTAAAACTACCCGTTTTACGCACCGCGAAAAGGCCGCTATAGGTGCCCGCTTTCTTGCCGGTCTGCACGACAGCTTTGACCATATCGTCGGTCTAGAAGCCTTGAACCTACTTTTGACGCATTAGTACGCCACGCGAAAAGCCATGTTTCGTTAAGCGCGTGTGCTGATAGCTGCCACGTCCGGTGGCCTTGATTGTCAGTGTCGGCACCGCCCAGCCGTACAGTCACCGGCAATCCAGTAATCTTGAGCGCGTTCAACAGCGCTAATCGCCCGCACTGGCATCGCGTAGTGGGCGTTGCTGCTGGCGCTGCACCCGCTCCAGCCATGCGTTGGAGGTGTGGCCTTGTTTTTTCAGGCGACGACGCAGCCCTTTCGACAAAGTAAAGAAGTCGGCAAGCGGTTGACCGTCTTTCTCTTGGTTGCAGTCATGGCACGAAAGGGGCAAATTGCTGATACGTTTAGGCGCGGCCCGAGATGTTCAACTTCTAGCGGGGAGTCGGAGGCACCGCAATAGGCGCATTCACGCCCCACTTTTCCAGTAAGTATTCGCGCACCACGTAACCTAACAAGGTACCTTGCTTGTACTCAACGCCGCTGATCTCGGGGTTTCCAGCTTTTGGGTATCAAAACGCACTAACTCTTGATCCAGTGCGGTAATAGGCGCCAGCTTATTGAACTGCTGTACTCAGGCCATCACGGCATCGACCCGATTCTGCAACGACGGCGCCAGCCAACCTTTCGGTTTGGTGCGATTATGAAACCGTGGCGCACGGTAACGCAAATTGGCCGAGCAACGGCGACGCCGAAAGGCGGCGCGTTGTTGCAACGCTTTTTTGATCTAAAAGCCGCGATGTACCAGTTCGAACAGGCATAGTACATGCTGGCCGTCGTCTGCTTCCCGCACCACGGCCAAGCCGGTCATCTTGCTGCCCGGATCGAGCTTTAGGCGCAGCGGTTGCGTGTCGCCACCTGATCGGTCTTTCAGCCGGATCGTGAACGGATAGCGCTTATGCACCACAGCGCGGCCATGCTTTAGCAGCAACCGGGCGCGCTTTTCGCTGCGCAGTATCAACGGTTGCTAATACGAAAACCACCATGCGATTTCCTCCTAAAACGCACCCTTACGGGTCTTGTGTAGCGGGTCTCGCGCCCCGTCTCACCTCGGGAAGGTTGATAACCAACTCCTGCGTTGCCGCAGCGGTCAGAACCTTCGGCACTTTGCCTTTCGCCAGCACTATCCTGAACTTTCAGTGCCACGGACTGAGGAAGCATCCGAGGGTGAGTCTTAAAGGCCTATTATCAACGTAGTGGCTATCTTGCCCGCTTTCCCTGGTCAACCAAGCTTGCTTTCACAAACCTCCGGATTCAGCCGGAGGTGATTGACGTACATTTTTGTATTGATCTCACTCTGTATATGAGCTTAAAAAGTAGGCTTCCCCCCATCACACACGCTTCCTCAGCTGTTTGGTGATAGTCTGGATTTATTTAGAGAAGTGGGCCGTTGTTGATGCTCGATAGTGCTTGGTTAACGGTGAAGGTTTGTGCTTCGATCCCACTGCCTCCATATCTTTTAAGTATGCTTTTCACGATATGCGCTGGCATTTTCGCGGGTTTGAAACAGATACACACCTCCTGCTTGGTTATTTTCCTTATCTTCAGTCCTAATTTTCTAAATTAGCCCCGGCTCTTCGTTAATCGAGTGTGCAAGAGTTACCATCGTTTTTTCCATTTCATCCTCGAACGGCCAATTAAAGGGAAAATAAACCTGCAACACTGTTGGCATGTTAACTACATATGTCGATTCTAATTGCTGAACGTCTCCACTATCCGATCGGAGGGGAGCGAGCCCCCGTCAACACACAGCACTAGGAATACAGCCTTGGACCGCGGTGTACACATTTTTCCCGCTTTAGGCCACCAACGTTTTAATAAATACAAAGCACTGATTTATGCAAGCCTTACCTTATCGATGACCTCCTTATCGTTGGCATCGCCACAAAGAAACGTTGGGTGTGGCGATGCCATGCTCAGAGCTTCAACGTCGCAAGGTGCTCTATAAATCGTTGCGAAAACGCCATGTCGTGCTCCCACTGAGATCGAGCCTTCGCAGCCGTCGACGCCGTCGTAGTGGCAGATACCCCGAACACAACCGATGCGTCGTCGGGGGTCAATACAGCAGTATCGTCAGTAGAGTGTATGACGCTATGCTGCGCCTCCACCAAGTGAGTATTGCCGCCTCCCCTGTCAGATGGCCACTGCTCAGTCGGAACCACTGTCACAATAGCCTTTTCATCTGGAAGGTCATCTTCAATACGGTGCGCATAGTGGCGTAAGAGAGTTTCATTGAGTACAAATAGGTAGCAGTCTGGATCGTGAAGTTCCATGCGTCGAATGATCCGCCCTAACACCTGGCGAAAGTGCTGCTCGGTGCGGATATGACTGAGATAGCAACACACGCGTAATCGGGGGATATCGACACCTTCGCTGATCATGCCGACCGAGACGATCCATGCTTGTGTGGATTCACGAACCTCCTGAAGCTTGGCGTGCGCGTTAGGCGTTTTGCTGGTGACCAAACACACGTCTTCCCCTCTATCCATCAGCCACTCAGTGATTTCCTCAGCGTGTTCAATATTAGCAGCAATCACTAGCCCCCCCGCCCTGGGCTGAGCTTGACGAAGGGCAGCCAGGGTCTCCATACCTTTGGTCAACACATGCTCCATGGGCGCATCATGGCGTAGCAAGTCCGCATAACTAATACCTGGGTGGCGCAACAAACGCGGAATACTTGCAAACTGTTTTAGCGTGGGCGGTGTGTTGTGGTTGGCGTGGTTCAAAGTGAGTTGAATATACTGATTATCAATCAACTTGATATAAGGCAATCGGCAGACCCCGTCACGCACGGCTTCTTTCAGTGTATAAACAAAATCCGGTATCAAGCACTGCTTGAGCAGTACCTCTTCGCCCGCTTTATCACTTCCTTCTTCGTCGGCCGGTATATCCAAATAACGAAGTAGCGGTAAACAGCTACCATCAGTTCGCCACGGGGTGCCCGATAGGGCCAAGGTGTATGTCATGTAATGTTCCAACAGCAGCAATGATTGGCCCCATTCATTTGCGCCTTGCTGAGTGCCGGGCAGCCGTCCCGCGTGATGACCCTCATCCCAGATCAAGAAGACCCGGTGGCACTTACCCAACTGTTGAAATGCGCGCAACCTAGAGCGAAGTGATTGATACGTGTAGCACCCACCGCGTGCGCCTAAATCGCCAGCCATGGCAAATCCTGTAACGTCTGCAAGTATTTGTTCAGCACGGCTCACGACCTCTCGACTAGGGCCGAGATAGAGAGCAAAGTCGATCTCGTTACGCTGAAGCAGTTGATTCGCCAACACTGCGGCCATCAGCATCTTACCCGCACCGGGAGTGGCTTGGCAGAGAAAGTGTGGTTGTTCGGGGGATAGCTGAGCAAGGGCCAGGGAAAGGCATCGCTGCTGCCAGTCACGTAATGGTGGATGCGGCGTTGAAAGGTTAAGCTTGTCGCGCCATGTCATACATCATCTCCCACCTCAGCCAGCTTCTGCTGCACTTTCGAGTAGGCCTTCAACTTTTCACCCAACGCGCGCGCCTGCCCCTTTTCCTGCTCGAACAACGGTATGATCTTATCTCGTGCGCTGGGGTATTTCTTGGCGATTTCCTGTAATGCTTGAAGCTGTAGGTCACAAGCTTCCATCCGTTCACGCAGTTGCTCACTATCGCGACTCAGTAGAGCCACGAGGGGCTCAACACTCTTGGAGCCGGGGTCACTTCCTATGCAAAGAGCATCCGCCTGAGCCTTAACCATCCTATAAAAATGCCGCTGCTTAAAATGAGGGTGTACACCCACCCACTCCACCTCGCCTCGCTTTACACGTAGATTGATTTGATTACGTACGTAGCGACGCAGCATTTTGTGATCAATTGTTGTTAAATCGGGCTGTTCTAGTAAAGCATCACGCAGCTCACAGACCGTAAATGGTGTGTTATGAAGAGCTTTTTCTGCTAACAACGTGTTGAGCGGTTCAGCGGCAACCGAATGAATTGATCGACGGCTCATGAGCGTTCCGCCTGCACAGTAGCAGAACGTGGTGAAGATGCAGCTGTGACATCTAAATCACGGGCTTTTTGTATGTGATGTTGATAACGCTGATAGCGAACGCGAAGGCTATGATCAGTGAAGAGTGTGGCACGTGCCATTGCACGGTGGGCGGCAGCGCGGCCAGAAAGACTCCGTTTTGCAAGACAAGACAGACGTTTTGCCATAGGTATGACTCCTTTGTGATGAAGAGCCACCCCCACTACTGCTAAACAATGGAGGCGACGGTACGCAGGTTAGCAGACCGGCCACAAAGGAAGCCGGCGCACCGAAGTGCCCCACGCACCGCCGCCATAACAGCAACAAAAAAGCGCCATTACTAAGTGACGGCGCTTGTGCGCCTTTGTGGTTCTAGGCTGCTAAACCCAGGCTGCAAATTTTGCTGCAGCATTTTTAGATTAGCTTGATCATCAGATGCTGTAAACCCTTACAGACCTCCTTTTAGTTAGATGCTTTACGCCACCAAAGTGACTTCTCCTCATCCGTGGTTGCGTAGCGACTCAGAGTAGGGAGCAGTCACTTTGGTAGCTCAGGTTTCCTGAGCATTTTCGGCATGCCAAAAATTCATCGGAAACAAATGCTGAAAATTATGCTTCATTTAAGATTGAGACTTTGCCGCGGTTACACGATTATCGTAGAGTCCTATACTCCGAACATCGTCACCATCTTTACCCTTCGGTTATTATTTCTGCGACCTCTATCTCCAGCAGAGTGGCGTTACCCAACAATAGCAATTTTCGGCATGCCGAAAATTTACCCAAATACTGCGATATACATTATGATCAGGGTGGACGGGGGCTAGTTCCCGTCCACCCACACCACCAAGCATAGGGCTCCGTAAGTGTTTGCGAACCGCTTCATGTAGAAACTAACACCACGGAAGCTCTTAGCGTGCCACCAGCGCTTGTTTATCGCATACCGCGTGCGGTGAAGCGAGGCCGGGAACCACCATCGCTCGTGCTGGCAGTACCGATCTACTCCACTCCACCGGAAGACCGAGTTGGATCATCTTCCGGGCCCGCGTACGCGATTTGAACCACAGTTTCATCTGGCCCATTCGTAGTCGGCTTTGAATCCAGCCGTTGAGACCAGCAAACAGCCGGCACGTTTCGCCAAACGAAAGTAAATCGACCAGCCTTGAAGGTAGCTGTTGAGGCGGGCTAGCTTGACCTCAATCGCTTCTAAGTCATGCCCACGGGGCAGCTGCCTGCCCCGTCGCTTGAAGCGTTTGACCGTCTCTGTACTGTAAAAGAACCGGGGATTGGCCGTTCTAAGGAAAACGTGTCACAGAAATCTGCTGCGCGAGGCGGCCACGATATGACTCTTGACGTAGACTTGGCAGGCATCAGCATATCGGTAGAACCGATGGCCTCTGGCGTCCAGTTTCTTGTCGAGATTTTTAAGCAGGATATTACTGAGCAAGGGGCTCAGCCCCCCTAAGGCGTACATTTATCGCGTTGCCTGACGAGTCCACCCATCATCATTCCCGATTGCAGGTATCTGCGAATCAGACCAAGCAGGCGCTTGTCATGGAACTGTTTCGCTTGCTTGGCCATCAAGAAGTCATGGTTGATCTGCTCGAAGAACTTTTCCAGGTCGATGTCGACCACGATGTGATGGTCATGTTTGACGTAGTTATGGGCCTACTCAATCGCCTGCCAGGAGCTCCGGCCCGGTCTAAAGCCGAAGCTTGACGGTGGGAAGTTCTTCTCGTCGTGAGGACTGAGCACTTGATGGCTGGCTTGCTGGATCAGACGATTCACCACGTTGGGAATCCCCAGCATGAGATACTTCCCTTTCTCTTTAGAGATGTAAATCGTTCTGACCGGCCCCGGCTGATAGGTCTCAGTCCGGAGTTCTTCTTTGAGTTCTGGCCATGATACCTTCAGTGAGCGGGCGGTCTCTTCGATGATGTGTGCATCGGGACCCGAGACCCCTTTGTTAAACTCCACCCGCTCCCATGCATCCGCCATATTGGCGCTATCTAGCACATTATCCATGGATACCGGGTAGCAGAGTTCACAAGGTCCCTGGCCTGCGGCCGGTCTACCGCTACCGGCAAACTGCGGTCGGTTGTCATCACGTTGTTCAGAGGTTACAGAGAGGCCTTTCACTTTTCTTTGGCCCTTAGATGGGATGCTGCCACCTACTATGGCGCTGCGGGCCTCCCCCATGCCCTTGCTTTCACTCCCGTTGGGCGGTTGGTTTAGTCCCGACGGCCCTCCTGGGATAAGTCACACATCTTTCCCGCCATGTAGCCGCCTCATATACGTGCTGCGCTGCCGTGTTGGGATGATCTTTGTATTCTTACATTAACTCCACGCAGCCTGCCTACTATGAGATTCTTATTCCCCTGCTCGGCGGTTTGCCGCAGGCTTCCTTCGGATTCCACCTAGCGGTGGACACCCTTGCTGTATTGGCTAACAGCTACTCCCAACGTCAATGCTCGGGACTTTCACCCAATAGATGTGCGCAGTGCCGGCACAATAAAGCGTTAAACCGGGATATATATTTTAATTTTGGAGGAATTGTTATCACTACTGACCAAAGTGACGCGATGGATAATAACGATTACCTTTCCCCAATCCGAAGGCAGACAGCCTTTTGTTTCCATTTTTCAGTCGTGCGATACCGCATCGCGCAAGGAAGGCCTAGGAGACCTTCATCTTCATTATCTGCACCTTAGCTTTGCTAGCTTCTTAATCAACCAAGGACATTCACTTTACAAAATGCATAAAATATTGGGCCACAGGAAGATCCAGACCACCTAGCGTTATGCGCACTTATCGAATGACACCTTATTGAACGCGGCGGATACAGCGGCGGCGTCGGCACTCTGATATCGTGAGGCGCGGGAAGCGGGAGTGAAAAGGAAAAAGCAGAAAAGACGGAGACTACTGAGGAAGTGCCTATGAAGGCGCGTACTAAAACGCTACCAGAGGCAATCGACCAAGCATCGGGTACTGCGGCCTAGCACGAGCATTACTACCAACAAGGAGACGCCCGGTAAAGCGGTTTCACCGCCGCACAAAGATGGGCCAGCGGATAAAGAGCTATCGATCTAAAAACGGGTATCCGGAATTTCTGGTTGATAAAATGCCAAAGATGTAAAGAAGATAATCTTTCTCAGCGGATTATCTGATTGATTCTCTTCAGCCTACTCTACTGCCAATTTTCTGTTTCCACCTTCGCCCGTGTCTTCATAACGATGCTGACTAGGGAGGGCAGCGAGGTGGGCAAGCGTCAAAGCGATTCTGGATCATGCGCAATCCGGACACCTGCACAACATTCCTCTTGTAAGAAACCGATCAAATTCTCTAGGTGCTTATACTCGGGTATACATACAATGGTGCGGCTGTGTTTCTCCTGCCGGATTAGCCCTACCTTGGCCATGCGACCAAGGTGATGTGATAGCGTTGAAGCAGGAATACCCAGCCCCTTCTGGATATCTCCGACCGAAGCCCCATCATGGCCAGCTTTGACCAGGAAGCGGAACACGGACAGTCGGTGACTATTCCCTAGCTCAGCTAAGCTGGCTGCAACCTTTTCGTGATCCATAGCACGCCCCAATAATTCGATATTTCTAGAATTATAGTTTACAGGACCGGTAAGCGCAAGTAGGCTGCGCACATGATTTCGATAAAACTAGAAATATAGGAGTAATATTGAATGTCACCTCAACTCCAAGAAGCTCTAGGCATGTTCGCCTTTCTCGCTATCGAGCTACCGGTTTTATTCATTGGCATTAGCTTGCTGGTCGGAGTTCTTCAACGTCACATCCCACCATCCAAGGTGGAAGTGTTACTGACTTCCAGTGGGAAGCGAGGCTATTTTCTTGCTGCTGGTTTAGGAGCTATAACGCCCTTCTGTAGTTGCTCGACTATCCCCATGTTGAAAGGGTTGATTCGGGCACGGGCCGGTTTTGGGCCGATGATGGTGTTTCTCTTCTCATCTCCGTTGCTGAATCCTATCGTCGTCGGCCTGCTGGTTGCCACGTTTGGATGGACACTTACTGCTATCTATGTGCTCGCCGCTTTGGTGGTCGCGGTAGGTGCCGGATGGCTGCTTCACACGCTTGGCTTCGAGCGTTATGTGCGCCGGATGGCGACACAAGAGAGCAGTAGATGTAGTTCATCAGCAAGCCAGTGCGATGCTACACCGACCGCATCGAATTGCGGCACCAACAGCTGCGACACCACTCCGAAGACGGCTTCTTGCGGGACTGATAGGAAGGCAACAGTCTCTACGTCTAGCGAATGCTGTGACAGTCAACCCACTGTCACGGTTAAGAAAGAAGGGAAGTACAGTGGTGTGTGGCGGGAAGCTTGGTCGGACTTTATCGATGTGTTGCCTTACCTGCTCATCGGTATTGCGATTGGCAGCGTGATCTATGGTTTCATGCCCACTGACTTATTGGAGCAGTATGCAGGCCCAGATAATCCCTTTGCCATTCCAGTTGCCGCTGTTATCGGCGTGCCGTTGTATATTCGCGCTGAAGCCGTCATACCTCTGGCAGCGGCTCTGATGGCCAAAGGCGTGGGTGCCGGGACGGTGCTAGCGTTGATCATCGGCAGTGCCGGAGCCAGTCTGACTGAGCTCATTCTGTTGCGCTCTCTGTTCACGCTGAAGCTTTTAGCGGCGTTTTTAGCAGTCATTTTTGCTATGGCGATGATTGCCGGTTACGTCACCTACCTGTTTTTCTGATCAAGGCGGGAGATGATTAATTCGTTAAGCCTTCCTGGGTACCAGTTGGTGGATTCTGAGGAGCAGAATGAAGACATACATTTTCAGCTTGAAGCACCTACACCAGTAGCCTGCGAGGGGTGCGGCGTGCAGGGTGAGTTCGTGCGGTTCGGCAAGCATGATGTTCCCTATCGTGACCTGCCCATCCACGGCAAGCGGGTCACCCTCTGGGTAGTTCGTCGCCGGTACACCTGCCGGGCCTGCAAGACCACCTTCAGGCCCCAGCTACCGGAGGTGGTGGACGGCTTCCGCATGACGCTGCGGTTGCATGAGTACGTTGAGAAGGAAGCCTTCAATCACCCCTACGCCTCCGTGGCTGATACCATGGGCCTGGACGAGAAAACGGTACGCGACATTTTCAATGCCCGCGCCGAATTTCTGGGGCGCTGGCACTGCTTCGAGACGACCCGCATTCTCGGCATTGACGAGCTGTATCCTGACCAACATCGAGGAGAGGACCCTGCTCGACCTGCTGGCCACCCGCCGTCAGGACGTGGTGACCAATTACCTGATGAAGATAAAAGACCGGTAGAAGGTCAAGATCGTCAGCATGGACATGTGGAATCCCTACCGAGCAGCGGTCAAGGCGGTGCTGCCACAGGCCCGCATCGTGGTCGATAAGTTCCATGTGGTGCGCATGGCTAACGATGCTCTGGAGAAGGTACGCAAGGGCCTCAGGAAGGAGCTGAAACCCTCCCAAAGCCAACCCTGAAGGGAGACCGAAAAATCCTGCTGAAACGTGCTCACGAAGTCTCAGACCGAGAACGGCTGATCATGGAGACCTGGGCAGGCGCATTCCCGCAACTGCTGGCCGCCTACGAGCATAAGGAACGCTTCTACGGCATCTTGGACGCCACCACACGGCCCCAGACAGAAGCCGTCATGGACGAGTGGATAGCCACCATCCCGAAAGACCAGAGGGAAATCTGGAGCGATCTGGTCAGGGCGGTGGGCAACTGGCGCGAAGAGATCATGACCTACTTCGAGGCGGACATGCCCGTCACCAACGCCTATACGAAGTCGATCAACCGACTGGCGAAGGACAAGTACCGTGACGGGCGTGGTTACACCTTCGAGGTGATGCGGGCACGAATGCTCTGCACTACGAAGCACAAGAAGAAGGCGCCGACTGCGAAGGTCACTCCGTTCCAAAAAAAACCTCAGTTACGGACTGCCGGGCTTCGCAGAGGAACTCAACTACGGGGTCGATCTAACAACCATCTGAAAATGGTATAAGGTTGGTGGGGTGAAAGTGCCCCATCAACCATTAAATCCGTATACCCCTAAAAACTAAAACAAGCAAACACATATAAGGCAACTCCCTTCTGTGGCTGCCCTTTTTTGTGCGTAAAGGAAGGATAAGCTCAGGATCAGTGCTTATCTTCGATGCGCAACTTCCCAACCTCATCAACCAATAGCCCTGTCGCTTCGGCAATTTGCTCATCACTGAGCACACCGAACGCCAGCAGATGACGAACCGTTTCACGCTTTTCCTCTAACGCACGTTGCTCTGCTTCCTTTACGCGTCGCTCAGTTTCCCTTACTCTCTGCTCAGTTTCTTGCAAAACCTTCTGGCGCTCTGCTCGTCGCTCTTGCTGCGCCCAGTTCTCTAAATTCTCTGCCAACATATCTTTATCCTCCACCACACTATTGAGCTGATCCAGGTTGATCTGAGCCCTGAGCCGCTGCAGGTGACGCTTAAGCCAGCGGGTAACAATCTTGTCGATGCGTTCCTTATTCGGGTCGGCCTGAATAATCGCGACTACCCTATCAACGGCCTGCTGCAGCCCTTTTCTATCCGTCGACGCATTCTCAATGCTAAAGACACCGCTTAACGGCGTCTGACGTAAGCTCAACTCTTCATCAGTATAGCGTCCTTCATCAACAAGGTAATAACGCAGGTGCGGCTGATAGACCTGCAAGAATGTAGGCGGCTCAGGATGCACCATCTCGTAAATATCCTGCCGGGCTGTCCAGCGCTCAGAACCGTTATACAGCACAATCGGCATAATGGGCGGCAAGCCCTTGTGCGGGGTTGTCGTTCCACTCTTGAGCAGGTGGTCATAGAAGCAAGCCACGTAGTGCATCAATCGAATCGGCATCGTGCGATCTACTCTCGACTGAAACTCCAGCAGAATATAGAGAAACACGTCTTGGGTAGTGCCCTGCCAGGTCACTTCCACCGACCACACCACGTCCTCGAATTTCTCTTCAAACAGCGGGGTAATGTAGTTGCCGCTGTGGTTCTTGAGTGTTGTGAAGTCCATCAGCCCGGCAATCTCGGCAGGCGCAAAGCCCTCAATCAGCTGCTGGACAAACTCAGGGTAACTGAATAGCTCTTTATACCCGGTATCGTGATGATTGCTGGCCATGCGCTGCTCCTATTTCAGTGTATTTACCTTACCACAACATCCGTTTCTCAACGCTCACACTGACTTACCTGATAACCTTTTGCTTACCTAAGCCTCCTTCTCATTCCATTAATCTGCTCAGTAAAGAAAAAACCACAAAAGAAAAAAGCTCTGCCTAAAAGGCGCCGTCCAATGCTGTCGGTCAGTGTAAGCGTGAGGCTGGGAAGCAGGCAGCGTCTATGCGAAGCGGTTAGCGTGGGTCTACAGCTATCCCCGTTCGGCGAACGAGGTGTAGCCTTCATGGCTCACCACTGCATGATCCAGCACTCAAATGCCCACCAAGCCTAGGGCAACTTTGAGGTGCTGGGTGATGCTTCGTTCGGCATATTGCTACATAATGAGTAGATAGAGAATCGCGGCAACGACGTTATGTTCAATGGCTTGCTTGATGGCCTCGCGGAGGTAGATACTGGTAGCATAAATTGTGCCCCGAAACAGCTCATCAAAGCCGATTAGCCTGTGCTGGGTATCAAGTAGTAGTGTGCTGAAGAGTTCAAACGCGTAGTAGGGCATTAAAGTTTGTAAGCAGCGGTGAGCCTCATCAGAGCGCCGAGTTTATTGCCTTTATGCACGCGTTTGTTGGCGCTCATCTTGGCGAGGTGCACAAGATGGGCGCCTGTCACTTCGCTGTTCAGGTGGTAGGTGGCGAGGGGCTCTCCGGCATCTATCAGGTCACTAGGGAACTCTTTATCAATGGGTGGTATAGGACGAGATACTTGCTCAGCAAAGCGCTCGGATAGCTTCCATAACGCACGGTTTAGGCGCACGTCCTCAGAGACGCTGTCGACGGGTCGAGTACGGGTGGTACAATCGGGTTGAGAATGTCCACGTAAGCCGCCTTTAAATAGGTTTTACTTGGTACGGTGGAAACTACTCCACTGCGAACTGTTGGCGTCTTCACTGCGTATTTCTTCGATTATGTCGATGGATTTGATGGGGATATTCTGTTGCCAGTTGACGCCATGGCGCAGCGATAAGGCAGACTCGGCAAACAGCTGGGCTTCGCCTCTGCTAATCAACGTGATTGAAACGCCTCGACGCCTTCGGCAATACGGGGCACTTGGTAGCGGAGCTGCATCGAGCTTCCAGAATTTCATCCACGATGTGTTTAACATGATGCACCCGAATACCGCCGACGTCGCCTACCGGCGTCACCATGCCATTGGTTCAGATCAGTCGAAATAGCCCCAAATCCAACTAAAAGTTCGCACTGCGATCATAGCTACTGGTCAGCATCAGTTTGGTAATACTGTCGCCGACCGCCAACTGACGGTCAGGGACTTGGCGAAAGCGGATCGTGTAGCAAGACGTCACGGCGCTCTTGCTGACGCACGCTGGTTTGTTGGGCACGCACGGGGGACCAGCCCTCAGCCTACAGGGCATCGACCACGTTAATAGTGGGCATTCAGAAACGGCGTCACCAGGTTAGTGAGCAAAGAAAGCGGGGCAAAATTGATCGTGAGTGAGAATACGCATGGCGTTAATCTCATTATTAGATTAAGCGATTGACGTCCCTCCACCCTTAGCTTCTTAGGAAACTATCCAATCGCTCCCAGAGCTAACCCCACCAATCCGGCGGTTCGAATATTTTTGGCTGCGCTGATGTCACACATTTCAACAAATTTAAAATATTGCCTCAGGCTTCTTAAGTATTTTCGGCATGCCGAAAATATAGGGGTTGAGCCTAACCAAGAACTACTTTTCGGCATGCCGAAAATTTATCGAAAAGCGCGGAATACTTTATCCAAGCGATCGCATTGGATAGATATGGATAGCGGGCGTCCGCTAAAACACCATGCAACTCGTAATCTTACATAAAGCTGCCTAAATCTTAAGATATGAAAATCGAACGCGCCTACTAATACCGCTTCTCCCCCCCAACAGGCCATCTTGCTGGCATGGGCGTTTGGGTGTGTTCGGCTTGTCTGGAATGCAGTGCTGCGCTATCACACCAATGCGTTTTATCAGCGCCAGTAAAAGATCGGCCATCACGACGCTAGCGCGTTTCTCACACAGTTAAAAAAGCAGCCTGATACTGCGTTTCTGGTGGAAGTACGTTCGGTGCCGCTGCAAATTCCTGCGCCACCAGCAAAGCGTGTTCAAACACTTTTTTTGTCAAGCGGGCAGAGTAATACAGCTCTAAATTCAAGAAGCATCTTCAGTCAGCCACCTTTGCTAGTTCAGCGTCTTGTACCGTGATGGCCAGATCACACTCGTCAAGTATCGTAAGCCGTTGAACATTCGCTGGAGCCGTGAGTTTCTTGCAACGTCCAGCACCGTCACCGTGTCCAAGGACGCAGCAGGTCTCTACTTCATCAACTGTCTATGCAAGGTAAATACTGTGGCGCTGACTGTCATTCCTAACATGATAAGTATCGACCTAGGGTTAAAAAGCTTGTGATGGTCAGCGGGTTAACAATTCGCGTCATACGGCACGGTATGAGAGGAAGCTGGCGCGGGCGTAGCGGCAATTAAGTCATAAGCAAAAAGGCTAAAACAATCGTGTAAAAGCACGGGTAAAAGTCGCTCGCTGTCACACCAAGATCGCTGATACGTGACTTGACCACCTGCATAAACTCACCCGACAGATCGTTAACAAGAACCAAGTGATCGCCGCGGAGAGTTTGCAGGTTAAGAACATGGTCAAAAATCGCCATTCATCCAAGCCATAAGTTATGTTGGCAGGGGAGAGTTGGTGTGCCAGCTTGACTAAAAAGCATCTTGGGCAAGGAGCGAGTTCGTCCAGATCGGCCACTGGTACCCCGGCAGTAAACGCTGCCATGGTTGTGTGAGTTTGCGTAAGACCGGCATTGCCATTGCCAAGGTATTGAAGGCGACGGGCAACACCAGGAAGGTAATAACCTAGAAGCTGCCACTACACTCTCTAATTAATGGTCGGAGGATGTCAACAAAATACGGTGAATATGCTATCCAAACTTCTGTACTGGATGTGGATGGATAGCGAGCGCTTCGTCCGCAATACACTTGCTTATTGAACCACTAAAAAAGCTGACCTTAACCACTACGCTACGCGCGGCGGGCAGAGAGTGTTAGGCCATTAACATCATAGATATATCGCTGTGTCGTCTTTTTTGGTGGCTGATGGTCAGGCATATCGCTGCTAACAGCCTTACTTCGGCCAGCTTCATACTCTTAAAGACGCTTAAGCGGTGGCATATAATAAATAGTCATGCCATAATTTAGTAATACTGATAATACACTATTACACTACACTTATATTTAATTGGAGATTCCTTTGAGCAACCGCGCCACGATCAGCAAAGTCGATGTATTTAGTGTTGCTAACGACCTTCAAGCCGCTGGCACCAACCCTACGGCGTCCAACATCCGGGCCAAGCTAAAACGGGGGTCGTTCTCCACGATCCAGGCGCACTTAGAAGCATGGCGGCAGGAGAGCGACAAGGCAGAAGAGAGTGGCGAATTACCGTCAGCCATTCAAGGGTATCTCACCACGCTGGCCACTGAGCTATGGCAACGGGCACAGGTAGACGCAAAAGCCGACCTTGCCCGGATAAGAGAAGCGCTTGAAGCTGAGCGTAATGCAGTCCTCAAAGAAGCCGACAAAGCCATCACGAAAGCGGAAGTGCTGCAGGAGTCAGTTGCAGGGTTAGAGTTGAAACTGAAACAGACACAGCGGCAGTGTCAGGAGGTGCGTACCGACCTCGCACTTTCGCGCCAGGAGGGCGCGCAGCTACTGCGTGAGCGCCAGCATGCCGAAGAGCGCATGGATGAATTGGAAACCCAGAATGAGCGCCTGCACAGCAATCTTGAGATCGCCGAACGCGACCTGGCTAAGGTGACGGCCTCAGAGCAAACCTTTAAAACGCGGTATGAGGATGTAAAAGCCCAAAACGATCAGCAGAAAGCCACGCTGGCGCGTTTGAACAAGCAGCTAGATCAACTCAGTGTGTCACACCGCACCGTGAGCGAAGAGCGTGATGACGCGCGATCAAAAGCCCAGCAGGCGATTGAGGATGGTCACGAAACCAAGCAGGCACTGGCAGTGATCGAACAGCGCTTTAAAGATATTCAGGCACGTTATGACAAACTCAACAAAGCACATGCCACGCTAGTGAATGAACGGGCAACTTGCGATGCTAAGGTGGCACATTTGGAGCAGCAGCTGGAAAATGAGCAGACGACTTTGAGCCATTTGCAGCTCGAAATGGTCAAGCTCCAGCAGGCGCATTACGAACAGACAGGTACTTTAACGACCATCAAAGAAGAACTTCGTTATGCCCAGCGAGCTTTGTACTTACGAGACAAAGATAAGTAAGAGGATAGTTTAAACTGAATAGTTAGCTCATTACTGCTCTCAGCCCAATACACTAGGCAGACATAATTGAACGTATAAATCATTAAAGCGCACCAACTTTCCGTGTTTAAAGAATAAGAAAGGCCAGTGCGATAGGTTTTGCTACACTGACTTCAAACAGATCAAGCTCGATTAGTTAGGCAGTCTGCTCAAGCTGTTTTGGCTGAGCTGTGAGTTGCTATGGGCAGTTAAGAACGTCACATAAGATAGCAGGTAAGGCGCTGGTTCGTCTTGATCCAGACGGAGTGCGACTATGTGGTACCGGCGTCGACTGGCTGCGCCGTGGGAATTGACATAGACGTGGCTCGCTTTGCCACGCTTTTCGATGACAGCTGTCTGGCTCCGCTCAACAACTTCAAGAAGCAATAGAATGCACTGCGAAAGTCGCAGCAGACCATGATTTATTAGAGAAAGTACAACTATGCAACGAGAAGAAGGTCAAGACACGGTTCAGGCACAGCTTATCAGAGCCCAACACAACTACTTGTATAAGGCTTCTGCCACAATTAGCTAAAACCACTTTATTGTACTGCCTGAAAAGTGGCAAATTGCACCATCAAATAGCCAGGGCGCCAAATCCAGGAATCTGTTGGCGGGGGAATCGGCGTAGCTAGCCAAGATATGCACGTGTTGAATTCAGCTTTGTGGACACGGCTGGTCATGTTGGAGTTATTAATATATTAAGGGCGTGTCCGCCCGGTCACCCTATGAAGTAAGCAGTGAGGCAAAGCCGCCTGCAGCGGGAAACCGCTAAAACGACTCGGCGTCGGTTCAACGTCTCACTTGAGCACCGTGGGAATCTTTGTTTTCGCCAGAGCGGGGTAGCGATCTACAAAGCGTATAACAACCAATGTAGCTTAAGCACTCAAACGTGTTTTCATATAAGTATGCACGTATTATCTATAACACGTGCATTAAATTTTCGGCAGGCCGAAAATTAGCAAAAAACGCGTAAATCTACAACGGCCTCTATCCATCCGAACCTGCATCGGCTCGATCACGCACGGGCTGCGGACCTAAGATAAGAGAAGTCTCGTTTGTGGCCGCCTAGCGATTCAGGGAGGAAAGCATTAGCTAAGCTCTAATTAACTAATTGAGAACGAAGTTGCCTGCGTGTCTGTAAAATTTTTGCACGTTTATGAGAAGCCTTCATTTCTTTTACTAGTGTTGGGCTAGCATACATACGCGCTTCTATATCAATAACACGCTTACCACGTTTGATTTCAACAAATTCTACGTGAGCTAACATTCCATCTTCAATTAGAGCTTTGATATCTGTACAAAATTTGCTACGAGCTTGTCCAACACGCTTATAATTGAGCATTCCTGTCATTTCTCGGAATCGGCTGAAGTACAATGAGTAAGGTGTTGAAGTAGAAATATTGCGCCCCTCAAGCACTATCAATTTTGCTACTGACTGCGCAACACTCGACTTTAATGTAGCTGTACGGTAAAGGTTAAACTGCTGATATAAGCCTGCATGTATACCTAAACTTACGATTGGATGAAATCGGACTGTCCAATAACCGTTTCGATCGTATCCACGAAAACCATTTTGCTTATACGAAATCAGCTCAGAAAGAATAGGAGCACTGGCGCTAACACCTTGATGAGAGCTTGCTTCAATAGATAAATTGCATTTGTGTAGAACATCTAGGGAACGACGTATAGAAGCATGGGTACGGCTCCTCCCCCAAGAACGCAACATTTCCATCAACTGATTGATAGTGAAATGTACACCGTAGCTTGGAAAACGCCCTAATTTTCCCCCTGATCGAGCCGGTGGATTGTTTTCAAGAATATCACCATTCTCCATCGCAATTTTTATCAACGCTAACTCGATCAGCTCATCGCTACTGTCCGGGTAACAAAATAGCGTTTGTTCTACCCCATTCTCTTCAACACGCACTTGGGCAGGGGTCATCTCGAGCGTATATCGTTCCCCATTGTCTTCAAATGTGTAATTAACAATATCAACTTTCTTAGCATCTGTACTGCTTGTTACACCTCGTATGTGGCCACAGTGGTAACGCGGTATACGTTCCCAAAAATGTAATAGATTTGATGTGTTCTCACGTTCTTCTACTGTGTTTGTAAGAGAAGACTGAAAGTCACGGAGTTCTTGGCCGCTAGCTGTTTTTACGATATCAACAGGGGTGGCGGCTTCATGCATTTTGAGCAATGGAAGGTCAGCAACGTCTTCTGGCTTGCCAGAAAGGGGAGGGGCCAAATCAAGTTCAAGATTTGCACTATCACTTCTATCGACTACATCGTTTTTGCGAGTCCCTTTTAGGCTGGCTCTGACTCGATTCCAGTCATCTTTACTTGACACACTGCCCTCCGGCACTTTGTGTTTTATCCTGAGCTGAGTGTAGGCTTGGACACTGCATATTTCTATGGATTATACGGCGCAATATGCGAATTAAATCTATTCCATCTACTACTCTTGGAGTTGTGGGATGTAAAAACGTTCTGTTTCTATGGATGATACGGTGCATTTTGGCTCGTGGCGAAGTCCTTCTATGGATGATGTGGCGCATTTTGGCTCGTGGCGAAGTCTTTCTATGGACGATATGGCGCATTTTTAAATTGTTTAGGCATTTCTATGGACGGCATGACGCATTTTTGAGTGTCCAATACATTTCTATGGATGGTACGGTGCATTTTGGCTATAAACGCCTGCATGGGAGCCATGCTGAAGGCATCTCCTTAAGATTTATACTTCTTTCACATATTTATGTGGCCCGTTGTTCAACAGGTAAAGGACTTAAGAAAAGGATAAAAGGATAAAAGGATAAAAGGGGAACGGCATCAGAGCCTTTAGATGAGCACTTCCAGCGGCATAATGCACTGTACTATCCATACAAACTGCATCACAGTATCCATGGTTATTGCGCGTTAGAATCCATAGAAAATGCGCCTCCGAATCTGTAGAAAGTCATCACTTCTGGAATTTTCTCTCAGATATGCGCTTTATAATCCATAGAAAATGCACCCTACAATCTATAGAAATGCGCTGCACTGTCTATAGAAACAACAGTATTTCATGAATATTGCGTCGCTGAATCCATAGAAACTCGCGCATGAGCAGCCAATCTACTCAGCTCTGCATAGGCCAGGCCTGTGGATAAGTGGTCGATACGCTACAGAATCCATAGAAAGTGCACCGTAGAATCCATAGGAGTGTTATCAGTAATCGCGGAGACTTCCATCTAAGCCACCGTATTGGATTGCGGAGGGTGGCTAGCGTCTACAGGACGTGACCTCTTATACAACCGTTCGCATTGAACCTGGCTGGAGGAGCGTGTCTGCTCCCCGGCTTGAGTCGCTAAGCGGCTTTACCACGTTTTAGGTTGTAACCGGTGCGTGACCGGCCTTAAACAGACCTCCATCGCAGAGGCTAGGTATCCCTGTCTCAACCACCATCGCTTAGTAGTCATCTGAGTTGTTGAGACAGCTTGTGCTTAAAGTTCACGCGCGCATTTTGAACCGTTTTTGAGCTCTCAAAGCGTTTTCTGCCTCTCTAGTAGCGGGATAGCGCTATCTGTTTGCGCTGTAGATTTGAGATTCGACCGCGTCCGTTTGAGAAAGCAAGGATTGGCGATCATGCGGCCTATGGAGTCGATAGTCAGATACGTCAAGTCCATACCTGCGCCAAGCACAATCGGGCGAGGGTTTATGCGAGGGCGGGTTAACTGGAGTTTTTTCTTGGGCTTAAGGCATTTTCCTAATGTTATTCATCCGGTGGCCAGGAAATATCTACAATAGGAAGAACAAATTTCTTCTTGGGGTAGAAATGATCTTCCAAAGCGTGCACCATTAATGGTGCACGCTAAACGCGTATAACTATTCAATGGGAAATCTGATGACTAAAAATAGGACAAAATCACCTCCTGTGGTTGTGTTTGCCAACCAAAAAGGTGGGGTAGGAAAAACAACACTCACGGTTCATGCCGCATGGATGGCCGCTGAAGCAGGTCTCAAAACATTGCTCATTGATATGGATGGGCAAGGAAATGCTTCTCGTACCATTCTAGGTAAAGAGGCTTTGGGGTTTGTTGCGAAAGTGAGGGAAGAAGCACGGAAAGGTGGCAGTGAAAAGCAGGGTATCGAACAAATTTTAATATCGTCTGATCTGGTGCTTTACGACTTAGAAAGCATTAACTTAAGAGCACTTACGGGGCCACCAGGTCTAGATATGATCCCCGCTTTTGTCAATGACCAAGTTCTAGCGGATTGCATGCGTCGCGAAATTGAAGTGATACCAAGGCCCCGCAATAATCTCAACCATTTTCTAAGTAAATATGGAAATGATTATGATCTTATATTAATCGATTCTCCTCCCCAGTTAGGTAACCTGCAAAGTGCATCAATCGCTATGGCTACTGATGTAGTTATTCCTATAAATGTCAGTGGCTTTGCCCTAGATGGTGTTCGTGGAATGCTTCCAACGCTTGCCACGATACGTGATGCTTATAATCCCGAGTTACGCATATCGGGAATATTAACCAATATGTACAACCGTCGTAGTTTATCCGCCCAGGAAACTCAGCAAGAGCTGATTACACAATATCCCGATGCAGTTATTCCCTACGAGATTGGTGTTCGTAGTTCGCTAGATGCAGCTGTATATAAAGGCATGCCAATTTGGTATCAACGGCGCACAGGAAGCGCTTTGACGGCAAGTAAAGAAGTCACAGAAGCACTTGCTGAAACACTGGCGCGTACTTCCCTAAATGAAAACGTAATCGAACGGTGGAAGGTTGGTACGAAAAAATACCGTTTTAACTATGCCACTACATCTAATCGTGTGATCCAAGCTATACAGCAAAGGCTCAGCCCTGAGGAGATTTCGTGATGAGTACTGACACATTTCTTGATCGTGATATGCTGGACTCCTTGTCTAAGAAATCCTCTGACGATCAGTTTAAAACGCAGATGGGCACTTTGGATCATATTAAACAGCAGGGCGAACTACAGAAAAGCGCCAAAAAAGTTAAAGTAGAAGATATCTTGGTCGAGCAGCAAGTACGCCAAAGTCCTGTATCTGAAGATGCTGTTATTAATTTAGCACAATCTATGGAGTCGGTAGGGCTTTTACAGCCTATCACTATATCGCCGCTTCCTGAAAGTGAGCGCATATCGTCTGGAAAACGCTATCGTCTGGAGGTAGGTGAGACGCGCTTCCGAGCTGCAAACGTATTGGGCTGGGATGAGATACAAGTTAATCTTGTAGAGAGGCCGGAGGATGTTGATCGTTTAAGGCGTCAATTAATTGAAAATATTCAGCGCAATAATCTCAATCCTATAGAAGTAGCTGAAGCAATTGAATCTATTAAAAGTCAATCCTCCCTTACAGGAAAAAAGCTTACATATACTCGAATAGCAGAAGATCTCGGCATGACGAGTTCTAATATTTCTGAGCATATAGCGCTTTTAAAATTATCTGAGAAAGTGCAAATTTTGCTTGTAAAGGGTAAGCTCAAAGATCGCAGAGCCGCAGTTCTACTTGATGAGATAAACAGCTTAAAGCCCAGTCAAGGAGAGTTATTAATAAAGAACTTTCAAGATGATAATGGAGCTTCGCGTGCTGAGCTTAAAAAAATTCTTCAACAGATAAAAAGTAAGCAAATTGCCCCTAGACAAAGCCATTCAACTACAGAAGCTGAAGTAGCCCGCTACCACTTCGAAAGGAAGCCAGCGAAAAAAATTAAGCCAGAAGAGATAGAATACATTGTTGAAGGGAAGTTGATTTCTGGAAAGTCTGTTCGTGGCACATTATTACAGGGATGGTTAGCTGAAACTGAAGGTAATGAACCAACAGGTACTCTCTGGATTCGCCAAAATGACGGCCAAACGTTAGCCTTAGATAAAGTGACAGCCCTCTATCAGCGCAGTGTTTCTTAGAAACACAAAAAATAGTTCCTAGCCGCGCTTACAGCTATTTTTCGGCATGCCCAAAAATAGCTGTTCAACGACCATCGACGTTACCTCTTGCTTCGAACTAAAGGTTTGCCAATCACAACGGCAATAAAGTTGTCATAGCAAAAGGCCACCACGGGTTAAGTGGACAGGTCGTTACAATTTTCTATATCAACGATATCCTCAGTAAAGAGGTTTGTTAAACAAGATAGGCAACGCGATGGTCATGAATTTCTAAAATTGTTTGTGGGTTCATGACCGCCTTTTCGGCATGCCGAAAGAATATACCGTTATATTGCGTTTTTATTCACGATGCAAATCGACCTATCGATATTGTCAGTATAAAGCTATGTATTTCTCAGAAAATCAATCTGCACCGTATGCAGCGCAGCTTGATAGCAAGCTAATTATTAAGATATTACGCTTTAGTTCCTAATCAAAGAGTGTTTTAGGCGAACCCCTATTTTATCTACGTTAGTATTGGCCTTCGGATAGACTGCTTGGACCCGCTTCAGCACCTTCAAAATCACGCTTGAAATTACGCATGCCATTTTCACCAGTATATTAAGTGCCAAATTGAGCATGCAGTTGGTGCCAACGCAAAATTGTTTAACTACACTTAACTCGGTACAAACGCTCGGTGAGCATTAGGTAGAGAGGTCTAAGGCCAGTGCAGACTCCCTTTAAAGCATGAAACGCTCGCATATCTACCGACACGGCATGTTCAGACGAAACTTTCGTAACACCTGTCACTGAAAACAATGCTTTCTAGCCACATGGTTCGTCACTCGGATGATTCCGGGCCCCTCTATGACATCGCCTTTCAGCGTGTAGGCCTTGTCTTGAACGCTGTAGCCTAGCGTGAGCCAGAACGCTGCCAGCGTCTGAACCTGTGGTATAGCTAACGTTACCACCATCCGTTGAAGATGTACCCAGTGTGCGAAGAAAAGTAGAAGCATTGGGACCACCGCTAATTTCTGGCGTGCGCTGGAGCAGGGCTTCATTGTTAAAGTAGGCGAAGATCAACCGGGCAAAAGCGCCATAGGGCAGCGGCTGATCAACAAATTGTTGACCGTCCCATAGTGAGCCTACGCCGATTTGATTAGCCATGCTATCGCAAAACTGCGTATGGCGTGTTGTATCGGTTTTGCACAGGGGTAACCCCTGTTGACACAAAATTGTGTGCATGTAGCCGATACCGTAATGATCGGGCACCGACTCCTGGATTTTCTCAGCAAAGCCTTTCAGCGAGGTGAGCAACGACTCATCCAACGCTGGAGGACTATGGGCTCCTCGAAAGCTGGCGGTGCGTATGCGACAACGCAGCAAGTCAGGAGCCACTGGCGCAGTTCCGCTTACCCGCTATAGCCATAGCCATAGCCTTTCAGGCAGCGCAGCTCTAACGGCTCAGGCATACCCGCCGCGATTATGCCCCTGGCTTACCCGTATCGCTCGCTAAAGAAGGCAGTTCCAATACGCCGCGAGCGAATCACTTAACGTGGCATAGCTTGATCACCGTTGCACTACGGAACGGTGATGAGCCAACCGTAAGCTCCTCTGAACTGAGCTGGCAAGAATTAACGCTCAGTAAAGAGAGTAAGCAGTCATCGAGATCGAGAAAGTAAACAGTATTACAGTATTACAAAATTACGATACATTTAAGGGTGCTATTCAATCATCCACTGGCACTACCAACAACACAACAAAGGTTTAACGCTAATGAGCAATCACTACAACAGCTGGAAAGATAATTGGGATGACGATGATAACGACGATATATGCGAACTTGGCGTGCTGTTACTGCATCGACCCGTATTCCAATGGCGACTCGAAAAAGCGGATGCGACCGTATCCGGCAGCGTAATTGAGCTCAATCCGTCTACGAAGCAGGCACCCAACAGCTTTGCGCTGTAAGTGACGCCAGAAGAGCGAGAGTCGAACCCTGGGACTGGCCAGTACGTGTTCATCCAGGCGGGCGATATCATCGACAAGCGAGGAGTGGCCATTATAGATAATGAGCAGGCGCTTGGTTTGTGGGTGAACCATCGTTGCCAGGACTCCGAACGATGGTTCATCCAGCCGAACAAGGCCCTGCCGTCACGTTCATCGAGCCGCAGCAAATTGTGGGGTGAGTCGTCCAAAGTCTTCATCTTGGCTAGCTGGCGTTATGTGAGATGGGCGTGAATATGGAAGCAAACGGTCATTTGAAAGATTGGGGCGTGTGTTCCTGGTGGATGGTGACAATACCAGTCCCGCGCAGGTGACGTGTCTGGTGATGATGATGGATATTGTGGTGGTGACGGATAATGGTCAGGCCAGTGCTGAACGTTGGAAAGATCTATTTGGAACCGTCACCGAGGAGAGGCTGCTAGTGGTAGAAAAGCAGCCTCAAGCAGCGGATATGTCGCTTGCCTTTGCGGCAGAGGGAGCTTCTAGTCCGATGACCCAAGATGCGTAATGCCTCCTGGATAATCTGTTCGCGGGACCACGACTGTTCAAGAGTTAGCGAGCTGCTTAGGCGTTAAAGAGCGTGTCCAGGTAGCCATACAGCCAACAAAAGTGACCACTCCCACCAAGCAGGCATCACCACCAGCGAAAATCCAAAAATACTCAGCTCGCGTATCCGCAGGGCAGTGGCTTAAGAAAAAATGGTGGTTGCCCGTTTTTGTTCAGCCGGGTAAAACTCTGGTGAAGTCGGTTTTGAATGTCATCCAGATGTGGGAAAAACGCTTATAGATCATGAGGAAATGAGTAAGAAACTCACCAACATTGGTTTTTTATTTGAGGCGAACAGTGTATAGGTCTATGTAGTGGTTCAATAAAACCGGACATCAACATAGGTGGTAATATGGCCACCAAAAGCGAGGTGTCTGATGACCAAGAGACGACGTACTTTTTCGCCTGAATTTAAGCAAGAAGCTGCCAGGCTGGTACTGGATCAAGGCTACAGCTATCCCCAAGCTTGTAGCTTGTAGCTTGTTGGGTGTCGGTGAAAGCGCCCTTCGACGCTGGGTTCACCAGCTTGCGGACGAGCGTCCAGGAATAACGCCTAAGGGCAAAGCGTTAACCCCATAACAGCAGCGTATTCAGTAGCTTGAGGCTCGCTGGAAACGTCTTGAGATGGAAAAAACCATCCTAAAAAAGGCTACGGTGAGTTCAACCGGTCAACGCAAATATGTTTTGCAGCTTCTCCACAGGTGTCAGGTAGTCGAGCGTTTTCCTCGGCCGTTCATTCAGCTTCCTGGCAAATTCAATTTAACTGCTCCTGGGAATAGCCCGATAAATCAGTCTTTTTCGGGAAATACTGGCGCAACAGCCGATTGGTGTTTTCGTTGCTACCTTGTTGCCAGGGGCTCTGCGGGTCACAGAAATAAACCTGCATGTCGGTCGCAAGCGTAAATTTCCTGTGGTTACCCAGCTCACCCCCTCGACCCCAAGTCAGGGTTCACTTCAATTCCTCGGGGAGCTGGCCGATCTCCCGACAAAGCGCCGAAACAACGCTTTCCGTATCTTTGCCACCGACATGAACCAGCATCGTAAATCTAGACTGCCGTTCTACAAGCGTCGCAATATGTGAATTCTTGGATCCTGATATCAGGTCTCCCTCCCAATGGCCAGGAACAGCCCTGTCTTCAACCTCTTTTGGCCGAGCACGGATAGAAACTAAATCTGAGATGCTGGTGCGGGATTCTGCCTCTTCAGAGCTACTGTGCCGTGATCGACGCATACCGCGCCTTGATCGGAGGTGTTTAACAAGCTCTTTCTTCAGAACTACTCGAGCTTGAATAAAGAGACTTCGGTAAATCGTTTCATGAGACACATGCATCGACTTGTCATCCGGGAACTGGCGTTTTAGCCAGCCTGCTACTTGTTCTGGAGACCAGTCAACGCTCAGCTTTTCGGCAACGGCTGCACGAAGGGACTCATTCAATGCGAGAAGACATTTTTTCGGACGTTTCGACTGGGTCCAGGCACGCCGATCTGCCACGTTCGCCCTGTACCGGCTTCTTCCTCCGTTCCGACTTACCTCTCGACTGATGGTTGAGGTAGACCGTCCAATCGAGTCGGCGATCTGAGTCAATGTCAGTCCCGCTGAGATACCTCTTGAAATCTCTTCGCGCTCAGAGCTGCTAAGTACCCTCGCTGACCTGGAACGTCCCATCGGGGCAATACCACCGTGTATGGCGAGCATTCCAGTAATCGATCCAGCATGCTTTCCAAGGGCTCTTCCGATCTCGCTAAGCGACTGCCCTTTCTTCCATCGAGCCCATAGCTCCTGCTTCTGCTGGTAGGTCAGTCCCCTGGTCTTTGATACTTGCTTCGGCATTCTGAAAGCCCCGATAGTTACCAGTGTGCATTATGTTGCACTGACCGATTGAATCTACCGATCCAGACTCAAGTGGTCTCGGCACCAGGGGAGCTGCGCGATCTGTCGAGGAACATGGCGCGAATACAGTTGCTTCGGGCGCTGGCGGCATGGCGTCCCGATTTGAACGGGTACCGGGATGTCACGATGGCTTACCGCATCGCCCTAAAATCCCTCGCACGCCGCTACCTGGAACTGCACGACGAGCTTGCCGATTTGTAGGTCATGATCAAGGCTATCGTCGATGAGCTGGCACCAAAGTTTGTGTCGCGAACAGCAGTAGGCTACGAGACGGCCCCACAGCTACTGATCATGGCAGGCGATAATCCGGACCGCCTTGGCTCAGAAGCCAGCTTTGCGGCGCTCTGTGGCATTAGTCCTATTCCTGCCTCGTCAGGTAAGACGCAGCGGCACCGGCTCAACCGGGGTGGTGATCGCGCTGCCAATAGTGCGCTGCATATCATCGCCATCAGGCGGCTACGTCTGGATGCCGATACTCAGGCATACATTGCCCGGCGGGTGGGAGAGGGTCACTCCAAGCTGGAAGCCATCCGATGCCTGAAACGCTATATTGCCTGGGAGCTCTATTATGTGCTGCGCAGCCGTCATCGGGAGATCAATCAGACGCAAATCGCCACTTGACACTTAGAAGGGCGTCCAGGGCAGTCGATATGCAAGCCGCAATTTCCGCCAACGACTTTGGCGCTATCGAATGAAACAAAGCATGAGCCGACGTGGCTACTGCTGGGACAACTCGCCGACGGAAAGGCTGTTCCGGAGCCTGAAATCAGAGTGGATACCGGCGTGGGGATATCGAAATCTACCTGAGGCCAAGAAAGACGTTAGTAGCTATCTGATAGGTTACTACAACCAGCAGCGCCCTCACTCGTTTAACGATGGCCTGCCTCCCGTGGTTGCTGAGAAAAACCTTAAATTAATGTCCGGTATTAGTTGACCACTATACACAAAGATCTTTGCCAGGGGGCTGTTCTGCTGGAATCGGGCTAACTAAGGCAATGGCGAAAAGATTGTGCTGGCGAGAGTAATGGATATTTTTGTCACTTTCTTTATAGTACATGAGGAAGTTGCTATTGTCGGTCAAGCTCTGTACAGCCTCATAGAAGCGATTGCGAATAACTTCAGTTGCATGTTCTGGGCTATTGGCTTCACTAGTTGGGACAAATGCAAATGCCCTATCACGTTGCATCATGCCAGGGCCAGATAGCAGCGCCGACACTAGGCCAAGCCCCAGTGACGCTCCACCTGATAAACCAAAACCAGCAGAGCTTGAGAGCGATAGCGCCGTGCCAGCATCATTCGATAGGTCGCTCATCATCGAGCTGTATTCGTCTTCACCTTGCTTTGTATCCCGTGCTTCGTGTAGACCACCCACCATAGCGAGGTTGTAGGCTCGGCTGTTGCTTTCGCTGTAATTAGGATCCCCCATAAGGTACGCTGGGTGTGCCAGCACAGCCCGCTAAGAAGGTGAGGGCGGTTAATGAAGATGCGAGGGTGAGCGTTTTCTTCATTTCTCTAGTGCTGAGTTAATGAGCCCAAGTCATACCAATATGTTAACTCAGCAATGCGATTACCAAAATTTAATTGGTACGGCTTAAACGGTACAGTGACGGATTTGGCATGCCCCGACCACGAAATTAGAGATGGTAGTGGTGGATTTCCTGGTTCCTGCTTCGTTGTCAGTTGCCTTCAATGCCTTGGCATTGCCGATTTTATTCAAACTCCACAGGCGGGTATTTCCGAGTGCTCCTCGGTATGATATTTAAACTCTTATCACAAGCTAACATCGCGGTGCCTGCTTATAAGATATTGCGGGCGGCATCGAGGTTTCGATCAACACCTCGGTTACCATAGCAAGGGCAATCCCTGCGACTAGTGTCGATAGGCATTTTCTCAACCTTATGCCCACAGCTCGCGTAGGTTTTCGAGATGGAAAACCCCTGATCAATGTTGACCAGCTGCTTACCCTCCGCCCTTGCCTTGTATGCCAGATTTTCGATTCGCCTGCTCCAGCTGGCATCGACAATGTGTTTGGCCAGCATGCGGTTTTTACTTTCAAAAAGTAAAGCTGAACTGGGTGTGCAGATCGCCTGGGTCGTCGTCGCTATCACCCAGTAGGACGTTTTGTAGCGCTGTCACCGACTGAAATAGCTCTTCGGCACTCTCTGACGTGAGCGTACTGAACCAACGCCTTGCCACGGCATCCCCTGACACGTCCCAGCACACATCGTGCCCGTGTAACACCAGTACCGCTTCGCTGATGGTCCCGCACTTTTCGCAGGCACAGTAGCGAAGCTCTGCATCGCATTTCTGGTTAACTTGTGTGCTTAGATCAGCGCTTGCGCCGCATGAACATTGCATCGTTGTTCTCCTATCTTGCTAATACAGCCCTTGCCGTTCGAAATGCTGCCAGCCACCGAGGGATACACGGGCGAGAATGTAGAGAGGGATCCCGAGTTATGCACTCTTCGGCCTCACGCACCTGCATAGCCAGCTTATAACGCACGTTCTACCGAGCTGTCCAGATCAGTGTTGGCGTTGGGAATTCCTTGCTGTTCTGCCCGCGCCAGGAGGGTTTGGTTCACATTGTCGAGTGCCTGATTTTGCTGGCTGATCGAAGAATATGTAAACGCCCCTAAACCGATGATAGAAACTGCCCCTACACCTACTGCATTACTTAATACCGTTACGGTTTATTTTTGAAATTTCAAATCGACAATAAGTGGTTAGAAAATAAAATATAATTAAAAAAGTGCATTGCTGCGGAAAAAAAGAAATTAATAAAATCCACGCTACTCTACTAAAAGAGATTATGTGCCTAATTGTAGTGCATAGGAATTTTATTTCAACATGCCGATTATCACTGATGACGTAAAATCCAACTAATGAAAAAAGAACGTTTGTAAAATACACCGATTATTGAGATTGCAGCACTCTAATAACCAGTGCTGTATTCCTGGGTGTCTAGATTCTTCATTTAGAGGTTGCTCTTAATGAATTGATATTCCTACGAAAGTTTTTAAATAATATGGAACAGCAAAACATCGTCGATTTGTTTAATACAGCCCGTTGATAACTCTTGCATAGCCAATGCGAATACATGGGAACCACACCTAACCGCTATCCAGTGACTATTGTGACTAGCAGGTATGATTGTATAGAACGGGCACTGGAGTGATAGCAACTCTTCAAATGTTTTAATATCAAGTAGAACACATACATCACATATTTCTTGGACGTCACTCCATAGAGAGTGAACCAGGGACATACGTTTTGTGTCGAGCAGATTGGGATGTAACAACGCCTCATACAGTAGTTTAGATGCTGATTCAGTTAATTGTTAACTTAACGTTTGATAGATTACAGTAAATGCTCGTTATTTTCATCGAGCGATTATATCAGTGTTTTTAAATAATGGTGGGACGCTAGGATACCCTTAAGTGCATCCTAGAGATCAGTAGCGCAGTTTGATGGGGAGAAAATGAGTAACTCGGGGAGTAACACAGCGGATACAGGCAGTCCTGAAAATACGGCGTGATTAGAGACTCGATAGTTCAGTCGTATGTTTGACGATCTGCATCTGCTTTATATCGGTTGGATATATCCGTAGCTGATCACGGGGTTTGGTATCGAAAATAACGATTTCAGCATCATTGTTCAGAAAGAGTTGGTCAGGTTAAAATCCTTTAGGATGAGCTCTCAGAGCGATAGCGTTTTTCACTGTTGTAAAAATCAGTCAAAAAAATTGTGTGGCAATTCGTTAATGTACTGGAGTTGCTCCGTAGTAAACAATCGACTTCGAAAAAAGCGATAGTCACTGCTAGGATCACTATTAGCAATGTGCCTACTATCCACTCTGTGCTAGCCGTTATCTGGATATTAGAAAACCAGGAAATAAAGACTATAGCTACCATTGAAAAAATAAAAGCCTGTAGGTAACTATAGATTTTATAATTCTTCGCCACAGCATTATTGTGCATTGCACAGAATTGATGAAATCGCGAATGCACGGCAATTCCATACGCAATGAAATTATTTCTCGCTATTGATCCCATGGAAAACCTATACGCTCAAAACTCTTTTTAGTTAAACCTATAGTTTTATCTAAATCATTTTTCATTTTAGATATGGCCATGTAGCGCTCCCGCAACATTGCATAGTTGATTTCTGTTTCATCTATTATTTCACGTTCCCACGGTTCGGCCGAATTAAATGCGGATTGTTTGTATCGTGGATTGAAGCGGCTAGTACCCTTTGGCACCAGTGTCGCCATAATTCTACCCCCTGGCTCAGAAGGTGGCTTGCCACCGGCTCGCAGCCACTGGCATTGAAGCGATCCTGTTGTGACACGTATGCGAGTTATAAAGCGTGGCGCACGTCGATCTGCTTCTTCTCGGACATTCTCCCAATGCAAATCACAAATTATTTGAGCATGATTGCGTATGCGATCTAGCTCAGCCGCTAGTGAATCGCGCATGCTGTACAATTCCGAACGTGTTTTCTCAGCAGATGTCATAATATCCATAGATAACCTATGTACTATAGTAAACCAATAATTATCTATTGGTCTACAATTTTGTAAACCAATAGATTGGTCTACAATATAGAAGTTGATGATCATAGGTCAATAGGGAAGATAGCAGTTTTTTTGAGACTCCTAGCTATTGGTTTACAAACATTAAGTTGATGTTTGTAGGTTTTCTCAAAAAGCGGAAAGTTAGCAGTCGTAGATCAATGGTTATTTTTCGATTGGTTTACGAATGACAAATTCGCTTTTGTAGATCAATTTTGGTTTACACCAAACAAGAAGTTTATATTTTAAAACCAATTGGTTTACAGGTCGTAAGTTGAGGTTTATAGACCAGTATAGAAGGTAGGGCGGTTTAAAACCGGTTCTCACTACGGGGCTGCGACAAGCGACTTATTATGCGTAATAAAATGTTGATTTATGAAAGGTGTTAAATTCGTGCAGTAAGATTTATTCAGATTAATATTTTTTTAAGTGTTTCTGTGTTTTTTTAATATAGATCGAATGCTGGTGATTTGTAATTCCATCCGAAATATTATTTTATCATGCGTACGATTTTTTGTAGTTTCATTAGGATAATAAACCTTGTTTTTATAACTAACAGTAAAGGAGGTTGAATCTTTTTTTAGCCTCTTTAGTTCTATGTTAGTGATTTTCTTGTTTTTTATAGTTATATTTTAATCTTGGTCGGGGTGCATCTTTAAGAACTGTAGATGAAGTTGCCGGACTATTATTAGATAAGCACTGAATAGCAAAGAGGTAAAATTTAAAGTGATGGTTAGACGTTCTTAAAATATTATCAAATGGGTTGTCTTCGTAGATAGTAGAATAAATAAAAATTACCAACATGTCATTTATCTTAAGAAGTTATTTTAGTCGATCTTCATCATTTTTGATCCATTATAGGACGCTGTATAGAAAGTGATGCTGATCGGGGCTAATACTAAATTGAAAAAGATACGTTTTATATTTTTATCATTTAATGCATTGAGAGTTTTTTGGCCTGGTTGATATAAGGGGTTAAGTCTAGTCCTAGTAAGTGCTAAATTTTTTATCGTTACTTTCCATAGGGTTTTTAAAAGGAGACGCTTTTTAGGTCATATACTTAAAAGGAAATTTTTTTTAGATTATATATATTCTCTAAAAGCATGTGATTTATAATTTTAAATTCCGTAGTGATGATTTAATTAGGGGTGCTTAAAGTAATAATCATTCGTTTGCTTTTTTCCGCTTTAAAGCTTGGTATAGATAGCCAAAACGTTGAGATAAATGCTATGCTGGCTTTTAAGTGTTTTTCTGCACTCTATTCTTTTGAGGCGATATCCTCAAAATTTCAGCGCCCGTGCTGTTAATATACATAATTGCGGGTTGATGGAGTTTGAGAAAGTTTTCGTATTAAGATTTTTAAAAGATTATTTTTCTATGTTATACGAAACTTTTTTAATTATTTTATATATTAACAAGGCTACCATTTAACGTTCTTTGGGTAAGATATATTGCTCTAAATCGCTAGGTGAGAGTGTTAGGTATGGACTTGACTCTTTAGAATATGCGCTTGTACTATTATCGAGATAAACAACGCGTATGCTTTTACGATTTCATCCTGAACTTTTCTGATGGATATATTAATATTTTCTATCACAACAAAAACGAATATTCCGTAGACTATATCAGTAAAGATTATCACAGCTTTTTTCAGTATTTTACTAATGTTTTTATCTGGCTTTGAAATATAATAACCATGAAATAAACCCAAGGGCTGAGGTAATACAGTAGCATGCCTTACGCCTACTTCTAGGTTTCCATCTACGTTGTGTGTACCGTTGCTTAACATAAAAATATCTTTAGCCGCCGTAGGACTGTTATAAAAATCATCACATGGAAGGCCGAGCACTAGGCAATCTATCTTCATCATGCCAAGTCGCTTTAAGCCGATTAACAATATTGGTTTTCCGTTCGTTCGTTTTTTTGTAGGCGTTGGAATATTCTTTATCAATGTTTGGCTTTAGTCCAAAGCCAACCCCGCATTGCTAGAATTCGCCGGCTTCGACTTGGGTATGGTCTATATAGCGCCAGCAGTAAACCAGGCTCGTCATCTGGGCCATTTTGTTGAGGTCACGTTGTGATAGAGCGCTTGCTTTAGCGTTGCGGCCGTACTTCGATTATGTCTCAGTTTGGGTGTGCATGCTGATTTCATTGGCTCGCTTTTCAGGTGTAAACGCAAAGGCTTTATTAAAAATCTCCGCGGCATCATCCCGGTAACCGGTGGTGGCATCGAACAGATAGGTCTCGGTAGTTGCGCTATCGTAGAGTGGCCTAACAACTTCTGGATCGCCCGGAGCGGCAAACCAGCTTCAAGCAGGGTAGTCGTATATGTCCGTCGGTAATCGTGAGGCGCGATGTCAATGTGCTCACTGTCTAGCTGAGCAGATAGTCGCTGATTCACTTCCTGGCATATCTTTTCTAATCGCTTATTGATCACGGCCACGGTAATGCTCTAGGTAATGCATAAGACGCTGCCAAGTGCCGTCTGCCAGCTTTAGCGTGCGGTCCTTGTTGCCTTTACCCGTGACGTGCACATCGCGGGTCACCATTTCAATAAACGTGGGTGCGCTTTTCTGCGACACGATTTCTGTGATTTAGCCAGCTTAATCGACTTGATGCACTCCAGCGTTTCACGGTCCAGTAGGCCCAACATCATAGCTTCTTGGGCCACGCCCCGAAGAGTGCCCTGAAAACGTTGCGAGACGCCGCACTTAACTTAAAATCTAGCTGATCGCGTAAGAACGTCAATGCCTTTTGAACAACGCTCCCGGTAAGGCCTTCCCAGTGAACGAAGTCGATGCAATGCAACTGTTCGGTGTTCGGGATAGACCTTGCGCTTATTCGTATTGTCTTCACCCGGGGGCGCATATTTGGGTTGCTTTGGCACACCAATAAAAAACTGGACAATCCTATTAATCTGACTCCGCTTGTTGTCACGGGACACTTTCTAATCTTGGGCCTGGATGTGGCGCCACGCGGGATTCCGTTTACGCGGGATCGGTAAGGCAGAAATACGCACCGGGATAGCGTCATGGGTTATGGCCACATTGCTGGCGCTGACCATCGGCGGCATGGCGAGATCACGGCTTGCTATAGGCTCGATTTGACTAGGCTTTGCATGATTAGCCATCGGGCTTCCTTATTCTGTACTAATGCTGATAATCCTTGTGATACTGACGGAGGCGTTATCGAATATGGCCTCAGGCGCAATTCCAGGAACGGTCATACTTAGTCTAATTTTGATTAGTTTAAGCTCAACACTGGCTTGGCCGCGTCCGGTGGCTGTACAAACATACGCCATTAAGGAGCTGCCTGAATAACCAGAACTCATTACATCGAGAGCCGCTTGTTGTTGGGCAGGCGTCCAAGGTCCTGAGTTGTCGTTGTGTAGACGCCCACATATAGTTCACCGTCTCCACCTGTCAAGGCAAGAGCCCCGTTTTATGCGCAACGTAAACGCGAGCGGGGTAGTCATCGCCCGCTTTAGTGCTTTCGTCCAGCCCCAGGTAGGTGTGGTTTGCTTGCCAGCACCCGGCGGCCTGATTTCTCAACGACAGCGTATTGGGTTTCACCATCAAAACTGCGGGTGGGCCAGGTCATGATCTGATTGGGCGTGAAATGTACTTCCTGGGCGCTTGCCGCACCTACGAGAAGCGGTGAACTGCATAAACCAGCTTCTATCATCAAGACCGCATTTATACGATTAATGCGAACCATGCCGGTTACCTTTATCGTTTGATGTACGAGGTATGTCGGGATGGTGGCGGCTGATTTTATGTAGCAGGTCAAACTGGCGGGCACAGGTACGGTAGGCACCGCACATTGAGAGATGAAATCGTAGCGCGGTGCTTTCACCAAAGGTGAGCGCTCTATCTTGTTTGAGCGACATTAAACGCGTTGCTTTTCTGCACATCATCATAGCGTAACCCTCTCACGAGTATTGGTTGGCGTTGAGTTATCGCCTAACGTTTGGTGCCTTTAAAACTAAATTCCTTACAAATGGAGGCGTTGACACAATTTGTAATACAGATCCTCAAACAACCCTAGTGTCGCGATGCTTTCAGCTGTTCAAATGAGTCGCGTAGCACGTTAACACCCGTGACCCCCTGTATGGTTTCTTGGCGTTGCCCTTGAGCGTCAAATAGCAATATCGTGACATGGCTTACATTATGCTGATTAGCGAAGTCGGCGCTTTTTTGGTGTTGATATCCACAATACGCTAAGCCGGTGGAGCATCCATATGGGCTAATGCACTTTCAGCGTTGGCCTTTAATCGTTGGCAAAGAGGGCAGCTATGATCATGAATTTGAACCGCTACCGGCGTGCCGTTGCCAATAACGCTAAGATCCGATTCTGCCCGTGCGGTGTGTTCGTTGGCGATTAACCAAGCCACCGGTACGGCTAGAAACGCCAGTGCAATGAGTGATTTCTTAACCAGGGCTGTCATTTTTTAGCAGGTTTACTATATGCTTTCTTTTGACCGGAAATGGGCGTTTTTCTCTGTTTGTTCATTAGGTTAGCCAGCCTTTTTCAATGCAATCACGCAGCCGTAAGCGTGCACGATGCAATATTACCCAGCAGTTTGCATCGCTAAGCGTTAATGCTTCACAAATCTCCTGGGTGGTCAGCCCCATTAACTCACGCATAGTGAATACCTGGGCAATATTCTCCGGCAGCACCATCAAGCAGGTGTCGAGTAAACGCCAAAACGCTGCGTTTTCGAGTACTTGGTCCGGATCACCCCAAGGGATAGGTTTGCTGGCGGCTTGCCAACGCCCGTTTTCTTTAAACAGGTTTTCAAATGAGTCTTCATCGCTAAGCTCATCATCTTGCCAAGAGAGGTAGCGCCGTTCATAACGAAATCGCTCAAGAATTTTATTTTTTAAAATACCAAATACCCAGGTTTCGAAAGCCGAACGCCCCGAGAAAGTTTGGTGCTTCTCTAACGCGGTGACCAGCGTATCCTGCACTGTATCTTCAGCAGCGGCGCTGTCTCGTAGCTGCAAGCGCGCGAAGGCGACAAGCTTGGGCCGCAGCATAGCAATGTGCTCTTCAGTCGATTGCTTGGCGGACGTCACGGCAGAATCCTCACGGGTAAAATTGGGTAGCAACAATATTCATTCATAGGTGTATATCGACCTAAGTGGGAGTGTCGATCACTTCATTCACCTGCAGCACGGGCTCAACATTGGTGAAATTAGCAATGTCGGCAAGCAACTGTTCACCTACAGTGGCAAACGCTGATTCGAAGCTTTGAGCTGAGTCAAACCCCAGATGTGCGACCAAGTGGTAAGGGGATTGACGGTCGAGGCGGCGGTGTACGCGAAGATAGCGTAACCCATGCTCGCTCAATAAGTTATTGACCAGTGTGGCGTGCTTCTCTATGTAATACCTATCATCGAAAGCGAGGTCATCGGAATTAGGGTAAGCAACCATAACGTCAATCATAACTGTCTCCGAATAAAAGTAGTGTGTGGCCGCCCGCCAGGCGGCCACAGGTAAGCATGCGTTATGATGCAGGAGCTTCCCAAGCTAATGGCTTAAGCTCTTCATTAAGCGGTGTGCCCGCAACGTGGTTTGTGTAGTTGGAAAGTGTTTTCAGCGCGCAGGCGATTACCAGCTCAAGCACCTGCTGCTGAGTAAAACCGGCCTCAATAAAAGCGTCCATCTCGGTTTGCTCAGCCCAACCGCGCTGTGCGTTCAAATGCCGGGCAAAGCGCGTCACGGCGGCAAGCTTGGCATCGTTAGGAGTGTTGCGTGCGCGTAAATCTTTGATGATTTCATCATCGGCACCGGCTTTCTTAATTCCTCCGGTGTGAGCTGCCACGCAGAATTCGCAGTGGTTATCAGCGCTAATGGCGAGCAAGGCCGCTTGCTGTTCCACAGGGCTTAAGCTGGTTTTGGCATAAATACCGTCAAGCGTTAGATAGGCCTCAAGCAGCGTCGGTGCTTCCGCCATTTTGGCAAAGAGATTAGGCAGAAAGCCCATCTTTTTTTCAGCGGCTTGAAGGTTCGCTTGAGCTTCTTTAGGTGCGCTCTCAGCGGTATGTAATGAAAAATCAGTCATTTCAAACTCCTTCTGATCAAAAATGATCTTTTTTGCTGTGACGTCAATCTGCCTTAATGATTATGGAATAATTGGTTCATAATTGACAATGGGAATGCTCAAAATAGCCAGAATTAGTGATTTGGTGTCTGCCCAAGGTAAAGAGGTGGTGTTGTCGAGTATTCTATTTCGATTATCGCACTGTAAAGATAGTGCTATGTAAAGCACCAACCAGTACCAGCACTGAATATGACGGTGTGTGATATGAAAAGCGTGCTACAGAGAATTGGCTACATGATGAGTTGTTGGTTGTCGTGTCCTCGACATGAACAGATAAGCGCGGGACCGACTGAGAACCACATTGCCACGCTTTTAAAGCCCGGTGATGTTTTGTTGGTAGAAGGCTCATCGCGGTTCAGCGTTGTTATTAAATATTTAACGCAGTCGTCCTGGTCTCATGCAGCGCTATACGTGGGGGACGAACATGCCCGCCGTTTGGGTGCTCAAGGAGGGGAATGTTTTATCGAAGCCGATGTGGCAGAGGGAGTTCGCATGATTGGACTGAGTGAATTTAACGGCTGTCATTTACGAATATGTCGGCCTGTTGGTCTACGGGGGAGTGAGGTGGAGGCGTTAATTCAGTTTGCCGGCAGCCGTCTTGGGTATCGATATGATTTGCACAATATCATTGATTTAGCACGTTATTTTCTTCCTTTGCCTCCCGTGCCGCAGCACTGGCGGAAGCACTTTTTGACGCTAGGAAGCGGTGATCCCACGCGGGCAATATGCTCGACACTTATCGCCCAGGCCTTTCAATCGATTTATTACCCTATATTGCCTATCGAGAACGATACGCTAGCCACTAGCGCTGATGCGTTAGGAACAAGTGATCTTCTTCTGACCCAACGCCACTATTCGTTATTTACCCCGCGTGACTTTGATTTGTCACCTTACTTTGAAATCGTGAAACCGAGATTGATGAATGGGTTCGATGCTCATCAGCTGCACTGGCAGAAACCGAGTGATTAATCCTCAACTTAATCAAAGTGTGTAAGGAAGCCGTGTGCTCATTCACTTACTGATGTCATATCTAACAACAACCAAGCAAGTGTTGGGCTGAGACCGCTAAGTCATGGCTCTTCACAACAAGGCTGACTTCTAGAGGTGAACCCCATGTCAATCACTAAACAAAAGCGTAGCGATTTGCTGAATAGGCTTCGTCGCCATGTGCGTTACACCGCCCCCCTATTAGTACTTGTGGTAGGAGGCGTCGCATTAAGTGCTACGGCCAATGAGAAAAACTTAGTCGCTAACGATCAATCGGCTTCGAGTGGACTCTTGTTGGCAAGTCATCACGCAGAGGCTGAGGCACAACCTGAAGGTGGGCCTAACGCTGAGAGTGAAGCAGAAGGTGAGAATGAAGCAGAGGCTGAAGGTGAACCGGAAGGAGGCGCGGAGGGTGCATCAGAGGGAGGTGTTCAGCCCAATGAGCGCACTCAATTAGTATCGCGGCCCGAAGGTTATGTGCCCGGCTACGATGAAAACGGCGAGAATCCCAAGTCATTGATCGAGCATGGTGCAGCGTTGTTCAACGACACATCGCTCAGTACGAATGGGCTTTCCTGTGCTAGCTGTCACGGCGGTGACGGCCAACAGGCCTATCAGACAACGTTTAACCAGCCGTTCCCTCATCCAGTCGCGATGGGTATCAATATGTTTGGCATGGAGACCGTTCATGCAGATGAAATGGTTCAACTTTGTATGGTAGCACCTATGGCAGCAGACCCACTCCCCTGGGATTCTGAGGAGCTAGCAGCCTTGGCGGCTTATGTGGTTCACGCACAACAACGCTTCACAGGCGAGGTAGATGGGCACTGTAATAGGTAGACCCGCAGGATTTAGAAAAGCAGGGCGGCTTTTAGCCTTGAGCTGAAACCGCCTTTTGGACTGACTGTTCTTTTTGTGGTAAAAACATTTGCCCGCGTTTGCTCGCTTGGGTAAAAAGAACATGGCTAAAAGACACTGGTAGCTAGACATCGAAGGTTGGCTGAAATGGCGAAAAATGCGTAACGGACTAGCTAAGCAGCTGGCTGCCATGATGATGGTGGTCATCGTTATGCTGTCAGGAGCCAGTGTGAGCAGCATCGCTAAAGGCAGCTGCTTAGTCGATGCGCCTGTGTCAGTGTCTAGTGTTGCTGATGCCCACTGCCTTTCTCTCTCTGCATTAGAGCAGGCCGCCGAGCATACCGACGCCTCCTGTTCTCCCTTTGCACCTGCGAGTACCTGCGTGATGTCAGGCCCTGTGCTAACACCTTCCCCACAAGGGCTGATGAAGGTGCCTTACCCGCAATCCCTTCCTGAGCAATTAGAAAAACCTCCCCGCTTTTTCTTGTCTTTTTAGCATCTTAAACGCTTTTTCATACCGCTTGGCGTTCATGGGGATACCCCGTGACATCAGGGTATGCCTGTTAGAAAAACGGAGAAAGCAATGGACTATCCGGCGATTGACCCCGTTGCCGTGGCGCTTGGGCCACTGGTGATTCATTGGTACGGATTAATGTATGTGGTGGGGTTCTTATCTTCATGGTGGTTGGGACGTTGGCGTGCAGACTATTTGGGCCTAAGTAAAGATGACATTAGTGATCTGATTTTTTATAGCGCTGTTGGCGTGATTGTTGGCGGCCGATTGGGCTACGCCCTTTTCTATGGCATGGAGCAGTGGTTAAGCGACCCGCTGTGGGTATTGCGGGTATGGGATGGAGGCATGAGCTTCCATGGTGGCCTCGTTGGCGTGATCGCGGCAGCGCTCTTTTTTGCGCGCAAAAAGCGACTGGCGTTTATCGATATCGCTGACTTTGTTGCTCCTCTTGTGCCCATTGGCTTAGGCGCTGGGCGGTTGGGCAACTTTATTAATCAAGAGCTTCCTGGCCGTGTGACGGATGTGCCTTGGGCGCTGATCTTCCCGCAGGTAGGGCCTGAACCACGCCACCCCTCTGCGCTATACGAGATGCTGCTAGAAGGGCTGGTTCTGTTTGTTGTGCTCTTCTGGTTATCACGTCGCCCTCGCCAAAGGGGGTTGATATCCGGGGCATTCCTGTTCGGCTATGGCGTATTCCGCTTTGCGGTGGAGTTTGTACGTATGCCCGATGCCCATCTTGGGTTTATCGCTTTCGACTGGGTCACCATGGGCCATGCACTTACGCTACCGATGATAGTGGGGGGCCTGGGGTTAATGCTGTGGTCACGTTATCAGCCTGCCGCCAATGTTAAGGAGGTAACACAATGAGTGCTGTTATGTGTCAGAAGGTAAAACGAGTGATGTTGAAACAGAGTGTCGCGGCGGTACGTAACGCCGCATTACTGAGCGTGTTGACGTGGCCGATATGGGTGAGCGCAGATGAAACGACGGTGCCCGATCACCACTATCCGCTGCCTGACAGTGGCGATGTCATCGGTCAATACTATCAAGTGCTTGCCAATGAAGAAGACACGCTGATTGATATCGCACGAACGCACAAAGTAGGCTACGAAGAGATCCGTGCGGCCAATCCCGAGGTGAGCCTTTGGATGCCAGGGGAAGGGACGGCTGTCACCATTCCCAGGCAACACATTTTGCCCAATGTGCCGCGCACGGGAATTGTCATCAACGTGGCGGAATTAAGGCTCTATTACTATCCAAATGTGCCTCAAGGGGAAGCCCCTAGGGTTGAGACCTATCCTATCGGGATCGGTCGTGATGGCTACGATACGCCGCTGGGTATCACACAAACGACCATGCGCCTTGAAAATCCTGCTTGGTACCCGCCGCGCTCTATGCGTGAAGAGGCGGCGGCGCGTGGCGAACCCGCACCCGCCGTGGTGCCGCCTGGGCCAGATAACCCGCTGGGTGAGCATGCTATTTTGTTGGATATACCTGGGTATTTAATCCATGGTACCAACCAGCCCGACGGGATTGGCATGCGGGCCAGCCGAGGGTGCATACGGATGTATCCGGAAGACATTGGCTCAATTTTCGATAACGTGCCTACGGGAACGCCGGTCAATATCATTGATGAGCCTATTAAGGTAGGCAGTGGCCAAGAGGGTGATGTGGTCGTGCAGGTGTTCAACAGCCTTGACGATGAGCAAGCCAACCTGGAATCGCTGAAGGCGCTGCTGCTTTCTCAGTCGTTAATAGAGGAAGACGAGCTGGCTTTATTAGATGCCGAGAAGGTGAACCAGTGGTTTGAACAATCAGACGACCAGGTTTGGTCACTGTCCTCGCTCTATGTGTCTGAAGAGGAAGGCGCTGAGCCGGTCACCGAGATGGATATTTACCAAATGATCAGCCAGACCAATGCAACGCATTGCGTTTATGGGTAAGGAGACTGGATAGAGCGCCATGGCACTTAGGTGCCATGGCGGTAAGTCACCGGCATACCTAGCGCTAAAGCGGGGAGGAGTCTCTTGGGCAGCGATTCCCAGCCTTCCAGGTTGTGGCCGGACGCTGCCTAACCGTATCCAGTGAGTAGCGGTCAAAAGCAGGAAATGCCATCAGTAACAAACTACCTGCAAAAATGGTAATCGAAGGGTAAAACAGCAGATTGGTACCAGATAGATAGAGACCTAAGGGGTCGATAATCGAGGGGAAAACAGCGATGAAAGATACCCCATTAATGAGTGCCTGCATGGGGTAGGCATATCGTCTTAGGTACCCAAGTAACACCAGCCCCCCTAAGAAGAGCTGTAAGGCCCCAAAGCACAGAATAAGCAGCTCGGCCGACATAAAGGGTAAGTAAAATTTTTCGCTAATAGCCACACTGCCGTTGGTATTGATGAGCTTATTCGCTCCCCAAGACAACATCAGACCTGCTAACGAAACTCGCAGAAATAAAAGCGTTAAAGCCTGCATCACATCACCCCTTATGGCGCTACGGCGCTATCGCCAATGTCTTGGAACAGCGTGTCTAGTGTCTCTGCCGCATGGGCTAAGCGCGGCGTGTCTTGGGTAATGTAAGGCGCAAACACGGTGCTGGGGTGCTTCCATGAAAGCGTTGCACGATGGCCTTCATTATCGTCTTCGTTTTCGGTGACATAGAACCTGATGGGAGCCTCGATCATAGCGGGTACACTTTCGCGAAGGATCGCCACCGCAAAATCGTTTCGAAAGACGCCCACCACCCGGTTGCCGGGTATTGTTTCGCCCCGTTGTGCGGCAGCTTCCGTGGGGCCTGCTTCCGTCACTACGGCCATACCTGCTGCTTCGACGGCATCATGCAAATCCGCTAATAGCGTTGCATAATTTTTGTCTGATGCCATCACGGTCCAGCCTTCCGTTGGCCATTCATGGGTGTCGTTGGCAGTGGCATGAGCCACAAAGGAAGCCATACCGATGGTGAGCAACAACGCTGCAAAACGCGAGCGTGGTGGGGTAGTAAGTCGATTCATGGATAGCACTCCTTGGCACAAGGGTTAATGGGGGGATTGCCGCCAATGGCGCAGCGTGGAGGGATGAACACCAAAGTCTTTGGGTACCGTGACACTCAGGGTGTCGCACAGTAAGCGAATCAGTGCCATGTGATGCACCGTATGGCTGGTAAGAAACGCCAACTCTCTTCCTAAACTAGAGGCGAGCGGATACGCATGGCCCTCATGGCCGACGGGATAGTTCAGTATCAAGGGGGTATCCGTGGGCTTATTAATCAATGCGTGAAGAGCGCTTTGTAGCGCGTTAATCGTATTGGCGGCTACCGCAGGGTTCTCTTCAAGTGCCTCTTCTCGTGGACGCTGCTCATAATCAATCTGATCCACATGGGGCGCGTTAGCATATCCCGCCAGCAGCGTTTGGTAGTGCTCTATGATGTGGCGAACATGTTTGCCCACTGACTGGCTGCCAAATAGTTGGCTATACGACGTGCTGGCAAGAGAGGCCACGAGCGACTGCAGCTGTGTGAGCGAGAGCGTGTTCTCTTCAACCAACGGTTGGCAGGGAAATTGGCATTTTGAGACGGGCAGCGATGTCACGGGCATAGCGAAGGCTCCTAATAAGCTGAGCTGGTCAAAGCACCAGCTCAGCACAACGGATTAAGCAGCGAGCGCAGTGTTAACCGGCTTCAGCACCGCCTTCGGCTTCCCCTTCACCTTCTGGTTTTTCGCCTTCACCGCCGCCTTCAGCACCGCCTTCCGCTAGCATCATGGGCGCTTGCTGAACGTTAGTCATGCTGTCGGTCGGCTCATCAGCGTGCGCTTGAAACGCCAGACCGCTCGCTACCAGCGCGAGGGCGGGAGCCGTGTAGCCAAACTGACGGCTCAAACGGCTGAGTAACCGGCGTTTTGCTTCATGTTGAGACATGGTCGTTCTCCTATGGTCGCGATTATTGCGCCAAATGGCGCATCTTACCCACCGCTACACAGCGGCATGGGAAGTGGGTTGTAATACGTGGCGGCTCAGCCATGTGTCCAGATCATGACCCTGAGAGGCCAAGCTGAGCGATACCTGCTCTGAGCGCTGACACAGCGTTTGCAATGCCTGAAGCGATTCGGCGCTGAGGTGGTGTTCTGTTTCATGCGCTGTCGGTAACAGCGCGCCTAGCAAAGACAAAGAAGAGAGCGGCTCGGACAGCGTATCAGCATCAGCGGAGAGGACGATGACGGGAGGTGTCTCTAACGGCTGATTAGGCAGAGGCGTCCAGTCGTGATCACTGAGCGGAAGATTCAGTGGAACAAGGCGCGCGGGTGACTGGGGGGACAGTCGTGCCCCACGGGTGACGCTCAAGCCGTGCTGTGTGGCCACTTGCGCCAGTGTGTCGAGTACGCCTGGGGATATTTGGACGGGTAACACACAGGCGAATTGCTGTTGGGTATTGCCCAGTAACGCAATGTCGAGCGTTAACTCGCCCGCACGAGACGCAGTCTTCATGCAGTAGCGGGTGATGGCATCCAGAATATCGGGCTGTTTAAGGCGAGCACTGATGACGCGGCTATGGTTGGTGAGGCAGTAACCGTTGGCGCTTTCTAATAGGTGTAAAGGCTCGGCGGGTAAGGCGGCGTCATGCATGCCTTTCGCCAATGGCGATAAGGCGCGCGCTAAATGCTCTGCGATAGAACCGCTAGGGGCCGTTAATAGCCACTGTCGCCCTGCAAAATAAAAGGTGGTTTGCCACGCGGTAGACGCTGGGCGCTCGGAATAGGCCTCAGGCTCGTCTGAAGTAGCCGTATGCAGTGTTAAGAGACCTTGCTGATACCAAGGAGTTAACGTTGCCCACAGGTCGGCCATCAACTGCTCTTTTGCTATTTGCCCTCCGCTGGCGGCGGTGAGGTGTGCGATCATCTGCTCGATAGACTCACCCTCGCTAGCCAGTAGCCACATCAAGGCAGCGCTATCATTTAACTGGTAGTAGAGGCCGCTTGGGTGGTGATAAAGCGCCAGTTGGTCGCCTTCAATCAGTTCACTCACTCCGTGAGCACGAAACGCGATAGCTTGCTGAAACTCAGGTGAAGCCAGCTGGTAATCGGCGAGGCTGGGGAGTCCGATGAACGGTAAGTAATCCAGCGTGGCATCTAAGGTGGCCGCAGGATAGAGAGGCACAAACCCTCCTGAGCGCTTGCGTTCAGCGGCCAGCGCTTCTGCGTCTATATAGGGAGGTGTCACCTGTGGGGACAGTCCTACAAGGCTGAGCATATCGCTCACTAGGGCTCCTTTCACCGCCTCTTCGACGGTACCCCCATGCTCTGGTTTCGCGCAGATACCGAGCGACGGGCTTAAATTACACTCCAAAATCCACGGCTTCAGCTGATCATCCACTAGGCAGTCCAAGCCAATTAGCTCGTAACAGCCCATAGGGTCTGCGCCATCCTCTTGGGTGCGTAACCGCATGGTACCCGCTGCCGAGAGCGCCGTGAGCGTGGCAAGGTCCCGCAGCTGGTGAAACAGCACATCATCATCATGCCCCTGATCACGTAACCACTCTCGGTAGCGTTCTAGATCAATAAACTCTACAGGGATCTCAGCCTCGATATTCAAGGCATTGATATCTGGATTGGTTAACTGACTAAAGGGGTTGTCGATGTCGTCGGGGTCCCAGGGCTCAGAGGCTAGCTTGGCAAAGCCCTGGTCATACAGGTACACCCGCAGCGGATCGATACTGGCGATTAGCATATAAAGACGCAGCACGTACTTATGCCCGCGAATGGTATGCGGGTTCGCGACGTACTCTTGTACCAGCCAGTTGGGGGAGAGAGGGGCTGTGGTGGGGTCCTTGAGGACACGAACACCCTGCCCTTTGGAAGCGTTGGTGGGCTTTAAAATCCAGTGTTTATGAGGGTTTTCCGAGGCATCTTCGATTAAGGCCGGGTAGTCGTGAGGCATTTCATAAGCACGCGGAAAAAAGTCTAGCCGCGCCACGGTCTCATGGTCATCCCCGAAGGCGTGACGCATGCGCTCGCGCAAGCCGCTCAGGCTTTCGTGCAAGCGGCTCTTAACGGTGAGCGCCGCATTACCAGGAATATGGTTCATTTTGCACGTGGGAGAGGTGTGCCGGAAAGCACTCTTCAAAGGCATACCGGTTACCCAAGCGGCCTGCCAGTGGTGTTCATTCCCTTCCTTCCACTGCTGAGCTTCTAAAGTGCGACGGAAAAAATGATCCTGCTCGGCATGGCGCTTACCGCTTAGCCAGAAGGTGGGCGCTGACTCAGACGAGCGTGGTGTGGAAGGGGGCATAGCAGTGCTCCTGTTGCATTGTGCTCATGTTCAGTGAGGCCACTTTCAAAATACTTACAGCGTCACGCAGATTATTTTTTTGGGCCCTTGGCGAGTGCCATATAGCCAAACTCTATTGTCAGCTTCTCTTTTTATAGCGCATGATAAGGGTATTGTACCAATCGTTCCTTCCTGGCAGAGGAGTTGTCTCCATGAAACGCAGCGTTATCAGTGCCGTTGGTGTCTTCAGTGTGGTTGCCCAAGCTCAAGCGTTGGAAATGGCGCCCCTTGTGGATGCGCAGTGGTTAGATACCCACAAAGATGAGCCATCCCTGGTGATTTTGGACGTTCGTTCCTCCATCGATAACGGCGGAGATGAAGATAGCTTTCGAGAAGCGCGCATACCGGGCAGCCGCTACACCAGCTACACCGATGACGGCTGGCGTGAAACTCGTGACAGCGTGGCGGGCTTAATGCCCGAAGTTGATGACCTGGAAGCACTGATCGGTCGTTTGGGCATCAGCAACGACAGCGACGTGGTGATTGTGCCAGCAGGCACAGGGCCGACGGACTTTGGCAGTGCAGCAAGGATCTATTGGACCTTGAAAGTATTAGGTCACGATGACGTGGCGATTTTGAACGGTGGTTTTGCAGGCTGGCAGCAGCAGGGCTATGACGTGGCCACGGGCGGCCCCGATGCCTTTGATTCGACCAACTTCGAAGCGTCTTTACGTGAGCAGTTAGTGGCAAGCACGGAAGAGGTAGAGGCAGCACGAGAAGAGCAGGCGCAGTTAGTAGACGCACGACCCTCTGACTATTTTTCAGGTGAGAATAAATCACCCGCCGCACGAGTGGCCGGCACGATACCAGGCGCACGAAGCCTACCGCACCAAAGCCACTTAAATGTTCAAAACGGTGCTTACTACCTGGATGTTGATGGTCTGCAATCACGCATCAATGAAGCCGACCTCGATAGCCGTGAGCGCACCATCGCGTTTTGCAATACCGGGCATTGGGCGGCGACAGACTGGTTTGTGCTCAGTGAAGTGGCCGGGTTTGAGAATATCGCCATGTACGACGGTTCCATGGCAGCCTGGACCATCAGTGACTCCCGTCCGGTGCAGCTTGTCAGTGAAGGCATTAAACAGGTACGTGAACTGCTCAATTAAGCCTTTTGCTTCTATGCCTGTACGAATCGTGCAGGCATTTTTATGACATAGGCAGGTAGGCCTAGAGCAAGTGGCAGCGCCCGCATGGTATATTAGGCGGCTAGTCAGTTAGACAGGCAGTGAGGTAGAAACATGAGCGTTGGAAGACCGATGCAGCATCAACCAGAGGCGGCGTTAAGCGCTGCTATGCATTCGTTTTGGCGTTCGGGGTATCACCATACATCGCTGCGTGATCTGTTAGAGGCCATGAATATTTCGCGCAGTAGCCTTTACCATCTTTATGGTAATAAAGAAACGCTTTTTACGAAGGCGCTTGCACGCTATCGCGAACAGCTGCTAGCTCAATTGGCTTCCTCACTAGCACAAGAGGAGAGTGCTTGGTGTTTTATAGAAAAACTTCTGATGCGCACTGCCGAGCAGGCAGAAAGCGAACAGGCCGCCTTAGGCTGCTTGATTTTCAACTCTGCCACTGAGCTTGGCAGCCAAGGCTCATCTGAAGCCGAGGCCGCTGCGCAGAGCGTTCAGGATATAACTGCATTCTTTGTAACAGTTATTGAGCAGGCGCAAGTTGAAGGCTCCATTCCCGCTCAGCGCGACCCTCAAAGCTCAGCATATTTCTTAACGCTTTCAATGTCAGGGCTACGGATGCTACTAAAAAGTGGCGCTACGCAGCAGCAGGCAAACCTGCTGGTGTCACATATTCTACGTGGTTTAGACTAAGTAGATCATTAGCTATATCAGTAGTAAAAGACTCAACTGGGTTCTGGCGAAAAGGATACGCCTATCACAAAGCCGGCCTAATGCTGCTTGATCTATCCCCCAAAGCTAACCGACAGCTCACCCTTACTGAAACCCCGCAAACCGACGAAGCGGCTAAGCGCAGCGAACTCCTGATGAAGACGATGGATAAACTCAACCGAGAGCTGGGTAAGGGGACGGTACAGCTGGGCCTGCCTCGTAAAGGAAATGCCTGGGCGCTGCGCAGTGAGCGGCGAACACCTCGGTATACAACACACAGAAGCGAGTTATTAAAAATTAATTGAACTAGTTGGTTTGGTTATAAGTTGGCCAGTAAGACCACTAAATAGCAACAACATGCCCTCTCTCACTTGCTACTCCTGTCCCTCCGCCAAGTATTACGAATAAGTCGCTGATTTCATATAATTTTTCTGAAATTTAGCCAGCCTATATCCTAGCCCATACTTTGGCTTTCACTGAATAGAAACAAACCTCTCTGGACGCTCTCTCTTCGTAAGTCGTTTTTTGATACTCGCCTCCATGGCTCAATTCCCTCAAAAGCTTCACTGATGCACGCTCGTGAGGGGGAGGTGACAGCCTCTCTTCTCTCAGATACTGTCCTCTGAAGAGTTTTGAATGGTAGCCACTGGCTGGCAACGACCCTGAGCGGACATCTCGGCAGAAGCGGACACTTAAAGTTCAACAATCCCGCGTCGGGGCTCGACTGGTCTTGTGCTTATGCCTAAACAGGTAAAGTCATGTGCAACAGGGGCATTGCGCCACCTAGCCAAGAAATCCTTTCTGTTCTCAGGTAATCGCCATGGACGACTTAGTAATAACGCATTCGGATGTGTACCAAAGCTGGCAAAATCATCTATTCAATTTTAGATTGGACGACCCTAAGACCAATACGTCTGGTCTACGAAAGCCACAACTAGCCGCACTTTACGCGACCCTTGGTCATCTGGTGGTCGAGCCCGCCGCTACGGCTACAGTGGTCATGCCCACCGGCACAGGGAAAACCGACACAATGCTCGCGCTGATCATTGCCGCGAAAATGAGTCGTACACTGATCCTCGTACCGTCGGACGCTCTCAGAACTCAATTGGTGAACAAATGCGCTGAGATGAAAACGCTGCGTACAGTTGGAGCAGTATCGGACACGGCGCGCAATCCTATTCTTGCTGCCATTGATTCGAAGCTGTCGGAGGCGCAGGTTGCAGAATTAGCCACTGCCAACATCATTGTGGCCACTCCCCAGGCATTGTTGCTATTCGAAAATACCGCCTTGGATTCGTTAGTGAACATGTGTAGCCACTTGATGATTGATGAGGCTCACCATGTCGTGGCAGCCAGTTGGAACCGAATCAAAATAGCCTTTAGGAGCAAACCTTGCATTCAGTTCACAGCGACGCCATTCCGGGAAGATGGTTTGGCTTTGACTGGCAAAATCATCTACAACTACCCGCTGCGGGATGCGCAGCTTGATGGCTATTTCAAAGGTATCGAGTTTCATCCGGTACGGGAATATAACCTCAAGCTGTCGGACCAGGCCATCGCAGACAAGGCTGTTGGGCTGCTCCGGGCTGACCTCAAGGCAGGTTATAACCATTTGATGATGGTTCGGGCCAAGTCGCACAAGCGGGCTACAGACCTGTTTGAGATTTACAACCAGTATCTTGACCTGACGCCAGTTCTGATCCATAGCAAGGTGCCAAACCAAGCCAGAGTGATGTCAGATATCGTCAAGAAAAAACACCGGATCATCGTCTGTGTAGATATGCTTGGCGAAGGCTTCGATCTGCCCGAGCTTAAAATTGCCGCCATTCACGATCAACACCAAAGCCCTGCCGTAACACTTCAATTCATTGGTCGGCTGACGAGGGTAGATGCGGCTCTTGGTGATGCCAAGTTTGTGGCCAACATCGCTAACCAGAAGACCGACCACCAAATGGCAGCCCTTTACAAGGAGAGTGCTGACTGGGGAGCAGTCATTCGCGATGTGAGTGAGCAAAAAGTCAGCCGGGAAATTGCGAAGGCGGACTTTAATGAGCAGTTTGCCGACGGTGATGATGCCCAGGTAATTTTTGGACTGAACCCGAACCCCAAAATTAGCGCTGTGGCATATCGCGTCTCCCCTAAAGACTGGACTCCACAGCGTGCGCAAGGCCTGAATGGGCGCAGAGAAACACTGCAGTACATTTCGATCAACGATCATTCCGATACAGTCATTGCCGTGACCCGGCGCGAGACTCTGGTGGGGTGGGCTCAGACCGAAGAAATTATTGATACCAACTGGAATCTATATATCGCTTTCTACAACAAGGTGCAGGAAACCCTCTTTGTTCACACCTCAGGTGATGATACTCAGGCAACTCGCTTTCTCAATCTTGTGGCCCGAGACTCACGTCGCATCAATGGTGAGCCAACCTTCCGTACACTCCACGATATTCAGCTGATGAAGCTGCAGAACGTCGGACTTTCACGCGCCCGGAAAGACCTACGCTTTACGATGCATGTGGGACGCGATATAAATCAAGTAATCAGCGACATCGAAAAGGGCAATGCTACAAAATCCAACATCTTCGCTACCGGTTTTTGGGGTGGAGAACGAACTACCGTTGGCTGCTCACACAAAGGCAAAATTTGGGAGATGAATTCGTCTCCGATCAACTACTGGATCGAGTGGTGTAAGCGCATGTCGGTCAAGCTCAACGACAACACCATCGACCCTGCTGATGTACTCAAAAATGTTATGCGAGTTGACCAAATCAAGGGCTGCTGGCCAGAAGGCCTGTTTTACGCAGACTGGCCTGAGTCGATCGCGATTGAAAACGAGCAAAGGATCTCGCTGTATTTTCAGGGAGAGACGTTCAACTTTCTCGATGTCGAGCTTGGTAAACCCCATTACAGTGGCGCACGGACGTTGGATATCCCCGTCTTGGTCGCAGGAAACGATGGTGGGGAACGTCGCCTTACATCCATCGCTATCGATTTGTTGGAGGACGGTTACAAGACCTCCTGCCCGGGTGCGAAGATTCTTTGTCCACACGAAATGCCCCTAGATTCCTATCTAGATGCAGAACCACTTGTATTACTCAAGGTTGACGGCTCCATGTTGCAGGGCAATTACCGTCATTACTCGCTCAACAGTATGGATGTCAAACTGCCTATCGGTTTGCTTGAACCTTGGAATTGGGGAACGACGAAAATTCATCAAGAGGCCATGCGTCCGGAGAGACGTGAGGACTCTGTACAAGGCTTTACCTTTGCAAAGATCGCTGATGACTACTCAATCGTCTTCAACGATGATGGTAAAGGCGAAATCGCTGATCTAGTGGCAATTCGAGAAAGCAAGGACGTCATCTACATTGACCTCTACCACTGCAAATTCTGTCCGATGACTAATGGCGTGTCCGCACCCGGGGCGCGCGTTGCCGACGTATACGAGGTATGCGGTCAGGCGTCGAGATCAGTAAAATGGCTTCACACCGGTGATAAGTTCTTCAACCGACTGATGGATCGCTACCAGAAATCATTGCTCAATGACTTCGACAGAATCCTGAAAGGCACGCCTCAGCAGCTGGAGATACTTCGCAACAAATGCCACGACCACGAGTTAACCTTCAAATTTGTGATCGTGCAACCCGCGATATCAGCGAGGAAGGTGTCGCAGGAGCAGCTTGCAGTCTTGGGAACGAGCTACTCGTATATCAAGAGCATCTCTGGCTCGGACATCAAGGTTATTGTTAGTCCTTAATTTATTTACACCACCGGAATTACAACTGATTTCGTTGGTGAAATGCCGTAAGCCGTGTTCCCGATACCTACTTCGCTTTTTCCACTACAAGTTTTGTGCATGCCGTAAACAAGATTAAAGGTCAATTTGGAGAGTCCCAGAGAAAATGGCCCAGTTGGCTGTCGCGAAAAAAATTGCTGCATTAAAAGTGAAAAAAGGGCTTGCCAAGCAAGTCAGAGCATAACCAATCAAAGCAGAAGGAAGCAGCAAGGCTGCGCCGCTGTTTGATGCGTTACATCAGTATCGCCTAAAAGCCCACTTCTGGCCGAATAATGAATGTTTTAGGTATATACTGATGGAAATAATGCAACAGAACACTATCAAATTTGGTTATTACGCAACGACTGAATCTTAATTCTTCGCTGTTCGCCACTAGGTTGAAAAGGTGAAAAAATGCCACGGTACTACGCGAATTTGAATACAGATGAGAATGGAAATCACGAAGTTCATACGACTGGATGCTCGCATCCCCCAGCCGACCACAATCGTGTGCCTTTGGGTATCCATGCTTCCTGCGGCCCGGCGACAGCAGCTGCACGAACGAAGTTTGGTGGAAGAGTTGATGGATGCAAATGGTGCTGCCCAGCATGTCATCGAGGCCGTTGATCGTTCGGGAATACTTATCGTCTGTTACTGGCCGGAAAACGACGGCTCGAAATAGGCCGTCGTTTATCTTTATCAAACCTCTGTCTGTTCTGCCATTTCCAACGCATCATCTACCTCTATCCCTAGATATCTAACGGTGCTTTCCAGCTTCGTGTGACCCAAGAGCAGCTGCACTGCTCTTAGGTTTTTAGTGCGACGGTATATCAGCGAGGCTTTGGTGCGGCGCATCGTGTGCGTGTCATAGATAGACGCATCTAAACCTATTTCGGTGACCCAGGCTTTCACGATACGGGCATATTGGCGCGTGGACAGATACTTTGCGCTATTGATTCGGCTGGGAAATAAGAAATCTTCGCTTCTGAGTTGAGCCAGCTGTATCCAGTCCTCAATTGCGTTTCGGGTTTGCTCCGTTATTTCGAACTGGACAGGTCGATGCGTTTTTTGCTGCATCACGATGGCACGTGGTGATATGCACGTACCATGGGCTATATCTCGTATTCGTAAATTGACAAGGTCGCAGCCACGTAACTTGCTATCAATGGCTAAATTGAAGAGGGCAAGGCCTCTCGCCTTTTTGGCAAGCTGTAGGCGCACACGTATGGCCCAGATATCTCGAAGGCGCAGAGGCGCCTTCTGCCCAACTAGTTTGCCTTTATTCCAAGGTGTAGGTGTACGGGCGATTTCAGTCACAACGTTCATGGCATGTTCCTCCATCAGGTGGAGGTCACAGAATGGCTCAATTCATGCCCCTAATGTGCTAAGGTTAATTTACAGTCGGGGCTCGACCCAAAACGGATGTGCGAAAATGAAGTTGGGCGAGTTAAATCTGGATACATTGTCTAGTATAAATTAAAAAATATGCATATTAATGACTTAGAGTGGATGATGCATTTGTCGGCAAGTTCATTCAATCGGGGTGTGCGTAGTCTAATGCCTGTTATGAATCTTAAGGAGTATTGAGTGGAAGAATTACAGAAAGCTTTTTTAAAAAACTCAATGATCTGATAGTGGCTAATCCAGAACAAGCAGGCCAAATTGATATTAAGCAGATAATAGCTAATGTAACACCGGAGACAGTGAAGTTAATTAAAGGCACCCTTAAAAAATCGACAAAGAAGATGCTGGAGGAACACAGAGCTCTAGCCAGAGAATTCGAAGCACGTAATATTAAACGTTGGTCTAAAGCATTTGATTTACTTGAAACCCACATTGTGATTTGTACTGAAGCAGGAGAAGAATTTAATTCATCGTATCGAGCAACTGCTGTAGAGGATAATGATTTAGTATTCGATATTGCCGTCCGGCATCATGCAAGAGCTTGCCATATAGCTCAAGAAATTCTGCATCTTCTTAAGTCTGGTTTTGCTGATGCAGCTCATGCAAGGTGGAGAGCGCTACATGAAGTCAATGCAACAGCAATGTTTATAGTAAAGCACGGGCAGGAGTGTGCTGAAAGATTTTATTTTCATGATATTGTTGATTCATACGATGGGATGCTTGAACACAAAAAGTATGAAGACAGGCTCCAGGCAAAAGCCGCCTCACAAGAGGAAATAGATAGTTGCAAATTGGAATACGATAAGGTTATTGCGCATTATGGAAAGAAGTTTGGGGATCACTACGGGTGGGCTTCAAATATATTTCCCAATCATAGGCGTGTAGGGTTCACTGCGATAGAAAAGGATGTCGGCTTGGATCACATGCGAAATGGGCTAGTCAGAACGTACATGCGGGCTCAAAGGGAATGAGAAGTCGTCTTGGTCTATGTGAAGCCAAAGAAGATATTCTGCTTGTTGGTCAGAGTAATTCAGGAATGACAGATCCTGCGCACGCAACTGCTATTAGTTTATGTCAAATAACATGTGCTTTATTAGCGTTAGAGCCCACGATAGATCATATTGTTCTCATGAAAATTATGGAAGACTATCAAGAGGATGTTGGGAATGCATTTCTGGATATTCAAAGAATATGAATCATAACAAAAGGTTATAGTCTAACGGTCAGTACTGCGCATATTTTGCTTTACTTACTAGCAGCGTTCAGACAATAAAGCAAAGCACGCTTCATTTCTGCCGTAGCAGAACTGAGCGCTATATCAGTGACACTGAAAAGACCGCTTTTGGCCGTAATCTGACTAAAATAGCGACCATTCCCTTTTTTACACCGCCTTCCGCTTGAAGGTTATCAGGTTGCCCCAGCTTATAACGACTGCAGATAGAACATAAGTTCGGCTGATCAATCAGAAACCACCAAATATTCGGCTATCTTGTAAGCGAACACGTCTATAGGCTCTTCATGAAACCAAATCTGAGCCAGTAATGCAGAGCCGTATAGCAGTCTCTAGTACTTCAATCGTATTTTTCTCTACCATAGGGTCCTTTTTTTAGCTTTGATGAGAGGTTGTGTCTGCCTTCAGCACTTACGATCAAAAGAGTCCGTTATGCAAGGCCGCCCCACTCCAAAGCAAGTAACACTCGCTGAACCTGCTTCGAACCAGACTCAGCTTTGCAAAGCTCTATAGGAATTTGACCATCCAACGCCTGGTTTGGTCGAGCAAGCCAGGCAATAGCAACGTCTTTGTCTTCCCACATATCTAAAGCTAATATACTGATATATGCGACTCTGCTCAGTCGCTCTAGCTTTTGATCCAGCTCGATTTTTTGCTGGTTTTTACCTGCTGTGCATGCTTGATTAGGCATATCTTCAAGACTTTTCTGTTTAGGCTGCATAGATTCCTCTTCGATCACCATCACCGACTACATGACAAAAAGTTTATATTCCCTTTCAGGTGTAAAGAATTGAATTTAGTCGAGCACATCATAGAGAACAAACGACCGTTTGTTGAACGTTGTCAATGCATCCGCCAAAAATCCTCAACTCGCTTGTTTTAAGGCACAAGAGCTCGTACAACTATCTATGAACCGATTAGGTGCCTTTCCTATGATCATTGGTTACGCACGGGTCAGCTGTCGTTTTTCATAACTGAGTTCAGCGGCCTGTCATTCGCAGTTCGGTGATCTGTGCCGCAAAAGTCGGGTTCGGGGTGCTGCTCAAGGGTAGCCTACTTGGACTTGTTTTGAAGGATCCCTTTAATGGCTGAGCAGATTTCCCCTGAATATGGACTGTTTTCGGTGTCACAGTGACGCATGAGCCAGAGGTCCTGCTCATAGCTCACCTGCGGCAAGACCCGCACCAGCCCTGCTGCATTGGCAGCGAAATCCGGAAGAAGGGCGATACCGTGGCCAGCCTGGGCACATACAAGTTGTGAGTGCAGGCTGTCGAAAGACAACGCTGGCGGTGCGCCATCAGTCAGTTCATGCATCCGTTGGGCCAGGAAGACGTATTGAAAGTTCCGGTCCCATCCGATTAACCGTTGATCATGGGGTCAACTCACGAAACGGAAAAAATCGTACGCTAAGCCTCTCGTGGTGTCCGTAGTGGCCGAAAGCGACCGCGCTCGACCCGCTTATCCTGCTGCCAGATGTAATCGCCGGTCAGATTGATGTGCTCCCAGCCCAACGGCGATAGGTGCGACAGCAGCGTGTCGTCGATGTCCTGCCCGGATTCGCGCAGTGCTTCAATGGCTCGCTCTATATAGACCGTGTTCCAGAGAATAATGGCGCTCACCACGAGATTGAGTCCGCTCGCACGGTAGCGCTGGTTCTCGTAGCTGCGGTCGCGGATTTCACCCAGCCGATTCAAGAAGACCGCGCGGGCCAAAGCGTTCTTGGCCTCACCCTTATTCAAACCCACCTGCACGCGACGACGCAACTCGACGTTTTGCATCCAATCGAGTGCGAATAAGGTGCGCTCGATTCGACCTAGCTCACGTAACGCCACGGCCAGCCCGTTCTGGCGCGGATAACTGCTGAGTTTCCGGAGCATTAGCGAGGCAGTTACCGTGCCCTGTTTGATGGATGCGGTCAGTCGCAGAATTTCGTCCCAATGCGCCCGGATGTGCTTGACGTTGACGCGGCCACCAATCATTCCCGCGAGCGTGGGATATCGCTTGGCGTCGCCGTGGATATATAGCCTCCGGTCGGCCAGATCTCGAATACGCGGCGCAAAGCGGTAGCCGAGCATCTGCATCAGCGCAAAAACATGATCGGTAAATCCGGCCGTATCCGTGTAGTGTTCTTCTATACGCAGGTCCGATTCGTGATAGAGCAAGCCGTCCAAGACATAGGTGGCATCGCGCACCGTGGCGTTGATGACCTTTGTGTGGAATGGCGCGTACTGATCGGAGATATGAGTGTAGAACTGCACACCGGGTTCCTGACCGTACTTGAGATTCACATGACCGGCGAATTGGCCCGGACCACCGGCTTTAAAATTTTGTCCGTCCGATGATGAAGTAGTGCCGGTGCCCCAATAAGCCGCGAACGGTTGACGAAACTGCGCGTTGACCACCTCAACCAGCGCGGCTGAATAGGTCTCATCGCGGATGTGCCATGCTTGTAGCCAACTCAGCTTGGCGTAAGTGGTCCCAGGACAGGATTCGGCCATTTTGGACAGGCCAAAATTGATTGCGTCTGCCAGAATCGTGGTGAGAAGGAGTTGTCTATCGTTTGCGAGCGCGCTACTTTTGAGGTGTTTGAAATGCTGTGTAAAACCAGTCCAATCATCGACTTCCAGCAATAGCTCGGTGATCTTGAGGTGCGGCAACCGACAGTAGGCCTGTTGCATCAAAGCATCAGCTTTGTCGGGTACTGCTTTATTTAGTGGCGTTACCTTGAGGCGCCCGGCGGACGTAATACCCGCATCCGGTAGCGCGTCAACGGCAGCTAAGCGCTCAACGCTGTCCAGCTCGTGGTCCAATAGTGCTAATCGCGATTCCAGGTAGGTTTCGCAGCTGGTTTCGACCGACAGTCCGAGACTCTGATGCTCGCGCTGATCGGCAAAACGCACAGGCGGCAGCAGATAGTCCTCAAAATCCTTGAACTGCCGCGAGTCTTGAACCCATATGTCGCCCGAGCGCAGGGCGTTCTTGAGCTCGGAAAACACGCACAACTCATAGAAACGTCGATCGAGCCCGTCCGCTGTAAACACGAGGCCTTCCCAGCGTTTGCGCACGAAGCTGGTCGGCGCGCCGTCTGGCACTTTACGCGCCTGGCGCTGGTTCATGTCTTTCACCAATTCGATGCCGGCAAGTAACTCGCGTGCAGCTGGCGCAGCCTTCATATCCAATGCTTCCAAGAATGTCGGTGTGTAGCGTCGGAGCGTGTTGAAGCCGCTGCTGATCAAAGCGAGGTAATCGAAGTCCTCCGACTGCGCTAGCCGTTCCGCCTCTGTTATGCTTTCGCTGAACACCGCCCAGGGCATGATCGCTTCGATGGCAGCAAACGGATCGCTGCCGGACTGTTTGGCATCTATAAGCGCACGCCCAATACGCGAATAGAGGCGTACCTTATTGTTGATCTCCTTGCCGGAGCGCTGGAATTGTTCCGCGTGCTTGCGCTTGGCTTTGTTGAGCAACGAGCCCATGAAACGATCGTGCAGGTCGATAATCTCGTCAGTCAGTGTCGCTCGTGTGTCGAGGATGATGGCCACAAGTGTCGCGTAGCGGCGGGTCGGCTCCAAGTCGCGCAGATGCTGGGCGGTCATCTGTCCGCCTTCGCGCGCCAGTTTCAGCAGACGATTCTGGTGAATGGTGTGTTCTAGCCCAGACGGGATTTCCAGACCGCGAACAGTCTGCAATCGTTCAAGGTGAGCGAGAATATGCTTGGGCCTGGGCGGACCGGGCGACTGGCGCAGCCAGACCAGAACACTTCTCGACATTTCCTTGTGGATCGCCAGAAGCTGATCAAAAGCGTGGCGATGCTGATCAGTTAATAATGAGGTCAGAGCTTCATATACGAGGCGGGTACCGAGAGTAAGTGCTTCGCTACACATTCGCTCGATCACATCCAGCGACGGCAAGATGATGCGCTGCTGTCGTAACATCTCGACCAGCGCTTCAGCCAACACGAGACCCCGATCCGTTTGTTGGGCGAGTTCAGCGATCGGATCAATGAGGCGTCGATAATCGACATGGCTGAACGGTGATAGATTCAACCACGCCTGCAATTCTACCAAGTGCTCACGTCGGGTTTCGGGCCGTTGGGCATACTGTGGCCAAATGTCGGGCTCGATATCCAACTGTTGGCCAATGAGCTCCAGCAAGGATGCGGGCGGTACGGCATCGGGCGGCAGCGCGATGCCGGGATGGCGCAGATAACACAGTTGCAGCGCGAAACCGAACCGGTTGTGCTGTCCGCGCCGCTGACGGATTACCGACAGGTCGGACTCTGATAACGCGTAGTGTCGGATGAGTTCATCATCGGTCGCCGGGAATGTAAGCAGGCTTTCTCGCTCGGTGGCAGTCAACAGGCGGCGACGTGGCATGATCAGGCATCCCCTTTCAGATATTGATAGAGCGTCTCGCGGCTGATACCAAATTCTCGGGCCAACTTTGCTTTCTGTTCGCCACTCGCGACTCGCCGCCGAAGCTCAGCAGCCCTGTCCGGAGAGAGGGCCTTCTTACGCCCTCTATACGCCCCACGCTTTCGCGCCAGGGCGATGCCTTCGCGTTGTCTCTCGCCAATCAACGAGCGCTCAAACTCTGCGAATGCGCCCATGACGGATAGCATCAGGTTGGCCATTGGCGACGCTTCGCCGGTGAAAGTGAGATTCTCCTTAATAAACTCGATGCGGACACCGCGCTCAGTCAGGGTCTGGACCAGACGACGCAAATCGTCGAGGTTACGCGCCAAGCGGTCCATGCTATGAACCACGACAGTATCGCCTTCACGCACAAAAGCGATCAATTGCTCCAGTTCGGGCCGATGAACATCTTTCCCGGACGCCTTTTCAGTGAACACCCGATCGACCGCGACCTGTTCGAGCTGTCGTTCTGGATTCTGATAGAGACTGCTAACCCGAACATAACCAATCCGTTGACCGCGCAAAGCATCCCCCTATGCCAGAGTGTCAGGAAAGGCTCTAATACCCAAGCAGACTAGCGTCAATTATAATCAATAAGAACCCTAAACTGACGTTTTGGTGTCGAACGACTGACGCCCAGTTAGGCTATAGCCTAACTGGGCACAAACAATATTAAGGAGCCTGAGCGGCGTACGGACACTTTAGCCATACCTCGCCGCTATTCGGGTTGCCCCACCACGCCGGAATTGACAAGCGGTCGAAGCACCATGATGGCCACGCCAAACAGAACCGTTCCAAGGGCTGCAACCCAAAGCGACCCATTGGCATAGCCGATACCGGCCAGACTGGCCGATAGGGCTATCCCGATGTGCATCAGGCTCATGCCTAGAGCGATCAGAGCTCCGCGTCGTGCGGGAGCCAGTCTGGCGATGTGGTATTGCAGGGCGGGAGAGCCCACTCCCCCCGCAAGCGCCCATAACGGCAATGCAATTAGCAAGGACCATGGCAGTGCGCTTGCTACTGAAAATACCATTACATTCATGACCAAGCATATAACTAGGGCGATGCGCATGACGCGCCGCCCATCGCCGAGGCATGAAATCATCACGGGCATCATGAAATTGCCCGCCATACTGAGGACCCCGAGCAAGACGTACGTCAATCCGATGATGCCTGTTCCGTACCCGGCAACATCGCGCAAGCGCTCACCGATTAGCGTAAAAATGCCGATGCCACCGCCAAGCCCAAAACCCATTGCGATCAGAGCACCCAAGGCCCCCGGTACAAGCAAGGGGGCTTTGGGCTTGGGCTTCGTGACAACGACTACCGAATGCGATTGTGGTTTGATCACGAATGCCAGCGCCGCAAAAGGCACAGCTGCAAGGCCAAGCGCGATAAAGGCCACCCGCCAGGAGAACAGCGCGGTCAGTAGCGACATCGAAGCATGTTGCTGCTGAGTTCTTCTAACCCTCTGACAAACCGAAGGTTTTCACCTTCAATCACCGCTGGTAACGCTGTGCGTCCCCGGCAGCGGATGCGTACTTTACGGATTCGCTGCCGTCTTGGCAAGTGGTTTTGTAAAAAAACTCCAACATTCGTCTATTACCCTAATGCCAGCAGTAGCATCCCCTCTATTTAAGTAAGCGCAGGAATTGAGTCAGGCACTAATGACTCGGTGCTGAGATCAGCAATTGTTCGCGCACCGGTGAGCGTCATCGCCACCTTCATCTCTTTTTCGAAAAGCTCAAGCAGGTTAGCAACTCCCGCCTCACCTGCTGCTGCAAGCGCATAGATAAAGGCGCGACCAATCAATGCTGTATCTGCGCCCATGGCAATCATCCTTACTACATCCAAACCATTACGCACACCAGAATCAGCCAGAATGGCTAAATCACCCTTAACTGCATCTGCAATAGCAGGCAGGGCACGCGCGGTAGAAGGCACGCCATCCAACTGACGGCCACCGTGGTTTGAAACTACAATGCCATCAGCCCCAAAGCGGACTGCATCACGGGCATCATCAGCATCCAGTATGCCCTTAATAACCATTGGGCCATCCCACTGCTCACGAATCCAATCCAGATCTTTCCAGGAAATAGAGGGATCAAAGTTATCGCCAAGCCAGGCAATATAATCTTCAAGCTCCGTCGGCTGACCACGATAATCAGACACGTTGCCTAGGTCATGCGGGCGACCATTCACACCGACATCCCAAGCCCAAAGAGGATGCAACGCAGCTTGAAGCATCCGTTTTATAGGCCCGCTTTTGCCGCTCATGCCCGAATGGGCATCGCGATAACGCGCACCAGGCACAGGCATATCAACGGTGAAGACTAATGTTTTAACCCCTGCCGCCTTAGCACGCTCAAGCACGTGCTTCATAAAGCCCCGATCCTTCAATACATAAAGCTGAAACCAGATGGGCCGCTCCACTGCCGCTGCCACTTCTGCAATTGGGCATACGGAGACCGTCGATAACGTAAACGGTATGCCCTTATTGGTCGCTGCCCGTGCTGCCTGGACTTCACCACGCCTAGCGTACATGCCTGTTAGCCCCACCGGCGCCAAGGCAAGAGGCATTGCCATCTTTTCACCAAACAGCTCGGTTTCCAGCGATAGCGACGACATATCCTTCAACACCCGTTGCCGCAACGCGATACCCGCTAGGTCTTCAACATTGTGCCGCAACGTATGCTCTGCGTATGACCCACCATCAGCATAGTGAAACAGAAACGGGGGGATACGACGCTTGGCAGCTAGGCGGTAGTCCGTCGGTGATGAAATGATCATGGCAGGCCCTATGCAATAAACAGATGCACTATCGATAAGTACTATCTATAAACGGTCATCGAAGCGTCAGTGTTAAACGCCCTAGATAAAATTGGTTTTACCAATTTACAAAAAATTTGCATCAACAGTAATGAGGCGCCGCAGTCGTGTCAAACGCGCATCACGCACCACGGCGTATTTTGGCCATATACTTTAGTTATAAAACAAACAAGCGGTGCCAATAGTCACCAATTTGCTAGCCTTTTACTGTTGAGACAAACCATTAAAGCCCCTACTATTGGTCTTACCAATTATGAGGATCTGCACTAATGACTTATCCACCGCTCCGCCAGCAGCGCTTGGCTGATGTGATTACCGAGCGCCTTGAGGCAATGATTCTTGAAGGTAGCCTCAAGCCTGGTCAGCGCCTGCCACCAGAAAGAGAGCTTGCTGAACGTTTTGGCGTGTCGCGCCCCTCTCTACGTGAAGCCATCCAAAAGCTTGCCGCACGAGGCCTGCTTACCAGCCGCCAAGGGGGTGGTACCTTCGTGAATGAAACGCTCAACAGCGGCTACACCGACCCTTTGCTGGAGATGCTTTCCCGACACAACGAATTTCATTTGGATTTGCTTGAATTTCGCGATGCGATGGAAGGCATTTCGGCTTATTACGCCGCGTTACGCTCGACGCCAGCGGACAAAGCGGTATTAATCCAGCGCTTTGAAGAACTTGACGGTGGATTTGTGGGTGCCAACCCCGCCCAGGAAGCAAAGCTGGATGCCGCCTTCCACCTCGCTATTGCAGAAGCCGCTCATAACGTACTGTTACTTCACACTATTCGAGGAATTTTTCATTTATTAGAGCAGAGCATCGTTGATAACCTCGCCCATCTTTTTGCAAAGCCCGACTCGCGCTCGCAGTTAATGAAGCAGCACCGCGCCCTGCTAGATGCGATTTTAGAAGGCCGTGCTGAAGATGCCCGCAGCCGGGCGCACGAGCACCTAGTATACGTTGAGGAAGGTCTTCTCGAGATGGCCAGAGCGGAAACACGCGCCCAGCGAGCCCTGCGTCGTGCCCAAGGTACTAGTAGCACACCCGCATGAGTCGCTTACCCCGCCTTTCAGACTATCGCTGGCGGCTACTCTGGCTGATCGCGATTCCGCTAGGGCTGTTGCTATGCATGTGGCAAGCCGCTCAACTGGCCCGTGAGCAGGCGCTATCAAACTTACAAGACGATGCCGAAAACGAGCTGCGGCTTTCTGCCGCCAACTTAAACGGTTACCTGCTGCGCTATGATTATTTGCCACAAATGCTGGCGACCAGGGAAGGCGTACAACGTTTTTTAGACTCCCCAGACAGCCAAGACCCCATGCCGCTCAACTTACTGCTTGACCGTTTTCGCTTTACCTCTGGGGTCTCTGATGTCTATTTGCTTAACCGTAACGCTGATACCATCGCTGCCAGCAACTGGCACCGCCCCAATACATTCATTGGTCAAAACTACGCGTTTCGCAGCTACTACACCGACGCCATTACCGGGGGGCAGGGGCGTTTCTTTGGCTTAGGCGTACAGTCACTTGAACGTGGTTACTACTTTTCTGCGCCGGTGTGGCTTGATGACACCTCGCCCGATGCAAAACCCGACGGCGTTATCGTCGTCAAAGTGCTGCTCGACGATGTTGAAGAGGGTTGGGCGGAACAGGACGCTGAGCTGTTTGTCACCGATAGCGACAATATTATCTTCATGGCCAGCCACCCTGAGCTACGCATGAATGCCCTCCATCCTCTCACTGACGACCAACGTGACACCCTACGGGCAACCCGACGCTATGCAATGGAGCCTTTAACGCCTTCCGGCATTGAGATTGAAGCCCCTTACGGATCCGATAGCTATCTCGTTAGCTTTGCTAGCGGCCCACTAACCGGTGGGCACTATTTAAGCCTTACGCGCCCCATCCCAGAGTTTGGCTGGCAAATGCATATTTTAAAACCACTCACCCCCGTAGTGAACGCCCAGTGGATTGCGGCGCTGATGGCGGGAGGCTTATATGGCGTGATAGCCCTGGGCGGCGGCATTGGTTGGCAACGCATGCGTTTACGCCGAGAGCGCGAAGCATTTGCAGAGCGCGAACGACAGACCTTAGCCAGGGTACGCGATGAGCTAGAGGTTAGCGTAGAACGAAGAACACGTGATTTAGTCGCCAGTAATCAGCGGCTTTCTGGTGAAATAGAAGAGCGGCGGCGAGCAGAAGCTAATCTACGCCAAACCCAAGATGAGCTGATCCAGGCAGCAAAGCTTGCGGTATTGGGTCAATTGGCTGCCGGTATTAATCACGAGTTAAATCAGCCATTAGCGGCTATTCGCGCTTACGCTGAAAATGGCCGGCGGTTTATTGAACTGGCGCGGGTAGATAAAGCGGACGCCAACCTAGCGCAAATTGTCGAGCTTACCCAGCGCATGGCCGATATTAGCGCTCAGTTGCGCCAGTTCTCTCGTAAGAGTAGCGAGCGCCAGGAAACAATCTCTGTGCAAGCCTGTATTGAGTACGCCCTGCGTTTATTTCACAGCCGCTTACGCGATGATGGCATCGAGGTAGTCCAACAATGGCCCGAGGAAACGCTTTGGGTTGAGGGTGATTTAGTCCGCCTGGAGCAAGTACTGGTGAATCTGATCAGTAACGCGTTACAGGCCATGAAAGAGGTAGCATCACCCATGCTGACGCTAAGTGTCGAAATCGCACAACAGCAAGTGATGATCAGCGTTGCCGATAATGGCCCAGGTGTTGCGGAAAACCACTTGGGCCAAATTTTCGAACCCTTCTTCACCACCAAAGCACCCGGTAGCGGATTAGGGCTAGGACTTTCGATTTCCTCACGTATTATGGAGGATCTGGGCGGCAAGTTGCAGGTAGCGAATCAGCCCTCTGGCGGGGCACGATTCATCATTACGCTACCCTGTTCAACAACACCTAACGTACTGCCGCCATACTCAGTCAAGGAGAGTAACAACCATGCATGAGCCGTCGACGCTGCCGGTCATGGTGATCGACGACGAACCGCACCTGCGTATCACCGCCAGCCAAACACTCGAACTCGCTGGCTACACGCCTCACTGTTTTGAGTCTGCAGAACAAGCGCTTGAGGCACTACCAGCAAACTTTCCCGGCGTAATCGTGAGTGATATTCGCATGCCTGGAATGGACGGTATGGCGCTATTACATGAATTACACAGCCGTGATGCCACACTGCCGATTATCTTAATCACTGGCCACGGTGACATCTCAACCGCGGTCGAGGCGATGCGCGCAGGTGCTTGGGATTTTCTGGAAAAGCCTTTTGCTGGGGATCAGCTACTCGATGTCGTGAGGCGAGGAATCGAAAAGCGCCAGCTGAGCCTAGAAAATTTACGCTTAAAGGCCGAGCTTGAGGTTCAGCAGGCAGCTCTTGGGCCACGCCTTGTAGGCCGCACACCCGTGATTTCTCGTCTGGCAGCAATGATTCAGCGCATCAGCCAAGTAGAAGCCGATGTGCTGCTATTTGGCGAAACCGGCACTGGAAAAGACCTTGTCGCCCGCGCCATTCATGAACGTAGCGCCCGGCGCAATAGCCCGTTTATGGCGATCAACTGCGGCGCAGTACCAGAAAACACCATAGAGTCAGAACTGTTTGGCCATGAGAAAGGCGCCTTTACCGGCGCTGTAGAACGGCGAATTGGTAAATTCGAGCATGCCAATGGTGGCACCGTGTTCCTGGATGAAATCGAATCAATGCCATTGGCACTTCAGGTGAAGCTGTTGCGCGTATTGCAAGAGCGTAGCGTCGAGCGCCTAGGGGCCAACGAGACGGTGCCACTCAATATACGAGTGATTGCGGCCACCAAAGTGGATCTCAAAGTCGCTGCTGAAGAGGGTAGCTTTCGCGAAGATCTCTACTATCGACTCAACGTGGTTACCCTGCCACTGCCCGCGCTACGCGAACGGCGTGAGGACATTCCGCTGCTGTTCCAGCATTTCGCCGTGGTCGCTGCCAACCGTAGCGGTTTAGAAGCGCCCACCCTGGGCAGCCATTCAATAGCCGCCCTGCTGGCTCACGACTGGCCTGGTAATGTTCGCGAACTGCGTAACCTTGCTGAGCGTTATGTGTTACTGGGAGCAGCCTTTGACTACCGCCTGGATGCGCTACTGGAAGGGGCCAACGCCGACACCGAAGAGCCAACCTTGCCGCGCCAGGTAGAGCTATTTGAAAAGAGCCTGATTAGCCAATCCCTGTCCCGTCATCATGGGCGCGTAACCGACGTATGCCGTCACCTGGGAATACCCCGCAAAACCTTCTATGACAAACTCAAAAAACACAGTTTAAGCGCTGACGATTATCGCCATAGCAGCGACCCTTGATGAAACAACTCAATCAACACGTCCCACGGCGGCACCCAAGGCACCAAGGTAAATAGCGCAATCAGCATAAAGACGTTCGAGAGTGGGCGACGACCATCGCCCAGCTTTAGCGCGGTTCCAAAAGAGCGTTTTAACCGCGCACCTTCTAGGTCCACGCTGAAAAGCTCGTCCAGGCTCAAGTGAATGATAAATCCTAGCAGTACCGCTGCACTATGGCACCAGGCCAACCAAGCCGGCTGTGCCAGCAAATGAAAACTGAACGCGGCAGTCACCAGCGCGCACAGCACAGCCGCCATCAATGAGTGCCAAATACCTCGATGAACCGTTAGCCGTGAGAACACCACCGCCGCAAAATAACGCACGCTAACGTAAATGCCACCACACGCCACTAGCAACAAACCGGGTGTTAACCAGGGCTGCAACAGCAACACACCAAGCACCAGCGAAGGCACCGATAAAAGATTAAAAATCAAACGGATAGAGCGAGAACGATCGGCATCTATGTCGGGTAAAATACCGCCAAAGGCTACCAGGGCAATAATTAATAGCGCTTGAGTCGCTGGCCACCACTCAGCCTGCCAGCCGACACAAGCCACTAGCACACCGCCTGCTGCTGCTACCGTAATATGCGTGCGAAAATTCGCCATAGCGCGGCATCCTGGAAAACTGGATAAATTACCAGACTTTTGGCTGCCGCAACATGACTATTTAAGAAAAAAGAGTGTTAGGCCAACTGCTTAGCACCTACATTAGAAAATTTACTGGGCGAGGAACTGATCTTTTAACTTAACGTAGTTACCTGCCGTGTAAGGAAAGAAAGCGCGCTCTTTATCTTTAAGTGGACGCAATGCTTTCGCCGGGTTTCCAGCGTATACATGGCCACTTTCCAAACGTTTGCCTGGCGTGACTACCGCGCCAGCAGCAATAATCACCTCATCCTCGACAACCGCCCCATCCATCACAATCGCCCCCATACCCACCAAAATGCGACTACCCAGCGTACAGCCATGCAAAATCGCTTTATGGCCAATGGTGACATCATCACCAATCGTCAGTGGAAAGCCGTCAGGATTGAAGTCGCTGGCATGGGTAATATGCAGCACGCTGCCATCCTGCACGCTAGTGCGAGCGCCAATGCGAATCCGGTGCATATCACCCCGAATCACCGTCATCGGCCACACCGAACAGTCATCGCCCAGCTCTACATCACCAATCACCACGCTAGCGGGGTCGACATAAACCCGCTCGCCAAGGCGAGGCGAAATACCTTGAAAGGGTCGTAGGGCATTGCTCATTGCACACTCCTGCTTAACGCTATTGGATTCAAATATTCAAGGACTATAGCAACCCGCCGAGCAAAACAATAAACGTCAGCGGAATCGACACCCAGCGTACAATATTACGCCAGAGTACATAGCCACTCTCCCCAACACCCAATGCTTGTACAACCTGCTCGCGGGGCATTACCCAAGCAGCAAAGACCGCAATTAACAATCCACCCAAAGGCAGGAAGATATCAGGCGGAATACTACTGACTAGCTCAAACACATTGCGTCCGAACAACGGCCTGAAGTCGGCGAGAGTAGAAAACGAAAACGCCGAAAGCAGTCCCAACAGCCATACACTCAGCGCTACGACGGCCGTTGACACACTGCGCCGCCATCCAAGCCCTTGCAACGTCGCCACCATGGGTTCAGCGAGGTTAATCGCTGAGGTCCAGGTAGCCAATAAGAGCAATAAAAAGAACACACTTAACCAAAACGCTCCCCAAGGCAGCTCAGAAAAAGCAATAGGCAGCGTCACAAACATCAACCCTGGGCCGTCAGCGGGGTCCATACCTTGGGCAAATACCACCGAAAAGATCGCAATCCCTGCTAACAAGGCGACGCTGATATCGAGCATTGCAACTGCAAACGCAGCTTTCGGCAGGCTCTGCTCATCAGGCATATAAGCCCCGTAAGCCATTAGCGCGCAGGCCCCCACTGCCAGGGTAAAAAACGCATGCCCCATGGCATGCAACACCACTGTGGCCGTTACATCGCCAAACGACGGTAAAAACAGCCATGAAAGCGCTGTACCAAATCCGTCAGTGGTTGTGGCGTAACCAGCCAGTAGCAACAATAAACCGTACAGCAGCGGCATTAATAGGTTGTTCAGCCTCTCTAGGCCTTTGGCAACACCCGCTGCCACCACCGTCATGGTCATAAATAGGAACAACGAGTGGTTAAAAATCAACAGGCCTGGGTTTGCCAGAAACGCCTCGAAACCCGCGCCTATTTCTGCTGCGCTTGCGCCATCGAAATCCCCGTTTATTGAAGCGACTAAAAACTCAATCGACCAACCTGACACCACCGAGTAAAACGATAAAATACAGAAGACGGTGAATGCGCCAAACAACCCTAACCAGCGCCAGTGTCGAGTAGCACCTGCTTCAACGGCCAGTCTACTTAGCGCTTGCATTGGCCCACGACGCCCTGCCCGACCAATTAAAATCTCGGCCATCATTACGGGGATACCTAACAGCAGTACAAACGCCACATAGATCAATAAAAATGCCGCACCACCGTTCTCGCCTGCAACGTACGGGAAACGCCAAATATTACCCAGCCCAACTGCAGCTCCCGTTACCGCTAAGATAAAGGCCCGCTTTGACCCCCAGCGCTCCAGCGTTTCACTCATCACTTGCTCCTGCCATTGGTGGCACTAGTTGGCGACACTAAAAGGCGGCAAGACTAGCAGGCGCTTACGCCCAGGCCAAACCCTGGTGTAAGCCACAGTATTCAGCCCAGACATTGAAACACGGCCTCACCGCCCGCACTGTGTCATTATTATTGCGTTTTTATGCGCCCCTAACGTATTAAAAACGTTGCGAGTTAAAAAATTAATGCCTACGAGGTGCCTATGTCCCGCAATCCGTTGCTAGAGCCGCACGAGCTTCCCCCTTTCGCTGACATTCGCGCCGAACACGTCGTGCCTGCGGTAGAAACGCTGCTGAATGAAAGCCGAGAAGTCATCGACCGACTCGCTCAACAGGCCGCTACAGCGCCACCACGTTGGGATAACTTTGCTGTGCCGCTAGAGGCTGTTAATGACCGGCTTACCCAAGCGTGGTCGCCCATCTCGCATCTCAACGGCACGATGAACACAGCCGAGCTGCGGGAGGCTTATCAAGCATGTTTGGAAAAACTCTCGGCGTTTAGCACCTGGATGGGACAACACGAAGGTCTCTTTAAAGGCTGGCAAGCGCTTAAGCAGGGTGATGAATGGGCAACGCTAACGCCTGCTCAGCAGCGCACAGTAGAAAACGCTTTACGTGATTTCCGCTTAGCTGGGGTTGATTTACCTGCAGACAAAAAGGCTCGCTACGGCGAGATTCAAGCGCGTCTCTCCAGCCTATCCAATCAGTTTTCAAACAACGTGCTCGATGCTACCCAAGCTTGGCATAAGGATATTGGTCATCTTGATGAACTCACCGGCGTGCCGGAAAGCGCGCTTGATACGCTAAAAGCAACCGCCCAGGCAAAAGGCGTCGATGGGTATCGCATCACCCTCGATTTCCCGAGCTTTTTCCCTATTATCAGTTATGCCGACAACCGAGAGTTGCGGCGAGAGGTATACACCGCGTTTGTCACGCGTGCTTCCGATCAAGGCCCAGACACAGGTAAGTTCGATAACGCTCCCGTTCTTGAAGAGATTTTGGCACTCCGCCAAGAGCTCGCCCACCTGCTTGGCTTTAATACCTACGCCGATTACTCGCTCACCACTAAGATGGCCGATTCCCCCGAACAAGTGCTTGAGTTTTTGAATGACTTAGCTCGCCGCGCCGTTCCCCAGGCCAAGGAAGAAGTCGCGGAGCTCAGCGACTATGCCCGTGAAGAATTAGGGCTTGAAACGCTTGAGCCGTGGGATGTGTCTTATGCCAGCGAAAAGCTGCGCGAAGCCCGCCACGCCATCTCACAAGAGCAGCTTCGTCCTTACTTCCCTGCGCCACAGGTGGTAGATGGGCTGTTCCAGGTAGTCGAACGTCTTTACGGTGTTCGCGTGGAAGCAGCGCCTGATGCGCCTAGCTATCACAACGATGTTCAATATTTCCGCATTAGCGAACAAGGTAAGCCGATCGCCGGTTTCTATTTGGATTTGTACGCTCGCGAAAACAAGCGGGGCGGAGCGTGGATGGCGGATTGCCGAGTACGTCGTCAAACTGAAAATGGCCTACAACTACCAGTGGCGTTTCTGACCTGCAACTTCACCGCCCCAGTGGGCGATAAACCCGCGTTGCTAACCCATGATGAAGTCACCACGCTGTTCCATGAGTTCGGCCACGGCTTGCATCACATGCTGACCAAACAGGACATCGCCGATATCTCTGGCATTAACGGTGTTGCTTGGGATGCGGTTGAACTGCCCAGCCAATTCATGGAGAACTACTGCTGGGAACGCGAAGGGTTAGACCTGATCGCCAAGCACGTTGATACTGGTGAGCCTCTGCCCGCTGACCTGCTAGCGCGTTTACAGGCTGCCAAGAACTTTCAGTCAGCAATGGGGATGGTGCGCCAAATAGAGTTTTCATTATTCGACTTGCGCCTGCACCATGAGTTGGAAGCACCTAGCGCCAGCGACGTTCAAACGCTATTGAACGACGTACGTAGCCACACATCCGTCGTGCCGACGGTTGACTTTAACCGCTTCCAGAATAGCTTTAGCCATATTTTTGCGGGCGGCTATGCGGCGGGCTATTACAGCTACAAATGGGCGGAAGTGCTCTCTGCCGATGCTTGGAGCGCGTTCGAAGAAGCGGGGATTTTTGACCCTAACACTGGCCAACGCTTCCGCCAGGAAATTCTGGAACCTGGCGGCGCGAGGGATGCCGCCGAGCTATTTCGCGCTTTCCGAGGCCGCGAACCAAGCGTAGAGCCACTATTACGCCATAGCGGTATCCGCGCAGCCTGAGGTTTATTTTCACTATTACCGGGTGCGGTATCTGTCTTGTTACCGCGCCCTTGGAGCCTGTTATGTCGAGCGTGAAACGCTTTATTGCTGGGGTAACCTGCCCACGCTGCGCGGCCATGGACCGGATTCGCGCCTGGGAGCAAAACAACATTCGCTACCGGGAATGCGTTAACTGCGATTTTTTCGAGCAGTTGCCGATTGAAGATGAGACGGCACCAGAGCTGACTACCCGCGTTAACCAAGTACGCGAAGAGCAAAAAACGCAGGATGTACAGCCAGTACGCATTCTCGATCCCGGCAAACCTAAGCGTTAACCGCCTATTCCCAGCATTGATGCTACCGCTTTCAATTTAAGCCTCCACCACGTTGGGGGCCAACCAATTCCTCACTCCTCACTCCTCACTCCTCACTCCTCACTCCTCACTCCTCACTCACAAAAGTGTGCGAAAAACCACACACCAACTAACCTATGGTGTGCGAAACCCCAGACACTTAACGCTTTTTTTGTTTCAACCAAAGTTGAATAAGAAATCTTTAAGTAGCTGATTTTAATAATCAGCCCGCCTATTGGCATGACTATCGCTGTATATAAATTGCTTAACGTTGAAGCCACTGGCTGTGCCAGCACGCCAGACGATAATCCCAATAACAGCTTAGGAAATCTCGCCATGCGCAATATGATGCCTAAAACCGTCGCCCTTCTTGCCAGTAGTGCCCTTTTAGTAGCAGGCACTGCCCAAGCAGACCGCTCAGAATGGCCCGATAACTTCACTGTCGGTACCGCAAGTCAGGGCGGCACCTACTTCGTTTATGGCTCAGGCTGGGCTAACTTTATTGCTGATGAGCTGGATGTTTCAGGTGGCGGTGAAGTCACCGGCGGCCCGACTCAAAACCTAGCGCTTGTACACAGCGGCGATATGGCCTTTGGTCTAACGACGATGGGCCCAGCGTCGGACGCTGTTAACGGTGAAAGTCCGCTAGCGCCTGGCTTGGCAATGGACAATGTATGCGCGCTGTTCCCGATGTATGAAACACCTTTCTCTATTGCCGCTCTTTCAAGCTCAGGCATTGAATCCATCTCAGATATTCCTGATGGCGCGCGCATCGGCTTCGGCCCAGCCGCTTCTACATCAGACACTTACTTCCCCGCTATCCTCGAAACGCTGGGCGTTGAGTTTGATCGTCGTAATGGCGGCTGGTCTGACTTAGGTGGTCAGCTGCAGGATGGCCTGCTGGATGTGATCGCGTTTGCAGCGGGTATTCCGATTCCGGCCGTTAGCCAACTCGAAGTACAGACCGATGTGAACATCATTGAGTTTACCGAAGAAGAGATGGCCACCGTCCTGGACGCCTTCCCGGTTGCTGAATTCACTATCCCAGCAAGCACTTACACCACACTGGAAGAAGACGCACGCGCTGTGTCTATGTGGAACTTCGCCATTGCGGGTTGTGATCTGCCGGAAGACTTTATCTATGAAGTCACCAAAGCCACGATGGAAAACAATGACCGTATGCGCTCAGTGCACCGCAGCGCTGAAACCACCATTCCAGAAAACATCGTCCACAACAAAGTGCTGCCCTTCCATCCGGGCGCTGCACGCTGGTACGAAGAGAATGGCTACGACATTGCTGATGACATGATCAACTAAGCCAAGTTCCTCTTCACGCTGCCCTGTTTTCCGCTGGCCGGGCGGGGCAGCGTTCGCTACCGCCTCTTTTTTGCTTTTGCTGTGAGGGTGACCTCTGATGAGTCACAATACCGATCAAGACCCCAACGGCCTCAAGGATGACGCCCAAACTGCTTCATCGATACCCGAGTCAATTGCCGAGGGTGTCGATGAAGAGGTTGTCGAGTCCAACCGCCGTGTGTTTGTTGGCTGGCAGTTCTTTTTGTTTGCCGCACTGGCCATTGGCTATTCAAGCTTCCATCTGTTTTCGCTCAATGTGTACCCAATGGAAACCTGGTCGTTTCGCATTGTACATATCGCCGGTGCGCTAATTTTAGGGTACGGGCTGTTTGCCGGTGCTCGCTTTGCAGAAGATGATCAGCAAGCCTCCCCTGCATGGCTCAAGTGGGCCAGCTATGCACTCCTAGCGCCTGCGATCTATGCACTTGTACAAGTCGGCTTAATGCAGCAAACACTCAATGGCGGTGCTATGCGCATCGACCCCAGTATTGAGACACTGCATTACGGCTACCCACTGATAGCCACCACGGCTGCAGCGATTGCCCTCTCGTGGTTCTATCGCCAAGCACGCCACCGCTTTAATCCCGCTGACCTCGTTCTAATGGTCTGCGCCATCGCCAGCGCTGCTTACTTGCTGATGGCGTTTAATACCAATATGCGCATGTCGACAGGCACCTCGTTTGCTCCTCCCGGCATCTCCTGGGCGGCCATTGCGGGCTCACTGTTGATTCTGGAGCTTACTCGTCGCGTGGCGGGTTTAGCACTGGTGGTTATTTCAGCGGTTTTCTTGGTCTATGTCTTTGCTGGCCAGCACCTGCCCGGCTTCCTAGGCTACCCAGGCTTGTCTGTGCAGCGCTTCTTCAGTCAGGTCTATACCGACGCGGGCATCCTTGGCCCAACGACCGCGGTATCATCGACTTATATCATTTTGTTTATTATTTTCGCGGCGTTTTTACAGGCCTCCAAAGTAGGCGATTACTTCGTCAACTTCGCATTCGCAGCCGCTGGCCGTGCCCGTGGCGGCCCGGCGAAAGTATCTATTTTTGCTTCCGGCCTAATGGGTATGATCAACGGCACATCAGCGGGTAACGTGGTATCGACTGGCTCGCTTACCATCCCGCTGATGAAAAAAGTCGGCTATCCGGCGCGCAGTGCGGGTGCCATTGAAGCAGCGGCATCTACGGGTGGTCAGATCATGCCGCCCATCATGGGGGCAGGCGCCTTTATCATGGCGGAAGTCACCGGCATTCCTTATACAGAAATTGCGATTGCGGCGGTCATTCCAGCCATTCTTTACTTCGCCTCTATCTACTTTATGGTGGATTTTGAAGCAGCGCGTAAAGGCATGCGTGGCATGCGTAAAGATGAAATCCCGCTATTCTCCAAGCTGGCTAAACAAGTCTATCTATTCGCGCCAATCATTATTCTTATTGTCGCTCTCTTTATGGGCTACTCCGTCATTCGTGCTGGCACGCTAGCCACCGCGTCAGCGGCAGTTGTTAGTTGGATCTCTCCCAATAAAATGGGTATTCGGGCTATTTTGAGAGCCCTCCAACTAGCGGGCATAATGTCGATTCAGATCATCGCGGTGTGTGCTTGCGCGGGCCTTATTGTTGGCGTTATATCACTGACGGGCGTCGGCGCGCGCTTCTCTTCACTGCTGTTAGGCCTTGCCGGGGTTAGCCAGCTATTGGCGTTGGTATTTGCCATGCTGATCAGTATCCTGCTCGGCATGGGCATGCCGACCACGGCAGCCTACGCGGTAGCAGCATCGGTGGTGGCACCCGGCCTGATCAATATCGGTATCGAGCCGCTCGTAGCACACTTCTTCGTGTTCTACTTCGCGGTCGTGTCGGCCATTACGCCGCCAGTGGCGTTAGCATCTTACGCCGCCGCCGGTATTTCTGGGGATAACCCCATGGGCACATCGGTCGCTTCGTTCAAAATTGGTCTTGCTGCGTTTATCGTGCCGTTTATGTTCTTCTACAGCCCAGCCATGCTGATGGAAGGCTCCGCGATGCAAATACTGCGTGTCGGGGTGACCGCCACACTGGGGATCATCTTGCTTTCAGGCATGGTGCAAGCATGGTTCTTTGGACCGGTAAATACCTTACAGCGTGTGGTTATGCTGGTCGGTGCGCTGTTTATGATTTACGGCGGCATTTATAGCGATATTGCTGGCCTTGCGATTGGCGCAGCGCTGTTCATTATGCAGCGTAAGCAGCATGGCGATAAGGCAACACCCAGCATCACATGACGGCACAATCGGCTATTCACTTAACCACTAGCCGTTAACCGCCCAACGAAAACGCCCGCTCGAGTGCTATCGAGCGGGCGTTTTTCTTGATCGCTAGGCTAGATTCTTTAAGGACGCTCTAGCCTCTCAGATTATCAACAATTTTCAGTACGGGTGCTGCCTGATTAAGCGTGTAGAAGTGTAGACCAGGCGCACCGCCATCGAGTAAGCGCTCACACAAACGGCTAACAACATCGGTGCCAAAAGCGGCAATAGCGTCACTATCATCACCATAAGCTTCCAATTGCTTACGAATCCAGCGGGGAATTTCTGCGCCACAGGCGTCTGAAAAACGCGCCAATTTGGTGTAGTTAGTGATCGGCATAATGCCAGGAATAATCGGCTGCTCGACACCTAATGCCCGAGCTTTTTCAACAAAATGGAAGTAGGCATCCGCGGTAAAAAAGTACTGGGTGATGGCCATGTTGGCGCCAGCCTTCATTTTACGGGCAAAGTTTTCCACATCCTTATCGAGATTGGGTGCCTGTGGATGAGATTCAGGATAGGCAGCCACCGCAATATCAAAATGGTCACCGGTTTCCGCACGGATAAACTCGACCAGTTCGTTGGCGTAGCGCAACTCACCAATGCTTCCCATGCCCGATGGCATGTCTCCCCGTAGCGCCACTAAACTGTCGACGCCCTCTTCACGATACTGCGCTAGCAGGTCGCGCAGTTGCGCTTTTTCACTGCCAATGCAGGAAAGGTGTGGCGCGGTCGTAATGCCGCTCTGGCTAACTGTGCGCACAATATCGCGTGTGCGCGCTTGAGTGGAACCACCAGCACCATAAGTGACCGAGAAAAAGCGCGGTTGTCGAGCGGCAAGTTCATCGCGCACGTGCATTAACTTCTCTCTTCCTGCATCAGTACTGGGCGGAAAGAATTCAAAGCTAATACCTAGCGGGTGCTCTTGACTGCTCATGGGACTTCCTCGTAAAGCGTTAACATCGTGATAATTTAGGTTATTCTCCTCTTTCCGCCGCGCTGGAGCTAATGAAAGATTCCACGGTCGGCCTTTAATTCGGCTCATGTTAGCTATTTACGCAACTACTTAGCTATTCACACAACGACGTCGTCACCTAACGACTCAGGATGCAGAAATGGATTTAGCACCAAGCGCCCTAATGGGGCCACTGCTGATGTTATTGGGGTTTGTAGGCTTGGGATGGATTGCCGCACAGCGCTTAAAAATCGATCCGCGCCCCATTGCCACATTACTGGTTTATCTGATCGCACCACTGACCATTTTCCGTGCACTGATGAACGGCGGCCCCACGGCGGAGTATCTGCTATTAACACTGGCGCTATTCATCTTGGTAAGTACCATGGCGCTGGCCGTACGTTGGTTTACCCAGCACCGCTTTGGGCCACAGGAAGGGGCGCTGTTAGCGTTCTCTTCTGGCACTGGCAATACCGGTTACTTTGGCCTGCCCGTGGCGCTAATTTTACTGCCGCCAGAAGGTGTCACGCTTTATCTCTTCTGCATGTTAGGGATTAATCTATACGAGTTTACAGTGGGCTTTTACTTAAGTGCCCGCGGCCACTTTTCCATGCGCCAAAGTCTGATCAAAATTGCTCGACTGCCGTTGGTCTACGCGTTTTTGTCTGCGCTGCTGCTGAGTGCACTCAACGTGACACTGCCCAGTGCACTGATGAACTCACTTGACGTTTTCCCCGCCACCTACACCCTGCTAGGCATGATGATTATCGGCATGACCCTAAGCCAGGTGACGCTTGATGCTTGGGACTCCCGCTTTGTTGCCACCTGTGTGGGCTTACGTTACCTGCTTTGGCCGCTGGTAATGCTAATCGCTGTTTTATTACTTCAAGCCTTGGGGCCGCTTACGCCAGAACTGGGTATGGCGTTGTTACTGTTAGGCGTCGTCCCCATGGCCTCTAATGTGGTGGTGGTCGCGATGGAGCTAGGGATTCAACCGCAAAAAGGAGCATTAGCGGTGCTTACCACCACGCTATTAGCGCCATTACTCATTCCTCTCTATCTCCACCTAATGCTGCGCCTTACCGGGCTAGGCCTCTGATTGGGTTAAAAGCCTTCAACCCCCGTCAGCTTTAGCTGAGCGGCCATCCGCTGTACGTCTGGGTGGCTGAAAAATGCCACCAGCGCGTCAGCACGCACGGGGCCTACGCCGGGTTCGGCTTGCCAATCTGAGCGTGTGTACCCTGCCAACGTATCCCAGTCGCCTAGCTGAGCATTGCCACCTGGTGGCATCCCTAACGCCATTAACCACTGAGAATAGGAGGCCGCCTGTGCGGCCTGGAACTGAGCGACAAGCGCTACTGAGCGGGCGTCGCCCACGCCGTATGCTTGCTGAAGTTGGTTTGGCGTTGCTGCCAGCCAGCCTAGCAGTTCGGTCACAACACCTGCCTCCATAAGCGCTTTCCAGGTGCCCTCTCCCACGCCCTGCATGTTTAACTGATCGCTTAAGAAGCTAAGCCGCGCCAGCAACTGCGCGTCGCAGTCCGTGGTAAGCGTAAAACAACTTAACAGGTGATAACGCTCTGGCGAGGGCACGCTAAGGGCCGCTCGCTCCCGGGTTTGCCAAACGACTTCTGTTGCCTGGGGAATAGTGAGACCCGCCAATGTTATCGCGATATGATCACCCGGGCGCACGTCCCATGCTTCCCAGCGCTCCAGAGACCCCAGCGACACACGACTAATACGCCGTCCTTCTAGCGTGACTGGATAAAGCCACAACAGCGGCGTCACGCGTCCTGTTCGACCAACGCGAAACTCGACGCCACGCACCTGAGCCAACGCCTGCTGAGCGGGGTACTTCCACGCAACGGCCCACTCCGGCGGCGATGATGACCAGCGTTGAACCCCAGGGCGTTCGGACTGTTTCAGTACCACTCCATCGGTGGCGAACGGCAATGGGCCGTTAAACCACGTATCGCGCCAGTTGGCGGCGTCATGCTGGGCATTAATAGGATGGGTGTAATCGGCGGTATCAAAGCCTAACGCGGTCAGTTGGCCTAGCCTTTCATTCATCTCTCTCGGCCCTTCTGGCCAATCCCAGATAAACAGCCCGATACGCTCACGGGTTTGCCGCGAAGGTGATAGTTGAGCCATGGCCCCGGCAACAGCGCCTCGCGCGCCAGAGGCTGGGGACTGCGACTGAATATGATCATTTAATATCCAGTAGAGTTCGCCTTGGAATACGGCTGAGAGCGGCGTTGGTAGCCTATTTGGCACGGCGGGAAGCTGCTGTACACGAGCCGTCCAGTTCTGACCACGTTCGCCGTCACCGCGGCTAATCGCTTCGACCAACACGCCCTCCTCGTAGCGTAACGTTATCGCCACACCATCGATTTTAGGCTGAATCCAAAGATCGTCTCGGCGGCTCATAAAGCGTCGCACACCGTCATCATCGGCTTTATTCAAGCCCGTTTGCGCCACGGGGTGATCTAGCGTGCCAGCGCTGCGGGTGACTCTGGTTAACGGTCGTTGCCGAGCCACTTCACCCAGGCAGTCTTGCCAGTTTGCTAGCCGAGCGACCGCTTGATCGTAAAGCTCATCATCAATTAGTGACTCGCCCTGATCGTGATAGGCACTGTCCCATCGAGCAATATGCTCTGCCAGTGTTTGGCTCTCTTGCGCTAGCTGCTCACGGGGCCAATCAGGGCACACGTTGGCCTGTGCGGATAAGGTGACACTCATTAACCAAGCAACCAGTAACCATTTCCAGCCTGCTGTACGCCACTGTCTCATGCTCCACCTCTCCCTCTTACCTCCCTTATCCATAAAGTAACCTTAGCGTAAGGCTTATCATCCCGTTCAACGCACAACAAAAACGCCCCTTGGCGTAGGCCATAGGGGCGTTCTCTCTTACAACAGGCGTGGTTTGGTTTACAAACCAGCAGCCTGGCGCAGAGTATCGGCTTTATCGGTCTTTTCCCACGGGAAGGCGGTAAAGGTTTCGGTATGCACCTGGCCTTTGTCGTCTACCCAGCTGTAGCTATGCTCAAACGGCTCACGTCCAAAGTGACCATAAGCAGACGTGAGGCGATACATCGGATGTAGCAGGTCGAGCATTTTAGTAATCGCGTAAGGGCGCAGATCAAAGTGCTCACGCACTAGCTCGACAATTTTAGCATCGTCGACTTTACCGGTGCCGAAGGTATCAATGGAAACCGACGTCGGTTCGGCAACGCCGATAGCGTAGGAAACCTGGATTTCGCACTTATCAGCCAAGCCTGCGGCAACGACGTTTTTAGCCACGTAACGGCCAGCATAAGCGGCGCTGCGGTCAACTTTAGACGGGTCTTTGCCAGAGAAGGCTCCACCACCATGCCGCGCCATACCGCCGTACGTATCGACGATAATTTTACGCCCTGTTAAGCCACAGTCGCCCACCGGGCCACCAATCACAAACTGGCCGGTCGGATTAATGTGGTACTGGGTATGCTCATCCAGCCACTCAGCGGGAATCACCTGCTCGACGATTTCGCGCTTAACCATTTTGCGCAGGTCGTCTTGGCCGATTTCCGGGTCGTGCTGAGTAGACAATACGATAGCATCGACACCACAGGGTTTGCCTTCCGCGTTATAACGGAACGTTACCTGACTTTTGGCATCTGGGCGTAGCCACGGCAGCAGGCCGTTTTTACGCAGCTCCGCCTGACGCTCAACCAAACGGTGCGAGTAGTGAATTGGCGCCGGCATAAACGAATCGGTTTCGTTAGTCGCGTAGCCAAACATCAACCCCTGATCGCCAGCACCCTGATCTTCAGGTTTCGTGCGGTCGACGCCCTGAGCGATATCAACGCTTTGTTTGCCGATCAGGTTGATCACCCCACAGGTTGCGCCATCAAAGCCCACGCGAGATGAGGTGTAGCCAATATCGGTAATCACATCACGTACCAGCGCTTCCAGATCAACCCACGCAGACGTGGTGATCTCACCAGCAATAATGGCAACGCCTGTCTTCACCATGGTTTCACAGGCAACGCGGGCCTGTTTATCTCGGGCGATAATGGCATCTAGTACCGCGTCGGAAATCTGGTCGGCAATCTTATCAGGATGCCCTTCGGAGACAGACTCGGAGGTAAACAGGGAATATTCGCTCATCGCGCTCTCGACCCTCTGTATGACGGCTGCAGAGTGACCGCAGCATCAGCAGGAAATCATGGCAGGAAGTTCAGTTCCCTGCCCATATATAGAAGCGGCACGACAATTTTCGCTACCACTTCGGGAGGCAGAGTCTACACGCTGTTGGGGGTTCTTCCCAGAACGTGGCTCCAGAATTTGCCGCCGCCGGGGAAGTCAGCGACAATAGCGCCTTTATTATTTCCGTTTTCAGGCGAGGAGCACCCCCATGCCGTCCCGTTTTGAGCTGGCCAATGCCATTCGCGCCCTTTCCATGGATGCTGTTCAGAAGGCCAAATCTGGCCACCCTGGCGCGCCTATGGGCATGGCTGATATCGCCGAGGTGCTGTGGAATGACTACCTCAAGCACAACCCCGAAGATCCCAAATGGGCTGATCGCGACCGCTTCGTGTTGTCTAATGGCCACGGCTCAATGCTGCTTTATTCGCTGCTGCACCTCAGCGGCTACGAATTAAGCCTGGAACAGCTACAGAACTTCCGCCAGTTGCATTCGCCCACGGCTGGCCACCCGGAATTTGGCTACGCCCCAGGCATTGAGACCACCACCGGCCCGCTGGGCCAAGGGTTCGCCAACGCCGTTGGTTTTGCGATTGCTGAAAAAACCCTGGCCGCGCAGTTTAATCGCCCTGGCCACAACATTGTTGATCATCATACGTGGTGCTTCCTGGGTGACGGCTGCTTAATGGAAGGCATCTCCCATGAAGCCGCATCGCTGGCAGGTACTCAGCAGCTTGGCAAGCTGATTGCCCTGTATGACGACAACGGCATCTCTATTGATGGCGAGGTTGAAGGCTGGTTTACCGACGACACCGCTAAGCGCTTTGAAGCGTACGGCTGGCACGTGGTGCCAAACGTCGACGGCCATAAGCCGGAAGAGATCAAAGCGGCCATTGAATTAGCCAAGAGCCACGACGATAAGCCGAGCCTGATTATCTGCAAAACAATCATTGGCTTTGGCGCACCTAACAAACAGGGTAAAGAAGAGGCACACGGTGCACCCTTAGGTGACGACGAAGTGGCCCTCGCCCGTAAGCAACTCGGCTGGGAACACGCACCGTTCCATATCCCCGAGCCCGTGTACTCTGCTTGGGATGCCCGTAACGCTGGCAAAACCCGCCAGCAGGAGTGGGATGCCCGCTTCGCCCGTTATGCCGAAGCATTCCCAGCCGAAGCCAAAGAGTTTGAGCGCCGCATGAAGGCGCAGCTACCGGCAGAACTTTCAACCGCTGCGCTCATTGAGCAGGCGCAAGAGAAAGGTGAAAGCATTGCCTCTCGCAAGGCCTCTTTTGAAGCGTTGAATGTTATCGGCCCGCAAATGCCCGAGCTGCTCGGCGGTAGCGCCGATCTTGCGCCGTCTAACTTGACCTTCTGGAAGGGCGCCAAAGCCATCACGCCGGAAGACGCTAGCGGCAATTACCTGCACTACGGGGTACGTGAGTTCGGCATGGGTGCGGTGATGAATGGTATCGCCCTTCACGGTGGTTTCGTACCTTATGGCGCGACCTTCCTGATTTTCATGGAATACATGCGTAACGCCGTGCGGATGGCCGCGCTGATGGGCCAACAAGCCATTTATGTATTTACCCATGACTCTATTGGCCTGGGCGAAGACGGTCCCACCCACCAGCCGATTGAGCAGCTGACCAGCCTGCGCACAACGCCTAACCTGAACACATGGCGCCCCTGTGACGCGGTTGAAACAGCGGCTTCCTGGGATGCAGCGGTGAAGCGTCACGCCGGCCCCACCGCGCTGGTGCTCTCGCGCCAGAACCTGCCTCATCAGCAGCGCACTAAGGCGCAACTAGCGGCCATTCAGCGTGGTGGTTACATTTTGAAAGACAGTGACGGTACGCCCGAGCTGATTTTGATTGCTACCGGCTCTGAAGTATCGCTTGCCATGGACGCCGCAGCAGAACTAGAACAGCAAGGTAAAGCGGTACGCGTGGTTTCCATGCCGTCAACCTACTGTTTTAATGGCCAAGACGCGGAATACCGTGAAAGTGTACTGCCCAAGGCAGTCACCAAGCGGATTGCGATCGAAGCGGGCCATGCCGACTACTGGTACAAGTACGTTGGCCTGGATGGTCGTGTTATCGGTATGACCACCTACGGTGAATCTGCACCTGCGGGCGAACTGTTCAAACATTTCGGCTTTACGGTTGAAAATATTGTTAAACAGGCCAATGAGCTACTGGGCTAACGCCATGCAGGCTGATCTAGCGCGGGTTCTGCCATGCCCGCGCTAAATGGTCTGCTATGGCTAATTAGCTATTGGTTAATTGGGGAAGTGGTCATCCACTTCTCCGGTTTGCCTTTTTCTTCAGGGGTGGTGGGCATGCTGTTGCTATGTGCCACCCTTGGTGTCTTAGGGCGCGTGCCTTCAAGTTTAGCGGCCGCAGCACAACCGTTAATCGCGCTTCTGGCCATGTTGATTATGCCAGGCGTCGTTGGCGTGTTCTTTATTCTGGATGAACTCGCAGGTCAGTGGTTCGCCATACTTATTGCGCTATTGCTAGGGACGTTATTAAGCGTGATTACCACGTTATGGTTATTACAACGGCTAATTGGGCGATCAGATGCCCACTGATATGTTGTCCACCCTAACAGCCACACCGCTGTTTGCTGTAGGACTTACCCTTGCAGCCTATTTGCTCGGCAACCTGATCTTTAAGCGCTTGCGTAACCCTTCTTGGCTACCCGCTATTCTAATCGCTGCGTTGCTATTAGCAGCGGCACTCGTCGCGATAGGGCTGCCTTATTCGCTTTACCAACAAGGGGCCTCATGGCTCACCATTTTGTTAGGGCCGGCGACCGTTGCCTTAGGCATGCCACTCTATCAACAGTTGCCGCGCATTCGTGAGCTTTGGCAACCGCTGACACTTTGCTTACCAGTCGCCGCCGCACTAGCGGCTTGCTACGCAATAGGCATTGCTTGGCTGATGGGGGCTAGCCCAACTATTTTGGCGTCACTCGCCGCCAAATCAGTCACCGCACCAATCGCCATCGGCATTACTGAACAGCTCGGCGGCAACGTAGCGTTACTCATGGGGGCGCTGTTAATGACAGGGGTCGTTACTATTCCCTTCGTGAGTGTCGTTGCTCGGCTGCTTAAAATTAACGATGAACGCATTATTGGCTTCGCACTGGGTCTCAATGGCCATGCCATTGGCACTGTGCGAGCATTTGAACTGAGCCCAACGGCCGGCGCGTTTGCCTCGTTAGGCATGAGTTTAACCGGTATTTTTACCGCCCTGTTGCTGCCACTCGCCTGGCGGCTGATCGGCACGGTCAGCTGAAAAACAAACTCAGTTGAAATACGCTATCATTGAGCAATTTTTTGAGAGCCGCTTCGCGACATGGCTAATGCAAACTCGACATATCGAATTGCCATTAATGGTTACGGACGCATTGGCCAATGCGTGTTAAGAGCATTGGTTGAGCGCAACCACCCAGAAATTGAAGTGGTCGCCATCAATGAGCTATCTGATCTTGCGACGATTACCTACCTTACTCGCTACGATACGACCCATGGGCGTTTCCCAGGCGAAGTAGATAATGACGGTGAATGCCTGCTTATCAATGGCCAGCGCATACACGTTCTTTGCGAGCGTGATCCGCAGGCTCTGCCCTGGGCAGCACTAGACATTGATTTAGTTCTGGAATGCTCTGGTAGTTTCAAGGATCGTGCGACAGCGGAGCAGCATTTAGCCGCTGGCGCTAAGCGACTGCTGTTTTCTCAACCCGCCGAAAGCGATGTGGATACGACGATTGTGTGGGGCATCAACGAACATGAGCTCACACTCTCCCAGCGCATTCTCTCAGCAGCCTCATGCACCACCAACTGCCTTGTCCCGTTACTCACCGTACTGGACGAAGCACTAGGGCTTGAACACGGCGTTACCACCACTATTCACTCGGCCATGAACGACCAGCCCGTCATTGATGCTTATCATCAAACGGATCTGCGCCTGACACGCTCGGCCATGCAGTCAATTGTCCCCGTAGACACGGGGTTGGCCGTCGGGATCAGTCGCCTGATGCCAAGTCTGTCCGGTCGTTTTGAATGCCTGCACGTGCGCGTACCCACCATTAATGTCTCTGCGATGGATGCCGCATTGACTGTGCGTCGTGATACGAGCGCCGAGCACGTTAACGACTTACTACGATCCGCCAGTCAGCAGCGCTTAGCTGGCGTATTAGGCTATACCGAAGCCCCCATGGCATCGATAGATTTTAATCATGATCCACGCTCTGGCATCCTAGACGCCACGCAAACACGGGTCGCGGGGACACGCTTAATTAAGCTGCTGTGTTGGTTTGATAATGAATGGGGCTTTGCCAATCGTATGCTGGATATCACCCAGCGGCTGGCATCGCTTTCCAAAAGCAACGCTCGCTAGGCCTGCATCATGTCTTTTCATCTGCTTGAACACGAGGAAACCGCTCACATGAACGTGCAAAAAATGACCGACCTGCCCCTGGAAGGGCAGCGCGTGCTGATTCGTGAAGACCTTAACGTACCGATCAAGCATGGCCGTGTTTCCAGTGACGCTCGTCTTCGCGCGGCGCTGCCAACCATTCAGGCAGCAGCTCAAGCAGGTGCAAAAGTGATGCTAATGAGTCACTTAGGCCGTCCTACTGAAGGTGAGCCTGCTGAAGAATTTTCACTCGCACCCGTCGCTGAGCGCTTAGGCGAGTTGCTTAGCCGCCCCGTTACGCTGATCAGCGATTATCTCAAGACAGCGCCAACATTGGCTAACGGCGATGTTGTGCTGCTAGAGAACGTGCGCTTTAACAACGGTGAGAAAAAAGACGACGAACAGCTTTCCAAGCAATACGCAGCGTTATGCGACGTTTTTGTAATGGATGCCTTCGGTACGGCTCATCGTGCGCAGGCCTCTACTCACGGCGTGGCGCGCTTTGCGCCACAGGCGTGCGCAGGACCGCTGCTTGCCCAAGAGCTTGATGCGCTTGAAAAAGCGTTGGCAAACCCGGCGCGCCCCATGACAGCCATTGTAGGCGGCTCTAAAGTATCCACCAAGTTAGACGTACTCACCGCCCTTTCAGACAAATGCGACCAACTGATTGTTGGTGGTGGTATCGCCAACACGTTTATCGCTGCGGCAGGCTATAATGTTGGCAAATCGCTCTTTGAGGCAGATTTAATCGGCCAGGCAAAAGCACTCATGGAAAAAGTAGCCATTCCGTTACCGACGGATGTCGTCGTTGCCACTGAGTTTTCTGATTCCGCAGAAGCTGTCATCAAGCCAGTTGATCAGGTCGCCGATAACGAAATGATTCTGGATATCGGTCCCGACACCGCTAGCCACTTAGCCAGCTTACTGAAAAATGCAGGCACTATTTTGTGGAATGGCCCTGTCGGTGTATTTGAAATTGATCAGTTTGGTAAAGGAACCGAAGTGCTTTCTCAGGCGATTGCCGACAGTAGCGCTTTCTCAATTGCTGGGGGCGGTGATACGTTAGCAGCGATTGATAAATATGCCATTGCTGACCGCGTTTCCTATATCTCTACTGGCGGTGGCGCATTTCTTGAGTACGTTGAAGGCAAGCAGTTGCCTGCCGTCGCCGCACTCGAGGCTGCCGCTCAGCGCGGTTAAATCTTTAAACAAATGGCACGCTCACTGCCTTTGTACATACATACAACCCAACTAAGGTGATCCCATGGCTTTGATCAGCATGCGCCAAATGCTCGACCACGCAGCCGAATATGGCTACGGTATTCCAGCATTCAACGTTAATAACCTTGAGCAGATGCGCGCCATCATGGAAGCTGCTGACGCCACTGACTCGCCGGTTATCGTGCAAGCCTCTGCTGGCGCGCGGAAATATGCTGGTGCCCCCTTCCTGCGCCACCTGATCTTGGCAGCAGTTGAAGAGTTCCCGCATATTCCAGTCGTGATGCATCAGGACCACGGTACTAGCCCTGCTGTTTGCCAGCGCTCCATTCAACTCGGCTTCTCCTCAGTAATGATGGACGGCTCTTTGGGTGAAGACGGTAAAACACCGATGGACTATGACTACAACGTCGATGTCACTCGCCGTGCCGTAGAAATGGCGCATGCTTGTGGTGTCTCCGTTGAAGGCGAGCTAGGCTGCCTAGGCAGCTTAGAGACGGGCATGGCTGGCGAAGAAGACGGCATTGGTGCCGAGGGCAAGCTGGACATGGAACAGATGCTCACCGACCCTGAAGAAGCCGCTGAGTTTGTCAAAGCAACCCACGTAGATGCGCTGGCTATCGCCATTGGTACCAGCCACGGGGCTTATAAATTTACCAAGCCACCCACTGGCGACACCCTGTCGATCCAACGCATTAAAGAGATCCATGCGCGCATTCCCGACACGCATCTGGTAATGCACGGTTCATCATCCGTGCCACAAGAGTGGCTGGAAGTGATTAACCAGTATGGTGGTCAAATTCCGGAAACGTATGGTGTACCGGTCGAAGAGATCATCGAAGGCATTAAACACGGTGTTCGTAAAGTCAACATCGACACCGATTTACGTCTTGCTTCTACGGGTGCAGTCCGCCGCTTTATGGCCCAGAACCCTTCCGAGTTCGACCCGCGTAAATTCCTTAAAGAAACCGTGACCGCCATGCGTGACCTGTGTATTGCACGCTATGAAGCTTTCGGCACTGCTGGTAATGCGAGCAAAATTAAACCCGTCAACTTAGAAGTAATGTTCCAGCGCTACGAGCGCGGCGAGCTGGCACCTAAAGTGAAGTAACTTTCTCTTCACGTATCCCCCTTAAGGCGGCCGATTGGTCGCCTTATTTATTGCAGCGCAGTGTAGTGCTAATTCGCGACGCTTAACACGCTAAAAGCACTACTTATTATCGTCGTTGCTCTGCTCACCCTCACCGCTTTCGATTGCATCCTCGGCACTACCAGTACCTCCCGTGCCTCCCTCTGTATCTTCTGTATCTTCTGTATCTTCTGTATCTTCTGCATTATCAGCATGGTTACTTTCATCGCCGCTGGTTTCCTCAGCGTCGTTGGAAGTGGGCTCATCTCGCTGAACTGCTCCTGCCTTGATACCGTACTTCTCCTCTAATGCCGCATCGCCTAATGCGTCGTGCTGCGTATTATCTGAATCTGACGTTTCGGCTTGCGCTTGCCCTGCCATCAGTAGGGATGTACAGAAAGCAATTGAAAACACCCAAGGTGTAAATCGCATCGAAGCTCTCCTTTTTTGTGGTTATCAAAGCTTAGTCTAAACATGGCTACCCATCAGTGCTGTTGCTTTAAAAAGCCCTTCCTGCCCCAGCAATGAGGCTATCACTCAGCCCTTTCCTTGGGCCCCTAGATATAAACCTGTAAAAAATTATCAAACAGTGTTCACAAAGAGCTAAAAATCCCGTTCAATAGCAGTATGGTCGGCTTAAACTAACACGGGCAGCGCGAAAGACGTTGCAAGGAATGACAATGCCGCTTCCACTTTTGCTGTTTGACTGTGATGGCACCCTCGTTGATAGCGAGCCACTTCTAGCGGAAGAAATGGCTATCGGTCTAAATTCGGTAGGCTTACCCTTTAAATCCACCGATTATCTCGGCGAGTTTCGAGGTGCCCGTTTTCGACGAATTGTGGCAGAGTTACAGCAGCGTTACGGTAGTGTCGATGAAGCTCAATTAGCTAGCATGGAGCAGGCGATGCGAACCAACTTAGCTAATCGTTTATCAAGCGAGCTGAAGGCAATTCCTGGCGTCCATGAATCACTTGAAGTATTGAGTAATTACCCGAGTGCGGTTGTATCTAATGGCCCAGAAAGCAAAATTCATACTGCTTTACAAGCAACCGGCCTAGCCAGCTACTTTGGGAAGCGTTTGTTCAGCGGTTATACGGCTAACTGCTGGAAACCAGAGCCCTGTCTTCACCTTCATGCAGCTAGTATCATGGGTTTTTCAGCAAGTGATTGTATTGCCATCGATGACGCACTCGTTGGCGTAAGGGCCGCTCTACAAGCTGGCATGACCGTCATTCACTTGAATCGTTACCCAGACGCTGAAACTACGCCTGAAGGCGCTATTATGATCAGCAACATGTATCAGCTACCTGCAGTCGTTGAGCGCCTTACTCATGAAAAGTGGCAGATGCCAGTGCCTCAACATTCAATAGAGAAATAAGTATGGCTTCATTACGTGATCAGCTCGGCGGCCTTGTGTATTCAACAGAGCAAGGCAAGACTTGCCCAAGCTGCCGCGAGTCTGTCGACCAATGCCGCTGCGCAGATACCAGCGAGCAAGCGCGCATTGCTGATTTAGACGGCATTGTGCGAATCCGACGTGAAACCAGTGGTCGCAAGGGAAAAGGAGTCACCACGATTAGCGGCATACCGCTTTCCAATGCGGAGTTGAAAACGCTTGCTAAGACACTGAAGAAACGCTGTGGCACCGGTGGTGCTGTAAAAGATGGCATTATCGAAATTCAGGGCGATCACCGGGAAACGTTACAGCAAGCATTAACATCGTTAGGCTACCAAGTTAAATTAGCAGGTGGTTGACACACTTCTGTGATAGCGCTCTGTCTTGAGGCAAAGCACTAAAGGGCAAGGCACTGCAATGAATTGGTTAGAATACCTGCTACCACTCATTTTTCTGTTTCCCATGGCGGCCATGGGTGGCATTGTCTTGGCGCTGCGTAGCCTTCACGATGCACGCGTTCAGTCTCCCTTTAATGCTCCCTTGCGTGAACCCGGTCAAGCTCTGCGGCACCGCCTTGACCAAGCTTTTTCTAGCCTGTTTTTAAATGGTGCGCTCGGTCCCATTATTAGCCTTGCCCCGCTGGTGTATGGCATGGGCCGTATGCTGTTTGTGGAGAAGCAAGACTGGTTGGAGTGGGCATTATATGGCTTACTTAGCACGCTGTTAGTACTGGCTTTTTCACTGTTACTTGTGCGCGATTACCAGCGCATTCGCCGTCTTAAACTCGGTTTAGCTTGTGAATTAGCCGTTGGCCAAGAACTTGAACGCATGGTGAGGCCAGAAGCCCACCCTTATTATGTGTTTCACGACGTCCCCACCGATAGCTTTACTATTGATCATGTCGTTGTCACACCACATGGCGTTTTCGTGGTAGAAACACGTGCACGAGCATTAGCGATTGGCAGCAATGGGAAGGAGCTTAATAGCGTAGCTGTTGAACGTGAGCGGCTACGTTTTCCTCACTGGCAAGAACGCCGCCCTCTGCATAAAACACGTCAGGGTGTTAGTTGGCTGACGCAATGGCTTGAGCGTCGTTGTGGTGTTCCTGTGCCGGTACAAGGTGTATTGGTTTTGCCGGGTTGGGACGTTGATACTAGCGAAGCTGCCCCCGATATATTAGTCGTTAGCGGTGAGCAGCTATCACGTCAACTAACCGAGCTCACCCCTGGCCAGATGAGCGATGCCATTCACGATAAAGTGATTCATCTACTCATTGAGCGTGCACGCCTGATGGAGCTCAAACACCTGCGTCAACCCTCCGTATAGAAGATTAATTACCGCGCAAGCGCCCTCCCATTTCTTGCGCAAGATCGACAGCATAGTGATCGGTCATGCCACCAATAAAATCCAGCATGCGCCGATAGCTATCGTAGAGCGTCCAGGACGGCAATGGCGTGTTTTCACCAATCAACGCCAGCACGCGCTGGTGCTTGAATGAGCTATGCCCTGTGTGATGTAGCTCATTAGCAGCACCAATAAATGCTTCTAATAAAATCCCTAGCGTTGTATAGGCACCAATTTCAAGTTTGGCTTTGCGCTCATTTTGAAAAATGCGCTCACGAGCTAACTGCTTTGCCGCTTGAACGCCCCACCCCAGATCAGGATGACACAGCTCCAATAAATCCTGGCCTAACGTTCCGCTGAGCAACGCTTGCTCATGCTGCACAAAAACCGCCCCCACATCATTCACCGCGCGTTCCATAGCGGCCCCGCGCAGTAACGCAATTCGACGCCGCTGAGATACTTTCCGCCTCTCCATCTCAGCGTATTCTGGAGGGAATTCGCCCGCGATCTGACGCAGTATCTCGACCACTTCCTCATAGCGAAGAATCCCCATCTCTAAGCCATCTTCTAAATCAAGCAGGGCGTAGCAGATATCATCAGCCGCTTCGACAAGCCAGGCAAGCGGGTGACGACACCAGCGCTGATCTCCTTGGGGAAGAAGCCCGACAGCATCAGCCACTTCTTTTAACAGCGCCTGTTCAGACTGGTAACAACCGAACTTACCAGCCCGCCCGCTGTAGCGTACTGTCCAGGGATATTTAAGCAGAGTACCTAACGTAGCGGCTGATAACCGCATGCCACCATTAAACTGGTTGTACTCAATTTGGGTAATAACACGGAAGCCTTGGGCATTGCCTTCGTAGGTCAGTAAGTCATCACGCTCTGCATCAGACAAGCCATCTAGCAAGCCACTTTGTTGGGCACGCCGAAACCAATCACGAATTGCATATTCACCGGCATGGCCAAAAGGGGGGTTGCCAATATCATGTCCTAGGCACGCTGTCTGAACGATTACTCCTAAGTCAGCGGGTGTGATCCAGCCAGGCAGGCGGTCCCTTAGTAACTCGCCCACAATCATGCCTAGCGAGCGACCAACGCAGCCGACTTCCAGTGAATGGGTCAAGCGTGTATGGATATGATCATTTTCAGTCAGTGGATGCACTTGCGTTTTCCGACCCAAACGCCGAAAGGAGCCCGAGAAAACGATACGATCATGATCTTTATGAAAAGGACTTCGCCCGATTTCGTGGGTTGCTTCACGTACACCGCCAGGGCGTTTATCGTGAAGGCGTTGAGGGGATAATAACTGGTCCCATTGCATCTGTGTCATAGCGTTCCTCCGTGAGAGCAACATTTTGACATAAATCCAAGCAAGATAACCGCCTTCAACCTCAAGACATGCGTGCAGCGGCAAACGTCGCTACACACATGTTATATGGCAGTGGCACGCCCCATTGATCAGATAATTTTTAACGCTCGGTAGAGGGGCAACCGCGCGTCTAGAAAATCACCAGCCTGACGCTCAAGCTCAGCCAAATTCTCATTTTCATCTGAAACTGGCTTGCCCTCTTTAAGCAGGCATTTGTTTTGAGACGCCAAAATACGCCATGCAAAAGTAGCCAACGTTTTAGCGTCCTCGCCGCCCTCTAACGTGGCAAGCAGGAAAAACTGATGGAACAGCGAGACAGCGACACCACCTCCTGTCACCGGGCTTGCGAGATAACTCAACTCAGTCGTGCTTCTTGACTGGCTCATTAAAAAACGATTTAGTCGACCAGTCTTGGACGCTACTTTAGAAATATCATCGTCGGACTGGGCAGGCAAAATAATACCCTTTGATGCCAGTATGGCAATTGCACTGTTCAATGCAGGACGCCCTACTCCATACTCTTTTGCAACCTTCCAAAGTTCGGATACAAATACCGGTTGATAGGATGAAAGCGCATCTAGCAGCGGCGTATAAATATTGCTAGGCAAGTCAAAGTTACCCAGTCGCCCTGCGATTTTTAGCTGCACATCTTTACGTGGCACTCCCATAATCACGCGAAGACCATCTAGCATTTCATCTTTATCAAGCCCACTTAAGCGGCGCGCCCCTTTGACCCAGTAATCGGTACGAAACTGACGGTTCTCACAAAAATCACGCACCGACTGGCGAAATAGCGGGTTAGGAATGTTATTAATTAAGGCCTGTTGCTCATTGGTTAACTGAATACTTTCAATGGCATCTACATATCGCGCACTGCAAGCCCAATCCATCTTGGCGGGTTCTAGCCAGCGTGCCATTTTAGCAAATGCCATCGGCTCCCAATCGCGGTTAAAGTATTCATGAGCTATGTAATTTTTATTATCTTGTTTAATTTTCGCTAAGCGATTCTTAATCTGGGGGTTAGCATTACAGTACTCTGGGTTCACGGCCACCAACTGCTCGGCAAACGTGATCGCGTCTTCAATTCTCGAAATGGTGCCCGCCCCCTGAGCACTCATAAGGTCCGCGTGCTCGGCTAATAGGTCACGCATAGGCACCATGGCTGCCCATCCTGGTTGTGTGTTGTAGCTAATGTACAGCACACCTCCCACCTTCAACTTACGGCGAATAAAATCGACAATCACTGCGCGGTTTTCATCCGAAATCCAGCTCCATATGCCGTGAAGGCCGATATAGTCGAATTCAGGTAGGTCATCACGCTGGCAAAATTCATCAAATGCATCATCATGTAGCTTTGCATTAGCACCGCTAATAGATGATAACTCCTGCGCAAAGGCTGCTTGATGGGGATTAAAATCTGTCCCGTACCAATTGATTTGTGAAGCAGCCGCATGAATGTTGGTGCTAATGCCCTGACCAAACCCTAGTTCACAGGCGTTAATAACGTTTGGCGGCCGAATACCGGCGTTGATAAATCCTAGCGCAATTCGCAAAGGATTAAGTTCAGTGTAATAACCGTAAGTATAATTAATATCCGCTATGTATCCAGACGTCCAATCCGACATAACACCTGCTCCCAAGCAATGGCGCATTATTCAATTGTTAAGCGAAGCCACTTATCACCAGAGTCTGAGAAACAGATAGAAATACGCATATCGCTCTGCTAGCTCTGACACACACTCGGTGACATAAACCCTGGCACAAACACTGTTGTTAGAATCTTGATAGTGAAGTATTTGATCCACTGGGTCTACTGGAGAGATGATGGGAAGTTTGAAGGATTGTTACGCAATCACTAACTATATAATTGAATAAATTCGTAAATTTTTTTTGCTGCCAGCTAAGTGACTTTCTTTCACACACAAAAAATCCAGCCAATGGGCTGGATTCTTTGTTTAATAAGTACCTGGCGATGACGCCACCCAGCCCTCCGCGCCGCCTCGTCATTCCCGCAGGTCCTTAGCGGGAATCCATGTTGAATTGGGGTTTCGGGCTGTTGCAGGCCAAGGTCAAGGTGGATTCCCGATAACCCCACTCGGGAATGACGGTGCGGTGATTCGGGAATGACGGGCGATGCATGCTTCGGAAGGTGGCCGCTTTGTGATAGGGGCTAGGGAGTGTTTTTTCTTCCGCGCAAACAAAAAACCCAGCCGGTTGGCTGGGTTCTTTGTTAAATAAGTGCCTGACGATGACCTACTCTCGCATGGGGAGACCCCACACTACCATCGGCGCTAAGCGGTTTCACTTCTGAGTTCGGCATGGGATCAGGTGGTTCACGCGTGCTATGGTCGTCA